>NZ_LT964872.1:0-829 GCF_900240305.1 Ottowia massiliensis | reverse complement strand
ACACCGACACCGCCTGCCAACCAGCCGCCGCGCATCACCAGCACGCCGCCTGTGCAAGCACAAGTGGGCAGCGCCTACAGCTACGCCCTGCAAGCCACCGACCCTGAAGGCGCGCCGCTGACGTGCAACCTCACGCGCGCCCCGCAAGGCATGAGCCTGAACGGCTGCACCGTGCAATGGACGCCCACGGCCGCCGCTGCGAACGTGCCCGTGGCCCTGCGCGTGAGCGACGGGCAGGCCTACGCCGAGCAGTCCTGGCAAATCACCGTCACGGCAGCTGCGCCAACGCCAACCGTCACTCCAACGCCCACGCCCAGCCCGTCGCCAACACCGACGCCTACGCCTAGCCCGACACCCACGCCAACCGTCATCCCGACGCCGACCGTCACGCCGACGCCCACGCCGCCAGCCGTTGCCCCGCTGGCTGCGCAACTGCACTTCAGCGCGCGCTATGTGGCTGCTGGCAGCGCCACCATCGTCAGCGTGGCGGCCACGGGCGGCCAGCCGCCTTACACGCTGCAAAGCCTGCACGTGGATGGCACGGCGCACCCCGTCAGCGCTGGCAGCCTGCAAGCGAGCCTGGTCTCCAGCGCCATGGGTCGCCACGATGTCACTGCCGTGCTGCGCGACAGCCGGGGCGCCACGGTCACAGCGCAAGACTGGTATGCCGTGACAGACCCGTTGGATGCAGACGAGCCGGTGGCGCGCATCAGCAGCCCGGGCGACTCTGCGGACATCGTGGTGGCGGACGTCACGGAGCCGGCGGCCATCCTGGGCCAGGCCACGGACAGCCACTTTGCCGAATACGAGCTGCTCATCAGCGCAGCCG
>NZ_LT964871.1:0-995 GCF_900240305.1 Ottowia massiliensis | reverse complement strand
CGGGGTAAATGGCGCTGGCCGAAACGCTGGCAAAAGGCACTGTGATGGCGTCCTGGCAGTATTGCTCGCATAGCGCACGCTGGTTGGGTTCGTTATTTCCATCCGTTATGTCCCACAGCAGCCGGCCTACACCAACTTCGCTGTCTTCGCCAAATACCTTGTCTTTCGTTCCATAAGGTTTTGCGTTGCTTTCCAGATCCATTGGAATGCCCATCTGATTCGCTTCGTAGGTCTGATCAAACCGGTGGTCGCCCAGCCACGCAATTTCACTGGAATACCGGCGCTCTTTCCAAAAATTCAGCGCAAACCACGTGGCATAGGCTTCATTGAGCGCCAGCGCGTTGGACAGCTCCTTGTTCCGGTAGGTGTTAAGGGCCTCGCCAGACGGGTTCTTTTCAATGTCGTACTGGTTGCTTCCGTCATGAAAGCCGTCTGCAATCTTGGTAGCGTCTTGCAGATGCGCTACAGCATGGCCATATTCATGTGCAATGGTGTCCCAGTCAAAAGACTTGAGAGAACCCAGGTGCATTTCAGACACCTTTTTTCCTCCATCGCTGCCCGCCCTGTAAAAAGCCTCTCTTGGCGTGGGGCGGTTGGTGACGACTTTCTTGAAAACGGGCGCTTCGGGAATGCCTGCGATGGGTTTGACATGCTCCGTCAGTTCATACAGGGCCTGGAAGACGGACCAGGAGTTGGCTTCGGCTTCGCTGATGTGGTATTTGTTATCTTTATGTGCATCATCAGGTTTGATGTTTATTTCTTCTTTTTGATCAAACAGCGACGCTAAGGGAATGGAATTATTAATATCCTTAAAAATGCCAATATTAAATCTATCGTGCTTGCCAAGAAGCTGTACCTGGTATTTCAGGTCATCAACGGGAGATATGAATTTAAGCTCCCCATTTTCATCCAACCGGCCATAAGCAATCAGCTCAGCCAGTCCTGGAGGCACCTTTCCAGTGTGTGTAACGCGAATCACGGCGCCATGCAATGGC
>NZ_LT964870.1:0-1022 GCF_900240305.1 Ottowia massiliensis | reverse complement strand
CTCCAGGCCAAAGCGCGGGTGCATGAGGCGGTTGGCCAGCTCGCCGGAGTTGGTGATGAGCAGCCTGCGTTGCGGCGGCTGGGCTGTGCGGGGCGCGGGCCTGCTTTGCTGCTGCGGTCGGCATTGCGGCGCTGGCGGGGCGCAGCGGACGCGGCGGCGGGGTTCAGTTCGGCGGCGCTCATGCCTGCGGCGGCGGCCAGGGCGGCCAGTTCGCGCGTGCCCAGCTCCATCCAGTGCCCCCGGCGCAGGCCGCGCGGCAGGGTCATGGCGCCGTAGCGGATGCGGATGAGGCGGCTGACGGCGCGGCCCACGGCTTCAAAGATGCGGCGCACTTCGCGGTTGCGGCCTTCGGCAATGGTCACGCGATACCACTGGTTGGCGCCGTCGCCGCCTTTTTCGGCTTCGATGCGCTCAAAGCGCGCGGGGCCGTCGTCCAGCCGCACGCCTTCAAGCAGGCGCTGCTGTTCGGCTTCGTCCAGCGCGCCGAGCACGCGGGCGGCGTATTCGCGCTCCAGGCCAAAGCGCGGGTGCATGAGGCGGTTGGCCAGCTCGCCGGAGTTGGTGATGAGCAGCAGCCCTTCGGTGTTCAGGTCCAGCCGGCCGACGGAGAGCCATTTGCCTTGTGTCAGGCGCGGCAGTGTGCGAAAGACGGTGGGGCGGTTTTGCGGGTCGCTGTGCGTGACGACTTCGCCCACGGGTTTGTGATAGGCGATGACGCGCACGGGCGGCGGCGCAGCGCGCAGGCGCAGCGGCTGGCCGTGGACGCTGATGCGGTCATGGGCGCTGACGCGCTGGCCCACGTGCGCCACTTCGCCATTGACGCGCACGCCGCCTTCGGCGATGAGTTTTTCCATTTCCAGCCGCGAACCCAGGCCCGCTTGCGCCAGCACTTTGTGCAGTTTGGGGCGTTCGGCTTCAGGGGCGGGGGGTGTCTCTTTTACACATCTGACGCTGCCCACCGACTTTCTCTTCTCGGTCGCGCGCCGCGCCGCCGCGCTCTCGCACAGACAACGCACCACCGG
>NZ_LT964869.1:0-1066 GCF_900240305.1 Ottowia massiliensis | reverse complement strand
GTGCCCGCCTGTGGCGCGGGCGGTGCGCAGCACGGGCAGGCCCTGGGCGTATTCGAGGATGTCGCCGCTGCACTGCGCGCCCGCCTGCGCCAGCTCGCGCAAGCCGCGCTGGAACAGCCGCCTGCGCCAGCGGTACAGGGGGATGACGGCGGGAAACACCAGCAGCAGCAGCGCGCCCAGCCGCCAGTCCCAGGCCATCACGGCCAGCGCTGCCGCCACGGGCGTGATGACGGCGTTGGCGACGATGGTGCAGAGCATGAGGGTGTAGTTCAGGTTTTCGTCCACGCTGCCCAGCACCACGGCGCTCAGCTCGCCCGTGCGCTTGTCCTGCAATTGCAGCAGGGGCATGCGCCGCAGCTGCTCGCCCAGCCGGGTGCGCAGGCGGTCGATGGCCTCGGCCATCTGGCCGTCATAGTCAAAGCCCTGCGCGCGCCAGCGCGCAGCCTGCGTGGCCAGCATGAGCGCGGCAAAGGCCAGCAGCCAGGGCAGCGCCGCATGCCACGAGGCCGCATCGGCCAGGCTGCCTGCGGGCGGCAGCAGGGCGCCGAAGATGGGAACCATGCACGCCAGCGCCAGCCCTTGCAGTGCGGCGGCCAGCGCCAGCAGCCAGATGCTGCGCCGCAAGGCCGCCGCGTGGGGCTCGGCGCTGCGCATGAGCTGCCGCCAGGTTTCGCGCAAGGGCGTGAGGGCGGCGGGTGCGTTTACCTGCGTTGGCGTGCTGGCGCTCATGGGCGTTCTCCTTGATGGGATGAACCGGTTGTGGCGAGTGCGCCGCTGCTGCTTGCGCCGCCCTCATGCGATGCGGGCAGGCTCCATTGCCGGGCCTGCTGCCAGCTTTGCCACAGGCGCGCGTAGACGCCGCCTTGCGCCAGCAGCGCCTCATGCCGGCCTTGTTCGGCCAGCCGGCCTTGCTCGAACACGAGGATTTGGTCGGCATCTTCCACGGTGGAGAGCCGGTGCGCCACCAGCAGCACGGTTTTGCCTTTCATCAGCTCTGAGAGGGCGGCCACCAGCGCGGCTTCGTTTTCGGGGTCGGCAAAGGCCGTGGCTTCGTCCAGCACCAGGA
>NZ_LT964868.1:0-1208 GCF_900240305.1 Ottowia massiliensis | reverse complement strand
AGAGTTGGTCGCGTGGCAGGACGGGCGGAGTTAGTGAGCTACCGAGTGTGCTAAGTTCTTCAAGGGGCAAATGTCGTGATAGTTGTGTGGTAGTTGGACGGCCGACTCTCACACGACCAGTGGTAAGACGGCCGGCGCGCGGAGAGGTAAATAAAGGAGGGACGGGCCATCCCCCCGGGCCCCCCCCCGGCTGCCCGCCCCGCCTGCAGACGCCAACCCCGAAGCCGCCCGCCTGGGCCAGGCCATGCACTGGCTGCTGGAGCGCGCCGGGCGCGACGGCGGAGATGACTGGCTCAAGGGCAGCGGCGAAAGCATCCAGCAGACGATCGCCCGCCAATACCGCCTCACCCCCGCGCAAGCGCAAACCGCCCTGCAAACCGCCCGCCGCATCTTCACCGGCGAAGGCGCATGGGCCTGGCAGCGCGGGGCCTTCACTGCCGCCTTTGACGAAGTCGAAATCCTTCACCAGGGCCAAACCTTGCGCATGGACCGGCTGGTTTGCCGCCCTGATCCCGCCACGAACCAGCCCGAATGGTGGGTGCTGGACTACAAAAGCGCCGCGCACCCCGAACACAACCCCGACTACGCCGCGCAACTGGCCCGCTACCGCGCCGCCGTGCAAGCCGCCCACCCCGGCCAGACCGTGCGCGCCGCCCTGCTCTCGTCTGACGGGCGCATGAGCGAAATCGGCTAGAGCCTGCCCAAAGCTTCCCGGGGCAGACCTTGCACAGGCTCTCAGTCCGCGCTTTTTTCGTGCAGCAGCGCGCGCGCGTTGGCCGCCATGGCGTCAGCGCCGATGCCGTAGGTTTGATACAGGCGCAGGCGGCCTTGCGGGTCATACATGTAGCTGGCGGCGGTGTGATCGAGCGTGTAGCTGTTTTCAATGGGGCCGGGCGTCTGGCGGTAAAAAATCTTGAACTCGCGCGCCAGCGCGGCCAGCTCCTGGGGGCTGCGCGGGGTCAGGGCGATGAAGCTTTCGTCAAAGCTGGTCACGTAGGCTTTGAGCACTTCGGGCGTGTCGCGCGCGGGGTCCAGCGTGATGAAGATGCCTTGCAGCCGGCCGGCTTCGGCGCCCAGTTTCTGGCGCGCCTGCGCCAGCTCCAGCAGCGTGGTGGGGCACACGTCGGGGCACTGGGTGTAGCCGAAGAAAACCACCACGACTTTGCCTTTGAAATCGGCCAGGCTGCGCGGCTGGCCATCGGCGTCGA
>NZ_LT964867.1:0-1631 GCF_900240305.1 Ottowia massiliensis | reverse complement strand
GGCTGAACTTGAGAGAGCAGATCGAGCGCATCCGCGCGCAAGCGCCTGCTGCGCCTGCAACGCCCATGCGGCCCTCAAAGCCAGCGCTGCCAGAGTGGGCCAGGCCGCAGGATTTGGCGCCGACCGTGGAAAACGCCAGAAGGCTGGGGCTGCCGCAAACTGCGCGGCCTGAAGCCCAGCATGGCAGCCCGGCTCCTTCAACCGCGCAGCAGCCCGCCGACCCTAGCTGGGGCCAACGCCTGAACCGCAACATGCGGCAGTGGGGCGAGGGTGTCATCGACCGGCTGGATGAGGCTGCCGTAGCCGATGGCGGCGGCCTTGTGACAGCACTGGCTGCCTTGGCGCGTACACCGGCGAGGTCATTCACCAGCTTCATGCAAGGCACGGCAGGCACGGTTTCGCTGCTCGATGGCCGTGTGCGCGGAGAAATCTCTGATGGCCTGAGCCAGGTGATGAGCGACCCGGGCCTGATTGGACGGGCAGCCAGCGATTACTGGCGCAGTCGCACGCTCGCTGACATGGCGGCAGACCTTTATGCCAATGGAGCGGCCGGTGCCATGATGGGCGGGGCTGGAGCCGCAGCGCTTGGGCGGCTCAATCGCTTGCCTGGGCTGGGCAGGGATGTGGGGGAAATTGGCCAGGCGGCCATGCGTATTGCGGACAGCATTGCGAGGCCATCCCCACAAATCACATTGCGTATTTCATCCAGCCCAACGCGAGGAAACCCTTTAGCCATTATTAGAGGCTATGGCGAATTGAATCGGAGACAATCGGCAGTCTTGGAACAATTGCCTGAATTCGGCTCACGCGCCATTGTGGGAAATAACTTCGGCCAGCGAGATTTGGTTGCGCTCACTGCAGCTACGGGAGATGAATTTGCCATGTTCTCTGTCGGCGGGCGCAGGCTGATTATTCGCGGCAATCACACTTCCGTGCCCGTTACTCCAGAAATGGGACGTGAATTGGCCCGCCAAGGGTGGCGTTGGTCTTCGCATACCCATCCAGGCAGTGAACTGAATGTATTAAGGTCTTCAGAAGGAGATAGAGCCGTATTGGAAGCAATGGGACAGCAACGGAGTGTATTATTTAATAGTGAAGGCAGACGCCGGATATTTACCCCGGATGGGGATAGTCTGGAAGGATGGCAGCCATGACAAAAAAAATTCGCAAGCTGAGTTTAAAAGAAATGGAACCCATTGCGCGAGAAGCTACACGAAGCGCTTTGAAAAATTATGTTTGGGAAAAAGAAAAAATGAAAAATCTGACGCTTGGTTCAGGTTTTGAAGGTGATTTTGGTATTTTTGAATTATATCTTGCGGGGAAACGCCCTGAAGATGCTGTTGTATTAACAGAAACTTTAGTTAACAGGCTAACGGGCGAAGTTTCAGTCAAGGTTTTTCTTCCGAAGAAACCGGAAGTGAGTAACCCGCCCGCATGAATGACTGGCCATCCGCTAGACCAATGCAACCGCTGCGCATGCGCCAGCGCTGCATATGAGTTCTTTATGGCGACTATGGCAAATAAATCATTGCGTCAAGCTCGAAGTTCTTGTTCCATTAATTGGGTAGCATTTACGGGCTTGGCTGCCGGATGATTAAAGGCCACTCAGCTGGCCCGGCTCAACCGTTTGT
>NZ_LT964866.1:0-1756 GCF_900240305.1 Ottowia massiliensis | reverse complement strand
GGCTGAACTTGAGAGAGCAGATCGAGCGCATCCGCGCGCAAGCGCCTGCTGCGCCTGCAACGCCCATGCGGCCCTCAAAGCCAGCGCTGCCAGAGTGGGCCAGGCCGCAGGATTTGGCGCCGACCGTAGAAAACGCCAGAAGGCTGGGGCTGCCGCAAGCTGCGCGGCCTGAAACAAGCCACAGGCCTTCCGCTGAAAGGCCACAAGCTCCGCTGCCGCCTGTTGAGAACCTCTATGCCCCCGCGCATGGTTTCTATCAGGAGCGCATGCGCATGGCCACGCAAGGCATGATGGATCCGGATGCCAGCTGGATGGACAGGGCGGTTTACGCTGCCCTGGGCCTGGGCGTCACGCCCTTGGCAATGGTCGAGGCGCTAGGCACAGAGGCCTACAACAGCCTCAACAATGCCAGCTTGGCAGGCCAGTACTGGGCGCGCGGCGAAATGGCGGCAAATGCCAGTGACGCCAACGTGGCCCGGCTGCAAGCGGCGCTGCATGGCGCAGCTGCAATGAATGGACTGCTGGGGCCTGCGGCTTTGACACGGCCGGGAATACCAGAAGCTGCTGAATTAGCACAACATATGAGAAAGCCAGCAGCTATGTTGCCTACTGGCAACATAGCATTTAATTCAGGCGGAGACAGGCTTTTCAACGCTCTTGGGCCAGCCAGAATAAACAACCGGCATGAATATGATCAGATAATGTCGGATCTGCGAAGAAATGGTGTGGAAGTCAGCTTTCGTACAAGAGAGTTTGCATATGGCCCTGCGTCAAGCTCAGGAAAACCCGGAAATATGGTTATTGATCCCGATGCATCAATTGCCGCACTCAGGCATGAGTATGGTCATTATTTAGATGATGCCGCCTTGGGTTTTCCAGGTTCAAGATATTATCTTAGCACTAATCCCAGAACAAGAGTTGCCTCTGAACGAAGGCAATATCTCCAGGAGATCAGACTGGCTAGAATATTGAGGGATGACACTGCTCGCAGAGAACTGATTCGTGACTATCTTTCTGAAAGGGCAGCATTGATTGAACGGTTCTACGAAAAACCGCATGGAACCAGATGGAGGTAAAAATGTTATATTCATTGGATGCAAGAAAAAAGCCAGAACTTTGGGTAATGTTAAAACATCAAATGCTCAACTATGATATGTGCTTTATTGTGCAACGCGGCAAATGCTATTGGCCGTTAAAAAATGTTGAGCGTAACGAAGAAAATATTGAAGAATGGATTACGGACATGAAGGCTCTGCCAATTGCGAGAATAAGTGTCAGTCGGGGAGGTGTCGTTGCCCCTCATTTTTTTGGAAAAAAAGAAAAAGACAGGATAGTTGTTACTGACTTCTTGGTACATTTTGATAATGGAAAGGGCCTTGATCTACAAGCTGTACAAAGGGAACTGGGAACAGCCATCATTGACATGATGTGCAGCGCCCCATTCCCGTCGGAAATATTTATTCCCATTGAGTTGCCTTCATGGGAAATTGATCAGATAGATATTTTTCATGGTGAATCTGGAATGGTTTTTAGAAATATAGAGCCACATGTCGTTATGTGACGCTCTACGGTCGCCGCTGGCCTGCGCGGCAGCCAGATTGAGCAACTCTCGCGCCTGGGCGGACAAGTCATAGGCCGCAACGCGCGCGGGCTGAACTTGAGAGAGCAGATCGAGCGCATCCGCGCGCAAGCGCCTGCTGCGTCTGCAACGCCCATGCGGCCCTCAAAGCCAGCGCTGCCAGAGCGGGCCAGGCCG
>NZ_LT964865.1:0-1765 GCF_900240305.1 Ottowia massiliensis | reverse complement strand
ACAAACAGAATGCGCAGACGGCGCTGCAAAAGTTGCCCATAGGCGGAGAAGTGGGCAGTGAAATCAGGAATGCCGTCAATGCCGGCAAGGAAGTGACCGTGCGTGAGAAGAGCATCAACAAGCACGGATGGAAGGGGTTTGGGTATATTGTTATTGATCCGGAAACCGGGGCCGGGGCTTATATCATAGAAGGGAGTGGGAATGGAGGGAATCTTCTTTTTGATGAGTCTGGTCTAAAGGTCATGCGCTTTTTCAGCGTTGATGCTCCACCAACCTCTATGGATCCCACATTCCTGCGTACTACCTATTCCATTGGTGTGCTGGCCGTCTATTCAGCCATGAATACCATATCTGAAATTTGGGAATGTCACAAGGAGGCCATTCAAGAAGCAGTTTTAACCATTCTTGTCGTTCTGGCTGTCGCAGCGCTTGTGGCAGCACTGACCGCTGGCAGCGGGTTACCAGCAGCCGTATTGACTGCATTAGCCATCATTTCCACGAATGCCAATGCTGCATCAGGTGGAAACCAGAAATGTCAACAACCCAGAGTGAGAATACAGATTCAAGAGAGTCAGTATTGCAATAATTTTGGAGGCACGACATTGAATACCCTGCCTGGAGAAGTTATTAAAGGAGAAATTGGTGTCGGTGTAACCATTGCACAAGCTGAACAAGGTATGGGAAGATTACTGGCGAGAGCGGCAGTAGCGCCTTGGATTCCAAACAGGTTTTTTCCGAATCTAACAGCGATGGGAGCAACGGCGATAGAAAATTTGAGAAGATTTCCACCAACTGGTATCTCTGAAGTCGGAAATATTCGGCCTGCCACGACACAACAGATGTATAAAAAAACATGCTTCCGTATTGATGTGGAAAATCTTTACGGGACTAACTTCAAGGAGTAAATATGGAATGGTATGTGACCGCTATGGAGGAAATAAAGAGAAGAAGAGGAACCAAGAAGGAGCGAGCAATACTTGACCTATGGGAACGACTTGGTAATGAAAGAAAAATTGACAGCGAGGCTTGTAAATATATTATAGAAAACTTGCTGGGAATATACCCTCGGCTGGATTTTAATCAAAAGCATGCCGCCTTGGAATTATTCTTAAAGATTGGAGATGGAAATGAAATCAAAAACATAATATTTGATTATTTCGGGGAGATATATAAGGAATATACAAGATTGGCGTGCAGGTTATTAAATTATCTCTATATAATGAGAGAGCTTGATCATTCTTCCGAGTCAATGGAACATATTGGCCCCTGGGAACTGGACAAAACTTTTGCGGAAGTGCGCAAAAGGCTGAAAGAAGGCAATTCACCTTATCTTTGAAATAGTGCCGCCTTGCCACTCAAAGAAGGTTTGCCTGCTGATGACTTCAATCAGGCCATCATGAACAGCAGTGCGAGAAAAAGGCTTCGCCTCATTTCGTTGCGGGAGAATGATCACGCAATCAAGGCCGGATTCACCAAGACTGTCAATGCCGCATCACCAGCCTCTTGCAGCATCAAAAACAGGAGCAAATTCAGCCCTATCAAAAATCCATTTGCCGCAGTAAGTACGGGGACTTCATGCTATCAATCAAGGAGCAAGTCAGGCTGCTTCTTTGAACCTTGTTCACTTTGCACCCGCTACACACCCGACGCCTGGATTCCCATGGACGCCAGCTTCAAGCAATACACCTACAGCGACGGCATGGATCTTCAGCAGGCCGTGCCGCTGGATGCGGCCGCCCTGATCAGCGCCGCCGGGCAAGGCGCG
>NZ_LT964864.1:0-1821 GCF_900240305.1 Ottowia massiliensis | reverse complement strand
CGGGGTAAATGGCGCTGGCCGAAACGCTGGCAAAAGGCACTGTGATGGCGTCCTGGCAGTATTGCTCGCATAGCGCACGCTGGTTGGGTTCGTTATTTCCATCCGTTATGTCCCACAGCAGCCGGCCCACGCTGATTTCGCTGTCTTCGCCAAATACCTTGTCTCTCATGCCATAGGGTTTTGCGTTGCTTTCAAGATCCAGTTGACTTAGCGGTTTTTGAATCTCCACGGTCTGGTTATAGAAATGATCACCCAACCATGGAATTCCACCGGGATACCGGCGTTCCTTCCAGAAGTTCAGTGCAAACCACGTAGCATACGCTTCGTCAAATACCAGTGCGTTGGATAATTCCTTGTTATGGTAGGTTTGCAAGGCATTGCCAGCGGGATCTTTTTCAATGTCGTAATGGTTGCTTCCGTCATGAAAGCCGCCTGGATTCTTGGTAGCGCCTTGCAGATGCGCTACAGCATGGCCATATTCATGTGCAATGGTGTCCCAGTCAAATGACTTCAAGGATCCCAAATGCATTTCTGAGACCTTTTTGCCTGCCTCCGTCAATCCCAATTGATAGGCTTGCAGCGGTTCCGGACGATTGGTAACGACTTTCTTGAAAACGGGCGCTTCGGGAATGCCTGCGATGGGTTTGACATGCTCCGTCAGCTCATACAGGGCCTGGAAGAC
Source organism: Ottowia massiliensis (assembly GCF_900240305.1). NCBI lineage: Bacteria > Pseudomonadati > Pseudomonadota > Betaproteobacteria > Burkholderiales > Comamonadaceae > Ottowia > Ottowia massiliensis. The sequence continues at coordinate 1,139 of NZ_LT964864.1, read as the reverse complement.
GGACCAGGAGTTGGCTTCGGCTTCGCTGATGTGGAATTTGTTGTCTTTATGCGTATCATCAGGCTTTATATTTATATCAGTCCCTTGATCGAAATTGGTCTTCAATGGAATAAATTTTCCGGAAGTTTCAAAAATATCAATGCCGAATTTGTCATGTTTCCCTAATAGTTGAACCTGATACTTCAAGTCATCTATAGGGGACGTGAATTTAAATTCACCCTTCTCATCCAATCTGCCATAAGCTATCAATTCTCCGACTCCAGGAGGGGGATTTTCTCTATATGTCACTCTAACAACAGCGCCATGCAGCGGCATAAATTTTGAAAATTTGTGATCAATAGCAAATTTTGCCCGAATAGTCACTATGTCACCCTTTGACGTTTTGGGAGATTGACTTTCTTTCTTTTTCTCTTTCCATGCGTTGGAATTCCTGTATATGTCCTCATACAGGTTCTTCTTCTCTTGCGAGAAAATGTCTGTAACACGATCCAACTCCTCTTTCGTCAACCATTTTTCAAAGGGGTTGTCATAACTTCTTTCAGAGTGATTTTTTTCCCACTGAGCTTGTTTTTGATTAACTTTGGAAACTAATTTTTGATATTCACGATTATCCTTCAGGCGATAACTAGCCATAGACGATAATAAGTTGCTTCCAATCCAGTTATAATAGACTTTTTCGCGGTACAATAAAATACTGAATCGTACGCCACCATTGAATTCATTAGATTCAAAATCAACGGTGATGCCATACCACCCTTCTTTCAGAAACCGGGGTTTGAATTTGACTTCAGCCGTCGGCCCCGGACTGTCCAACAGCAACTCCGATGGCACTTCAATACCCGTCAAATCTCCGTGATTGGCATCGACGACCTTGAATCTGGCCTTGCCATGCAGACCCTTTTCCAGCCGGATGAATGAAAACTTCATCTCGAATTCATCCACCGGTATGCCCGGCTGTGGATTGGGAACATCCACCACGATTTCCGACCCAGGCTCCACATAAATTGGCGTCGCCATCGCCGCCTGCCAGCCCAGCGCCAGCATGGCCAGCAAGGTCCACCGGAGCCAGCGCCCCAGCAGCGCATGAAAGATGCAAAACGGCAGCTTGCGCCGCCCGTCGATTGACAAATGTTCCAGTT
>NZ_LT964863.1:0-2027 GCF_900240305.1 Ottowia massiliensis | reverse complement strand
CGACCCCGACTCCGACTCCGACTCCGACTCCGACTCCGACTCCGACTCCGACTCCGACTCCGACTCCGACTCCGACGCCAGGCCCAGGCCCGGCGCCAGCGGGCCTGCACGCTGTGCCTGGCCCCGGCGGTCTTGCGCTGGGCGCACTGTCGCTGCTGCTGGGCGCGTGCTATGGGCGCTTTGGCGGCTTGGGCCGCAGCCAGCGGCGCAAGCAAGACAGCCGTCAAACCGGTTCTGCCGGTTCTGCCCGCCGCCTGCTGGCGGTGCTGTCTGCGCTGGTTTGCGCCGCTGTTTTGCTGACGGGCTGGCTCGCGCCCGTGCAGCCCGCTCACGCCCTGTTTGACAACGGCGGCTTCGAGACGGGCGATACCAGCGGCTGGCAAAGCAGCCACGGCATCAATTCCGGCCTGCGGGGCAGTCAGCCTTACAGCGCCAGCAGCATTGTCATCGTCGCGGGCGGCCAGCGGCTGGGCGGCGTTTTGGGCGCTACGTTTGATCCGCGCGCGCCGCACCTGGACTTGCCGCGCGCGGGCCACTACACGGCCAAGGTCAATGACGAGCTGGGCGGGAAGCACATCAACGCCCTGAATCAAAGCGCTGTCATCACTGCCGCCGACCGCGACCCGCAAGACGGCAAACTGCACGTGCGCTTTGCCTACGCCGCCGTGCTGGAAGACCCCAGCCACCCGCCTGCGGCGCAGCCCTACTTTCATGTGCAGCTCAAGGATGTGACGACAGATGAAGTCATCTATGACGACTTCGCCTGGTCAGGCCAGCCCGGGCGCATCACCCACACCACCCTTCTTGGAGGCCGCACCTGGCGCGCCACGCCTTTCATCGACGTGGATATTCCAGTGCCTGACAGCCGCCTGGGCCACACCGTGGAAGTGCGCGTGCTTGCCGCCGACTGTGCGCATGGCGCGCATGGCGGCTATGTCTATGTGGATGCCTTTGGTTCGGCCCGCGTGCCCCCGCAGGCCGCCTGTCTGGCGGACTTGCGCGCCCGCGCCAAGCCCGGCAAGGTGCAGCTTGTCTGGAGCGACATCGGTGCACACGGCTACGCCATCTACCGCGCCGCCTTGCCGCAAGGCCCCTGGCAGCGGCTGGGGCAGACCGCCTCGCGCTACAGCACCTGGCTGGATGAAGGCGTGAGCGCTGGACAGACCTGGTACTACAGCGTCCGCCCCCTGAACGGCCAAGGCGAGGAAACCTGCTCTTCCGCCCCCATCGCCAGCTCTGCCCCGCCCGAATGGCAGCCGGGCCAGCCGCTGACGCGCCCGCCGCGCTTTGACAGCCAGCCGCCGCTGACAGGCCAGACGGGCCAGCCCTACCGCTACGCCGCGCACGCCAGCGACCCTGATGACGCAAGCAGCGGCGCCGTCACCTACGCCCTTTCCCAATCGCCCGCCGGCATGAGCGTGGACGCAGCCAGCGGCCTCATCGCCTGGCCGCAACCTGGCCTGGCCGGCACATACGCCGTCACCCTCACGGCCACCGACCGCACGGGGCTGATCGCCAGCCAGAGCTATGCGCTGCAAATCAGCGACAGCCGCAACCGCCCGCCCGTCATCAGCAACATGCTGCCTGCCACGGGCCAGGAAGGCCAGCGTCTGAGCCACCAGGTGCAGGCCAGCGATCCCGACGGCGACGCCGTCACCTACACCCTGGGCACACAAGCCGAAGGCATGAACATCACCGCAGGCGGTCTCATCACCTGGCCGCAGCCCAAACCGGGCCGCTGGCCGCTGATGCTCACCGTGGCAGACGCCAAGGGCGCGCGCGCCACGCAGAACGTCACGCTGGTGATCAGCGCCATCACGCCGACGCCAACCCCAACGCCCACGCCTACACCAACGCCGCCCGCCAACCAGCCGCCGCGCATCACCAGCACGCCGCCTGCGCAAGCACAAGTGGGCAGCGCCTACAGCTACGCCCTGCAAGCCACCGACCCTGAAGGCGCGCCGCTGACGTGCAGCCTCACGCGCGCCCCGCAAGGCATGAGCCTGAACGGCTGCACCGTGCAATGG
>NZ_LT964862.1:0-2053 GCF_900240305.1 Ottowia massiliensis | reverse complement strand
CTGAGTCAGTCACAAGATTGTGTGTCACAACGTAGCGCGGCCGCCGCACACGAACACGCTAAAGACCGTCGGCAGCGCCAGTTGTGTAAAAGAGCCAGCCGGCAACAGCCAAACGCTCACGCGGATGGCGCGCGATGCCCGCCCGCCCCTGGCAGGCCAGCAGCAAGCCGCAGCGGCAAACGCCAAAGGCGCGGCAACCGGCGCCTCCCAGCTCAACATTGACGACAAAGGCCACGTCCAGCATGAAAGAGTCCTGCTGAAAACGGCGGCAGGGCGCGAAACCATCAGCCCGAAGATTGAGCGCGGAGAAATGCCAGAGGTGAATGGGCTGATCGTTCACCAGACCCAGTCTCCTTCAGTCAATTCAACCTTGAACAGCTACGCAAAGGACAAGGCCAATGGCGCCCACTTTCTGATTGACAAGGACGGAACCATTTACCAGACCGCTTCGCTGAAGCGGAAAACAAACCATGTGGGGCCACTTAGAAGCCGCTGCGCGCAAGAAAAGAGCTGCTCGCCTGAAGAAACGAAGCTGAATGAAAAACACAACCCTACAAAAGAAAACCAGCGGGAAAGCAAGAAACCGGCGGGGGAGCGCTTCCCCTCCAATAGCGACTCCATTGGAATTGAACTGGTAGGCATGGCTTACAAGGCCAAAAGTCATCAGGAAACCCGTAATCCGGATGGCAGTTTCAACTTCCTGATTACCACCACCACAGACGGGAAGACGCTGAAATATGAAAATCTGTCGGCTGATGCTGCTAGCCAGATGAGGCACGAAATTAAAGAAAGTAAAACCAAGGATAAATATTTGGTATTTGAGCAAGTTACAACCCAGCAGAATGAGTCCCTTCAATGGCTGACGCAGCAGCTACGCAACGAATTCTCAATACCAGAGTCGGAAGTTTTTTCCCATCCAACAGTTTCCCGTAAAACGGGTTCGGAAGCGCTGACAGCCCAGTGGAGGTAGATCGTCATGAATTTCAGATGGCTACTCTGCCTGCCTTTCATTCTGACGCCTAGCATCATGTCTTTGGCCCAAGAGATGCTTGTTTATGATGCATGCGTGGATATATTGGAAGAGGATTTCGCAGACGATACGATCACGCTATGTCCCTCATTATTGCCGCCCATCAAGACCATTCACGTGGAAGGCAGCAGTGGTGATGCAAAGGCGCAAGAGCCAGACTGCAATACATTCAGGCCAGATGCCGCTACAGTGCGGCGCTATTTCTCGAAAGCGCAGCAAATCAGTGACCAGGACTGGATGCATAAGCTCATTTGGATTACATGCGAGGCTTCTGGCTCAATGACGCTGGAAGATGGACGCAAAGCGCGCTGGGGCCTTAGCCCCAACCGCTCGGCACTTGTCACTATTGAAGGAGAGCCATACCAGAAATTCTTCCTCTTTTGCTCGAAAGCGGATTGCGGTTTCTCACCATTCTGGTGACAGGCGGCCATTTCAACAATTGCCTTCAAGCGCAGTGCATGAAGGCAATTTTTTTGGAGACGATGACACGCATAAGCCCCAATGCCCCGCCAGAAATCCGCACAGTGAATATTCAATACCAGAATCGGAAGTTTTTGCTCATCCAACGGTTTCCCGCAAAACAGGTTCGGAAGCGCTGACAGCTCGATGGAGATAAATCGTCATGAATTTCAAATGGCTAGCCTTCCTGCCTTTCATTATGACGCCTGGCGTCATGTCTTTGGCCCAAGAAATGCCTGTTCATGATACCTGCGTGGATATATTGGAAGAGGACTTTGCAGACGACACGATCACGCTATGCCCATCGCCATTGCCGCCGATCGAAACAATTCAGGTGGAAGGTTATAGTGAAAGCAAAAAGGAAGCAGGAGAGCCGGACTGCAATACATTTCATCCGGACGCTGCCACGGTGCGGCGCTATTTTTCAAAGGCGTGGCAAATCAGCGGCCAAGACTGGATGCATACGCTAACCATGGTTCCATGCAGCGCTTATGGCTCTATGACGCTGCAAGGCGGACGCAAAGCAGAATGGGGCATTAGGCCCAGCCGTGCAGGTCTCATCAG
>NZ_LT964861.1:0-2085 GCF_900240305.1 Ottowia massiliensis | reverse complement strand
AGCTGACGCGCTTTGGCGCGCGCGACTATGACGCCGAAACGGGAAGATGGACAGCCAAGGATCCCATCCTCTTTGACGGAGGCGATTCGAACCTTTATGGGTATGTCTTGCAGGATCCGGTGAATATCACGGATATGACGGGTCTCTCTCCAACATTGTGTGAAGCGTTATGGAAGATGGCAGAACATCCGGATAATCCATGGATTAATGGTTCGCCAATGACTCCGGGCGATCTTACAAAAGAAAGGGATTTTCTGGAAAGTCTTGGATTATCGGAAGGGGGCAATAATTACAATGCGGAAGGTGTTGATCTTCAATATGTTCTGGTGGCTCACAGGGCAACCAGAAGTACAGGAATATTAAGGCGTGGTGCTGGGTTAGCTGTCCTTAGTCTTATGGGATGGTATGCATCCGGCGGTTCTGCTTATTCGGCTTATTCGAATGGAACTGGTTCTAGCGCTTGGTTAGACGATGCTGCCGCAGATTTGCGCGGCATAATCATAGGAATCAATGCTGCATGGCAGAACAGTTTTTCTGATTATGTTGCACAACAATGTCCGTTAGCATGCAAAAAATAAATACACACCATATTTCATATATTTTATTTGCAATATTAGGTTTGTTATTGGTTGCTTCAAACAACCTTGTTTTAATTATGTTTGGAGCGGCATTAATCGCCTTAACCATTGTGTATAACATGGCGCATTCTATGAATATAGGCATATGGATTGTATTTCACGCCATTTTAGGATTATGCGCGATTGTTGCCGGGGACTTCTTTTCCAGTTTGTTTGGCATAACAACAGCGGGAATGATGCTGATATTAAGCTGCATGATCCCTTTTATTCTTATTTCCGGAAAACAATTGCCTGTAAAATGGTTGAGTTGTTTCATCCTATTCAGTATATTATATATATCTCTAATGATGCATGCCATGAATATTAACAATAAATCAATCGAATCAGAGATGGAAAAAAACCTGCTTGAACCAAATGCAGGAGTAATCACGGTTCGATATATCGTGTTTGCAAGTGACTATCATATTGGCAGGCATAATAATTGTTTATATATCAATTCTGCTCCGTACTCTCTCGTTAAAATAAAACCTACCAAGATAAGATGCGACCTATAAAATTATAATTATCCGTCTTTAAATATATTCGCGTTAGATTACCATAATGTTTGCTGTCAGCAATATTTTATTTATCTTGTTGCATGTAGTACTATTTATATTTTGGATTGTAGTGCATTCATATTTTATATCTATGATGAGCATAGTCATCTTATTATTAATAACACTTCCATCAATTAATCGAAAGATATCTCTTGCTGGTTTTTGTTTGATATTTATTTTCGTTGTAGATATAATATGCAGTAATAGAGATGCCCAAAATGAACTAGATCGGATACTAGAACAAAAATGCTTGAACACAAAGGAATGGAATGCAGTTATCGATAATATGGACATACTGAAGAGAGAGGTGCCGCGCACCATAGGTGTCAAGAGAGAGCTTATTTACAGAAAGCATAATAGAGTAATCTTCGCAGACATGGAATCATCCGAAAATTATTTTTTACCAATTTGCACATCGGATACGAACTTGAGTTTAGATAACACAAGAAAGGATGAATGAAAAAGATAGTAATAACGCTTTCTGTGATGATGATGGGGCTATTATGGTCGAGGCATTATCTACTGCATGATTACTCACTAAAGGAAATGGATTGGAATCAAGACGGAATAACAACTCCTGGAGAAATATTGAGTTCTATGGATATTAGAGTCAGATATATATGCAAGGAGGGTAAGGTGTGCACTGATTATTTCGCCTATAAAGATGGACAAACAATAAGGATGGATTGCCGTAATTAGAAATTTCAGTCACCCATTACACCTACGACAGCTTGGGCAACCTGCGCTTGGTCGCTTGGTCACCCTGCCCGATGGCGCGCAAATTGAATACCTGATCGACCCGCTCAACCGGCGCATAGGCAAAAAGAAGAACGGCCAGCTGCAATACGGGCTGATCTACCAGGACAGCCTGCGCCCCATTGCCGACACCGACGAAAACGGCCAGCTCAAAA
>NZ_LT964860.1:0-2121 GCF_900240305.1 Ottowia massiliensis | reverse complement strand
CGGCTGCGCTGATGAGCAGCTCGTATTCGGCAAAGTGGCTGTCCGTGGCCTGGCCCAGGATGGCCGCCGGCTCCGTGACGTCCGCCACCACGATGTCCGCAGAGTCGCCCGGGCTGCTGATGCGCGCTACCGGTTCGTCTGTGTCCAACGGGTCTGTCACGGCATACCAGTCTTGCGCCGTGACCGTGGCGCTAATTAGCAAGCATGCGCTAAAAAGAAGGAAACGCAATAGCACAGCAAGAATAGCAATTAACGGAAAACATACACAATCTAAAGAACTCAATCTTACTGCAAGGCTATTTAAATCAATATTTAATGCAAGATCATCAGGATATGACGCTCATCTAAAAGGTTGGGCAATCATATATATTATTTTCATAAGGGTTGGTCTGAATTACCGGAAATTTAGCTAACTCAGTATCGAACATCCTTCTTAGCTCGTTTCGAATATCTGCATACTTGGGAACACCCCAGATTCGATCATTAATGACATTCTTTGCTATTGCTATAGATGTGAGGCGAAGATTTGAAATAACCCAGCTTGCTCTCGCCTTCAATATCTCACTCATCAAGTCCAATGGAATATTTTCTTTTTCACTTGGAGGCCAAAAATCTGGCGAACGCAATTTTGCATGGAAAAATGCTGCTTTATTCATCTTGCATTTACCAAAATCAGGTATGCGAGCATGAAGTTGATTTATATTTTTTTCCGATATCACCATCCTAAAAATATTATTGTATGATTCTTCATTTCCGAATGAAAATAGATCTCCCGCAAAATCTTTCACAAAGGCATTGTTGCCAAAATATTCCAGCTGCAATTCTAAATATTTTCTCATATTTTCATACATATATGCATGCATGGCGATACTGCAATGAAAACCATCCATCAAGGCAGGATTTATATCCTCATGGTCATAATCATTAAATACATCATTAAACCCACGCGTCAAGCCACCAAACAGATGATATGAAAAAAAACTATCGTTTGCGGGATTGCACAATTCGTTAATTTCTATAAGTCGTTCTTTCCAATCTTGGCGAGTAGCCAGGTAATTTTGAAATGCGGATTGCCCAAAAGAGAAAGCGCGATAACTGTCTGCAAAATTCCAGAATATATAGTTCCTTGGTGCAAATATATTCATCAGAATGACTTTTTCATTCCCACAAACAATCTCTGTCTGCAAACAAACAGGGATGTCTTCTTTTCTCAAGTCGTGTGTAGTCTTCAAGGAAAGGGATGACAAATCCCATTCATCAGCTTGAATATATTGCATTATGGAGCTCCATTCCTTGTACACCAAGGGAGCGATGTCTTCGCTCCAGAAACGAAGAACGGCTGCTCTTCTTCAAATACCTTGCCGATAGGGCGATTGCCTTTATCTAACCAATCACCACTCGCATACACCATATAGATAGCACGCGCTATTGCCTGCCGACCTGGCATTGTTTGGGCTATTTTTAATATAGACTGCGAACGGTGATATCCAACTGTTTTTGTTGCATGTTTTTCCGCAATATCTAACGTCAGCTTGATTGATGCTAACTCTGCATGCAGCAAATCATGAAGGTCGCTTCTAATTCCGGAGCGTTTTTGATCCATGCTACCGCAAAGATAAACCGGAATTGTATGGTGTCCTTCATACCTATCTTTTGGAGGATTGGCCGGGACAGCTGTTGATATTGAATCGACAACCGAGTTGAACATTAAAACAGCTATGACATCCCAGACAGAAAATTTCCTATTTCGCGGATCAGCAATAACAGCTCCCCCAACAAGAATTGAAGTTGCATAAGCCGCTGTGGGCAACGCCATATTCAGATTAAAGCTGGGCATTGACATGACCAGCGAGAAATTCCCGCCCGGATCCATATGATTAACCGGATCGGCATTGCCATACAGATACTTGTTCAGCGTCAGCGGAATGCTCTGGCTGCCTGGGTGTTCATCCATCGAGATGAAGCGCCCCGTTTTCGGGTCGTAGTCCCTGGCCCTGAGGTGGTATAGCCCCGTGGCGCTGTCGTAGCTCTCGCCCGTGTAGCGGTGTCTGCTCTCTTTCGCAGCGCCTGCTTCTTCATTGCCAAACGCATCAAAGTCCAGCGTTTCGATGATCTGTCCGC
>NZ_LT964859.1:0-2263 GCF_900240305.1 Ottowia massiliensis | reverse complement strand
ACATAGAGTCGTCTGTGTCTAGGATACGAGTGGATGGGAGGTGTAGAGTCAGACATTCGGAATGTGGTGGCGCGCAGAGGGATAGATTGTTCTTTTTTGTTGTACAGGGGGCGGGGACCAGCGAAATGGACGCGCGTAGGCTCGTCGGCAGCGTCAGATGTTTATAAGAGACCGCAGGCTGAACCCGCGCCCGCCCCTGCCGCCGCGCCTGAAGCTGCCCTGCCAGCGAACCGCGCAAGCTGGTTCGTCCGCCTCAAAAGCGGCCTGAAAAAAACCGGCAGCAGCCTCACCACCGTCTTTACCGGCACGCAAATTGACGAAGCGCTGTATGAAGACCTGGAAACCGCCCTGCTCATGGCCGACGCGGGCGTGGCCGCCACGCAATACCTGCTGGACGACTTGCGCCAGCGCGTCAAACAGGCCCGCGCAACCGAACCCGCCCAGGTGCGCGCCCTGCTGGCCGACGCGCTGGCCGATTTGCTTGCGCCGCTGCAAAAGCCGCTGGTCGTGGGTGAGTACTGCCCCACCGTCATCATGGTGGCGGGCGTGAACGGCGCGGGCAAAACCACTTCCATCGGCAAGCTCACGCGCCACCTGGCCGACGCGGGCTGCTCCGTGCTGCTGGCCGCCGCCGACACCTTCCGCGCCGCCGCCCGCGAGCAGCTGGGCGTGTGGGCCGACCGCAACCGCGTGGAAATCATCAGCCAGCAAGGCGCTGACCCTTCCGCCGTCAGCTTCGACGCCGTGGCCGCCGGCCGCGCCCGCCAGGTGGACGCCGTGCTGGTCGATACCGCCGGCCGCCTGCACACCCAGGCGCACCTGATGCAGGAGCTGCAAAAAATCCGCCGCGTCGTCACCAAGGCCGACGCCACCGCCCCGCACGAAGTGCTGCTGGTCATTGACGGCAACACCGGCCAGAACGCGCTGGCGCAGGTCAAGGCCTTTGACGAGGCCATTCAGCTCACGGGCCTGATCGTCACCAAGCTCGACGGCACCGCCAAAGGCGGCGTGCTGGCCGCCATCGCCCGCGAAAAGCCCGTGCCCGTCTATTTCATCGGCGTGGGTGAAAAACTCGAAGACCTGCAAACCTTCAACGCCCGCGAATTCGCCCAGGCCCTGCTGGCCTGAAGGCCTGTTCAAAGCCTGGCCGCAAGGGGCCAAAAAAGCGCAGACGCCTGGGCCAGGCTTTCTGCGCATCAATCGGCTGTCCGGGGCGCGGGCAGCATTTCAGGCGGGGCCATGCGCAGTGGATGGATGGCACTTTTCAGCTCCTCTATCCATAGCATGATGTCCTAGAGGAAATTGTGCGAAGCGGCATTTTGACCCTCTGGATTCGCTCCTGTTTTTGATTCAGCTTGACGGCGCAGGCTTGCCCGCCCCGGCTGGCAAAGCGGCGCGGCGGCCCCTTTTCCGCTGGCCTTCAGCAGCGCGCGCTGGCGGCAGGCGTTGCGGCGGCAACGGCGCTGCCGCTGGCCAGCCCGCCCTCCGCTTCATCTGCCTTGCCCGCCACGCCTGCCGATGGCTGCGCCCGGCGGGCTGGGCGAGCAGCAGGCTGGTTTGGCGGTAGACCCAGTCGTCGCCGCGCTGGGCGGGCGGCAGGGACAGGTCCAGCCGCCAGACCATGCGGCCGGGCTGCCCGGCCATGACGATGACGGTGTCGGCCAGGGTGACGGCTTCCATCACGTCGTGCGTGATCATGAGCACGGCCAGCTGGCGGCGGGCCATTTCGGCCAGCAGCAGGCGGTGCATCTGGCCTTTGAGGCCGATGTCCAGCGCGGCAAACGGCTCGTCCATCAAGAGCAAATCCGGCTCCAGCACGAGGGCGCGGGCCAGGGCGGCGCGGCTTTGCATGCCGCCGGAGAGTTCGCCGGGAAACTGCGCCAGGGCGATGTCGTCCAGCCCCAGCGCGTGGCCCATGCGGCGGGCGGCGGCCAGGCGCGCGGCTTTGGGCGTGCGCCGCGCTTTCAGGCCCAGGGCGATGTTGCCGAGCACGGTTTGCCACGGCAGCAGGTGCGGCTGCTGAAAGAGCATGGCGCTGCGGGCAAAGCGGTTGTCAATCTGCCCTTCCTGCACGGTCAGCAGCCCCGCGCACAGGTGCAGCAGGGTGGTTTTGCCGCAGCCGGAAGGGCCGACCAGCGCGATGGCGCGGCCTGCGGGCAGGGTAAAGCCGATGTCTTCCAGCACGCTGCGGGTGGCCCAGGCGTGGTTCAGTTGCCTGACGGCGAGGCTGGGGGCCGCTTCAGGCGAGGGGGCGGGTGTGGAC
>NZ_LT964858.1:0-2620 GCF_900240305.1 Ottowia massiliensis | reverse complement strand
GGGCGGCGGGGCATGGCGGGCTTTCGGCAGACGGGCAAAGGGGGCAATTGTCAGGGAGACAGCCGTGACGGGAAGGCGGCGGGGCCTTGCTGCGGGCCTGTTCAGCCGATGCGGCGCTGCCAGGTGAAGGGCTGCACGCAGATGCGCTCGCCGCCAGCGCTGCTCCCGCTGCAGCTCCACTCGGCGCGCAGGCCCTCGTTTTCAAGCGCGGCGGCGATGAGGCGGCCTGTCTGCTGCGCGCAGGCTTTTTGCTGCGGGGGCTTTTGCTGCGGGTGGGGGCCGAAGGTGAGCCAGAGCAGATGGTCGGAAAGGGCGCGGGCCAAATCTTGCCCATGAAAGAAGCAGTAGCCGGTAACGCGCGCGCGTTCGTGCTCGGGCATTGCGGCCAGGGCCTGGCGGAAGGCGGCCAGGCCGTCGCCTGGCGTGTCGCCCGCGTGCGGCAGGCAGACGATGCCTTGCTGGCGCAGGGCGGCAAAGGCGGCATCGAGCCGGTCGCAGTCGGTGACGGCGGGCCAGCCCTGCTGCTCCTGGCGCAGGGCGGCGAGCTGGGCATCCACCCAGGCGGCGGCTTCGGCGGCATCGCTGCCTTCGGGCAGCATTTCTGCCAGCAGGGTTTGCGCGATGGCTTCGCGGCTGGCGTGGCCGCCGCGCAGCAGGGCGATCAGCTCGGTTTGCAGATAGGCATCCACGGGCAGGGGGCGGGCCGGGTCGGGCAGCGCGGCGGGAGGCGGCGCTTCAGGGGCCGCAGCGGGCGCATCAACGGCGGGCAGCTTGGCGGGGGCGGGCGCTTTGGCCGCTTCGCCTGCGATGGCGGCGGGTTCTGCCGGGGCGGGGTCTTGCGGGCGGTGAAGGCCGGCATCTGTAGCGGCCTGCGGGGCGGCGGGGGCGCTGGCTGACGGGGCGCCGCCGCCCGCTTTGGCGCTGGCCGCGTCTTCCGCTGCGCTGCCTGGCGCATTTCCTGCTGCCGCGCTGTCCGCTTCAGGAGCTTCAGACGGATTTAGGCCCGCCGCTTCCAGCGCCTGCGCCAGCTCCTGCCCCGGTTCGCCCGCCTCGATGGCGGGCAGCTGCTCCAGCGAGGCCAGGCCCAGGTCGTCCAGAAACTGCCGCGTGGTGGCATACAGGCCGGGGCGGCCCACGGTTTCGCGGTAGCCAATCACTTCCACCCAGCCGCGCTCTTCCAGCTGCTTGATGGTCTGGGTGCTGACGGTGACGCCGCGTATGTCTTCAATGTCGCCGCGCGTGACGGGCTGGCGGTAGGCGATGATGGCCAGCGTCTCCAGCGTGGCGCGGGTGTAGCGGGGCGGCTTTTCGGGGTGCAGGCGCTCAAGCCAGGGCCGCATTTCAGGGCGGCTCTGAAAGCGCCAGCCGCTGGCCACGCACACCAGCTCCACGCCGCGCGGCGCCCAGTCGTTTTGCAAATCGGCCAGCAGGGTTTTGAGGGTGTCGGCGGCCAGCGCGCCGTCAAACAGCGCGCGCATGTCGCGCAGCGTCAGCGGCTGGCGCGCGCAGATCAGGGCGGTTTCGAGGATGCGTTTGGCTTCGGCGGTGTTCATTGATCAGCTGCGGGCTTTGGCGGCGCGCCGGAAGGCGGTTGGGCTGGCATGGCGGTTGATGAGGCGTTGCATGGGCGCGCAGAGAAGGGCAGGGCGAAAGACCGCTGGCGGATTGCTTTGAAAACAGGAGCAAATTAGATGGGGAAAAATATGGCTTCTGCGCATATTCCACTAGGATATCATGCTATGAATTCAGAAGCGAATTCCTTTGCCTCCGAGGATGACAGGCTTGTTAGGGCTTGTCATCAATCATCAAGTGCCGAGCCTGAAGCCTGCGGGCGAGAACCCAGAAGAAGGGCCATGACCAGAAGATACGCGTTGCGCGACGGTTTCGGAGACTTCCAGGTGGCGCACCTGCGCCACAGCCGCTGGAGCCACAGGGGTGTATGGCAACGGGTCTTTGAAGCCCTGGCGCAGCAGGCCGGCAACGAGTACGCGATGATCGGCTCGACCATCGCGCGAGCGCGCCAGCACGGGCCAGCACGGTGCTGGGGCAAAAGGGGGCGCCGCAAGCCATCGGACACAGCCACGGCGGGCTGAGCGCCAAGATTCACGCGGCGGCGGATGCACTGGGCCACCGGATTTCATCTCACGCCAAGGCAGGCGAACGGCCTCGAAGGAGCCGAAGTGCTCTTGGCTCAAACAGCGGCCGAAACCGTGATCGCCGACAAGGGCTATGACGCCCAAGCACGAGTGCTCGAGCTGCTGCCGGCCCAAGGCAAAGGCGTTGTCATTGCCTCACGCAGCAGCAAAAAGGCGGCTCGGGGCTACGCCCCGCATCTTTACCAAGCCCGCCATCTGATCGAAAACTTCTTTGCCAAGCTCAAGCAGTGCCGGGCCATCGCCACGCGTTATGACAAGACGGCTCGCAACTTCCTGGGTGCCATTCATCTGGCAGCGACTGGCGTATGGCTCGCCTGATTGATGACACGCACTAGAACCTGTTGAGAATCCCCTCTTATGCTGCAATCCCGCCATGGAAAGAAGAGTATTGAGCGACAAGCAGTGGGCACTGATGGCCCCGCACTGCCTGGGCAAGCCTGGCGATGCAGGGCCAAGAGGCACGG
>NZ_LT964857.1:0-3142 GCF_900240305.1 Ottowia massiliensis | reverse complement strand
GAAGAACTACGAGCGAGAGTGCCGGGCATGGTGAGATGGGAGAGCACCGTCGGGTGGTTCGAGTAGGTGACGTCTTTGATGGAGCGCGCGGCGGCGCCGCCGGAAACCCCCCCGCGTAGGACGGCGGGCGGCGCCAGTGGTGAATAGGAGACGGCCGCCCGCGCCGCCGCCGTCACCGCCAGCGCCGCCGCCGTGACCTGGCGGGAAGGCGTCGAAAGGCAGGGGCAGGGAGGGGCGGGACGGCGGGGGGTCGCGGCTGTCTTCGACGACGACGGGGTCCAGATCTTCAAACCCGCCGCCGGGCATGCCGTCGTTGCTGTTTCCGGGCGAGGGAGGTTTGCCGGGGTTGGGGCCTATGGACACCAGGAGGATGGGCGGCGTGACCCAGACGCGGCTGCCATCGGGCCTGCGTACCCAGTGGGCGGGATCTCCCCATTGCAGTTCGCATCGTTCGTCGCGGGAGCTGCCGGGATCGCAGAGGTCGCAGTCATGGTCGCAGTCGGATGTGTACTTGCGCTGCTCAGGCGGCTGCTCATGCCTTTGCAGTTGCAGGGCGAGCTGGGGCGGCAGGGGCAGTTGCGACAGCGTGGCCGATGGCGTTGGCGCTTGCGCTGGCGCGGCGAGCGCGGGTGGCGGGGTGCTGCCGTCGGGCTGCGGCGCGGGGGCCGGCGCGAGCGGCGGGGCGATGGGCGGGCGGGTTTGCGCGGCGGCTCATCTCATGGGTAAAAAGACGCCAGAAATGGACGTTATTGCGTCGTCATTTGCATCATGGGCGCGGGCCGCCATGAAGGGCCTGGCGGCGCAGAGAAGGCGCGGCAGGCAGGCTTGCGCTGCCCGCGCCTGCGGGGCTGGCGGCATGGGCAGCCCAAAAAGAGGAGCGAATTCAAGGGTCTGAAAACAGCTTTCGCGCTCTTTCCACTAGGACGTCATGCTATGAAACAAGGAGCGAAATCAGGCTTTGCTGAAGCGGCTTTCCGTTCGCTTCGCATGCCATTCAGCCTGCCAGCGCGGCGGCGGCGGTGCGGTGTGTGGCGGCGTCCACAAGGATGAGCGCGCCCAGCGCGCGGCTGGTGGCAAAGGGCGCGGCGGGGATGGCTTCTTGCAAGGCCAGCTCGACGCGGCCGATGGCGTTGGCTTCCAGGCGGTCGGCGTTTTGGGGCTGGAGGGTGTGGATGTCCAGCCGGTGGAGCACGCGGCGGGCTTTGGCCTTGAGCCAGCGGTGGCCGTGCAGCGCCCAGTAAACGCGCCCCGGGGTGAGCGGCTCGTCGTCAAGCCAGCAGAGGGGGGCTTGCAGCTCGCGTGTGACGGGCCAGGCGGGCTGGGCGGCGGGGGTGTCGAATTCGTCGAATTCGCCGGCTTCACCGGCTTGGCTGCCGCTGGCGGGCTGGGCGGCGGCGGTGATCCAGTCGCCGCGCGAGAGGTCGAGTTCGCGGTCGAGCACGAGGCCGGCGCTGTGTCCGGCGTTGATGCCGGACTGCGGCTGGCGCGTGTGGTCCAGCACCTGGGCGATGCGGGCCGTGTGGCCGCTGGGCAGCAGTTGGACGGCCTCGCCCGCGCGGGCTTGTCCGGCGGCCACGCGGCCCCAGAAGATGCGGCGGCCCTGGCGGGTGTCGCTGGAGGAGGCGTTTTTTTCCACCCATTGCACGGGAAAGGCCAGGGGCAGGGCGCTTTCGCTGGGCGTGACGGGCAGTTTTTCAAGCAGCGGCAGCAGCGCGGGGCCTTGGTAGCCGCACCAGCCCGGTTCGTCAGGGTTGGGCGCGGCCACGTTCCAGCCCATGAGGGCGGAGATGGGCACGATGGCGGCGGGCTGTATGCCCGCTTCTTGCGCGAAGGCTTGCAGCGCATCGCGGATGTGGGCAAAGGCGGCGGCCGGTTGCGCCACCGCGTCGAGCTTGTTGATGGCAAAGACGATGGAGGGCACGCGCAGCAGGTGCGCGAGCAGGGCGTGGCGGCGCGTTTGCGGCAGCAGCGCGGGCAGGGGGGCTTGCCAGTCGATTTTGGTGGCGTCTATCAGCACTACGGCAGCGTCGGCCTGGCTGGCGGCGGTGACCATGTTGCGCGTGTATTGCTCGTGGCCGGGGGCGTCGCCGATGATGAATTTGCGCGCTTCGGTGGCGAAGTAGCGCCAGGCCACGTCGATGGTGATGCCTTGCTCGCGCTCGGCTTGCAGGCCGTCGGTGAGCAAGGCCAGGTCGGTCTGGCCGCTGCGGGTGACGCCGGCCAGGTGGTCTTGCAGCACGGCGCGGCTGTCCAGCAGCAGGCGGCCAATGAGGGTGCTTTTGCCGTCGTCCACGCTGCCGCAGGTGATAAAGCGCAGGGCAGGGCGGGTGGCGCTGGCGTCAGCGGGCGTGGGTGCGGCGGGGGCGGATGCGGGAGAAGTCATGGCTGCAAAGGGTGTGAGGGGTGGATGAAAAGCGGTGGCGCTGGCGGGCTGGAACGGGTCAGGCTGGAGAGATGGTCACGCCTTGGCTTCGGGCAGCGCAGGGGGCGGGGCTGTCATGGCGCAGCACGCAGAAAGACCAGTGCCTGCGTGCATGGGCGCTTTGGCGCTGCCAGCCCTGGCGCTGGAGCTGATGGGCCAGCAGGCGGTTGAAAACGCCATGCCCCACCAAAAGCACGGAGCCATGCCGCGCCGCCAGCGCGGCCAGCCAGAGGGCGGCTTGCGCGGCGCGCAGGCGGGCTTGCGCGAGCGATTCGCGGCCGCAAGCGATGCCTGCCAGCCATGCCAGCCGGGCCAGCGCTGCCCAGGCGCTGGCGGGCAGGCGCAGCAGGGGCCAGCGCGCGGCGGGCGTGGGCAAAGCGGCTTCGCGCAGCAAGGCTTCAGCTTGCGCGGGGCGCACGCCCAGCAAGGCGGCTGATGAGAGGCTGCGGGGCAGATCGCTGCAAACCACGGCGCCGCACGGGCGCGCCTGCTCCAGCGCAGCGGCGGGCGGCGGGCAGGCGGGGGTGACGGGCGCGGCGTCGTAGCGGCGCACCCAGTCGGGCAAGCCGCTGTCCCTTATCCACATATCCGCGCCCACGAGACGGAGTCCCTTATACTCTTCCCTCTTCTGCCTGTAAAAAAAAAAACCTCGTATGCCGTCTTCCTCTTTTTAAAACTATACTTATCACAACTCGCAACCTGTCATCACAACTACACACA
>NZ_LT964856.1:0-3321 GCF_900240305.1 Ottowia massiliensis | reverse complement strand
CTAAAGCCGGAAAGCACCTTGGGGCCGCCGCTGGCGTAGGCAAAGTCAATGCCTTCAAAGGCGATGTCAAAGCGCAACGGCGTTTGCCCGGGCGAAAGCTGGGGCAGCGGCGGCACGGCCAGCAGGGCTTCGATGCGCTCCAGCGCGGTTTCCATCAAGTCCAGCGTGGACGTGAAGCTGATGAAGCTGGAAAGCGGCTCGGCAAAGCGCGCCAGCATCACGGCCACGGCGGCCAGCACGGCCACGTTCAGGCTGCCCTGCACGGCCCAGCTCACGCCGGCGGCCATGACCAGCAGCAGGCCCACTTCCACCACGCTGGCAATCAGCACATTGGGCTGGCTGCCTTTGCGCTGGCTTTCGGCTTGCAATTGCTCCAGCCGCGCGAAGCTTTGCTGCAAATGCGCCGCGCGCGCACCGGCGCTGCGCGCGGCGCGCAGCACGGGCAGGCCCTGCGTGTACTCCAGCACATCGCCACTGCAACGGGCATTGGCCTGGGCCAGCGCCCGCATGCCGCGCGCGTAGGCCCGCCTGCGCCAGCGGTACAGCGGCGCCAGCGCCGGAAACACCAGCAGCATGGCCAGCCCCAGCCGCCAGTCCCAGGCCAGCAGCGCCAGCCCCGCCGCCAGCGGCGTGATGACGGCTTGCGCCAGCAGGTTGAACACGATGAGCGCGTGGTTCAGGTGCTCGTCCACATTGCCCAGCACCACGGCATTGACTTCGCCCGTGCGCTTGTCCTGCAACTGCAACAGGGGCATGCGCCGCAGCTGCTCGCCCAGGCGCAGGCGCAGGCGGTGGCCCACTTCGGCCATTTGCCCCGTGTAGTCAAAGCCTTGCGCGCGCCAGCGCAGCACATGCGCGGCCAGCCCCAGCGCCGTCAGCGCCCACAGCCAGGGCAGCGCCTGCCGCCAGCGGGCATCTGCCGCACTGCTGGCCACACGACTTGGCATATCGCCCGCTTCCGGCAGCAGCGCCACAAACAGCGGCGCCATGCACGCCAGCGCCAGCCCCTGAAGCGCAGCCGCCAGCCCCAGCCCGGCGATGCTGCGCCGCAAGGCCGCCGCATGCGGCCCGGCGCTGCGCATGAGCCGCTGCCAGGTCTGGCGCAGGGGCGTGACGGATTCGACGGCCGTGTCCACGGATTCAGTGACGTTCATGGCGTTTTCCCCATATCAAATATTTTTTGGCTCCAGGCTTTATTCAACCGCATTGCCATTCATAGAACACTTTTGAAAAATCGCGCCGGCGCAAATCATGCGGGCGAATGAAGAAACGGCAGACTCCCAAATCGCCCCACATCACGCCATTTTCCCTGTCACTGTCGATTTGCAAAAGCAGCGCGTAATCCCTATATTTGTCTCCGCGCATGTCTTCCTGCACGCTATTACAATAACCGCCCAGCCGGTGGCCGCTCCAATCCAGCGTTTCGTTAAAAGTCTCGGAAAATTCTTCGCGCAAAACGGCAATGGCAGTATTCGGACTAATCGAATTGTCTATATCCGGCACGCCCTGTCCAGTGAATTTCAGGCCGGGTTCATCCAGCGAAGCAAATTTCTGCTGCAAATCAAAGCGCATGGCGCAAGGGCTTGTGAATGGCATTTGAAACTGTATTTCAGAAGGCGCAAACAATCTCCTGAACCAGCTTTTCGATTCGGGTTTGGGTTGGTCATTCAAAAAACCGAAATCATGATTCAGCCCGGCGGCTTCCAGCAAAGGAGCCGGGTGATAGATGACGCGAAACCCGTCCGGCCGGGCCGGATCGTCAAGGTTCATGCCCCACATATCCTGTATTCCAGTGTTGCAGGCAATATAAAACTGCAAAATCCCGTTTTCCGGGAAATCCGGCAGGGGCGGCGTTTCGGCAAAATTGATTTGCGCCAGCAAATGCAGCGGGCGGCCTTTCGCATTGCGCGGGTATTCCATGTCTTTCGGCCAATAGGGCTGTCCGCCCAGCTTGCTTTGCCAAACCGTCAAATGTTCGGCAGGCAGCAGGGTGATTTCCGCGCAGGGCCGGGCCGTGGCGCAAATGCTGTCCTTGTAGGGCCGCAGCGCGGGGTGGTTCAGCAAATCAGGCGTGTGGTTCATGGCTGCGGCTGGGTACGTCGTGGCAAAACCATCCATCCGGTAAAAACGGGCCGTGGCGGTTTATTTTCATGGTTTCAAAAAAATTCCCACGTATAAAGCACTTTTGAAAAATCACGCTGGCGCAAATCATGCGGGTGAATATAAAAATGACAAATGCCGCTGCCATGCCGCATCACGCCATTGGGCGCATCACAATCTATCTGAAGCAGCAAAACATGATCCTGATACGGGCCGCCCAGGCGCCATTTTTCTTGCAGAATATTGGCATACCCGCCCAGGCGATGGCCTGACCAGTCCAGACGGCAAAATGCTTCCAAAAATTCACTGGTGATATTTTCCGCGTCCATTGGCGGCCATCCGGGCGCAAGAAAAACACCATTCGCTTCTTCAAGCGAAGCATATTTTTGCTGCCGCTCAAACCGCATGGCGCATGCGTGTTCAAAAGGCAATCCGGGCCGTTGCGAATGCCAGAAAGCCGCCAGCCTTTGCAGAATATGGTTTGATTTTGGTGTTTGCCGCGCTTGCGCCAGAAACCGGAAATCCTGCAACAGCCTATCCTGTTCATGCTCAATATCTGCGTGATACACCACGCGAAAGCCTCGCTGATCAGCCGGATTTTCCGCATTCATGCCCCACATTTTTTCAATCCCGTCATTGTGCGAGATGAAAAACTGCAAAATCCCCTTTTCCGGAAAATCCGGCAAAGGCGGCGTTTCGGCAAAATTGATTTGCGCCAGCAAATGCAGCGGGCGGCCTTTCGCATTGCGCGGGTATTCCATGTCTTCCGGCCAATAGGGCTGCCCCCCCAGCTTGCTTTGCCAAACCGTCAAATGTTCGGCAGGCTGCAGGGTGATTTCCGCGCAGGGCCGGGCCGTGGCGCAGATGCTGTCCTTGTAGGGCCGCAGCGCGGGGTGGTTCAGCCCATCAGGTGTGTGGTTCATGGCTGCGGCGCGGGGCGAGCGGCGTTTTCATGCGCGGGCAGGCTCCATTGCCGGGCCTGCTGCCAGCTTTGCCACAGGCGCGCATAGACGCCGCCTTGCGCCAGCAGCGCCTCATGCCGGCCTTGTTCGGCCAGCCGGCCTTGCTCGAACACGAGGATTTGGTCGGCATCCTCCACGGTGGAGAGCCGGTGCGCCACCAGCAGCACGGTTTTGCCTTTCATCAGCTCTGAGAGGGCGGCCACCAGCGCGGCTTCGTTTTCAGGGTCGGCAAAGGCCGTGGCTTCGTCCAGCACCAGGA
>NZ_LT964855.1:0-3584 GCF_900240305.1 Ottowia massiliensis | reverse complement strand
TGATTGCCGCATCACAGGCGCAAATGGTGGATGCGCCCGCCTTGAGCTATGGGCTGTTTCATGCGCAAGTCAAACCCAACAAGCTGTATGGCCTTGTCAACCGGGGCGTCACGTTTCAGGGCTTGAACATGGACATAGGCCACTTGCGGCATGTGCGCTGGGTGAAAGATGATGATCCCAAGAGCCAGATTAACAAAGACCCCAATCTCGCCCAAAACGGCAAAACAGCCGCGCAAAACCGCTGGATTGCCTACAACAGGATGAGAGGCCAATACGCCAGTGCAATGGAGCATGCGGCGCCTGAAGCGTTTTGGGTGGATAAAACGAAGTGCAGCTACGCAAACAGCAATGGGCAAATAGAAAACCCAACGCTGAAGCCGTGTGCGGAAGGCATATCCGCCGTGAAGGCTATTGCCATCGCGCAAGCCGAAGGGCAGAAGATTTACACGATCAACAAACAGAATGCGCAGACGGCGCTGCAAAAGTTGCCCATAGGCGGAGAAGTAGGCAGTGAAATCAGGAATGCCGTCAATGCCGGCAAGGAAGTGACCGTGCATGAAAAGAGCATCAACAAGCACGGGTGGAAGGGGTTTGGGTATATTGTTATTGATCCGGAAACCGGGGCCGGGGCTTATTTGATTGAGGGGAGTGGGAATGGAAGCTATTTACTAGGAATAGTGGCAGGATTCGCCTTGGTTTCTTTTCTTGCCGCATTAATGATTCCTGGTGGTGTTGTGTTGTTGCCTGCAATGGCAGCAGGCTTTGCAATAGCTCTTGAGGGGTTGGCATTGGTGCATATGTTAATGGCAAAAAGCATAGATTGGCAATGCTTCACTGCGGGATTTCTTACAGCACTAACACCACTTGCCATATTATATACAGGATTTGGAATAACATTAAAAGCGATTGTAGGAATGCTGTTAACCGCTATTCCTATTGGGGAAGCAGTATTCGACTTTACCGGAAGCCGAACAGGATGCATGAGATGACAATAATTATATATATAATATTTATATTATTCACAGGAATAACGTCAATATTCATCAAAGAATGGCAGTTATTAATTGGGTGTATCCTGATTGGCGGAATGACATTGTTAGCCAGATCCATCGGTTGGTGGATTATTATTGCAAACTTAACCCTGTTTTCATATACATTGATTGTTATTTTTAATACAAAAGATCGGCATTGATATTATATCTCGGTAGATCGGTAATGCGTTGACATCATAAGATGGTATGGAACATGCCTTGTCTATTATTGTTATTGATCTGGAAGCTAGATTAGGGGTTTTTCTGTTTGAGAGGGGAGAAATAGAAGTAGTGATTGATCTTTTTATCAGTGGATAATATTACCTTATTTGGCATTTTGTGCTTCATATCTAGGCACAATGGCTGCTATATACGACTCCTCTTTCGACATGCTTGTCAAATGTTTCATCGTCGGATTCGTCGCATCCATAGCATTATTTCACTACCATCGAATAGGCGCAGGGACAAGTGCGACTAAAGATCTGCAATTCATTGTCGGGACGGTATTCTTTAGTTGGCTGGGACTCTCCCCAAAGATCTCTTTAGTGGAATGCATAAAATGATAAAATTTATCAGAGAGAAAAACTATTTCATAAGCTATTGCCTAGCTATATTTTATTTATGGGTTTTATATAATATATACACGAAAAATGAGATCACTAATCAACTGGTGTTTATTGTGTTATTTTCGCTAGGAGATGTTGTAAATTTTTGCATATGTTTATTTATAGTTGGTGGAATAATTATATCTAAAATTGCGCCTTATGAAGCAACGATACCTAATTTATTGCTGTCATTTGGCGCAAGCTTCATTATTTCTTGCTTGTATTATATATTTAACTCTAACAGCATCTTTAGAGAGGATTAATAAATTCGCATCACGCACAAAAATGTTAGCAGAGTCCCAAAAAAACAAAATCAGCAAACTCTTGTTGTTCTGGCTGCAACAGCCGTATTGACTGCATTAGCCATCATCTCCACGAATACCAATGCTGCATCAAGTAGAGACTAGAAATATCAGCAGTCCAGAGTGAGAATACAGGTTCAAGAGAGTCAGTATTGCAATAACGTAGGGAGTATAACATTTAATACTCTGCCTAGAGAAATCATTAAAGGCGAAATCGGTGTCGGCGTAACCATTACGCAAGCTGAGCAAGGCATGGGAAAATTACTGGCGAGAGCGGCAGTAGCGCCTTGGATTCCAAACAAGTTTTTACCTGGCCTAGCATCAATGAGTGCTCAGACATTGTCCAAGTTGCAACAATTACGTCCTTATGGAGTGAGTAAGATCGGAAATATCGATGCGGTTTCGTCGCAACAAATGTATAAAAAGACATGCTTTCGCATTGATGTCGATAATCTTTATGGAACGAATTTCAAGCAATAATCATGTCTAAACATAATACTCAGATTGGGAAAATAAAAAAACTGCATGGAAAAAGAAAGGAGCAGGCTATATTTTATCATCAGGAATGCCGTCAATGCCGGAAAGGAAGTGACCGTGCATGAGAAAAGCATCAACAAGCACGGGTGGAAGGGGTTCGGGTATATTGTTATTGATCCGGAGACGGGGGCCGGGGCTTATATCATTGAGGGGAGTGGGAATGGAGACATATTAATGCTAATTGGCGTCATTTATATGATGGCGGCGCTTATTTTATTTATTACTATTGGAGCCAGCACAGGAGGATTGGGATTAATTGCAGCAGGCACCGGATTGATTGCATTTGCTAATTTTCTTATAGCAGGCATATCAATATACATGGCTGGCTTGATGCTTGCTACAGGAAACAAAAGAATATGTGCAGCCTTTATGAGCGTTTACGCAGGAGCAAGCTTGAGTTTGCTTGCTCTCTCATTTAATGTTCTTGATATGGCGATGGGGCAAGCTGCTGGAAATTTCTTTAGTGGATTTGCCTTCTCAGACCATTGCTCATGATGAGAAAACATATTACACCTATCGTATGGGGCATATGGATAATAGCAAATATATGCCCTATATTTCAACAAAATATATTTGTTGCGATTATCTATGCAACATCTCTGGTGCTCATGGGAGCATGTGTTAATTTTAATGAAAACAAACAATCATCAATAATATTATTTTATATATTGATAGCTTTTCCCTATTCTATATCCTTAACCTATATCAAACCCGCCCTGAATTTCATGGGTATTTTTATGTTATATATTTCGAGCTTTGCGGCAATCATGCTGCTAATTTTGAGAAAAAGAAATAAATCATCGTGATAAATGTGTAGTGGGATATTTATGCCATTTCATTGCCTCTTGTGTCCTTAAAAACAGGAGCAAATTCAGCCCTATCAAAAAGCCATTTGTCGCAGTAAGTACGGGGACTTCATGCTATCAATCAAGGAGCAAGTCAGGCTGCTTCTTTGAACCTTGTTCACTTTGCACCCGCTACGCACCCGACGCCTGGATTCCCATGGACGCCAGCTTCAAGCAATACACCTACAGCGACGGCATGGATCTTCAGCAGGCCGTGCCGCTGGATGCGGCTGCCCTGATCAGCGCCGCCGGGCAAGGCGCGCA
>NZ_LT964854.1:2787706-2795242 GCF_900240305.1 Ottowia massiliensis | reverse complement strand
GCCGGTTTGCTGCCGCCGCCGTAAATGGCGGGCCGCTGCATGCAAGCGCTCGTCCGTGCCAAACGCGCCCGGAGAAGCTGGGCCGCCGTTTGGTTCAATCCATGGCCCGTTTTCCCGGCTTCAAGCAGGCGGCCAGGCTGGCCGCAGCGGCCAGAGCGATCAAGCGTTGCGCAAGCAGGGGGATGGACATGGCATTTCTCCTATGGCTACGAATGGACACGCATTGTCACGTATATGTCGCAGTGTGAAAAGCGCCATAAGCCGGTTTGCTGCCGCCGCCGTAAATGGCGGGCCGCTGCATGCAAGCGCTCGTCCGTGCCAAACGCGCCCGGAGAAGCTGGGCCGCCGTTTGGTTCAATCCATGGCCCGTTTTCCCGGCTTCAAGCACAAACCTGCCCCGGGTGCCTGCTCACGGTCTGGCCTAGGGGCCAAAGCGCAGCGCGGCCCTCTGCTTGCAAGGCGTCAGAAACAGGAGCAAATTCAAGCAGGCAAAAATGCCACTCCGCGCAATATCCACTAGGACCTATTGCTATGGATTCGGGAGCTAAAAGTGATTGCTTTTGAAGCTCTCGATACCCGCTCACAGTCTGGCCATGAGGGCGGCGAATCAAGCTGCCCTGGCGCGCATTGGCTCCTCACAGCCAGGTGTTGAACAAGCACTGAAAAAACCAAAACCGCAGGCGGCGCTTGTGTCCGGCTGCGGTTTTGGGTTTCCGGCGGCGCGCTTTGGGTTGCGCGCGTCGGGGCTTAGCGGGTTTCGGCAGCGATCAGTTTCAGCAGTTTTTCCGCCGTGGCTGCGTCCAGCGGCGCGCCGCTTTCGCTTAAGGCGCGTACGAAGCTGCTGCCGCCCTGCTCCTGAATGATGAGCTGGTATTGGGTGGTGGGAATGGCGGCGGCGGAGCGGTTGAGGATGCGGTCCAGCCAGCCTTGTTTGGGGCGGGGCGCGTCAGGCTCGGCGTAGCGCACGTAGTAGGCGCCTTTGCTGCGGTCGCGGTCTTCCACGGTGAAGCCCGCACGGTCGAGCGCCAGGCCGATGGCGCGCCAGGCGCGGTCGAAGTTCTCGCCCACCTGGATGACGGGCTGGCCGCCCGCCTGGGTGAGCGCGGCCAGGGCCGGGCCGCTGCTGGCGGCCTGCGCTTCTTGCGCCTGGGCGGCGGCTTTGGCGGCCTGCGCCTGCTCTTGCGTGGCGCCCAGGCGGAGCATGAGGCGGCGCAGGAATTCGGTTTCCAGCTCCACGTCGCTGGCGCGGGGCTGCCAGACGGTGCTGTCTTTGTGGCTGCTGTTGTAAACCTCTTCCATGCCCCGGTGGGTCACGTAAATGTCGGTGCCGCCGCTGGCGTTGCGCTCCATGCGGGTGCGGAAGCGGTCGCGCTCGCCGGTGGAGTAGAGGCTGTCGAATACCTTGCCGATGGTGGAGCGGATGATGTCTTGCGGCAGTTTGGCGCGGTTTTCGGCCCAGTCGGTTTCCATGATGCCGAGTTCGGGCTGGTCGATGGTGAGCAAAAAGCCGTTGTCTTGCCAGAACTGGCGCACGGGCTGCCACAGCTCGCTGGCGGGGCGGCCCACGCTGATCCAGCGTTCATTGCCGTTGCGGTGGTATTGCACGTCGGCCACTTGCTCGGTGGCGGCGGGCGTGCCGGCGGCGCGCGCGGCGTGCTGGCCGGCCTGGTAGCTGCTGGCGGTGACGGCGCCGTCGGGCGCGGCGTAGCGGGAGGCGTCTGTCAGCTGCGTCAGATCGGGCGGCACTTCCAGCGAGACGCCTTTGCCCGCGCTTTTGTAGTCAATCTTGTCCGACTCCAGCACCGAGCAGGCGCTCAAGGCCAGGGCGGCGGCGGCCAGCGCGGCCACGCGGATGTGTTTTGCATGCTTCACTGTGCGAATTCCTTCAAGGCAAAAAAGGGCCAGCGCGAAGCTGGCGTTAAATGGATGGAGGGCCTTTGCCTGGGGTCTGCTTTCAAAGCAGTCCGCTGTCTTTGAGGGCCTGCTCTACCTTGGCCTGGCTGGCGGGCGTCAAAGGGGTGAGGGGCAGGCGCAAGGCGCCGCCGCAGCGGCCCAGGCGCGACAAGGCCCATTTGACGGGAATGGGGTTGGCTTCCACAAACAGGTTGCGGTGCAGGGGCATGAGGCGGCGTTGCAGCTGCATGGCCCCTTTCGCGTCGCCCGCGATGGCGGCCATGCACAGCTCGTGCATCAGGCGCGGGGCCACGTTGGCCGTGACGCTCACGTTGCCCTGGCCGCCGCAGAGCATCAGCGCCACGGCGGTGGGGTCGTCGCCCGAATAGACGCCAAAGCCTGCGGGCGCTTCGCGGATGAGCCACTGCGCCCGGTCGATGTTGCCGGTGGCTTCCTTGATGCCGATGATGCCCGGCACCTGCGCCAGCCGCAGCACGGTTTCGTGCTGCAAATCGGCCACGGTGCGGCCCGGCACGTTGTAGAGCAGCACGGGCAGATCGCCGCCCGTCACGTCGGCAATGGCGCGAAAGTGCGCGTAGATGCCTTCTTGCGTGGGCTTGTTGTAGTAAGGCACGACTTGCAGCTGGCAGTTGGCGCCCACTTCGCGCGCGTAGCGGGCCAGGGTGATGGCCTCGGCGGTGGAGTTGGCCCCGCAGCCGGCCATGACGGGCACGCGGCCCGCCACGTGCTCGACCGTCACGCGGATGATTTCCTTTTGTTCGTCCACGGTGACCGTGGGCGACTCGCCCGTGGTGCCGACCACGCTGATGCAGTCCGTGCCTTCGGCCACGTGCCAGTCAATCAGCTTGCGCAGCGCAGCGAAATCAACGCTGCCGTCTTCATGCATGGGCGTGACCAGCGCCACGATGCTGCCTTGGATGGGTTTCATGTCTCTATCTCGGCCAGGGCCTGAAAAGCGAAAGCGGGCATTCTAGAGAAACCGGCCCGGGCGCTTGCGCCGCTCTCTGGCGGGCCGCTGCTCTGCAAAGGCGCTTTTTTAGCTCCTGTATCCATAGCATGATGTCCTAGTGGAATGTGCGCAAATGCCGTTTTCTTCCCCTTCAATTTGCTCCTTCTTTTGATTCGCATGCCGCCGGAAGGCACGCCCCGCGCTTGAGCCGCGCCGGGCGGCAGACGGCCTGGAATTTCGCCCCGCCTGTGCGCTTGCCGTCTCGCGCTTGCCGCCTGCCCAGAGTTCCCGCCTTTGACCAAAGTCAAGGGCTGTGCCCGTCTGCCCGATAAACGTCTTCATACAATTTTTGATACAGGGGTCTTGTTTTATGTACACGAAGGAAATATGCGATGAAGTACCGCATTCGTCATTCACTTGTTGCGCCGTGGGCCGTGCTGCCGCTGGCGCTGGCCGTCAGCGCGGCCTGGGCTGCGGACGCCCCGCAGGCTGAAAAGCAAAAGCGTGCGCAAGCCGACGCGCCCGCGCTGGGCACGGTGGTGGTCACCGGCACAGTGCCCCGCCAGCCGGATGCCGTGCGCATCGACCCCAAGGCCGCTTTGCAGCCGCTGCCCGCCAACGACGGCGCCAGCTTGCTCAAGGGCACGCCGGGGCTGAACGTCATCCGCAAAGGCGGCAGCTCGGGCGATCCGCTGCTGCGCGGCCTGGGCGGCTCGCGCCTGAACGTGCTGGCTGATGACATGTTCATCTACGGCGGCTGCGGCAACCGCATGGATCCGCCCACGGCCTACATCTTCCCGGCGGCGTTTGACGAAGTCATCATCACCAAAGGCCCGCAAAGCGTCACCCAGGGCATGGGGCTGGTGGCCGGCGGCGTGCGCTTCGTGCGCCAGCCGCCCACGCCCAGCGAAACCACGCGCGCCGAAGTCAATGCCGCCGCCACGGCGGGCAGCTTTGGCCGCTTTGATCTCTTTGGCGACGCCACCATCACCGGCCGCATGTTCTTCGTGCGCGCCAACGCCACGCACAACAAATCCGACAACTACAAAGACGGCAGCGGGCAGGAAGTCAATTCCCACTTCAAGCGCAACAGCCAGATGCTGCAAGCGGGCCTCATGCCCACGCGCGACACGCGCCTGAGCGTCACCTACGAGCGCAGCCGGGGCGAAGCCGCCTATGCCGACCGCATGATGGACGGCCCCAAGTTCGACCGCGACGCCTGGAGCGTGCAGGGCGTGCACCAGAACATCACCCCCTGGTTCAAGGAAGCCGAGCTGCGCTTTGGCAGCGGCACCATCGACCACGTGATGGACAACTTCAGCATGCGCCCCGTCAATCGCATGATGGGCCAGCGGCTGAACAACCCCAAGCGCACCGTGCGCACCGCCCATTTCAAAAGCACCCTGGAATGGGGCAACCTGAACGTGCAGGCCGGGCTGGACTGGAGCCGCGACCGGCACCGCGCGCGCATGGGCGCCGATTACCTGGCCAAACCCTTCATGCCCACGCAAAGCTTCCGCCAGGCGGGCGCGTTTGCCGAGGCCGCCTGGAAGCGCACGCCCGAGCAAAAACTCGTGGCCGGCCTGCGGCACGACCGCGTGCGCGCCGTCTTTGAACGCCAGCCCGCCGCCAGCCCCACGAAAAACCAGACCTACAAGCTCACCTCCGCCTTTGGCCGCTGGGAGCAGGTTTTTGGTAGCGCCACCTGGTACGCGGGCCTGGGCCTGGCCGAGCGCTCGCCTGACTTCTGGGAGCGCAACCGCAGCAGCACCCTCAAGCCCGAGAAAAACCGCCAGATTGACGCTGGCGTGATCTACCGCCAGGGCGGCGTGCAGGCGTCCGTGTCGCTTTTTGCCAGCAGCGTCAAAGACTTCATCCTGGTCGATACCAACCCCGGCGCGGCAGCGGCCCGCAACATCGACGCGCGCCGCTACGGCGGCGAAGCCGAAGTGAAGTGGCGCCTGCTGCCCACGCTGGAAGCCGGCGCCAGCCTGGCCTACACCCGTGGCACCAACCGCAGCGACCACCGCCCGCTGGGCCAGACCCCGCCGCTGGAGCTGAAGACATCGCTGAACTGGGACAACGGCGTCTGGAGCGCCGGCGCGCTCTGGCGCGTGGCCGCCAAGCAAAACCGCTACGCCATCGGGCAGGGCAACATCATTGGGCAAGACCTCGGCCCCACCCCCGGCTTTGGCGTGTTTTCCATCAACGGCGGCTGGCGCATCAACCGCAACGTCACCCTGCAAGCAGGCGTGGACAACGTGTTTGACAAAACCTACGCCGAATCCATCAGCCGCCCCGGCTCCCACATCGACCCCGCCCTGGGCGTGCGCACCATGCGCGTGAACGAACCGGGCCGCCAGTTCTGGCTGCGCGTGCAAGCGCAGTTCTGAACCTTCGGCTGGCCGCAAAAGGCGCAGAAGACGCAAAAGCGGGCCGGAAAACACGCCAGCGCGGGCAACGCGGACCATCTCAAACCGCTTTCCCGCCCTTGCAGCCAGGCTGTGTAACCTGGCTTTTGAAAAGCAGGCTTCGCGGCCTGCTTTTTTCATGCGCCCGCGCCATCCGCAAGGCCTGCGCCCCGGCCGCCGCAGGCCCGTTTATCATCAAAAAAAAGAGCGAATTAGAGGCACCTAAAAACCCATCCAGCGCAAGTTTCACTAGGACCTAACGCTATAAAACAAGGAGCGAAAGCAATCATTGCCAGCCCCTTGCGGCATGGCAACGCGAAGAGCAAGGCTCACGCCTTGCCGCGCCCCGGCCGCGCCGCTGGCGAATGGCCTGCGCGCCCGCCCTGCACCGC
Source organism: Ottowia massiliensis (assembly GCF_900240305.1). Lineage (NCBI taxonomy): Bacteria > Pseudomonadati > Pseudomonadota > Betaproteobacteria > Burkholderiales > Comamonadaceae > Ottowia > Ottowia massiliensis. Next base: position 2,789,576 of record NZ_LT964854.1, on the reverse strand, counting down.
TCCTCTCGCTGCTACCCCCATTCCTACAATCGCCGCCCATGCAAATCACCCCCTCCATCTTCAAGGCTTACGACATACGCGGCACCACGCCCGCCACCCTGAACGAAAGCGTGGCGCTGGCACTGGGCCGCGCCTTTGGCACGCATGCCATCGCGCAAGGCCAGCGCGTGGTTGCCGTGGGGCGCGACGGGCGGCTTTCCGGCCCCGCGCTGGCCGCCGCGCTCACGCGCGGGCTGGCGGAAGCGGGCGTCGAAGTCATCGACATCGGCATGTGCACCACGCCCATGCTCTACTTTGCCGCCAGCACGCTGTGCCAAAGCGGCATCCAAGTCACGGGCAGCCACAACCCGCGCGATGACAACGGCTTCAAGATGATGCTGGCGGGCCGCGCCATTTACGGCGAAGAAATCCAGCAGCTGCGCCGCATCATGGAAGAAGAAAGCTGGCAGCTTCAAAAAGGCGGCAGCGTGCGCCAGCATGACGTGCTGCCCGCCTACCGCGAGCGCATCGTGGGCGACATTCACCTGGCGCGCCCGGCTGTCACATCAGGCCAAAGCGCAAGCGCCGGGCTGTGCCAGATCAAGCAAGCCATGACGCGCCCCTTGAAAATCGTGGTGGACTGCGGCAACGGCGTCGCCGGCGCATCGGCCCCCGGCATCCTGCGCGCCATCGGCTGCGAAGTCATCGAGCTGTTCACCGACGTGGATGGCCGCTTTCCCAACCACCACCCCGACCCCAGCAAGCCCGAAAACCTGCGCGACCTCCTCCGCGTCCTGCAAGAAACCGATGCCGAGCTGGGCCTGGCCTTTGACGGCGACGGCGACCGCCTGGGCATCGTCACCCAGGACGGGCAAACCATCTTCCCTGACCGGCAGCTCATGCTCTTTGCGCAAGACGTGCTCACCCGCGCGCCCGGCAGGCACATCGTGTTCGACGTGAAATGCAGCCAGCGCCTGGCCCCGGCCATCGAAGCGGCGGGCGGCGTGCCGGTGATGCACCAAACCGGCCACTCGCTCATCAAGGCCCGCATGAAAGAGCTGAACGCCCCGCTGGGCGGCGAAATGAGCGGCCACATCTTCTTCAAAGAGCGCTGGTACGGCTTTGACGACGGCACCTACGCCGCCTGCCGCCTGCTTGAAATCCTCAGCCGCCACGTCAACCCCAGTGCCGTGCTCAACGCCCTGCCCAGCAGCCACAGCACGCCCGAGCTGAACGTGCGCTGCGCCGAAGGCGAGCCGCACCGCCTGGCCGCCGAGCTGCAACAACTGGCCCCCGCCGCCTTCGCCGCCCCCGCGCGCATCAGCACCATTGACGGCCTGCGCGTGGACTGGCCCGACGGTTTCGGCCTCATCCGCGCCAGCAACACCACCCCCATGCTCGTGCTGCGTTTTGAAGGCCAAACCCCGCAAGCGCTGGAACGCATCCGCGCCGCCATGCTCGCGCTGCTGCACCGCGTCAAACCCGATGCCAACGCAGGCGAAGGACATTGAAGCTGCCTGAAACCTGACTGCCGCAAAAAGCCGGATGAATGCGGCGGTATTTCCAGGTTATTTCCAATACGGTGGCATTTCTTTCTCCCTCGCGCCTGATGCAATCAAGGCGCGGCCTGCTGCGCCGCATCCACCCAATCAGCCGGGTAATACGCGCTTTTTCTCAAGACCGCGTCTGGAATATCCAGCAGCATGACCGCCAGGGCAATATCAAAACACCAGTAGCCAAAATAAGCGCCCTCGGCCCCTTTCAGACTGTTGGACCAGTAAATGGGCGAGATTTTCTTTTTCCAGCTGGCGGCGTATTCCCGCAACCGCGCTTCACGCTGATCAGCCGCCGAGCGCCAGACTTCCAGCAGCGGCGCATAGACCTTCGGAAA
>NZ_LT964854.1:2484971-2787684 GCF_900240305.1 Ottowia massiliensis | reverse complement strand
TCTGGAATATCCAGCAGCATGACCGCCAGGGCAATATCAAAACACCAGTAGCCAAAATAAGCGCCCTCGGCCCCTTTCAGACTGTTGGACCAGTAAATGGGCGAGATTTTCTTTTTCCAGCTGGCGGCGTATTCCCGCAACCGCGCTTCACGCTGATCAGCCGCCGAGCGCCAGACTTCCAGCAGCGGCGCATAGACCTTCGGAAATGCGCATTCGCAGGCCACAGGCGATTCACATTGCCCAGCGCGCGGGCCGCCTCGTCCATCAGCGCATCTTTGCCCGCATGGCCTATGGCCTCCAGAAGCCGCCGTGCATCTGGGTTTCTTCTAATAAGAAATATCGGTTGTGTTCATCAACAGAAAGCAGGCCAATCCTATTTTTGTGACGATAGACAACACGGTTATATTGCTTTGCATAAAATTACGGTTTACTTTCGGCGTATTCTTGCAATGCACGAACCCCTATATCCGTTATCCAATAAACCGGATTTAACTTGTCTGCTTGTTTTTCTGTGCGTATATATCCTCTCTCAGTTAATGAACAGGCAATATCAAATACATGGCGCTCATCCAGATGACGCCATCCTCCATGCAACCATGCAGTTCTATCCAAGGTGTAAAAATTCAATTTCCCATCGTTGGCACGGATGAATTTGAGCAATGTGATTTCACTTTGTTTCAGCATCAGTCAACCCTGAAACCCCACGGTTTCAACGCATCTGGATAATAAAGGATACTATTATTTGAGCCATCGCAGTCATCTCAAGAAACCTTAATATTAGATCCGTTTCTGTTTCATTATTTAAAACAGGCGGGCGGCGAAACTAAGCACACGCCCGCATAGATCAGATCTCTCGAGTTTTAGAATGCTATAAAATCAATTATCAAAGCATTAATCATTGCTTTTTTAAACAGTACCCGTACGCTTTCTTGTTGCTTCCTGCAAGCAATAAACTTGCAATTAGGAATTATTGCTAAGCGGCTTTATATTATACATTTGCTACATTAAAATCGTGTCTATCATCTTTTGTCAATTATGACGCTATCTGATTGAAATCAGTATACATAATTCAAAAAATTACAACCTGCAAGCCATTTGCGCTTCAGTATTTAATGGATTCCAGAATCTTGGTAACAGCTTCCGGATCATATGTGGATGTTGGTCTGAAGTATCCATTGGGAGCGCCATCGTCACCAATTAACCAGTAGCCAACATACGCCTCTTTAGGTATTTTGGGAAAAAGGTGAAGACATCTTAGATCAAACTCTATCATCCAATGATGAGCCTGACTAGGATGTTTCATACGCATAAATTTTGGAAGTATTCTTCTTGATTTTTCAATAGGCCGGTAACTATCGTTCTTGACAAAATCTTCAAAAATCTCTCCGGATTCATTGACTCTCCATGCTCCTTCAATAGCTTCTGGGGGAATATTATCTCCATCAGGATATTTGCAATCGATCTTATAAACCCATCCATTCGGATTTCTCTTTGCTTCATCAATCATCTCCTGACTGATGTCTGAATCATGCATAATTACACTCCTATTTCTGATAGCTTGGGCCTTTCATAATATCGCCCAACGAACCATTTTGCAACACCCCTCTGGTATTGATAATATTTTCAGAAGGTATTCGTCCAACAATCGCAACCCCTTCTTCAGTTGGAAACACTGATGGCTCGCCCAATGAAGCATTTATATCAATACCATGTAGTCTACGGGGATCAATCTTATACACGTGGCCGCCTAATTATGTAAAATCTCCGACAACTTCTCTGGAAGTGGACGTAGCGATATAGATGCTATCGTTATTTTGACCTGATACGAACAAGATCAGCGCCTGTACCACGTAAGTCAAGGTCTTTAGTAAATATCTCTTTATTGAAAAACTTTCTCCCATAAGCAACAGGTCAAAACCGTGGCATCATTGGCAGTATTTCTGATAAACAAGGCTGATGGCGTTTTCGAAGATCACTCCCAAACCGGATTCCCCTGATATATCCCTTGCATGAAAGCCGCGCATGCCACGATCAAGGCGCGGCCTGCCGCGCCGCATCCATCAGATCAGCCGGGTAATACGCGCTTTTTCTCAAGGCCGCGTCTGGAATATCCAGCAGCATGACCGCCAGGGCAATATCAAAGCACCAGTAGCCAAAATAAGCGCCCTCGGCCCCTTTCAGACTGTTGGACCAGTAAATGGGCGAGATTTTCTTTTTCCAGCTGGCGGCGTATTCCCGCAACCGCGCTTCACGCTGATCAGCCGCCGAGCGCCAGACTTCCAGCAGCGGCGCATAGACCTTCGGAAACACGCATTCGCTGGCCACAGGGCGGTTCACATCTCCCAAGGCGCGGGCCGCCTCGTCCATCAGGGCATCTTTGCCCGCATGGCCTATGGCGTCCAGAAGCCGCCGGGTTTCTTCTGGCGTGAAATGCAGGGCCACACTGAATGTCATCATGGTCAGTGCGTCATAGACTGCATCCAGCGTTATTCGCGCATAAAGATCGCATGTCTTCTTGAATTCGATGGGACTATTGGCCATGACGCGTTTCTGGATTTCCTTTGCCTGAATCCAGAGCAGGATGCTGCCGCGCATCTCTTCCAGTCTGTCGCCCCGGCTGAACCGGTATATGCAACTGATGAAGGCATCATTCACAAGTGTGAATGCCCGGCCAATCCGCCCCTCGATATTCGGAAATGTTTCAACATCTGCCAATCGCTTTTCTATGGCGGCGTCAATCAGGCCGATGTATTTGTCGAAATAGACAACATCCTTGTTTTTATCCCGGGTCATGGTTTCTCTGAACTGAACCTTGGAGAAAATCAGTATCCTCCGAAAGGGCCATAAACGACATTGCCATCATTCATTCGCTTCATGAATTCATCTTGGTCCGGCATTTCGCCCGCATAGATTCCCCATTGTTCCTTGACATGAACATCCCAGTCACTTGCCTCAAGCATCGCGATAGGCGTCAATATCTCGACGGGGTAGAGGCTATCGGATATCAGCTTTTCCAGCACCTTTTTGACGGCCTCCTCGTAATTGGCCGATGCAGCATAGCAACTGGCGTAGGCATCGCTCATGCTGTCCGGCATAATGGAGTTTTCCATTCTCCGGACATGAACCCGAATGATAAATACATGACCCATCTTCTGAATCTCAAAAATCTTCCTTTTTGTGATGCAATCGCTCCACTATTGCCTGAGCCAGAGCAAAGTAGTTGTTTTCCGGTGGCGAATCACTGGAGACAAAGGCAATACGCCTGACGAAATATTTCAGCCCTACGCGCTGGCAGGCAAATTCAACACCAGCTTTTACCTGCCGCGCAACCTCATTTTCATCAAGCCGCTTTATTTCATCCGCTTTCAATCTGAGGACTGATATTTCCACATCATTCACGGGAATATCAGAAAAAACCAGCTCAAGATAATTATGCGTTGGCCCGCTCATATGGACTGCTTTGCAGGCATCGCCGCTTTTGATAAATTTCATATGGCAATCACTCTCCGACAGCTTCTTTCAAATTTGAAATCTTCGATGCAAATAGGTCTTATAATATTTCCAAAAATTAGTCCTAGTCCGATTTTAGATACATGCCCAAATAAAAACAAGCTTCGCCAGAAGCAAGGCGTGATACGCTCTGCTTTGCTTGTTTTATTCATCGAGCCGACGCACAGCGCCTGGAATATCCATCCGCACAGTCTCCGAATCGAATAGAACTGTGCCAATTCTTGGCAATAACACAGTCCATAATTATTTAACGACTACGTTCATTTTGATGATCGCGTGAAACCTGTCTGTTCTTTCCATATTCAGACAATTCTTCGGCACTGAAAAGAACTTTCACTCCATTTTTCAAGAGGAAATCTATCGCATGCTCCGCTATTTCATCATCGTCTATGACCAGAAGAAAAGGGTCTCCTTTGCTGAAGAAACCAACTAGACTATTCTTGTCATCTCCTGATGGCGGAGACAATACATAAAAGTCCTCCAAAGGAGCATAGGCCAATAAATGCCGTTTTATCTTTTCTTCCATCTTTCTTTCCTTTTTGTCTTCCATTCTTCTTGGCCGGTTGCCCAAAATCGCGTAGTTTCATCGGGGCCGATGATGATTTGGGAAACAGGGCGCGGCTCGTTCGGATGTTGCTTCCAATAACGATTTAATACATTAATATCTGCTCTAGACGGCAAGGGGTTGTTAACTCCATCACGATCCAGAGGATGCGTATGTGCTATAGGACGCGCATTTGGCGGTATCGGCACAGAAATTGGGGACCCGCTTCTGAGAATGTAGCGTCCATTTTCACGCGTCAACGTAAATTCAACTCCTGTTTTTTCAGTCAGCTGCCATAGATCATTAAATAAGATCTCCGCTTTGATCCAGTATAACTCCATCTGTTCCTGGAATGTATCCTGTTTTTAGCAATTCAGAAATTGTTGAGACACGCCATAACTCTGGTGAACGCGGCAGAGATAGACCAGATATTCCTGATTGAGCCAAAATTACGGGTTCAACCTTTCCGAGGACAACTCCATTAATTATTTTTCTTGGCACATTATTAGGTTGGCTAACAGACGCTGATTTCAATCCTGCTGTCCCTGACTGCGCCAAAGACGCAGGCCCGAGCTGCCGCCCCATTGATCTGGAAGAATTTTGAATATTACGGTACTATGTCGCAGCGTTCGCCTTCACATCTACCCAGTCCCGACAGATGCCACAGCCGCCTGACTAATAACGCATCTCCTTCTCCCCCTGCTTGGCTGCGCAGCCACTGGTGAGTATTGGAAATGGTACTGGAAAATCCTTGATGCTATACAGATTTTTTAGGTTATCCACCTATCGCGTCGCATCCACCAAATCAGCCGGGTAATACGCGCTTTTTCTCAAGGCCGCGTCTGGAATATCCAGCAGCATGACCGCCAGAGCAATGTCAAAGCACCAGCAGCCAAAATAAGTGCCCTCGGCCCCTTTCAGGCTGTTGGACCAGTAAATGGGCGAGATTTTCTTTTTCCAGCTGGCGGCGTATTCCCGCAACCGGGCTTCACGCAGATCAGCCGCCGAACGCCAGACTTCCAGCAGCGGCGCATAGACCCTCGGAAACGCGCATTCGCTGGCTACAGGGCGGTTCACATCGCCCAAGGCGCGGGCCGCCTCGTCCATCAGCCGCATCCTTTCCCGCATGGCCTATGGCGTCCAGAAGCCGCCGGGTTTCTTCAGGCGTGAAATGCAGGGCCACACTGAATGCCATCATGGTCAGTGCGTCATAGATTATATCCAGCATTATACTCTGATAAAGCACACATGTTTTTTTGAATTCAGTAAGAGTATTGGCTATAACGCGCTTTTGAATTTCCTTGACCTGAATCCAGAGCAAGACGTTGTTGCGAATGTCTTCTATCTTGTCGCTACGGCTAAATCGATAAATGCAGTTGGCCAATGCATCATTACTGAGCATATGCGCAACGCCAAGACGGCCCTCTATATTCGGGTGCGTCTCGATAGCCGTCAGATATTTTTTAATATTATCTTAAGTTAAATTAATATATCTGTCAAAATATGAAATATTTTTGTTTTATCTCGGATCATGGTTTCCCTAAGCTGAATATTGAAAAATCAGTAGGACTATAAAAAACATTGTCATCATCCATTCGTTTGCATCATGACCTTTCTGAATAATAATCCATCTTGGACTTCTTGCACGTTAATGCCATCCATACTCCAAGAAGGCAGATGAATGGGGATTACAATATCTTTTGCTGCGTTCTTCTCATACAACAATGCAAGAGTGGAGATAGAAAGTGTTTTCTGTAATTCAGCCAGATTTTCCCATCCTCCATCAAATGGGAATGTGACCAGTTCGACCATCCTTATGCCCGAATCATCGAGATTGCATGCAAAATGAGGTGACATAGTTATTCCGCGATTAGAACTAAATCTAACAACTGGTAGTTTTTTAAGCTTCTCTATCCAGGCTTCTGCCTCTGTTTCACTCATGATTCCACTTTCCAGTGGATAGCAGGGCATACCGTCTCTGATCAGGAATAACATTTTATTTCTGATCATCTGTGATTTCACGCTTTCCCAGAGACCGGGAATAACTTTCGGATTTTTGGGAAACAACATACTTAACCCCTGTTTCTTCTGCATCAAACTTCCATATGGCAAGCTGCAAAATTTTCTAATGATACATTTATCCCCCTTAGATGATATTCTGCTAGCGCTCGTTTATCGTATTATCTCCCAATTCTTTGGTCATTCTAATGTCCACAAGATATTGTCTTTGCTCCGAGGCCACTCTTAGAGACTTAGAAACCGTCCTCAAACCCCAACTAATAGCAAAATCCTCCATGTACCCATGCGACATGACCAATGCGCAATGGCAAGTGCTGGCCAAACACTTTGCTGAAATGAACAAGAGGGGGCCCGCCAGCGCAGCGCCCGGGACATGATCAACGCTATCTTCCATGCGCAAGCCACCGGCTGTCAGTGGCGAGTGCTACCCAAGGACTACCTGCCCTGGAAACAGGTCTGCAACACCTTTGCGTGGGATGTGCTGCTGGCGCTGCTGTGCCAGCAGGTACGCGCCAAGGCAGGCAGGCGAGTTGGGCCTTAGCGCGACCATCATTGACTCCCAATCATTTAAGACCGTCCCAAAAGGGGCAGCGCGGATATGACGCAGGCAAAAGAGTCAAAGGGCGCAAGCGCTACATAGCCGTAGACACGATGGGGCTGCTGCTGGTCGTGGTGATGCATTCGACAGGCATTCAGGATCGGGGGAGAGCCAGGGCTTTGCTGGTGCGGCTGTTCTTGCGCCTTGATTGCTTCAAAATCATCTTTGCCGATGGCGGCTACATGGGCAGTCTGATCAATTGGGCGCTGAGCATGTTTGGTTGGAACATGTAGGTGATCAAGCGTCGCCAGAGGCATGTTTTTGAGGCGCTGCCCAAGCGCTGGATTGTGGAGAGAACCTCTGCCTGGCTGAGTCAATCTCGCAGGCTCTCCAAGGACTACGAGGTCATTGCCTTCTACAGCCGAAGCATTCGTGAAGATCGCCTACATTCGGTGCATGGTCAGGCTCTTGGGATAACTTTGATGACAGGCTCTAAAGACGATTGGTGAATTTTTGCAGGATCGTGAAACCATCCCGCCGGATTTAGCGTATTGGCTTGGCAAAGCTATAAGGCATAGCAACGAAGACCCGTCGAACTCATGCGAAGTCTTGGATTGAAGAAAAACCGTGGTCGGCCACCGCAATCGGGCGATGCTTGGTTGATTTGGGGTGATTGTGTTTGCGAACTTGAAGACCAATGGCACAGGGCCTAAGAAGCGATAGAAATTCCCTTGCTAGAATCAGAAGGTTTGCACTGCCGAAGTCAATTGCAGACATGGCGAAATTAATACCGAAACGCCAAAAATAACAAATCAAAGGGGAAAAATTAATCATGTTTGCAGCTATCGCATCTCTCGTCGGAATAGTTCTTGGCGCATTCATTCAATTCTATTTCTCAAAGTATCTCGAACAACAACGGTATCGAAGGGAAACCCGAACGAAAGCATATACAGACTATGTGAATTGCGTATGTGACCACGCCAATCAATGTTATGAACGCCAATCGAGTGAAGGACGAGCACTTGGCTCACGCACCGCTGACGCCAAATGCCGAGTTTGTCTATACGGTTCATCGGAGACAATCGAAATGTTTGCAAGATTTGAGCGATTGGGCGCGACGATGAACACCGACGAACAATGCGATGCATTCGTGAATATGGTAGCAGCTATGCGCAACGACTCCATTAACGATGCGAGCATAGAACTGGAAAACCTTCGTCTTGTGCTGTTGGGCAAAGGCCAAAAGCCGCGCTAACTCTAACGCACCGCTAATTCCGGCTTTTTACAGACAGACCCAAAACCTGCCTTCCTGAATACTTGCACCCATCGTTTAATTGAATCTAACGGGGTGCAATATGACTTTCTGCCTTCTGCGGCTTTCCTTCGTCATATCCGCTACGGGCCTGACCCGAAGCACGCCCTACCTTCGCATCAAGCAGCAGCTTATGACGCCCCTTATCAAGTTGGGAAAACGCCGTGCTGCATGGCCTGCGCACGAAGTCGCGGCCATTAACACCGCTCGCATTGCCGGGGCCAGTTTCATAACGAAATCAATCTCGCAGGCTTTCCAAAGACTATGAAGTCACTGTCGCTTCAGCCTGAGCATTCGTGAAGATCGCCTGCATTCGGCGCATGATCAGGTTCTTGGAATAACTTTGGTGACAGGCTCTCAGGCGCGTTGCCTGTCAGGAAGCTGCGGGCTGTTTCAAAGCGCGCAGGGTTATGGCCTGGGGGCATGCTGGCCACGCCCATGATGGTCTGCATTTGCGCATGGGTGATGTGGCCTTCGGTATATGCAGCGGCCACGGTGCTTTGCACGGCCGCTTTTTCTTCCGCGCTGATGCGGCCTGCGCCAGCCAGTTGCTCCAGCCGTTGCGCGCCAACCCAGTCATGAATGGCGTCCGGGCGCTGGTCGATGATTTCCTTCAGCAGCTGCGGGCGCGCGTCTGCGGGCAGTTGCGCGGCCTGGCGGGCGAACGCTTGCATGCGCTCATCCCGGTCGTCAAACCACAGGGGGCGGTTGCCTGTGCGGTTGATCTCTGATGCCATTTGCCTGATTTCCTGCTCATCAGGCTTTTTCCCCGGGGAAAGCGCAGACGTTTGCCGCTGCCTTATGGATGCAGACGCGGAGGCTGAAGTGCTCGCGGAAGTGTTTGAAATGGCGGCCATGAAAGCCCCAGGCGACACCCAAGACGGCTGAATTGAAAAACCTTTTCCCGTGAGCGACAAGCTGGTGCGATTACCGGCTGTTGATTCATACATATGAGAGAGCCATTGACGCTGCCTGCGAAGCTGGTCAATGCCAGTTTTCGCCACAGGCGCTGGTGCAGCTCTGCCAGGCTGGTTCTGCGAGCCATTCCACATCAAAAAAAGGAGCTAATTCAAAGGCATGAAAATGCCGTCTAGCGCAATTTTCACTAGGACATGATGCTACGAATACAGGAGCTAAATAATGCTGTACGCAGCATGCCTAACACTCCTTGCGGCCCGGCAAAGATTGACTGCCCAAGGCCGTGAACAGGCCCTCAAAAGCTGAGCGGGTCCACATCAATGGCCCAGCGCAGCACGGCTTTGTGGCGGGCGCGCAGGGCGTGCAGGGCGGCTTGCCAGCCCGCCAGCAGGCCTTGCAGGGCGGCGCGGCGGGGGCTTTCCAGCAGCATTTGGGCGCGTTCCATGCCGGCCAGGCGCTGCATGGCGGCGGGCACGGCGGGGTAGCAAGTAACGTGGGCGGCCCAGTGCGCCAGGGCCGGGTCGGCTTGCAGTGCGGCGGCGGCGTCTTGCAAAAAGGCGATGGCCGCCGGCAGGGCGCGGCTTTCGGCGCGCAGCAGGGCCAGGTGGGCGTAGGGGGGCAGGCCGGCGGCCTGGCGTTCGGCCAGCTGGCTGGCGGCAAAGCCGGGGTAGTCGTGGCGTTTGAGGGCTTCAAACAAGGGGTGGGCGGGGTGTTCGGTTTGCACCCACATTTCGCTGCCCTGGCCGCTGGCCTGGCTGTAGGCGGCGTCGCGCCCGGCGCGGCCAGCCGCTTGCATGAGCAGGGCAAACAGGCGCTCGGGCGCGCGAAAGTCGCTGGAAAAAAGCGCCGTGTCGGGGTTGAGCGCGGCCACGAGGGTGACGCGGCGGAAGTCGTGCCCTTTGGCAATCATTTGCGTGCCCACAAGCACGTCCACGCTGCCGTCGTGCACGTGCGCCAGCTGCTGGGCCAGCGCGCCTTTGAGGCGGGTGGTGTCGGCGTCCATGCGGGCGATGCGGGCGGGCTGCCCGTCGGGGCGGCGGGCGGTTCGCAGCAGGGCGGCCAGGCGCTCTTCCAGCTGCTCGGTGCCCCGGCCGATGGGGGTGATGTCGGCGTTGCCGCAGGCGGGGCAGGCGCGGGGCACGGGCTGCGCCAGGCCGCAGTGGTGGCAGCGCAGGCTGCGGTCGGCGCGGTGAAAGACGCGGAAGGCGCTGCAATGCGGGCATTCGCTTTTCCAGCCGCAGTTGGCGCAGTGCAGCACGGGCGCCCAGCCCCGGCGGTTGAGGAGGATGAGCGACTGCTCGCCGCGCCCCACGCGTTCGGTGATGGCTTGCAGCAGCGGCGCGGCAATCACCGTGCCGCGCGGCTGGCGGTTCATGTCCACGCGCCGCACGAGGGGCAGCGCGGCAGGCCCGCCTGCGCCTGCGCCCGCACCGCTTCCCACGCGCGAAGGCATGACCAGGCGCTGGTATTTGCCCCCGTCCGGGCGGCTGGCGTGCCAGCTCTCCAGCGACGGCGTGGCCGATCCGAGGATGACTTTGGCCCCTTGCAAGCGCGCGCGATACACGGCCAGATCGCGCGCGGAGTAGCGCGCGCCTTCTTGCTGCTTGTAGCTGGGGTCGTGCTCTTCATCCACCACGATCAGGCGCAAGGCGGGCATGGAGGCAAGCACGGCCATGCGCGTGCCCAGCACGATGCGCGCGCGCTGCGTGTGCGCGGCCAGCCAGGCCGAAAGGCGCTGCGCGGGCGTGAGGCCGCTGTGCATGGCCACCACGGCGCCCGCGCCCAGCAGCGGCGCAAAGCGCGCGGCCAGGCGCGCCTGAAGCTGCGGGGTGAGGTTGATTTCGGGCGCGAGCACCAGCACTTGCGCGGCCGCGTCTTGCGCCAGCACGGCTTCGGCCGCGCGCATGTAGACCTCTGTTTTGCCGCTGCCCGTGACGCCGTGCAGCAAAAAAGGGCCTGCGCCTTGGGCGATTTGCGCCAGTGCGGCGGCCTGCTGCGGCGTGGGGCCGGGCCTGGCGGCGGGCGTGGCCGGGCCTTGCGCCACGGCGTCTTGCTTGGCCAGCTTGGCCAGCCGCCGCGCCATTTGCGCTTCGTCCAGCGTGCGCAACTGCGGCGGCAGCGCCGCCAGCGCCACCTCGCCCAGCGCGCGCTGGTAGTAGCGGGCCGTGAAGGCAATCAGCTGGCGCCAGTTTTCATCCAGCGGCGGCAGGCTGGTGAAAGCGCAGGCCAGGGGCTTGACGTGCGCGGCCAGCGCGGCATCGGGCGCATTAGCCAGGCCCCAGACCACGCCCGGCACTTCGCGCTGGCCTAGCGGGGCGCGCACCAGCGTGCCGGCGGGCAGCGGCGCGCTGTGGGCGTAGGTGAGCGTTTGCGCCAGCGCGCTGTGGGCTGGCGCGGGCACGGCCACGGCCAGCCAGTGGCAGGGTTCAAAGGGTGCGGAAGGCGCGGCGGCAGTCTCTGGCATGGCGGGCGGCGATTGTGGCAGCGGCGCCCTGGCGCATACAGGGAAAAACAGGAGACGGCCCGCCCGCCTGGCGCTCCACAATGCGCGCTGGCCCATTCCTCAACCATGCACAAAGGAGATCAGAGAACATGCAAATCGAAAACAGGGCGTTCATCGTCACAGGCGGCGCGTCGGGTCTGGGCGAAGGCACGGCGCGCATGCTGGCCGCTGCAGGCGGCCGGGTGGTCGTGGCCGACTTGCAGGCCGACAAAGGCGAGGCCGTGGCGCGCGAAATCGGCGGCGCTTTCGTGCGCTGCGACGTCACCAGCGAGGCCGATGGCCTGGCCGCCGTGCAAAAGGCGCAGGCGCTGGGCCAGCTGGCCGCGCTGATCAACTGCGCGGGCGTGGCCCCGGCGGAAAAAGTAGCGGGCAAAAACGGCGCGCACCGGCTGGAATCTTTCGCCCGCACCATCAGCATCAACCTGATTGGCACCTTCAACATGATCCGCCTGGCCGCCGAGGCCATGACGCACAACGAGCCGCAAGCCGATACGGGCGAGCGCGGCGTGATCATCTCCACCGCCAGCATCGCCGCGTTTGACGGGCAAATGGGCCAGGCCGCCTACAGCGCCAGCAAAGGCGGCATCGTGAGCATGACGCTGCCCATCGCGCGCGATCTGGCGCGCAGCGGCATCCGCAACATGACAATCGCGCCCGGTATCTTCGCCACGCCCATGATCTTTGGCATGCCGCAGCCCGTGCAAGACGCGCTGGCCGCCAGCGTGCCCTTCCCCAGCCGCCTGGGCCGCCCCGAAGACTACGCCCGGCTGGTGCGCCACATTCTGGAAAACGACATGCTCAACGGCGAAGTCATCCGGCTCGACGGCGCCATCCGCATGCCGCCGAAATAAGCGCCCGCAAGGCCCCGCGCAAAACCGCCCGGCGGCCTGACGCGGCAGGCAGCGGCACAGCACGGTTCAGGGCCGCATTTCTGCCGCATCGCCTTGTTTTGACCCCTGCGCCGCATCAAAACAAGGAGCAAATAAAGGGGGCGCAGAATGCCATTCTGCGCTGTTTCCACTAGGACGTCATGCTATCAAACAAGGAGCGGATAAGAGCCTTGAATCCGGTGCATTGGGAGCCAGCCTCTCACAGCGAGGCCCAGGCGAACAGGCGCCGGTTGAGGAGCTTGAAGGCGAAGTCAGACACCAGGCCGATGACGCCGATGACGATGATGCCGAAGATGATCTGCCCGGTGTTGAGCAGCGCCTGGCTGTCCACGATCATGTGGCCGATGCCGCTGGACGAGCCGATGAGTTCGGCCACGATGATGTAAGTCCAGGCCCAGCCCAGCACCAGCCGCAGCGTTTCGGCAATTTGCGGGGCCGCGCCCGGAATGAGCACGCGCCGCACCACGCCGCCGCCGCTGGCGCCCAGCGTGTAGGCGGCTTCCACCAGGTCGCGCCGCGCGCCGCCCACGCAGATGGCGATCATCAGCACGAGCTGGAAAAAAGAACCGATGAAGATGACCAGCAGCTTCTGCACTTCGTCCACGCCCGCCCACAGGATGAGCAGTGGAATGAAGGCGGAAGCCGGCAGATAGCGGCAGAAGCTGACAAATGGCTCCAGAAAGGCTTCAACAGGCTTGAAAGCGCCCATCAGAATGCCCAGCGGCACGCCAATGGCGGCGGCCAGCGCGAAGCCGCCCATCACGCGCCAGACGGTCATTCCCACGTCTTTGGCGAAGCCGTATTCGGTAAACAGCAGCACGCCTTCGCGCGCCATCGCGGCCGGGCTGGCCAAAAAGGTGGGCGATACCCAGCCAAGGGTGGTTACGAGCCACCAGGCGGCCACGAACAGCGCGAAAAAAGCGATGCCCAGCGCCCAGCGGACGCCGGGCGTGACAGGTTGCAGCGGACGCACGGATTTACCGGATGAATTGCGGATCGGCCAGGCCGTCGTAGGTTTGCGGAAGCTGGCGGATGACGCCAGATTCGAGCAAGATGGCGGCGGCTTCCTTCATGAAAGGCTGCACTTCGCTGGCGAAGAACTTCTGGTTTTCGGCCTTGCCGGCCCAGCGCAGCGCCTTGGCCGATTCGGCGAACTGCTCGCCCGTTTGCTTGACCACTTCGCCCATGATGCCGTAGGCCTTTTCAGGCTCTTTGCTGATCATGTCGAGCGCCTCGAAGTAGGCGTCAGTGATGCCTTGGGCGGCCTTGGGGTTGGCCTTGAGCCACTGCGGCGTGCAGCCGAAGGTGTCGATCACGGCCGGATAGTCCACGGTGGTGGCCAGGATGCGGCCCGCTTCGGGCTTGGCGCGGATGGTGGACAGATACGGCTCGTAGCTCACCGCCGCGTCGTTGCGGCCTGAAACGAAGGCTTGCGCGGCGGGCTGCGGCTCCAGCGCGACGGTGCGTATGTCTTTGAGGCGGATGCCGTTTTTGCTGAGCATCCACGAGAGAAAAAAGTGCGGCGTGGTGCCGGGCGCGCTGACGGCGATGGTTTTGCCCTTGAGGTCGGCAAAGCTCTTGATGTTGTCGCGCACGGCCAGGCCGTCTGCGCCGTGGGAGCGGTCCATCAGGAAGATTTGCGTGATGGGCACGCCATTGACCGTCCAGGAAATATGCGACTGCACCGCCGTGGCCGCGCACTGGATGGCGCCGGAAGCCAGCGCCAGATGGCGGTCTTTTTGCGGAATCATCTTGATTTCGGCCTCGATGCCGTGCTTTTTGAACAGCCCGGTTTTCTCGGCCAGCGAGAGCGGCCCGTAGCCCGTCCAGCCCGAAATGCCCATGACCACCTTGGTGGCCTCTTGCGCTGCCGTACTTGCCGCGCAGGCGGCCAGCGCCACGGCAGAAACGATCTTGATGAATGCCTTGGACAAGTTTGTCTCCTGTTGATATGTGAAAGCCGGAAAAACCTGCCGCCCGGCCAGGCGGGCGGCAGCGTGGGAAACGGCGGCGGCCCGTTTCACGCGGCGCGGGTGGCAGGCGCGCCCGGGGTTTTCAGATGCCCGCCAGCAGCGCTTCTTTTTGCACCTGGTAGTTCTGCGGGCCGTGCGAGGCGATCTTGATCGCGCCCAGGCGGTTGCCGAGGGCGGCGCAGCGGGCCACGGGCCAGCCTTGCTCCAGGCCGTAGAGCAGCGCGCCGCGCCAGGCGTCGCCGCAGCCGGTAGGGTCGGCAATCTGGCTGGCGGCCGTGGGGGCAACGCGCTGGCTTTGGCCGCCTTCCCAGATGTCGCAGCCTTCGCCGCCCAGGGTGACGGCCAGGGCGCGCACGCGGCGAGAGAGGTCGGGCAGTGCCAGACCGGTGCGCTCGCACAGCATGTGGGCTTCGTAATCATTGACGGCCACCCAGTCGGCCAGTTCGATGAATTGCAGCAGCTCGGCGCCGTCAAAGGCGGGCAGCATCTGGCCGGGGTCAAACACGAAGGGAATGCCCGCCGCCCTGAACTGGCGGGCGTGCTGCTGCATGGCTTCGCGCCCGTCGGGCGAGATGATGCCCAGGCGAATGTCGTCGCGGGCGGTGACGGTGTTGATGTGCGCCTGCGTCATCGCGCCGGGGTGAAAGGCAGTGATCTGGTTGTTGCCCGTGTCGGTCATGATGAGCGCCTGCGCGGTCATCATGCCGGGCACTTCGCGCACGAATTCGGCGCTGATGCCCAGCGATTTCAGCCGCGCGAGGTAATCGGCGCCGTCCACGCCCACTGTGGCCATGGGCAGCGGCGCGCCGCCCAGCTGGCGCAGCGCGTAGGCGATGTTGCCCGCGCAGCCGCCGAAGTCGCGCCGCAGGCCCGGCACCACGAAAGAGACGTTGATGTTGTGCAGCTGGTCGGGCAGGAGCTGGTCGGCAAAGCGCCCATCGAAGTTCATGATGGTGTCGAACGCGATGGAGCCGCAGATGAGAACGGACATGGGAAGCGAAAGCCTTTCAGGGTTCAGGGGTAGAAGGCGGTGAGGCGGTAGCCGACGATGGCGGCAGGGTCAGCCGCATCGCCATCCACGGTGAGGGTGACGGCGCCCGTGAATTCGCCGCGCGCGGCCATTTCGGCGGATGCGCCCTGCTCGGCGGGGGGCAGCACGCGGCGCAGCACGGTTTTGCCCTCGCCGTTGCTGAGCGTGAGTTCCAGCGAAGGCGTGGCCACGGGCAGATCAGCCGTGTTGCGCAGGCCAAAGCTCAGGTTGAAGGTGTTGGCGCTGGTGCGCACGAAGCTGGAGCTGTCGATGACGATGGCGTCCAGCAGCCGGTAAGGCTCCACCTTGCAGCCCAGCGGCAGGCACAGGGCAGTGAGCACGGGCCTGGTAGCGGGTGCGCGCGCAGCCAGCCAGGAGCGGTTGTGAATGGCGACCTGCACCGCCAGCGCCAGCGCCAGCAGGCCGAAAGCGCCGCCCATGGCCAGGCGCACGCCCGGGCGCTGCCACATGGCGCGCTGGCGCGCTTCGCGCACAAAGGAAGGCTCGGCCGCCGCAGCGGCTTCAGCCGTTTCCGGGCGCTGCCGGTGCGGGGCGGGTGATTTCGGAGCTTTGGGCGCTTCAGGCGCGGTCTTTCTGGTTTTGCCTGCGGACTTGCCATGCGCTTTGTCAGATGCCTTGTCAGACGCTCTGCGAGACGCTTTTTCAGAAGGCTTGCCATCCACGCGGCTCTTGGGCGCGGCTTCGGCGGCGGCAAGAGCAGGCTGGGCGGGCGCTGACGGCGTGAGCGGCGCGGCGGGAATGTCCAGCGGCGCAGGCCGCGCTGGGGGCTTGTTGCTGGGAGGCGGCTCAAGCGGCCACTCGTCCGGGTCAAAGGGCACAGAAGGCATGAACAGGGGCGGCTGCACGGGCTGGCGCTCGTCGCGGGCGGATTCATGCGCGGGCTGCGCGGCCATTGGCAGGGCAGGGGACTCCTCTGCCTGCGGCTGCGGTTCTGGCCCGGGCTGCGGCGCGGGTGCGGCGGCCGGTTCCGGGTCCAGCAGATAAGAGCCGATGCCGCTGAGCAGAAAGTCCACTCCGCCCGGGGGCGTTTCGGCGGGCGGAGCCACGCTCCTGTCTTCCTCCTCCTCTTGCGCGGCGGAGACGCTGGCCTGGTGCGCGGCGTTTCCGGCTTCGGCTTCAGCAACGCGGGCGGGGGCGCTGCTTTCGCCGTCTCCTTCTTCGTCAGTTTCTCCGCTGCCTGAAGCGGGGCGCTCTTGGTCTTCGCCAGCGCTTTCGGAGTCGCCCGTTTCCAGCAGGGAATAGAGGGAGGTGATACGGCCTTCCTCCGGTTCGCCGCCTTCCGCGCCAGCAGCGGCGTCGCGCAGCGCGGCGGGAGCAGGCACGGTTTCCGGCATGGGGGCCGGGGCCGAAAGCGCGCCTTCGGGATGCTGCTGGGCCGAAATCTGCTCGAACAGGGCGCGAAACTGCGTCATCTCGTCCGCCGTGGCGCGGCGTGTGCCGCTGGATGGCGCAGGCGGCTCGGCAGTGGCGGCAACTGCGGCGGAAGGAGCGACGGGGGCGGCCTTGGGCGCGTCTGGCGCGTCTGGCAGGGGCGGCGGCGCGGATTCGGGGTCTTGCAGGTTTTTCCGGGCGTCAAACACGCGCCTGCAATGGCCGCAGCGCACCCAGCCTGCGGAAATGCGGAGCTGATCGGGCACAACCTTGAACAAGGTGGCGCAAGCGGGGCAGCGGGTAATCAGTGCCATGCGCAGGAAAAAAGAGAAGCGGATCAGGGAAAAGGCGGCAAAGGCGCGTATTTTCAGGCCGAAATGCCTCCGCCCGGCCCCCGGATTTGAAAAAGCGCGGGCCGGTAGAGCTGATAGGGGCCAGACGGATATGGGCCGGTAAGGGCGTTTTCACCAGCCAGCGGCAGCGCAAGCGGGAAGACAGCGATGAGACAGGCGATGAACAGGGCGGATTGGGCGGTCTGGGCAAAGCGGCGCGTCCGGAGCTGAGCAGGCGGCCTTGACTGGCTCATTTCAGCTCCTTTATTCATAGCGATATGTCCTAGTGGAAACTGCGCACAATGGTGTTTAGGCCCCCTTGAATTTGCTCCTGTTTTTTGCTGACGGGCCAGCCTTCGGCGTGGTGCTTTTTGCCTCATGGCGTAGATGCCGTCATCCGGCAGCTTGCCGCCGGGGCGCCTGTTTGAAATCAAGCGGCAGACATATCCGATTTGCAGACGCGCTTAGGCGGCAGAGCAACTGTCACGCCGCCGCAATGCAGGCCAGATAGCCGCGCACGGTGGCGGCATAGCCGGCTTCGAGCGCATCAGCCATGAAGGCGTGGCCGATGCTGACTTCGGCCACGCCGGGCACGGCCTGCAAAAAAGGCGTGAGGTTGTGCTGGTTCAAATCGTGCCCCGCGTTCACTTGCAGCCCTTCGGCTTGCGCGGCCTGGGCGGCAGCGGCATAGCGGGCGGCTTCGGCTTGCAGCGCTTGCGCGGTTTCAGCCGTGCCCTGTCCGGCATGGCGGGCAAAAGCCAGGGCGTAAGGCTCGGTGTACAGCTCCACGCGGCTGGCGCCCAGGGCGCGGGCCAGGGGCATTTGCTGCGGCAGCGGGTCCATGAACAGGCTCACGCGCACGCCCCAGGCGCGGCACTGGGCGATGAGCGGGGCCAGGCGCTCGCGGGTGGCGGCGTCGGTCAGGTCAAAGCCGTGGTCGCTGGTGAATTGGTCTTCGGCGTCGGGCACGAAGGTGGCTTGCTGCGGGCGTGCGGCTTCGATGTGGGGCATGAGGTTTTGCAGCGGGTTGCCTTCGATGTTGAATTCGCGCCCCGGCCACTGGCGCAGCAGGGCGGCGAGTTCGCCCACGTCATGGGCGCGGATGTGGCGGCCATCGGGCCGGGGGTGGATGGTGATGCCGTGCGCGCCCGCTTGCAGGCAAAGCAAAGCGGCGCGGGTGACGGACGGAATGCCCAGATGGCGCGTGTTGCGCACGAGGGCGACCTTGTTGACATTGAC
Source organism: Ottowia massiliensis (assembly GCF_900240305.1). Classification (NCBI taxonomy): domain Bacteria; kingdom Pseudomonadati; phylum Pseudomonadota; class Betaproteobacteria; order Burkholderiales; family Comamonadaceae; genus Ottowia; species Ottowia massiliensis. The sequence continues at coordinate 2,769,484 of NZ_LT964854.1, read as the reverse complement.
GGAAAGCCGGGTGTTCATTCGGATTCGGGGTCAGCCGGGAAAGGCGCGGAAGATGGGGAAAGCGGGGAAAGCGCGGCGGCGGCGCTTTGCAGCTGTTGCAGCTCGGCCATCATTTGCCGCGTGCGCAAGCTGCGCCCGCAATGGTAGTGAAGCAGGCCGCGCAGTTGCGCCAGCAGGCGGCTGCGGGCGGCGCCCAGCGCGGCGCAGGCGGCCAGCACGGCGGCAAAGGGCGCGCGTGCGCTGCCTCTTTCTTGCAAGGCATGGTGCAGCGCGAGCCAGTGCGCGCCATCCAGCCAGGCGCCGTCGCCATCGGTTGCCTGGCGCAGGCCGCCTTCGGGCACGAGGCAGTAGCGCGCGCCTGCCTGCACGGGCGCGAGGGTGAGCGTTTGCGCGTTCAGCGCGGGCAGGTGGCCGGTTTCGCGCAGCAGCAGCAGCTCAAAGGCGCGCAAGGCGGCGTGCAGCACATCGGCCTGCCCGGCAGCGCCCGAGTGCAGGGCCAGGGTGTGCACCAGCGCGGCGTAGGCGTCAAACAAGGCGGGGTGCGCGTCGTCGCGCGCCAGCAGGCGCATCAGCAGTTCATTGGCGTAATAGCCCGACAGCAGCGCCTGCCCTGTGGGCATGACGTGCCCGCCTGCCCACTCGGCGCTTTTGAGGGTGCGGATTTCGGCGTCGCCCCCCCAGCCCAGCAGCAGCGGCTGCAAAGGCAGCAGCACGGGCCGCAGGCTGGAGCTGGGCCGCTTGGCCCCCTTGGCCACCAGCGCCACGCGCCCGTGCTGGCGGGTGAAGGTTTCCAGAATCAGGCTGGACTCGCTCCAGTCATAGTGGTGCAGCACGTAGGCGGGCTGCTGGGCGATGCGGCGGGCGGTCATGCGCGAAAAGGGGTGAAGCTTCAGGCGCGAAGGCAGCCGCAAGCTGTGATGCGGGCTGGATTCGCCGCCATGAAACCGGAAGCGAAGGCGGATGCGGCCGCCCGGCTCAAAGCGCGGCTCAAAGCGGTTTGGCGGCGCTGGCAGCGCCCGGAGCGTCTGGAGCGTCTTGGCCTTTTGGCGCAGCGGCGGGCAGCGGGGCCGCCAGGTCCATGCGGCGGCGCAGGCGGGCGGCTTCTTCGGCCTGGCCGCTTTGCTGCGCCAGGCGCTGCTGCACGCCCAGCCAGGCGAGCAGGGGGCGCCGCCAGCCTTGGGCCGAGGCTGTTTCGACAGCCAGTGCGGCGACGGCGGGGCTGGCGCGCTGGCTTCGCATGAGCACGCCAGCGGCAATCAGGCGGGAGGCGGGGTCTTCAATGGCTTTGAGCGCGGCGGCGGCATCGGCTGCGGCGGGCGCGGCGGCATTTGCGGCGGCGATGGCCCGGTAGGCGGCGGGCAGCAGGGCGGCCTGCGCGGCGCTGGCCTGGCCCGCAAGCCAGTCGGCATAGGCGGCTTCGGCAGGCGGCGCGTCTTCGCGCAGGGCTTCAAAGCCGGTGCAGGGGGCGAAGTCCAGGCTGGCCGCCTGCAAGGCGCAGCGGGTGAGTTCCACGCGGGCGACTTGCTCGGGCTGGCCGGTGCTGGCCGCTTGCTGCCGGGCCTGCTCGAATTCGCGCCGGGCCACGCGCTCGTTGCCCAGCAGATAGGCCTGGGTGTAGCGGCTGGCGTGGGCCACGCTTTTGACCTGCCAGTCCGGCACGGGCGGGCCGCCCGCGCAGGCAGCCAGCGCGGCGGCGGCGATGAGGGGCAGGGCAGGGCGGAAAGACACAAAAGGCATGGCGCGGGCGGCAGACGGAGGCAGTTTGGCGTTCAAAGCCCCGCATTATCTGGCCGCTGCGCGGGCTGCGTGGCGCAAGGCGGTGCGCCGGAAGGCTTGTTTCAAACGGGCGGGCGTTTCTTCAATGCCATTGATTTTGCGCCTTGTGGTTTTGGCCGGTCAGGCGTTTTCCATTTTTTTTGTTTCAGCGGCGCATTCCGCGCGCTTGCCTTGATGATTCAGCCATTCAGGCGTGCATTCGAGAATTCAAAAAAGAAGGCGCGCGCATTGAAGCCATTGCAGGCCAGCTCATGAGTTTCACCGGCCTGGCGAAAAGGCTGCAATGGCGCTGCCTGTGGCTCCATGTTATTTCAGCGACAGAATCCACTGCGCCAGTTTTTGTGCCTCTTCGTCCGACACCTTGTTGGGCGGCATGGGAATGGCGCCCCATTTGCCTTTGCTGCCGTTTTTGATGCTCGCAACCACGGTGGAGGCGTCATCGTATTTGGCGGCTACGTCTTTGAAGGCGGGGCCCATCACTTTTTTGTCTGTCGCGTGGCAGACCAAGCAGTTTTTGGCTTTTGCCAGGCTTTCGTCAGCCATGGCCGGGGCGGTCAGGCAGGCCAGAATAAGCAGAATATGGTATTTCACGATTGTTTCCTTTCATCATGGGAAATCAGGTTGGACCCCTTGCCCGGATAACGCAGGCCGTTTTATCCGGGTTGACGCATTTTAGAGTGCCCTGGCGCAAAGCAGCCGTGAAATTGATTTGCCTCAAGAATCCATAATCGGTGCAACGATGATGCAAATGAACATTTATTGATAATCATGATGGTGCGATTTGATAAATGGCAAGCGTTTTTTGATGGTGATTTATTTTTGGCAAGTTTCATCGCCAGAATGGCAGACATGCCTGTCTGCGCCCGCCCTGGCTTGCGCGAAAGCAAGAGGCCGCCCCGCCTGGGCGAAACGGGCCAGCGTGGCTGATGGCATTAAAAACAGGAGCGAATTCAGCGCCACCAAAAGGGCTTTTGCGCCCGTTTGGCGGGGAGGTATCGCTATGAAACAAGGAGCGAAAAACAGGCTTTTGCGGGCCATGCGGCAGGCGAAAGGGCTGCGCTTGCCGGTATTTCTTCAGCCGCCGTTGTCAGGATGGGGCCGGTCTGAACGACTGTTGAGGCAGGCGCGGGCCGGCCGCCTTTGAGCAGGCTCTTGCGCTGATGCGCCGCCGGGCCGTTTTCCGTGCGGCGTTCAGCGCTGGCACCCGGCCGCCCGCGCCGCATTCATGTGAAAGGAGTTATTCGATGTCGCATTCAAGTTGGCCGCGCAAAACGCTGGTTTCGCTGGCCTCGCTGGCCTGCCTGGCCGCGCTGGCCTGGCCCCGCCTCCAACCGGCGATGGCGAGCGCCGCTTCCGCCGCTCCTGCCGCTTCCGCCGCCGCCTCTTTGCAGGCCAGGCTGGCCGCGCTGCATGACGTGGCGGGCCAGCCTGCCGCCGCCCATCTGAAAGCGGGGCGGCCCACGCTCATCAAGTTCTGGGCCAGCTGGTGCCCGCTGTGCCTGTCGCAATTGCAGGAAACCGAGGGCTGGGCCAAAGACGCGCGCTTTGCCGGCGCCAACCTCGTCACCCTGGCTTCGCCCGGCCATCTGGGCGAGAAAAAACCCGGCCAGTTCGAGCAGTGGTACCGGGGCCTGGACTACCCGGCGCTGCCCGTGCTGATTGACAACGGCGGCGGCCTGGCGCGCGCGCTGGGCGTGAGCGTCTATCCCTCCTGGGCCGTGCTGGACGCCAACGGCCAGCTGGCGCGCGTGGTCAAAGGCAGTCTCAATGAGCAGCAGGCCCTGGCCCTGATGGCCAACCCCGATGCCGATCTGGGCAAACTGCAAACGGCCTTCTACAAACCCGGCACCCAATCCGGCCATTCAAAGAAAGCTCAAGCCATGAACACTCGCACCATTTACCTTGCAGGCGGCTGCTTCTGGGGGCTGGAAGCCTATTTCCAGCGCGTGCCCGGCGTGATTGACGCCGTTTCCGGCTATGCCAACGGCAAAAGCAGCGCCAAGCCCAGCTATGAAGACGTTTCCTATCGCCACAGCGGCCACGCCGAAACCGTGCGCGTGACCTGGGATGCCGACCGCCTGAGCCTGCAAGACATCCTCCAGTACTACTTGCGCGTGGTCGATCCCACCAGCCTGAACAAGCAGGGCAACGACCGGGGCGAGCAATACCGCAGCGGCGTGTACTACACCGACGCGGCCGACCAGCCCGTGATCGCCGCCGCCCTGGCGCAAGAGCAGAAAAAGCACCAGCAGCCCGTCGTCGTGGAAAACCTGCCGCTGGCCCACTTTCACGAAGCCGAGGCATACCACCAAGACTACCTGCTCAAAAACCCCAACGGCTATTGCCACATTGACATCCGCAAGGCGGACGAACCCTTGAGCGGCAAATCAGACGCCCAACCGGCAGCCCAGTCAGCAGCCCAGTCAGCAGCCCAGTCAGCAGCCCAGCCAGCAGCCCAATGGCGCAAGCCCGACGAGGCCACGCTGCGCCGGCAGCTCAGCGCCGAGCAATACCGCGTCACCCAGCAAAGCGGCACCGAACGCGCCTTCAGCCACGCATACGACCACCTGTTCGAGCCGGGCATTTATGTCGATGTCGTCAGCGGCGAGCCGCTGTTCAGCTCCGCCGACAAATTCAACTCCGGCTGTGGCTGGCCCAGCTTCACCCGCCCCATTGAGCCAGCCGCCGTCACCGAGCGTGAAGACCGCAGCTACAACATGCTGCGCACCGAAGTGCGCAGCCGCGCCGCCGACTCGCACCTGGGCCACGTGTTCGACGACGGCCCCAAAGACCAAGGCGGCCTGCGCTACTGCATCAACGGCGCCAGCCTGCGCTTTGTGCCGCTGGAGCAGATGGATGCGCAAGGCTACGGCGCATGGAAAAAAGCCGTCACGCACTGAAAGGCCGCTGAAGGGCCGCTGAAGGGCTTGCGCGCGCGGCCTGCTTGCGGTTTGCGTCTTTTGGGCGTTTGTCTTTTTGGCGTTTGCGCCCCAGGCCAGACCGCTTTTGCCGCCGCGCGCGGCCAGCCCGCTCCAGGCGGCGTCTTGCGCATGCCTGGAAAGGCCGCCTTTCGCTCCTTGTTCAATAGCAAGATGTCCTAGTGGAAACTGCGCTGGACGGGGTTTTGGCCCTGCCAAATCAGCTCCTCTTTTTAATGTCCTGTTTCTGTTCATGGCCTGCCGCTGAACGGCCGCCGGGGCAGGGCGCGCCTTTCTTGCGCCGGGTTCCGTCAGGCGCGCGCGTTGGCGTGGCGAAAAAAGCGGGCCAGGAAAAGCGCTTTCGCACAAGCGGGCACTGCAATGCCGCACTAAAAAACCATGGATTGCGGGGCGGGCGCGCAAGGGAAGGCGCAAAACAATACATTGTCTGAAATATGAGTTATCAATAGTTCATTGATTTTTTCTATTTCGCCATGACCGCTTCTTCCGCGCTTTCATTGCCTGCCGCGCTGCCGGATGCGCCGGATGCAGGCCGGGTGCGCGCCCGGGCAGGGCAGGGCGCGGATTTCGCACTGCTGGACGAAGCCGATGAATGGGCGGCGTTCAGCCATCCGGTTGCCGCAGCGGCGGGCGAAGGCGCGCGGCTGTGGGAATCCAGCGTGGCGTTTGAGGGCATGTATTGCGCAGCTTGCGCGGGCACGATTGAAGACGCCTTGCGCGCCGTGCCGGGCGTGCGCGACGCGCAAGTGAGCGCCGCCAGCCATCGCGGCCGCGTGGTGTGGGACGAAAGCGCCACGCGGCCTTCCGCCTGGATGCAGGCCGCGCTGGCCGCCGGCTACCGGCCCGTGCCCGCGCATGACGCGGCAGGCAGCGCGCGCCGGCAGGCCGAAACGCGCCGCATGCTGTGGCGCCTGGGCGTGGCCGGCGTTTGCATGATGCAAGTGATGATGTATGCGGCGCCCGCCTACTTCACCGCGCCGGGCGAAATGGATGCGCAGACGCAATACCTGCTGCGCTGGGCGCAGTGGGTGCTGGCCATGCCCGTGGTGCTGTTTTCGTGCGGGCCGTTTTTCAAAAACGCGTGGCTGGATTTGAAGCTGCGCCGCATCAGCATGGATTTGCCGGTGGCGCTGGCGATGCTGGTGGCCTTTGGCGTGAGTTCGCTGGGCACGTTCGAGCCGGCCGGGCCTTTCGGGCGCGAGGTGTATTTCGACTCGCTTACCATGTTCGTGTTCTTCTTGCTCACGGGCCGCTGGCTGGAGCTGCGCCTGCGCGAGCGCACGGCAGGCGCGCTGGAAAAGCTCATGCACCGCTTGCCGCAAAGCGTGGAGCGCTGGCAGGCGGGCGAAAAAGGCGCGCCGGGGGGCTGGCAGCGCGTGGCGGCGCGCCGCTTGCGCGCGGGCGACGTGCTGCGGGTGTGGCCGGGCGAGGTTTTTCCGGCCGATGGCCAGGTGCTCAAAGGCCGCACGCTGGTGGATGAGGCGCTGCTCACGGGCGAATCCACCCCGCTGGAGCGCGGCGAGGGCAGCCAGGTGGTGGCGGGCAGCCACAACCTGTCCGCCGCCGTCGAGGTGCGCGTGCAGCAGGCGGGCGCTGGCACGCGCTACGCGCAAATCGTGGCGCTGATGGAGCAGGCGGCCAGCAGCAAGCCGGGCGTGGCGCGCCTGGCCGACAAGATGGCGCGGCCCTTTTTGCTGGCCGTGCTGCTGGCGGCGGGCGCGGCTTGCGCCGGGTGGTGGCCGCAAGACCCGGCGCGGGCGCTGATGGTGGCCGTTTCCATTCTGGTGGTGACCTGCCCTTGCGCCCTGTCGCTGGCCACGCCAGCGGCCCTGCTGGCCAGCGCGGGCTGGATGGCGCGGCGCGGCGTGCTGGTGCGCCGCTTGCAGGCGCTGGAGGCGCTGGCTGGCGTGGACACGGTGGTTTTCGACAAAACCGGCACGCTCACGCGCGATGCCTTCGCGCTGCGGCAGCTGCGGGTGAGTGAAGACATGGGCGAAACGCAGGCGCTGGCGCTGGCGGCGCAGATGGCACGCGGCAGCCTGCACCCCGTGGCGCGGGCGCTGGCCGCGCAAGCTGAAAAAGCAGGGCTGGTCGCGCCGCAAGAGCCGCTGCCAGGCTGGCGTGAAGTGGCTGGACAGGGCATTGAAGCGGGCGGTTTCCGGCTGGGTTCGGCGCGTTTTTGCGGCGTGGCGGGCGACGAAGCCGTGCGTGATGAAGCAGCGGGCGCGCTGGCCTGCCACTTGAGCCGTGTTGATGACGGCGGCGCGCGCTGGCTGGCGACCTTCGTGTTTGACGAAGACTTGCGGCCCGATGCCGCCGCCGCCGTGGCGGCGCTGCATGCGGCAGGCGCGCGCGTGGCGCTGCTCTCGGGCGACAGGCCGCTTGCCGCGCAAAGGCTGGCGTGGCAGGCGGGCATTGAAGAGGCGCAAGGCGGCTTGACGCCCGATGACAAGCTGCGCGCCGTGCGCCAGTGGCAGCAGGCGGGCCGCCGCGTGGCCATGGTGGGCGACGGGCTGAACGACGCCCCCACGCTGGCGGCGGCGCATGTGTCTTTCGCCTTTGGCCGCGCCGTGCCGCTGGCGCAAGCGCAAGCTGATTTCGTGGCGCTGGGCGACCGCCTGTCGGTCATTGCCGGCGCCCTGGCGCAGGCGCGCCGCACGCTGCGCGTGGTGCGGCAGAACCTGGCCTGGGCCGCCGCCTACAACGCCGTGGGCGTGCCGCTGGCCGTGGCCGGGCTGATGCCCGCCTGGGCCGCCGGGCTGGGCATGGCGGCCAGCTCGCTGCTGGTGGCGCTCAATGCGCTGCGCCTGTCAAGAGACTGAGCGATGGACATTCTTTTTCTCCTCATTCCCCTGTCCGTCGGACTGGCGTTTTTCATTCTGGCGGCGCTGGGCTGGGCCATTTACAGCGGCCAGTTTGACGACGTGGAGCGCGAGGGCGAACGCATTCTTGAGCAGGACTGAAGGGCTTGATGGCAATCAATCATGCCCTGACTACACGCATGGTTAATATCAAAAATCCGAAACAAAGAGGTGTAAGTGAAATCCCTGAACACACAATCCACTGTCTATAACGACAAGGTGGTCAGGCAATTTGCCATCATGTCCGTCATCTGGGGCGTGGTGGGCATGCTGGTGGGCGTGATTTGCGCGGCCCAGCTGACCTGGCCGGAGCTGAACCTGGGCATTGCGTGGCTGAGCTACGGGCGGCTGCGCCCGCTGCACACCAACGCGGTGATCTTTGCCTTTGGCGGCTCGGCGCTGTTTGCCACGGCCTACTACATCGTGCAGCGCACCTGCCAGGTGCGGCTGTTTTCCGACAAGCTGGCCGCCTTCACCTTCTGGGGCTGGCAGGCGGTGATCGTGGCCGCCGCCATCACCTTGCCGCTGGGCCTGAACAGCAGCAAGGAGTACGCCGAGCTGGAGTGGCCGATTGACGTGCTCATCACCCTGGTGTGGCTGGCCTTTGCCGTGGTGTTTTTCGGCACCGTGGGCACGCGCCGCGTGCGCCACATCTACGTGGCCAACTGGTTCTATGGCGCTTACATCATCGCCATCGCGCTGCTGCACGTGGTGAACAACGCCGAGCTGCCCGTGGGCTGGTTCAAGTCCTACTCGGCCTACGCGGGCGTGCAGGATGCGATGGTGCAGTGGTGGTACGGGCATAACGCCGTGGGCTTTTTCCTTACGGCGGGCTTTCTGGGCATGATGTATTACTACATCCCCAAGCAGGCCGGGCGCCCCGTTTACAGCTACCGCCTGTCCATCGTTCACTTCTGGGCGCTCATCTTCACCTACATGTGGGCCGGCCCGCACCACCTGCACTACACGGCGCTGCCGGACTGGACGCAGAGCGTGGGCATGGTGTTTTCGCTCATCCTGCTGGCGCCCAGCTGGGGCGGCATGATCAACGGCATCATGACCCTCTCGGGGGCATGGCACAAGCTGCGCGACGACCCCATCTTGCGCTTTCTCATCGTGGCGCTGTCGTTTTACGGCATGTCCACCTTCGAGGGGCCGATGATGTCCATCAAGACCGTCAATGCCCTTTCGCACTACACCGACTGGACGGTGGGCCACGTGCACGCGGGCGCGCTGGGCTGGGTGGGGCTGATCACGATGGGATCGCTCTACTACATGATTCCGCGCCTGTTCGGGCAGACGCGTATGTACAGCGTCAAGGCCATTGAAGTGCACTTCTGGGTGGCCACCATCGGCATCGTCATCTACATCGCTGCCATGTGGATTGCGGGCGTGATGCAGGGCCTGATGTGGCGCGCGGTCAATTCCGACGGCACGCTCACCTACACCTTTGTCGAATCCGTCAAGGCCACCTTCCCGTTCTACGTGCTGCGCCTGCTGGGCGGGCTGCTCTATCTGGGCGGCATGTGCATCATGCTGTGGAACACCGTCAAGACCGCCGCCGCCGGCAAGGCCGCGCCGGTCGAAATCCCGGCCCTGGCCGCCCACGCCGCGCCTGCTGCCGCGCAAGCCGCAGCCCCGGCGCATGCCTGAAGAAATCACCCCGAGGACAACACCAAATGGCTGAAGAAGAAAAAGCCACCGGGCATGCCCGCGTCGAGACCAGCAACTTTTTGATGATCGTGCTCATCTTCATCGTCGTGTCGATGGGCGGGCTGGTGGAAATCGTGCCCCTGTTTTTCCAGCACTCCACCACGCAGCCCATCGAGGGCCTGAAGCCCTACACCGCCTTGCAGGTGGCCGGGCGCGACGTGTACATCCGCGAAGGCTGCAACAACTGCCACTCGCAAATGATCCGCCCCTTCCGCGCCGAAGCCCTGCGCTACGGCCCCTACTCGGTGGCGGGCGAATTCGTCTATGACCGCCCCTTCCTCTGGGGCAGCAAGCGCACCGGGCCGGACCTGGCCCGCGTGGGCGGCCGCTACAGCGACGAATGGCACCGCCTGCACCTGCACAACCCGCGCGATGTGGTGCCCGAGTCGAACATGCCCGCCTATCCCTGGCTGGAAAAAACGCCTGCGCCGGCCGCCACCATCCAGGCGCACATGCGCGGCCTGCGCGCCCTGGGCGCGCCCTACACCGACGAAGAAATCGAACAGGCCCCCGCAGAGCTGAAAGACAAAAGCGAGCTGGATGCCCTGATTGCCTACCTGCAATCGCTGGGCCTGCACCGCAAGTGAAAGGCAGGCCCGTCATGGACATCAACACCTTGCGCAGCATCTCCACCGTGCTGGCCTTCGCGGCCTTCATCGGCATCGTCGCCTGGGCCTGGTCGCGCCGCAACCAGGCCGGCTTTGAAGAAGCCGCCCGCCTGCCCTTCGAGCAGGACTGAACCGGAAACAACCCACGCCTGACACCCTAAAAAAATGAGCGACTTCACCAGCAGCTTCTGGCCCGTTTACATCACGGCCATTTCCCTGGGCGGCATCTTTGGCTGCGTGTGGCTGCTTTGGCTGGCCCTGCGCGCCAAGGTGCAGCCAGACAGCGACAACACCACCGGCCACGTCTGGGACGGCGACTTGCGCGAAATGAACAACCCCATGCCGCGCTGGTGGATGGGCCTGTTTCTCATCACCGTGGCCTTTGCGCTGGCCTACCTGTACCTCTACCCCGGCCTGGGCACTTACCCGGGCGCGCTCCAGTGGACACAAACAGGCCAGTTTGAAAAAGAAGTGGCGCGCGGCAACGAGCAGGCCGCGCCCATCTACGCCGCCTTCAAGGACAAAACCATCCCCGAGCTGGCGCAAAACGGGCAGGCCGTGGCCATTGGCGACCGCCTGTTCATGAACAACTGCGCCCAGTGCCACGGCTCGGACGCCGGCGGCAGCAAAGGCTTTCCCAGCCTGACCGATGGCGACTGGCTTTGGGGCGGCGAGCCGGAGCAAATCGTCGAAACCATCACCGAAGGCCGCATGGGCAACATGCCGCCCATGGCCGAAGCCGTGGGCGAGCCGCAAGACGTGCGCGACCTGGCCCAATACGTGCTCAGCCTCTCGGGCAGCCCGCATGACGCCGCCCGCGCCAGCCGGGGCCAGGAAAAATTCGCCGCCTGCGCCGCCTGCCACGGCGAAGACGGCAAGGGCAACACCGCCCTGGGCGCGCCCAACCTCACCGACGAAGTGTGGCTGCACGGCTGGGGCGAAAACGCCATCGTCGAGCGCATCAACAAAGGCATGACCAACGTCATGCCCGCCTGGGGCGCCAAGTTCACGCCCGAGCAAATCAAGGTGCTGGCCGCCTATGTCTGGAGCCTGTCGCACAAGGGCGAAGCCGAAGGCGGCGCAGCGGCCGCGCAGTGACGCGGCGGGCCGGGCCACGCGCTACGGGCAGCTCCGGCAGCCTGCGGCTGGCAGGCAGGCGCTGGCTTCAGCCGCCTGCACGCTTGCCGGAAGGGGATAAATTAGCTCCTTGATTCATAGCAAGAGGTCTTAGTGGAAATTGCGCAGAAGCCATTTTCTGGCACCTTGAATTTGCTCCTGTTTTTGACTCATGAACGGCGCACAAGCCAAACGCCGGGCAGGCGTTTGCCTGGCCGCCTGCCGCACGCACGGCGCGCAAGCCGGGCGCGTGACGCCATTTCATCCACCGCTCCCACGTCATGAACACCCCGCCCGCCCCCGCCAGCGCCGCCGCCACGCCGCTTTTCGCTGCCGCCAAAAAGGTCTATGCCCGCAGCGTCACGGGCCTGTTTGCCAAATGGCGCTGGGCGCTGGTGTGGTTCACGCAAATCATCTTCTTCGGCCTGCCCTGGCTCACCTGGGGCGGGCGGCCCGCCGTCTGGCTTGATCTGGAAGGCCGGCGCTTTTACGTCTTCAGCCTCATCCTCTACCCGCAGGACGTGATTTACCTCACGGCCATCCTCATCATCTCCGCGATGGCGCTGTTTTTGTTCACCGCCGTCGCGGGCCGCCAGTGGTGCGGCTACGCCTGCCCGCAAACCGTCTACACCGAGATCTACATGTGGATGGAGCGCCTGGCCGAAGGCGAGCGCAACGCCCGCATGAAACTGGACGCCGCCCCCATGTCCGCCCGCAAACTGGGCCGCAAGCTCGCCAAGCAGGCCCTGTGGATTGCCTTTGCGCTGTGGTGCGGCATCACCCTCGTGGGCTACTTCACGCCCATCCGCGAGCTGCTGACCAGCCTGGCGCACGGCACGCCCGGCCCCTGGGAAACCTTCTGGGTCTTTTTCTACGCCTTCGCCACCTACGGCAACGCCGGGCACATGCGCGAGCAAGTCTGCAAATACATGTGCCCCTACGCGCGCTTTCAAAGCGCCATGTTCGACAAAGACACCCTCATCGTCACCTACGACGCCGCCCGTGGCGAGCCGCGCGGCGCACGCGCCAAAAAAGCCGACTACAAGGCGCAGGGCCTGGGCGAATGCATCAACTGCACCCTGTGCGTGCAAGTCTGCCCCGTGGGCATCGACATCCGCAACGGTCTGCAATACGAATGCATCAGCTGCGCCGCCTGCATCGACGCCTGCGACAGCGTGATGGACAAGATGGGCTACCCGCGCGGCCTCATCCGCTACTCCACCGAAAACGGCGTGGCCAACGGCTGGAGCCGCCAGCAGCTGCTGCGCCGCGTGCTGCGCCCGCGCGTGCTGGTCTACACCGCCATCCTGGCCGCCGTCACCATCGCGCTGCTCGCCAGCATCGCGCTGCGCACCCCGTTCAAAGTGGACATCGTGCGCGACCGCGCCGCGCTCGCCCGCATCGTGGCCGGCGGCCGCATCGAAAACATCTACCGCGTGCAAATCATGAACGCCGCCGAAGCCGCCCACACCTTCACCCTGCAAGCCCAGGGCCTGCCCGGCCTGGAAGTGGCCGCCGGACGCACCGTCGAAGTGCCCGCCGCCCAGGCCAAATGGGTCTCCGTGCGTCTGCAAACGCCCTATGACGCCGCCGCGCCCGGCGCGCACCCCGTCACACTGCGCATCAGCGCGCCGCAGCTGGGCGAAGTCACCGAAAAAACCATCTTCATGCTGCCAAGGTAAAGCCCATGAACACGCCGCCAACACCATCAGCCGCACCGCTAGCCGCCCAGCCATCACGCCCTGGCCCGCGCCTGCAAGAGCCGCACTCCGGCCCCTGGTGGCGCTACCGCATCATGTGGCTGGTCGTCGGCGGCCCGGCGCTTGTCGTCATCGCGGGCTTTTTCACCCTCTACCTGGCCATTGCCAACCCCGACTACCTCTACACCGACGAGCAGCGCCAAACCGCCCCCGGTGCCGCCCGCCACGAACAAGCCGCCCACGCTCCCGCCCTGCAGGCCCGCAACCACGCCGCCACCGGCGGCATGGCGCCAGAAAAAACGGGCGGAAGCGAAAGCGGACAGCCCGCGCCGCGCTGAAAGGCGCGAACGGCCTCTCAGTCGGAATGGCAGCTCTTGCGTTCAGGGGCTGCGGCGAATGAAAACACGGGCTGAAACCATTCAGGCCGCAAGCCATCGCCCAACAGACGGAAGGAATCGTTTTTTGCGGGAAAAGGCGCTTGTCCGCTGGCTTGGAGCGCCGCCATGCGCTCCTGGACGTAACGGTGGGCGAAGTCCTCTTTGGCGCTGGAGCAGCGGGTTTTCCAAACCTCTTGCTCTTTGCCGGACAGGCAGCGGGCGTGATCGACGATATGCCCCAATTCGTGCAGCAAGGTGCGCCAAAGCAGCGTGCAACGCAATGCGTCGGGTGAGGGCGTGATAAGCCAGTGGCGGCGGGTGCGCTGCGCGGTGTGGCCGTCAGCGCGCAGGCGGGCCAGTTCGCGCGCCCATTCAGGCGTGAGCGCCAAAGGCCAGCGCCAGCTGGCCAGGCTTTGCGCTTCCAGCACGATGACAGGCGTGCCGTGGCGCACGAACAATGCGCGGCCCCACGCCCGGCTGAAAATGCGCTGCTTGCGTGTGGGCTGGCGCAGCACGATCATGCGCACGCGGGCCACGTCATGCGGCGGGCAGCCTGCCAGGACGGCGCAGAGGTCATCTACCGTGCAGGGATGAAAAAAACCGCCCGGCAGATGGGGTGGCTCCACGGCGAAACACAGTGAATGGCCCGCCACTTGCCGCCACACGATGACGGGCGAATGCAGCTGTTCATGGAAGGCGCGCGGCTCCCGCTGGCGGCCGAACGGAGCGGGCATTGCGAATGGCGCGCGCCGCTTGTAGCCGCTGGCTGCCGTGCCTGTGCGGCGGTTGCGGCGGGCGGGATTCCAGCTGGCGCGTTGATGCATGCAGGGCAGGGGGATTCAGTCTTGCGCGGCGAGCAGCTCCACATCGAATTCAAGCGTGGCATTGGGTGGAATCACTCCGCGAATGCCGTGCACGCCATAGCCAAGCGCAGGCGGAATGATGAGCCTGCGGCGGCCGCCAGCCTTCATGCCCGCCACGCCTTCGTCCCAGCCGGCGATCACCATGCCCTGGCCTAGCACGAAAGTGAAGGGCTGGCCCCGGTTGCGGCTGGAGTCAAACGGCGCGCCCGTCCGGCCCTGTTCATGCAGCCAGCCGGTGTAGTGCACCTGCACGGTCCGGCCGGAGAGCGCCTCGGCGCCTGTGCCGGGGGTGATGTCTTCATATTGAAGGCCGCTGGAAGTCGTGGGCATGAATGGCTTCCTTAAAGAGAAAAAGGCAAAGGCCAAAAAAAAGCGCCCTGCCGGGCGCGTACAGGTGAGTGATTCACTTCTTCTTGGATTGCGATGCAACCCAGCGCACCGCGAAAGCCTGCAAGTCCGACAGGCGCTTGAACAGATCCTGCCCGCTGGGCGTGAGGCTGTAGCCATCGGAGCCGTGGGTGATGAAGCCCGCCGCGCGCAAATCCCTGAGACGGGTGTTGAGCGTGTTGGGGGTGATGCTGCCGACGCTGTCTTGCAGCAGGCGGAAGGTCTGGGCGTGTCCGTCGCGCAGCGCCCATATCACGCGGATGGCGTAGCGCGACTCCAGCAAGGTCAGCAGCTGATTGGTGGCGGCGGTTTCCTTGGAACTCATGACGGGTTTCTCCTGAAAAAGGCCGCAGTAAACAGTTGGTTGCAGGCGTGCGGCGCAAGTGGCGGGCATGATAGCCGAATTCGGCTTTTTGCTAGCAGTTTCATAGCTTCAGATGCAGCGCTGGCGTGGACTGGCCGCTACAAATTCCGGAACGGCCGCTTCATTTTCAGGCTGCCAGCCTGCCGCGCGGGGCCAAGCAGCTTGCGGCCTCCGGGCAGGCGCGGGCAAGCCGCTGCCTACTGGCGGCGCAAGGCGCACCGCTTTCAGCGCCGGTCGGCCAGGGCATGGGCGATGGTGCCCAGATCCACATATTCCAGCTCGCTGCCCGCAGGCACGCCGCGCGCCAGGCGGGTCACGGTCAGGCCCTGCGCACGCAAGGCTTGCCCAATGACGTGGGCGGTGGCCTCGCCTTCGGCGGTGAAGTTGGTGGCCAGGATGACTTCGCGCACCGTGCCATCCGTGGCGCGCTCCAGCAGCTTTTGCATGCCGATCTGGCTGGGGCCGATGCCATCGAGCGGCGACAAGCGCCCCATCAGCACGAAATACAGGCCATTGAAGGCGGCGGTGCGCTCCAGCGCGGCCTGATCGGCGGGCGTTTCCACCACGGCCAGCTGCGAGGCATCGCGCCGGGGATCGGCGCAAGTGGCGCAAATTTCTTGCTCGGTGAAGGTGTGGCAGCGCGCGCAGTGGCGCATGCGGCTGGTGGCGGCATCCAGCGCGCGGGCCAGTTGCTGCGCGCCTTCGCGGTCGTGCTGGAGCAGGTGAAAGGCCATGCGCTGGGCCGAGCGCACGCCCACGCCGGGCAGGCGGCGCAGGGCTTGCACCAGGGCATCCAGGCTATGGGTATCGCTCATGGGATGGAGAAGATGATGGATGGCAGCGGGCCGGGATGGCGTCAGAACAGGTTCAGCTGCGCGTCATGCCGCACGGCGGGCGAGTGAAGGCATCGGGCGGCAGAAGGCCCCCGGCCCGCATGGGGTTCCAGTTCCCCCCAAGTCTGGCCGTTGCTGCTGTATCGGGCATTGAAAATGAGTGGTCCAAAAGCGCCCGCAGGCAGCGGCATGACGCACGGGGCAGGATGATGCGGCGGCTTGGCGCCCCACGGGCTGACAGGTAGCCAGCCTTGGCGCTTGTTCATTCTGTGATGCGGCGCGCGCAGGCCAACAGCGCCTGGCAGACAGGCAAAAGCGCGCGGCAAGGCAGCGCGTTTTTCAGAATGGGAATTTCATGCCGCCGGGCAGACCGGGCATGCCAGCAGGCATGACTTTGCCCATTTTCTCGGCGCTCACTTCCTCGGCCTTGCGCACGGCGGCGTTGAAGGCGGCGGCCACGAGGTCTTCGAGCATGTCCTTGTCGTCAGCCAGCAGGCTGGGGTCAATCGTCACGCGCTTGACGTCGTGCTTGGCCGTCATCAGCACTTTGACCAGGCCCGCGCCCGATTCGCCTTCGACTTCAATATGGGCCAGCTCTTCCTGCGCTTTCTTGAGGTTGTCCTGCATGGCCTGAGCCTGCTTCATGAGGCCGGCGAGTTGTCCTTTGTTGAACATGGGTGGGCTTTCCTTGAGATGTGGCAAAAGTTTTCTATCGTACTCAACAACGCGGCGCAAAGCGCCTGCCGCCAGCCTGCGCCGCATTGCGCCCCGCGTTCGGAAATGGCTTCCATCAGTATGAAAAGAGGAGCAAATGAATAGGACGGAAAAACGGCATCCCCGCAGTCTGTTCTAAGACGCCTCGCTATGAATCCAGGAGCTGATTCAGGCTTTCCCTCCTTTCAATGGCAGAGGCGCGGCCCGGCAGTTTTCTCTCCTTGCTGGCGAGGGGCTTTGTTCATCAAGCCAGTCCGGGAAATGCGCGGATGCGCTCGCGCCTGCGGACAAGACGGCTTCCCTGATGGGAGTTGGGGCCTTAGCCTTCATACGTGCCCGCTCATTCCTAAACTGTTCACAGCTTGTTTGCGCGCAGCTTCGGCAGTGGCCTAATTTTGCTTTTTTTTCAATAGCAAAACGTCCTAGTGGAAACAGCGCAGATCGGTCTTTCGACCCCCTTGAATTTGCTCCTGATTTTGATGAAAAATGGCTTTGCGCTAGCTTCTACGTAGCTGCCCAGTCCATTTGCCGCCAGGCGCGCACCCAGGCTGCGAGTGCGCCGGGGATGCTGTCAGGATCGTCCGTGTTGTGAGCGGGCAGGCCCAGCGCCTGCGCGGCGGCGTTCAGCGCGCGCATGGGGTTGGATAAATCCAGCGGGGCAGCGTGGTTTTGCTTGCTGAGCTTTTCGCCATTGGCTGCCAGAACCAGCGGCGTGTGCAGATAAAGGGGCGTGGGCGCGCCGAGGGCGGATTGAAGGAGGATCTGGCGGGGCGTGTTGTCAGCCAGGTCGGCTCCGCGCACGACGTGGGTGATGCCTTGCGCGGCGTCGTCCACCACCACGGCGAGCTGGTAGGCCCACAGGCCGTCAGCGCGGCGCAGGATGAAGTCGCCCACGGCATCGGAGACGCTTTGCTGTTGCGCGCCCAGGCGGCGGTCATGCCAGTGCAGCACGCCATTGGTCATGAAGGCGCGGGCGTTTGGTTCGGCAGGCGCTTTTTGCTCGCAGCGCAGGGTGTGCAGCCGCCAGGCGCAGGGGGCTTGGGCGCGCGGGCCGCCGCGCTCCGGGCGGCAAAGGCCGGGATAGGGCAAGGCCTGGCCGCGCACAGGAGCGTGGCCTCGGGCGGCGTGCCAGCTGGCGATGTCTTTGCGTGTGCAGGAGCAGGGGTAGGCCAGGTCCGCGCGTTCCAGCTGCGCGAGCGCGCGGGCGTAGAGTGCGCCCCGGCGGGACTGCCATGCTGGTTCTTCATCAGGCAGCAGCTGGCAGGCGGCCAGCTGGCGCAAGATGGCCTGCCCTGCGCCGGGAATGCAGCGCGGCGCGTCTACATCTTCAATGCGCACCAGCCAGCGGCCTTGGTGCGCGCGCGCGTCCAGCCAGCTGGCCAGGGCCGCCACCAGCGAGCCTGCATGCAGCAAGCCGGTAGGCGAGGGGGCGAAGCGGCCTGTGTAGGAACCTGTCTTCAAAGCCAATTCAACCGGTTGATCACGCGTGCGCGGGTGCATGGACGATGAAAGCCGCAGGGCCTGTTCACGGCGTGGCCGTGATGGAAAGCAAGCGCGGGTTGAGGCGGGCGTCACCCGGCGGGCTTCATCTTTGCGCCTCCCATCAGGCCAGAGCTGGCTTGCGCAGCAGGCAGACGGGCAGCCTTTGCGCGGGCGATATTCGGCGTTGAAACCTGTTCAGAGTCTGGCCGTGATGGGCTGTGTGGACTGCAAAGGCCCAAGAACGCGCACGTTTTTGAACAGGCTCTCAGCGCCGCCGCCCGCTCAGCAGCAAGGCCAGCACGGCGCCTGCGGCAGCAGCCACGGCCATGGATTTGATGGGCTGCTTGACCACGCAGGCGCTGGCGCGGTCGGCATAGACCTGCGCTTGCAGGCACGCCTGCCGGGCAAGGCCGCCCAGCGCCTGCTCGCACTGGCGCACGGCGCTGCGGGCGCAAGCGCCCAGGTCGGGCGGCTGTGCGTCGCCCCGCGCGGCGCGCGTGGATTCGACCACTTCAATTTCAATGGCTTCGGGCTGTTCGCTCATGGCGGTTTTCCTTTCAGAATGTGAATGGGGCTTGGGTCAGAGGGGCATTGTGCCAAGGCCCATAAAATGAGCGCTTTCACACGCTTTCACAAATTGGCGGCCCTGTCTGGGCCGTTTTTCTTTGCGGCAGAAATGCTGTCATGAAACACATGGATTTTCCCGGCAATCTTTTCGTGGTTTCCGCGCCCAGCGGGGCGGGCAAGTCGAGTCTGGTGCGCGCCTTGCGCGAGGCGGATGGCCGCATCGTGCCTTCGGTGTCGCACACCACGCGCGCGCCGCGCGGGCAGGAGACGCATGGCCGGGAGTATTTTTTTGTGGATGATGCCGAATTCAGCGCCCTGGTGGAGCAAGACGCTTTCGTGGAGTGGGCGCACGTGCATGGCAAGCGCTACGGTACATCGCGCCAGAACGTCGAGTCGCTCTTGCAGGCAGGGCAGGACGTGCTGCTTGAAATTGACTGGCAAGGGGCCTTGCAAATCAAGCGGCGCTTTGCGCAGGCCGTGCTGACATTCGTGCTGCCGCCCAGCTGGGGCGAGCTGCGCGCCCGGTTGCAGCGGCGCGGTGAAGATGCACCCGACGTGATTGAAATGCGCCTGGAAAATGCCCGCGCGGAGCTGGCGCAGGCGAAAAACTTTGATTTCGTTATAATTAACGCCGTTTTTTCCAGCGCATTGAAGGACTTGCAATCCATCGTGCACGCCCAGCGCATGCGCTATCGCTGCCAGCAATATATTCATGCCGATGTTTTCAGGGCGCTGAATATGGGCTGATATTCCGATTTGTTTTCTTTTTGATATTTCCTGATTTTGGTGATTCATGGCCCGCATTACTGTTGAAGACTGCCTGCAACAAATTCCCAACCGCTTTCAGCTCGTGCTGGCAGCCACTTACCGCGCCCGCATGCTGCATCAGGGGCATGCGCCCAAGCTGGAGTCGTCCAACCGGCCTAATGTGACGGCGCTGCGCGAAATTGCGGCGGGCCACGTGGGGCTGGAGATGCTGAAAAAGGTTTCCTGAACCCCGCAGCCCGGCACAAGCGCCTTCAGGGCGCTTTTTTTATTTGCACACATTCGATGCGGGTGATTAAATCTGACGCCATGAACAACAAAAAAGGCGATTTGTCGCCAGACCGCCGCGCCAGCTGTCAAGACTTTGCCAATGCGCCGCTGGATCAGGCCGCCCAGGCGCGCCTGGCCGCGCTGGAGACGCATGCCGTTTATCTGCCCGAAAACGATCTGGCCCAGCTGCGCCGCGCCTACCGCTTTGCCAACCGCGCGCATGAGGGGCAAATGCGCCAAAGCGGCGAGCCGTACATCACCCACCCCATCGCCGTCACCGTGCAGTGCGCGCAATGGAAGCTGGATGCGCGCGCCCTCATGGCCGCGCTGCTGCACGACGCCATGGAAGACTGCGGCGTCACCAAAGACGACATTGCCCGCGCCTTCGACCCCACCGTGGCCGATTTGGTGGATGGCCTGACCAAGCTCGACAAGCTGCAATTCACCACCCGCGAGGAAAACCAGGCCGAGTCCTTCCGCAAGATGCTGCTGGCCATGTCGCACGACGTGCGCGTCATCCTCATCAAGCTCGCGGACCGCCTGCACAACATGCGCACCATGAGCGACATGCCGCGCAGCAAATGGGGCCGCATTTCGTCAGAAACACTGGACATCTATGCCCCCATCGCCTACCGCCTGGGCCTGCACCATGTGTTCCGCGAGCTGCAAGACCTGGCCTTCCGCCACCTCATGCCCTGGCGTTACGGCGTGCTGGCCAAAGCCGTCAAACGCGCCCAGCAGCGCCGGCGCGACCTCATCCAGAAAGTGATGCAGGAAGTGCAGTCCAGCCTCAACAACGCCGGGCTGAACGCGCGCGTGAGCGACCGCGAGAAAACGCTCTACTCCATCTACAGCCGCATGAACAGCAAGCGCCTGTCATTTGCACAGGTGAGCGACTTCTACAGCGTGCGCATCGTCATGCCCAGCCGCGCTGCCTGCTACACCGCGCTGGGCTACCTGCACCAGCTCTACAAGCCCGTGCCTGGTCAGTTCAACGACTTCATCGCCAACCCCAAAACCAACGGCTACCAGTCCCTGCACACCACGCTGGTCGGCCCGGCCAACGTCAGCATCGAATTCCAGATACGCACCGAGCAGATGGACCAGGTTGCCGAAAGCGGCGTGGCCGCCCACTGGCTCTACAGCGGCGGCGCCAAGGCCGACGCGGGCGAAGCCGGCGCGCACTGGCTGCAATCGCTGCTCGACATCCAGAACGAAACGCGCGATGCCGCCGAGTTCTGGGACAACGTGAAGGTGGACCTCGCCCCTGACGCCGTTTACGTCTTCACCCCCCACGGCAAAGTCATCTCCCTGCCGCAAGGCGCCACGGTGGTCGATTTCGCCTACGCCATCCACAGCGGCATTGGCGACCGCGCCACGGGCGCCACCATCAACGGCGACCCCGCCCCGCTGCGCGCCGTGCTCAAAAATGGCGACGTCATCGAAGTCATCACCAACCCGCAAGCCGCCCCCAACCCTGCCTGGCTCGCCTTCGTGCGCACGGGGCGCGCGCGCTCGCGCATCCGCCACCACCTGAAAACCCTGGCGCAAAGCGACTCGCAGGCGCTGGGCGAAAAACTGCTCGCGCAGGCCCTTCGCGCCGAAGGCGTGCCCAGCCTGCCTGCGCCTGAACACCCCGCCTGGGCCAACCTGCTGGCCTTCGGCGCCAGCGCCTCGCGCGAAGAGCTGCTGGCCGACATTGGGCAAGGCAAGCGCATTGCCAGCGTGGCCGCCCGCCACATGGCCAGCCAGCTGGCCGCCGCCGGCCAGCGGCGCGACGCTCTGCTGCTCTCGCGCGAGCGCTACACCGCGCATGAACAGCTCTCGCAAGGCACCGTGCTGCTTGATGGCACCGAAGGCCCCGCCGTGCAATACGCCCCCTGCTGCCTGCCCGTGCCGGGCGACGCCCTGCTGGGCTACCTGGAGCGAGGCAAAGGGCTGGTCGTCCACGCCAATGGCTGCGCCGTCGCCCGCCGCCTGCAAGCGCATGACAGCGAGCAATTCATCGCCGTGGACTGGGCCGACGAACCCGCCCGCCCGTTTGAAACCGGCATCTGCGTCACCGTCACCAATGGCAAGGGCGTGCTCGCCCGCGTCACCGGCGAGCTGGCCGCCGCAGGCGTTGACATCGCCCGCGTCGAAATGGATGGCCTGGCCGCCGAAGGCACGGTCGATCTGAACTTCATCATCGCCGTGCGCGACACCGCCCACCTGGAAGCGGCCTTGCGCCAGCTGCGCCGCGCCAGCGCCGTGCTCAAGGCCGTGCGCATCACCGCTGGCGAGGACTGACGACTCCCTGCCTCTTCCGCAGCCTGGCCCGCAGGCGCGAAAAAAGCGGTTCCGAACGGACAAGACGCAAGCCGTGAAAGCCCTGCGCAGGCAAGCGGCGCTGAATGGATGGCGCTGAGCCAGTCATGCTATTTAGCTACTGAATCAATAGCATGATGTCCTAGTGAAACGGGCGCGAAATGGCATTTCAGCCCCCTTTTATTTGCTCCTGTTTCTGATTCATCTCATGCCGTTTGACAGGCAGCTTGCGCCTGCGTAGGGCGGGAATCAGGATGGGCGGCAAGGCGCAAACGGGCTGGATAACCTGCGGAGGATTCACTGAGCCACAGGCCACCCGAAACCACGTTTTTTTGCGAAATGGGTCATGGCGTTGTGTTCAACCAGCCTGGCGGCGCGCGACACGCATGCCAATGCCAGCCACAAGCAAGCCGCCAATCACCAGTGCCAGCGGATGAGTGGCTGGCACAGGCGCCACAGTGGCAGCCACCGGACGTGTTGTGCAAGAAGCAGTGGAGGCTTCCAGTGCGAAGCCGCCCCACTTTCTGGCTGAGGCGGGGTTCACTGTGGCAGAGTTGTTGAACACTTGCACAACCAGTTCGTTTGCGCCGGTCCGCCACTGATTGGCAATCGTAAACGTGGAAGGCACGGAAACATATACGCCGCCTGCCCATGAATTAGCCAGCTGGGAGCCGGGCAGGAGCTGACCATTGAGGAAAACAGCCACAACCTGATCGTCAGCATGCATGGTGGTATGCACTTGGAAGGTAGCCGGATTCACACTGGCGGCCAGATCCACATCCAGCTTGTAGTAGGTGTATTTGGCGGCGCTCATTTCAGTATTGCGGGCCAGCCAGGCTGCCGTGGGTACGTCAGCCCAAGTCCAGGTATTCGGAGGACCTAGCCGGGCCGTCACGGGTGTATCCCAGGCCGCGATAACGCCTAGCGTGGTAACGTCGTCCACGGGTTTGTTGGCCACCTTCCAGCGCGGGTCGGGCGTGCCCAGGGTGGTGATGCGGGCCAGCGAAGCATCCACACCCGTGTTGAAGATGCGGATGTCGTCTCCGCAGGCATAGGGCGCCGCAAAGACTGTCTGCGGCACGGTTAGCAAAGCGGCCAATGCGGCAGAAATGCAAAGGGACAAGCGGGAACGGAGCATAAAAAAGTTCCTATTTTTTCTGTCAAGCGAACGGCAGCCTAACTAGCTGAATGGGGCCAGCCAACTGCAAAAAGGCCAGATGCTAATAGAGGAATGGTGCCTTTGCACAGGCACTCTTTGCCTTCGCCATGGCACCTCCTGGCTGAGCCGCTTTCGCATCATGGCTTGCGCGCCATGGCCTGCGCCACGGCCAGCATGGCGTCGGTCAGGGCCTGCACGGGGTCAGGGGCGTTGTCGCGCAGCACGATGAGGGGCACGCCTGCGGCGGCGATGGCCTGGGCGGCGGCTTCGTCAGGCGCGGTGTGGCTGAGGATGGCGCGGGGGCGATGGGCCTGAATGGCTTTTTGCAGCGCGGCGGGCAGGTCTTCGTCTTTTTCAGGCGCTTGCCAGGGCACAGGCTCCAGTTGCAGCGCGGTGGCCAGCGCTTGCACGCGGGGAGTGAGCAGCAGCACGGGTAGCTCATCAGCCTGGGCCAGCTGGCGGCTGGCTTCGGATTGGGCCTGTTGCAGGCGCTGGCTGATGGCGGCGAGGTTGGCTTGCAGGCGCTCGCGCTGCGGCGGCGCCAGGCGCGAGAGGGAGTCGGCCATGATCATGGCCATGCGCGCGAGGTTGGCGCTGTCTTGCCAGGGCTGGTTGATGAGCACGGTGGCGCTGCCTTTGGCTTCGCGCAGAGTGGATTCGGTCAGGGCGATGCCGGGCAGCTCGCCCTCGATGGGGTTGGCCGCGTCGATTTCGACGATGTGGATGTTGGCGCGGCGCGCGAGCGGGTAGAGCTGGTCGTCCGGCCAGACGGAGCGCAGCGTGAGCACGGCCTGCGCCTGGCGCGCGGCGGCCAGCAGCTCGTCCAGCCCCTTGCCGCCTGCCAGGTAGCCGGGCTGGCGGCTGGCTGGCAGCCGCGCGGGGGCGGCCTGCACCAGCTCAATGGGCGTTCCCTTGACGATTTGCCGCGCCAGCCCCAGCACCACGGGGTGGGCGGCGATCACGCGCAGGGGCGCAGCCTGCCCCGCTGGCTGGACGGAGGGCGTTTCGGCGGACGGCGTGGCCGCCGGCCCGGCGGCATGGGCCGGGGCGGGCGCCAGCAGCGCGGCGGCCAGGGCGAAAGCGGAAAGAAGGGCGGGACGGTTCATGGCTGCAAGAAAAGGGGGAACAAAAACGGAAGGGGGCTGGATTTCAGGCATCAAACCGGCCTCAAGTCCTAGTGGAACAAGCGCGGGCAGCTATCCTTTTTGAAGCATGTTGGCCAGCCTGCGCTCAATGCACTGCCTGCGAGCGCCGCGCGCTGATGGCCACGGCCGCGAGAAACAGCGCGCCGGCGCACAAGATGATGGCCGCGCCCGAAGGCACGGGAATGTCCAGTGCCACGGGCACGGCAATGCCGGTGAGCGTGCAGACGGTGGCGAAGATGACGGTGAGCCAGAAAAAGCTGCGCATGGAGCCAGCCAGCAGCCGCGCCGTGGCGGCGGGTATGACCAGCAGCGCCCCCACGAGCAGCGCGCCGATGACCTTGACGGCGGCCACGGTGATGAGCGTGACGAGCATGACGAACACGTAGTCCAGCCACTGCACGGGCAGCTTGCGCGCCTGCGCCAGCGGGGCGTGAAAGCTGGCGAGCATGGCGCGGTTGTAGGTGCGGTGCAGCGCCGCCAGAGTGAAGGCGGTGACGATGGCGAGCACGGCCAGATCGCGGCCATTGACGGTGAGCACGGAGCCAAAGAGCACGTTTTCCAGAATGTGGATGTTGATGCGCGCGGCCAGCACCATCAGCAAGCTGGAGCCGAGCGCGAGCGAGACGGCCAGAAACACGCCGATGAGCGTGTCGGGCGACAGGCCCGTGCGCCCGCGCAGGTAATTGAGCAGCAGCCCGAACAGGATGCAAAAGCCGAACAGGCTGCTGTAGGGGCTGGCGATGGGTTCGCCCATCAGGATGCCGATGGCCGTGCCGGTGAGCGCGGCGTGGCCCACGGCTTCCGAAAAGAAGGCAAAACGCTTGACGACGACCAGCGTGCCCAGCCCGCCCAGCAGCGGCCCCAGCAGCAGGCCGGCCACGAGGGCGTTGATGACGAAGCCGTATTGCAGCATGGCGGGCAGCCAGCCGGCGGCCACGCCGGATTGCATGAACTGGTGCAGGCTGTCCAGCAGCGAAGGGGCGGCGGCGCTCATGCGGCCTCCTGTTGAGGTTCCGGGCGGGTGTTTTCGGGGCTGGCCGTGTGGGCGAAGAGCTGCAAGAGCATGTTCGCGTCGCCCAGCGCGGCCGGTTCGCGCGTCCAGAGCAGGCGGCCCCGGCTGAGGGCCGTGACGCGGTCGGCCAGGCGGCGCACGGCGGCCAGGTCGTGCTCCACCCACAGCACGGTGGCGCGGCTTTGCCGCCATTGGGCCAGCAGCGATTCAAAGACTTGCATGCCCGCGCGGTCGAGCGCGGCCATGGGTTCGTCCAGCAGCACGAATTGCGCGGGCGGCAGCAGGCTTTGGGCCAGCAGCACGCGCTGGCGCTCGCCGCCGGAGAGGTCGCCCATGCGGCGGCTGGCCTTGTGCGCCATGCCCACGCGCTCCAGCCCTTGCAAGATGCGCTCGCGCACGGCGCGGCGCAGGCCCAGATACAGCGGGCGCTGCTGCTGGAGCATGCAGCCCATGAAGTCCTGCACCGTCATGGGCAGCGTGCGGTCGGCCTCGATGGCCTGGGGCACGTAGGCCAGCACGCCCGGCGCGGGCAGCGGCCAGTGCAGGGTGATTTGGCCGGTGTGCGGCATCATGCCCAGCACGGTTTTCATCAGGCTGCTTTTGCCGCAGCCATTGGGGCCGACGAGGGCGTGGATTTCACCCGCGTTCACCTGCCAGTTCATGTCTTGCAGGATGCGCGTGGCGCCCAGTTGCAGGTTCACGCCCTGCAAGCGCAGGGCCGGGCCGGGGATGAAGCCGGGGCCGGGGCTGGCGGGGGCGGCGCTCATGCGCGCGCTTTCCGCGACTCTTCAATGGCGCGCACCACAGCATCCAGATTGAAGGCCATGTCTTTCTCGAACTTGTCGGCCGTGTAGGGGCCGTGCGAGATGTGCGTGAGCGGATAGACGCGCACGCCCGTCTCGCGCACCAGCGTTTGCACAAAACCCGTGGGGTTGTCTTGCTCGGCAAAGAGCACGCGGATGTTTTGCGAGCGCAGGCGGTCCACCATGCTTTTGAGTTGCGCGGCGCTGGGTTCCATGCCGTGCGCAGGCTCTACCACGGCGCTGACTTCCAGCCCGAATTCGCGCAGCAGGTAGTCATAAGCGCCGTGAATGGTGGCCACGCGGAAGTTGGCATCCGGCCCTTCTTTCACCTTGGCCAGCGCCTGGGCGCGCAGCTTGCGCAGGCGCTTGTTGTAGGCGCGGGCGTTGTCTTCAAAAAACGGCGCGTTTTCGGGCGAAATCTTGCCCAGCCCGCGCGCGATGGTGCCCACTTGCAGCATGGAGGCGCTGATGGAGATGAAGGTGTGCGGGTTCACCGCCCGCCCTTGCGGAGTGCCCAGCGCCATGGTGGACAGCAGCGGCACATCGGCATTGGCGTTGATGACGGGCAGATGGGGTTTTTCGCTGGCGGCAATCATGCGGCGGGCAAAGTCGTCGTGCCCCACGTCGTTGAGCACGGCCACATCCATCTGGCCGATGCGCTTGATGTCTTCAGAGCGCGGCTCGTAGGCATGGGGGTTGAAGCCCGCGTCAATGAAGGGCATCACTTCGGCGCGGTCGCCCACGATGTTGGCCACAAAGCTGTAGTAGGGGTGCAGCGTGATGCCGACCTTGAGCTTTGGGGCCGCATCCGCTGCGCGGATGCGGCCCGGGGGCAGCGCGCTGGCGGCCAGCGCGCCCAGCGCCATCAGGGCCGCCCGGCGGCTGAAAAAGGCGGTGCGTTCGGAAGGTTCGGAAAGAGGGGAAGTCATGTTCGGCGCCTGTATTTCGGTGTTTCAGTGCTTCAGTGCTGGTCTTTGGGCTTGACGTCATCCAGGTGCGCGGCCACTTGCCGCCAGCCGTGGGCCGCCAAATCGTCATCGTGCAGGCCGGGCAAGGCCTCTGCCGCGCGGGCCGGGCCGGAAGCCGTGCGCAGCCAGACATCAAAGCGGGCCTCGGCGTCTTGCGCGGCGGGCAGGCGCCAGAGCATGAGGCGGGCGGCCTGGCCGCCTTGTTCGCCTGGCCCGCTGCTCTGCGCTTCATCCGGCTCGCCCAGATAGGCGTAGCGCCCTTCGGCCTGCACCACGCGCCACTGGCGGGCGCCCCGGCGCTGCGCCGCCAGGTCTTGCTCGAAAGGCGACCAGCCATCGCTGGCCCAGACATCGGGCGCGGGCGGTGGCAGCGGGCGGCCTTCGGCGCGCCACTCGTCGTGCACGGCCTGCAAATCGGTGTAGATGCCTTGCTCGGCCGCCGTCAGGCCCGTGGCCAGGTCAATCTGGTGCGCCTGCAAGGCCATTTCGGTCTGCATGTGCCGCTGCCAAAGCGCCACCGTGGCCGACAGCGCCAGCACCAGCGCCACCGTCACGAGCACCCAGCGCGTTTCGCGCCCCGCCCCGGCTGGCGGCACCTGCTGCACGCAGCCCGCAGGCAGCGCAGCCGCCCCGGCGGCAGGCGGCGAGGGCGGCAGGGGCGCTTGCGTGGCGGCTTCGCTCATCGGATGTCGGCGTGATCCACCTCGGCGGAGTGGCCCTCGCCGCCGTCAAACTGCACAAAAAAGTCCTGCTTCGGGCGCTCGAAGCGGATTTGCGACTTGTCATCCAGCGCGCCCTTGAGCAGCACCTTGTCTTCGTACGACATCACGCGGATTTCCACGCCCTTGGCGTCGCTGCCATCTGAAAAACCGCCCGTGCAAAGCACATGCTGCGCGCCATCGGCCTGGCACTTGAACTTGACTGAATGCGCCTGCGCGGCAGCGCCCGCCAGCAGCAAAGCGGCGGCCAGACAAGCGGAAAACGGAAAACGGGACATGGCGAAACTCCGGAAAAATCAAGCGTGGAATAATAACAAACGCGAATTTTTCGCAACAAAGCCCAACAATCAACCCTTTTCACTTTGCACCATCAGGAGAAGTCTCATGAAACAACGCCATCTGAACGCCCTGTTGCTGGCCCTGGCTGGCAGCCTGCTTGCCCCGGCGGCCGCGCAGGCGCATGAAATCTGGCTGGCCCGCATCCACGGCCAGCCCACCGTGATGTACGGGCACGAAGAATCAGACACCGACCCCTACGACCCCATCACCATCAGCGAAGCGCGCGCCTACAAAAACGGCAAGCCGGAAGAAGTCACCATCGTGCGCCACTACACCCAGCGCTTTGCCACGCTCAAGGCCGAAGCGCCCGGCCTGCTGACCTTCACCAAGGAAGGCGGCATCTGGAGCAAAACCAAAGACGGCAAATGGCACAACCTGGCCAAAGACCAGCTGCCCAACCCGGCTGACGCCGAACGCTCCATGCATGCCCGGGGCTTTTCCGCCGCCTACCTGAACAAGCGCGAGCCAGTCACCAAACTGGGCTACGAGCTTGAAATCGTGCCCGAGACCAACCCCGCCAAACTGCTGCCCGGCGAAAAACTGCCCGTGCAGGTGATCTACCGGGGCCAGCCCTTGGCCGATGCCAAAGTCACCAGCAACGCCTTCGACCACGAAGCCCAGAAAGCCACCACCGACGCCCAGGGCCGCGCCACGCTCACCGTGGCCCGCAGCGGCCTGAATGTCATCAGCGTCAATCACGCCGTGGCCTACCCCGATCCGAAAAAGGCCGACAAGGACATCACCTTGTTCACCCTCACGTTTGAAGCCGCAGGCGGCGGCCATGATCACTGAGCGCCCGGCTTGGCCATAAGAGGCCCGGCCCGGATGAAACGCAAGACACGGGCCAGCAAATGCGAGAAGCGAAATGGCAAGGCTGGATACGCCACGCTATTTCGCTCCTTTATGCATAGCAATACGTCCTAGTGAATAGTGCGCTGAAGGGTATTTGACGCCCCCTGAATTCGCTCCTGTTTTTATTGCGACTCGAACAGCAGCGGCCCGCTTTCGTGCGGCATAACGGAAGCGGGCCGCCGCTTTCTGGATGAAGGGCTGGCGAGTCATTCAGAAGCCAGCGCCTTCAACAAGGCTCGCAGGCGCGCCAGCACAGGTTTCTGAATGCTCATCGAGAGCCTTGGGCGGGTTCGCCGCTGCGTTTGTCACCGCCTCGTTGATCTGGAATCATCAAAGAAATAACCTGTTCCTTCGGGATGGTGATTCTCCATGCCAGATTATCCCTTCCTGTCACCTCGAAAACATAGGGTGAGGCGATTCTGGATATTAGATGGACGGAGCGCACGATATTTCCCTGACAAAGTGGATTTTGTCCGACAGGCATTGGAATGGCATTGAATGTGGCACAACCTTCATCTTTCAGGAAAACACTGGCATTTGGAATGGCCCCAAGGCCAATCAGTCTGATGGCCGCAGATGGAATCTTGGTTATACTGCCCGTCATGGTTAATAACATTAGAATGGAAAAGAAAGCTCCAATAGAATATAAAACAGTTTTCTGTTTGCCCTCATAAATGATAATAATATAACTGATTGAGTATGAGATCATAAACCATGATGCCAACAGAGAAATTACCAGCCATGTATCCTGACGGAATCCTTCATAACTATAGAATAAAGCAAACAGAAAGAGCGGACAAAATGACCATGCGACAGCATCGATGAAAATAGACATGAATTTGGCCTTCAGGGCGGCGAAAGCCTGACTATTGTATTTTTTGACAAGAAGAAGCAATCGTCTCTTTCTGTCTTTCTTTGATTTCTTTTTCACGAAGAAATGCCGTATGTGCAGATGGGTTGCTCTTATCATCTTGTGCATGGAACCAGGATCAATCCTGGCGAAAGAGGAGAAGAATGCAACAGCTATATACAAAGACAAAGCGTAAATAATCGCCACCGTCCAGCCTTCCTTATGGCTGGAATGAGGCTCGCTTGCCAACCACCACAGAAATAAAAACAGCAACAAGAATAAAAATGTATTCCAGATAAAGAAACAAGCAGGATTTTTGAAGAAAACTTTCCAGCGCTTGATTTCTTTAGTCTTGAAACTGTTTTTTATTTCTGGCTCACATGAAAGCATGATGGCAGGAAACATCGCAGCTCCGGCAGGCACAACAAAAACCAGACCGCTCAATGCGATGGCAACCATCATGGCCATGGCATCGACAAGGCCGATTTCCGGCATGAATCTGATTTGCATGAAAAACAGGAGCAAAATCAGTCCACCGGTTCCCAAAATGGCCTTCCACAGGAACGGAAATATGGGTTCCAGCAATTGCCGAAGCCACGCCTGGTGATCCTGTTTTGGCGGTTTTCTCAATTTCCTGAACGCGAAAATTGTTCCAGATGCAGCCGGGCTATGTCTTTTCATTTGTCTTTTCGCGAGATGAGGGCCTGAAAAACCGGAGCTGTCACGCCTGCCCATTTTCAATTTCTTCAATTTGCGTGGAAAGCTCGAGCCATTGCTCTTCCAGCGCGGTCAATTCATTTTCAAGGGCTTTGAGTTCGCGGCCTGCGTTGGCGATGGCGGCGGGCGGCTGCGGGGTGGCCAGTTGGGTTTCGAGTTCGGTGCGGCGTGTGGCAATGGCGGCCATGCGTGCGTCGGCGGCGGCCAGCTGGCGTTTGAGCGGTTTGGTTTTTTCGGCCAGCTGGGCGCGCAGGCGGGCTTGCTGGCGGCGCTGTTCGGCGGGGTTGATGCTGTTGGCAGTTAGCGGGCTGGTTTTGGGGGCGGCGGCGGATGCCTCCTGGGCGGCGGCTTCGCGCTGGCGTTTGGCTTCGTCCAGCAGGTAGCGCTGGTAGTCGCGCAAGTCGCCTTCAAACGGCTGCACATGGCCGCGCGCGACCAGCCAGAACTCGTCGCATACGCTGCGCAAGAGCGCGCGGTCGTGGCTGACGAGCATGAGCGTGCCTTCAAAGCTGTTCAGGGCCACGGCCAGGGCTTCGCGCGTGGCCAGGTCCAGGTGGTTGGTGGGTTCGTCCAGCAGCAGCAGGTTGGGGCGCTGCCAGACCAGCATGGCCAGCACCAGCCGCGCTTTTTCGCCGCCGGAGAACTGGCCGACGGGCTGCGCGGCCATGTCGCCCGCGAAGTTGAAGCCGCCCAGAAAGTTGCGCAGCGGCTGTTCGCGCGCTTCTTCGGCGTTTTCGCGGCCGGTTTCGCGCGCCAGGCGCACCATATGTTCCAGCGGCGTGCTTTGCGGGTGCAGCACGTCCAGCTCTTGTTGGGCGAAGTAGCCGATGGCCAGGCCCTTGCCTTCGGTGACGCGCCCTGCCAGCAGGGGCAGCTGGTGCGCGATGGTTTTGACGAAGGTGGATTTGCCTTGCCCGTTGGCGCCCAGGATGCCGATGCGCTGGCCTGCCAGCACGGTGCGGCTGACGCTTTGCAAGATGAGTTTGTCGCCCGCATCGCTGCGGTAGCCGAAGGCGGCTTCCTTGATGGCGAGCATGGGGTTGGGCAGCGCGGGCGGCTCGCGAAAGCTGAATTGCAATTCGCTTTCGGCCAGCACGGGGGCGATTTTTTCCATGCGTTCCAGCGCCTTGACGCGGCTTTGCGCCTGCCGCGCCTTGGTGGCTTTGGCCTTGAAGCGGTCGATGAACTTTTGCAGGTGCGCGCGCTTTTCCTGCTGTTTGGCCCAGGCGGCTTGTTGCAGGGCCAGTTGCTGGGCGCGCAGTTCTTCAAAGGTGCTGTAGCTGCCGCCGTAGCGGGTGAGCTGGCCGTGTTCGATGTGCAGCGTGGCTTGCGTGACGGCGTCCAGAAAGTCGCGGTCGTGGCTGATGACGATGAGCGTGCCGGCGTAGCGCGCCAGCCATCCTTCCAGCCACACCAGCGCGTCCAGGTCCAGGTGGTTGGTCGGCTCGTCCAGCAGCAGCAGATCAGACGGGGCCATGAGCGCGCGCGCCAGTTGCAGCCGCATGCGCCAGCCGCCCGAGAAGCTGTTGACGGGCTGCTGCAATTGGCCGGGTTTGAAGCCCAGCCCGAGGATGAGCGCCTGCGCGCGCGCCGTGGCGTCGTGCGCGCTGGCGTCTTGCAAATCGGCATGCAGCTGGGCGATGGCCATGCCTTCGCCTGCCGCTTCGGCTTGCGCCAGCTGGGCGCGCAGGCGTGTCAGGCGTTCATCGCCCGCCAGCACAAAGGCGGTGGCCGCTTCGCCGGTTTCGGGCATGTGCTGCGCCACTTGCGCGATGCGCCAGTGGGCGGGCATGGAAAAGTCGCCCCCGTCTTCATGCAGCGCGCCGCTCAGCAGCGCAAACAGGGTGGATTTGCCCGCACCATTGCGGCCCACCAGGGCCACTTTTTCGCCGGGGTGAATGGTGGCGCTGGCTCCGTCGAGCAGCACTTTGGCGCCACGGCGCAAAGTCAGGTTTTGAAGAGAAATCACGTGTGAAAAAAACAAGCCGGAAGCAGAACGCGCAGAGCCTGCCTGCGCGCGAAAAAAGAAGGCGCTGATGGTAGTCAGCGCCTTCTGCCCCGCTTGACGGCGGTCGCCGCACGGCTCCACGCCTGAACTCCTTGAATTTGGCAAAGCGGTTCTCAATCGGATAACGCCTACGGCGCATGCGTCCGGCGCCTGCAGGGGGATGGCGTGTCTCTCAACGCGCACATCAGGCCAGCTTGGCAGAACACCGGAGGTGCTGCAAGCTGGCGCGCTTCGTGCCGTGATTTCTTTTTAAGGCCAAGCAAGGAGCGGAAAGCTGAGGCTGTGCTTCAGGAAAGCGGCTTTGCACGGGCACGAAATTCAAACCATGAAAAAGCGTATTTGCATGATGCCTCAAAGAGTGACCCTTGGGTAGGGAAGCGGCGCGCTTGCTGCCCGATTCCGTGAAAAACGGCGCAGTCTGGAGCCTGCCCGTGGCCGGGAAACGCAGCCAGAAAACGCGATCAGCAAGCGCGCTGACCGCCTGCAAAGCCGCCTTTTGTGCCTTTTGTTCATGGGCATCCGCGAAAAATGGCGCGCGGGTTTGCTGCGCGCTGGCTGGCTTTCGTTTCTTGCGAGCCGTTCACACTCCGGCCTGCACGAGGAGCAGGGCGCAGGCAACGAATGGACAGGGTGCAAGCACTGCGTTTTTGCTCTGCTATCTATAGCATGGTGTCCTAGTGGAATCTGCGCAGAATGGCATTTCGATACCCTTGAATTCGCTCTTGTTTCTGGTGTGATTCAGCAGGCCGGACTGCGGGCGGCGCTTCATTGCTGGCTGTGCCGCATGGGGCTGATCCGACTGCGGTGTGA
The DNA here is from genome assembly GCF_900240305.1 of Ottowia massiliensis. Taxonomy (NCBI): domain Bacteria; kingdom Pseudomonadati; phylum Pseudomonadota; class Betaproteobacteria; order Burkholderiales; family Comamonadaceae; genus Ottowia; species Ottowia massiliensis. The sequence goes on along the minus strand of NZ_LT964854.1, from coordinate 2,736,460 downwards.
GGCTGGGGCATGGCAGGAATGCCCTTTAAGAGCTTGTCCTGCAAGTGTTTGCGCTGGCCGCCGTGCTGAAGAGCGGCCGCGCCACACGGCTGGGCGTGCGGCCTCTTCGAAGGGGGACTTCATGCTGTTTTTCTGTTGAATGCGCGCAGCCAGAAGGGCTGCCCTGCACCAACCGGCTGAACAAGCGGGCGTGAGCTGCGCCCCTCCCACCGGTCTGCTGGTTGCCTTGGAGTGCAGGCCTTTATCGAACGCCAAGCCGATAGCAGCGGCCGTCGCCTCCAGCGCATTGATTCCGCTCCATAGGAGGTGCGTGTTGGCCAGGCGGTTTTTGACGAGCACAACCGCTGGATCGCCTCTTGTGCCGCTCCACGCATGCCAGACAAGCGCCAACACTTGGTCAGCCCGCTGGATAAGCTAGCTGCCTGACCACTTTCTGACCCAGCCATGACTGCTCCCGCTCCCCGCAAAGGCGCGCGCCGCGCCGCTGATCTGCCGCCGGAGACGCTCGCAGCCCTCAATGAAGGCCACATCGCCAGCGCCACGCTGCCTGAAATTCTGGCCATCGACCAGGCCCGCCTGTTGCGCGCCGCCTTTCCCGGCTTGCCCGCCGCCATTGATGAACAGGCGCGCGCCGCCTGTCAGCTGGGCATCGCCGCGCGCATGGCGCGCATGGGCGCGTTGCTGCTGCAAGCGCTGGGCCCCGGCGCCATCTCTGCCTGCCAGGCGCACGCCAGCGACACCGTGCGCGGCTGGGCCTGCTTTGCCATCGGTGCGCAAGAGCTGCCGCTGCGCGAGCGCCTGCAAGCCACACGCTCCCTGGCCGATGACCCGCACTTTGGCGTGCGTGAATGGGCCTGGCTGGCGCAGCGCCCCCACCTCGCCCGCGAGCTGGACGCGGCCATTGCCCTGCTGGCTGAATGGACTGCCAGCCCTTCCGAGCGCCTGCGCCGCTTTGCCAGCGAAGCCCTGCGCCCGCGCGGCGTGTGGTGCGCGCACATTGCCGCACTCAAGGCCGACCCGGCCCGCGCTCTGCCTTTGCTTGCGCCCCTGCGCGCCGACCCCAGCGCCTACGTGCAGGATTCCGTCAGCAACTGGCTCAACGATGCAGCCAAAGACCAGCCCGCCTGGGTGCGCGCCCTTTGCGCCCAGTGGCTGGAGTCGAGCGACGCCGCTGCCACCCGCCGCATCTGCCAGCGCGCCACGCGCAGTCTGAAGTAGGAGCCTGTTCATAGCGCGATCCGCTGCGCTCATTTTCTGGGCCAGCCCCATGTCCTTGGGCCTTTTGAGAATCCTGCTCTTGTGCAGCAATCCCGCCATGGAAAAAAGAGCATGAGCGACAAGCAGTGGGCACTGATGGCCCCGCACTGCCTGGGCAAGCCTGGCGAAGCAGGGCGAAGAAGCACGGACAAGCGTGTGATTCAGTCTTGGTAATTCTCAACAGGGCCTGGTGCAGCCCAGCTAGCGCCCCGGGGACAGCGCTGGCGGGCGGCTACAAGACGAGTATCAGAAACAGGAGCAAATTTGATGGGCTGAAAATACCGTTCAGCGCAATTTCCACTAGGACCTCATGCTATTGATAAAGGAGCGAAATGGCGGAGTGGATTCATCATGGCCTGCGCCTGCGCGCGGGTTGCGCGGGCGGCGTCTATCACGCCGCGCGCAGCAGCACCAGCAGCGCGCCAGCGCCGCCGTCAGGCGGGCGGGCCTGCACGAAGGCGAGCACTTCATGCTTTTGGATGAGCCAGCCGGGCACCTTGGCGCGCAGCACGGAGGTTTTGCCGGGCGAGCCGTGGCCTTTGCCGTGCACCACGCGCACGCAGCGCACGCCGCTGCGGCAGGCGGCGGCGATGAAGGCGGCCAGCGCCTGGCGGGCCTGGTCCACGCGCAGGCCGTGCAGGTCGATCTGGCGCTGCACGGCCCACTGGCCACGGCGCAGGCGGGCGGGCACGTCGGGGCCGATGCCGGCTCGCAAGTAGCTCAGGTGTTCGTCCACGTGCAGCAGGGTGCTGGCGTCGAATTCGTCGGACAGGGTTTCGCGCAGGGCGGCGCGCTCGTCTTGCTGGCGCTGGCGGGGCAGCGGGGCGGGGCGCGCGGCCTGGCCGGCTTTTTCATGCCGGGCGCTGGCTTGGAGCGGCTGCACGGCGCCGATGGCGCGCAAGAAAAGGGCGTGGTCGCTTTGCCGCTGGCGGGCCTGGGCTTGCTGGCGCGTTTGGGCTGCTTGCGCCTCTTTCGCTGCCTGTGCCTGGGCGGCGGCAAATTGCTGGCGCAGTTTTTTCAGCTCTTTCAGGCTGCGGGCTTTCATGCCGGGCTTTCAGGCCAGAAAAAAGCCGCGCTCGGCCAGGGAGCAGGCCGCGCCGCCGGGGCCGACGATCCAGTGGTCGATCACGCGCACGTCGATCAGGCCCAGGGCGGCCGTGAGTTCGCGGGTGATGGCTTCGTCTGCCGCCGAAGGCTGCACGTGGCCGCTGGGGTGGTTGTGGGCGAGGATGAGCGCGTCGGCGTTGTGGTGCAGGGTGCGGCGCACGACTTCGCGCGGATAGACGCTGCTGCGCGTGAGCGTGCCCTGGAACATTTCTTCAAAGGCGATGAGGTGCAGCTGCGCATCAAGAAACAGCACGGCGAAGATTTCTTGCGGGCGGCTGGCCAGGTGCAGCTGGAGGTAGTCGCGCACGGTGGCGGGGTTTTGCAACACGGGGCGCTGGCGCAACTGCCCGGCCAGGGCGCGGCGGGCCAGCTCCAGCACGGCCAGCAGTTCGGCGCGCTTGGCGCTGCCGCCCAGGCCCTTGATGCGCCGCAGGTCTTCGCCGCTGGCCTGAAGCAGGCCGTGCAGGCCGCCAAAGGCGCTGAGCACTTCCTGCGCCATTTGCAGCACGCCGCGCCCGGCGGTGCCGGTGCGCAGCAAGATGGCGAGCAGCTCGGCGTCGCCCAGGGCGGCGGGGCCGCGCGCCAGGAGCTTTTCGCGCGGGCGGGCGTCAGGGGGCAGGCTTTTGAGCGACATGGCGGCGGACAGCTCCCGGCTCCATCATTAAAAAGCGGAGCAAATTCAAGGGGGTCAAAAATGGCTTGCGCGCAGTTTCGACCAGGACCTCATGCTATGGATCCAGGAGCGAAAAGACAGGCTTATTCGCACTTGACGCCCACGTGCAGGGCCACCACGCCGCCGGTCATGTTGTGGTAGTCCACGTGGCCGAAGCCGCATTCCTTCATGAGCGATTTGAGTTCTTCTTGCGCGGGGTGCATGCGGATGGATTCGGCCAGGTAGCGGTAGCTGGCTTCATCGCCCGTGACGAGCTTGCCCAGGCGGGGCAGCACGTTGAAGGAGTACAGGTCATAGAGCTTGCGCAGCGGCGGGGCCACTTGCGAGAACTCCAGCACGAGCAGCCGCCCGCCGGGCTTGAGCACGCGGGCCATTTCGCGCAGGGCGCGGTCTTTGTGCGTCATGTTGCGCAGCCCGAAAGCGACGCTGACGAGGTCGAACTGGCCGCTGGCAAAAGGCAGCGCTTCGGCGTCGCACGCCACGGTGGGCAGGGCCAGACCGGCGTCGAGCAGGCGGTCGCGCCCCGTGCGGAGCATGGCTTCGTTGATGTCGGTGAGCACGACTTGCCCGCCATCACCGGCCTTTTTGGCGAAGGCGCGCGCCAGATCGCCCGTGCCGCCCGCGATGTCGAGCACGCGCTGGCCGGGCTGCACGTTGGCCACCATGACGGCGTAAGCCTTCCAGAGCCGGTGCAGGCCGCCGGACATGAGGTCGTTCATGAGGTCGTATTTGCTGGCGACGGAGTCAAAGACGCCGCGCACGCGGCGGGCCTTGTCGGCTTCATCAACGGATTCGTAACCGAAATGGGTGCTGGCCATGAGGGGCTTTCTGTTGGAGTGAAGAGGAATTTCAGTGGCTGCCGCAGCTGCGGCCCGCTGTTTCGGGCATGGCGTCGTCGCGGTGCGCGCCAGCGGCGGCCAGGCGCTGCTCGTATTCCTGCCACAGCGCCTGCTGGCGCGAGCCAAGAAAGTAGAGGTAGTCCCAGGTGTAGATGCCGCTGTCGTGCCCGTCTGAAAACGTGGGCTGGATGGCGTAGTGGCCCACGGGGGCCATGCCGGTGACGAGCACGTCGCGCTTGCCGGTTTGCAGCACCTCCTGCCCCGGCCCGTGGCCCTTGACTTGCGCCGAAGGCGAATACACGCGCAGCAGCTCAAAGGGAATGCGCAGCGTCTGGCCGCTGGCGTAGCGCAACTCCAGCACGCGGGAGGCGGTGTGGACGGTGATGTCTTGCGGAGGCGGTGCGGGAGCGTAGTCGCGCTGCATGGCGGATGTGAAAGAAAAGAAAGGGGAGAGGCGCGAAAGCCTGAAGCGAAGGGCAAAAGCAAAAGCCCGAATTGTGACTGCGCCGCGATGGCAGCAGCCCGCGCGAAGGAGAGGCGCGCCTCATATAATCCGCCGTTTTTCGGTTCGCCGCTGGCCGGGTGGTCATGTCGTGTGTCTCGCGGGCCGGAGAAGTCCCCTCGCGGAGCCTGGCCCAATGACCCCACGGGCCGCGCGCCGCAACACCTTTTCAAGGCAAATTTTCAATGGTCGTTATCCGTCTTTCCCGTGGTGGCTCCAAGGCCCGCCCCTTCTACAGCATCGTCGTGGCTGACAAGCGCGTGCGCCGCGATGGCCGCTTCATCGAGCGCATTGGCTTTTACAACCCCCGCGCCGTTGAAGGCGAAGAGGGCTTGCGTCTGGCGCAAGACCGTCTGACGTACTGGAAGAGCGTGGGCGCGCAGGCTTCTCCCACCGTCGAGCGCCTGGCCCGCCAGGCTGCCAAGGCCCAGCCCGCCGCCTGAGCACAGGCCTGCAAGCCGTGCCTGGCGCCACCTGGCCCCTGCAAGCAGCCGAGCTGCCTGATGACGCGGTGGAAGTGGGCCGCGTGCAGGACGCCTGGGGCATCAAAGGCTGGTTCAAGGTCCAGCCCTACAGCGCCTCGCCAGAGGCGCTTTTTTCATCCAAACGCTGGTTTTTGCTGCCGCCCGCGCGCGGCGCGCGCCATTTCGACGGCCCGCAGCGCCTGCCCGTGCGGCAAGTCAAGGCGCATGGCGATGCCGTGGTGGCCAGCGCGCAGGGCGTGGATGACCGCGATGCCGCCGATTTGCTCAAGGGCGCGCGCATTTTCATTGCCCGCTCATCCTTTCCCACGCCTGCCGAGGGCGAGTACTACTGGGTTGATCTGATCGGGCTGGCCGTTTTCAACCGCGAAGGCGTGCCGCTGGGCCAGGTGTGCGAGCTGCTGCCTGCCGGGCCGCAAACCACGCTGGCGCTGGCCTTTGAGGGCGCAGACGGCAAACCGCAAGAGCGCCTGATTCCTTTCGTCTCCGCCTATGTGGACGAGGTGGACCTGGCAGCAGGCCGCATCACCGTGGATTGGCAGCCGGACTATTGAGAGCCTGTTTGCAATCTGTCCGTGGAAGCGGCTTGGGGCGCTCGTGGGCGCTGCAAATTCTCGCTGGGTCGCAAGAGCTGTTTGCGCTTTGCCGCTTATTCCGATCCACACACTTGCGCCCTCACGGCCAAATCATGAACAGGTTTTGAGAAACATTTTGGGGAAACGGCGGCGCACCTTGCGTTTGCGGCTTGATCAACATAGGTAAACGCAGGTAATATTCCCTCTTGTTTTTTATTTGCTTCAGGAGATTGACATGAAACACCGAATTTCATGCCAGACCGCCCTGGCGCTGGGCGCGCTAGCCGGTCTGTTCGTCGCAGCGCCAGCCAGCGCCATCACGCCCCCTGGCACGCCGCCCACTTTTTATTGCGACGCCAACCGACCCGCCAACGCCGATACGGTTGAAGCGCAGCTCAATACCCGAGCCAAAAATGGCAGCGCGACAGATGCCGACCGGGGCAACCAGCCGCGCTGGGAGCGCGCGACGGCTTCTTTTGCATTGCAGTCAACGGGTTCCGATCCGCTACCCAGCACATTGACCTGGGCCTTTTTTAATGGACACGAGATTGACCGCTACCTGACTTTTTCTCCCCCGCACGCGAACTATCCGGGCATCTTCATTGGCAGCTATCTGCCAGCAGCCCAGCCGCAACTGCCCGCCAACCATCTGTACTACATGCGTTATCGCTTCAAGCTGGACGCCACGGTGAATCCGGCTACTTACCAGTTGCAGTTCCCTGCTATTGGGCATGGCCAGACCAATCTGCGGGCGGACGACAGGGTGGTGGGCGTGTATCTCAACGGCAAGCGCATGATGGTGACGCCTGCCGGGGACTTTACGCTGGGCGGCGGTGCCCATGTGAATGAACAGTGGAAAACGGGCGAAAACGAACTGGCTTTTGCTGTTTACGACACGGGCGGCGGCGGCATGTGGCTGGGCGTGCAGTCCGTGACGCAATCGGTCTGCGACTGGCGTCCCGCGCCTGCTGCCGCTGCCACGCCTGTGCCCACGCTGCACGGCTGGGGCCTGGCGGCGCTGGGCGGCCTGCTGGGCGGTGCGGCAGCCTGGCGGCGGCGCAAAAAGCGCGCGTGAAGCCTGCGTCTCTGTTTTTCTGCTTGTGCCCCGCGCCTTTGGCCGGGGCATTTTTTTGCCCGGAACCGGGCTTTGGGGCAGAGAGCGCGAGCTTTTGCGCCAGCGGCCGGGAGCGGGCTTTTAGCGTGGAGCTGCTGGTGTCGTGGTTGATGCTGATCGATGAAATCCTCTACAGAGCCGTAGCGCAACGGATCAGCTCCGCGCAGTCTGGCGCATGAGAACGACTGACCAGCATGTGCGCGCAGACCTTTCTTGTCATCACGTATCTGAGCGGTTTCACTTATTTGGCGCTGCTGCAGCTAGGCGCGGCGAGTGTGAGGGCGCCTCGTAACGATGATTGATGATTTGCAAATCTTGGCGAAATCAATGCATTTGGCATGAAAAGCGGCAAATCTGCCGTTAAAGTCGCTTTTTTTGCACTCAAGGAGAAGAAGATGCAATTGCGATTCGCAAGCCCGCTGGTGCTGGCTTTGGCGCTGGCCGCCTGTGGCGGCGGCGATGGCGACGCCCCCGCGCCAGGCCCTACATCCACGCCTACACCAAGGCCAACACCAACGCCAAGGCCTACGCCGACGCCAACCCCCACGACAACGCCGACGCCCGGCACGCAGCAATTTCCGCCCTCCGAAACCTTGGCCAACGTATGCACGGCCGACGGCGAGCGCCGGTTCATCCGCTCGCACATGGACGAGATTTATCTGTGGTACAGCGAAATCCGTGACAGCGCTGCCAACGTCACCGGCACGGTGGAAGACTATTTCAACAGCCTGCGGATCGCAACGCTTGACCACAGCGGCAAGCCCAAGGACCGCTTCAGCTACATCCGCACGCTGCAAGATAACGAAAAGCGCTCTCCTTCCGGCCCTTCTTACGGCGTGTACTGGACGGAGAGCCAGCCCCGGCGCGTGGCCTACGTGCTCAAAGATTCGCCTGCCGAGCGCGCGGGCCTCAAGCGTGGGGCGCAGCTGGTGAACGTGCTGGCGGCCACTTACCTTTCCTGGTACAGGCCGCCCACAGGAGCGAGCGTGACCTTCACCGTGCGCGATACGCCAACGTCTGCCGAGCGCGAAATCACGCTGCGCGCCGCAAACGTTGTGGAAGACCCGCTGCCGCTATCCAAAGTGGTGCAGGCGGGCGGCCGCCAGGTGGGCTACGTGCAGTTCAACACCTATGAGATTGACAACGGGCAGGACCGCCTCATCGACACCCTCTCAGCCTTGCAGCGGCAAGGCATCAGCGACGTGGTGCTGGATCTGCGCTACAACGGTGGCGGGTGGATGTATCAGGCCTGGTCGCTGGCTTCCATGCTGGGCGGCAGCCGCGTGCAAGGCAAGGCATTCGTGCGCATGAAATACAACGACAAGCGCCAGGAAGCCACGCGTCAGGGCGTGGTGCCCTTCACCACCCAAGTGGGCGCCAATTCGGATGGCGGCACTCACGCTGTTGGCAGCGCCCTGCCGCAGCTGAGCCTGCCGCGCGTGTACGTGCTGGCCACGGGCTGGACGTGTTCGGCCAGCGAAGCCACCATCAACGGCCTGCGCGGCGCTGGCGTGGAAGTGGTGCTCATCGGCTCCACCACCTGCGGCAAGCCCTATGGCTTCATTGAACGCAAGAACTGCGGCAAGGCCATCGCCGCCATCGAAGTCGAAATGGCCAACGAAGTGGGCTATGGCGGCTACACCGACGGCTTTGCGCCCACCTGCGCCGTGGCGGATGACTTGAGCCATGAGCGGGGCGACGCGGCAGAGGGCCTGCTGGCCGCCGCGCTGCACCACATCCAGACCGGAAGCTGCCCGGCCAAATCTGCCGAAGCCGCACAAGAGCCGCTGCCGCAAGCTGCGGCAGGCGGCATCGATATGGACTTCCAGCGGCCCGAGCTGCCTGGCGTGCGCCTGCTGCCAGCCGATTTGCGGCACTGAAACGGCAAACGGCGGCCCGCCGCAGATTCCGGGCCGCCTGAAAAGTGACACGCGGGCGCAGCAGGCGCCCGCTTTTTTTACCTGCCGCTGACGCACTTGCCGCGATGACTGTGGATTCCGCACTAAACGAAGGGAGCGATGCACAAGGCCGGACTGCACAGGGAAAAGAGGGCAGGGCGTTTTCTTGCTTCTGTATCAATAGCAGGATGTCCTGGTAAAACCAGCGGAAACGGCATTTTGATCCCCCTCAAATTTGCTTCTGTTTCTGATGCAGAAGGAGCCAGTCTGAAGGCCACTGTCTGCGTGGCGGAGCGTGGCGAGTGGTTAGAACCTGTTCATGATCTGGCCGTGAGGAGCACAAGATCGGGAACCGGGATGAACTGTCAGGCGCAAACCGCAGGCGGGTCTTGCAGCCCGGCGAGGCGTTTGCAACGCCGCAGCCCACCCGAGTCCGCGCTGTTTGCGCCCACGGACAGATTGCGAACAGGTTCTTGAAGAGCGTTTCAAAAGGGGCGGCGCGGATATGAGCCAAAGGGCGCAAGCGCCTCATGGCCTCAGACAATGCGGGGGCGTTGTTCGCAGCGCATGTTTTCATTGCCCGCCTCACGCCATGATGCTTTTGCCGCGCCCTTTCCTCTTGCCTTTTTCTCTCCCTCGCTTTCTTGCCGCTGCCTTTCTGCTGCTGGCTGCCACTTGCGCCCGAGCCGATGTCTGGCAAGGCACGGTCATGTGGGTGACGGATGGCGACACGCTTTGGGTGCGCCCCGATGCGGGCGAACGTGCTCGAAAGCTGCGCCTGCAAGGCGTAGATGCGCCCGAAAGCTGCCAAAGCGGTGGTGCGCAAGCACGGCAGGCGCTCATCGCCCTGGCGCTGAACCAGCGCGTGAGCGTGCAAACCCATGCGCGCGATGGCTGGGGCCGCTCGCTTGCCACCGTGCGCCTGCGCGACAAAGGCGGTGAAGACGTGGCCGCCCGCATGGCGCGCCAAGGCTGGGCCTGGTCTTATGGACGAGGCCGAGGCCCCTATGCCGAGCAAGAAGCCGCCGCACGCCAAGCGCGCCAGGGTGTTTTCGCCCACGCCGCTGAACCCGAGCGCCCTGCCGATTTCAGACGCCGCCATGGACCTTGCACGCGGGCCGAACGTTAATAAAACCAAAACCGGGCGTTCAGCAATTTCGCTCCTTAATCCATAGCGCTGCGTCCTAGTGGAAACTGCGCAGAGAGGCATTCCAACCCCTTTGGATTTGCTCCTCTTTTAATGCGTTCTGGCTGGTGGGGCCAACCCGAAGGCGCGGTTTTATCCGTTCAGGTGCGCCTGCGGCTGCTCATGGGCTGGCCGGGGCTGGCTCCCTTCCCTCAATCAAATATCGTGCGCCAGCTCATAGGGAATGTGCAGGCCCTCGAGCCGGGGGCCGCCGGGGCTGCCGGCGTGCAGCGGCTCGCTGCCCAGGGCGGCGGCGATTTGCAGGCCCGCGATGACGAGGCTGCCGCCGCCAGGCGCGGCAGCGGCCAGGGCGATCAGGCCGGCGGGCTGATCGTCGCTGCCGACGAAGATTTCCTGCCCCGTCTGCACGGCGGCGGCGCAATGGGCGACGAAGGCGCGGCGCTTGATGACGCCGCGAAACTGGCTGCGGGCCACCACTTCCTGCCCCGGGTAGCAGCCTTTGTGAAAGTGCACGCCGCCCACGCTTTCGTAATTGAGCATTTGCGGCACGAAAGCGCCTGCCGTGGCGCTGGTGATGCGGGCCACGCCCGCCAGCACTTCGGCGGCCAGCCAGTCGTTTTCAGACAGGGCCGAGGCAGCCGGGGCGCTCGCGCCAGCGGGGGCCAGCCAGAGGGCGCGGGGCAGGCCGCATGCAGGGGGCAGCTCGGCCAGCTGGGGCAAGGGCGGCAGGCCGCTTGCCGCCTGGCCTTCGGGCGAAGCCGCATCGGCAGGCGCGGCAGCCTGAATCGTTGTTTGGGCGGCGGCGATGGCGGCCGCGCCAATCAGGCCGTGGCAGGCGATGGCGCTGCTGGCGTCGGTGATCTTCACCTTGGCGCGCATCACGAACAGCGACAGGCGCTTGACCAGGCCCGCGATGAGTTCGCGCGAGCAGACCAGCAGGAATTCGTTTTCGGCGGGGCGGGTGATGATGAAGCTGGCGCTCATGCGCCCCTTCGGGGTGCAGAAGGCAGCCAGGCGGGCGGGGCCGCCGGGGCGCATTTCAAGCACGTCTTGCGTGAGTTGCGCTTGCAGGAATTTGGCGGCGTCTTCGCCGCTGGCGCGCAGCACGCCGTGGACGGGGGGGGGGGGGGCGCCGTGGCGCGGGGGGGGGGGGGGCCCGCGGGCGAAAAGGGCCCCGCCGCCCTCGCGCGCCAGATGGGCCTGGGGTTGGGAGATTTCCCCCGTGATGAGGGCATCGCCCCCCGCCGCAATGGCGCCTTCAAAAAAGCCTTGCGCGCCGCCGCTGCACCAGGCCAGCTTGCGAATGGGCGCAGGCGGCCCGTAAATGGCAATGGGCGGCCTTTGCAGCGCTTGCGCCAGGTGATCNCAGGCGGGCGGGCGGCGCAGAGGGAATCTGGGGGGCTGGGGCGGTCATGCGCTGAATTATCATGGCCCGTTTTGATTCAGGATTCGGGTAGGGCCAGTGCGGGCATTGAAGAAACTGCTGAAATGGCTGCTGCTGCTGGCCGCGCTGGCCGCATCGGCAGCAGGCGCGCTGGCCTGGTGGGCGCAGCAGCCGCTGGCGCTGGCTGCGCCCCGGGTGGAGATGAGCGTGCCGCCCGGCGCTTCGCTGAAAGTGGCGGCGCAGCAGGCGCAGGCGGCGGGCGTGCGCGCCCCGGCGCCTTTGCTGCACGGCTTTTTCCGCGCGGCGCTGCTGTGGCGGCAGTGGCAACGCCCGCAAGAGCCGCGCGGCGTGATCAAGCCGGGCGACTACGCCATCACGCAAGGCATGACGCCCGGACAGCTGCTGGGCAAGCTGCTGCGCGGCGAGCGCATCGTGCAAAGCATCACCTTCGTTGAAGGCTGGACTTTCCGCCAGATGCGCGCCGCGCTGGCCAAGGCCGCGTACCTGAAGGGCGACACGCGCGCCATGACGCCCGAGGCCATCATGGCCGCGCTGGGCCAGCCCGGCGTGGCGGCGGAAGGGCGTTTTTTCCCCGACACCTACCACTACGCGCGCGGCAGCAGCGATCTGGACGTGCTGCGTCAGGCGCTGAAGCTGATGGACGAGCGCCTGCAAGCCGCCTGGGCCGCGCGCGCGCCGGGCCTGCCGCTGCAATCGGCAGACGAAGCGCTCATTTTGGCCAGCATCGTTGAAAAAGAAACCGGCCATGCCGACGACCGCGCGCAAGTGGCCGGCGTGTTCATCAACCGCCTCAAAGCGGGCATGAAGCTGCAAACCGACCCCACCGTCATCTACGGCCTGGGCGAAGCCTTTGACGGCGATCTGAAAAAGCGCGATTTGCTCACCGACACCCCCTACAACACCTACACCCGCGAGGGCCTGCCGCCCACGCCCATCGCCATGCCGGGGCGCGCCGCTCTCATGGCCGCCGTGCAGCCGGCCAGCACGCAGGCGCTGTATTTCGTAGCGCGCGGCGACGGCAGCAGCCACTTCAGCCAGACGCTGGGCGAGCACAACCGCGCGGTCCATCAATACCAGCGCCCAGGCTCCCGCAACAGCGATGGAAACGGTAAAGACAAGGGCAAGGACGCGGCGGCCCGCCCGCCCGCAGCCGCGCCTGCATCCATTCCGGCAAACACCGCGCCATGAAACAAGGGCTGTTCATCACGCTGGAAGGCATCGACGGCGCGGGCAAATCCACCCACGCCCAAGCCCTGGCCGAAGCCTTGCAGGCCGCAGGCCACGCGCTGGTGCGCACGCGCGAGCCGGGCGGCACGCCGCTGGCCGAGCGCCTGCGCGGCCTGGCGCTCGAGCAAGGGCAAGAAATGGACGGCATGACCGAGGCGCTGCTCATGTTTGCCGCCCGGCGCGACCATGTGCGCGCCGTCATCGCCCCCGCGCTGGCACAAGGCCGCACCGTGCTGTGCGACCGCTTCACCGACGCCACCTTCGCCTATCAGGGCGGCGGCCGGGGCGTTTCATGGCAGGCGCTGGCGCAGCTGGAGCAAATCGCGCTGGGCCATGACCTCATCCACGGCGAGATGAACAACGGGGCAAGCCACAAAGCAAACAACGAAAGGGGCGCCGAACCGGCCGATTGCGGGCAGGCGCCCCGGCCCGACCTCACCCTCTGGTTTGACCTGCCCCCGCCGCAAGCCGCCCGCCGCCTGCAAGGCGCGCGCCTGCCCGACCGCTTTGAAGCCCAGCCCCTGGCCTTTTTTGAAGCCGTGCGCAGCGCCTACGCCCGCCGCATGGCCGAAGACGCCCGCCGCTTTGTCCGCATTGACGCCGCCCAGCCCGCGCCCGCCGTGCGCCGCGCCGCCCTGGCCGCCCTGCAAGAGCGCGGGTGGATCGGGCCAGCGGGCTGACCCGCCTTTTGCGCCTTGCGGCTAGGGTCTAGCACCTTGATTTTCGCTCCTTTTCCAATAGCAATAGGTCCTAGTGGAAACTGCGCGGGCGCCGCTTTGCACCCCCTCAAATCCGCTCCTTTTGTTGAACTGACTGCCCATGCCTTCTGTCCATCTGCCCCCGTGGATTGCCCGCCAGGCCGCTGAACTGCTGGCCCGCCCCGGCCACGCCTGGCTGCTGCAAGGCCCTTCCGGCCTGGGGCAGTTCGAGCTGGCGCTGGCGCTGGCCGCCGCCTGGCTGTGCGACGCGCCCACGCCCCAGGGCGCTTGCGGGCAGTGCCCCGGCTGCCATAGCCTGCACGTGCATGCCCATGCCGATTTCGTCATGCTCATGCCCGAGACGCACATGCTGGAGCGCGGCTGGCCCCTGCCCGAAAAAGCGCAGGCCGAAATCGACGAGAAAAAGCGCAAGCCCAGCAAGGAAATCCGTGTGGACGCCATGCGCGACGCCATCGAATTCGCCCAGCGCACCAGCGCGCGCGGGCGCGGCAAGGCCATGCTCATCTACCCGGCCGAGCGCATGAACGCCGTCACCGCCAACGCCCTGCTCAAAACGCTGGAAGAGCCGCCAGGCGACATGCGCTTTGTGCTCGCCACCGAAGCCGCCCACCTGCTGCTGCCCACCATCCGCAGCCGCTGCCTGACCCACACCCTGCGCTGGCCCGATGCCGCCGAAGTCCTGCCGTGGCTGGCCGCCTGCGGCGTGCACGAAGCCGCCGCAGCCGCCCTCTTGCAAGCCGCAGGCGGGCGCCCCGCCGCAGCCTTGCAACTGGCCCGCAGCGCCGAAAGCCAGGCTGAAGCCCGGACCACGGCCAGAAAAGCCAAGGCCGCCTTCGACGACGGCCAGCAAGCCGCCGCCGCATGGGCGCGCCTGCCCAAAGCGCTGGCCCAGGGCGACGCCAGCGCCCTGGCCAGCCTGCCCACGGCCGAGATCGTGGCCCGCCTGCAAAAGCTTTGCGCCGATCTCATGGCCGCGCAAACCGGCGCGCCCCCGCGCTTTTTCGCCGCCGCCGACCTGCCCGCGCGCCCCTTGCCCCTGCCCGCGCTGGCCAAGTGGTGGGGCCAGCTCGCGCAAGCCGCCCGCAGCGCCGAACACCCGCTCAACGCGGGCCTCACCCTCGAATACCTTGCCAGCAGCGCCCGGCAGGCCCTAAACTCGGCCAAGGCAACAAACTGATACGCCATTCACATCTCATGAGCACCGTTCCCGCTTCCCTCCACACGCCCCGCCCCAGCGTCATCCAGCTGGCCATCAAGGAAAAAGCCGCTCTCTACGCCGCCTACATCTCCATCTTTGCCGAAGGCGGCATCTTCATTCCCAGCACGCGCGAATACCACCTGGGCGATGACATCTACGTGCTCATCACCCTGCCGCACGACACGCAGCGCTACCCCATCGCCGGCAAAGTGGCCTGGATCACGCCCGCGCGCTCCTCGGCCAACCGCACGCAGGGCATTGGCATCCGCTTCCCCAAAGACGACAAGGCCGCCGACCTGCGCAGCAAGATCGAAGTGGCGCTGGGCGGCGCCCTGCACTCCGACCGGCCTACACAAACGGTCTGACAGGCCGCAGCGGCTAGCCAGGCGCTCCCTCCCCCGTAGCAGGCGCGGCCTGGACGGCCTGCTGCCAAACCGTATCAAAAACGGAGCAAATTTGAAGGGGTGAAAATGCCGCTCTGCGCAGGTTCCACTAGGACCTCTTGCTATTGATATAGGAGCAATTTTCCCGAGAAGGCATGAAGGGCATGCAAGGCCTTCTGGCTGCTTTCATGCTTTGCCAGCGCGGGCGTCTGGCTTGCCGGAAAAGGCCGGTTTCAAGGGGGCGCACGAACCGGCCCAGTTCGCTTGTCTGAGCGTTTTGTTTTCTCTCGCAAGGAGAGCCGCCTGCAAGGAAGGGGTTATCGGCGGGCGCGGTTTTTTGGCGGAAAGCCCGCTTTGCTTTCCGCCTGCCGGAAGGGGAAACGCGGCTGCCGCCAAGCAAAGCCGCGCTTTGAGCAGGCGCTCAGAAGCCGGCTGTGACAGAGCCTTTGAATGCCTGGTCGATGTATTGGCGCACGGCGTTGCTGTGGTAGGCGCTGATGAGCTGCCGCACCCAGGGCTGGCTCTGGTCTTGTTCGCGCACGACGAGGATGTTCACGTAGGGGCCTTTGGGGCTTTCCTGCGCGATGGCGTCGCGCTTGGGGTCCAGCCCGGCGGAGAGGGCGAAGTTGGTGTTGATGGCGGAGGCGTCCAGGTCGTCGAGCGAGCGGGGCAGCTGGGCGGCGTCCAGTTCTACGAATTTGAGTTTTTTCGGGTTTTCAGTGATGTCAAGCGGGGTGGCTTTCAGGCCGGCATCGGGCTTGAGCTTGATGAGGCCTTTTTCTTGCAGCAGCAGGAGCGCGCGGCCGCCGTTGGTGGGGTCGTTGGGAATGCCAAAGCGCGCGCCTTCTTTCAGCTCGCCTAGCGATTTCACTTTTTTGGAATACAGGCCGATGGGGAAGGTGACGGTGTCGGCCACGCTGACGAGTTTGTAGCCACGGTCTTTGATTTGCTGCTCCAGATAGGGTTTGTGCTGGTAGCTGTTGGCGTGCAGGTCGCCGGAGGCCAGCGCGGCGTTGGGCTGCACGTAGTCGCCGAATTCGATGATTTTGATTTGCAGGCCGTCTTGGGCGGCGGCTTTTTTCACGGCTTCCATGATTTGCGCGTGCGGGCCGGCAGTGACGCCGACCTTGATTTCTTCAGCCGCCAGGGCAGGGGGCAGGCACGCGGCGGCCAGGGCCAGCAGGGCGGGCGAGAGCGCGCGCGAGAGGGCGCGCAAGAAGGTGAGTTTGGGCATGGGAGAGCTTTCTGTGGGCAGGCAAGGGGCAGCAGGGGCACAGGGCATGGCGGCGCGGTCATGCCCTGTGCGGAGAGGCGTTGGGGCCTGTTCAAGGTTTGTCCGTGGATGCGCAAGGCGCGGATTCGGGCGGTCTGCGCTTTGCCGCCCATTTCAATTCACGCTTTTGCCCCTCACGGCCAGCTTCTGGGCAGGCGCTCAGAAGCTGGGGATGACGGCGCCTTTGAATTTTTCGTCGATGTATTTGCGGATGGTGTCGTTCTGGTAGGCCTTGAGCAGCTTGGCCACCCAGGGTTTGGCTTGGTCTTCTGCGCGTACGACGAGGATGTTGGCGTAGGGGCCGTTGGGGCCTTCTTGCGTGATGGCGTCGGTTTTGGGGTTCAGGCCCGCTTCGAGCGCGAAGTTGGTGTTGATGCCGGCGGCGTCCAGGTCAGGCAGGGAGCGGGGCAGCTGGGGGGCGTCCAGCTCCACGAACTTGAGCTTTTTTGGGTTGTCCACCACGTCCAGCGGCGAGGGCGTCAGGCCCGTGCCGGGCTTGATTTTGATGAGGCCCTTTTCCTGCAAGAGCAGCAGCACGCGGCCGCCGTTGGAGGGGTCGCTGGGAATGCCAAAGCGCGCGCCTTCTTGCAGCTCGGCCAGCGATTTCACTTTTTTGGAGTAGATGCCGATCGGCTCGGTCAGCGTGGTGCCGACGATGGCGAACTTGTAGCCACGGTCTTTGATTTGCTGGTCAAGGTAAGGCTTGTGCTGCATGGAGTTCAGGTCCAGATCGCCCGCCGCCAGCGCGGCGTTGGGCTGCACGTAGTCGTTGAATTCGATCACTTGCAGGTCGATGCCTTCCTTGGCGGCCAGGGGCTTGACTTGCTCCATCACCAGCGCGTGGGAGCCGGGCGTGACGCCGACTTTGAGCTTGACGTTCTCGGCCTGGGCCGCGCCAGCGAAGGCGAAGGCGCAGGCGGCGGCCAGCAGGGTGCGGATGAAAGCGCGTTTTTGCAGCTTGATCATGGCGGGGTTTCCTTTGAAGGGCAGGGTGGAAGAAGGAGGGGAGAGACGCCAGACTCTTCAAAAAGAAGAGCAAATTCAGGGCCTTCAAAAAGGGCGTTGTCGCCCATTTTGCGGGGACGTATTGCTATGGATTAAAGAGCAAATTCAGTGCCTTCAAAACGCGGGCAGCAGTGCGCCCTTGAAGTGCTCGTTGATGAAGTCGCGCACCGGCGCGCTTTGGTAAGACTTGATGAGCGCCTGCACCCAGGGCTGGTTTTTGTCTTGCTCGCGCACGGCCAGCACGCCGGTGTAGGGCGTGTCGGCCTTTTCCAGCGCCAGCGCCTGCTTTTTCGGATCCAGCCCGGCGGGCAGGGCGTAGTTGGTGGGCACCGAGGCGGCGTCCAGGTCAGCCAGCGAGCGCGCAAGCTGCGCGGCGTCCAGCTCCACGAACTTGAACTTCTTCGGGTTTTCCACTACGTCCAGCGGCGAGGCGCGCAGGCCCGCGCCGGGCTTGAGCTTGATCAGGCCCTGCCCCTCCAGCAGCAGCAGCGTGCGGCCGCCATTGGAAGGGTCATTGGGAATGCCGATGCGCGCGCCTTCGGGCAGGTCTTTCAGGCTGGCGTGCTTTTTGGAATAAACGCCCATCGGAAAGGCCACCGTCTTGGCCACGCTCACGATCTTGTAGCCCCGGTCGGCCACTTGCTGGTCCAGATAGGGCTGGTGCTGGTAGCTGTTGGCCTGCAAGTCGCCCGAGGCCAGCGCGGCGTTGGGCTGCACGTAGTCGCTGAACTCGACGACCTGAATGTCCAGCCCTTGCGCGGCGGCCTGCTTTTTCACCTGCTCCATGATTTCGGCGTGCGGGCCGGCGGTCACGCCCACCTTGAGCGTGGTTTGGCCGCCAGCCAGCGCCAGCGGCGCGTGAGCCAGCAGCGCGGCGGTTGAAGCCGCAGCCAGCAGAGTGCGGAGAAAAGTGCGTGTTTTCATGTGTTTTCCTTTTGAATCAATGGGATGGAAAGCCAGCGCGTTATTTGTGACTGAGCTTGCGCACCGCCCAGTCGCCCAGGCTTTGCAGCAGCTGCACAAAGACGATGAGGATCACCACCACGGCCAGCATCACGTCTGGCAAAAAGCGCTGGTAGCCGTAGCGGATGCCCAGATCGCCCAGGCCGCCGCCGCCAATGGCGCCCGCCATGGCCGAATAGCCCGTCAGGCTCACCAGCATGATGGTCAGCCCCGCCACGATGCCCGGCAGCGCCTCGGGCAGCAGCACTTTGAAGACGATTTGCCGCGTGCTGGCGCCCATGGCCTGCGCGGCTTCCACCAGGCCCGAATCCACCTCGCGCAGCGCCGTCTCCACCAGCCGCGCCACAAAGGGAATGGCCGAAATGGTCAGCGGCACGATGGCCGCCGCCGTGCCAATGGACGAGCCGACGACAAAGCGCGTGAACGGAATGATGGCCACCAGCAAGATGATGAAAGGCGTGGAGCGCACCGCGTTCACGATGGCGCCCGTGACGGCATTGACCGCCCGGTTTTCCAGCACGCCGCCGCGATCCGTCAGCCGCAGAAACACGCCCAGCGGCACGCCCAGCAGCGCGCCAGCCAGGCCCGAAATGGCCACCATCAGCACCGTCTCCCACAGCGAAGTGGCAAACAGCTCCAGCATGGCAGCGGTGAAGTGTTCAAACATGGCCCGGGCCTTTCATCTCGTCGCTTGCTCTTGCCGCTTTCATTTCATCGGTCACATCCTGCACCTGCACGCCGCTGGCTGCCAGCGCGGCAGCCACCGCCTGCACGCTGCCAGCGGGGCCGCTGGCGTAAATGGCCAGCGAGCCAAAAGTCTGGCCCTGGATTTCATCCATCTGCCCGTGCAGGATGCTCACATCTACCCCGTGCTCGCGAATCAGGCGCGAAAGCACCGGCTGCTCGGCCCGCTCGCCCGCGTAAATCAGCCGCAGCAGCCTTCCTGCGTGCCCGGCGGGCAGCGCCGCATGCAGCGCGGCCATGTGCGCGCGCACGCTGGCGGGCAGCGTCTGCGGCATCACCTCGTCAATCAGGCTGCGCGTGATGGGCTGCTGCGGGCGCGTGAACACGTCCAGCACGCTGCCTTGCTCCACCACGCGGCCCGCATCCATCACTGCCACGCGGTGCGCGATTTGGCGGATGACTTGCATCTGGTGCGTGATCAGCACCACCGTCAGCCCCAGCTCGCGGTTGATTTGCTGCAGCAGCGCCAGGATGGAACGCGTGGTTTCGGGATCGAGCGCCGAAGTCGCCTCGTCCGAGAGCAGCACCTTCGGGCGGCTGGCCAGCGCGCGCGCAATGCCCACGCGCTGCTTTTGCCCGCCGCTGATCTGCGCCGGATAGCGGTCAGCCAGCGCCGAAAGCCCCACCAGCTCCAGCAGCGGCGTCACGCGCTCGCGGATTTCGCTGCGGCCCATGCCCGCCAGCTCCAGCGGCAGCGCCGCGTTGTCAAACACCGTGCGCGAAGACAGCAAATTGAAATGCTGGAACACCATGCCAATCTCACGCCGCGCCGCGCGCAGGCTGGCTGGCGGCAGCGCCATCAAATCCGTGCCCGCCACGGCCACCCGCCCCTGCGTGGGCCGGTTGAGCAAATTGATGCAGCGCACCAGCGAGCTTTTGCCCGCCCCGCTGCGCCCAATGATGCCGAACACTTCCCCAGGCTGGATGCGCAGGCTCACCCCGTGCAGCGCCCGCACGGTCTGCCCGCCGGGGCCGGGGTAATCCAGCGTGATGTCATCCAGCGCAATCATGGGCGTGCCCGCCCCATCAAAAGCGCCCGCTGGCAAGGCGGGCGCGGCAGGCTGGGCATCGCGAAAGGAATGCAAAAAAGAAAAGTCAGCGTCAGACATGGGTCATTCAACCACCAGGGCCGCGATCATGGCGCACGGCCTTGCGTTTTCAAACGAATAAAAAGTTGTGTCCATATGCACGGGCAGAACAAAAAACTCGTGACTGTACTCGCTGGCTGGCCGCCGCGCCGCGCCTGACGGCCAGCGCGTGAGCCAACGACGCGCAGGCAAACGCTGGTTCAAAGACAAGAACCGCATAACTGAAAGAACTGAAAGCTTCGCCACCAGGCATGCGAGCGGATCATTAAAAACAAAACGTTTATCAGACCGCATGCGCCATTGGAAGAAATACGCAAATTTTTCTGACGCGGCACATGGAAAGAGACTGAAACAAGACCTCTCCCAGGGCGGCGGCGCGTTTTGGGGACTGCGACTGCCTGAATACACCGGCGCGGCCCGATCCGGCATCAATGCCAATTCTTCGTCATCAGCCGGATATGCCGTTCATCATCTCCATGTCGCCCCTTATCGGATATTGGGCCTGAAAAGCGGAAATCGTTCACGCTTTTCATGAAATAAGGGCCAGCAGAAGCAAAAACCGGGTGTATAAAGCATTCCGTTGAGAGCAAATCGCAATGTTGCTGGTTGTCCACATGACGTGAAGCGGCAGAGTCTTTGGCGTGAGCAAAGCTCGTCAACCAGAACAAGTTTGCCAATATGTATATTATCTAAATAAGGAATCGGTGCATGATAGGAATGATTGCATACGCCATTCTGGGCGGATTCATCTTGATTGCCGTGATGATCAGCAACCGGCTAGTCAAGATTTTCGGTTGGTCGCTGTCACCCAATAAATTATTTCTTTTGCGCGCAGGAGTCTTTTTTGGCATATTTTTTGTATTGTTTTTTGATCGAATTATCGGCATGATTCAGTTTGAATATATATGTTATCGCAAAGCGACGGTGAAACTTGATCCCGACTGGATAAAAGTGCAACGTGCAAAATTTGAGACAAAAGAGACTAAACTCTGGGGATATCTCGTTCCAACTTCCTGCACGGACTACAAATATCAGGATATAGATAGCGGGAAAGTATTTTTTTCTTTTACACAATGCTCCAGAGGGGGGAGGTATTCTCCTCAAGAAAATATCCTTTAATGGTAGTTCTGGTGGTGCTTCCTGTGTTGCCAAAGAGGTGCCGGGTATTTTTCATGCCATTAACGTTGATGCTCTTATAGAGAAAGGAAATTCGCAATGAGCTACATTCAATCCACCTATATTAATGCATTACTTGCAGATGCGGCCTATATAGATTTGCCAATAGGCATTATTGATCGAGAATAATTGGAAAATAAAAAAGGAATTCTTTCAAATCGTATGACGCTCCAATTGTCGAAATTCATTACTGACAAATTTTGGATTGTCAATTCTTGTTGCCCTGATTCTTGTGAACGATAACAAGACGAAAGATGACTCATGGCTGGATTATTATTTTTGGGTGCGTTTGTCGTCTTTGTCAGGATTTTGATCGCGCTGAGTAAATGACTGACTTGCCGATTGAAATGGTCGCCCGCTGCGGTGTTTTTCACGCGTTTGGTTATTGTAATTGGCGCTTTTCCGCTGATGCTGGCGGATGAGATTATTGGGGCTATTCAATATGAGTATCTATGCAAAAGATATGGTATTTCGAGCGCTGACTTATCAAAGGCAAAAGGAAAAAAGTAATAATAAACTGGACTGAAGGCGGGCTTGTGCCACATACCGCGCTTCCGATAGAAGAAGACTTCATATCATTGACCGATGCGCAAACAAAAGAGACTTTGGCCACTTTTCGCGCATATGGAACTTCCGGAGGAGGATGGCTCACCCCATATACCTGGGTCGGCATAAATGGCGGCAGTCCAATGTTTGTCCATTCGAAATGTTTTTATTATTAAGGAGAATACGCCAACAATCAGATTTCCATCGTAGAGTGAAAGGCTCATCATGATCTCCATCCATCGCAGCTATATCAACGCATTGCTTGCGGATGCAACTTATGCCATCAAAGAGGAAGATCGCAATGGACTTATTGGTGAGAATATGAAAACAAATAAAGGTATTAATAAACGCATGATGCCAATAATTGCCGACTACATGGGTAAACATTTTTTAGTTGTCAATAGAATTAATACAAATGACTTTCCGCTTTCAGCGGACACAGGTTTTGACGCCACAGTCTGGCGGTAAAACAGCAGAGACCGCCTGTATGGCGGCAATGGGGACGACCGTATGGAAAGCGGCGCGGGCAACGACTGGCTGGAAGGCGGGGCAGGAGAAGACACCTATGTTTTTGGCAAAACTGACACGGGTGTTGACACCATCTATGACAACGACGGCAAAGACCATCTGGAATATGAAGGCCCAAACACCGACATGATCTACAGCGGCATAGGAGACGACTGGCTATGGGGCGCCAGTGACGATGATCAATGGCAGCGGCACAACGGCCAAAGCCACCAAAGAGGCGACTGGATCAGCGGCGAAGCGGGCAGTGACCACATTTACGGCAGCAGCGCAAAAGATGTGCTCTTTGGCGGCGCGGGCAGCGATGACATCAAGGGCGGCGCAGGCGATGACCTCATCCTGGGAGATGCGCAATACAGCGTGGCAAGCCGCGTCATGGCGCTGCCCTACGCAGGCGCAGGCACGCGCAGCTACAGCTGGAATGCGGCCACGCAAGAGTTTCAGCAGGCCCGCACAGACGGCGCCTACGCCATGAACCCCGTTGTGGTCCCCAATGGCCGCATCCATGAATGGGACTGGCAAGCCGAGCCGCACGGAACGGGTTACCGCTTCACCCTGGGCGCGGGCATCAGCTTCATGCAGCAGCAGCGCGTAGCCGAAGGCGGAGCCGACGACATCCTGGACGGCGGCGCAGGCCACGACTGGATCGCCGGACAGGCGGGCAACGACATCCTCTACGGAGGCGAAGGCGACGACACCCTCTACGGAGACGACGCGCAAGACATGCCTGCCCACGCGGCCAGCGGAGACGACCAGCTTTATGCCGGCGCGGGCCATGACAGGCTCTATGGCGGCGCAGGCCACGACAGCCTGGACGCCAGCGACGACGACGGCCAGCAAGACCAGCTCTACGGAGAAGACGGCGATGACACCCTCATTGGCGGCAGCGGCCATGACGAGCTGCACGGCGGCGCAGGAGACGACCGGCTGGCCGCAGGCAGCGACGGCAGCTGGCTGGACGGCGGAGCGGGAGACGACACCTTTGCAGGCGGAGCGGGAGACGACCGCCTCACCGACGAAAGCGGAAACGACACCTACCACCTCAGCGCAGGCAATGACACCATCACCGACCAAAGCGGCCAGGACACCTACCACCTCTACAGCGGCATGCTGCAACAAGGCGGCAGCACCGTCATTGCCGACAAAGACGGCCAAGGCAGCCTCCTGTTTGACGGCACGGCCCTCACGCGAGAAAGCGTAAAGGCCACAGGCAAAGACCAATGGCAAAGCAGCGACGGCAAAGCCCGCCTCACGCGGCAAGGGGCGGACCTGGTCATACGTGCAAGCGCGGGAGGACAAGGCAGCGCGGGCCACGTACTCGTGCGCGACTTCTTCCGGGGCAGCAGTGCGTTCTTGGGACTGCAACTGCCTGAATACACACCGGCGCAGCCCGATCCGAAACCGAACCCCGATCCGAAACCGAACCCCGATCCGAAGCCGAACCCCGATCCGAAGCCGAATCCTGATCCGAAGCCGAATCCTGATCCGAAGCCGAATCCTGATCCGCAACCTGTGCCCAATCCCGATCCGACGCCGACACCGGCACCAACGCCGACACCGGCACCAACGCCGACACCGGCACCAACGCCGACACCGGCACCAACGCCGACACCGACACCAACACCAACACCGACACCAACACCAACACCGACACCAACACCGACACCGACACCGACACCGACACCAACACCAACACCAACACCAACACCAACACCAACGCCTGGCCTTGTGCTCGACGCCCAAGGCAACCCCGTGCCGCAGCCTGAACCCGCAACGCCCACCCTGACTGGCGGCGCAGGCGCAGACCATCTACACGGCAGCGCGGGTGACGACATCGCCAGCGGCGGCCAAGGCGCAGACTGGCTCTACGGAGCGGAAGGCGACGACCAGCTTCATGGCGGCGCGGATGAAGACCACCTCTACGGCGAAGGCGGCAACGACCGCATCTTCGGCGGCCAAGGCGGCGACTGGCTCTACGGCGGCCAGGGCCAAGACACCCTCAGCGGCGAAGCCGGAGACGACCACCTCTACGGCGAAGGCGGCGACGACTGGCTCTACGGGGGAGAAGGCAACGACGAAATCCACGGCGGCCTGGGCGACGACCGCCTCTGGGGCGGCACAGGCAACGACTTCCTTGCCGGCCACCAGGGCGACGACCATCTCATTGGCGGCGCAGGCAGCGACACCTACATCTGGGGCCGCGCCCAAGGCAGCGACACCATCGAAGAAGACAGCAGCGCTGCCACAGCCCAGGACATCGACACCGTGCGCCTGCAGCACATCGCCTCCACAGCCAACTGGAAGCTCACCCGCCAGGGCCAGGACCTCATCCTCGGCTTTGAAGGCCAAACCCTCACCCTGCGCGGCCAGCTGGCCGCAGGCGGCCACGCCATCGAACAAGTGCGCTTTGCCGACGGCGTCACCCTCAGCGCCGCGCAACTGGCGCAGCGGCTGGAACAAAGCGAACGGCAAAACCGCAAAAACGGCAGCCTGACAGCGGCGAGACAGGCAGCGGCGCCAGACGTCCTCATCCGCAGCGCCAGCGCCGCGCCCGCCATCCGCCCCGGCATCATCGAACCAGGCCAAACCCCGCAGCAGGCCAGCAGCCCGTTCGGCCAGGAAGGCGCGCTTATTCACAACCACAAAGGGCCGTGGGTTGAAGGTGAACTCATCCACAACCACAAAGGACCGTGGGCCGAAGCCGACGCCTTGGTGCAGGCCATGAGCGAATTTGGGCAGCAAGCCCAAGACACGCCCTTGGCCGCCGCGCCCAGCCTCATGCGTTCCGCCGCGCCCGCCACGGGCTTTGTCGAAGGCGCGTTTATTCACAACCACAAAGGGCCGTGGGCTGAAGATGAATTCATCCATAACCACAAAGGGCCGTGGGCTGAAGATGAACTCATCCACAACCACAAAGGGCCGTGGGCTGAAGATGAACTCATCCACAACCACAAAGGGCCGTGGGCTGAAGGTGAACTCATCCACAACCACAAAGGGCCGTGGGTTGAAGATGAACTCATCCACAGTCACAAAGGGCCGTGGGCTGAAGCCGACGCGCTGGCGCAGGCCATGAGCGAGTTTGGGCAAGAAGGCGGGCAGCAGGCCGAGGGCGCGCCGCAGCCAGCGGCCTACGTGCCGTCCGCATGGGCGCGGCGCATGCTCATGGCGGAAGACTTCAGCGCCACAGCCCAAGCCCAGCGCCTGGCAGGCGCGCTGGCCAGCTTTGCGCCGCCGGCGGCAGCCAGCGCGCAAACCGGCCCGGCCAGCCTTGAAGCGCAGCCCGGCGGTTTCCGGCCCCTGCTGGCGGCTAGCGCGTGAAGCCGGGGGCAGGCCGAAGCGGCGGGCAAGCCCTGCCTGCGGCCTGCCCATTGACCCAAAAACAGGAGCGAAATTGACCCCTGTCAAAATGCCATCAGCGCCCATTCCACGGGGATATTATGCTATTGATTCGATAGCTGAAATGAGGCTTCTTGCACGCCATGCCGTGCCGCGTGCAGAGGGCGCTGGCACGCCTGTGCGCCGCGCCGGGCCGGTACGCGCCGGGCAGGCAATCTGAAACGCGCCATGCAACCCACAGCCTGCACGGCCCCTCAGGCCCCTTCAGCCCCTCCGGCTTCTTCGGCTTCTTCGGCTTCTTCGGCGGATGCTTGCGCGCCGCCGCCTGATTCGGGCTTGCTGGCGCTGCTCGTCATGGCGCAGTTTCATGGGCTGCCTGCCGATGAGGCCAGGTTGCGGCATGAATATGGCGGCGCGGCGTTCGATGTCACCATGCTGCTGCACGCGGCCAAGAGCCTGGGCTTTGCCGCCAAGGCGGTGCGCCAGCCGCCGCAGCGCTTGCACAAGGCGCCGCTGCCTTGCATTGCGAGCGACAAGGAGGGGCGCTTTTTCATCCTGGCGAAGGTGGATGCGGGCGGGCGGCAGGAATCGCAGCAGGAGCCGCAGCAGTGGCGCTTTCTCATCCAGCGCCCGGGCGAGGCACCGCAGGCGCTGGAGCATGCCGCTTTCATGGGACTGTGGAGCGGGGAGCTGGTGTTTCTGACGAGCCGGGCCAGTTATGCGGGCGAGCTGGCGCGCTTTGATTTCACATGGTTCATTCCCGCAGTCATCAAGTACCGGCGGCTGCTGGGAGAGGTGCTGCTGGTGTCTTTCGTGCTGCAACTCATTGGGCTGGTCACGCCCATGTTTTTTCAGGTGGTGATGGACAAGGTGCTGGTCAATCACGCCATGCAGACGCTGAATGTGATTGCCGCCGGGCTGCTGGCGGCCACGGTGTTCGAGGCGCTGCTCACGGGCATACGCACCTATGTTTTTGCGCACACGAGCAGCAAGATTGATGTGGAGCTGGGCGCGCGGCTGTTCAGGCACCTGATGGCGCTGCCGCTGGGCTACTTTCAGGCGCGGCGCGTGGGCGATTCGGTGGCGCGCATCCGGGAGCTGGAGAGCATTCGCAGTTTTCTCACTGGCAATGCGATGACGCTGGCGCTTGATTTGGTGTTTTCGGTGGTGTTCGTGGCGGTGATGCTTTTCTATAGCCAGGAGCTGACGCTGATCGTGGCCGCTTCCATTCCGGTGTATGTGCTGTTGTCGCTGCTGTTTACGCCGGTGCTGCGGGCGCGGCTGAACGAGAAGTTCAACCGGGGCGCGGAAAACCAGTCTTTTCTGGTGGAGACGATCAGCGGCATCGATACCGTCAAGGCCATGGCCGTGGAGCCGCGCTGGCAGCAGAAGTGGGATAGGCAGCTGGCCGGTTATGTGGCGGCGGGGCTGTCGGCCACGAATGTGTCCACGGTGGCGGGCAATGCGGTGATGCTGGTGAGCAAGCTGGTGACGCTGGGCATCATGTGGCTGGGTGCGTCGCTGGTGATTGAGAACCGGCTGACGGTGGGGGAGCTGATTGCCTTCAACATGCTGGCCGGACAGGTGTCTGGCCCCATTTTGCGCATGGCGCAGTTGTGGAACGACTTTCAGCAGGTGGGCATTTCCATGAGCCGTCTGGGCGACATTCTGAACGCGCGCACCGAAATTGAAGGCGGCAAGACGCGCCTGCCCCGGCTGGCGGGCGCGATCGAGTTCGATCAGGTGTCTTTCCGCTACCGGCCTGACGCGCCGGATGTCATCCGCAGCCTGCAACTGCGCATTGCGCCGGGGGAGGTGATTGGCATCGTGGGGCGCTCCGGCTCCGGCAAGAGCACGCTCACCCGGCTGGTGCAGCGCCTTTACGTGCCCGACCGGGGGCGCGTGCTGATTGACGGGCAGGACATCGCCATCGTCGATACCGCCAGCCTGCGCCGCCAGATTGGCGTGGTGTTGCAGGAAAACGTGCTGTTTGGCCGCTCGGTGCGCGACAACATTGCGCTGGTCAATCCGGCCACGCCCATCGAGGCCATCATGCAAGCAGCCCGGCTGGCCGGCGCGCACGATTTCATTTGCGAGTTGCCCGAGGGTTACGACACGCTGGTGGGCGAGCACGGCGCGGGCCTGTCGGGCGGGCAGCGCCAGCGCATCGCCATTGCCCGCGCACTGCTGGGCGACCCGCGCATTCTCATTTTTGACGAGGCCACCAGCGCGCTGGATTACGAGTCGGAAAAGATCATTCAGGACAACATGCGGCGCATCTGCCAGGGGCGCACGGTGCTCATCATTGCCCACCGCCTCTCGGCCGTGCGCGATGCCGACCGCATCATCGTGCTGGAGCGCGGCCAGATTGCCGAAGAAGGCCGCCACGCCGCGCTGCTGGCAGCGAAGAAGGCGGCGCAGACAGTGCAGACGGCATCGGCCTTTCCGCTGACGCCGATGCTGATGACCAAACCGCAGCGCCCGAAGCAGGCGCGCCCGCCGCGCATGACCCGGACCAGCCGGCTGACTTGGGCCATGCATCTTCCCCGGCCTTGCCGCCCCTGCCAAACTGGCTGGAACAGGCCCGCCAGCGCCACCCCGCCATTCTTGCCGCGCGGGCGCAGTGGCAAGCCGCACAAGAAGCTTTGCGCGCCGCGCAATCCGAAGGGCTGCCCACGCTGGATCTGAACCTGGCCCACTACCGCAATGGCCGCCCCAACAACGCCATCACCGCCAGCCGCACGCATGAAAACGTGCTGGGCCTGAGCCTGACCGTGCCCCTGTTCGACGGCTTTGCCAGCACCTACAAAGTCCGCGCCGCCCAGGCGCAGGTCGAGCAGAAATACATCGAATACCAGGCGGCCCAGGAGCAAACCCTGCAAACCCTGGCGCAACTGCATACCCAGACCCGCTCCGCCTGGCAAAACCTGCGCCTGGCCAGGCAGCTGTGGCGGCTGTCCATGCAAGCCGCCCAGTCCACGCACCGCCAGTACGCCGCAGGCGCCGCCGATATCACCCAGCTCAACCAGAGCCTGACCCAGCTCCAGCAAGCCCAGCTTGATCTGTCCCAGACCCTGACCGAATGGAACCGCGCCCGCCTGAGCTTGTGGCTGCAAGAGGCGGCCATTCACTGAAGAGCCGGTTCAAGATCCGTCTATCGTTTGTGCCTTGCAGCTCATTCCAATTTCGCACTTTCGCCCCTCGCAGGCAGATCATGAGCAGGTTCTGGGGCGCACTGGAATCCGGGCCGTTTCTGCGTCTTTGAGCAGATTCTCAATCCGCGCTTTTTTCGTGCAGCAGTGCGAGCGCGTTGGCCGCCATGGCGTCAGCGCCGATGCCGCAGGTTTGATACAGGCGCAGGCGGCCTTGCGGGTCATACATGTAGCTGGCGGCGGTGTGATCGAGCGTGTAGCTGTTTTCAATGGGGCCGGGCGTCTGGCGGTAAAAAATCTTGAATTCGCGCGCCAGCGCGGCCAGCTCCTGGGGGCTGCGCGGGGTCAGGGCGATGAAGCTCTCGTCAAAGCTGGCCACGTAGGCTTTGAGCACTTCGGGCGTGTCGCGCGCGGGGTCCAGCGTGATGAAGATGCCTTGCAGCCGGCCGGCTTCGGCGCCCAGTTTTTGGCGCGCCTGCGCCAGCTCCAGCAGCGTGGTGGGGCACACGTCGGGGCACTGGGTGTAGCCGAAGAAAACCACCACGACTTTGCCTTTGAAATCGGCCAGGCTGCGCGGCTGGCCATCGGCGTCGATCAGGTGAAAGTCGCGGGCATAGGGCGCGTCATGCAGCGCCTGGCCGCGCAAGGCGGGGCGGGCGGCGTCTTGCGGCGAGCAGGCGGGCAGCGCCAGGGCGCAGGCCGTCAGCAAGGCGGCGGAAAAGACGGCAGGAAAAGCGGCAGAAAAAGCAGCAGAAAAGGCGGCAGGGAAGCGGTCAGGCATGGCAGGCGGCTTTCATTCACTCAGCGCGGCTTTCGGGCGGCAGGCTGTGCGGGCGCGGCTGGCGCAGGGCCTGGCGCATGTCATCCAGGCCGATCACGGTTTCAGCCGACACGGTCGCGCGCGGCGCGGGCTTGAGCGCGTGGCCGTAAATCAGCTCGAATTCCAGGGGAATCGCGCCGCTTTCCGTGTTGTTGCCGCACCTTGGCTGCGTTTTCCTATGGCTGCCCCTAGGACGGGATGCCGTCCCAGCGCAGCCTGAACTGCGCCCAGCGCCTGCGCCGCGTGCGAAGCGCCTTTGTACCCAATCCCGCGCGCCTGCCCGCCCTGCAAGGCCGCTGTGTGCTGTTGATTGATGACGTGATGACCGCCACCGAGGCCCTGTTGCGGGCGGACGCCGTGTATATGTCAGCACCGCCGTATTGGCCCGCGCACGCCGCCGCTTTGAGGGCTTGTTCTCAATCAGCTCAGAAGCCTGACCGTGCGCCGAACGCAAGCGATCTTCAAGCGACAGTGACCTCGTAGTCCTTGCTCTATCTTCTCGATTGACTCAGCCAGGCAGAGGTCCTCTCCACAATCCAGCGCTTGGGCAGCGTCTTAAAACTATGCCGTTCACTGCGCTTGATCACCTGCGTGTTCCAGCCAGACTTTTAAACCCTCGCCAACAAAGGAAATGGCCTCGAGAACGTTTGCGAGGCCAGGCCCGGAAACCGCGCCAACACTGGGGGAACGGGCAAAAAAAATCCCAACCGATAAGGGGTGGGATTTTGGGTATTGGTGGAGCTGGGGGGATTTGAACCCCCGTCCGCAAATCTTCCTCGCGCAGATCTACATGTTTAGCGTGCTGTTTTGTATCTCACCCTGCAAGCCGCGCAGACGCACGCTGATGGCAGGGCCAGCGCCCTTGTTTCTCGCCTGCGCCCAAGGCGCCCGGAAGCAGGCCAGCCGGTGAAGATTCCCTCGCAGCCGGGACGGCTTCAAGCCGCCCTTGCCCAGCCCATCGGCATGCTGTTGCGAGGCTCGCCGCAATCAGGCAGCGAGTGCGAAACGTTCGTCGTTTGCAGTTACTTTGTTTCAGCTGTTTTACGAGGTGACTGAACCTCGACATGCACCGCTGCGATTCCAACCCACGTCGAAACCAATGCAGCCCCAAAGGCTATAAATTTTATTGCAGTCCGCATGTCACGGCAAGCTCGCGCCCTATCGTTCTGTTTCTGCGGGGCATACCGGGGCGGCTACGATTGGGTGCATGAATAACGCAAAGCAAAACGACAAGTGCATGCCGCACCGCCTGGCGCTGGCTTATGTGTGCGTGTGTGCAGCTTGGTTGGCGGCAGGGTGCGGCACGCCACAACTGGCGCCGCCGGTCCAGATGGAGCCGGCGCCTGCAGCCACACACGAAGCGCAGCCAGATCGCCAGCCTGAAGTCGTGGCTTTGCACGCGGTGCTGTCGGGCGACGGTGCCGGGCGGGGAGAGCTGGTAGCAGTATTCAACCGTGAAACGAACCTGCTGCGCTGGAAATTGCGTTTTGGCAATCTGGCCTCGCCGGTCACGAGCGCGGGTTTCTATGTGCGCGGGGCTGATGGCAGCGATGTGAATGTGCTGCCCGCAGGCCGCAAGGTCGTTAGTCCGCATGAGGGGCGCGCTGTCTTGACGCAGTCTCAGCGCGATGGCCTGCTGGCCGGGCAGTGGCAGTTCCGGCTGAATACGCGCCAGGCCCCGCAAGGCGCGCTGGCCGGAGCGCTGGTACAAGCGCACTGAAGATACGCTGCACGCTGCTTCCCATCCGCTGACCTGTCTGAAGCGCCTCGCCGCCTGCTCTTTCTATATCTCTCACCAATTCATAAATAAGCCCGCGTTTCGCCATGTTGTCTGAAACCCATTCGTTGCTGGGCCGCCTGGCACGCTGGCTGCGCGCGCTGGGGCAGAATTTTCTGCTGTGGAGCAGGGGTTGGTGGCAAGTGCTGTTTACAGGAGCGCAGCTGGTGGTGCTGGCGTTTTCGCCATCGTCCTACCACGGGCAGGGCGGCGGCGCGGTGCTGCGGCACATTTACGCGGCGGCAGGGCCGGGGCTGGCAGGCTTTACCACGCTGATGGCGCTGTTTAATGTGGTGCTTATCCGCATTGTGGTTGTGACAGCCTTTGCCTACGGCCTGTCGCAATACGCGCTGAACATGGTGGTGCGCGTGCTGGTGCTGGAGCTGGTGCCGTTGGTAGCAGCGTTGTTCGTGGCCATCAATTACAGCGTTCCGGGCGGCTCTGAGCTTTACAAGCTGCGCAAGAGCGGCGCGCTGGAAAGCATGCGCCGCCGGGGCGTATCTCCGCTGGAGCGTGAAGTGCTGCCGCGCGTGCTGGCAGGCATGTTCGCGGTGATCATGCTGGCAGCGGTGAGCTGCACCATCTCGCTGATCCTGACGTATCTGGCCGTGCACGGCTTCACGCTGGCGGGCATTCCTTCCTACAACCGGGCCGTGGGGCACATTTTCACGCCCGTGGTGCTGATGATTTTTGTGCTCAAAACCGGCCTTTTCGCCTTTGCCGTGGCCCTGCTGCCCGTTGGCAACGCCCTGCGCGACATTCCACGCCGCGCGCGCGCCAGCGTGGAGCTGCAGGGGCTGGTGCAAATGTGCGCGCTGATGCTGCTGATTGAAATTGCCTCCCTCGTTGGCAATTACTACTGACGACATGACCGACCTGCCTCCCACCGAAGACGCCAGCGCCGCCGCCCTGCCCATCATCGACGCGGGCAGCGCCAATGACGACGCCCCCACGGCCGCCCAGGCCCGCGCCGAGCGCCGCCTGCAAGTGCGCGCTGCCCTGCTGCTGATTGCCACGGCCGCGCTGCTCGTGTGCTCCGGCCTGTACCTGATGTGGATACGCGGCGCGTTCGAAGAAACGCAGCGCCTCATCCTCCTGTCGGATGACGCCGAAGGCGTGCAAGTCGGCATGGACATGACCTTCGCCGGCTTTCCCATTGGCCGCGTGCGCAGCTTTGGCCTGGGCGAAGACGCGCGCGTGCGCATCGTGGTTGACGTGCCTGTCAAAGACATCAAATGGCTGCGCGCCTCCAGCGTCTTTACCCTGGAGCGCGGCCTGGTCGGCGGCGCTCGCCTGCGCGCCTTCACCGGCATGCTGGAAGACAAACCCTTGCCGCCTGATGCTGAACGCGAAGTCCTCAGCGGCGACGTCTCTGCCGAAATCCCCGCCATGGTGGCCGACGCGCGCGATGTGCTCGGCAACATCAAGCGCATGACCGACGAAAACTCCGAATTGAACAACGCCGTCATGCAGCTGCGCCGCTTCGCCCAGCGCGTCAATGGCGTCAAAACCGGCCTCATCGGCGCCCTCACTGGCGACGACATGGACGCCAAGCGCGCCAGCGACCTGCTCTCCACCAGCCAGCAGCTCATCAAGCGCCTGTCTGAGCTGACCCTGCACGTGGATGCCGCCGTGCAAAAAGCCGACCAGCAAGTGCTCGGCAAAGACGGCCTCGTGGCGGGCGCCCGCGTGAGCGTGAGCGAACTCAATGCCTTGCTCGCCAGCACCCGCCAGGCACTGGAAAAAGCCGACGCCATCCTGAAAGACGCCCAGGCCATTGCTGGCAACGCGCGCGAAGCCAGCGCCGACCTTGGCAGCCTGCGCGCCGACGTGGAATCCAGCCTGCAACAGGTGGACGGCCTCATCACCGAACTCAACCGCAAATGGCCCTTCGCTCCCAAGGCGCAGGAAATCAGGCTGCCCTGAAAATTCCCAACCGCTCTTCAGCTGCGCTCAACCGTCCAGTTTTTTGGGCTTCACCTTGAAGGCGTGGAATTCGCTTTTCTTGGTCTTTTGTACGTTTGCGTGTTTGTTTGGCAAATGTCTGGCCCGCGTAGCAGCCATCGACAGCAGGCTTTGCCGTAGGCCCGGCTGCTCTTGCACGCTTCAGTTTTTTCAGGCCGCGCCAAGCTGATTTTTCGAACTGATGCCTTGTGCATTGGCTTCAGTCCGGGGAGCCCTTGAACGGGCTATCAGGCCGCTAGGGCGCTGGCCGCCGCCTGGCGGCTGACTTGCGAGGGCATGACTCCGTGCACGCGGCGGAAGGCTTGCGAGAATTTGTCGGCGCGGCTGTAGCCGCAGGCATGGGCGGCCTGCTGGAGTGTGGCCTGGCCTGATTCGAGCAGGCGCAGCGCGTGGCCCATGCGCAGCGCGCGCAGGTAGGCGGCGATGGTCTGGCCTGTGCGCTGGCGGAACATCTCTTTCAGGTAGCACTCGTTGATGCCCGCGCGGCGCGCCAGCCGGGCAATTGTCAGCGGCTCGCTCCACTCGGCATGCAGGATGTGCAGGGCCTCGTCCACGGCGCGCTGCCAGTGGCGGGGGGCGCGGGCGGCGGCAGGCGCGGGCGCTGCGCCGTCAGCCGCCAGCAGCTTGTGCAGCAGCCCCAGGGCGAGCGATTCCAGCTCCAGCCGCGCCAGCAGCCCCGGCGCGCGGCCCAGCGCCAGCAGGCGGCGGCCTGCGGCCAGCCATTGGCTGGCAACGCTGTCGCAGGGGCGCAGCAGCGTGCAGCCGCCCGCAGGCCCCAGATGCGCCAGCGGCAGCCCTTCGGCTTGCAAGGCGGCCACAAGGCGGCGCGGCGCGTCCAGCGCCACGGAGGCCAGCGGAACGCGCGCGGCCAGTTCGGTGCGCAGCTCGCCCGGGTGGCCGTTGCGCACGATGACATCGCCCGCCCGCGCCTCGAAAACGCGGCCGCGCCCGTCCGCCACGCATTGGCCGCCTTGCAGCATCAGCATCAGGCGCAGGCTGTCGCTGCCGCAATCAAAGCGCTGCCGAACGCCTTGCGCCAGCTGGCATTGCAAGCGCCCTAGCACCAGGCCATTGCCGAATTCGTGCATTTGCGCCCATCCCCGCCCCATGCCGGGCCGCAGGCAGAAGCTGCGCTGCGCCGCCAGGCTGCTGGCGGCCGCTTCATCAGGCGGAAGTTCAGGCCCTTCGGCGGGCCGCCAGGGGGCATTCATGGCAAACGGACTGGCTGGAGCAAAAGCGTCAATTGTAGGAATGCGGTTGCGAGGCAATCGCGTTTCCGGGCTGTTGCGGGCTGACCCGCTCCATCCTGATGCAGGTGGATTTGAGGCCGCGCTTTCTGTGAACAGGCAAGTCCCCATTTCTTCTCTTGGCGGCCCGCCAGCTTCGCCTGCGCGGCAAGGCATGCAGGAATCCATGCGCGGGTGTTCGTCAGCAGCGCTTGCCAAAGCGGCCTGGGCTGCGCGCTGGCTGACTGGGTGTCTGTTCATGACTGGAGCGGGGGCAGTTCTGGCAAGGCGTATATATTCGCTCCTGATTCCATAGCGATAGGTCCTAGTGAAATGGGCGCAAGAGGCATTTTCAGGGGCTTGAATTTGCTCCTGTTTTGATGTTGCCGGGCGTTCTTTGACGCCTGCCTGCGTTCCAGCCGCGAAGGGCGGGAGGCGCCGCCTGGCCGGAGCACTTCGTCTTGCGGCCAGGCTCTGAACCGGCTCGGGGCGCCAAGTGCATCTGCTCTGGCGCGCTCTAATGTGAAAGCAAAGGGCGTGGATTGACCCGGCTCAATAAAATGCCTCCGGCTTGCCTGCCCAGGCAGCTTTTTTCAACCTGAACGAAAGCCCCCAACCATGAGCTACACCCTGCCTCCCCTGCCCTATGCCTACGATGCGCTGGAGCCGCATATTGACGCGCGGACGATGGAGATTCACCACACCAAGCACCATCAGACCTACATCAACAACCTGATTGCCGCCGTCAAGGGCACGCCGTTTGACGGCCAGCCTGCCGAGCTGCTGATTGCCCAGCTGGACAAGCTGCCCGAAGGCATTCGCACCGCCGTGCGCAACAACGGCGGCGGTCATGCCAATCACAGCCTGTTCTGGGCGGTGATGGCGCCGGTGAGCCAGGGCGGCGGCGGCCAGCCCGCAGGCGGCGTGGCGCAGGCCATTGAGCGCGATTTGGGCGGCTTTGAGGCTTTCAAGGAGGCTTTCACCAAGGCGGCGCTGACGCGCTTTGGCAGCGGCTGGGCCTGGCTGTCGGCTGACAAAAGCGGCAAGCTGCTGGTGGAAAGCAGCGCCAACCAGGACAGCCCGCTGATGGCTGGCATCGCCTCCGGCAACACGCCCGTTCTGGGGCTGGATGTATGGGAGCATGCCTACTACCTGAAGTACCAGAACCGCCGCCCGGAATACATTGCCGCGTTTTTCAACGTGATCAACTGGGCCGAGGTGGAGCGCCGCTACCAGCAGGTCAAATCAGCCTGACTGCACATGAAAAAAAGCCCGCGTCTGCGGGCTTTTTTATGCGCGCAACAGGCCGCTTCTACTTGCCGGGCTGGTAGCCCGCGAGCTTGGCCGTGTCGTGAATGTGGATGTCGCGCCGCTCCACCGTGATCAGCTTGGCCGCTTCCAGCTCGTGCAGCACGCGCGAAAAATATTCGGGCGTGAGCGACAGGCGCGAGGCGATGGTGGATTTGCTCACGGGCAGTGAAACGGTGATGGACTGCGGCACGGCGCTGCCGCCCCCGTCCATCAGTCCGCCCAGCAAATAGCTGATAACGCGCTGCACGCCGCTGTGCAACGCGTAGCCTTCCACGTCTTTGATGAGGCCGTGAAGGCGGCGCGAGATGCCCGCCAGCATGTGCAGCGCAAAGCGGCTGTCGGCTTCGATTTCGCGCAGCACGGCGTTTTTCTCCACTGTGAGCAGCAGCGTCTCGGTCAGCGTCTGCGCGTTCACCAGATGGGGCACGCCCATGAACATGATGGCTTCGGCAAACGAGTGGCCGGGGCCGCAAAGCTCGATGACTTTTTCCACGCCCGCAGGCGAGATGAGGTAGAGCTTGATCTGCCCCAGCACGACGATGTGAAAGGCCTGGCACATCTCGCCCGTGCGAAACAGCACCTTGCCGCGCTCGATGCGCTCAAGCACGCAGCCGCGCGCCACGCGCTGCAACTCTTCCGGCTGCATGTTCGAAAACATGGGCTGGGTGGCCAGATAACGGGGGATGTTGAATTTCGCAATATCCACGGCGAACTCGGTAAAACCAATTTGGCGCGCCAAGGCGGCGCAAACGCGTTCTCTTCAGAGCCTGTTCAGAGTCTGGGCGCAAGGGGCAAAAGTGCGAAACCGGCAAGGGCTGCAAGGCGCCAACCGCAGAGGGCCTTGTGGCTCATCAGGGATTTGCAGCGCCGCAAAGCGACTTGAAGCCGCGCCTTTCATACCCACGGACAGACTTTGAACAGGTTCACAGTGTGCGCAAACGCGCGGCTGACACGATTGCATACAGTTGGGCCAAGTGTAGAGCGGCTGCGAGTCTTTCGCGATGGCGCGCCGCCTGGCCCGGCGCTGCCTTCAGTGCGCTTCTTCCCAGTTGCCGCCTGCGCCTATTTCGGCCAGCAGGGGCACTTTCAGTTCGGCCACGCCGGCCATGAGGCGGGGCACTTGCTCGCGCGCCCAGGCGGCTTCGGCTTCGGGCACTTCCAGCACGAGTTCGTCGTGCACTTGCATGACGATGGCGCTTTGGCGGCCCGCCAGTGCGGCTTGCACGGCGATCATGGCTTTTTTGATGAGGTCGGCGGCGGTGCCTTGCATGGGGGCGTTGATGGCCTGGCGCTCGGCGGCGGCGCGCCGGGGGCCGCTGGCGGCGTTGATGTCGGGCAGATACAGGCGCCGCCCGAAGAGGGTTTGCACGTAGCGGCGCTGGCGGGCGCTTTGCACGGTTTCGTCCATGTAGCGGCGCACGCCGGGATAGCGCTCGAAGTAGCGGTCTATCCACTGTTTGGCGGCGCTGGGGGCGATGCCCAGGCTTTTGGCCAGGCCGAAGCTGCCCATGCCGTAGATGAGGCCGAAGTTGATGACTTTGGCGTAGCGGCGCTGCTCGGGCGTGACTTGTCCGGGCGGCACGCCAAAGACTTCGGCGGCGGTGGCGCGGTGCACGTCTTGCCCGGCGTTGAAGGCGGCCAGCAGGGCGGCGTCGCCCGAGAGGTGGGCCATGATGCGCAGCTCGATCTGGCTGTAGTCGGCGCTCATGATGAGGCGGCCGGGCGGGGCGATGAAGGCGCGGCGGATGCGGCGGCCTTCAGGCGTGCGGATGGGGATGTTTTGCAGGTTCGGGTCGCTGCTGGCCAGCCGGCCCGTGACGGCCACGGCCTGCGCGTAGCGCGTGTGCACGCGGCCCGTGGCGGGGTTGACCATGTGCGGCAGCTTGTCGGCGTAGGTGCTTTTGAGCTTGGCCAGGCCCCGGTGCTCCAGGATGCGGGCGGGCAGCGGGAAGTCTTCGGCCAGTTTTTCCAGCACTTCTTCGTCGGTGCTGGGTTTGCCGCCGGGGGTTTTCTTGATGACGGGCAGGCCCAGGCGCTCAAAGAAGATTTCGCCAATTTGCTTGGGGCTGCCCAGGTTGAAGGGCTGGCCTGCAAGGGCGTAGGCCTCGTTTTCCAGCTGCGTGATGCGCTGGCCCAGCGCCTGGCTTTGGCGGGCGAGTTCGGCGGCGTCAATCAGCACGCCGTGGCGCTCGGTCTGAAAGAGGGCTTCGCTGGTGTCGATTTCCAGCGCGTAGGTGGCGGCCAGGCCCGCATCGGCCTGCACGCGCGGCCACAGGGCGCGGTGCACGTCCATCGTCTGGTCGGCGTCTTCGCAGGCGTAATGCGCGGCTTTGTCCAGCGGCACTTGCGCAAAGGGGATTTGGTGCGCGCCTTTGCCGCACAAATCTTCATAGCTTGTGCCGCTGCGGCCCAGGTGGCGCTCGGCCAGGCTTTGCAGGCCGTGGGGGCGGTGCGCTTCCAGCACGTAGCTTTGCAGCATGGTGTCGTGTGCGTAGCCAGCCACGTCGATGCCGTGGTTGGCGAAAACGTGGCGGTCGTACTTGATGTTCTGGCCCAGCTTTTTGTGGCTTGCGTTTTGCAGCCAGGGTTTCAGGCGCGCCAGCACTTCGTCCAGCGGCAGCTGCGCGGGCGCGTCCGGCCCTTCGTGCGCCAGCGGAATGTAGGCGGCCTCGCCCGGCTGCACGGCCAGCGAGATGCCCACCAGCCGCGCGGCCATTTCGTCCAGCGACGTGGTTTCGGTGTCGATGGCCGTGAGTTCGGCGGCGCTGATTTTTTGCAGCCATTCGTCAAAAGCAGCCCAGTCCTGCACGGTGGCGTAGCGCACCTGGCCTTGCACGGCGGAGTGCGGCGCGGGCGGCTCGTCTGCCGCTGAAGCGCCATCCGGCACGCCATCAAACAGGCCGGGCGCAGCGGCTAAGGGGCTTTGCGCCTTGCTTTCCTTTTCCAGCGCGCGCGCCAGCGTCTTGAAGCCGTATTGCTGATAAAAGCGCGCCAGCTCCTGCGTCTGCGGCGGCTTGAGCGCCAGCGCGTCCAGCGCGGGCAGGCCGGGCGCGTGGGCCGACAAATCGCAGTCGGTGCGAATCTTCAGCAGCTGCCGCCCCGTGGGCAGCCACGCCAGCGCGCGGCGCAAGTTCTCGCCCGCCGCGCCCTTGATTTGCGCGGCATGCGCCACGATGGCGTCCAGCGAGCCGTATTCGGCCAGCCACTTGGCCGCCGTTTTGGGGCCAACCTTTTCCACGCCCGGCACGTTGTCCACGGCGTCGCCCACCAGCGTCTGGTAATCGAGCATTTGCGCGGCGCTCACGCCGAATTCGGCGCGCACGCCCGCCTCGTCGCGGCGCTTGCCGCTCATGGTGTCGATGATGACCACGCGCGGCGTGACCAGCTGCGCCAAATCCTTGTCGCCGCTGGAAATCAGTACCGGCCGCCCCTGCGCGGCCGCCGTGGCCGCCAGCGTGCCAATCACGTCATCGGCCTCAATGCCCGGCACGCACAGCACGGGCCAGCCCAGCAGGCGCGCCACCTCGTGAATCGGCTCAATCTGGCGGCGCAAGTCATCGGGCATGGGACTGCGGTTGGCCTTGTAATCGGCAAACAGCGCATCGCGAAACGTGGGGCCGGGCGCATCAAACACGCAAGCCGCGTACGTGGCCTGCGGCCAGTCCTTGCGCAAGCTGTTGAGCATGTTCACCATGCCGCGAATGGCCCCCGTCGGCTGGCTTTGCGCATCGGCCGGATCGGCCCGCAAATCAGGCATGGCATGAAAGGCGCGATACAGGTAGCTGGAGCCGTCAATCAGCAGCAGCGCGGGCGAAACGGCTTTGGAAGCGGCGGCATCGGAAGCGGCAGGCGTGGGAGCGTGTGGCGTCATGCGGCGATTGTGCCGGGCAGGTTCTACAGCCGCGCCAGCCCAAACCGCCATTGACGGCGCACCCGGCCTGGTGAACTTGATGCCCCGCAACGCCCGCGCCGCCAACCTGCGCCGCGTGCAAACCGCCTTGGCCCGGCTGGAAAAACCGGTTCACAGTCTGGCCGCGAGGGACGAAATTATCAAAAACAAGAGCAGATTTGGCACATTAAAAATGGCCTTTGCGCCCATTGCAGTAGGACCCCATGCTATGGATAAAGGAGCGAATTGCAGCCGTGTGTGTTCAACTCCGCCGGCTGCCGCGCGGCTTGCCCCGGGGCCGGGCGGCAGCCGGCGGAGTTGAACACACACNCTGCCCTGGGGCGCGTCTGCGGTTTGGATGACGCCGCTGGCCACGTAGGCGAGCGGGCCGCCGGCTGCATCCAGCACGCCGAAGCCGGTGGTGCGCAGGCCGGGGTCGATGCCGAGGATTCGCATGGTGAGCTGTGGCGCAAGGCGGCTGGGGCGCTACATGGACAGGAGCAAATATGGAGGGGGCAAAATGCCTGCCTGCGCAGTTTCCACTAGGACCTCATGCTATGGTTAGAGGAGCAA
Source organism: Ottowia massiliensis (assembly GCF_900240305.1). NCBI lineage: Bacteria > Pseudomonadati > Pseudomonadota > Betaproteobacteria > Burkholderiales > Comamonadaceae > Ottowia > Ottowia massiliensis. Next base: position 2,696,565 of record NZ_LT964854.1, on the reverse strand, counting down.
ATTTAGAGGAACAAACCTCAATCGGCCAGCAGGCTTTGCGAGCTGGCGCGCTGCACGCCGGCGGCGTTCATGTCGGCCCAGGCGCGGGCCAGCGAGCCGTTCAGGTCGATGGCGCGGCAGGCGTCTTCCACCACGGTGACGGCAAAGCCGGCGGCGCGGGCGTCCAGCGCGCTCCAGGCCACGCAGTAGTCGGTGGCCAGGCCGCACAGGTAAAGGTGGCGGATGCCGCGCGCGTGCAGCCAGGCGGCCAGGCCGGTGGTGGCGGCGCGGTCGGCTTCGGTGAAGGCGGAGTAGCTGTCCACTTGCGGGCGGCAGCCTTTGCGCAGGATGAGCTGCGCCTGCGGCACGTGCAGCTGCGGGTGCAGCGCCGCGTCAGGCGTGCCCTGCACGCAGTGCGTGGGCCAGAGCACCTGGGGGCCGTAGGGCAGTTCGATCACGTCAAAAGGCTGGCGGCCCGGATGGTTGGCGGCGAATGAAACGTGGCTGGCGGGGTGCCAGTCTTGCGTGAGCACGGCGTTTTCAAACAGGGGCGCCATGCGGTTGATGACGGGCACGATGGCGTCGCCCTGCGCCACAGGCAGGCCGCCGCCGGGCATGAAGCCGTTTTGGGCGTCGATGACGAGCAGGGCGCAGTCGCTGGAAAGTGGCATGGCTTTTGAGATGGAAAAGGCACAAGAAAAGCGGCCCGGGTGGCATCAGCGGCCCGGGCCAGGGCGGGTGCGTTCAGCTCAGGAAGCGGACGAACGATTGCACCGGCTCGCGCGCGGTGTGCAGGGCATTGACCGGGTCGGACTCATCGGCCCAGCCCAGGGCCAGGGCGCCCACGATCATTTCGTTTTCGCCCGCGCCGATGTGGGGCATGATGATGCTGTCAAAGCGGTTCCAGGCCGCTTGCGGGCAGGTGTGCAGGCCGCGCGCGCGGGCGGCGAGCATCACGCTTTGCAAAAAGCAGCCGTAATCCAGCAGGCTGCCCCGGCCCATGATGCGGTCGATGGTGAAGAACATGCCCACGGGCGCATCAAAAAAGCGGAAATTGCGCTGCTGCTGGGCGTGCATCTTGTCTTTTTCGCCCTTGCCGATGCCCAGCAGGCCATACATATCCAGGCCCACGGCGCGGCGGCGCGACAGGTACGGCTCCACCCACTTGGCGGGGTAGTAGTCATACGGCTCCGGGTAGCGGGCTTCCAGCTCGGGGTTGTCGCGCAGCTGGTCGTGTGCGGCGCAGACTTTGTTCACCAGCGCGTCACGCGCAGCGCCTTGCAGCACGTACACCTTCCAGGGCTGGGTGTTGGTGCCTGAGGGCGCGCGGCTGGCCACGCGCAGAATGTCTTGCAGCATGGCCTGCGGCACGGGCCGGGGCAAGAAGGCGCGGGCGGAAAAGCGGCTTTCAATGGCGGCGTCCACGCTGGCGGGGTCGGCAATGGCCGGGCGAGCTGTTTCGGGGGCATGGGGCATGGCGTTGTCTCCTTCAGGGGTGCACAAAAGAAGCTTCATTCTGCCTTGCGCGGCGGAGGCGGCGGCTACATTCGCGCTCCATGTATTCCCTGACCCGACGCCGTTTCGCCCTGGGCGCGCTGGCCTGGTGCGCCAGCGGCCGCGCGCAGCCAACGCCTGAAGCGCCGCAGGCCGAGCCGTATGCCTACGCCACCCATGAAAACGCCCTGCTCTGGGCCGAAGAAGCCGCCCGACGGCACGGGCTGGATGCGGCCTGGGCGCGGCAGACCATTGCCAGCGCGTGGTTCAACCCGGGCGTGCAGCGCCTCATGCGCCCGGCCGCCTACAACCAAGCCAGCAGCGCATCCAGAAACTGGCGCGCCTACCGCAAGCGCTTTCTCACGCCCACGCATTTGCAAACGGGCACGCGCTTTTGGCAGGCCAACCATGCGGCGCTGGCGCGCGCCGAGGCGCAATTTGGCGTGCCGGCGGCGGCCATCATGGGCATTCTGGGCGTGGAAACCATTTATGGCCGCAACGTAGGCAAGTACCGCGTGCTGGACGCGCTGGCAACGCTGGCTTTTGACTTTCCGCAAGAGCACCCGCGCGCGCACCAGCGGCAAATCTTCTTTGCGCGCGAGCTGGCGCACTTTCTCGTGCTGTGCCAGCGCAACCGGCTGGAGCCTGGGCAACCTGAAGGCAGCTATGCGGGCGCCATGGGGCTGCCACAGTTCATGCCCTCAAGCTGGCTGCAATACGCGGTGGACTTTGACGGCGATGGCCGCATTGACCTGTGGAACAGCCCGGCCGACGCCATCGGCTCGGTGGCCAATTACTTTCGCGCCTTCGGCTGGCGCCCCGGCCTGCCCACGCATTACGCCGTTCAGCTTCAGCCGCAGGCCGATTTGCGTGCGCTGCTGGCGCACGACATCCTGCCCACCTTCAGCCCTGCCGAAATGGCCGCGCTGGGCGTGACCCTGCCCGAAAAGGCGCAGGAAAGCGCCGGGCCGCTGGCCTTGATCGAGCTGCAAAACGGCGACCCCGCCCGCCCCGGCAACGAGCCTGACTACGTGGCGGGCACGGAAAACTTCTACGTCATCACCCGCTACAACTGGAGCGCCTACTACGCCATGGCCGTCATCGAGCTGGGGCAGCAGCTGGCGCAGGCCAGAGACTGAAGCCGCCTGATTCATCCTGCCCGCAGGCCGGATTGAAAGTCATTGTTTTTAAGGCCGTTGCCAGCGGGCGGACTTCTACAATGAGCCTTTCATTTTCTTGATCAGTGGTTTTGCATGATGGAAAACACCTACCCAGCCGCTGGCGGCACGGCGTCTGAAGCCGCCTCCTCTTCCTCAACCCTGCAATGCGATGTTCTGGTCATAGGCGGCGGCCCGGCGGGCAGCACGGCGGCCACGCTGCTGGCGCGGCAGGGGCACAGCGTGCTGCTGCTGGACAAGGACCGCCACCCGCGCTTTCACATTGGCGAATCCCTGCTGCCGGCCAACCTGCCGCTGTTCGAGCAGCTGGGCGTGGCTGATGAAATACGCGCCATCGGCATCACCAAGCATGCGGCCGAATTCGTCTCGCCCGCGCACGGCAACCGCAAGCAGGCGTTTGAATTCGCACAGGCGTGGGACAAAACCATGCCGTTCGCCTACCAGGTGCGCCGCTCGGAGTTCGACCGCATCCTGCTGGACAACGCAGCCCGCAGCGGCGCCCAGGTGTTCCAGCAATGCAAGGTGGAAAGCGTGGACCTGGAAGCCACCCCTGAATGGGCCGAAGCCCGCGCGCGCCATGCCGACGGGCGCGAAATCACCTGCCGGGCGCGCTTCGTGGTGGATGCCTCGGGGCGCGATACCTTCCTGGCCAGCCGCATGAAGATCAAGCACAAGAACCCGCGCCACAACAGCGTGGCCGTGTTTGCGCACTTCGCCAACGCGCGCCGCAACCCCGGCGCGGCGGAGGGCAACATCACCATCTACTGGTTCGATCACGGCTGGTTCTGGTTCATCCCCTTGCAAGACGGCGCCACCAGCGTGGGCATGGTGACCTGGCCGTATTTCATGCGCACGCGCGGCGAGCGCAGCCTGCGGCAGTTTCTGCTGGACGGCATCGCCCAGTGCCCGCCTCTGGCCGAAAGGCTGCAAGACGCGCAGATCGTCCACGAGCCGGAAGCCACGGGCAATTTCTCCTACCTCAGCGAGCGCACGCACGGGCGCAACTACGTGCTGCTGGGCGATGCGTTCGCCTTCATCGACCCCGTGTTTTCATCCGGCGTGCTGCTGGCCATGCAAAGCGCATTCGCCGCTGCCCGCGCCATTGACGTCTGGCTGAAGCAGCCTGCGCAGCGTGCGCAGGCGCTGGCGCAGCTGGACCGGGATATGCGCCACGGCCCGCGCGAGTTCTCGTGGTTCATCTACCGCATGACCACGCCCGCCATGCGCGACTTGTTCATGGGGCCGCGCAACACGTTTCGCGTGAAGGAAGCCATCATCTCCCTGCTGGCGGGCGACATCTACGGCCAAACGCCCATCTGGCGCTCGCTGCGCGTGTTCAAGGCCATCTATTACCTGACCTCGCTGGCGCAGCTGCCCACCTCGCTGCGCTCCTGGCGCTGGCGCAAGCAAGCCATCCGCACGGTGGATGAAGCCCCGCAAGGCTGAGCGCCTGCCCATGCACGCCGCTCTGCGCCGCGCCCGCGAAGCCGCCGCCATGATTCTGGGCCTGGGCCTGCTGGCGCTCATCTGCCTGGGCTGGACGCCCTTTGCCCTCGTGCTCGGCCCGCTCATGCCCGAAGCCAGCGGCAAGCGCCTGGGGCGGCAAGCCATTCACAGCTGCTTCCGGTTCTACGTCTGGCTGCTGGAGCGCCTGTGCGGCTGCCGCTTCGATTTGCGCGCGCTCGACGAGCTGGCCCGCCAGAGCGGGCCGATGATCATCGTTGCCAACCACCCCTCGCTGCTGGACGCAGTGCTGCTCGTCTCGCGCCTGCCCAATGCCGTGTGCATCATGAAAGCGGCGCTCATGCACAACCTGCTGCTGGGCGCCGGCTCGCGCCTGGCGCGCTACATCGTCAATGACGCGCCGCTGCCCATGATCCGCCGCGCCATCGCCGAAATCAAAAGCGGCGACGGCGCGCGGCTCATCATCTTTCCCGAAAGCACGCGCACCAGCGCGCCGCCCGTGGGGCCGTGCAGCGCCACGGCGGGCCTGATCGCCGCGCGCGCAGGCGTGCCCGTGCAGGCGCTCGTCATTGAAATGAGCACGCCTTACCTGGGCAAGCACTGGCCCCTTTTCCGCCCTCCCAGCCTGCCGCTTGCCGTGCGCGTGCGCTACGTGGGCCAAATGCACGTGGATGGCGCCAGCGCGCACCGCTTTGGCGACGACATCCACGCCCGCTTCGCCCACGCCCTCAAGGAAACGCGCCATGTCTGAAGCTGCTGCGCCCGCGTCCTCCGCGCCTGCCGCCTCGCGCACGCATCTCGTGCTCATCCCCAGCTACAACCCCGGCCCCAAAGTGCGCGACACCGTGGCCGCCGCGCGCGCGCGCTGGAACCCCGTGTGGGTGGTGATTGACGGCAGCACCGACGGCAGCGCGGCCTGGCTGCAAGACATGGCCGCGCAAGATGAGGGCCTGCGCGTGCTCGCGCTGCCCGCCAACCAGGGCAAGGGCGCCGCCGTGCTGCACGGCATTGAGCAGGCCGCGCGCGAAGGCTTCACCCACGCCCTGACGCTGGACTCGGACGGACAGCATCCGGCCCATCTCATCCCGGCCTTCATGCAGGCTTCGCAGGCGCGGCCTGACGCCATGGTGCTGGGCGTGCCGCAGTTCGGCGCAGAAGCGCCGCGCATTCGCGTGCTGGGCCGCAAAATCTCCAACGGCTGGGCCAATCTGGAGACGCTGGGCGCGGGCATTGGCGACTCGCTCTTTGGCTTTCGCGTCTATCCCATCGCCCCGCTGGCGCGCGTCATGCGCGGCCAGCGTTTCATGCGCCGCTTCGACTTCGACCCCGAAGCCGCCGTGCGCCTGGCCTGGGCAGGCGTGCCCGCCATCAACCTGCCCGCTCCCGTGCGCTACTTCACGCCCGAAGAAGGCGGCGTCTCCCACTTCAAATACCTGCGCGACAACGCCCTGCTCACCTGGATGCACACCCGCCTGTTCCTGGGCTTTGCGCTGCGCCTGCCCCGCTTGGCCTGGCGGCGCTGGCGGCCAGCGGGCCGCTGAAAACCGGCCCCTTTCGCCGCAGGCGCAAGCCAGTCTGCGGGCCAACCCTCCAGCTTCTCTCCAGCAACCAGAAAGCATCAGAAACAGGAGCGAATTTGAGGGGGGTAAAAATACCGCCTTGCGCAGTATCCACTAGGACATCATGCTATGGATAAAAGAGCGAAAAAAGCCTTGCGCATGCCCTTCTGTTCTTCCCTCATCCCGCCCTATCTGCTTATTCAGCCATGCCCTTGCGGCCTTGCTGCTCGCCGCAGCCGCGCAAGGGCACGATGGCGGTGCGGCCGCTGGGCGCGCGGGCGAATTCGGCCTCGATGCCATACACGCGGCGCAGGCTTTCGCAAGTCACCACTTCATCGAACGGGCCGCAGCCAGCCACATGACCGCCGTGCAGCATGAGCACGGTTTGCGCGTGCTGGGCGGCCAGGTTCAGGTCATGAATGGCGATGACAACGAGCGCGCCGCTGGCCTGCACGTATTCATGCAGGCGGTCAAACACCTGCATCTGGTGGCGGATGTCCAGCGCGCTGGTGGCTTCGTCCAGCAAAAGCAGGCGGGGCTGGCGGATCAGGCGCTGGGCCAACAGCACCAGTTGCTGCTGGCCGCCGGAGAGGGCGGTCATGGCCCGCTCGTGCAGGTGGGCAATGCCAAAACTGTCCAGCACCTGAAGGGCGCGCTCGATCAGGCCGCCCGCCACGCGCAGGCCCAGCCGCTCGTAGCGGCCCAAAAGCACGGTTTCCAGTACCGACAGCCCGGCGCGCACCTGGCAGTGCTGGGGCATGAAGCCCACTTCGCCCAAGCGCACGGGCTGGCCGTGAAAGCGGATGCTGCCGCCGTGCGGCAAGGTGGTGGCAATGGCGTTGATGAGCGTGGATTTGCCCGTGCCGTTGGGGCCGATCAGGCCGGCGATTTGCCCGGCGGGCAGCGTGGCGCTCACGTCCTTGAGGATTTCGGCCCGGCCGCGCCGGGCGCTGACATGGCTGAGTTGCAGGCCCATCAGATGCCCCCTTTGCGCGAGACGATGATGCCCAGCAGCATGGGCACGCCCGCCACGGCGGTGATGATGCCCACGGGCACCACGGCCCCCGGCGATATGAGCTTGGCAAACACCGAAGCGCCCGAGAGGATGAGCGCGCCCGTCAGCGCGGCCAGCGGCAGCGCAAAGCGGTGGTCTTCGCCCACCAGCGCGCGCGCCATGTGCGGCGCAATCAGCCCGACAAAGCCGATGGTGCCCACAAAGCACACGGCCACGGCCGTCAGCAGCGCCACCAGCACGAAGGCGCGGCGGCGGATGGCCTGCACCGGCACGCCAATGCTCATGGCGTTGGCGTCGCCCAGGCGCAAGGCGGTCAGCGCCCAGGCATCGCGCGCGACAAAGGGCAGGCAGGCCAGCAGCACAACCGCGCACACGCTCACGCTGGTCCAGCTGGCTTTTTGCAAGTCGCCAAACAGCCAGAAGACGATTTGTTGCAGGATTTCGGGACTGGCGATGTACTGGAGCAGCGACTGCACGGACTGAAAGAAAAACAGCACTGCAATGCCGCCCAGGATGAGCACTTCCGGATTGGCGCCGCGCGCCAGCGCCAGCAGGTAAATGAGCGCGCAGGCGGCCAGCGTCATGCCAAAGGCGGCGGCGGGCGTGAGCGCGTAGCCGGGCACGGGCAGCAGGCCGCCAAACATGATGGCCAGCGCCGCGCCAAAGCCCGCCGCTGCCGAAAAACCCAGCGTGAAGGGGCTGGCCAGCGGGTTGTCCAAAATGGTCTGCATCTGCAAACCGCCCAGCCCCAGGCACATGCCCACCAGCGCGCCCATGAGCGCGGGCGGCATGCGCACGTGCCAGAGGATGTTGGCGTTGCTGTGCAGCTTGCGCATTTCGGGCGTAACGCCCGGCAGCCGCTCGCGCACGGCCTCCAGCCCGCCGGGGCCTGTTTGCAGGGCCTGGAAGATGTCCGTCAGCGCCATGCCCGAAGGGCCGGTGGCCAGATCGAGCAGCAGCAGCGCCGCCAGCAGCAGCGCCGCCAGCGCCAGCAAAGCCGCTCGCCGCCCCAGCCGGCGGCCATAGGCGCTGCGGGCCTGTGCGTGGCCGGCTTCGTGGCCGGTTTCGTGGCCGGCCTCGTTCCGGGCTTCAGTGCTCATTTCGCGCCCGCCGGGCGGCCTTGCGGCTGCGCCTGATAGGTGGCCATGAACACGCCTTCAGCCTTGATGGGCAGCCAGGCTTCGTAGAAGTCGCGCAGGTTCTTTTCCGGGTCCACATCGGCAAAAGCCTCCGGGTGAATCTGTTTGGCCACGTATTGGGCGTACACGTAGTCCGACAAAGTGCGCGTGCCGCCGTGATAGACGGCATGCACGTGCCCGCCTTCAGCCGCCTTCAGCTGCCGCCAGCCCGCGCGGCCATTGACATAAGCGCCCATGCGTTCATTGACGGTGCGGGCATCGGCGCCAAAGCCGACGGACACGGCCTCGGGCCGGTTCAGCCATTCGGAGCCAGCCAAAAAAATGATGTCCGGGTTCTGGTCAATCACGTATTCGCGGCTGAGCGGCCCCCAGTTCTGCACCTGCCCCTTGGCAATGTTGCGCGCGCCCGCCATCTCGATCAGCGCGCCCCAGAGCGTGTCGCCGTAGGAGTTGCCCATGGTTTCGGGGCCTTTTTGCGCCAGTTCCACGTAAACCTTCTTGTCTGACGGCCCGGCCTTGGCCACGCGCGCGGCCACGTCCTGCATGGCCAGGCGGTAGTTATCGGCCAGTTTTTGCGCGCGCTGCGGCTGGCCCATGATTTTTCCCAGCGCCAGCGTGGACGCCACGTGCTTTTCAACCGTCTGCGCGTTGTAGTCCAGCGTGAGCACGGGAATGCCCGCCGCCTCGATTTTTTTCACGCCCTCGCCCAGCGCGTCGTAATTCCAGGCAGCCAGAATCAGCAAATCGGGCTGCGCGGCAATCACTTTTTCAATGGAAAAAGAGCCGTCATCCGTGGAACCCACATCCGGCACGCTTTTCAGCCGGGGCAGCGCCTTTTCATACAGCGCGAACTGCCGGGGCCGCCAGTCCCGCCAGGTGGAAAGCGACAGGCCCACCAGCTTGTCTGCCGCGCCCGGCCCCGCCACGGCCAGATAGTCTTCGTAATAAAAGCCCAGCACCACGCGCTCGGGCACGCCGGGCACCGTCACGCTGCGGCCTTTCACGTCGGTCACCGTGATGTCCGCGAAAGCCAGCGGCGCCAGCGCCAGCAAAATGCAGGCAAATGCTTTTTTCATGATTTTCTCCACTGATTATGAGAACGCAAATGAAATGAGAAATTACGTGCCCGCACCGGAAAGCTTCCTGGTTCAATCCAGGCGCCCATGCGCAGGCCGCGAGCATGGCGGGCAGATTATGAAATAAATAATGATTGATAAATATCAATTATGATTTGCGCAATATCATTTCAAAAGCTCGCTTTCCGCAATCCGCGCGGCTCTGCGGAGGCAAAATGCCCACCATGCAACAAGAACTCTCTCAGGAAATCGCCGCTGCCGCCGCGCGGCTGGTGGTGGAAGAAGGGCTGGACTACGGCGCGGCCAAGCGGCGGGCCGTCAAGGAGCTGGGCGCGCCCGCACGCGCGGCCCTGCCGGACAATGACGCCGTGCAGGAGCAGGTGCGCGCCTATCTGGCGCTTTTTCGCGCCGACACCCAGCCCGCCGAGCTGCTGGCGCTGCGCGAGCTGGCGCTGACGTGGATGCAACGGCTGGCCGAATTTCGCCCGCACCTGACCGGCGCGGTATGGAATGGCACGGCCACGCGCCTTTCTGACGTGTATTTGCAGCTTTTCTGCGATGACCCGAAATCGGCGGAAATCGCCCTCATCAACCAGGGTGTGGCTTTTGATGCGCGGCAAGTGCGCGGTTTTCGCGGCGAAATGGTGGACGCGCTCAGCTTTTCAGTCTTTTGCTCCGGCCTGGGCGAGCACGTGGGCGTGCATCTGATGATTCATGACCATGACGACGTGCGCGGCGCGCTCAAGCCCGCTGCCGATGGCCGCCCCGCCCGTGGCGACGAGCAGGCGCTGCGCGCCCGCATGCTGGAAGATGCAGCATCCATCATGAATTGATCGCAAAAAGCGGCAACTTCATTTATTTACGGCGCTTTGCCGCGATGGCCGCAAAATCGCAGCGGAAACCGCACACTCCTTCTGCAAGCTTCAAATTCCAGCAAATTGAAGCAGTTGGCTGCAAATTGCGGTAAATTTGCCCAGTTTTTCATATCAGAAAGATTTCAATCATGGATCTGCGCAAGCTCAAGACCCTGATCGACCTGATCTCGGAGTCCAACGTTTCCGAACTTGAAATCACCGAAGCCGAAGGCAAGGTGCGCATCGTCAAGGGCAGCCCCGCCGCCGTGGTGATGCAGCCTGTAGCACAGCCCGTGGCGGCCGCCGCATCAGCCGCGCCCGCCGTGGCCGCGCCTGCGGCAGCAGCCCCCGCCGAAAGCGCCGCGCCCGCGCCTGCTGCCGCGCCGGGCTTTACCGTCAAATCGCCCATGGTCGGCACTTTCTACCGCGCCGCCAGCCCTGGCGCCAAGCCGTTCGTGGAAGTGGGCTCCAGCGTGAAAGCGGGTGACACGCTTTGCATCATCGAGGCCATGAAAATCCTCAATGAAATCGAGAGCGAAAAGGCCGGCACCGTCACGCAAATCCTGGGCGAAAACGGCCAGCCCGTCGAATACGGCCAGCCGCTGTTCGTCATTGAGTAAGCGGGCGCGCCATGTTCAAGAAAATACTGGTTGCCAATCGCGGCGAAATCGCCCTGCGCATCCAGCGCGCCTGCCGCGAGCTGGGCGTGCAGGCCGTCATGGTGTATTCCGAGGCCGATAAAGACGCCAAATACGTGAAGTTAGCCGACGAAGCCGTGTGTATCGGCCCCGCGCCCTCGGCCCAAAGCTATCTGAACGTGCCCGCCATCATCTCGGCGGCGGAAGTCACGGATGCCGAAGCCATCCATCCCGGTTACGGCTTCTTGAGCGAAAACGCCGATTTCGCCGAGCGCGTGGAGCAAAGCGGCTTCCAGTTCATCGGCCCCACGCCCGAATCCATCCGCATCATGGGCGACAAGGTGGCGGCCAAGCGGGCCATGATGCAGGCGGGCGTGCCCTGCGTGCCCGGCAGCGAAGGCGAGCTGCCTGACGACACCGCCGCCATCAAGCGCATGGCGCGGCAAATCGGCTACCCCGTCATCATCAAGGCCGCAGGCGGCGGCGGCGGGCGCGGCATGCGCGTGGTGCACACCGAAGCGGCGCTGCCCGGCGCGGTGCAAACCACCAAGGCCGAAGCGGCCGCCGCCTTTGGCAACCCGGCGGTTTATATGGAGAAATTCCTCCAGAACCCGCGCCACATTGAAGTCCAGGTGCTGGCCGACAAGCACAAAAACGCCGTCTATCTGGGCGAGCGCGACTGCTCCATGCAGCGCCGCCACCAGAAAGTGATTGAAGAAGCGCCCGCCCCCGGCATTCCGCGCCGCCTGGCCGACCGCATTGGCGAGCGCTGCGTGGCTGCGTGCAAAAAAATCGGCTACCGGGGCGCGGGCACTTTTGAATTTCTGTATGAAAACGGCGAGTTCTATTTCATTGAAATGAACACCCGCGTGCAGGTGGAGCACCCCGTCACGGAAATGATCACCGGCGTGGACATCGTGCGCACGCAAATCATGGTGGCCGCCGGCGAAAAACTGCCCTTTACCCAGCGGCAAATCGAAATTCGCGGCCACGCCATCGAATGCCGCATCAATGCCGAAGACCCCTTCAAATTCACGCCTTCGCCCGGCCGCATCACGGCCTGGCACGCGCCCGGCGGCCCCGGCGTGCGGGTGGACTCGCACATCTACACCAACTACTTCGTGCCGCCCAATTACGACTCGATGATCGGCAAGCTCATCGTCCACGGCGACACGCGCGAGCAAGCCATCGCCCGCATGCAAACCGCGCTGCTCGAAACCGCCGTGGAAGGCATCAACACCAACATCGCGCTGCACCGCGAGCTGATGGTGGACGCCAAATTCCGCCACGGCGGCACCAACATCCACTACCTGGAAAAGTGGCTGAGCGAGCACCAGCGCTGAAAACGCCCGTCGCCAGCACCTGCCAGCCGCGCCCGCTCCCATAAAAAGGAGTGGGCGTTTTCTTTCCGGAGCTGCGATCCGCCTGCCAGAGCGGCCTGTGCGATGACGGAGGCCCCAAAAATAGGAGCGAATTCAGGGGCCTTAAAAGCCGTCTTGCGCAGTTTTCACTAGGACATCATGCTATGGTTTCCGGAGCGCATGGGCCAGCTTTTCATGCACGCCGCCAAAGCCGCCGTTGCTCATGCATAGCAGGTGGTCGCCTGCGCGGGCGGCGCGCGTGGCCTGGGCGACGAGTTCGTCCACGCTGGCGGCCACTTGGGCGCGTGCGCCCAGCGGGGCCAGGGCGGCGGCGGCGTCCCATTCCAGGCCGCCGGCGTGGCAAAAGGCCAGGGCGGCGTTTTCCAGCGCCCAGGGCAGGCGCTCTTTCATGGCGCCCAGTTTCATGGTGTTGCTGCGCGGCTCGAAGAGGGCCAGGATGCGCTCGCTCTGGCGCCCTTGTGCATCAAGCTGGCGGCGCAGGCCGTCTACGGTGGCGCGGATGGCGGTGGGGTGGTGGGCGAAGTCGTCGTAGAGGGTGATGCTGCCGCCGCTGACGGGAATGCGCGCGCGCACTTCCATGCGGCGGCGCACGTTTTCAAAGCGCGCCAGCGCCTCGCAGGCTTGCTGCGGCGGCACGCCCGCGTGCCAGGCGGCGGCGATGGCGGCCAGCGCGTTGAGCTGGTTGTGCGCGCCGGGCAGCGCCCAGCGCACGCGGCCGGCGGGGCGGCCCTGGTGCAGCACGTCAAAGTCGCCCGGCTCGCCGCTGGCGGCGAAGTCGGGGGGCGCTTCGCCGCCTGCCATGCCGAAGCGGCTGACTTCGCTGTACACGCCTTGCGCCAGCACGCGGGCCAGGCTGGCGTCTTGCCCATTGACGATGACGCGGCCCGTGGCGGGCACGGTGCGCAGCAGGTGGTGAAACTGGCGCTCGATGTCGGCCAGGCTGCCGAAGATGTCGGCGTGGTCGAACTCCAGGTTGTTCAGCACCGCCGTGCGCGGGCGGTAGTGCACGAATTTGCTGCGCTTGTCGAAAAAGGCGGTGTCGTATTCATCGGCTTCGATGACGAAAAAGGGCCTTTCGCGCCCGGCCGCCAGGCCGCCCAGCCGGGCGGAGATGCCAAAGTTCAGCGGCACGCCGCCCACCAGAAAGCCCGGTTGCAGGCCCGCGCATTCCAGCGCCCAGGCCAGCATGGATGTGGTGCTGGTTTTGCCATGCGTGCCGGCCACGGCCAGCACGTGGCGGCCTTGCAGCACGTGTTCGGCCAGCCACTGCGGCCCGCTGGCGTAGGGCAGGCCCGCATCGAGAATGGCTTCCATCAGCGGGAATTTGGGCGCGCCATTTGCCAGCCGCGCGCGGCTGACCACGTTGCCAATCACGAACATGTCGGGCTTGAGCGCCAGCTGATCGGCGCCGTAGCCTTCCATCAAATCAATGCCCAGCGCGCGCAGCTGCTCGCTCATGGGCGGGTAAACGCCCGCGTCGCAGCCGGTGACGGTGTGCCCGGCCTCGCGCGCCAGCGCCGCCAGCCCGCCCATGAAAGTGCCGCAGATGCCAAGGATGTGGATGTGCATGAAGGTTTCGCTCAGGTTTCGCGCAGGTTTCGCGTAGGTTTCGCGCAAAGGGGATCAGGGGGAAGGCTGGTTTCTGGCTGTCCGCCCGTGCGTTCTGGCCGCCTGGATGGGCCGCCGTGGCTTGCGGCGTGAAAAAGCCGCCTGGGCGCTGGGCCGGGCGGCTGGGGCGGGTAAAGCGGCTCAGGCCACCGTCACGGCGGCGCCCGCGCGTTCGGTGATGTGGCCGATGGCGTAAACGGTTTCGCCGTGCTGGCGCAAGGTGGCGGCCACGGCCTCGGCGGCCTCGGCGGCGGCGATGACCACCATGCCGATGCCGTTGTTGAAGGTGCGGTTCATTTCTGCGTCGTCGATGCCGGCGGTTTTTTGCAGCCAGGCGAAGAGTTCGCTTTGCGGCCAGCTGCCTTTTTGCAGGCGCGCGGCCAGCCCTTCGGGCAGCACGCGGGGAATGTTTTCGAGCAGGCCGCCGCCGGTGATGTGGGCCAGCGCGCGGATGGCCTGCGGGTGCGCGGCCAAAGTGGCGAGCACGGGCTTCACGTAAAGGCGCGTGGGGCGCATGATGGCCTGGCGGAAAGGCTGGCCGTCCAGCGTTTCGGGCAGCGCGCCTTGCGCCTGCGCGCGCTCGATGCACTTGCGCACGAGCGAGTAGCCGTTGCTGTGCGCGCCGCTGCTGGCCAGGCCCAGTACCACATCGCCCGCCCGCACGCTCTGGCCGGTGAGCAGGCGCGATTTTTCGGCCGCGCCCACGGCAAAGCCGGCCAGGTCGTATTCACCGGCGGGGTACATGCCGGGCATTTCGGCGGTTTCGCCGCCGATGAGGGCGCAGCCGCTTTCTTCGCAGCCCCGGGCGATGCCGCCTACCACGGCGGCGGCGGTGTCCACGTCGAGCTTGCCGCAGGCGAAGTAGTCCAGAAAAAAGAGCGGCTCGGCGCCTTGCACGAGCACGTCGTTCACGCTCATGGCGACCAGGTCGATGCCCACGCCGCCGTGCATGTTCCATTCAAAGGCGAGCTTGAGTTTGGTGCCCACGCCGTCGGTGCCGCTCACGAGCACAGGCTCCTTGTATTTGCGGGGCACTTCAAAGAGCGCGCCAAAGCCGCCAATGCCGGCCAGCACGCCTTCGCGCAGGGTTTTGCGGGCCAGGGGCTTGATGCGCTCGACCAGGGCGTCGCCTGCGTCAATATCAACGCCGGCGTCTTTGTAGGAAAGAGGGGTGTTCATGCGAGATGGGAGAAAAAGCTCAAAGGCGGGCGGGGCTGCGCGCTGGCGGGCTTGCGCCCTGGCCTGCCGCGCGTTGTGCGCGCAAGCGCACCCTGTTCAATAAAATCCACCGTCAATTTTAGGCGCGGCCCCAGGGCGGTTCAGGGCCTGCCTGCCTGAAATGCCCCTTGATATTTGCTCCTTGCTTGATAGCACGACCTCCCCGTGGATCGTGCGACAAATGCCTTTTCAGGCCCCTTGAATTTGCTCCTCTTTCTGAAGTTCCTCCGCCTGCCTGGCTCGCCCCGTTTGCCTGTTGCGCCCGCCGCCGGGCAGGCTCCCGTTCATGAAACAAATCGCGCTTGACATCGCACTGGCTCCCGCGCCCACGCTGGAGGGTTTTGCGGGCCGTCTCAATCAGGAGGTCGTGCAGTTTCTGGCGCAGTGGTGCGCGGCGGGCCGCCAGCGCTCGCCCGTGCCGGTGTATCTGTGGGGCGAGGCGGGCAGCGGCAAAACGCACCTGCTGCGCGCTGCGCGGCATGCCTTGCAGCAGCAGGGCGAGCCTTGCGGCTGGCTGGACGCGGCCTCGCCCGCCGATGCGCCGTTTGAGGGCAGCTGGCGCGCGGCGCTGATGGACGACGTGCAGCTTTACGCCACCGGCCAGCAGCACACCGCCTTCAACTGGTTCATCAACGCCATGACGCCCGCCGACGGCCAGCCGCCGCGCGCCGTGCTGGCCGCCGGCAGCCTGCCGCCGACTGATTTGCCGCTGCGCGAAGACTTGCGCTCGCGCCTGGGCTGGGGGCACGTGTTCCAGCTTCACGCGCCCACGGAGGGCGAGTGCCGCGCGCTGCTGCAACAGGCCGCCGCCCAGCGCGGCCTTGCGCTGGGCGAGGGCGTGACCGATTACGTGCTCACCCGCTTTTCGCGCGACATGGGCAGTCTCATGCGCCTGCTCGAGCGCCTGGACCGCTACAGCCTGCAAACGCGGCGGGCTGTGACCATTCCGCTCATCAAGGCCATGCTGGAGGAAGGGGCCTGAGGGCGTTTTGCCGCCCTGCCGCCGCCCTTGCCGCCGCCCGTTGCGCCTTTTCCCCTGAAACCCCATGAAACTGGCTCTTTTCGACCTTGACTACACCTTGCTGCCGCTGGACTCCGACCACGCCTGGGGCGAGTTCACCACCCGCATCGGCTGGACGGAGGGCGAAGCCTTCCGGCAGAAAAACGAAGCCTTCTACGCGCAATACAAGGCGGGCACGCTCGATATTCACGAATACGTGCGCTTTTCCACCGCCGCCGTGCGCCGCCAGGGGCCGGAGGCGGCCGCGCGCGCGCATGCGCAGTTCATGCGCGAAGTCATCGCCCCGGCCATCCGCCCGCAGGCGCTGGCGCTGATCGAGCAGCACCGCCGGGCGGGCGAGGCCGTGGCCATCGTCACCGCCACCAACGAATTCATCACCCGCCCCATTGCCCACGCGCTGGGCGTGGACGAGCTGATTGCCATCAACCTGGAGCGCGGCCCCGGCGGCTGGTTCACGGGCGAAATCGAGGGCACGCCGTCTTTTCGCGAAGGAAAAATCACCCGCGTGGGCCAGTGGCTGGCCGCGCGCGGCCTGGGCTGGGCCGATGCGGACGCCACCTTCTACAGCGACTCCATCAACGACTTGCCCCTGCTTGAAAAAGTGCAGCGCCCCGTGGCCGCCAACCCCGATGCGCGCCTGCGCCCCATCGCGCTGGAGCGCGGCTGGCCCGTGCTGGAGCTGTTTGGAGCGCAGCCATGATTCGCGAACTGCTCGACAAACTCACGGGCCGCCGCAAAAGCCGCTTTGGCAAGCGCGTGGAAATCGGCCCGGCCACGCACCGCATTGACCTGTCGCTGGTCGATGGCCGCGCCATCAGCGTGGTCAGCACACTCAAAAACGCGGGGTACGAGGCCTACATCGTCGGCGGCGCCGTGCGCGACTTGCTGCTGGGCCTGCGCCCCAAAGACTTTGACGTGGCCACCAACGCCACGCCCGAGCAGGTCAAGGCGCTGTTCCGGCGCGCCTTCATCATCGGGCGGCGCTTTCGCATCGTGCACGTGGTTTTCGGGCGCGGGCGCGAGCACGAAGTGATCGAAGTTTCCACCTTCCGCGCTCACCTGGACAGCGCTGACGCCGAGCACGTCAGCGGCAACGAGCGCACCGCCAAAAGCCAGCTTGCGGGCGTGAAACACGCCGTGGATGCCTCCGGCCGCGTGCTGCGCGACAACGTGTGGGGGCCGCAGCACGAAGACGCCGCCCGGCGCGACTTCAGCATCAACGCCATGTACTACGACCCGCAAAGCCAAATCGTGGTGGACTACCACAACGGCTTTGCCGACGCGCAAAAGCGCGTGCTGCGCATGATTGGCGACGCCGCCGCGCGCTACCGCGAAGACCCCGTGCGCATCATCCGCGCCACGCGCTTTGCCGCCAAGCTCGCGCACCTGGGCTTCAAGCTCGACGCCAAAACCAGCCGCCCGCTCGCCGCCCTCAAGGGCCTGCTGGCCGACGTGCCCCAAAGCCGCCTGTTTGACGAAATGCTCAAGCTGCTGCAAACCGGCCACGGCCAGGCCAGCGTGGAGCAGCTCAAAAAACTCGGCCTGGCCCAGGGCATCTACCCCCTGCTGGATTTGGCCGTGCAGCGCGCGCAAGAGCCTTTCATGGCCGCCGCCCTGCAAGACACCGACCGCCGCGTGGCCGAAGGCAAGCCCGTCGCCCCCAGCTTCTTGCTCGCCTGCCTGCTCTGGCAAGACGTGCGCGCCCTTTGGCAGCAGCGCACCGCGCAAGGCGAACACACGCACCCCGCCCTGCAAGCGGCCATTGACGAAGTGTTTGACGCCCGCATCGGCGACGTATCCGGCCGGGGCCGGCTGGCCGCCGACATGCGCGAAATCTGGATGATGCAGCCGCGCTTTGAAAAACGCACCGGCGCCAGCTGCCACACCCTGGCAGAGCAGCCGCGCTTTCGCGCCGGGCTGGACTTTTTGCAGCTGCGCGCCGCCAATGGCGAAGTGCCCGAAATGCTGGCCGACTGGTGGACGCAATTCGCCCAGTCTGGCCAGGGCGTGCGCGAAGACCTCATCGCCCAGGCCCGCGCCGAGCAGCAGCGCGCCCCGCGCAGCAAGGCGCGCAAGCCCAAAGCCGCCGCGCCTGCGGCCAGCCCGGCCAGTCCTGCTGATTCCGCCAGCCCAGGCCCCGCTGCGGCAGGCGAAGCCGCCCTGCCGCAGGCTGCCCCAGCCGACGGCGCCGCCCCGGCCAAAAAACGCCGCCGCCGCCGCAAACCCGCAGGCGGCGCGCCTGAAACCGCCAGTGCGCCAGCGGCCCATGCGACGCCGTCCCGCCAGCCGCCCGCTGCGGAATGAGATGAGCAAGGACATGGACGCCGCCGCTCACACGGCCTACATCGCCCTGGGCGGCAATCTGGGCGACGCCGCCGCCACCGTGCGCCGCGCCTTCGCCGCCCTGGCCGCCCTGCCGCAAACGCGGCTGCTCGCCGCCTCCAGCCTCTACCGCAGCGCCCCCGTGGACGCCAGCGGCCCCGACTCCATCAACGCCGCCGCCAGCGTGGCCACCGGCCTGCCCCCGCTGCAATTGCTCGCCGCCCTCCAGGCCATCGAAACCGCCGAAGGCCGCCAGCGCCCCTGGCGCAACGCCCCGCGCACGCTCGATCTGGATTTGCTCCTCTACGGCCAGCAGCGCCTTGACACCCCGCGCCTGACCCTGCCGCACCCGCGCATGCTGCAACGCGCCTTCGTGCTCTGGCCGCTGGCCGAAATCGCCCCCGCACTGGTTCCCCCCGAAGCGCTGGCCGCCGTGGCCGGGCAGGCCATCGAGCGGCTGCCTTGAGAGAGCCTGCTGGCGCGCCTGCACGCGCGCCCGCTTGCGGCGTGTCTGCGGGCGGGTTCTGGCGCGCCCGCGCTTGCCGGAGCCGCCCGGCGGCATCAAAAACAGAAGCAAATTCAAGGGGGTGGAAATGCCATTCTGCGCAATTTCCACTAGGACCTATTGCTATGGATAAAGGAGCGAAAAAGGGAAGAGCGCAGAAAGGAATGAGCAAGGCCATGAAGGTCTGCCGCGTTTTGGCGCCATGAAGTGCAAGACGGCGGCTGCGCCATCAGGCTGCGTTCAGGGCGCCACGGGCAGCTCTTGGGCGCAGGCTGGCAGCCACAGCGCGCCGGCCTGCACGCTGGCGGCGGCGCGCACGGCATTGACGCAGGCGCGGGCCACGGCTTCGGCGGCCAGCGCGGCCAGCACATTCAGCCCCGGGCCGGGGGCGGGGGCCTGCCCGGTGGCCAGGGCAAAGAGGGTGTCGCCATCAGCGCAGGTATGCACGGGGTTGATGGCGCGGGCCAGCCCGTCGTGCCCGGCGGTGGCCAGGCGGCAGGCGCCGGCTTTGTCCAGGGCGGCGTCGGTGGCGATGACGCCAATGGTGGTATTGCGCCCGGTCAGCAGGGCCGCAGGCGGCTCGCCCGCCAGCAGGGCGCGGGCGGTGTCGCGCAGCGCCGCGCCATCAGCGGTGCGGGCGCCGGCCAGCAGGCGGCCCTGGGCGTCGCGCACATCGCCCAGGGCATTGACGGCAACGAGCGCGCCCACGGTCACGCCGTCCAGCGTGACAGAGGCGGCGCCAATGCCGCCTTTCATGGCGCAGCCCATGCCGAACATCTTGCCGACGGTAGCGCCCGCGCCCGCGCCGACGTTGCCTTCGGCCAGCGCCCCGCGCTCCAGGCTGGCCTGGCAGGCGGCGTAGCCAGCGGCGGCATCAGGGCAGACGGGCGGCTGCCGGGCGGGGTCTGCGCCGACGTGCAGGTCAAACAGCACGGCGGCGGGCACGATGGGCACGCGGGCGGGCGTTTCAGGGCTGCCCGCATCCAGCCCCAAGCCCTGCCCGTGCAGCCAGCGCATCACGCCGCCGGCTGCATCCAGCCCCCAGGCGCTGCCGCCAGACAGCAGCACGGCATGCACCACGCTGACGGTGTTGGCGGGGGCGAGCAGGTCGGTCTCGCGCGTGCCGGGCGCGGCGCCGCGCACATCCACTCCGCCTACAGCGCCGGGACGGGCGATGACCACACTGCACCCGGTGGGGCGGCGCGTGTCGGTGAAGTGGCCCGCGCTGATGCCGCGCACCCGGGTGATGCAGCCGGGAAACCGCTCAGGCATGGCGGCGTTTTCAGCTGGGCAGGTTGGCCAGCTGCATCCAGGTTTCCGCCACGCTGTCGGGGTTGAGCGAGAGCGAGACGATGCCTTGCTGAACCAGCCAGCGGGCGAAGTCGGGGTGGTCGCTGGGGCCTTGTCCGCAGATGCCGATGTATTTGCCTTGCGCGCGGCAGGCCTTGATGACGCGGGCGATCAGGGCCTTGACGGCGGGGTCGCGCTCGTCGAAGTCGGCGGCCAGCAGTTCCATGCCGCTGTCGCGGTCCAGCCCCAGGGTGAGCTGGGTGAGGTCGTTGGAGCCGATGGAAAAGCCGTCGAAGTATTCGAGGAACTCGTCGGCCAGCACGGCGTTGCTGGGGATTTCGCACATCATGATGAGCTTCAGGCCGTTGCTGCCGCGTTTGAGCCCGTGTTCGGCCAGCAAGGCGGTGACGCGCTCGGCCTGGCCCAGGGTGCGCACGAAGGGCGCCATCACTTGCACGTTGGTCAGGCCCATGTCGTCGCGCACGCGCTTGAGGGCTTCGCATTCCATGGCGAAGGCGGGGCCGAAGTCTTCGCTGATGTAGCGGGCCGCGCCGCGAAAGCCGAGCATGGGGTTTTCTTCTTCCGGCTCGTAGCGGCTGCCGCCGATGAGCTTGCGGTATTCGTTGCTCTTGAAGTCTGACAGGCGCACGATGACGGGCTTGGGCCAGAAGGCGGCGGCGATGGTGGCCACGCCTTCGGCCACTTTGTCCACGTAGAAGGCGCGGGGGCTGGCGTGGCCGCGCGCCACGCTTTCCACGGCTTTTTTCAGGTCGGCATCCACTTGCGGGTAGTCCAGGATGGCCTTGGGGTGCACGCCAATGTTGTTGTTGATGATGAATTCCAGCCGCGCCAGGCCCACGCCGTCGTTGGGCAGCTGGGCGAAATCAAAGGCCAGCTGCGGGTTGCCCACGTTCATCATGATCTTGGCGCCGATGGCGGGCATGGCGCCGCGCTGCACTTCGCTCACTTCGGTTTCGAGCAGGCCGTCGTAAATGCGGCCCGTGTCGCCTTCGGCGCAGCTGACGGTCACGAGCGTGCCATCCTTGAGCGCCTCCGTGGCGTTGCCCGCGCCGACAACGGCCGGGATGCCCAGCTCGCGCGCGATGATGGCCGCGTGGCAGGTGCGCCCGCCCCGGTTGGTGACGATGGCGCTGGCGCGCTTCATCACCGGCTCCCAGTTGGGGTCGGTCATGTCGGTCACCAGCACGTCGCCGGGCTGCACGCGCTCCATTTCGCTGGTGTCGCGCACCAGGCGCACGGGGCCGGCGCCGATTTTCTGGCCGATGGCGCGGCCTTCGGCCAGCACGGCGCCCTTGTTTTTGAGGCGGTAGCGCTGCTCGGTTTTGCCCTGCTGCTGGCTTTTCACGGTTTCGGGGCGCGCCTGAAGGATGTAGAGCTGGCCGTCCGTGCCGTCTTTGCCCCATTCGATGTCCATCGGGCGGCCATAGTGCTGCTCGATCACCAGCGCGTAGCGGGCCAGCTGCTCCACTTCGGCGTCGGTGAGGCTGTAGCGGTTGCGCTGCTCGGCGGGCACGTCCACGGTTTGCACCAGGCGGCCCGTGGCGGCTTTTTCTTCCGGCGTGGCAAACACCATCTGAATGAGCTTGCTGCCCAGGTTGCGGCGGATGAGGGCCTGCTTGCCCGCTTGCAGCATGGGCTTGTGCACATAGAACTCGTCGGGGTTCACCGCGCCTTGCACCACCGTCTCGCCCAGGCCGTAGCTGGAGGTGATGAACACCACCTGGTCAAAGCCGCTTTCGGTGTCGATGGTGAACATCACGCCCGCTGCGCCCTGGTCGGAGCGCACCATGCGCTGCACGCCCGCCGACAGGGCCACGTGCTCGTGCGCGAAGCCCTTGTGCACGCGGTAGCTGATGGCGCGGTCGTTGTAGAGGCTGGCAAACACCTCTTTCATCTTCTCCAGCACCTGCTCGATGCCCGCCACGTTCAGAAAGGTTTCCTGCTGGCCGGCAAACGAGGCGTCGGGCAAATCCTCCGCCGTGGCCGAAGAGCGCACGGCAAAGCAGGCCTGCGCGTTGCCCGCGCTCAATGCGTCAAAGGCATCGCGGATGGCCTTTTCCAGATCAGCCGGAAAAGGCTGCTCCTGCACCCAGCGGCGGATTTCGGCGCCCGCATCGGCCAGCGCGCGCACGTCTTCCGTGTTCAGCGAGGCCAGCCGCTGGCGGATGCGCTCATCCAGCCCGCCGTAGGCCAGAAACTGGCGAAAGGCGTGCGCCGTGGTGGCAAAGCCCGTGGGCACGCGCACGCCTTGCGGCAATTGCGAAATCATCTCGCCCAGGCTGGCGTTCTTGCCACCGACGGCCTCGACATCGCTCATTCGCAGTTTTTCAAAAGGCACGACCAAGGCGGCCGCATCAAAAAGTGCAGACATGGGAAAAGCTCCAAGAGTTTGAAAAACGGTGCGCATGGCCTGCGGCCAGGCAGCGGCCAGACTGAGGCCGGGGCTGGCCCAAGGCGGCAAGGCTTGAAGTGCGGGCGGCAGGCGGCATGCGTGGGAAGGCAGCGGCGGGGCGGAAAGCGGCAGCGCCATCGCTGCGCCGCTGTGCTCATTGATTGGCTCCGGATTCTAGGCGGCGCGAGCCGCTTTCCGTGAACGGGTTTGCACCTAAAGGCTAAAGGCGAGAATCAGGGCGCGCGCAAAATCAGCGCCCGCCCCGTGGGCATAATCCGCCGCGCGCCGGCTGGCGCGCCGTGTTATTGCGCGTGATTCAAGCCGTTTTGTGATTTGCCATTTTGTTATTTGAACAGGGAGAAATCGTGAAATTCATGACCAGAGCAGCCCTGCTGCTGACGGCCTTGCTGGCCATTTTCCTGACCGCCTGCTCCGGCCCCAAAAACACGCCTGACGGCGTGGCCGTGGCCTTCATTGAACGCAGCTACAAGGGCGATGTGAACGGCGCCATGAGCCTGGTTCACCTGCCCGACAGCTCCAAGCCTGGCAAAACCGAAATGGCGCAAGGCAAGATGAAAGCCATGATCGCCAAGGCCAGGGAAAAGGCCGAAAGCCAGGGCGGCATGGAAGAAATCACCGTGCAGTCCAGCGAAATCGACGCGGACGATCCCAACCGCGCCCGCGTGGCCCTGAAAGTGCGCTTCAAACAAGGCGAAGGCATGGAAAAAGTGCGCCTCATTCAGGTGGAAGGCAAATGGAAAATATTTGCCAGCGCCGGATTCTGAAATTCATCAGGCCAGCGCAAGCGAAATGAAACGCGGCAGCCAGAAACGGGAGCGGAAAAATTCGGCTCCCGTTTTTGCATGGCGCGCTGAAAATCAATCAGAAAATCTGGCTGAATATGCGCATGCAAATCACGCGGGCCAGACTGGCCGCCCTGGCGCTAAGCGCGCTGGCCTTGTTCGCCCTGGCTGCTCTGACAGGCAGCAACCCGCTGCGGCCAGCGGCTCCGCCTGTGCCCCTGCCGCCTGCCCGCGCGCTCCAGCCGGGCGACTGGGTTTTTCGCAGCGGCACTTCGGCTGACAGCCGCCTGATCCAGCGCCTGAGCGGCGGCGCCTACTCGCACATCGGCATCGTCATCCAGACAGCGCCGCAAGTGCTGGTGGCCCATGCCACAACAGATGACGACCCGGCCCGCCCCGACCAGGTGCTCATCACGCCCCTGGCCGACTTTGCAGCCGCCGGGCGTGCTACTGCCGTAGCCGTGGCCCGCCCGCGCTTTCTCACCGCCGCGCAGCGCGCCGCCGCCGCCCGCCACGCCGCCGCCCGCGCGGGCCAGCCCTTTCGCCTGACGGCTGAAGGCGATCGCCCGCTGTATTGCACGACGCTGGTGCTCGAAGCCGTGCGCCAGCAGGTTCCGGGCTTTGCGCCTGCCTGGCAGGCTGTGGACGTTCCCGTTTTCGGCGGCCGCTACCTTTTCCCGCAAGCCTTCGCACTGGCCGACGTGGAATGGATCGCCGCCTCGCCCCCGCAAGCGCAGAGCCAGGCAGCCGCGCCCTGATTCAAAGTCTGTCCCAAACCTGCCTGTGCCTTCGCTCCCGCGCGGCAGGCCGTCAATCACGCCTTCCGGCCATCGCCCCAAAGCGCCTGCGAGGCAGAGCGTTAAAGCGGATAAGACTAGCTCCTATATCAATAGCATGAGGTCCTAGTGAAACGGGCGCAAAAGCCGTTTTCAAGCCCTGAAATTTGCTCCTGTCTTTGACACGGCAAACCATTACCCTGCCTCTGGCGGTTTCTTTCCGCTACTGACGCCAAACTGAAACCACGCATGTCCTGCCAAGTTATTGCCGCGCCTGCCAGAACCTGACCCAAACTGAGCGCGCCAGTTCTGGCCCTTGTGCAGTCGCTGCCCGTGCAGGCGCAGCCAAACAGGCGACAGGTGTGGTCTAACCAGGACTGCACGGAAAGCACGCAAAACTTGGCCGACAAAATGGCGGGTGGCTGCCGGGTAGTCATCAACCGCACCACATGGCGCTGGGGGCTGGTGTCGCCTGAACAACGCGTGGGCGGACCTAAGCCTGAAAAGCGCGCCCGGCTCTCTGCGCGCTGCGCCGGACAGGCCACGCCTACCATCGCCACCGGGCAGGCGTTTCATGGAGAAAATATTCAAAGCGCTGCATCGCAAAAGGCGATGAGAAATATGGGAGGAAGTTTGCTCGGTTCCATTCCAAACCCCAGCGTTTCTGAACCTGATTGTGGATGCTGATTTCTATGATGGCGAATGCGTTTTATTCATCGGCTGCATTGTAAATGACGTTGTTTGCGGTGTTGCACTTAACTTCGCCCCCTTTTCTGCTAAAAAGATTTGATGGCGCATTGGACCTTGTGCTTGATGTAATTCTGCATTTTGCCATCATAGCGGGATCCTTCGTTTTTATGTGGTACGTATTCCCGGTTCGTACGGAAAAAGTAATTTTTTACTTTGGGTTTTGGGTGTAGTTTTAGAAAAAATCATCTGATCATATTTGTCGAGGAAAACGATGGTGGGTGGCAAAATGCAATTTGCTACAGCGCAGCGGGCCGGTCGAGACTTGGTCAGACAGTAGAATACGGAAATGAACAATATGGATCTAAAATTTTCTGTTTTAATGACGCAAGCTCTGTCAGAGTGGCCGCAGCAGTTGGATTTCCAGCTTTTCCACGTGAATAAAGATATGAGTAATTATTCGGTTAAAGGGCTGGGCATGATGGCCGACAATATAGCCGATAAATATATAAATCATGAGCTGGAAGTTATTTATAGGCATCTGCACTTGGCCATGGAAATTGAATTGCATAAAGTTGCCAAGTATGTCGTGAAAATGAGCACGCGCAACCTGCGTTTAGAGTTGGTGCGCATAAAATTTGAATCTTTCTTGCTTGAAATAAAAAATGGTATCAATGATTGTGGATGGGGCGATCCAGATCTAAAAATAATTGACGCATATTTCAGGGTCAATGGTCCAAATTGAATTGCGAAAATGAGAGTGGCAGAGTCTGCGGCAAGAGCAATACAGCCATGACGCAAGGCAACCTCATCAAAGAAGCCGGAGCAGGCTGGGAAAGAAACTGGCACTACAACAATCAAGGACAGTGCAGAAAACCTCACTATCCAATACCGCTACAACTCCTTTGGCCGAAAAATTGCCAAGACTGTCACGCAAGGCGCAACAAGCCGCACCACCTACTACATCAACGGCGAAAGCGCGCTGATAGCCGAAGCCGATGAAGAAGGCCGGATCACCAGGGCGTATGGATTCAATCCCCCACACGCAGCAAGCCAGAACCAACGAGGAGGATGAAGACGCAGAAGAAGGTCTATGGAGCACCGACCCCATCTGGCAGGCGGACTTGAACGGCAAAACCAGCCTGAAAGAAGCCAGCTACCACTACCTGATCACTGACCATCTGGGAGTGCCCGTATTGGCGCTGAACAAGGTGGGCGAGACGACGTGGAAAGCGAACTACGAGGCTTTCGGCAAGGCCATAATCAATCCGGCCTCGACGGCGCAAATCAACCTGAAGCTGCCGGAGTAGTATTTTGATGCGGAAACGGACTTGCACCAGAACTGGGACAGGAATTGCAGCGCAAGCATTGGCAGGTATATGCAGGCGAATTCGATTGGGCTGGCGGGCGGGATAAATCGTTATGTCTATGCAAATGGAAACTCGCTGGTAATAATTGATCCAGGAAGACGGCATTCTATTGTAATACCAGTGCCAGGCGTTATAGGCATAGGCGGCGATTCAACAGTTTTTATGGGGGGTGCTATTGCTGTTGGAATTGTAGGCGCTAGCGCTTTATCCTCATGGTTAGATATATAAATCCATGGTTACAACCTTTGATTAGCAAGAGAATTGACTGCTGCATGGATCTAGGTGGAAGGAGTCTAGAAGAATGTTTACGGCACTGTGATATAGCATCCAATTATCAGGTGCATATTCGCCGTAACATCAAGACAAACCGTGAAAGAAACCTATACTATTAGCAGGCAATGGAATCGTATGGAAAATGTTAGGTTCATTGTAGGGAAGGAATCCAGAATGAGTAATGGTGTATCTATATTTCTGCGTCGCAAGCTATTCTTTGGAAATCCGAAAAACAAGGATAGCATGATGATAACTATAGAAATATCAAAGCCTCATAAGAAGGATTTTGATGTGGCATGCAAGGTTTATATAAAGGGGTATAGAGAGAAGATGCATGAAATTTTTGGGGTTGATGATATTGATGCCATCAAAAATGCATGCCTTTTTGTTGAAAAAATATTCGAGGGAAATGATGATGTATACTGGTCAGATGGATCTCGTTATAGATGAGGATGCCCTTGATAACAACATGCCTGTTATGTGTGCAAATATAGAAGTTTTAAGATCAATGAATATATCTGTGCCGTAAGGAAGCGTCGTGCCCTTTATAATTAATGATGCGTCTAGGTATTTCAGATCTGTCCCTGGGAATTTTTAGCCCCGACGATATCTGGAATGTTATAATTGATATTAATGAATGGCGCATATGGTGCCCTCGCAAATCGATCTGAATTTTTAATGAATGTGAACGTTGAGATCGTGAAATGAATGCAATAATATGGTTTTGTTCTTTGTGTTTGTACGTTGCTGGAGCATATATATCTATTGCCACTGGGAGAGGAGTGTATTTCTTTGCATTTTTTGTACTTGCTTGGCTCGTTTGTTATGGGAGATATTTTTTCCATAAACATGAGATAGATGACGAAAGGCATGATAAAAATACATAATGTTGCCATTCGATTGGAGAACAACAAACCAAAAGAAGAATTACCAAGATCGTCATGCTAGGCGGCACAAGCCGTACGGTCTACTACATCAACGGCGAAAGCGCGCTGATGGCCGAAGCTGATGAGGAAGGCCGGATCACCAGGGCGTATGGATTCAACCCCCACACGCAGCAAGCCAGAACAAACGAGGAGGGCGAAGACGCAAAAGAAGGTCTATAGAGCACGGATCCCATTTGGCAGGCGGAGTTGAACGGCAAAACCAGCCTGAAAGAAGCCGACGACAGACTATCTGGAAACCTCCCTCTTGGCGCTAAATAAAGCGGGATAGACAACATGGAAGGCGACCTGCGAGGCCTTTGGTAAAGCCAGAATCCACCTGGCCGCGACGGCGCAAATCAACCTGAGGCTGCCGGGGCAATACTTTGATGCGGAAACGGGGCTGCGCCAGAACTGGAATCAGGACTATGCGCCAGGCATTGGCAGGTATATACAGGCGGATCCGATTGGGCTGATAGGGGATGAATGTTTACCAGTATGCCCGTGGAAATCCGATGGCATTCTATGACTCACTGGGGAAAATTGTACTGCCAATTACCATAGGATTTTGTGGAATAGCAGGTGGATTTATTAAGTAAAACTATGATACACTTAATAAAATACACGGGGCTGGACCTCGTTCTAGCCATAGGATGGCATTTTAAAATAGTTTTGTTGGCAGCGTTACTTGCAGAGCTTTTGGCGCAGCCATTACAGATGTATTAAACCAAACTTGTCTTTTTATTGTTCCTGCTATCCATTATTTTCGCGAGGCATCACGGGAATGCTTTCGATGATTTCAGAATCAGCTGTTTGTGGTTGTTGATGGAGCTGTTTGTCATGATTACTTTTTTTACTCCTGATGAAATATATCTCAATTTCGATTGCGTCAAGCCGACGGATGAAGAAATCGGGCTGGATTTCATCAGGAAAATTGATGTTCAGGAATTTTATTAATGACAAGTGCAGGCAATTGAATGTGGTCATATTTTCGCACGATGCAGAATACGTGTTTTTATATGAAAAGATGCGTGACAGGTTCTCATGAGTCTTCGCGTTTTTGGCGGCAACGGTGATTTCAGGTGGGCCAAATATCTCCTGACGCAAGCGCAAATGGAGAAATATTTCCTCATTGTCTCCTGCTATCTTGTGAAAGCCAAACGTTAAAAATAGCGTTTGGCTTGTTGCAGAAAGCTGTTCTCCATGCCAGCCATTCAGGACCAAATAGATCAGCGCTCCTCTTGATTGTGCCAACAAGGCCGAAGGTCATTGCCGTCATCTTATCTGAGCAATCCGTGGCCGCCTCATAAAGTCCGACCAATAGGACGCTTCCGCCTTTCTGTAGCCGTCAGATTTGCCCCTCATTTAATAGCTGGTTGGCCTCACGTCCAGGGTTGGCATGGATAGGAGCCCCTTCATGACGCCAGAAATAATGCTTGGAACTAATTTTCTATCTTTGGAGATAAGGGTATTAATGGAAATGAAAATTCGGAATGTGGATGCAACCGAGGCAATAATTATCTTGTACGCGGATAAAAACTTTGGCTTATTCTGCAAGGAAGCCTTGCTATTTGCAGACGGATGGCCACGTCATATAAGAAAAAAGTATGGGAATGCAATGGTTTTTACCGAAAAGGAGGCGTATAATATAGAATCGTTAAGATTCACGGGAGTGCGCGGAAATTCATTTATTGAAAAGTTGTTTTATTTCATGAATTTGAATTGGAAGGTGGAGGTTGTTCTTGAAAAGATGAACTTTAACATAGAGGAACTGAAAGATGCGATTATGGATACGTTTGATAAGAATTTTGTCTTTGGCGATGATGCCCAGTTTGATGCTGAAGCGCTTAGGTGCATCAAACGTGAGATAATGAATGCGGAAACGTTGACGGATATATTTGATGCCATGAAGATTTCTAGTGATCAGCTAGGAAATGATCCTTCACTCGGAGAAAATTTATTGAGCGAAGGTCTGTATTAAATTTACGGCATTATCCCGGCTTGCTTATATTTGCTCCTTATTCAATAGCATGATGTCCTAGTGGAACGTGCGCGAAAGCCGTTTTTAGCCCTTTCAGATTCGCTCCTGTTTTTGACTCGGCAGCCCCTCACCCCGCCACTGCCAGTCTCTGCCTGCTGCTGACGCCAAACTGAAGCCCTTCACGCCCTGCAATGTTTTTGCCGCGCCCGCCAAAGTCTTGCCTTCGCTGACAGTGCCCGCGTACTGACCTTGGCGTCGTTGCTGGTGCAACAGCTGGGGCAAGCGCAGCAAAGTCAGAGGCAAGTAAGCCTGCCCACCAGGACTGCACGGAAAGCACACAAGAACTGGCCGGCGGTTGAGCTGAGTCCATCATCGCCATCGGCGTGTTGCCGCACCTACCAGTGAGTCACGGTAGCGGCAGGCAAAGCCAGCACGGCGAAAGACTGCCATGCGGCGTTGGTCGCAGGCCCGATAAGTGAGGGCAGGTAACTTGAACGGAAAATCAGCCTGAATGGGAGAGACGAGGTGAAGAGCCAGATGTGGCGTCTTCGGCAAGGCCAGAATCAATCCGGCTTCAATGGCGCAAACCAATTTGAGGCTGCCGGGGACACAGTACTTTGATGCAGAAACGGGGCTGCATCAGAACTGGAGCAGGGGCTATGCGCCGGGTCTGGGCGATACATACAGACTGATCCGATCGGGCTGGCGGGATGAATTAATGTTTGCTTATACGTTAATAAAAATCCGAAAGACATATTGGCGATACTGCGAATCTATTTTTGGATTTGGCAACTTTCGTTAGTGTTCAACGAGGAGTCACTCTTGAAGAGGCCATTGAAAGAGAAAAATAACAAGAACAGTAAAACAGAAGACGATAAGAGACTGTATTGGATATTCCCCAATGAGAATTGGTGCAAGAGAAAAAGAAATCGTAAAAAATAAGGAATGAATAACGGCATTGAAATCTAAAGCAGGCGGATTTTTACTAGGTTTGGGTGCAGGTATATTTGGGACGGGCCAACCCGGCTGGACGCTGGTTTATGTCAAGAATAGCGACAGGCATTGCGGCTTTTACAGTAATAGGGCCCTGTTCGGGGTGACTCACCTCCATGCTTCCGTGAAGAGTAATGAGAACTGTGATTGCAGAATGGGTTTATAAATGACGCTGATTGAATTATTGTTTTTCATATTTCATATGTTTATATGGTGGTTAATCTTTGGTTTTTAAGAGAGTCCTTTTGGTGGCCGTTTGCATTAATCATTTCTATTCCGTGTCTTATTTGTATTTTGATAATTCTTCATTGGCGAACTCTGGTGCCAGACATTGTTTGCTGGATCAGGAGGATGATAAACAGGAACAAATAATATCTTGAAATAAACCATATATAATATGCTTGTCTTAAAAAATTGTGCTGAAGTTGCATTATATACATGCAACGTGCGCCTGCCAACAAGTATGTGTCCAGATTATCTGATTAATCTGGATCCACGATGCGATTTACATTGACGAGATTTGGTCATGATGCACAAGAAGATAATATGCTCCGCTGCAATTGCCTGCCTGGTTCCATCGTTCTGGTTTCTTTTGCTTCATATGGGCATTTTTTCATGGATAATGATGTCCTTGCTGTGGTTTTGCATGATGATTGCCGGATTTCTGATTGGAAATTTGCATGGGCGATATTTATATATTTTTATCATTTGCATATCAATTCTTTTCGCCGTGACAAATGTTCTGGGCAATTTTTCTTTTGGCCGCGAGACTGATTTTCCTGGCGTTTCCGGAGGGAGGATTGTTTTCGTGTATTGTCTGTTTTTCGGATTTCTTGAAATGTGCGCAGGCGTGATGTGTTGTAGGGCGTATGATTTTTTGACTGCCAAATATATCAATGCCACAAGAATATAGGGATGGAATATCTAAATCATTGCATAGCCAGGCCGGAGCAGGCCGAGAAAGGCAACTGCGCTACAACGCGGCGGGCAGACCGAGCGAAAAATTGGATGGGGCATGGCTTTCTCGTGACGGAGTGTCATATTATGAGGCATTAAAGCCATGAGAACTGCCGCTGACAATGATGATTGCGATTGGTTGACATGAAAAAATACAAAATGTACCGCAGGTGGATGCTGAATGCCGTGAAAAATGAGCTTGTTCCAAGGCTCGGGGAGCAGGAATTTGAGCGCGTGTTTTTAAAGGGAGAAGAGAAAAAGCAATTGGAGCAATTTTATCCATTCGGGAAATTTCAAAGGTTCAGGGGAGATGTTGTTGATATTCTTGAGATTCAATTTCCGCAATATGGATATCCAGAGTTTCGCATTAGTGCGGGCACGGTTGCGAAGAGCGGGTATGAACATCAGATTTTTGGACATATCGCAGCAAAGGATGTATGGGTTGGATATTTGATTCCCTATTATTCTTTTTATGCGATACCGTTTACAGGAAGATGGTTTTCCGTTCCTTTTTATTCTTTCCGCAAGTTAAATGAGGAAGATTTTTCTGCCTATGTCAGAAAAATCAGTGCCGCATTGGTAAATGAAATAAATGAGGCCTTGATTCACGATAGGAGAGGAAAACATACAAGAAAATGTGGTTGAGGGCTTGCTTGACCATATTGATTGGACTGTCTGACTGAGCGGCTCTTGGCTGCGCCAGCCATGCCGAAGGCCACTGCCGCTTTCTTGTCTGACCAAGCCGTGCCGCCTCATGCAGTCCATCCAGAAAGGGCGCTGCCGCCTTTCTGTAGCCTTCTATTTGCTCCTCATTCAATAGCATGAGGTCCTAGCAGGAACTGCGCAAGCGCGGTTTTTGCCCCGTCAAATTAGCTCCTGTTTCTGATGTTCCGGGAGTCCATTCAGCCCGCAAGAAAGCGGTCTGTTTGCGCGAGCTGCTGTTGTTTGGCCGCGAGGAGCGGCGGATCGGGCTGAGCTGCAAGGCGCAGATTGCAGGCCATCCGAGTCCGCCTGTTCACAGCTGCGGTTATGGCGTGAATTAAGCAAGCGATAGCCCCGCCTTGCGCATTTGGCGTTGTTGCGCGCGATGATTTCTGGCCGCCTATCGCCATGAAAGCAGTGCCCCATTGGGCCAGCGGTGCGCATGCGCCTGCTGCTGGGCTGCCTTGATTTCGGTTTTTTTGGCGGCCTGGCTGTTTTCTTCGTTTTTCCGCCTTGGGCGCTTTCTTTTCCCGGCCAGGGGCTTGCGGCGCGAAGGGGCGCGTGACACTTGCTGACATTTGTTTGTCTGCTGGAGATGTTGATGCCCGCTCTGTTTTTGCGCCGCCCTGGTTCTTCTTGTGTTTTGGCCCGCTTGCGCCCGGGCTGGTTTCATGCCCTGGCTTGCGCGGCCGCGCTGGCTTGCGCTGCATCAGCCGTATCGGCCGCAGAGCAGGCTCGCGCGGCAGAGCCTGAACAAGGCAAGGAAAAAGAGCGCACGCTGGAGGCCATCACCGTCACGGGCGAGCGCATCGAGCGCAGCTTGCGCGACACGGCTTCCTCTGTTTCCAAGATGGACGCGCAGGATGTCGAGGCGCAGCCGGGGCGCTCTTCGGTGCAGGAGGCGCTGGAACACGTGCCCAACGTGGTGTTTGCGGGCACGGTTTCCGCGCCGGTGATTCGCGGGCAAGACGCGCAGGGGCCGATTTTTGGCGCGAGCGCCTTTTTGGGCGGCACGGTGCCGCGCGCCACCATCAATGTGGACGGGCGCTACCTGAGCTATAACGAGCTGGTGTTTGGCGCCGAGCCGCTGTGGGATGTGGAAAGCATCGAGGTGTTTCGCGGCCCGCAGACGGTTTCGCAAGGGGCCAACAGCATTGCCGGGGCCGTTGTGGTGCACACCAAGGAGCCGACGTTTCACCGTGAAGGCGCGGCGCAGGTATCCGCTGGCGGCATGCGCGCGCGGCGCGCTTCGGCGGTGATTTCCGGGCCGCTGGTGTCCAACGAGCTGGCCGCGCGCCTGGCGGTGGATGCCAGCCAGCGCGACACCTTCATTCACTACGTGAACCCGCGCTTTGCCAAGGGCGACACGGATCAGGACTTCGAGTCGCGCAGCGCCCGCCTGAAGCTGCTGTGGCAGCCTGCCGCCTTGCGCCAGCTCACGGCGCGGCTGGCGCTCACGCACACGCAAGGCAGCCGCCCCACGAACGAATCGGCCAATGCGCCTTACAGCCGGTACGACAGCCTGACGCTGGCCATGCCCAGCTTCAGGCAGTGGAACAACGGCGTGGTGGCTGATGTGGCCTGGCGTTTTGCCAATGACCTGACGCTCTCGCACCGCGCCAGCTTCTCGCACCTGAATGTGCGGCGCGTGGCCGAGCCGTTTTCCAACGGCGGCGCACTCATCACGCTCAAAACCGTCACGCACGAAACCAAGCTGGACTTTGGCGATGCCCAGTCCGTCTGGCGCGGCGCGGCGGGCCTGTTCGTGAACCACGCGCGTTCGGACGACTTGCTCTACACGCGCGGCATCTCCCGGTTTGACGACCGCAAGCGCAATCTGGGCCTGTATGGCGAGCTGAGCCGCCGCCTGGGCGCAGATGGGCGCTGGCTGCTCACGGGCGGGCTGCGCTACCAGAGCGACCACATCCGCCGCAGCGGCAAAACGCCTTTTTCCCGCGCGCCGATGGCGTATGACCAGCGCTTTCACGCCGTGCTGCCCAAGCTCTCGCTGGCATATGACCTCTCGCGCACGGCCACGGTGGGCGCGCTGGTGAGCAAGGGCTACAACCCCGGCGGCGCGGGCGTGAGCTTCGCGCGATCGCGCACGTACAGCTTTGACGCTGAAACGCTGTGGAACTACGAGCTGTTTGGCCGCGCCAGCTTGCTGGGCGGGCGCATGCTGCTCACGGGCAACGTGTTTTTCAGCGACTTGCGCCACTCCCAGCGCCTGCTGCCCGACTATCTCAATGGGCGCCTGTATGGCGCGGTGGTGGTCAATGCCGACCGCGCCCGCGCCCGTGGGCTGGAAGTGTCGGCCGATTGGCAGGCCAACGCCCGCTGGCGCCTCAAAGCCGCGCTGGGGCTGCTGCACACGCGCATTTCGCGCTTTCAGGCCACGGGCGGGCAGCTGCTGCAAGGCAATGAATTTGGCCGCGCGCCGCGCCACACCCTCTCGCTCGGCGCCGAGTGGACGCCCACGCCCGGCCTGAACCTGGCGCTGGACGCGCGCCACACCGCGCGCTTTCACTCCGCCGACGACAACCTGCCCGGCTACGAAGTGGGCGGCCACACCGTCATCAACGCCCGCGCCAGCTGGCAGATCAACCGCCACGTGCAGCTTTTCGCCTGGGTGAACAACCTGGCCGACCGCGTTTTGCCCATCTGGATGCACGACGACCGCACGGCCGGCGGCATCGTCTCTTCCATGATGCCGCCCCGCCAGATTGGCGTGGGCGTGAAGGCGGAGTTTTGAGAATCTGTCCAAAGGTTATGTTCGTGGAAGCGATTGATGCGGACTCGGGCGCTCGTGGGCGTTGCAAACGCCTCGCCGGGTCAAAGCCTCAAACCCCGTCTGCAGTTTGCGCCTTGCACTGATCTGCCGCCACTGACGACCAGACTTTGAACAGGTTCTAGGGCCTGCTGAGAATTACCGAGATTGAATCACAGCCGAAGCCAGATAGATCGCTGCCTTGAAGCTGGCATCGGTCTTGTCACTGCGCATGGCTATGCGCTTGAACTCCTTGAGCTTGCCAAAGAAGTTTTCTATGAGGTGACGCCAGCGGTACATGTGCTCATCAATGGCCAAAGGCCGACGTCGATTGGATCTTTGCGAGATCACGATTGGCACGCCTTGTGCTTGCAATCGCTCTATCAGCCATTGAACATCAAACGCTTTGTCTGCCAGCAGCGCCTCAAACTTTTGGTTCCGGATCATCTCTTCGACTCCTTTGCTGTCATGCCGCTGGCATGGCATCAGAGCGAACTTGAGCAGATTGCCCAGCGCATCGCACAGGGCCAGTATCTTGGTGCTCACGCCCCCACGCGAGTGCCCTATGGCCTGGCTTTGAGTCCTGCGCCCTGGCCGTGACGGTGCACTTTCACGATCGTGGCATCGACCATGGCGTATTGCATATCCGGCTGGCCGCTGACGGCATCAAAGAGTTTTTGCCAGATATCGGCCTTGACCCAGTCACGAAAGCGTTTGAAAACGGGGTTGCATTTGCCGAATTTTTCAGGCAAATCNGTGGCATCGACCATGGCGTATTGCATATCCGGCTGGCCGCTGACGGCATCAAAGAGTTTTTGCCAGATATCGGCCTTGACCCAGTCACGAAAGCGTTTGAAAACGGTGTTGCATTTGCCGAATTCTTCAGGCAAATCGCGCCAGGGGCTGCCTGTGCGCACGATCCACAGCACGGCCTCTACAAACAAACGGTTGTCCGTGCCTCTTGGCCCTGCATCGCCAGGTTTGCCCAGGCAGTGCGGGGCCATCAGTGCCCACTGCTTGTCGCTCAATACTCTTCTTTCCATGGCGGGATTGCAGCATAAGAGGGGACTCTCAACAGGTCCTAGACTGGTCACGTATTAGCCCATGAACTGGTGGCGATGCTGGGCATCACGTTCGCGTAAATCATGGCTCCATGAATTTGTTAAAGCCTACTCAAGGTGTATTTTATGGCGATCCAATTGATGTTGTAGAAGAAGCATGGCGCAATGCAAGGCGCCTAGGGATTAAACCAATCAATATTAGAGGAAGAGATTATTATATCGTACCTAGGTCAAATGCGGGTTATGCCGGCGGCATGGGTGGATAGTTAGAAAGCCTAGATTTTGTTACTATCATAACGGAGGCTGGAACCTCTAGAATAGTAACCGGCCTCCCTTCAGGAGGCATTGCACCGCTTCCTGTTGGTTATGAATTTTTTATGAAGAGGCATAAGTAATGAATATCGTAAATTTTGGGCAATGTCCTGCATGCAGGCAAGGCACTTTAGTTGCCGTAAAATGCATTGATAATAATCAGTTGCTCTTGATGTGTGATGACTGTGAATCTCAGTGGCCATCACCGGAAGCCGCGAGAACATTTACTGGTTCTCTTCAAGAAGAATGCCATAATATTATAGATGCCCAAATTGAAGATATAGTTTCTACAGGCTGGACAATTCCAGTGCAAGGCTGAAATCTTTCTTTTTTTTAAAGATAAAAAGGATCTGTTGGAAACTTAGTGATAATAAATCACTCCACAGATTTGCTGTGGGGAGGCTCATTGGTTCTCAATTTTCACGCTTTGAATCCTTTGCCTCTGAAAGGTGAAGAAATAGATATTGGCAAAATCAGGTAATGAGTAATTTACTATGGCAATAGGCTATTAGCTGCGTTTATTCGGCCGCAACGCGCGCGGGCTGAACTTGAGAGAGCAGATCGAGCGCATCCGCGCGCAAGCGCCTGCTGCGTCTGCAACGCCCATGCGGCCCTCAAAGCCAGCGCTGCCAGAGTGGGCCAGGCCGCAGGATTTGGCGCCAACTGTGGAAAACGCCAGAAGGCTGGGGCTGCCGGAGACAACTCGGCCTGCAGCAAGCCGCAGGCCTTCCGCTGAAAGGCCTGCAAACGAGCCGCCTGCCTTGACTCGCTATCTGGATCACGCAGGCCGGGCGGTCAATGCTGCTGTCAATGCCATTGCCGAGCCGGTGGCGATGGCCGTTGATCTGGGAATGGCTGGAGTGGGCGCTGCTTACACGGCAACCACGGGCAAGCCCGCAGACATGCCTTTCATCAGCTTCGCCAGCCAGGATGTCGTAGACGGAGCCACGGCGGCAGATTTGCTCAATGGCATGAATCCGGTCTATGGCCTGATGGTTACGGCGCATGAAATAGGGCGCGCCATTAGTTTCAATGACACCGGCGCTCTGGCGGAAATCGGCGGAGGAATGGTTGGGAGCATGGTTGGTTCGCGCCGAGTTGCCGCGCCAGTAACATTTAGACGTGCCGCAAATCAGGTGTCGCACACATTTAGGCATATAGATGCTGCTGGTCTTGACCGGATTGCTGTTCAAAATGCAGTGCGTTCGGACCTTTATCGCCTGGGTAATGCATTGCCGACCAATCCTTACAATGGGCAGGTAATTGTCAACGGAATAAGAATAGACTACGTGGCATATGCCCTTGAAGATGGAACATTGAATGTTGGAAGAATTACACCCCCGAGGTAACTGATGAGATTTATGAACGCATTAGAAATAGCATTCGTAACCTCCCTGCTCGAAAAGTCGTCTCTTAAATTGCTTGGCCACGAGGCACTATCACATATATACGTGGAAGATGCAGATGACGGCGGGATGGGAGGGCTGATTTTTATATCTGGCAAGCAAGGCAGAAAATTAGGAAGGGATATCGCATCGCGAGAGTTTACCGATCAAGATGGCACCAAGGTTATTGCGACCTTGAGTTTGGATAATTTTGGAGACCTGTACGAGCTTGATGTTTGGAAAACTGATTTTTCAAGGCTTTTGAGTTCCCCGCAAAATAACATATAACCGTGCTTCAAGAACGATCCAAGGGAAAACCTGTATGGTGACACATTATTTATAATTAGCGCATCCTTCATACATGGTATAGCTATCTTGGACGACCTATTAGCCAACCAGATTGAGCGCATCCGCGCGTAGGCACCCGCCGCGCCTGCAACGCCCCGGCCCTTAGAGGCAGCGTTGCTGCACTAGGCGGCCAGGCCGCAAGCGCTGGCTCTGGCGAACGTCAGAAGGCTGGGGTTGCTAAAAGCTGCGTGGCCTGAAATAAGCCAGAACTTTCCATTGAAATTTCATCGAACGAACCTCCTGCATTGGCTCGCTATCTGGATCATGCGTAGCCAATACCTATTTGGCCGCAGCCAGAGAAGCAGGGATCAATGTTCAGGCAAATATTCATGGTTTTAATGATCCATTACCTGATGAGTTTTATCTGACCAGACGCTTTGGCGATGCGAGAACCTGGGGGGGGAGGCTGTCCTGTATAGAATCAGAAGGCAGCGCCCTCCTGTTTTTGAAATTGACAATCCGAATGGTGCAGTCAGACGCCTGGTACTAAATGGAGGAAAGAATGAATAATTCAATAATAGGCGTGGATTTTTTTAAAACGGAGATATTGCCAGAATATTTTTCTTTTCCGCCTGATTTCGTTAATTTCATATCATTAAAAAAACCGCCTAATTTATTTCCATGGTGGCTTATGTGTCATTATCCGGGCACATCGGATGCTTGGCTCAAGTTACTCAGAAGAAGTTATCCGGCGCGGCAATTAATTCCTT
Source organism: Ottowia massiliensis (assembly GCF_900240305.1). Classification (NCBI taxonomy): domain Bacteria; kingdom Pseudomonadati; phylum Pseudomonadota; class Betaproteobacteria; order Burkholderiales; family Comamonadaceae; genus Ottowia; species Ottowia massiliensis. The sequence goes on along the minus strand of NZ_LT964854.1, from coordinate 2,658,362 downwards.
TTGCCAAATATGATTATACAGATGACATTGCCTGCTTTGATGCAAGTTTACCTTCTAAAAATCCAAGCGTCTATTATATTCACATGTTTGCCACACCAGGCTGGGAAAATCGTGGAAATGTCATTGATTTTAATGCTTGGCTGCAAGCTGCTTTAGAAGATGCACGTCGCGATAAAGAAGACATGCAATAAATAAGGGGCTTAGGAAGCAAGCATGTGTTCAACGCACGCTAACTTCCTGAAATGCCAAGCAAAAACAGGGCCTGCCGCCATTCAGAAATCAGTGAGGCCAAGTTTCGACATCTTTTGCGCCTGTTTGCCATGGACTTGACCGCCACGGATGCCGCGCAGCTATGTGGCTTGTCCGTGCGCTCGGTCAATGCGCTATACCAGCGTATGCGTATCCGCTTGGATCGGCAGTGCGCCGCTCAGTCTCCTTTCTTAGGCGAGCTTGAGGCCGATGAGTCCTCTTTCGGCCCCAAGCGTATCCGGGGCAAACGTGGGTGTGGCGCGGGAGACAAAACCATCCGTCTTTGGTCTACTCAAGCAAGGCGACTGTGTCTATACCGAGATCGTTGTCGATGCCTCCAAGGCCACGCTGCAAGCCATTATTCGGGGCAAAGTGGCTCCCAACAGCATCATCCACACCGACGGCTGGCGAGGCTGCGACGGGTTGGTTGATTTGGGTTTGGACAAGCCCTTTCGGGTCAATCACGGCAGCAACGAATTCGTCAAGGGCTGCAGACACGTCAACGGCATCGAGTCTTTTTGGAGCCATACCAAACATCGGCTGGCGCAGTTTCATGGCGTGCGACGTGACAAGTTCGCGTTGCATCTCAAGGAGACCGAGTTCCGTTTCAATCATCGCCATCTCGATCTTTACAAGACACTGCTTGAACTGCTCAGGAACGAGCCTCTGCGAAGCGTTTGCTTCCTAAGCCCCTATTGAATATTAAGATGGAATCGGGTGGAAATGGCCCGAAAACTTAGGATTTATTGGAAAACCTCGTGAACGGGTACTGGAAAGGGGCGTCTTGCTCGACCGAATAGGTGAACCGGTTGGGAGTTTTCTGGCTCCCGCAGGAACAGCGTTTGATGCTAGGGCATTGGCTCCCAGAGCAGGAGCGTCCAATGTTTATGTATATGAAGTCATCAAGCCCTTGCCGGTGCTGGAAGGTGAAATTGCGCCTGCATTTGGGCAACCTGGCGGAGGCGTTCAAATACTCCCGAATGTTGGAACGCGAGTCAATGTACAGTGGTTGCTTGACAACGATTATATTGCTAGAGTAGAAAAGAGATGAATATTAATCAAATCAGACAACAAATAAAAGCATATGGCGCCATGATAGATGCGCCGCCGCAGATGTTAACAGTATTCGATCAACCGCAAGGCGATGGAACGCCGTTTGTTGTAGTTGACGAAGGTGGCTATAGATATATTTTCGAGGAGAGGGGCATGATCTTTGAGGAGCGAAAGACGAAAGACGGGGAACAATTACTTTACTGGATAATGGAAATTATTATATCCAATATGGCTTATAGTTACGAATTGGAGCACAGAGATCCGCAACGTGATCCACGAAGAATAGCCTTTGCCAAGGAGCTGGAATTGTTTGGGATAATAAACAAATCCTGGCGTCAATTAAAGAAAAGCAAACTGGATGAAATCCTGAAAAATAATCCGTTTGATGATGAAGTCATGAAGCGCAGATTGATGCGATAAACAAGAAGATCAATATATTCGAATGGCTCTTGTGTTTGGCCAGATCAGCCATTGATCCAGTGTGCACGGACTGAAGCCCGGCCCCTTCAACCACGCAGCAGCCAGCCGAACCCAGCTGGGGCCAGCGCCTGAACCGCAACATGCGGCAGTGGGGAAAGGGTGTCATCGACCGGCTGGATGAGGCTGCCGTAGCCGATGGCGGCGGCCTTGTGACAGCACTGGCCGCCTTAGCGCGTACACCGGCAAGGTCATTCACCAGCTTCATGCAAGGCACGGCAGGCACGGTTTCGCTGCTTGATGGCCGTGTGCGCGGAGAAATCTCNGCCGTAGCCGATGGCGGCGGCCTTGTGACAGCACTGGCCGCCTTAGCGCGTACACCGGCAAGGTCATTCACCAGCTTCATGCAAGGCACGGCAGGCACGGTTTCGCTGCTTGATGGCCGTGTGCGCGGAGAAATCTCTGATGGCCTGAGCCAGGTGATGAGCGATCCGGGCCTGATTGGACGGGCAGCCAGCAATTACTGGCGCAGCCGCACGCTCGCTGACATGGCGGCAGACCTTTATGCCGATGGAGCGGCCGGGGCCATGATGGGCGGAGCGGGAGCCGCAGCGCTTGGGCGGCTCAATCGTATGCCGGGGCTGGGCAGGGATGTGGGGGCGGATGTAGCGGCGCTGTATCGTGGCATCCGCAACCCCTTCAGACAGGAAAGAACATCACCGGGGAATATTGGAAATGACATTCCCATATCTGGCGGGCATGGCCCGAGAAGTTCTGCATATGGCGACCCGGAACGTATGGTTCATGGAGTCGCAAGCGGCAGGGAGTTTGACCCGACGCAAGCAGGCGGACCTGTGCGCAATCTGTCCACCGAAGGCGTTCGCATTACAAATCGGGGAATTGACGTCGTGGAAAGACATGTCTCAAGATTTCAACCAGATGAAGCCAACAATTTCATGATCGAACGGCTCAGAAGGATTGCTCAAGGCTCACTGGAACCAACGGAGTGGGACTTGAATTACTACACGCATGAATTGAGGGAATATGTCAGATACAGGCGTTTGGGTTGGGAATCAGGCGTTCCAGAAGATCCAATGGAAAGGCATATATTATGGAATCACACTCATACAGCCACACTGGAAGACTACAGATTGAATGACAATATGCTTTACCATCCGGAGGTGATACATGCTAAAGCCTGGTGAAATATTGCTAATCAAATTGATTCGTGATAATGCTGGAAAATTCAATTTTTATACCCTTGACAGGGCAGCGCGAAGGAATGGGTGGCTCGATCCAAATGATGGATATTTACTTGGCGTATTTTATTCTCTAGTTGATAGGGGATATGTCCTTGCAAATAAAGCAGAGGGTCAAATAGAACCCCACTATTGGATAACAGATGCGGGCGCTCGCGCACTGCAAGAAGCTATAGAAAGAAAACCATAATTTTTATTAGTGCAATTGAATTGCATCAGTCGCTGTCACTGAAGATGAATTTTCCACGTTATCTGTCGGCGAGCGCAGGCTGATTATTCGCGGCAATCACACTTCTGTGCCCGTTACTCCAGAAATGGGACGTGAATTGGCTCGCCAAGGGTGGCGTTGGTCTTCACATACCCATCCTGGAGAAACACCTCATGTATTGTGCTCGTCAAGTGGTGATAGGAGTGTCTTGGGAGCTATGGGGCATCAGAGATTTGGCTACGAAACTCTGGATCGCCCAAGGAGTCGAATATTAAATAGCAGGGGAGATGCAATAATATTCACTCCTGGCGGAGATAGTTTGCAAGGATGGAAGCCATGACAAAAAAGATACGTAAATTAGATGTAAAAAAAATGGAGCCCATTGCTAAAGAGGCTACGCGTAATGCGTTAAAGAATTATATTTGGCCTTCGGGCAGAGACGATGATCTTACTCTTGGCATTCGCCTTGAAGATGAATATGGCATTTTTGAGTTGTATTTCTCTGGCGAGCGCCCTGAAGATGCAATAGTATTAACCGAGGCACGTGTAAACCGGATCACAGGCGAAGTTTCAGTCAAGGTTTTTCTTCCGAAGAAACCGGAAGCGGGTAACTCGCCCACATGAATGACTGGCCAGCCGCTAGACCAATGCAGCCGCTACGCATGCGCCAGCGCTGGATATGAGTTTTTCATGGCGACTATGGCAAATAGATCATTCTGTCAGCGGGATGGCTTTGAGGTGAAACCCCAGGCGCTGGATTGTGGAGAGAGCTTTTGCCTGGCTGAGCTAATCGAGAAGATTGAGCAAGGGCTACGAGGTCAGCGTGACTTCAGCTGAAGCGTTCGTCAGGATCGCTTGCATTTGGTGCATGGCCGGGCTTTGGGGATCACTTTGAAGATAGGCTCTCAGGCTTTTAAAAAGATGGACTATGGCCGCCCACAGCGAATCAAACAGGCGCGCAGGCAAGCGCATGAATGAACGCATTGACAGATGTTCTGGCGGGCGCTTTCATGGGCGTTTTTACAGGCGTTTTCGAGAACGTTCTTGCGGGCGCGGGCCAGCCCCCCGCGCTGAAAGCGCCGCATGAAGCCCCAGACCGCAGGCGCGGGGTTGCTGGCGTGGCTGGCGGCCTGGGTGGCAGGCACGGCCTGTCAGGTGCTGGCTGCCTTGCCTGTGCCGCCGCAGTGCAGCGGTGCGGCCTTGGCGCTGGCCGTGGCGGCGGCTTTGGCATCCGGGTTGTTGCGCCGCTTGCGGCATGGCCGTTGGCTGCCAGCGTCTGGGCCGCTGGCGCTGGCCCTGCTGGTTTTTTCCGGCGCGGCGGCGGGCTGGGGTTCGGCGGGCGCGCACAGGGCCGCCCGCATGGCGCAGACGCTGCCTGCCGCAGCGCAAACGGGCGATGTGCGGCTCACGGGCATCGTCGCCGCCATGCCGCAGCGCGGCCCCACGGGTCTGCGCTTTGTGCTGGAGGCTGAAAGCGCCGCCACATGGCCCGGCAACACACCTCTGCACGTTCCCCGGCAACTGCAACTGGCCTGGTTCGTGCCGCCGGGCAGCGCCGCACCTGCACTGCGGGCGGGAGAGCGCTGGCAGCTCACGGCGCGCCTGCGCCCGCCGTATGGCGAGGCCAACCCGAATGGCTTTGATGCAGAGCTTTGGCTGTGGCAGCAAGGCATACGCGCCACCGGCTCGGTGAAAGATGCCGCCAGCGCCCGGCGGCTGGCGGGCACGCTTGCGCATCCCGTTGAACAGCTGCGCCAGTCGCTGCGCGACCGCCTGCTGGCGCGGCTGGCAGGGCAGGGCGGGGATGCAGCGGATTCCGGCAGGCCAGCCCATGCGCCGGAGGCAGCGGCGGAGGAAGAAGCAGATGAAGAACTGGCGGATGAAGGCAGCGCCCCTGACCGCCCATCTGACCGCCCGTCTGACCGCGCCCCTGACCGCGCCTTTCTCGCGGGCATCGTCGCCGCGCTGGCCGTGGGCGACCAGAACGCCATCAGCCAGGACGGCTGGGACGTGTTCCGCGCCACGGGCGTGGCGCACCTGATGAGCATCTCCGGCCTGCACATCACCTTGTTTGCCTGGCTGGCGGCTGCCGCAGTGGGCGGACTGTGGCGCGCCAGCGCGCGGCTGGGCTGGCGCGCGTGCCTTGTTGTCAGCGCCCCGGCGGCGGCGCTGACCGGCGGCGTGGCGCTGGCGGCGGGCTACGCGCTGCTCAGCGGCTGGGGCGTGCCCGCGCAGCGCACCGTGCTGATGCTGGCCGCCGTGGCGCTGCTGCGGCTGACGGGCTTGCGCTGGCCCTGGCAAGCCACCTGGCTGGCCGCCTGCCCTGCCGTGCTGGCGCTGCAGCCGTGGGCGCTGCTGCAACCGGGCTTTTGGCTCAGCTTCGTGGCCGTGGGCATGCTGTTTGCCAGCGACGGGCCGGCGGGCGGCTTTGCCTCCGGGGCGGATGAAGCGCCTGGCCTGTGGCGACGCGCGCGGCGCTTTTTGCGTGAGCAGGCGCGCATCACGCTGGCGCTGACGCCGCTGGGGCTGGTCCTGTTCGGGCAGGCCTCCGCCGTGGCGCTGGCGGCCAATCTGCTGGCCATTCCGTGGGTCACCTTCATCGTCACGCCGCTGGCGCTGGGCGGCATGGTGTGCCCGCCGCTGTGGCACGCGGCGAGCTGGGCGCTGGGGCCGCTGATGGCTTGGCTTCAGTGGCTGGCCGGCTGGCCCTGGGCCAGTCTCACCCTGCCCGCCGCCCCCGCCTGGATGGGGCTGGCCGCCGTGGCAGGCGGCCTGCTGCTGGCCCTGCGCTGGCCGTGGAGCTGGCGCATGGCGGGCCTGCCGCTGCTGCTGCCCCTGCTGCTGTGGCAGCCGCCGCGCCCCGCGCCCGGCCACTTTGATCTGCTGGCCGCTGACGTCGGGCAGGGCGGCGGCGCGCTCATCCGCACCGCGCGCCACGCGCTGCTGTATGACACCGGCCCGCGCTACAGCAGCGCCAGCGACGCGGGCCGCCGCATCCTCGCGCCCCTGCTGCAATCCCTGGGCGAGCAGCCAAACGGCATCCTCATCAGCCACCGCGACAGCGACCACGCCGGCGGCGCAAAGGCCCTGCTGGCCGCCGCCCCGCGCGCCTGGCTCATGGCCTCGTTTGACGCCGCCGCCCTCACCGGCGCACGCCGCGCCCTGCGCTGCCAGGCTGGCCAAAGCTGGGCGTGGGACGGCGTGCAATTTGCCGTGCTGCACCCCCTGCCTGCCGACTACGCCCGCGCCCGCCAGCAGCCTGATGGCGCGGGCGGCAACGCCCTGAGCTGCGTGCTGCGCGTGACGGCCCGCAATGGCCGCGCTGCCCTGCTCACCGGCGACATTGCCGCCGTGCAAGAGCTGGATTTGGCTGCCCGCGCCCGCCAGGGCGCCGCCGCCCGCTTGCGCGCCGACCTGCTGCTCATGCCCCACCACGGCAGCCGCCACTCATCTACCGACGCCTTTTTGCAAGCCGTGCGCCCCGCGCACGCCATCGCCCAGGCTGGCTGGCGCAACCGCTTCGGCCACCCCGCCCCGCAAACACTGGCGCGCTATGCCCGCCACGGCATCGCCGCCACCTCCACCGCCTACTGCGGCGCAGCCCTCTGGCAAAGCTGGCAGCCCGCGCAACTGCAATGCGAACGCCAGCGAGAAAAATGGCAATGGCCCTGGCGCACGCGGCCTGAAAAAGAAGATGAAGCCCTGCAAACCCTGGAAGCAGGCGATGGAAAAACGTCTGACGGGCAAGCAGCCCAATAAAACAGATGGCGCTCGTCACCCACTATCATCTGAGATGCTCCAGAAAGAAGAGCAAATTCAGACCTCAAGAAACCCCGGTAGCGCGCGGTTCTCTAGGACCTATTGCTATCAATCAAATAGCAATTAACAAGGCGAACCGGGCAAGCCAATGCGTAACAGACATCACGAACGGGCCTTCGCCGGCCCGCCCGCAAGATGCGGCTGCGCTGCGATCGTGAATCAACGAATCAAATGCACTTCAATTGCACCAAAGCTGCTTATTAGCTCCTAACAATCCACAATAAATGAGCATGCCGTCATCTTTTGAATGGAAAGCGGAGCGGAAAATTCAAACCTGTTTTCCGAAGGATAGGAATATGAAAAAAGCTCTTGATTTGCCGATGTTCTAACTGATGAGTTGAATGTAGCGCTTGCGCAAGAAGTTCAATTTCGGATTCTTCTTTCAAATGGGATCAGGTTGATATTTATGACAGACATCAGCAAAGATGACTTGTTCGTTCTATGCTGCTTGTGGGATGCCAGGGCGTATTGTCATCATATCGCTTCTGAAAATGCCGGCATCAGGTTTAATATTTCGTATAAACCGTTGGATGTGGAGGGCAGCATCAACAAATTGGCGAGGCTGAACCTGATAGATGCCCGTCGTTTTGCCGGTTAATCTGGGAAGTATGACGCCATCCCGTTTTTGCGAGCGCCTGGGAAAAGCGGAGGCATGATTATCGGACTGACCCCGAATAGCGGCAAATTGTGGGAAAGTCGTCTCGATCCTTGCTGGCGCGATTATATTGGATCCGATACTGTCGCCGTGGACGGAAACGATTATTGTAGCATTCATTCATTCTGTAGGTCCGTTTTGCAGTCATTGCTTGACGGCATCAGTGAACTGGATCATGCAGGCGGACTTCGCGCCGAAATCATCGAGGCGGAAAATATAATCTACTGGAAAGAGGGCCAGGGATACGCGGCAATTTTCATGAGCCAAAGCGGAACGCCAATCGATATTTCCGGCGCGCAATGGCATGAAATTTTATATGGCAGTTTAGATGCAGCAAGCTGCAAATTCCATGCCGATCTGTCATTCAAAATTCAGAGTCTATTGAATGGAAAATACGGAAAATTTTGCGCAGGGCAAAATTTTGGCAGGAGTTGATGCATTATCGTCATTTTGATTTGCAAGGATTGTTTGGGTATGACAGCATTTTCTCATGCGCACTTGCCACCTGCCTTGGCGCGCTGGTGTTAAGTATGATTCGGTATGCGAACGAGACTTCTTGTTTCAATACAGGAGCTTGCTCGAGAGCATGGCTTGTGCCTGGGAGTGGTACGTAAAATGTAACGAAACATGCAGGTTTCGCAGCCTGTAAACACACGACACATGAAACAGATGTGATACATTGCGGATACAAACGTATCGTATTCGTTGCCGCCGGGGAGATTCATGTTCAAGTTTCTGCGCTGGGTCTATGCAATGGGGTGGGCCAATGGGGTGGGCCGTCTTTGTGCGGCAAGGGCTGCTGTGGCTGGCCTTGGGCTGCGCTTTGTGGCCATTGGCTGCCCAAGCGCAGGAGGCGTACTGCGCGGAAGTGCGGATCGTCATTGAGCAGAAGCTGTCGCTGGAGCGGCAGGCGTTTGATGCGCATCTGGTGATTCGCAATGCCTTGCAGGACAAGATTGAAAACGTCCGGCTGGAATTGACTTTTGCTGATCAGGATCAAAAGCCTGTCACGGCAACAGCGGATCCCAATGCGGCAGGCGCCGTGTTTTTCCAGAGGATTGACCGCAAGGAGGGGCTGAGTGCGCTGGATGGAAGCGGCAGCATTGCGGGCGGCAGTGTGGCTGATGTGCACTGGCTCATCATCCCGGCGCAGGGTGCGGGTGGCGATACGGCCCATGGGCGCATGTACTTCATTGGTGCGAACTTGAGCTACACGTTGAACGGCAAGAGCACCAAAGTGGAAGTTGCGCCGGATTACGTGGTGGTGCGGCCTCAGCCGCTGCTGGCGCTGGATTACTTTTTGCCCACGGACGTGCAAGGCGACGACCCGATGACGCCTGCCGTGGAGCCGGTAGAACCTTTCACGCTGGGCGTGCGCGTGGCCAATGTGGGCGCGGGTGCATCCATGCGCACCAGCATTGAAACGGCGCAGCCCAAAATCGTTGAAAACCATCAGGGGCTGTTGGTGGATTTCCGCATTCTGGGCGGCTACGTGGGCAACGAATTGCAGGGCAAAAGCCTGCTGCTGGACTTTGGTGACATCGCCAGCCGGCAGGCCCGCATGGGGCGCTGGGTGATGGAAGCCTCGCTGGCTGGGCGCTTCGTTGAGTTTGATGCCAGCTTCACGCATGCAGATTCGCTGGGCGGCGCCGTCACTTCGCTTATCAAGCAGGTGCGCACGCACAAGCTGGTGCGAGACGTGCTGGTGGATCTGGATGGGCACGACGACATTGCCGACTTTCTGGCGGAAGAAGGCGGTGGTTATAGGGTGTATGACTCTGCAGGCGGCGACGCTGAAGTGGCGGATGTTTCCGCGCAGGCCCGGCTGACGCCCGCTTCGGGCAGCACGCAGCGCTTGGCCTTTCATGCGGCCAAGGGGTTGGTGCACGCCAAGGTAGCCGATCCTTTCAGGGGCCAGAAAAGCATTGCCCGCGTGGTGCGCAGCGACGGCAAGGTGCTGCCGCCGCAGAATTTCTGGCTTTCCAAAAGCCGCCAGGATGATTTGAGCTGGTCTTACTTCCTCCACGTGTTTGATGCTGACACAACGGGGCAATACGTCATTGAATTCGCGCAGGGCGAAAAGGCATCTCTTTCCGGCCTGGCCTGGCGTGACAGCAACGGCAACGGCGTGCGCGAAGCTGGTGAGCCTGCCGACGGCAACCTGCAAGTGCTGCTCAAGGGCGTGGACCTGGCCGGGCGCAACGTGCTGCAACAGGGCTACACCGACCCTGCGGGCGCGTTCAGCTTCACTGGCCTGATGCCGGGGCGCTATCAGTTGGAAGCCGTAGCGGAGGACGGCTGGGTGGATGGCGCCTGGGCAGCGGGCACGGCAGGCGGCGTGGTGCAGCCGGGCCTGATACGCGACATTACGCTGACGGCAGGCACGCACGCCAGCGGCTACCTGATTGCCCGGCGCAGGCCGGACGCGACACCGGGCGGCGAATCAGCCGACCTGGCTGTGCAGGCGCAGGCGCAGCGCTCGCAATTGCGCGGCGGTGAGCAAACCTCCGTCACGGTCACGGTGCGCAACGCCAGCGCGCATGCGGCGCAAGCCGTGCTTGTGCAGGCCAAAGTGCCGGATGGCCTGGCCTTGCAAAGCCATGCCGCCAGCCTGGGCCAGTATGCGGATGGCGCATGGGCGCTCGGCAGCCTGCCAGCGGGCCAGAGCGCCACGCTCACCCTGCATGTGAAGGCCGAGGCGGCCGCTGACGGCAAAGACCGCCAAATTGCCTGGCCTATCAGCGCGGGCGCGCGCACGGCAGACCCGCAAATATCCAACAACAGCGCTTTGCTGGGTTTGGTGGTGCTGGGCAAGGCTGGGGCGGCCAGTCTGGAGCAAACCCTGATGGCGCAGGCGCGGGTGCTGATGCTGGTTTCTTGCCCGCAGGCCGCGCCAGCTCAGCAAAGCGCTTGCGAAGAGCAGGTAGCCCGCATGGCCGCAAGCGCGCTGGCGGGGCAGGCGCATTCCGTGCAAACCGTCAGCACTCTGGCGGACTGGAATGCCGCGCAGCGCAGCAATGAATACAACATGCTGTGGCTGCACGGCGGCGCAGAAAAACTCGATGAACAGGCGCTGGCCGAACTGCGCGCTGCTGTGCGGCGCGGCGCGACCGTGGTGGCTGACGGTCTGCCGGGCGCGGGCAGCGGCCCGTGGCGCATCAACCAGCTGGCTGATGTGCTGGGCGCAGGCTTCGATGGGGCTAGCATGGGCAATGACTTGTCCGTCCAGTTCCCCGGCCAAGCATCCGCGCAGCGGACGACAGGGGCCTTGCATGGCATGAAACTGCATGCAGCCCGCCCGGGCCAGGTGGTGGCTACGGCCTTTGCTGGCGGCCAGCCTGTCATGGTCGGCTCCACATGGGGGCATGGTCAGTCCTGGGTAATGGGCTTTGACCTGCTGGCTTCCATACAGGGGCAGGCCAGCGCGTTCTGGAGCGCCTATGCCGCGCAGCAAGTGCAGGCGCTCACGCCCGTCACGCGCATTGAACCGGCACTGGCGGGCGACCGCCTGCCCGTGAAGATGACCGTTCACAGCCATGCCAGCGATGGCGCAGCGCAGAACGTGAAGCTGCGGCTGCCCCTGCCTGCGGGCTTGGCGGCGCAGGACGCAGAGCCGCCGCCTGCCCTCAGCCAGCCGCAGCAGCTGCAATGGAACTGGCGCCTGCTGGCGGGACAAAGCGAATCCGCGGCCTTGCGGCTGGCTTTGCCGCAGTCATCGCAAACTCTGCAAATCAAGACGCAACTGCTGGATGAGGCAGACAAGGCGCTCGATGAAGCGGCGCTGCGCGTGGCGGTGCTTGGCCTGGACGAAGCAGCCGAAATTACTGTGCAGACGCTGAAGGCGCTTTCCGCCGCTCAGCCTGCCGATCTGAAGCTGGTTGGGCAGGCAAGGCAGGCACAGAATGAGGGCAATTGGAAAGCCGCGCTCCAGGCCCTGGCGCAACTTCAGGTACGGCTGGAAGCATTGCCTCCGGGGGCTGGAGCGGATACCGCGCTACTGGATGTGGCGCGCTGGATGGGCGTGGCACAGCGCCAGCCGCAAGCCGCACAGCAGGAGCGCAAGCTGGTGGTGCGATCGGGTTCAGGCCAGTCTGCGCTGGTGTCCACGGCCTTCGCGCAGCCCTTGCAGCTACAGGTGCAGGATGTGAAAGGGCAGCCTGTAGCGGGCGTGCAGGTGCGTTTCAATGCGCCCGCCAGCGGTGCCAGCGCCAGCTTTAACGGAGCGGCCAGCGTGAACGCCGTCACAGACGCGCAGGGCTTGGCTACAGCGCCTGCGCCTGTTGCGAGCGCGGTAGCGGGCAGTTACGTCATTACCGCGCAGGCGCAAGGTGCGCAGCCCGTTGAATTCATGCTGACCAACGAGCCGCAAGGCGCGCCCGCTGCTTTCAGGCTGGAAGCGGTGGATGGCCTGAACCAGCAGGCCGCAGTTGGCGCGGCCTATGGCAAGCCCCTGAGCGTGCGTGTGGTGGATGCGCAGCAACGCCCGCGCACGGGCGTTGCCGTGACGTTCGCGTTGCCTGGCAGCGGCCCCTCGGCTCGCTTCGCTGGCGCTGGCTTGGACGCGCAAGCGCAAAGCGGCGCGGACGGGGTGGCGACATCACCCGCACTGACGGCCAATCACGAGCCGGGCAGTTTCGAGGTTCGCATCACGGCTGACGGCGCGGCGCAGCCGCTGCTGGCGCATATGACCAATCTGCCTGCAACGGCGCTGCAATCTGGCAAGCACTTTGAAGGCCAGACGGCCACGGGCACTGGCAAGGTGACCGCGACCGTATCCGGCGGCGGCGATGGCTGCGTGTTCGACCCGAACCGCACTCGCATGGCTGCGCCCAGGGGTGTATTGAAGCCGCTGGAGCATTTCTTGCTGCCGCACGGTCTGTTCGACTTCGAGCTGAAGGGCTGCACGCCTGGCAGCGAAGTGACCGTGACCACCACGTGGCCTGACCTCAAGGGCATCACCGGCTACATGAAATACGGCAAGAACCCGCTGTCGCGCAACAAGGCCATCTGGTACCCGGCCCAGGGTGTGCAAATCAGCGGCAACACCGTCACCTTCACCATTCGCGACGGCGGCTGGGGCGACGACGACCTGACGGTCAATGGCGTCATCAAGGACCCTGGCGGCCCCATCGTGGGCGCGCAGATCACGGCTGTTCCGGCGCTGGAACGCGGCTCGCTCTGGCTTCTGGGCGCGATGCTTGGCGCGCTGGCTGTGCTTCAGCACCGCCGCCGCGCAGGGCGTGACCTGCAATGAGGGCAGGAGCTGCCATGCGCCGTCTGCCTTTGTGTTGCTGGCTGCTGATCAGCGCGGGCGTCTTGCTGGCTTGCGCAAACGCAGGCCGCAGTGAAGCCGCGCGGTCTGACGAAGCGCCCGGCTGCGATAGACCACTCGGCGCGGCGGTCCGGGCCGTGCCGTTTGTCCGGCGGCAGGCCGCCGTTTACACAGAAGAAGAACAAGCCTGCTGGCTGCCGTGGGATCTGGCGCGCGCCGCTGCCGAAGCGCCTGGCGGGCAGTGGGTGGACGTGCGTGACGCGGGCCAGCGCCAGCGCCTGGCGCTGGAAGGCGTCATGGCTGTTGATCTGACCGATCTGCCGGACAAGCCGTTTCTGAAAGAACAGTCGCTTGTGCTGGTAGGCACGGGGGTGGATTTGCCGGAGCTGTCCAGGCAATGCGTTTTGTTGCGGCAAAGCGGCCAATACCGGAGCGTGCACGTACTGCTGGGCGGCTCACACGCTTGGCGGCAGGCTGGCCGCGCCGTCAGCGGCAGCCAGGCCAGCCTGCCCGCCGATCAGGTGGATGCGCAAGAGCTGTGGCAAGGCGCTGGCAATGGCGCATGGCGTCTGGCCGTGCTGGACATGCCGCCTGCTCAGGTCAGGGAGCTGGCTGACCGCCTGCCCGCTGCGGCGCAAGACGTTACCGATTTGGGAGCCGATGCAGTCCGGGCCTTGCGCCAGTTGCACGCGCTGGCGCGCCACCCTCTGCCGGCACCGCGCCGGTGGCTGGTGATCGCAGGCTCGCCGGAGCGTCTGGCCCAGGCGCGTCAGCTCTGGCAGGAGCAGCAGAACGGACAGAAGAACGCGCAAAACCGGTCTTCGGCCAGCGCAGTGATGTGGCTGGCTGGCGGCTGGCCAGCCTATGCGGAATATGTGCAACGGCAAGCAGCGGTGGCGGCCCATGCCGGCCAGCCTTTGCCGCCCTTGTGTGGAATTTGAAGGAAAACCCATCATGAAACCGGCCATCGTCCTGATGCTTTCAATGCTGCGCGAGGCTTTGCGTTCTGCGGCGCACCCGCTGCCTGCGTTTTTGCAGCGGCTCTTGCGGCAAACCCTGCCCTTCATGGGCCTGCTAATGCTGGCATGGGCTGCCTGCCTGGGCAGCGCGTGGGCAGCAACGGAAGTCACCGGAACGATTGCTTCCAGCACAACCTGGAGTGCGGCGCAGTCGCCCTACATCCTGCGGGGCGACGTGGTGCTGGATAACGGCGCAACGCTCACCATTCAGCCCGGCACGCAGGTACGCATGGCGGCTCATGCCAGCTTCACAGTCAGAAAGGGCGCGCTGCAAGCTGTGGGAACGGCGGCGCAGCCCATCACCATCACCTCTGACGCAGCCACGCCCGCACCGGGAGACTGGCTGCAATGGAAGCTGACGGCCGGCACGCAAGGCGCGCGCACCGTGCTTGAGCATGTTCACATGTCCTACGGCAGCGGCCTGGTTGTGGAAGGCTGCGCGCCCACGCTCAATTACCTGCTTTTGCAACATCACAGCGCGGCGGCCATCAGCATTGATCTGGCGGCTTCGCCTGTGGGCCAGGGCATTGTTGCGAAAAACAATGCCCTCAACGCCATTGCCGTTCCAGCGGGCACGATCCGGGGCGCGGTGGTCTGGGGCCTGGTGGGCATTCCCTATCTGGTCCGGCAAGGGGTGGTTCAGATAGGACAGGCGCCCTTGTCGCTGGAACCAGCCGCGCTCAAGCTCAGCCCCGGCGTTGTCGCCATCGTCCGGCTGGCGCTGAGCGAGCCGGCTGCGGCAGGCGGCGTCCAGGTGGATTTGAGCAGCAGCGTGCCGTCCGTGGCATCCGCCGCCTCTCGCGTCACGGTCGAAGAAGGGCAGCCGGGAACAGACGTGGAAATACAGGCGCTGGAACTGGGCCAGACCGTCATCACGGCCAGCCACGCCCGGTTGGGCGCGGCCACGCTCCAGGTGGAAGTGACTGATTTGCCCGCGCTGCAAATCACGCCAGCAGCGGCCACGGTGGGCGTGCAGCGCCCTTATGCCATGACGGTGCATGCGCCTCATGCCGCACCAGCCGGCGGCCTGAACGTAACGCTGGGCAACTCCGACAGCGCCGTTTTGCAAGCGCCCGCCAGCTTGCTGATTGCGGCGGGCCAAAGCAGCGCCAGCTTTGAAGTTACCGGGCTGCAAGATGGTGAAAGCCGCCTGAGCGCGCAAGCCGAAGGCTTGGGCACAGGTCTGGCCAGCGTCACCGTGCGTGGCAAGGCGCTGGTGTTGCCTGCCAGCCTGGTTGTAGCGCCGGGCGCGCAGGCGCAAGGCGTGCTGGAGCTGACCGAACCGGCGCCAGCGGGTGGGCTGACTGTCAGGCTGGAACTCAAGCCTGCGGGCGTGGCCACCGTGCCAGCATCCATCCAGGTGCCAGCAGGCGGCAGCCAGGCACGTTTTGATATCCGGGGCGTGGCTCTGGGCCAGGCGAAGCTGACGGCTTCTGGCGCCGCTTACCGGCAGGCTGTGGCGGCGGTGCAGGTGGACGCAATTTCGCTCGGCTTCGAGCCTGCCGGTGATCTGGCGCTGAACGTGGACCGCACGCGCACCCGCCGGGTCAAGCTCTCCAAGGCAGCGCCGGCAGGCGGCGTCACGGTTAAGGCCAGCGTGAAAGACCCCCAGATTGCCAGCGTCAGCCCTTCGGAAACCTTCGTGCCGCCGGGGCAGGTGTTCGGACAAGCGCCGCTGGCCATCAAAGGGCTGTCCCAGGGACAGACGAAGCTGGAAATTGCTTCGGACGGCCTGACGGGGCAGGCCATCGACGTGCGGGTGGATGGAAAGGCGCAGCTTCTTCTAGGCCTGCCCGGCGGGCGGAGCAAGGCAGTGGTGGGCAAGGGCCTGAAGATGCATCCCTACGAGCTGTATGTGCAAAGGCTGGTCGATGGCAAACCCGCTGCGGCAGGCGAGTCGGTGGTGGTGCGCTTGCGCTGCGTGTCGCAGGACGTATGCCGCGTGCCGGAAGCGGTCATCATCAAGGCCAGCGAGAACTATGCCTACGTTCCTGTCACGGGCGTTGGCTTGGGCAGCACGCAGATTGAAGCCCAAGCCGAAGGCATGGCGGCAGTGACGATGCCGATGGAAGTGATTGCGCCGCAGATTGTTTTTACCCATCTGGACGGCGCGCGCACGACAGCCAGCGTGCGTGATGACTTCTGGTTTGTCCTGCGCGTGCCGGGCGCGCATTACCAAGACAACCAGACGGCGGATCGGCCATTGACCGTTCAACTGGGCCTGACGGATCAGCAGCCTGCGGGCGTGGTCAATGGTTTTTACGACGGCAGCGGAAAACTCGTCAACCAGGCCGTGATCGCTGCGGGCAGCAATTCGGCAGGCCCGCTGTATGTGGCGCAGCCTGTGAAAGCGGGCACTTACCGCGTCAGCGCCAGCATTGCGGGCATTGCCAGCGGCCAGTCGGAAGTGCAGACGGTGCAAGCCGCGCAGCAGGCGGTGCAACTGGGCCTGCAAGGCGGCCTGAGCAAGTTGGTGGTGGGCAAAGGCCTGAAGGCCTTTATCCATGAGCTGTATGTCATGAGGATGGTCAATGGGCAGTCCGTGGCAGGCGGCGATGCCGTGAAGGTGCGCTTGCGCTGCGTGTCACAGGACGTATGCCGCGTGCCGGAGACGGTCACCATCAACGCTGGCGAGCGATACGCCTTTATTCCCGTGACAGGCGTTGGCCTGGGCAGCACGCAGATTGAAGCCCAAGCCGAAGGCATGGCGGCAGTGACGATGCCGATGGAAGTGATTGCGCCGCAGATTGTTTTTACCCATCTGGACGGCGCGCGCACGACAGCCAGCGTGCGTGATGACTTCTGGTTTGTCCTGCGCGTGCCGGGCGCGCATTACCAAGACAACCAGACGGCGGATCGGCCATTGACCGTTCAACTGGGCCTGACGGATCAGCAGCCTGCGGGCGTGGTCAATGGTTTTTACGACGGCAGCGGAAAACTCGTCAACCAGGCCGTGATCGCTGCGGGCAGCAATTCGGCAGGCCCGCTGTATGTGGCGCAGCCTGTGAAAGCGGGCACTTACCGCGTCAGCGCCAGCATTGCGGGCATTGCCAGCGGCCAGTCGGAAGTGCAGACGGTGCAAGCCGCGCAGCAGGCGGTGCAACTGGGCCTGCAAGGCGGCCTGAGCAAGTTGGTGGTGGGCAAGGGCCTGAAGGCCTTTATCCATGAGCTGTATGTCATGAGGATGGTCAATGGGCAGTCCGTGGCAGGCGGCGATGCCGTGAAGGTGCGCTTGCGCTGCGTGTCGCAGGACGTGTGCCGCGTGCCGGAGACGGTCACCATCAACGCTGGCGAGCGATACGCCTTTATTCCCGTCACAGGCGTTGGCCTTGGCAGCACGCAGATTGAAGCCCAAGCCGAAGGCATGGCGGCAGTGACGATGCCGATGGAAGTGATTGCGCCGCAGATTGTTTTTACCCATCTGGACGGCGCGCGCACGACAGCCAGCGTGCGTGATGACTTCTGGTTTGTCCTGCGCGTGCCGGGCGCGCATTACCAAGACAACCAGACGGCGGATCGGCCATTGACCGTTCAACTGGGCCTGACGGATCAGCAGCCTGCGGGCGTGGTCAATGGTTTTTACGACGGCAGCGGAAAACTCGTCAACCAGGCCGTGATCGCTGCGGGCAGCAATTCGGCAGGCCCGCTGTATGTGGCGCAGCCTGTGAAAGCGGGCACTTACCGCGTCAGCGCCAGCATTGCGGGCATTGCCAGCGGCCAGTCGGAAGTGCAGACGGTGCAAGCCGCGCAGCAGGCGGTGCAACTGGGCCTGCAAGGCGGCCTGAGCAAGTTGGTGGTGGGCAAGGGCCTGAAGGCCTTTATCCATGAGCTGTATGTCATGAGGATGGTCAATGGGCAGTCCGTGGCAGGCGGCGATGCCGTGAAGGTGCGCTTGCGCTGCGTGTCACAGGACGTATGCCGCGTGCCGGAGACGGTCACCATCAACGCTGGCGAGCGATACGCCTTCATTCCCGTGACAGGCGTTGGCCTGGGCAGCACACAAATAGAAGCTAGCGCGGCCGGTTTTGAGCCTGACGCAATGGTGGCGGAGACAGTAACGCCTGCGCTGGCATTCGCGTATCCAGCGCCCGCGTCAATGCAGGCGGGGCAAAGCTTTGGCTACCTGTCTGTGCGGGCGAACGTGCCCGGCGCTTACTACGCTGACAACCAAATGCCTGCGCAGAACATGGCCATCACCTTCACCAGTTCGGTGCCCTCGGCGGCCAGCGTGGCGGCTTCGGGTGTGTGGAACGCGGGGGAGGGGGCTTCAGGCGGCGTTGTCATCAAGGCGCTGGCCGCAGGCGTGACCCGCATCACGGCCAGCGCGCCGGGATTTGCGCCTGTGACCAGCGCGCCCATCGTGGTTCAACCGTGAGGCTGCCATCATGAAAACCTTGTTTCGCACACTGTTTGCAGCCCTTGCGCGCCGCCCAGGCACAGAGCGGAAAGAAGGCGCTGAATCTGCTCCTTGTTTCGTAGCAATACGTCCTAGTGCAGAAAGCGCAGAACGGCGTTTTGGTCCCCTTGAATCTGCTCCTCTTTTCAATGCCTGTCTGCCAGCTGGCGTGAGGGTGCGCGCGGCCAGGCGGCTGGCTGGCGCGGCGCTGGCCGCTGCCTGCCTGGCGGCGCCGTGGCCCGGCCATGCCCAGGCGGATGCCACGGCCAGCCTGAGCGTGGCCGAAGGCGTCATCGTCAAATTCGGCGCGGGCGCGGGCCTGCGCGTGCGCGGGCAGCTGAGCACGGCAGCGGGCGTGATGTTCACCAGCCAGGCGGATGACCAGGCCGGAGGCCAGACGGGCGCTGCGCCCGGCCAGCCCCAGCCAGGCGATTGGCTGGGCATTGCCGTCGCGCCTGAAGCAAAACCCGGGCGCCTCATGCTCGACGGCCTGAGCGTTCGCTACGCTGGCGGCGTGGCGGGTCAGGGCGTTTCAGGCGAAGGCGGTGCGGCCCTGAGTCTGCCCGGCGGCGCCTGGCGCTTTGAACGCCTTGACTTGCAGCACAGCGGTGTGGGCCTGCGCGTCACAGGCGAAGGCTCGCCCGTCATCACCCAGTCCCGGCTGGAAAACAACGCCATCGGCCTGCTGGCGCAAAACGGCGCCACGCCTGTCATCAGCGGCTCGTCCATCGCTGGCAACAGCCGCTACGGCGTGCAAAACCTGCTGCCTGCGGCCGTCGTCAATGCCCGTGGCAACTGGTGGGGCCACATTTCAGGCCCGCGCGAAGCCACGAGCAACCCGCAAGGGCAGGGCAATGCCGTCAGCGCAGGTGTGGACTGGGGCCAGCATTTGGCCGCGCTGCCCATGCTGGACTGCACGGCGACCCCCGTGGGCGGCTACCTCACGCGCCAGCGCGCTATTGAGCTGCGCTTGGTCTGCCCGCAGGCGGCCCACTACCGCATTGCCGAGCAGTCTGACTTTGCTGGCGCAGCCTGGCAAAGCATGACCGGCACGCCCACAACGGCCCGCCACACACTTACGCCCGAGCCGGGAGACAAGCGGCTTTACGTGCAGTTCCGCGCAGCCGACGGCAGCCTGGCCGCCGTGGCCCTGCCGCGCGCCGTGACTTATGCGCCCACCGGCTGGGCCGTGCAGTTCGAGCAGCCCGCAGAAGGGGCCGTGCTCACGGTCGACACGCTCATTGCCGTCTCCGTGAGCGACGCGCAAGCCGCACGTGAAATCGAGCTGCTGGCAGACGGCCAGCGCCTGGCCCTGCTGGCAGCCGTGCCGCACCAAACCACTTATCAGGCCACCTGGCCGCTCGCGGGCGTGCGCAACGGCCTGCACACCCTCACCGCCCGCGCCACCAGCACTGCTGGAAAAGTGGCCACCACCAGCCGCCAAGTCACCGTGCAACGCTCTGGCGGGCCAGCTGGCAAAGGTCCCGCCCTAAGCCTGACCTTTGCCGGCCAGAGCCTGCAAGCGGGCAGCGTCATCACCCAGCCCGGCATGCTCACCATCCACGCCGAGAGCGACGCTGGCGTGGCGCAGATTCAGGGCCTGATCGATGGCGTGGCCGCATTCAGCAGAACCTGGGCCAATACCCAGTCCGTCACCCTCAGCCAGTTTCTGGATTTCGCGCAGCTGGCCAACGGCAGCCACACCCTTGAGGTGCAGGCCAGCGACGGCCAGGGCGGCCAAAGCAGCCAGAGCGTGAACTTCACGCTCCAGATGAGCGCGCCGCCCGCACCCGTTATCACCGCCCCGGCTGATGGCGCCAGCGTGGCCGCGCCGCAAATCAGCGTTACCGGCACGGCCGCCCCCGGCTCGCGCGTGCAAGTGCGCGTGGACGGGCAGCCTGCTGGCGCGCCCATTACCACGGGCTTGAGCGGCAGCTTTGCCGCCACAGTCCCCCTGGCTGAAGGGACGCACAGCCTCACGGCCGTGGCCGGCAACGCCCAGGGCAACAGCGCCGAAAGCCGGGCCGTGCACGTCAGCCGCACCGTCAGCGCGCCCAGCCTCATGTTCATCAGCCCGGCAGAAAACGCTGCCCTGAATGCCACCTTGAGCGCTGAAGCTGAAGTTGCCGTCAGCGCCCTGGACGCCAGCGGAATCGCCAAAGTTGATCTGTACGCAGACGGCAAGCTGCTGGCCAGCCGCACGCAAGCGCCCTGGTCGGCCCGCTGGAAACTGAAAGGCGTGCCCGATGGTGCCCACGTGCTGCGGGCCGTGGCCACCAGCGCTGCGGGCAAAACCGCTGAAGCCCGGCGCACCGTCACCGTGCAAAGAACAGATGCCCCCGCACCGATTCAACTGCCCTACGCCGTGCGCGGCATCAGCGCTAGCCCGGCCGAATCCTTTGGCAGCACCCCCATCCGCATACGCGGCGAAGCCATCAGCTCCGGCGGTGGCAATGGCGCAAGCGGTCAGCCGGTTCCTGGCGCGCCCCTGCTCATGATCTTGCGCGTGCAAGGCTTTGAGCGCCGCATCCACCTGCTCAGCGACAGCGCCGGGCGCATTGACTACGAATTCGTGCCGCAAACAAGTGATGCGGGCGTGTACGAAGTGCGCGTCATCCACCCGCAAGATGCGGCCTGGGCCAGCCGCGCCCCCCAGGCGCGCTTTGCCATCAACCGCCTGAGCGTGGATTGGGAGCAATACAAACTCAACGCTGTGCGCGGCGTAGCCGGCACAGCCACCCTGCAAGTGAGCGCCAGCGCAGGCGCGGGCGCCACGGGCGTGCACTGGCGGGCCGAGCCGGCCGACCAGCCCTCGGGCAACCTGCCGCCTGGCATCAGCGTACAGCCCGGCGCGCCAGTGGACATTGCCGCAGGCAGCACCGTGCCAACCAGCATCACCCTCAAAGCCGAACCAGGCGCGGGCGCGACAGGCACCGTCATCCTCAAACTTTTTGCCAAGGAAAGCGGCAAAGAGCCGCGCGCGCGCCTCAAACTCGACTACCAGCTGCATGAAGCGCGCCCGGGCCTTGTGCCCGAACCGGCGGCGCTGGAAATCGGCGTGCAGCAAGGCCAAAGCGCCAGCGGCAAGATCACCCTCACCAACAAAGGCTACAGCGCCGCGCAAAACGTGCGATTGGCCCTGCTCACGCGCGAAGGCAAAGCCCCGCCCGGATGGATACGCCTGACCAGTGGCGCACAAATCGGCGCACTGGCTCCAGGCCAGGGCAGCGCCATCCAGATTGACGCCAGCCCGGATGGCAAAGTGCCCGACGGCTACCACCCGCTCCAGCTCCAGGTCAGCGCGGACGGCGCAGCCGCGCCCGTGACAGTTCCCGTCACCGTAGCCGTTGCAAAGGAAGGCAAAGGCGGCGCGCGCTTCAAGCTTGTGGACATCTACACCAACACGCCAGACGCCCAGGGCAGGCCCATAGCCGGCCTGCAAGGCGCGCGCATCACGCTCCAGCACGAAACCCTCACGGGGCAAATGCACACCGCCACCACCAATGCGGCAGGCGTGGCCGAATTCAGCCAGCTCACCCCTGGCCACTGGCGCTGGCGCGCCAGCGCGGCGAACCATATGGACGCCAGCGGCCGCATCAACGTCAAAGCCGCCCTCACGGCCAGCGAACGCATCTTTCTGGACTACCAGCTCGTCAGCGTCGAATTCAACGTCACTGAAACCACCGTGCGCGACGTCTACGACATCGTCCTCGAAGCCACTTACCGCACCGAAGTGCCTGCTCCCGTAGTGCTCATGGAGCCTTTGAGCATCAACCTGCCGCAGCTGCAAAAGGGAGAAGAAATCACCGGAGAAATCACCCTGAGCAACTACGGCCTCGTGCGCGCGGACAACCTGCGCTTTACATGGCCCGCAAGCGACGAGCACTACCGCTACGAATTCTTTGGCGAACTGCCCCGGCAGCTGGCCGCCAAAAGCCGCATCAGCATTCCCTACCGCATCACGGGCATCAAGCCCTTGAGCAAAGGCGTGCGCGTCAATACCCAGGTCATCAGCGAGCTGATCGGCCGGGGCCTGGGGCGCCAGCCCAGCGTGCAAGTGCAACAGGCCATCCGCCAGTTTCTGGAGCAAGGCCAGGCGCAAGCCGTGGCGGGCGCCACACCGGCAGACACCGCACGCCAGGCCGCCAAAGCTGCCAGCTGCTCGAGCTACCAGACACAAGCGTGCGCGGCCTACGAATTTGACTGCGCATCGGGCGATACCCGCAAAGACGGTGCCTGCACCAGCTTCACGCGTGTGAGCGGCACAAGCTGCGGGGCTGGAAGCGGCGGTGCTTCGGGAGGCAACATCTGGGGTGGATACCCCAGCGGCGGCGGCCGGGGAGCTGGCTCTTCTACGCGCCGCTGCACGCTGCTTTCCAGGCGTGGGGGGTGCCCGCCTGTGGCGCGGGCGGTGCGCAGCACGGGCAGGCCCTGGGCGTATTCGAGGATGTCGCCGCTGCCCTGCGCGCCCGCCTGCGCCAGCTCGCGCAAGCCGCGCTGGAACAGCCGCCTGCGCNGCACGCTAGGCGCCAAAGACGGCCGGGGGCCGGACGCCCTCACCGAACACTACGCATACGACAGCTGGGGCAACCTCACCGAAATGCGCGATGCGGCGGGCCACAGCAGCCGCGCCAGCTACAACAGCCAGGGGCTGATCACCAGCGAAACCGACCCCTTGGGCCACACCAGCCGCCTTGAATACGACGCGGCAGGCAACCTCACCAGCGAAACCGACCCCCTGGGCCACACCCGTCGCTACGCATACGACGCCCGGGGGCGCCTCACATCCATCACCAGCGCCAGCGGCCACCAGCAAACGGCCCGCTACGACAAAGCCGGCCAGCTTGTCGCCTGGCGCAACGCCCAGGGCCAGCAAAGCCGCATCGACTACGCAGAAAACGGCCTGCCCCAAACCCTCACCCAGCCCAGCGGGGCGCAATGGAAAGCCAGCTACACCGAAGCCGGACAAATAGCCAGCCTCACCGACCCGGCCGGCAACACCATCGCCGTGGACTGGGGCCAGAAAACAGGCAGCCCCAGCGCCCTCATGCAAGGCATCCAAACCCCCGGCTGGAGCGAGCGCTACGGCTACAACCCGCGCGGTCAGCGCACCCAAACCATCCAGACCCCCAACGCCAGCGGCAGCGGTGGCAACACCAGCCTCATCACCGGCCAGGCCTGGGACGCCGAAGGCAAGCTCATCAGCACCACGGACGCGCAAGGCAACACCACCTTGCACGAATACGACGCCCTGGCGCGCCCCACAAAAACCACCGACGCACTGGGCGGCATCACCCAACAAAGCTGGGACGCACAAGGGCGCCTGCTCAGCGTCACTGACCCGCTGGGCCACATCTACCGCTTTGAATACGACCCGGCCGGCCGCCTCATCAAGGAAACCAACCCGCTGGGCCAGGCCACCGAATGGCAATACGACCCTGCGGGCCAGCCCACGCAGCGCACAGCCGCAGACGGCAGCCAAACGCGCTACGAATGGAACAAAGCCGGCCAGCTCATCAGCAAAAGCACCCACGCCCCCCACGGCGCCTACCCCCCAGACGCCAGCGCGGCCCTGAGCGAAAACATCCGCTACAGCTACGACGCCGACGGCCAGCTCACCGCCTACGAACAAAAAGACGCAAACGGCCAGCTCATCAGCAGCGCCCGCTACCAAAGAGACGAACAAGGGCGCATCACCCAAACCAGCCTGACCTATGCCAAGGCAGACGGCAGCACCTTCACCCACACCATCGGCCAAAACTACAACGCCGACGGCCAGCTGCAAAGCCAAAGCTGGCCCGACGGCAGCCGCCAGGACTTTGCTTGGGAAAAAGGCCGGCTCAAACAAATCAGCCTGCCCGACCAAAGCCGCATTGCGCTAGGCGCCTACCAATGGCTCATGCCCGGCCAAATCGAGCTGCCCGCAGGCGCGCGCATCACGCAAAAGCCCGACGCCTTCCAGCGCCTGGCGCAACTGCAAGTCACCGGAGCCAAACCCCAGGGCGCCGGAGCCAACGCAGCCCAGCTACTCCAGCGCCGCTACAGCCGCAACCTGGCGGGCCACATCACACGCATCGAAAGCGAAGAAGGCGCCAGCGCCTACGCCTACGACCGCCTGGGCCGCCTCACCCAGGCCGAGCCAGACCAGGCGCTGCAAGAAAAAGGCCTGCCAAACGAAGCCTACAGCTGGGACGCCGCAGGCAACCGCCTGAGCAGCGCCCACCAGGCCGGAGCGTGGACCTACAACGAAGCCAACCAGCTGCTGCAATACCCCCGGGCGCTCGACGAAAACGCCCCCGCGCAGCAAAGCCAAACCGAACAAGTCAGCGCCAGCTACAACGCGCAGGGCCACCTCATCAAGGAAACCGGCGCAGGCTGGGAAAGAAACTGGCGCTACAACGCAGCAGGAAGACTCAGCGAAATCAAGGACAGCGCAGATGGCTTCACCGTCCAATACCGTTACGACCCCTTTGGGCGAAGAATTGCCAAGACTGTTACGCAAGGCGCAACAAGCCGCACCACCTACTACATCAACGGCGAAAGCGCCCTGATGGCCGAAGCCGATGAAGAAGGCCGGATCACCAGAGCGTACGGATTCAACCCCCACACGCAGCAAGCCAGAACCAACGAGGAGGACGAAGACGCAGAAGAAGGCAGCCTGTGGAGCACCGACCCCATCTGGCAGGCTGACCTTGCAGCAGGCCAGAGCCTCAAAGAAGCCAGCTACCACTACCTGGTCACAGATCACCTGGGAACGCCCGTATTGGCGCTGAACAAGGCGGGCGAGACGACGTGGAAAGCGAACTACGAGGCTTTCGGCAAGGCCAGAATCAATCCGGCCTCAACGGCGCAAATCAACCTGAGACTGCCGGGCCAGTACTTTGATGCGGAAACGGGGCTGCACCAGAACTGGAACCGGGACTATGCGCCGGGCATTGGCAGGTATGTGCAGGCAGATCCCATTGGGCTGGCGGGGGGCATAAACGTCTATGGGTATGCTTATGGAAACCCGGTGGCGTTCTATGACCCGTCGGGAGAATTTGTGCCACTAACTACTATACTTTTACGTGGAACAATCGGTGGACTTATTAATATGGGAACCATATGGGCACTTAATGGAATACACGGAGTTAGACCTTGTTCTAGCTATAAAATGGCATTTTTAAATGGTTTTGTGGGCGGTATTATTGGTGGAGTCTTTGGAGCAGCTGTTACGGATTTATTAAATCAAACTGGATTCTCTATTTCCAATCTCAGAAAGGTTGATTGGATATCGGTTGCGGTAACCGTTGTTGGTGGAAAATTTGTTGATAAGGGTATAGAGTTTGCAGTAGAAACTGATATGTTCAGGAAAGGTATCAGTCTCAGATCTGAACATAAAAACTTAATTGAAGGCATAGTGGGTACGCCCGTAGGGTATGCTGCTGGAATTTTTTCTGGCTCCGCTTATAATCACTATGTGATATTAAATCAATCTTCATCTGATACTTGTTTTTGCGCCAATGGAGATAAGTAATATGCGGCAGATAAAAGCCATTATAAAACCAAAAGCGGTGGTTGTCTTTTTTCTGGTGATGGGGATGCTGATCATCCTGTTTTTAATAGTGAGTGACGGCTGTTTGTGCGCGATAAGCCCCAACTTTTTCAATAGAATCATGAAGGGGGAGATTATTTTTGAAGATGGTATATTATTAGTTATATTTTTATTTATTGCGGTGGCTGTTTTATTTCAAGAAGAATTTGTTGTATATGAAAATGGAATATTGATGAAAACGAATATTTTCGATAAGGGTAAATTCTTTGACGAGTTCATTCTGAAAGATGATGGTTTGTTCGTCGAGGTGATGCTAAATAACCGGCGCTATAGGTTTGATAAAGCGTATTACATTATTTGGTATGCTGGAAAATAGTTAAAGGATATCCGCATGCGGGAGAAAATAAATTTTGCAGCCAGGCGGCGAAAGGGCGGGTAAGTCTATAGTATTCCTGTCAGTGGTTGATGGAGCTGTTTGTCATGATTACTTTTTTTACTCCTGATGAAATATATCTCAATCTCGATTGTGTCATGCCGACAGATGAAGAAATCGGGCTGTCTTTTATCAGGAAAATTCATGACGATAACATTTATTGTGAAATATATGAAATGAAGAGGAAATATATCTTTGGCAAATTTGTTATCAGAAAAATGGAGGCCGCAAAAGATATTCGTCGCCTGGCCATAAAAGCTGTCACAAGCGAGTCTATATTGTTTGCACTCGATTGCTCGTGTCAAAACCTTATTGATTTCTTTGCAAGACAAGGATACAAATGGAAAAAAGAGGAGACGAATGACGATATGCTTGATGGCGGAATGATATTCAGGGATTTTATTAATGACAAGTGCAGGCAATTGAATGTGGTCATATTTTCGCACGATGCAGAATACGTGTTTTTATATAAAAAGACGCATGACAGGTTTTCATGAGTTTTCGCGTTTTGGGTGGTAGCGATGATTTCAGGCATAACCGGATATCTTCTGACACTAACACAAATAAGTATTTTGCATCGTTTCCTGCTATCTTGTATTTAATATCAAAGAAATAGCATTTGGCTTGTTGTAGGGAGCTGCTTCCCATGCCAGCCATTCGGGGCCAAATGGATCAGCGCTTCTTTCGGCCGCGCCAGCCAGGCCGAAGGCCATTGCCACTTTCTTGTCTGGCCAATCCGCGCCGCCTCATGCAGTCTGCCCAAGAGGGTGTCTTTCTGTAGTCGTCTATTTGCTCCTCATTCAATAGCATGACGTCCTAGTGGAACGTGCGCGAAGGCCGTTTTCAGACCCTTCAAATTTGCTCCTGACTTTGATGCGGCAACGCCTCACCCCGCCACAGCCAGCCTCTGCCCGTCACGAATACCCAATGAAGCCCCTCATGCCCTGCAAGGTTTTAGCCGCCTCCGCCAAAGTTTTGCCCCTGCTGACGGCGCCCGTAGTGACCTTGGCGCTGACGCTATTGCTGCTGCAGCCGGTGCAAGCGCAGCAAAGCCAAAGGCGGGTGAGCCTGCCCAACCAGGACTACACGGAAAGCACGCAGGACCTGGCCGTCAAGACAGCGGGAGGGCGCGTCGTCATCAACCGCACCTGGAGCTGGGGCCGGTGGTACCTGAACGACGCGTGGGCGGACCTGAGCCTGAGAAGCGCGCCCTACATGAGGGCCTCACCCGGGCAAACTGCGCCCATCATCGCCATCGGGCGGGCTGAGCGCATCTACAAGAGAGTCACGGCCGCGACGCTGGCGGCAGCGGAAGCGGGCAAAGCCAGCACGGCGCGGCAAGACTGCCATGCGGCGCTGGCCGCAGGCGCGGTGAAAGCGGGCGACATCTGGAGGCTGAACGAAAACAACGCCATCCGCGCGCTGGGGCAGGCAGAGCACATCACGGGCTGGCAGTGGTACGACCAGGCGGGCAACACCATTGACTACGACGCGCAAGGGCGCATGCAAAGCTGGAGCAGTCCTGCGGGCGTCAAAACCAGCCTGATACGAGATGAAGCCGGCCGCATCCTGGGCGTCAAAGACCACGCGGGCCGGCAAGTCATCAGCATTGACTACGGCGGCGGACTGCTGCCCGTGCGCGTGCAAGACACGGAGGGCCACAGCGTTAGCTACGAATGGCAGCCGCTGCCCGCGCCGATACAGGCCAGCGGCAACGCGGCAGCGGCGCTGGCGCACGCCAGACTGCTCAAAGCCAGCGACGCGCGAGGCGGCGTCTGGCACTACGAATACAGCGCGGGCGGCCACATCAGCCGCCGCACGGACCCTGAAGGCGGGCAAATCAAACTGGAGTACTACCCAGTCTCCGTAGACACCATCACCCGGCCCGCCAGCGGCAGCGGCAGCGCAGGAGGAGGAGGAGGCGGCGGCGGCGCCATCGCGCCCATGCCCGGCCCGTGCGACCATGCCTCGGCGCTCAACCGCCCGAGCCTGATCGCCCGGGTGCACAGCCTCACTGACGAAGCGGGGCGCAAAACCGAATACGAAGTCGGCTACGAACACATCCGCCGCGAATACCGCATTGCTGTCAGCCTGCCTGGCGGCGCGCAACAGCGCCTGCGCTTTGACCACACGGGCCGCCTGATAGAAAACACCCTGGCCGGCATGCAGCTGATGCACGTGCAGCGGCTGGACAAAAACAGCGAAGCCATCACCGACGCGCGCGGCCAAACCACCCGCATCTGGTACGACAGCGCCTTGACGCGCCGCCCCGTCAAAATCATCTGGCCCGACGGCAGCAGCGAAAGCAATGAATACGACGCGGCCGGACGCCGCATCCGCCACACCAGCCCCTTGGGCGTTGTCAGCGCCTGGAGCTATGGAGAGCGAGGCCAGGCGCTCACCCACACCGAAGCCGTGGGCCTGCCCGAAGAGCGCACCTGGCGCTGGCGCTACGACAGCCTGGGCCAGCGCACCCAAAGCACGCTAGGCGCCAAAGACGGCCGGGGGCCGGACGCCCTCACCGAACACTACGCATACGACAGCTGGGGCAACCTCACCGAAATGCGCGATGCGGCGGGCCACAGCAGCCGCGCCAGCTACAACAGCCAGGGGCTGCCGCTGACCCATACTGACCCTGAAGGCCGCACCACCCGCTACGCCTGGGACGCCGCAGGCAACCTCACCAGCATCACCAACGCCCAGGGTGAGGCTACCCGCTACCAATACGATGTCCGTGGTCGCCGCACCGCTGTCATCCGCGCCAGCGGCCAAACCAGCCGCACCCGTTACAGTGCAGCCGGACAAGTCATCGAACAACTTGCCCCCGGCCAAAACCAAGGCCAGGGCCTGCGCATCGAATACAGCGACGCTGGCCTACCCATCAAAACCACCGGCGCAGGCGGCCTTGTAGCCACCATTGCCTACGATGAGATAGGCCGCCGGACAAAAACCACCGACCCGGCAGGCAACGTCACGACCTATGAATACGGTGCAGAAGGCAGCCCGCTGGCGGGCCTGCTCACTCAGATCAACTACCCCACCTACCGGGAAAGCCGCCAATACGACCCAATGGAAAGGCAAACCGCCGTCACGCAGCACATCGAACACGGCAAAACCCAAACCCAACACCAGGCCTGGGACGCGGCAGGCAACCGCATTAGTACAACAGACGCCCAAGGCAGAACCACCCTGTACGAATACGACGCCTTGGCTCGTCTCATAAAAACCACCGACGCATTAGGCGGTGTCACCCGGCAAAGCTGGGACGCACATGGACGCCTGCTCAGCATCACCGATGCGCTGGGCCATCGCCACACCTATGAATACGACAAGGCGGGCCGCCTCATCAAGGAAACCCGCCCCTTGGGCGGCGCCAACACCTACGCCTACGACAAATCCGGGTGGCTCACCCAGAGAGTAGATGCAGGCGGCAACACCCACCACTACGCCTATGACGCCGCAGGCCGCATCACACGGGAAGAACACAAAAAAGCAGACCAGACGCTGGACGAACGCACCAGCTACCAGTACGACCCGGACGGCCAGCTCACGGCCTACGAACAAAGCGACGCACAAGGCCGCCTCATCAGCAGCGCCCGCTACCGAAGAGACGAGCAAGGCCGCATCCAGCGCAGCGAAACCACCTACGGCAGCGCAAACCCCGCAGAAGCCAGCCTCATCTACCAGACAGGGCAAAGCTTCAACGCCGACGGCCAGCTGCAAAGCCACCAATACCCGGATGGCAGCACCCAGCGCTACAGCTACCAAAACGGCCAGCTGACAGCCATCACCCTGCCCAACCAAAGCCAAATCCACTACGGCAGCTATCGCTGGATGCAACCGCAGCAAATCCGCACACCCGGCGCCACCAAGACACTGAGCTACGACGCGCTGCAAAGGCCCGCACTCATCGAAATCAGAAGCGGCCAGAACCCAAACAAACTGCTGGCCCAGCGCCGCTACGCGTATGACGAAGCGGGCAACATCGTGCAAATCCAAAGCGAGCTAGGGCAAACCGGCTATGACTACGACCCGCTGAACCGCCTGAGCAAGGCCGAGCCAGACCAGGCGCTACAAACCCTGGGCCTGCCCCAGGAGGCCTACAGCTACGACGCCGCAGGCAACCGCCTGAGCAGCGCCCACCAGGCCGGAGCGTGGGCCTACAACGCCGACAACCAGATGACGCAATACCCGGCCACTACGCCCTTTGAGCGCAACCCGGGCGTGGAAACGCAAGTGAGCTACACGGCGCAAGGGCACACGCAAAAGGAAAGCAACGTGCTCGAGAGCAAAGAGTATGAATACAACGCAGCCGAAAGGCTGATCCGGTATGCCAGCACAGAGCAAGGCCAAAGCGGGCCGCAAATTGAAGCCAGCTACCGGCATGACCCGTTTGGCCGAAGAATTGCCAAGACCGTCAAACAGGGCGGCCAGACAAAGACCACCTACTACATCTACAGCGAACAGGGCCTGATGGCTGAAGCCGACGAAAAGGGGCAAATGATCAAGGCCTATGGGTTCAACCCGGTAGCGGCCCAGCTGGGCCTATGGAGCACCGACCCGGTGTGGCAAGCCGAAACGCCAGGCGGCAGCCTGACGGATCCAAAGGCGCGTTATGACTGGCTGCACACGGACCACTTGGGAACGCCCATATTGGCGACGACAAAAGAAGGGCAAGTGAGCTGGAAGGCCATCGCAGAGAGCTTTGGCTCAACGCAAATCATCGAGCAGGACATTGAGGTGAACCTGAGATTCCCGGGGCAGTATTACGACCAGGAAACGCAGACGCATGACAACTTTCACAGGGATTACAGGCCGAATGCGGGGAGGTATTTGCAGGAGGATCCGATTGGGTTGGAAGGGGGAATCAACCTGTTTGCTTATGTGAATAACAACCCCTTGCTGCTGATTGACAGCTTTGGATTAAAGGGAAAAGCCAAGGCGAAGGCAGACCCCTGCCCGACATGTGATGCACAGCTGCCTGAATCACCCGTCAAGGAAGTGGCATTGACCTGTTTTGCGGAAGCCAGCTATGACTGCGATGAAGGAGACAAGGAAAAAAGAGCCATTACGGATGTGATTTATAACAGGGTTAATGCAAATGAACGTATGTGGGGATATAACACAGTGACAGGTGTTCTCTCAAAAGAAAATCAGTTTTTGGGCTATAGGAGTCCACAATATAGAAAGGCAGAAAACAATACGGACAAACTGGCGGCCAAGGAGTGTCAGAAGTTGAAAGATTGCATTGATGCAGCTCTGGCTTCTTCAGAAGGGGTGCAGTATGCATACGATGGATTCAATCAGAGTAAGGGAGCGGGAAGGACAAAGATATGCGTGCATTATTTCAGGATTGAAAAGGCTAAAAAGTGATTTTAAGGATCATCTTATGTATTGCGCTACTTTTTGCTGTGGAGGTTCACGCGCGTGAGTGCCTGTCTAAAAACGAAATCAAAAAAGCGGTCGAGCAATCTTTCTATTCGTTGTATCGTTGGCAGAGCTATTGGTATGGATATTATTATAATATTGATTTGGAGTCGCGTATCAGACGTGATGGACGCATGGTCATTGATTTCCTTTCTTTAAAAAGAGAGTCGCCAAACAGGTTTTGTGTGAGCAGAGAAAATGGTGTGCTTACACAGTTTAGTGCCTATGTGAGAGGCGTAGACATGATATACACGGGCGAAATACTGAACGGAAAAGCCGACATGATGGCTACATTTGGCGATGCAAGCGAGAAGGCGGGAGAGGCTTGGCATGATTTTAATCGGGAAATTGGCTATCAATTGAATGTCAAGTTAGATGCCAAATTATTGAAGCTCACATCCCCAATAATCGTTCCCGAAGAAAGGCTGCATGAATATATACGGAAGTCTGTTGCATTGTCTGAATACAGGCATCTCTTTAATGATGGAATCGTTTTTGGCTCTCCCAGAAAGGAAGATACAGTTCTGCTGATTGCGAGCAGGGATTTTGAAAACTTGTTCTTGCTGGATTTTCTTCCATTTGATGTAAAAAGGAGAGGGCAGCACGGGCGCATAGCCTCGTGGTATATATATGTGTATACGGAAAATCTATCTACTGATGCCGAAAAAGAAGAAAAAATAGATAAGATCGAGAAACACGTCAAGAGTCGGCTTCGCAATGATCATTTTGTGATTGATTGCGACGAGTGTTAGCTAGCATATTAGCTTTTGATGGTGCTTGCATGAAAATGGTTTTCACGCTTGTTTTAGGACTGGCATTGCTGTTTCCTGCTGGAGCGCAGGCTGGAGAATGCCTGTCCAGAAACGAAATCAGAAAGATGATTGAACAATCTTTCTATTCATTGTATCGATGGCAGAATTATTGGTATGGGTATTACTATGATATAGATTTAGAATCGCGCATCAGACGTGATGGGCGCATGATTGTAGATTTTGATAAAGAAGATTTTTCATATGGATTTTGTATTAAAGATGAAAAAAATAATAAACCAATACAATTCGCCGCTTATTTGAAAGGTGTGGACTTGCTCTATGTTGGTAATATATTGAACAGGAAATCTGATTTGCAGGCTGTATCTGGTAATGCTGAAAAAAGGGTGGGGGAAGCTTGGTATTATTTTAATCAAGGGGTCGGTTACAGGCTGAATATTGAACTGAATGCCAAATCATTGAGATCCGCAACGCCCGATCTAATTCTAAGCGAAAATCTGCATAAATATATAAGAAAGTCTGTCGTATTGTCCGAATATAAGCACTTTTTTAAGGATGGAATTCTTGCGGGGCCTCCTCGAGAGGAGGATCCCTTTATATTAATTGCAAGCAAAGACTTGAATCATTTGTTCTTATTGCGTCTTATCCAATTTGACAATGAAAGAGATGGACAATATGGGGAAGTATATTCATGGGATGTATATATATATATGGAAAATCTATCTACTGATACTGAAAAAGAAGAAAAAATAGATAAGATCGAAAAACACGTCAAGAGTCGGCTTCGCAATGATCATTTTGTGATTGACTGCGACGAGTGCTAGCTGGTATATTATTTTTTCTGATGGAGTATGTCATGAAAATGGTTTTCGTGCTTGCTTAGGGAAGGGCATTACTGTTTCCATCCGGAGTGCAAGCCAGAGAATGCCTGGCCAAACATGAAATCAGGAAAATGAATGAATCACACAGCGGCTTGCTATGGGGTCATTCACTGCCGACGGCCAGCTGCAAAGCCAAAGCTGGCCCGACGGCAGCCGCCAGGACTTTGCCTGGGAAAAGGCCGGCTCAAACAAATCAGCCTGCCCGACCAAAGCCGAATTGCGCTAGGCGCCTACCAATGGCTCATGCCCGGCCAAATCGAGCTGCCCGCAGGCGCGCGCATCACGCAAAAGCCCGACGCCTTCCAGCGCCTGGCGCAACTGCAAGTCACCGGAGCCAAACCCCAGGGCGCCGGAGCCAGCGCAGCCCAGCTGCTCCAGCGCCGCTACAGCCGCAACCCGGCGGGCCACATCACACGCATCGAAAGCGAAGAAGGCGCCAGCGCCTACACCTACGACCGCCTGGGCCGCCTCACCCAAGCCGAGCCAGACCAGGCGCTGCAAGACAAAGGCCTGCCAAACGAAGCCTACAGCTGGGACGCCGCAGGCAACCGCCTGAGCAGCGCCCACCAGGCCGGAGCGTGGACCTACAACGAAGCCAACCAGCTGCTGCAATACCCCCGTGCGCTCGACGAAAACGCCCCCGCGCAGCAAAGCCAAACCGAACAAGTCAGCGCCAGGGTCACAGACCATCTAGGAGCGCCCGTATTGGCGCTGAACAAGGCGGGCGAGACGACGTGGAAAGCGAACTACGAGGCTTTCGGCAAGGCCAGAATCAATCCGGCCTCGACGGCGCAAATCAACCTGCGACTGCCGGGCCAGTACTTTGATGCGGAAACGGGGCTGCACCAGAACTGGAACCGGGACTATGCGCCGGGCATTGGCAGGTATGTACAGGCGGATCCGTTGGGCTGGCGGGGGAGGGTGAATCTATTCTTGTATGTAGCAAATAACCCTGTTAATAGAATTGATCCAATGGGACTTTTTGATGTGACTGATCCGGCAGATTGGCCTCAGTTACCAATGGGCGTGGCGGAATGCATTGAATCGAGAAGATGGGATTGGGGCGTGTTATGGAGAGATGAAGGAGAGTCATATTCAATGACTGGAAAGGTAATAACAACTCTTGAATTCGCGAATAGTGCAGCCAATATCCTAGCAGGAAAAACTGCCCGCCGTTCTGGAATAGCCGGTATTGAGCCGCATGCTACAACGTGGCAACATAAAGTATGGTCAGCCATTGGGAAAGAATATCAAATGAGGATGACGGGGCGCTCTTTTGGCTCCGTGCAGGCTGAATGGAGTAACAGAGGAAGAATTTACGGGAGAATTGCACTATTACCCAGCATATGGGAAGGATATTGGGATATTGGTTCGATAATTTATTGCTCATGCATGAATAAGTAGAAAAAATGAAGTTGTTCATATTTTTATCGGTAGCTGTATTTTTTATTGCGGCATGCATATATGGGGAAAGGTGCGCGAGAGAGAAGGTTAAACAACGTTTTTTGGGCAGAAGGTCTATTGATTTGGATGTTTTATGCGGTTCTTTTTGCCAGAAGGATGAATTCAATAAAGGCAGGATCAAAGAAATGCTTGAATTTGTTGCCGCTGAATTATTTATTGATCCAGGAGTATTGCGTCCGGAAGACAGGCTCGATTTTGAGTTGGCCCCACCGGATTTTGATTGTGAAAAAGATTTCTGGAGAGGAATATTGAAAAACGTCAACAAATCCAGGAAGGAACATATTGAATACGCGAAAATTGTTACGCTTGATGATTATGTATGTGCACTAATAAGGCTTCTGGAAGGGGCATGCAAGTAAAATCACATGAACGGCGGCGTCTGCACAAGGTAAGGTAGTCCATAAAGCTAAGATTGAATAATCGAAATCATCTGTGCGTTCCGCATCGATCTGCTATTTGAAAGCATGTCGATTTATTCGCTGGCGCACGCATCACTCAAAAAAACGACGCCTGCCAACGCCTGGCACAACTGCGAATGACAGACACAAAACCATAGGATGCAAGCGGTGGATAATTGCGCCTGGTATGGTTATGGTTATGAGAGGCGGTTTCATTTGAGGGGCGTGAATGCAATTGATGAAATAGGTTGGAATTGGATATAATCATGAAACTGACAAAGAATGATATATACACAATCTGCATCAAGAGATTGGCGCAGATATTTGGTTTGGATGTTTCTCAGATTGATTTGGACATGAATTGGGATTGCAAGTTGTTCAATGTCAAGCGATCATTCTGGGAGGTTAGTCCATTTGAAGAACTTAGTGATGATATTGAAGATGCTGCCAATGAATTAACTCTCAGAAAGATTATGAATAATCAACTGATGATTAGAACAGTAAGGGATCTTTGCGAATATATGGTGGACAGGTATGAAGATGATCCAGACCTGTTTGTAAAAAATATGTTCCCGCCATTTGATAAGGCATGGCTGGAAGATCGTAAATAAACTGCCTGTCTTATGGTTCTGAAAAAAGAAAGAGTCAGATGGCAATGTGCTTGAATGGGCTTGGCAAGAAAAAATTCACTCTTAAAGCATCCGCGCTCCAAGGAACATTTCCGTAAAAGAGTCAAAGGAGAGAGCAGGGTCAATGAAAAACCGAATGCGAGCTTTCAGAGTCCTATGCCAGTCATTCGGGGCCAAATGGATCAGCGCTTCTCTCGGCCGCGCCAGCCAGGCCGAAGGCCATTGCCACTTTCTTGTCTGACCAATCCGCGCCGCCTCATGCAGTCTGCCCAAGAGGAGCGTCTTCCTGTAGTCGTCTATTTGCTCCTCATTCAATAGCATGACGTCCTAGTGGAACGTGCGCGAAGGCCGTTTTCAGCCCCTTCAAATTTGCTCCTGACTTTGATGCGGCAACGCCTCACCCCGCCACTGCCAGTCTCTGCCTGCTGCTGACACCAAACCGAAGCCTCTCATGCCCTGCAAGGTTTTAGTCGCGCCCGCCAAAGTTTTGCCTCCACTATCAGCGTCCGTACTGACCTTGGCCCCTGTCCTTGTTGCTGCTGCCGGTGCAAGCGCAGCAAAGCGGCGGGCGGCGCGTTTGTCAGGGCTTGTTTGCGATCTTCAAACGGTTTGCAGGCGCGAAAAACGCCGATTCGCGCGCTCTTGAGCGTTGCAAATCCTCGCCGGGCAGCCATTGGGCCGCAAGACCCGTTTGCGGTTTGCGCCTTGTTGCCCAGCCCGAACTGCGCGCTTTTGCTCCTCATGGCCAGAGAGCCAACAGGCCCTCAGCGCTGGCGGTACATGCTGCCGGCGCGGCGCGTCTGGCCGCTGGCAGCTTGCAGGCGGGCAAGGGAGTGGCTGGCGTGGGCGTGGGTGATGGCCAGGCCGAGCGCATCGGCGGCGTCTTGCCGGGGGGCGGCGGGCAGGGCGAGCAGGCGGCGCACCATTTCCTGCACTTGCGCTTTGGCCGCGCGGCCGTGGCCTGCCACGGTCTGCTTCATTTGCAGGGCGGTGTATTCGGTGACGGGCAGGTTTTGCGCGACCAGCGCCGTCACGCAGGCGCCGCGCGCCTGGCCGAGCAGCAAGGTGGCCTGGGGATTGACGTTGACGAAGACGATTTCGACCACGGCCACGTCTGGGGCGTAGCGGCGGCAGATTTCGCCTATGCCGTCATACAGGAGCTTGAGCCGCGCGGGCAGGCTGCCCTGGGGCGCGTCTGCGGTTTGGATGACGCCGCTGGCCACGTAGGCGAGCGGGCCGCCGGCTGCATCCAGCACGCCGAAGCCGGTGGTGCGCAGGCCGGGGTCGATGCCGAGGATTCGCATGGTGAGCTGTGGCGCAAGGCGGCTGGGGCGCTACATGGACAGGAGCAAATATGGAGGGGGCAAAATGCCTGCCTGCGCAGTTTCCACTAGGACCTCATGCTATGGTTAGAGGAGCAAAATAGCCCGTCGGCCCAGTCAGCCCACGAGCAGGTCCGTCAGTTCCTTGGCCTCAATATTGCCGAAATAATGCTTCACGTCGATTTCTGAGAAGGCTTTTTCAATGGCGTTGCGGCGATAGGCAATGCCGGTGAGGCGTTTCTCTACGTCGGCAATGTTGCCCAGGCCGAAAAAGTCGCCAAAAATGCGGATGGACTGAATCACGCCGCGCTCGACGTTAAAGCGGAAATCCACCGCGCCGATGGGAAACTTGAAATACCGCTCGCTGGAAAAGGCGGGCGAGCGGCCATAATTCCAATCCCAGTTGCCAAAGCGTTCGGCGCGAATCTGGCGCACTTTTTCCCAGTCTTTTTCTTCAAGTCTGTATTCGGGTACCTGCGCGCGGTCTTTCACGCCGAAGATATTGAGCAGCAGGCTGTCGCGGAACTCGCGCGTGCTCATGCCCTTGTATTCGTCGGCCACGTAGGGTTTGATGTTGGTGACGCGGCTGCGAATGGATTTGATGCCCTTGGATTCGATTTTGTCGGCGCGGGGTTTGAGCGCCTGTGTCACGGCGTCCAGATCGGCGTCAAACAAAATGGTGCCGTGGGCCGTGAGGCGCCCGTTGCGCACATACATGGCGTTGCCGGAGAATTTCTTGCCGTCAATGAGCAAATCATTGCGCCCTTGCAGGGCCGCGCCGGTGGCGCCCATTTTGTGCAGGCATTCGATGACGGGCCGGGTAAAGGCTGAAAAATTGCGCGCCATGCCATTTTCATCTTGAATGAAGCAGAATGAGAAATTGCCCAGATCGTGATAAACCGCGCCGCCGCCCGACATGCGGCGCACCACGTGAATGCCATTTTCTTCCACATAGCGCTGATTGACTTCTTCCACCGTGTTCTGGTTGCGGCCGATGATGATGGAAGGTTCGTTGATGTAGAAAAGCAGCATTGGCTCGTCGGCAAGCCGGTTTTCAACGAGATAGGTTTCCAGCGCAATATTGATGCTGGGGTCGGTGATTTCCTGGTTATCGACGAATAACATGGGCGCGCTCCGTATGTTGAAAATGAAAAAAAGCCGCCCGCCGCCTGTTTCTGCGGTTCCAGGCGGCGGGCGGCTTGATTTTATGACCCGGCAAAAACCATGAAGAGAAAATGCCGGTTTTTTTGCATCAGAAGAAATACTTGAGCGTGACGTTGAAGTTGCGCGGCATGCCGGGCGAGACCACGCCGGTGCGTACCGCGCCTGCGTAGTAGCTGCGGTTAAACAGGTTTTTCACGCCTGCGGTGAGCCGCCAGTTCGTGTGGGTGTAGCTCACGGAGGCGTCCACCACTGTGTAGGCGGGCAGGTAGAACGCGCTGTTGCCATGCTGTTTGCCGACGTAGCGCACGCCTGCGCCCAGGGTGAGAGCGGGCATTTGCGGCAGCCGCCAGTTGCTCCACACGGTGAGGGCGTGGTGCGGGGTGTAGTTGAGCGGCTGGCCGATTTCGCGGGCGTTGGTGCTCTGAGTGACTTCGGTCTTGGTGTAGGCGTAGGCGCCGGTGAATTTGAGGCCGTTTTTCAGCTCGGCTGCGGCTTCCAGCTCCAACCCGCGGGCGCGCTGCTCGCCCACCAGTACCTTGTAGCCGTCATTGACGGGGTCGGCGGCGGCGATGTTGCGCTTGCGCAGGTCAAACACGGCGGCGCTGGCTGTCCAGCCGTCCCTGGCGTATTTGGTTCCCGCTTCCCACTGCGTGCCGGTTTCGGGCTTGAAGGCGTTGCCGTGATAGTCCTGCCCCATTTGCGGCAGGAAAGACTGGCTGTAGCTGGCGTACACCGACCAGCCGGGCGTGAATTCATAGACGATGCCGGCCATGCCGGTCACGTCGCTGTCATGCTGGGTGGCGCTGGTGTTTTTGACGTGGTCATCTTGCCGCTGGCGCGATTTTTCGTAGCGCAGGCCCGCCAGCGCCGTCCAGCCTTGACCGAACTTGATCTGGTCTTGCATGTAAATGGCGGCGGTGCGCAGTCTGGTGGGTGCGTCGCTGTCCCACTTGTCAGGGCAGGTGTAGGGCTGGTAGTAAACGGGGGCGTACAGGTCGATGGGGCGCACGGTGCAGCGGTGCTGGGCGCGGCTGCTGGTGCCTTGGCGCATGTCCAGCCCGGCCACCACTTGGTGCTTCATGCCGGCGCCCTCAAAGGGCATGAGCATGGAGGTGTCGAGCGCGATCTGGTGATCGTCCATTTGCTGGTGGGTGCCACGGCGCGTTTGCGTGCGCTGGTCGGCGCGCAGCGTTTGCAGGGAGATGAAGCGCCCCGTGCCGCTTTCTTTCTCGTAGCGCAGGTTCTGGCGCAGGGTGAAATCATTGGCAAAGCGGTGCTGGAGGTTGTAGCC
This sequence comes from Ottowia massiliensis, assembly GCF_900240305.1. Classification (NCBI taxonomy): domain Bacteria; kingdom Pseudomonadati; phylum Pseudomonadota; class Betaproteobacteria; order Burkholderiales; family Comamonadaceae; genus Ottowia; species Ottowia massiliensis. The sequence continues at coordinate 2,618,702 of NZ_LT964854.1, read as the reverse complement.
CAGGGTGTACTGCGCCAGGTCATAACTGCCAAAGCCGGGGTCGCCCGTGAAGAGCGAGTGGCGCAGCGGACCGTTGCGGTTGGGCAGCACGGTGCCCTCGGGCGGCAGGCCCTGCTGGCGAATCCAGTTGCCCGAGTTGTAGGTGGCAAACAGCACGAAGTCGGTATTCGTTCCAAAGTCCAGCGAAAGCGAAGGGGCGAACCAGCGGTCACGCCGCCACACATAGTCCGTCGGGTCTTTCTTGTTGCCCGCCAGGGCGTTGATGCGCAGGGCCGTCTTGCCTGACGCGGACAGGGGCCGGTTGATATCGAACGCCGCCACGCGGTTGCCAAAGCTGCCCGCTTCCAGGTGAACCTCGCCCAGCGCGTCACGCTTGGGCCGCTTGCTGATGGCATTGACCATGCCGCCCGGCTGCACGCGCCCATACAACAGGCTGGAAGCGCCCTTGAGCACTTCAAAGCGCTCGTAGCCGTAGGACTGCAAGCGCAGGCCGATGGAGCTGTTGCCGCTTTGCGCCAGCCCGTCGATGATGGTGGACTCGCCGGAATCAAAGCCGCGAATGAACAAATCGTCAAAGCCCCGGCGGCCATAGTTCACGGGGCTGACGCCCGCCACAGTCTCCAGCGCCTCCTGCAAATTGCCCGTCTGGCGTGATTCCATCTCTTCGCGCGTGACCACGCTGATGGACATGGGCGTTTCCACCATGCGCATGGGCATCTTGCCCGCTGTCTCCGTCTCTTTTGGGGCGAAGCCGATGTCTTTTTCGGAAGTGGCGTAGATGCGCACCTCTTGCAAATCAATGGCCTCGTCATCTGCGGCGCTTTGCGCCAGCGCACAAGGCGCAGCGCAGGCCAGGGCGGCCGCCAGGGCCAGGGGCTTGAAGGAAGCTTGCATGAAGAAAAATGAGTCAGAAAGTAGTTTCGGAAAGCGCGGTTTGCGCAAAAGCGGTTTTTTCTGCCGCCTTTCACGCCGCCAAGAGCCGCGCGCTGGCCGCATGTATTCAGGAATGCTCTTCGTCAAAAATGTTTCAGGCTGAAAACGCGGGTGCGGGATGATATTGAAATCTATTCTTTTTCGCATGACCCGCCTTGCGAAGGCGTTTTCTTGCGATCGCCCCGTTTACCTTGCAGACCCAAACAGCGGCAAAAGGCCCCAAGCCTGCTCTAACCCTGGCCCAGCCAAGCGCGCAGGGTCTGGCGCCAGCTTCAGAGTCTGTCCTCGACCCCCAAATAAAAGGGTCAAAGGGCGCAGGCACCATATAGCCGTAGACACGATGGGACTGCTGCTGACCGTGGTGGCGCCTTCAGCAGGCATTTAGGACAGAGTGGGTGCCAGGGCTTTGCCAGTGAGGCTGTTCTTACGCTTTGAGTGGCTGAAGCCCCATTTTGTGTATGGCGGCTGCACGGGCACGCTGATTGGATGGGTGCTGAGCATGTTTGGCTGGGAGCCTGGCTGAGTCAATCGAGAAGACTGAGCAAGGACTACGAGGTCAGCGTGGCTTCAGCCGAAGCATTTATCAAGATTGCTTGCATTCGGCGCATGGTCAGGCTGCTGGGATGACTTTTGGGACAGGCTCTGAGAGGTTTGTGTTGACATGCCTTGGCTTGCGAACAGGTGCCCGAATGCGCTTGATGGCATTAAAAACAGGAGCGGATTTGAGAGGCTGAAAACGGCGTTTGCGCACGTTTTACTAGGACATCATGCTATGAGTACGGGAGCTGATCAGGGGCGTTTCCTATTTATTTCTCTCTTTGCCGCTTTTGACGCACAGGCGCTGTCTGGATACGGCGCGCGGCCTAAGCCTTGCTCCGTTCGCGGCAGCGAAAAAAGCGGTATCAGGCAGCCGGCGACCCATTCCACGTTCGCGGCTTCTTTGAACAGGCTCTCAAAAGAGTGAATTCGGTGGACTTGACGCCTGGTTGCTGCTGCGCGTGCGAAAGAGACGCAGACACTGCGATGAATCAAGGCGCAAAAAGAAGCAAAAAGAGCCTTCGCCCTTCCACGCCCGCGCCACTGGCCACGCTCTGGCGCAGCCAGCGTTTTGCCGCCCTCCTAAAATCGCCCGCCATTTCACGGCGCAAGCAGCTCCGCCTGGCAGGCACTGGCAACCGGGGCCTGCGCTTTCGGGCGGCGCGCCATTTACCTGCTTTGCCGCCCGCGCCGCTCAAGCGCCCCGATGACCTGACCGGAAAACCGTTTTTTTGTGACCTACGCCCAAGAAACCCGCCGCCGCCGCACCTTCGCCATCATCAGCCACCCGGACGCGGGCAAAACCACACTGACCGAAAAGCTGCTGCTGTTTTCCGGCGCCATTCAGATTGCCGGCAGCGTGAAGGCGCGCAAGGCCAGCCGCCACGCCACCAGCGACTGGATGGAGATTGAAAAGCAGCGCGGCATCTCGGTGGCTTCCAGCGTGATGCAAATGGCCTATCGCGACCACGTCATCAACTTGCTGGACACGCCCGGCCACAAGGATTTTTCGGAAGACACCTACCGCGTGCTCACCGCCGTGGACTCGGCACTGATGGTGATTGACGCGGCCAACGGCGTGGAAGCGCAGACGCGCCGCCTGATTGAAGTCTGCCGCCAGCGCGACACGCCCATCATCACCTTCGTGAACAAGATGGACCGCGAAGTGCGCGAGCCGCTGGATTTGCTGGACGAAGTCGAGCGCGAGCTGGGCATGCCTTGCGTGCCCATGACCTGGCCCGTGGGGCAGGGCAAGTCCTTTGGCGGCATCATCAATTTGCGCACGCAGGCCATGACGGTGTTTGAAGCGGGCAGCGAGCGCCGCCCGCAAGACTTTGAAACCATTCCGCTAAGCGAAAGCGCCGCCTTGCGCGCGCGCTTTGGCAGCGCTTTTGACGATGCGCTGGAAAGCATGGAGCTGGCCGTGGGCGCATCGCCCGCCTGGAGCCACGAGGCGTTTCTGGCGGGCCGGCAAACGCCGGTGTTTTTTGGCTCGGGCGTGAACAACTTTGGCGTGATGGAAGTGCTGGACGCGCTGGTGGATCTGGCGCCGCCGCCGCGCCCGCGCGTGTCCACGCTCATCGTGAACCGCCAGCCGCAGGAAAAAACCGTGCATCCCGAAGACGCGGGCTTTGCTGGCGTGGTATTCAAGGTGCAGGCCAACATGGACGCCAACCACCGCGACCGCATCGCCTTCGTGCGCGTGGCCAGCGGCAAATACACCCCGGGCATGAAGATGAAAGTGCAGCGCACCGCAAAAGAGCTGCGCCCCACCAGCGTCGTCACCTTCATGAGCCAGCGCCGCGAAGCCGTGCAGGAAGCCTATGCGGGCGACATCATCGGCTTTACCACCCACGGCGGCGTGCAGCTGGGCGACACCATCACCGACGGCGCCAGCCTGCAATTTACGGGCCTGCCCTTTTTCGCGCCCGAAATGTTCATGACCGTCGTGCTCAAAAACCCCTTGCGCGCCAAACAGTTGCAGCAGGGCCTGGCACAACTGGGCGAAGAAGGCGCCATTCAGGTTTTCAAGCCCGACGCAGGCGGCAACATGCTGCTGGGCGCCATCGGCCAGCTTCAGTTTGAAGTGGTGCAGCACCGCCTGAAAACCGAATACGACTGCGACGTGCGCCTGGAAGGCTGCCAATACACCGGCGCGCGCTGGATTACCGCAGACGACCCGGCCGATTTGCGCGCCTTCACCGACGCCTACCCCATGCGCATGGCGCACGACGCCGCCGACACCCTGGCCTACCTGTGCACCAGCCCTTATGACGTGCGCCTGGCGCAGGAGCGCTTTCCCAAAATACAGTTTCACCCGCTGAGGGAGCACGCGGGGCTGGCTTTGCAAGGCAGTCCGTCGTGAACATGAACACTGCCACCCCGGCACACCCCGCCAACAATTTTGACTTTGTCAGGATTGTGGCCGCCACCCTGGTGCTTTATAGCCACCAATATGCCCTGAGCGGGCAAATGGAGCCTTCATTTTTTGGGCTGCACAGTTTTGGCGGATTTGCCGTTCTCATATTTTTTGCCATCAGCGGCTATCTCGTCACCCAGAGCTGGTATTCGGATCCCAATATCCTGCGCTTTGCCCTGCGCCGCCTGCTGAGAATATGGCCTGCTCTGGCGGTTGTCGTTACGCTGACTGCCCTGGTATTGGGGCCTATTGTTTCCAGCCTGCCGGCCGCTGATTACTACGCGCACGGCGGCACCTGGCAATATTTTCTGAATCTCCGTTTCATTGCCGTTTACATACTGCCAGGCGTTTTTGAAAAAAATCCGTATCCGCTGGGCGTCAATGGATCGATATGGACCATCCCCATCGAGGTTCTCTGCTATCTCGTTCTGGCGGTCTGTGGCCTGGCCGGACTGCTGAAAAAGAAAACCGTCTGGCTGGCGGCCATTGTTATTTACTTGGCATGGTATTTTTCCCAAAACAGCCCGGACTTGTATCACAGCATTCATCAAAAACGGGAAATGGGAGCCTATTTCCTGTCCGGATCTGCCCTTTACGTTTTGCGTGAGTATTGGCAAAAACGCCCCTGGACCTGGCTGGCGGCGCTTGCCTTGCTGGCTGGCGGCCTGCTGCTCGCAAAAATGCGCTATACGGCGCTGCTTGCTTTCATGCCCTACGCTGTCATCAGCCTCGGCACTGCCAGTACGCCATTCATCCGCCGGTTTGGACGCTATGGCGACTTTTCCTACGGAATTTATCTTTTCGCTTTTCCGGTGCAGCAAACGGTCATCATGTGCCTGTACCCGGAATATGGATTCTGGAACGCCATGATGCTTTCAATGGCGATAACGGCTGGTCTGGCATTCCTGTCCTGGCATTTTGTGGAAAAACCTGCCCTGAGGTTCAAGCCAAGCAAAAATACCATGAGCAATACGCGCTTTTGTCTTCCCGAAAGAATCAATTTTTACGCTTTATATCTGGCCCTGTTTGCGGTATATTTTTCCTATCTATTGATTTTTTGGCCCGGCATTCTTGGGGAAGACTCTCTGGCCATCCTGCTGGAAGTCGAGAGCAACCGGGAATTCCAGTCGGGAAAGCCAATATTCTGGTACCTGTTCGTCAATTCATTCTACAAGCCATTCAATCTGGTTGAAATTCCGGTTATCGTCCAGATACTGGTGGCGACGGCTATTCTGGCAAGGATTCTGACTTATGTCTACAATGAGAATGGAAAAAGACCATTTTTCATTCTGCTGGTATTCGTCGCCCTGGCTCCGCACCTCGTATTTTATACAACGAGTCTATATTCTGATGGCATTTATGCGTGCGCCCTGGCAGGCCTCTTGTTTGAGACATGGATATGCCTTAGGAACAAAACTGTCTCAAGGATGTCCTTCTTCATTCTGTTCATATCTATTCCTTTTGCGATTTTCGCGCGCCCCAATGGAATCATCAATATCATTGCGCTAGTCGTTCTGGCGGCCGTCATCCGCATTCCAAAACAGCGATTGGGACTGGCAGCCGTCTCACTGGTCTGGGTAACGGTCGCCTTTTATGGGGTTGCCAATCACAAGCACAAAACGCCTATAGGAACGGTGTATCCCGTCGCCCTGTTTGAAACCGTCAATTTCCTTCAGCCTCATGCAATGGGTCTTTATCCTCCGCGGGTTTCTGCTCCGGCCATCCAGGCTCTGGAAAGCGTCGCCCCTTTGGATCTCATCATCAAATATTACGATAGGGATTACTGGGATCCTCTGATATTTTTTCCGCAGGGGCCAGCTCTTGCATCCATGGAGAAATCGCAGCAGGATATTCTCATCAGCGAATTTTTCAGGCATAATCTATGGAGGAATATTCCGGCTTTCATGTCGAGCCGCGTGAATATATTTCTTGTTTCAGCCTTCGCCCAGGGCGGTTTCCCCGGTCCTACATATGCCAAAAATGTTCTCGAAAAAACAAAATCCGAATCAATCTACAGGAGATGGGGTCTTGAAAGAGCCGAAAAAGCGCTGATGGCCATTCACGATGCCAGCTTTGAAAACAGGTGGCTATTATGGTCGCCATTGCCGGGAATCATTCTTCTGCTCTTCGTGACTCTGCGTGCTTTCAACAGAAGAGATCTGCCCGCGCTGACTGTCTGTGGAATTCTTCTGCTTCAGCTGTCGGCCGTGTTTTTCTTTTCCATCGCGGGGGAGTATCGCTACCTCCTCGGCTTTTTTGCTTCACCGCTGGCGCTGCTCCCAATTTACAGAGAAATCAGGAAAAGCGACGAAAAATGAATTTCACGACGATCTTGCTAACGCTGAGCTGTGTTATTGGCATCGCAATTGGACAGATATTATTCAAGCAGGCGGCGCTTGCTATTGCCACGCCCGTTACGCTGCATGGCATGCTTGCCAATATTTGGATATGGTTATCCCTTTCCCTCTATGGCGCCACCACCTTGCTCTGGATCTGGGTTCTGAGACAGGCGCCGCTGCATTTGGCTTACCCCTTCATGGGACTGGCTTTTTTGCTGGTTCCTGTTTTCGCGCGCATTTTCCTGAATGAGCCGCTTTCTCTCCAGACCATTGGCGGCGGCATATTGATTATGCTGGGCATTGCGCTGGCGTCTGCTGGCGCACATCACTAAAATGACGAAAATTGCTGTTGCCATACCTTGCTACAAGGTCAGAAAGCATATTCTGGATGTCATATCCAGAATACCTGCCAGCGTTCAAAGAATATACGTCGTGGATGACAAGTGCCCTGAAGAGAGCGGCTTGCTGGTCCAGCAGGATTGCACTGATCCGCGCATTCATGTCATCTTCCATGAAAGCAACCAGGGCGTGGGCGGAGCCATTCGCTCCGCCTACAAAAAAGCGCTTGACGATGGCATGGATATCATTGTCAAGGTGGATGGTGATGGACAGATGGATCCTTCGCTGATTCCGCTTTTCACGACGCCTATTGAAAAAAGACATGCCGATTACACGAAAGGCAATCGTTTCTTCCAACCAGCATCCTTGCGGCAAATGCCTGCCATCAGGCTGATCGGCAATGCGGCCCTGTCAATCATCAATAAATTCAGCTCGGGATACTGGTCCATCATGGATCCGACCAATGGCTATACGGCCATTCATGTACATGTGTTGCGGGAGCTGCCTCTGGATGACCTGGAAAGAAGATATTTCTTCGAAAGCGATATGCTGTATCAGCTGAGCCTGGTTCGAGCTGTCGTTCATGATGTTCCGATGAATGCTGTTTATGCGGATGAAAAATCAAATCTGAAGATTACAAAAGTATTGCCGGAGTTCGCTGTCAAGCATGCCATCCGGTTTTTCAAGCGCTATGCCTACCAGTATTTGCTGCGTGATTTCAATATTGGCAGCCTTTATAGCATCAGCGGTATGTTGATGCTGATATCTGGCGCAGGCTTTGGCATTTATGGCTGGCTGCAAAGCGTGGCTACGGATGTGCCGGCAACCAGCGGGACCGTGATGCTGGCAGCATTGCCGATCATCATTGGCATTCAGTTCATCATCGCTTTTTTGCATCATGACGTGAGCAGGGAGCCGGTGACTCCGCTTTTGGCGGATTTGCCGGACGCCGCGCGCCTGTGAAATGATTGCCTACAATCAGGCGCATGCCAGCCCGCGTGTTTTTGCAACCGGACTTCAAACCTCGTTTTAATGAACCACATCCGGAATTTTTCCATCATCGCCCACATTGACCACGGCAAATCCACGCTGGCCGACCGGCTGATTGCGCGTTGCGGCGGGCTTTCCGAGCGTGAAATGAGCGAGCAGGTGCTCGATTCAATGGACATCGAGAAAGAGCGCGGCATCACCATCAAGGCGCAAACGGCGGCTTTGCGTTATGCAGCGCGTGATGGCAGGGTTTACAACCTCAATCTGATCGATACGCCGGGACATGTGGATTTCTCTTATGAGGTGTCACGTTCACTATCAGCCTGCGAAGGCGCGCTGCTGGTGGTGGATGCCAGCCAGGGCGTGGAAGCGCAGACGGTGGCCAATTGCTACACCGCGCTGGATCTGGGCGTGGAGGTGCTGCCCGTGCTCAACAAAATGGATTTGCCGCAGGCAGACCCGGAAAACGCCAAGGCCGAAATTGAGGATGTGATCGGCATTGATGCCAGTGAAGCAGTGGCGATTTCAGCCAAAACCGGCATGGGCATTGACGATGTGCTGGAGCAAATCGTGGCCAAAGTGCCGCCGCCGCGCGGCAAGGCGGATGCGCCCTTGCGGGCCATGATCATTGACAGCTGGTTTGACGCCTACGTGGGCGTGGTGATGCTGGTGCGCGTGGTCGATGGCCGCCTGCAAAAAGGCGAACGCATCAGGATGATGGCCACGGGCGCGGCGTATGAAGCCAACAGCCTGGGCGTGTTCACGCCTGCGCAGCAGCCGCGTGAGGCGCTGGAAGCGGGCGAAGTGGGCTACGTCATCGCGGGCATCAAGGAGCTGAAAGCGGCCAAGGTGGGCGACACCATCACGCTGGAGAAAAAGCTGCCCAACAACCTGGGGCCTGCCAGCGAGCCGCTGCCGGGCTTCAAGGAAATCCAGCCACAGGTTTTCGCGGGCCTGTATCCCACGGAAGCCAACCAATACGACGCCTTGCGCGACAGCCTGGAGAAACTCCAGCTCAACGATGCCAGCCTGCACTTTGAGCCGGAGGTGTCGCAGGCGCTGGGTTTTGGCTTTCGCTGCGGTTTTCTGGGGCTGCTGCACATGGAAATCGTGCAAGAGAGGCTGGAGCGCGAATTCGACCAGGACCTGATTACCACCGCGCCCAGCGTAGTGTATGAAGTGCAAAAGGCCGATGGCGAAGTCATTCAGGTGGAAAACCCGTCCAAGATGCCTGACCAGGGGCGCATCCAGGAAATTCGCGAGCCGATTGTGACCGTGCATTTGTACATGCCGCAAGATTATGTCGGGCCCGTGATGACGCTGGCGAACCAGAAGCGCGGCGTGCAAATCAACATGCAATATCACGGCAGGCAAGTCATGCTGACTTATGAAATGCCGCTGGGCGAGATTGTGCTGGATTTTTTCGACAAGCTCAAATCGGTCAGCCGGGGTTATGCGTCGATGGATTATGAATTCAAGGAATACCGGCCGTCAGACGTGGTGAAGGTGGATATTTTGCTCAATGGCGACAAGGTGGATGCGCTGTCGATTATTGTGCACCGCAGCCAGGCGCAGTTTCGCGGCAGGGCGGTGGCGGCCAAAATGCGCGAAATCATTGCGCGCCAGCAGTTTGACGTGGCCATTCAGGCCGCGATTGGCGCCAACATCATCGCGCGTGAAAATATCAAGGCGCTGCGCAAGAATGTGCTGGCCAAATGCTATGGCGGCGACATTACCCGCAAACGCAAGCTGCTTGAAAAGCAGAAAGCAGGTAAAAAACGCATGAAACAGATTGGTTCGGTCGAAGTGCCGCAAGAAGCATTTCTGGCCATTTTGCAGGTGGAGGAATAATGCCTGCATTGACTGCATTCATATTGGCCGCTCTTGCCGGCTATTGCGTTGCCTGGTATGCGGGTTATATCGAAGGCAATTTCCCACTGCTGCTGCTCGTGGCCACCGTGATCACGGGGGCGTACTGGCTGGCCGAGCGCTTTTTCTTTTTGCCCAGGCGCCGCGCCGCTGCTTCCGCGCTTGAGGCGCGGCACGATGCGCGCCGCGCCGAGCTGGCCGCGCAAGGCATCAGCCAAGTGGATGCCGATATCAGCGAGGCCCGCGAGCGCCTGCTGTCGCAGCCTTGGTGGCTGGATTGGACGGCCGGGCTTTTCCCTATTATTCTGGCAGTTTTTCTTCTGCGCTCCTTCGTGTTTGAGCCATTCCGGATTCCTTCCGGGTCAATGATTCCCACGTTGCGCATTGACGATCTGATTCTGGTCAATAAATTCACTTATGGCATTCGTCTGCCCGTATTCAATACGCGAGTGACGCAGGGCAATCCCATCCAGCGTGGAGATGTTGTTGTTTTTCATTATCCCTTGCAGCCCAGCCTGGATTACATCAAGCGCGTCGTGGGTTTGCCAGGCGATGAAGTGACTTATTTGAACAAGCAGATTACGGTCAATGGGCAACCTGTGCCGCAGACGCCGGATGGAGAGTTTCTGGATAAATCCACCGTGCAGTATTTCCGCCAGATTCAGGAAACGCCAGCGCCAGGCAAGCAACACAGCATCATTGTGGATGACCAGCGCCCCACCCTGATCCCCAGTGTGACGCAGTTCCCCCATCGTGATCTGTGCCAATACAGCATCGAAGGCGTGCGCTGCAAGGTGCCGCCCGGTCACTACTTCATGATGGGCGACAACCGTGACAATTCCCTGGACTCACGGTACTGGGGTTTCGTGCCCGATGACTATATTGTCGGCAAGGCGTTTTTTGTGTGGATGAATATCGGCGATCTGAGCCGGATCGGATTTTTCAACTAAGGGATGGGAATCATCATGTCTTCACTTCGTAAACAACGCGGGCTTACTCTGATCAGCCTGATTATTCTGGCCGTTTTGCTGGGCTTGCTATTCATTGTCGGCTCGCAAGTCGTGCCTTCGGTTACTGAATTCATGAGCATCAAGAAAGCGGTAAAACACGCTGCCACCAATGGCGGCAATCCAGCCGAGATTCGCGCGGCTTTCAATAAATCTGCGGAAGTGAACTACATTGAAACGATTTCAGGGAAAGACCTTCAAATCACACAGAGCAACGGGAAAACCATTGTCAGCTTTGCTTATGACAAGGAAATTCATCTGGCTGGTCCCGCTTATCTTCTTATCAAATATGAAAGTTCGACAAGCAGCTCCGGCTATTGATTTCACCAGTCCATGAACTCTTTCGAGGCCCTGCAAACCCGCCTGGGTCACCATTTCACGCAACCCGCCTTGCTGCAACGCGCCCTGACGCATCGCAGTTTTGGCGCGGATCACAACGAGCGCCTGGAATACCTGGGCGATGCCGTGCTGGATTTGGTCGTTGCGCATTGGCTGTACGAGGCGCTGGCGCGACAGCCTGAAGGGGATTTGTCGCGTGTGCGGGCCAATCTGGTCAAGCAAGACACGTTGCACCGCCTGGCCGTGGAATTGGGTCTGCCTGACATGCTGCGTCTGGGCAGCGGCGAGCGCCGCGCGGGCGGCCAGCAGCGCCCTTCCATTCTGGCGGACGCTCTGGAAGCCGTGATCGGCGCGGTTTATCTGGATGGCGGCTACGCCACGGCCAATGCCTTGGTGCGCAGCCTGTTCTCGGGGTTGGAAATCACGCCGCAGATGCAGGCGGCCGCCAAAGATGCCAAAACGGCCTTGCAGGAATGGCTCCAGGCCAGGCATTTGCCAGTGCCAGACTACGCCGTTACCCGCATTGCGGGCGCAGCGCATCAGCAAACGTTTGAAGTGAGCTGCCATGTGCAGGCGCTGGCGCTGACAGCGCATGGCCGGGGCGGATCGCGCCGCATGGCGGAGCAGGCCGCCGCCGCCGCCATGCTTGAGAAACTTCAGGCCCCGCCGCCGCCGAAATCGCCGAAACCAGGCAAGCCGTCTGCCCGCGGCTTTCTCTCCAGCTCCAAACGGCCCCTTGGCGGGCCTGAAAACACCCATGACTGAAAGCGCTTCCGCATCTGCGCCTGCTTCTTCCGGGCCTTCCCGGCAGCGTTGCGGCCTGATCGCCATCGTCGGCCGTCCCAATGTCGGCAAATCCACTTTGCTCAATGCGCTGGTGGGGCAAAAAATCAGCATCACCAGCCGCAAGGCGCAGACCACGCGCCACCGCATCACAGGCATTCGCACCCTGCCCGATGGGCAAGGCGGCGGCACGCAATTCGTGTTCGTGGACACGCCAGGCTTTCAAACGCGCCACACGGCCGCGCTGAACAAATCGCTCAATAAAACCGTAATGGGCGCTCTCGACGGCGTGGACTTGGTGCTGTTCGTGGTGGAAGCAGGCAAATTCAGCCTGGCCGATGCCAAAGTGCTCGCCCTCATGCCCAAGGGCGCGCCTGTCATTCTGGTGGCCAACAAGCTTGACGCCGTGCACCGCCGCGCCGAAGTGGCGCACTGGCTGCGCGACATGCAGGAGCGCCATGCCTTCGCCGAATACGTGCCCATGTCGGCCAAGAACCCGCAGGAGGTCGCCCGCCTGCTGGACATCTGCGCGCCCTACCTGCCAGAGCAGCCCTGGTGGCACGATGCGGACGATCTGACCGACCGCAGCGAAAAATTCCTGGCGGGTGAAATCGTGCGCGAGAAGCTGTTCCGCCTGACGGGAGACGAGCTGCCCTACACCTCCACCGTCGTCGTGGAAAAGTTCGACGAAGAAAAAAGCCGCCAATACGGGCGGCTGGTGCGCATTGCCGCCACGATCGTGGTGGAACGCGACAGTCACAAGGCCATGATCATTGGCGAGAGCGGCCAGCGCCTCAAGCGCATCGGCACCGAAGCGCGGCTGGAGCTGGAAAAGCTGCTGGGCTGCAAGGTGTTCATCGAACTCTGGGTCAAAGTCCGCTCCGGCTGGGCTGATGACGAGGCGCGCGTGCGCAGCTTTGGCTACGAATAAAGCGCCGCCAGCGCCACAAACGCCGCACGGCAAGGCCCAGGCAGCCTGACAACCTGATCGCAATCTGCCTGTTGCAGACGTGTGGGCGTCCCAAGCGCGGCGTAAAGCGCTCGCAGAAAAAGGGCGGCTTCATCCGCATGCGCGTCCCTGCCGCAGGCCGCCGCTTCAGGCGGCAAGACTTGGCCCCGCCCATGCGGATTTCTTGAGCGCTCCCGCTTGCTTTTCTGGCGCCTTATTTCGCTCCTCTATCCATAGCATGATGTCCTAGTGCAGAAAGCGCAGAACGGCATTTGTTACCCCTCAAATCAGCTCCTGTTTTTGATGTTTCCCGGTCAGGGCCTGCGGGGCACCGCCCGCCCGCCGCGCTTGACCCCGCCGCCTCAATTTGGCGCGCGGCCTGCCGGACCGATGCGGAGCATGCTCTGAACATGCGGGCGCTCAACAGCGCGGGCCGCAAGCCCAGCCGGGCGCGGGCGCTTGGCACCCGCCCTTGCCCGCAGGCGGCGGATGGCAAGGGCGACAATCCCCGCTTTTCCGGTTTCCGTGCGGCTGCCTGCCGCGCTCCGCCGTGGCGCGGGGCCGCTTGTTTCCTGTTTTTTTCCTCTCTACCCATGTCTGCCCAGCCTTTTGTCCACCTTCGCCTGCATTCCGAGTTTTCCGTGGTGGACGGCACCTTGCGCATTGACGAGGCCGTGAAACTGGCGGCCCGAAGCGCCCAGCCCGCGCTGGCGGTGACGGACCTGAACAACATGTTCGGCGCCGTCAAGCTCTACAAGGCCGCGCGCGGCAAGGGCGTGCAGCCCATCCTGGGCGCGGAAGTCACGCTGGAAGGGCTGGGCGAAGACAAAAGCGCGCTGTCGCGCGTGCTGCTGCTGGCGCAAAACCATGATGGCTATCTGAATTTGTCGGAATTGCTGGCGCGCGCGTGGACACAAGGCGCGGCCAGCGGGCAGGCGGTGGCGCGCTGGCCGTGGCTGCAAGAGCTGTCGGGCGGCCTCATCTTGCTGTCAGGCGCGCAGGCCGGGCCGGTGGGGCAGGCGCTGGTGCAAGGCGATGCGGCGCGCGCGGGCAAGCTGGCCCTGCAATTGGCGGGCGTGTTTGCGCACCGCTTTTATCTGGAGCTGCAACGCGCCGGCCGCGCCGATGACGAGGCGCACGTGCGCGCCGCCGTGCGCCTGGCCGCCCGGCTGCGGCTGCCGGTGGTGGCCACGCACCCCATTCAGTTTGCGGCGGCGGGCGACTTCGAGGCGCACGAAGCGCGCGTGTGCATTGCCGAAGGGCAGATGCTGGGCGACCAAAGCCGCGTGCGGCGCTTCACGCCGCAGCAGCACTTCAAAACCAGCGAGGAAATGCAGGCGCTGTTTGCCGATGTGCCTTCGGCGCTGGCCAACACGGCTGAAATCGCCCGCCGCTGCTGCCTGGAGCTGACGCTGGGCCAGCCACGCCTGCCGGACTTTCCGGTGCCTGCGGGCCACACCATCGAGAGCTACTTCCGCCAGGCTTCGCTGGACGGGCTGCAAGAGCGCCTGCGCCTGCGCTTTCCCGACGAGGCCGAGCGCGAAAAGCGCCGTCCCGAATATCTGGAGCGGCTGGAGTTCGAGCTGGACACCATTTTGAAAATGGGCTTTCCGGGCTACTTCCTCATCGTGGGCGACTTCATCAACTGGGCCAAGCACAACGGCTGCCCCGTGGGGCCGGGGCGCGGCTCCGGCGCTGGCTCGCTGGTGGCCTACGCGCTGAAGATCACCGATCTGGACCCGCTGCAATACAAGCTGCTGTTCGAGCGCTTTCTGAACCCCGAGCGCGTGTCCATGCCCGACTTTGACGTGGACTTTTGCCAGGCCAACCGCGACCGCGTGATTGACTACGTGAAAGGCAAATACGGGCGCGAAGCCGTCAGCCAGATCGCCACCTTCGGCACCATGGCCGCGCGCGCCGCCATCCGTGACGTGGGGCGCGTGCTGGACATGAGCTACAGCTTTTGCGACAGCATCAGCAAACTCATTCCCAACAAGCCGGGCAAGCCCGTCAGCTTGCAATACCCGCCCGCCGGCCTGAGCGAGTCCGAGCGCGAGAAATACGCCATAGCCGCCGAGCCGCTGCTGCGCGAGCGCATCGAGCAAGACGAAGAGGTGAAAACCCTGGTGGAAATGGCGCAAAAGCTCGAGGGCCTGACGCGCAACATCGGCATGCACGCGGGCGGCGTGCTCATCGCCCCCGGCAAGCTCACCGACTTTTGCCCGCTCTACCAGCAGCCCGGCAGCGACTCGGCCGTGAGCCAGTACGACAAAGACGACGTGGAAGCCGTCGGCCTGGTCAAGTTCGACTTTCTGGGCCTGGCCACGCTCACCATTTTGGAAATCGCGCGCGAACTCATCGTCCAGCGCCACCCCGGCCAGCAAGCCTTCGCCTACGAAAACATACCGCTGGACGACAAAGCCACCTACCAGCTTTTCCAGCAAGGCCGCACCGAAGCCGTGTTCCAGTTTGAAAGCCGGGGCATGCAAGGCATGCTGCGCGACGCCCAGCCCTCGCGGCTGGAAGACCTGATTGCCCTGAACGCCCTCTACCGCCCGGGGCCGATGGACCTGATTCCCAGCTTCATCAGCCGCAAGCACGGCAAAGAGCCGGTCATCTACCCCCACCCGCTGCTCGAAGGCGTGCTCAGCGAAACCTACGGTGTCATGGTCTATCAGGAGCAGGTGATGCAAAGCGCCCAGATTCTGGGCGGCTACAGCCTGGGCGGCGCCGACTTGCTGCGCCGCGCCATGGGCAAGAAAAAAGCGGAAGAAATGGCCCGCCACCGCCTCATCTTCCGCGAAGGCGCGGCCCAAAAAGGCATCAGCGAAGACAAGGCCGACGAAGTCTTTGACCTCATGGAAAAGTTCGCCGGCTACGGCTTCAACAAAAGCCACGCCGCCGCCTACTCGCTGCTGGCCTATCACACCGCCTGGCTGAAAGTGCACTACAGCGCCGAATTCTTCTGCGCCAACATGACGGTGGAAATGGACAACACCGACAAGCTGCGGGCGCTGCATGAAGACGCGCTGCGCGAGGGCCTGGCCTTTGAGCCGCCCGACATCAACCGGGGCGGCTACCGCTTCGAGCCGGTCAGCGACAAACTCATCCGCTACGGCCTGGGCGCCATCAAGGGCACCGGCCAGCAGGCCATCGAGGCCATCGTCGCCGCCCGAGAAGGCCGGGGCGAAGGCTTTGCGGGCGGCGAAAACGGGCCGTTTGCCAGCTTCTTCGACTTTTGCCGCCGCATCGACCGCACGCGCGTGAACAAACGCACCGTCGAAGCCCTCATCCGCGCCGGCGCGTTCGACACCCTCCAGCAAAACCGCGCCGCGCTCATTGCCGCGCTCGACGTGGCCTGGGACTACGCCGCCGCCTGCGAAGCCAACGCCCACCAGGGCGGCCTGTTCGACGCCCTGGGCGACGGCCCCGGCGCCAGCAGCGAAGAGCCGCCCCTGCCCGCCGTCACGCCCTGGGGCGTGAAAGAGCGCCTGCTGGAAGAAAAAACCGCCATCGGCTTTTACCTCTCGGGCCACCTGTTCGACGCCGCCGGGCCGGAAGTGCGCCAGTTCGTGCGCCGCGACCTGGCCAGCCTGCAAGAAAGCCGCGAGCCGCAGCTCATCGCCGGCATCGTCAGCGGCCTGCGCGTCATCAACGGCCAGCGCGGCAAGCTCGCCCTTTTCAGGCTGGAAGACCCAAGCGCCGCCATCGAAGCCCGCGCCGAAGAAGCCCTGCTCAGCCAGCACGCCGCCAGCCTGAAAGACGACGAACTCGTCATCGCCCTGGGCCGCGTGCAGCCCGACCGCTTCTCCGGCGGCAACCAGGTCACGCTCACGCAAATCTGGCCTCTGCCCGCCGCCCGCTGCCGTTTCGGCAAATACCTGCGCGTGGCCGTCGGCCCCACCCCGCCCAATGTGCGCCGCCTGCTCCATGAATACCCGCCGCAGACCGAAGAAACCGAACACGGCCTGCTGGAGCGCGGCCTGAGCGTGCGCCTGGCCGTGGAGCGGCGCGGCCAGGATGCCGAAGGCCGCCCCATCGGCGCCATCGCCCAGTTCGAGCTGCCCGAAACGGCCCGCACCTGGCCCACCGACGAAGCCCTTGCAGCCTGGCGCGCCGAAGCGGGCGAAGGGCAGGCGGCTGTGGTGTACGAATAGGCTGTCTGTCAATGAAAAAACCGGCTATTTCAATTCATCAGATCGCCAGGCGCCACGCCATGCACAAATGACGAGGCCACGGAATCACCAAGCCAGTTCAAATAGATTCAAAAATATTGTCTCGACATGCTCATAATTGCGCAGGATATTCTCGCTTTACTTCATGTCTTTTATAATATGAAAATCATTATCTCCAATAGGAAAAGGTTGCCTAGGTGATAGGTTGCGGAATCAGCTTTGATACATGAAAGAAGAATCAAGCCTGGAGATGCTGCTGTTTCAGGCCATGCAGCTCTATGAAGTGCAAACGCTGGAGCCGTTCCTGGCTGACCCTGATTGGCGCGTGAGGCGTCAAGCCGCCATGAAGATTCAGCTGCATGGCGGCGCATGGGGCTTCAACTTGGCCAAGCGCTTGTGTCAGTCTGCGAAACCCGTGCTGCGAGGCATGAGCATGTTCCTGCTTGGTCAAATGAAAGGTGGAAATCCGCTTTTTGTGCAGCAGGGACTGCCATTGCTGATAGATGCGCTCGAAAATGACCCATCACCTTATGTCAGGAATGAAGCGGCAGCCGCTCTAGGGCACATTGACGCGCCTGAATCCATTAAAGCTCTCGTCAAGGCTTCAACGGATCCATTCGATGAAGTCAGGGCATCAACGGCCTTTGCGCTGAATAACAGCGCATTGAAAAACCATCCTCTTGTGCAAAAGGCGTTGAAACGCCTGCGGCGCGATAGATCGAAATCCGTCAGATATTGGTCGGAAGATGACAGCTCTGTTGATTAATCAGGTCCGCAAGATATTCAGGCGTTTTTGGCTGGAAATCGTCTTTGAAAGAGCATTTACGGCTTGTGCTCAAAGCCGCTCAATGGCCCGCAGCAGCTCATCCACCTGCTGCGCCGTGGTGGCCCAGCTGGTGCAGTAGCGCACCACGTGGCGGCCGTCCAGCTCCTCCCAGTCGGCAAAGCCGAATTCGCGCACGAAATAGTCCGCCTGTCGGCGCTCAAGAATGGGAAATTGCTGGTTCGTGTTCGATTCGCCGTGAAAGGCCACGCCCTTGGCCTCGAATGCCTGGCGGATGCGCCGCGCGTGCGCCAGAGCGCCGTGGCAAATGCGCGTGTAAAGGCCGCCGGTGAACAGCGTGTCGAACTGAAGGCCCAGCAGCCGCCCTTTGGCGAGCAGGGCGCCGCGCTGCTTCATCAGGGCGCGAAAGTGCGGCTTGAAGGCGTCGTTGCAAATCACCACGGCTTCGCCAAACAGCGCCCCGCATTTGGTGCCGCCAATGTAGAACACGTCACACAGCCCGGCCAGGTCAGGCAGCGTGATGTCGCTGACCTGCGCGTGCAGCGCGTAGCCCAGCCGCGCGCCATCCACGAACAGCGCCAGCCCGTGCTCGCGGCAGGCCTGGGAGATGGCCTGCAATTCGGCCTTGGCATACGCCGTGCCCAGCTCGCTGGGGTGCGAGATGTAGACCATGCCCGGCTGCACCAGGTGCTCTTGCGCCGGGTTTGCTTGGTAGTAGCGCGCGTATTCATGCACTTGCCGCGCGGTGAGCTTGCCGTCTGTGCTGCGCAGGGTCAGCACCTTGTGGCCGCCCGCTTCAATGGCGCCGGTTTCGTGCGTGGCCACGTGCCCGGTTTCGGCGGCGATCACGCCCTGCCAGGGCCGCAGGATGCTGGCGATGACAGCGGCGTTGGTTTGCGTGCCGCCCACCAGAAAGTGCACATCGGCCCGCTCGTCGTGCACGGCGGCGCGGATTTTTTCGCGCGCGCTTTCGCTATACGGGTCCAGCCCGTAGCCTGCGGTTTGCTCCAGATTGGTAGCCGCCAGCCGTTCCATGATGGCCGGATGGCATCCGGCCAGGTAGTCATTCCCAAAAAACGCCACGGGTTTCCTTGCAAAAAAGGGCGGATTATCCATCATCGCCCTTCTTGCCAAATATCACATGGCGATAAAAATTTGCCGTCAGATCGATAAATTTGGCTGGCTTGTAAAAGCGCAGGCAAAATTTAAATTGCCAATCTTAGAGCGATCGCTTTGACGGGCTGGCGGCTTGTATTTGGAATCGGGATTTATAAATTCAAAACCGAGCCAGGCTGCGCGCTAAATTTATTCATCCAAAAAATATATCACGCCGTCGACGACCACTCCGCCCGCTTTTCCTTCGCTAGTGGGCGGAATGTAAAAAAAGCTATGTCGCTGCGTCCGTCCGTCGTCGTATCTGAGCGTGAGTTCACCGCTATCCAGCGTATATGAGCCCGCGCTACTGCTAGATCTTGTTCCGCCGCCGCCCACATTGCTCATGGCGGCGGAGGAGTAGGCCCAACTGCCGTCCCTGAAGCGGCCTTTGCCGTCGAAGTCATAGTGCCCGCTCACGCCTCCGCCAACGACGTCCAAATCGCCCGAGGCGTTGTAAACGGACATGGAGCCAACGGAGGTGAATGAGTAGCTGCCCTTTGGCACCTCATTCAAGATTTGAGCGTTAAAGAGATGGTATCCGCCGCCGTCGCTCAACAAAAACGTGCAATCCGCATTCTCGCAGCTATATGTGCTTTGCTCGCCGTCGTTGGCGGTTCGTACGATTTTTTTGCCGTCTTTTTTATACGTGCCGTCGATGCGCGTGCGCCAGTCGGGCTTTCCTAAACGGCTCGCATAAGTGCCGTCGTCGCGCAGATAAAAGGATATGTCAGTATTGGTGTTTATGAAGACCCACTTGCCCGCAAACACGCCCGTGCCTTTTTTGGTGGCTTTTGCGTCGCTGTGTTTTACGCCAGGGTCTTTTGCATTTGCTGCTTGATTTGCGCTTGAGCTTGATCTGGCTTGCGCTGAGCCGCTTGAACTTGCCCCGCCTGCCCGTTTTTTGAAGGTGAATACGATGTCATTGTCCGCCTGCCTGTATTCGAGCGTGTCGCCCTTTAATCTAAATTCGCCCGCATCTTTATCGAGCGCGTATCTGCCGCTGCCAAGGCTCTGATAGCCGCTGCTTCCCGCGCCCGTCTTGCACGAGCCGTCGGAATTTGCGGCCACAATGCTAACAGTCGCTTTGCCGCCCGCAATCTGAAAAAACGAATCTTCAAAGCACTTTTGGCCCGCCGTTTTGAACGTCTGCCCCTGCGTCGTAACGGAGACGACGTCCCATCTGCCTTCAAGCTCACCCCCGCTTTGCGGCTTGGCGCCATTCATATTGAATTGAGCCTGATTTGTTGCGACGCCTGTGGAGTTGCCCGCATCTTTTTTGAAGCCGAAAACTATAAATTTTCCTCCGTCCAAGGGCTGCTTTAGCTTGAGTTCATCGCCATTTATCCAAAACTCACCCGCATCCGCGCCGTTTGCGATGAGAGCGTATCTGCCGCCGCCTAGGCTTTTATATTCATAACTTTGTTTGCCGCTTTTGCACGAGCCGCCGCTTGAATCGCTGAGCGTGAATTTTGCGACGTCGCCGTTGATTTCAAAAAACGAATCCTCCAGGCATTTTTGCCCCGCCGTTTGCATGCTCTGCCCGTTCAATTCGGCTGAGATTATGTTCCATCGACTCTGTAGTTCGCTTGCGTATAAATTTGGCCCGCAAACGCCGGCAAAAACGCATGCGGCAAAGATCTTGGATTTAATCATGGATTTCCTTTCGAGAGTATTTTGCGAAACCGCTGCATCATGCGGTTTCTGATTTGGTCTGCAAAGTCATAAAAGCTTTCATGACCGCGGGCCTAGCGATAAACTTCGCCGTCGATGATCGCCATGGCCTTCTTGTCTTTGCCGAGCGGCGGAGTGTAGAAAAAGCTGTGGCGCAGGGTCGTACCGTCGTCGTATTTGAGTGTGAGTTCGCCTTGATCGAGCGTGTATGAACCCTCGTCGCTGCGCGATTTTGAGCTGCCTCCGCCTATGCCGCCGCCCGCCGTGCCCGAGCTTGCCGTAGCGTATGACGATCCGCCCGAGCTAAAGCGCCCTTTGCCATCGAAGCAATAGTACCCGCTCACGCCTACGCTTACGGTATCGCTGCCGCCCGACCAGTCGTGCAGGGACGATGAGCTGGCCTTTCGAAACGAGAAACAGTCTTTTGGCATTTCGCTGGCGATTTTGGCTTGAAACATATAATATCCCGTGCCGATCGAGTTCCACAAAAAGGTGCAGTCGTCATTTTCGCAATAGTAGCTCGTGTCATAGTCGTCGTTGCTGGTTATCGTTAGTATGCCGCCCTTGACCTTATACGTGCCGTCGATGCGCGTGCGCCAGTCGGGTTTTTCTAAACGGCTCGCGTAGGTGCCGTCGTCGCGCAGGTAAAAGGAATAATCCTCGCTCGTGTTTTGCAGCATATTGAATTTCGTTCCGCCGAATACTCCCGAGCCTTTTTTGTCCGCTCCCGCGTCGCTATGCCTTACGCCAGGGTCTTTTACGGGATTGCTTGAGCTTGATTTGGTTTGCACCGGATTTGCGCCAGACCCTGCCTGTGCCGCGCTTTTTTTAAAGACGAATACAACCTCTTGCCCGGCGACGGCCTGCTTGTATTCGAGCATGCCGCCCTTTAGCCAAAACTCGCCCAGCCCTTTGGTGCTCAGCGCGTATTTTCCGCCGCCTAGGCTTTTGTGGCCGCTTTTACCTGCGCTACGGTTGCACGAGCCGTCGGGATTTGATCCCACGATTCCGACCGTTGCTTCATCGCCCGAAATTTCAAAAAACGAATCGCCAAAGCACTTTTGTCCCGCGACTTGAAAGTTCTGCCCCTGCGCTTTTAGCGAAACCAGCTCCCATCTGCCCTCCAGCTCGCTCGCACTTGAGCTTGGCCCGCCAAACCCGATATAAACGCATGCGGCAAAAACGATGCAAACGCATGCGGCAAAAACTTTGGATTTGGCCTTGTTTGCGAAACCTGCCATAAATTTCCTTTCGAATAAATTTCGGCTCGATCCTGATAGGCAATTTTAACGTTTGCGGGCAAATTCAATTAAGTCGCGGTCAAATTCAGACATCCTTAAGCATTGCATTTGAATTTAATCCGCCAACCCATTTTTGCCGCATTTTGCAATGAAAGCGTCAAAAATTCTTGTCATCTTCGTCCGCGTTAAACCGAGATAAATTCGGCGCCGGGCGCAGCGCCTCCTCTATGCTCATCACGGGCGCAAGGCCTCCTAGGCGTTTCTATTTATCTTACGCTCACTGTATCGCTGCCGACCGGCCGGCCGTGCAGGGACCAACGGGCTGGCCTTGCGAAACGAGCGGCAGGGCGCGGCTTCAGGAGCGGCAAGAGGCAAGGCAAGAGCTGGCGGGAGGGCAGGGCGCCTGCCGCCTTGGGCTGGCGGCAAGGTCAATACACCACGGGCAGCGGGTCCAGCGAGCGCCAGATGTACCAAGTGGCCACGCTGCGCCAGGGCTGCCAGGCCTGGGCGAGTTCGCGGATGTCCAGGCGGCTGACGGGTTCGCCGCCGAAGTAATTGCGGCTGACGCCCTTGATCAGGCCCACGTCGTCCAGCGGCAGCACGTCGGAGCGCATCATGTGGAAGATGAGAAACATCTCCGCCGTCCAGCGGCCAATGCCGCGAATGGCGACCAGCTCGCTGATGATGGCTTCGTCGGTCATGGCGCGCCACTGGGCGGGGGCGATGCGGCCATCGTCAAAGTGGCGGGCCAGATCGCGCAGGTATTCCACCTTGCGGGCCGACAGGCCGGCGGCGCGCATCTCGTGCGCGCCCAGTTGCAGCACGCCTTGCGGGGTGAAGGCGGCCAGCAGCGCGGCGAAGCGGTCCCACACCGACTGCGCGGCTTTCACCGAGATTTGCTGGCCGACGATGGAGCGCGCCAGCGTGACGAAGGCGTTGCCGCGCGATTCCAGGCAGGCGTCGCCGTACTGCGGAATGAGGCGGCGCATGACGCGGTCTTTTTTGCTCAGGTGCGCGCAGGCTTCGCGCCACCAGGGCGGGGTGGCGATGGCGGTGCTGTCAGGGGCGGCGTCTGGCATGGGCGAAAACAAGAGGCGGAAAAGGGAGATGGCGGCCAGGCGCGCGGCGCTGGCGTGGCGGGCAGGGCAGGGCGGGCAAAAGGCGGGCAAAGGGCGGAAAGACGCTGCCATTTCGCTCTGTATTCGATAGCATGACCTCCTACGGGAATCTGCGCTGAAGGGGGTTTTATGGGGCCTGAATTTGCTACTTCTTTTGATGATCGAAGAGACTTGCCAGCCAGCTGGGGCCAAGCTTCGCGCCGGTTTTCGGAACAGCCTCTCAGGCCGCTTCCCAGGTGGTGCCTTGCGGGCCGTCCTTGAGCGCGATGCCGGCGGCCAGCAGTTCGGCGCGGATGCGGTCGGCCTCGGCAAAGTTCTTGGCCTTCTTGGCGGCGGCGCGGGCCTCGATGCGCGCCTGAATGGCCGCTTCATCCAGCGCGCTGCCCGCTTGCAAAAAGGCTTGCGGATCGCCTTGCAGCAGGCCCAGCAGGCCGCCCAGGGCCTTGAGCAGGCCCGCGTCTTGCGCGCTGCGGCTGCGGTTGGCTTCGCTGGCCAGGTCAAACAGGGCGGCCACGGCCTCGGGCGTGCCGAAGTCCTCATCCATCGCGGCCTTGAAGCGCGCCGCTTGCGGGTGCGCCCAGTCAATGGCTTGCGGCGCCATGGAAGCGGGCGGCACGGCCTGCAAGGTGGTGTAAAGGCGCTTCAAGGCGCCGCGCGCGTCTTGCAGGTGCGCGTCGCTGTAATTGAGCGGGCTGCGGTAGTGGGTGCGGACGATGAAAAAGCGCAGGGTCTCGGCGTCGAACTGCTCCAGCACGTCGCGGATGGTGAAAAAGTTGCCCAGCGACTTGGACATCTTCTCGTTGTCCACATTGACAAAGCCGTTGTGCATCCACAGCCGCGCCATGGGCTTGTCGTGCGCGCCTTCGCTTTGGGCGATTTCGTTTTCGTGGTGGGGAAATTGCAGGTCGGCGCCGCCGCCGTGAATGTCAAAACTCTCGCCCAGCAGCGCGCAGCTCATGGCCGAGCACTCGATGTGCCAGCCGGGGCGGCCCGGGCCGTAGGGGCTGGGCCATTGGGCGTCTTCGGGTTCGGCGGGCTTGGCGGCCTTCCACAGCACGAAGTCCAGCGGATCGTGCTTGCCCGCGTCCACATCCACGCGGCTGCCGGCCTGCAATTCGTCCAGCGACTTGCCCGAGAGCTTGCCGTAGCCGGGAAACTTGCGCACGGCGTAATTCATGTCGCCGCCCACGTCGCCATCGCCTGCCGGATAGGCCAGCCCCTTGTCTTGCAGCTGGCCAATGAGCGAGAGCATTTGCGGCACGTAATCCGTGGCGCGCGGCTCGTGCGTGGGCGCCAGTGCGCCCAGCGCGGCAAAGTCGCGGTGCATCTCGCCAATCATGCGGGCGGTGAGCTGGCCGATGCGCTCGCCCCTTTCCGTGGCGCGGCGGATGATCTTGTCGTCAATATCCGTGATGTTGCGCACGAAAGTCACGCGGTAGCCGCTGGCCTGAAGCCAGCGCCGCACCACGTCAAACGCCACCACCGAGCGCGCGTGGCCGATGTGGCACAGGTCATAAACCGTCATGCCGCACACATACATGCGCACGTGGCCGGGTTCGATGGGGGAAAAGTCCTGCAACGCGCGGGTCAGCGTGTCGTAAATGCGCAAGGTCATGGCAAGGGCGTGGGAGAAGTGGGCTTTTGTGGCGGGCGCGGGGGCCGCAGGCCGCGAAGGCCGCTCAGAGGGCCGCCCGTGAGGCCGCCCGGGGGAGCAGGCGCTGCAAGGGCGCTGAATAAAATGCCGCGAATTTTAGAAGGCTGCCTCTCGTAGCCTTTTGTCTTTTCATGCGCCTGATGCCTTCACTCTCTTTCCCCCCGCGCTTTTTCCATCGCCCGCACCGCGCGGCCATTGCCCTGATGGCGCTGGCTGCGCTGGCAGGTGGCGCAGCCCATGCCCGGCAAGCGGCCCAGGCCGAGCCGCTGCCCGCCCAGATCACCCGCCTGGCGCAGCAAGGCCGCACCGATGAAGCCCTGGCCAAAGCGCGCGAATACCTGGAGCGCGAACCGCAAGATGTGCAGATGCGCTTCATTCAGAGCAACCTGCTGGCGCAAAGCGGCCGCACTGACGAAGCCGAAGCCGCGCTGGTGCAGCTCACGCGCGACTACCCCGAGCTGGCCGAGCCATACAACAACCTGGCCGTGCTCCACGCCGCCAACGGCCATCTGGAAAAAGCCCGTGAAGCGCTGGAAACCGCCCTGCGCCTGGACCCCGGCTACGCCACCGCGCGCGAAAACCTGGGCGACGTTTACCTGCGCCTGGCCGCCAGCGCCTACGAACAAGCCGCCGCCCGCCCCGAATCGGCAGGCGAAGCACGCCAGCGCCTGACGGACAAGGCCGCCGCCATCGGCAAACTGCTGCGCTGAAGCGGCGACGCGGCTTTTTTTCGCTTTTTCCCCGCCCCTTTTTTCATTTCACAAGGAGAGACCCATGAGCTTCATGCGCCTGACCCGCCGCCGCCTGGCCAGCCTGGCCGGCGCCGCCACGCTGGCTGCCGCGCTCGCGCTGCCCGCCCACGCGGCCGATGCCGCCCCGCGCGTGCAATTCGTCACCAGCGAAGGCAGCTTCGTCATCGAGCTATACCCCGACAAAGCCCCCAAAACCGTTGAAAACTTTCTGCAATACGTGAACGACAAGTTCTACGACGGCACCGTCTTTCACCGCGTCATCAAAGGCTTCATGGTGCAAGGCGGCGGCTTTGACAAGGACTACCGGCAAAAACCCACCCGCCCCTCCGTCAAGCACGAAGGGCGCGAATCCGCCGCCAAGGGCCTGCACAACACCGTCGGCATGGTGGCCATGGCCCGCACGGGCGACCCGCACTCGGCCACCGCGCAGTTCTTCATCAACACCGCCGACAACACGCGGCTGGACCCCGTCGTCATTCCTGAAGGCGATCCTGTCAAGGAAATCACCATCCACGGCAAAACCTACACCAACATCCCGCGCCAGCAGCTCACGCACAACCTCAACCTGTTCGGCTACACCGTCTTCGGCAAAGTCATCGAAGGCATGGACACCGTCGAAAAAATCCACAACGCCCCCACCGGCGCAGGCGGCCCCTTCCCCACGGACGTGCCGCAAAAGCAAATCGTCATCGAATCAGCCCGCGTGATGTAAAGCAACCCCAAGGAGAAACCCCATGAGCAACCC
The DNA here is from genome assembly GCF_900240305.1 of Ottowia massiliensis. Lineage (NCBI taxonomy): Bacteria > Pseudomonadati > Pseudomonadota > Betaproteobacteria > Burkholderiales > Comamonadaceae > Ottowia > Ottowia massiliensis. The sequence goes on along the minus strand of NZ_LT964854.1, from coordinate 2,592,903 downwards.
CAAAGTCGAACTGCACATCAAAGACCACGGCGTCATCACCCTCGAGCTGGACGCCGCCAGCGCGCCGCAAACCGTCGCCAACTTTCTCGAATACGTGAAAAAAGGCCATTACGACAACACCATCTTCCACCGCGTGATAGACGGCTTCATGATCCAGGGCGGCGGCTTCGAGCCTGGCATGAAACAAAAGCCCACCGCCGCCCCCATCCAGAACGAAGCGGCCAACGGCCTGAAAAACAACGCCTACACCATCGCCATGGCCCGCACGGGCGACCCGCACTCGGCCACTGCGCAGTTCTTCATCAACGTGGCCGACAACGGTTTTCTCAACCACACCGCCCCCACGCCGCAAGGCTGGGGCTACGCCGTCTTTGGCAAAGTCATCTCCGGCCAAAACGTGGTAGACGCCATCAAGGCCGTACCCACCGGCAGCAAAGGCTTTCACGAAAACGTGCCCCGCGCCGATGTGGTCATTGAAAAAGCCGTGGCGCTCTGAAGCAGGCTCCTGCCCGCCGCTCCACGCAAAAAAGCCGGCTGCGAAGCCGGCTTTTTTATGCCCATCCGTTTTATGCGCGCCTTGCCGGATGCTGAATGGGCTGTACCGCAAGGCGCAGGCCCATCGTCTTGAGAATCGCCAGCAGGCTGTGAATTTCTGGATGGCCCTTTGCGGACAGCGCGCAGTCAATACGCGCTCCGCTGCCCTGCGCCTTTGACATGCCGCCAAACGCCTTCGCCATTTGGCGAAGTGCGATCAGCAGCTCGCCTTGATCGCCGTCTTCAAGAATGCTGTTCAGCAGCTCTACCGCATAGGCTGGGTCTTTGCGGAAGATTTCTGCCATCGCATCGTCATGCGCCTAATCTTTCATCACGCCTTCTCCTGTTTCGCTGTCAGTTTTTCCAATATTCGCACGCCGGGTGCTTGCCTGAAGCAGGGCGGCGGCCAAGAAGGGCGCGCGGCTGCGGGCAAATTGCAACATTCGTGTTTTTGCGGGAATGACCTATTGGCAGATGGTTGCAGCTGTGATTTAATGCACACTCTTTCGCGCCCTGCAAAGGGTTTTTCATCATTCTTGACTTGAAAGGCAATTCAAATGAAAAAGAATCTGCTGGCTCTGGCCGCTTTGACGCTTGTTTCCGGCGCTGCACTCGCCCAATCTTCGGTCACGCTTTATGGCGTGGCGGATGTGGGGATTGGGAAAGAAGCCGGGAAAAAAGGTGGGCATGATTAGTGGTAATGCAGTAAATAATGCAACTAGCTATATTGGTTTTCGTGGTATTGAAGATTTGGGTGGTGGTCTGAAAGCTGGCTTCAGGCTGGAACAATACGTTAATATGAAAAATGGCGCAACGGCTTCTCCAAATGGGTTTTTAGGCAATGAAAATGAAACCTATGGCCGTGCTGCCAATTTGTGGCTGGAGGGTGGTTTCGGTCAATTCAAGATGGGGCGCTCTGAAACGCCTAGCTATAATGCTATGTTGGCATGGAGTATTGTGGGAGATGCAGTTTATTCCCCATCTTTAAATCGATATTCCGCTGTAGGGCGTTGGGCGCGTTCCAGCAGTCAATTTAGCTATAAAACACCAGTGTTTGCTGGGTTTAGTGCCGAAGTCGCTTTTGTCGCAAAAGGCGACAATGGCAATAAGGCCAAATATGACCTGAATGTGGTTTATGAAAACGGCCCGATCATAGCAGGTGTTGCTTATAATAAAATTCAAGATGCAAAAGCAAATTATGCGTTAGGTGCCAAATATGATTTTGGTATGTTTGCACTGTCTGCCGGATACTATGGCATTCGCAATTTAGTGGGACAATCGTTTGCGACAGGCGCAGAAATGAAACTGGCTGGTTTTAGTGTCGGTGGTTCTGTTAAATTTGATAATATTACGCTGGCGGTTGAATTGCAACGGCAGCATAAGAGTGAGATTCGTCAGCAGAATGTGCTTCAGAAATATAAAAAATATACTGAAGGTGTAGTGGAAGCTAAATATGCGCTATCAAAGCGTACTTTTATTTATGCTGATTATCTGAGAATGATGAATAAAAATAATTATGGCGTAGGCATTCAACACCGCTTCTGATTTTCAAAGCGTGGCGAAGGAGTGGCGGATGGTTTTTACCGGAAGGCTTGCAAGTCAGGCCATTCTGCAAGCTGCTTCTTCGCGCCCTGCCGCCTTTTCAAACGTCTTGTTCATTTCCCCGCTGAACATGGGCCTGCCCGCCTTCGCGGCGCTGCCTGTTTTCATCCCCCGGCTTTGAACCCAGGCGCGATGGCGCGCCGCCCTGTCGCTTGCCGTATTGCCCGCCGGTTCAAACCCAGCTTCAACCCCAGCCGCACCCCGCCGTTCAGGCCCAGCAGGCCGCCCCGCAAGCGGCAGCGCCCAAGCCGCATGCAGGCCGAAGCGCCAGCGGCCAGCACACCAGCGGCCAGCGCGCGCCCTGCCAGCGGCGCACGCTGCGGGGCAGACCCACACACCTCCATCGGCCATGCAAGCCGCCCCTTCAGGCCCAGCGCCGCACGCCTGCCGCCCTGGCCATCACCCGCACGCTGGCCGCGCAACTGCCGCCAGCGGTCCGCATGGGCGCATGGCCCAGCAAGTGGCTGGGCAGCAAGCCTCGCAAGAAAAAACAGGCATTCACAAACGCGTGAGCCTGCGCAATGTGCCCAAGGGCCGCGCGCGCGGCACGCTCGACAAGGTGGAAGCCGTCTCGCGCAACATGGGCGGCCCGCCAGGCCAGCCGGAGCCGGAAGATGAAGACCTGGACTGGCTGGAGCAGCAGGGCCAGCAAGGCCACGAAGCCGCGCAGGAGCAAAGCCCCGCTGCGCGGAANGGGCAGCAAGCCTCGCAAGAAAAAACAGGCATTCACAAACGCGTGAGCCTGCGCAATGTGCCCAAGGGCCGCGCGCGCGGCACGCTCGACAAGGTGGAAGCCGTCTCGCGCAACATGGGCGGCCCGCAAGGCCAGCCGGAGCCGGAAGATGAAGACCTGGACTGGCTGGAGCAGCAGGGCCAGCAAGGCCACGAAGCCGCGCAGGAGCAAAGCCCCGCTGCGCGGAAATACCAGGCCATCGCCCTGTGGCTGCTCGCGCACGGCCAAATGGCCGCCCTGCGTGAGCTGGCCCACGGCCATCGCGTGCTGCTGCTGGCCCCGGCGGCTGATGCGCCGCTGACCTTGGCAGGCCACGTGCTCGTGCCCGAACGCGCAGCCGTAGCCGTGGAAGATGGAGCAAGCCAGATGCAAATGGGCGCGCAGGGCCAGGCCCTGGAGCTGCCCGCCCGCTGGACGCAAGCCCTGCCTGCCGACAGGCAATGGCGGCAATGGAAGCTGCGCCAGCAAAGCGATGAAAGCGGCTGGAGCCTGCAAGCGCCGCGCCCTGAGCGCGGCACGCCGCGCCTGCTGGCCGCTGACAACGCAGCCGAAAACACAACCGGAACGGCCCGCCTTGCAAACACCCCGGCAAGCGCCGCCGAAAGCGCCCCGGAGCGCGCCGAACTCATCACCCTGCCCGAGCCGCGCCGCCTGCGCCGCCTGCTGGACGGGCAGCGGGCCGCTCTGGCCGGACAGGCTGCGGCTTGCTTGGCGCAAGGCGGGGCATTCCGTGACTTGCTGCGGCTGAAGAAACGGCGAAGGAAACGGCGGAGCGGATGGGCGCAGTTGAAAAAGCGCAACACCTGCCGCGCCCTGCGCGCCTGCCCCGGCGCCGCAGGGGAAAAGAGGCCCGCGCAGGCGCGGACAGGCGCGGGCAAATTGCAACATCGTGTTTTTACGGGGGCTTGGCCTATTGGCGGGCGGCCAGGACTGTGATTTAATTCACACCGTTTTCGCGCCCTGTGAAGGGTCTTGTTTTCACTATTTTCCCTGATTTGAAAGGCAATTCAAATGAAAAAGAATCTGCTGGCTTTGGCCGCTTTGACGCTTGTTTCCGGCGCTGCACTCGCCCAGTCTTCGGTCACGCTTTATGGCGTGGCGGACGTGGGGATTGGGAAAGAAGCGGGTCAAAAAATCGGGATGATTAGTGGCCGTATAGTTAATCACACTACCAGCTACATTGGTTTTCGAGGGATTGAAGATTTAGGGGGCGGTCTTAAGGCGGGCTTCAAATTGGAGCAGTATGTCAATCTTGAAGATGGCGCGGTAATTCAACCAAATCACCAGCTTCTTAAAACAAATTATGCCCGGGCGGCCAACTTGTGGTTGGAAGGTGGTTTTGGGCGATTCAAAATGGGGCAATCTGTTACTCCAAGTCATAGTGCTATAGTTGCCTGGAATATTTTTGGCGATGTGAATTATTCCTCCTCGATTGAACGTTATGCTTCTGTTGGACAGGCATCGCGCTCTAGTAGTCAATTTAGCTACAAAACTCCTGTGTTTGGTGGCTTTAGCGCTGAAGTTGCCTTTATAACCAAAGCCGACAATAATAATAAAGCGAAATATGACCTTAATCTGATGTACGACAATGGTCCACTAGTTGCTGCTGCTGCGTACAATAAAACTAAAGACAGTAAAGCAAATTATGCGTTAGGTGCCAAGTACAATTTTGGCATGTTTGCTCTTTCTGTTGGTTACTACGATACGCGCGACCAAATATTTCCAGCTCTTCCTGCTGGTTCTAAAACTCGTATGGCAGGGTATAGTGTTGGCGGTTCTGTGGATTTTGATAATATAACATTGGCACTTGAGTTGCAACGCCAGCATAAGAGTGAATATGCGCTGCAGAATGTGACTTATAAGCTCAAAAAATATACGGAGGGCACGTTTGCTGCGAAGTATGCGCTTTCTAAGCGTACCTTTATTTATGCGGATTATTTGCGCCTTGAAGGTGGAAATAATTATGGTGTAGGTATTCAGCATCGCTTCTGATTCTGAAATGTAGCGGAGGAGTAGCCAATGGTTCTTGGAAGGATTGTAACTCAAGCAACTACGACAACTACTTCTTCGCGAGATATAAGACACGATGTAAATAATGTTACCAATGAAGGTCCGGCAGGTGACTCTGGTCGTGCTTCTAATCCGCTTTCGGGCGGATCTACTTCTGATAATGCAATAACTCAATTTGGCAGAGAAAACTTTAATGAGGTTACGCATGACAGCCATTTAGGTGGCCAAAATGGTAATTTGACTGACCTTGGCGAAGGGGGAAACGGCTTTTCTTCCAATGGTGGTAATGTTGGCAGTTCCTTCGTAAACCACAGCAGCTTTGCCGCAGGCCAATCGGGCGGCGCGCCCTACGCCTCCTCTTTAAGCGCCCTCTCCACCTCCCTGCTGAACATGGGCCTGCCCGCCTTCGCGGCGCTGCCCACTTTCATCCCCAGCTTTGAACCCAAGCGCGATAGCGAGCCGCCGTATCGCCCGCAGGTTCAACCCCAGCCCCCTCAGCCCCAGCCGCGCCCCGAGGCGCAACCCGCCGTTCAGGCCCAGCAGACTGCCACGCAAGCGGCAACAACCCAAGCCGCCACGCGGGCCGAAGCGCAGGCTGCCAGCACACAAGCGGCCAGCGTGCGCCAGCAGGAAGCGCGCGCTCCTGCCGGGCAAACGCCCACGCCCCAAACGGCCACGCAAGCCGCCCTTCAGGCCCAGCGCCTCACGCCCGCCGCCTTGGCGGCCATCACCCGTACGCTGGCCGCGCACCAGCAGCAAGCGGCCCGCATGGGCGCTTTGCTGATGGCCGCCGCAGGCATGGCCCAGCCTTTGGCCGTGCAGCAGGCGCAGCGCCAGCTGCTGGCGCAAGCGCTGGCGCTGGCCCTGCTGGCGGGCAAGGGCCAGGCCAGCGCGGCAGACATGGCCTTGCTCAACGCCACGCGCCAAAGCGCCATAGCAGCCCTCACGGCGGGCCTGCAAGCCAAAAACGCCAATGTGGCCGCCCGCATGGGCGCAGCCACACAGCAAACCGCCGCGCAGGCGGCCACGCAAACCAGCGCCACGCGCCAAAGCGCGGCGCAAACCGCCACGCAAGCGTCCAGCGTGCAAAGCGCCCAGGCCAGGCAGGCCGCGCAAGAAGGCAAGGCCAAGGCCGCCGCCCAAGCGGCCACACAGGCAGGCTCGGCCACGCAAGCCAAAGGCCGCGAAGCCGCGCAGGCCCAGCAAGTGGCCGGGCAGCAAGCCTCGCAAGAAAAAACAGGCATTCACAAACGCGTGAGCCTGCGCAATGTGCCCAAGGGCCGCGCGCGCGGCACGCTCGACAAGGTGGAAGCCGTCTCGCGCAACATGGGCGGCCCGCAAGGCCAGCCGGAGCCGGAAGATGAAGACCTGGACTGGCTGGAGCAGCAGGGCCAGCAAGGCCACGAAGCCGCGCAGGAGCAAAGCCCCGCTGCGCGGAAATACCAGGCCATCGCCCTGTGGCTGCTCGCGCACGGCCAAATGGCCGCCCTGCGTGAGCTGGCCCACGGCCATCGCGTGCTGCTGCTGGCCCCGGCGGCTGATGCGCCGCTGACCTTGGCAGGCCACGTGCTCGTGCCCGAACGCGCAGCCGTAGCCGTGGAAGATGGAGCAAGCCAGATGCAAATGGGCGCGCAGGGCCAGGCCCTGGAGCTGCCCGCCCGCTGGACGCAAGCCCTGCCTGCCGACAGGCAATGGCGGCAATGGAAGCTGCGCCAGCAAAGCGATGAAAGCGGCTGGAGCCTGCAAGCGCCGCGCCCTGAGCGCGGCACGCCGCGCCTGCTGGCCGCTGACAACGCAGCCGAAAACACAACCGGAACGGCCCGCCTTGCAAACACCCCGGCAAGCGCCGCCGAAAGCGCCCCGGAGCGCGCCGAACTCATCACCCTGCCCGAGCCGCGCCGCCTGCGCCGCCTGCTGGAGGGGCAGTGGGCCTTGCTCGCCCTGCGTTCCCCCGTGCCCATTGGCGAGTGAGCGCAGCGCAGGGCGCAAAGCCAAGGCGCTTTTCTTCAGCCCCGCCCATTTTTTGGAACCTGTTCAGAGTTCGTCCATGAGGGGCGAAAGAGTGAATGAACCTGAGCGAAGTGCAAGCCGCAGACGGTCTGGCTGACCGGCTGGCTGACCGGCCAGTGCGACGTTGCGCGACGCCGCAGGTCAGCGGGGCCGCTTTTCGCGCCTGCGGGCGGGCGGCGTTGGGCGGGGTTGCTCCCCTATTCATAGCGCGATGTCTTGATGGACACTGCGCAGATTGGTGTTTCAGGCCCCCCGAATTTGCTCCTGTTTCTGGGAACCCGCCCAGCGTTGGGCCATGAGAAGAAAAAGCAGACCGGGATGAACCGCAAGGCGCAAACCGCGAATGGTTCTGACATTCACGCCTGCTGCCTGACGAGGCGTTTGCAATGTCATGAATCACTCCGGGCCGCGCTTTTCGCATCAAGTACAGATACAGATTGCGAACAGGCTTCTTGCTGACTCGGCCCATGCGTTGTTCAGATGCCGGCCCCAGCATCATGCGCGGTTGATGGCAACCTGCCCGCTACCCGCTTGGTTTTGGTTGGGCAGGTTCAGCGCTGCTCATTCCGCTGCGCTTGCGGTGCCAGCGCCAGCCCCAGGCGCTGAATCAGAGCTTTAGAGTGGGCAGAAGCGGGGTGATGGGCCGATGGGCCGTTATGTCAAAAAACAAGAGCAAATACAAGGGGGTGAAAATGCCGTTCTGCGCAGTTTCCACTAGGACCTATCGCTATTGAAAAAGGAGCTAAAAGAGGCTGGCTGCGGGCCGCTTGCGTGTTCAGTCTTGCTTTTCCTGATCCGCGTTTTCGCCGTGCCCGTCTTGCCCGGGGGCGGTTTCGTGTGTGCTCTGCTGCTTCAGCGCTTCGGCCACGGCTTGCTTGACGACGGCGGCGACTTCGCGCTGCACGCGGGCGTTCAGGCCCAGAAGCTGTTCGTGCAGGACGCGGGCGATGGCTTCGCTGATGCGGAGGTCAAGCGTGGGGGCCAGGGTTTGGAGCACTTGTCCGGCCAGGGCGCTGGCTTGCGCGGGAACCTGGGCGGAGACGGGGGCGGGCGCAGGCGGCAGGGCGCCGGGTTCCGGGGCCAGCTCGCCGGGCTGGCTGACGGGGGCGATGACTTCGGTGAGCATGGGCACGGATTGCGGGGGCGGCGCTTCGCTCCATGCGGGAGTGTCGTCAAGGATGGGTTCAATGGCTGCGTCGCTGGCGCGGGGGTCGTGGGCGGTCATGGTGGGCCTTTTCGGGAGGGCGGGTTTAGTCCTTGCGGGCGGCCGCGTCATGGGCCTGGGGTTGCAGACCGTGTTTTTTGTAGTGGTTCCAGCGCTGGCGGGCGCCCGCGCGGTCTTGCGGCTGGGCGCTGACGATTTCGATCAAACGGGCAAAGCGTTCAAAGCCTTCGGGCGCGGGCTGGCCCAGGTTGAGCAGCACCTGGCTGCGTGTGAAGAGGGCAGCGTCGGTAGCCAGCACGATGGGCGTGGCGGCCAGCACGTGGGCGGGGGCGGAGACGCCGCAATGGGGGATGAATGCCTGCGATGAGAAGGTCCACAGGGCTTCGTCGAGCGCGCGCAGGGCTGCGGCGTCGCCCAGCACGCCAACCGGGGCGCGCGCGGCCCATGCCTTGCGCAGCAGGCGGCAGGCATAGGCCGTTTTTTCAGGCACGTTGAAGTGAAAGGTCACTTCCGTCATGCGCGGCTGCCCTGGCTGCCTGCCGTTCAGGCAGCTTGCGCCAGCAGGTATTGAACGAGCAGGCCGACGGGGCGGCCCGTGGCGCCCTTGGCCTTGCCGCTTTTCCAGGCGCTGCCGGCAATGTCCAGGTGCGCCCACGGCGTGCCTTCGGGCACGAAGCGTTGCAGGAATTTGGCGGCGGTGACGGAGCCTGCCGGGCGGCCCGCCACGTTGGCCACATCGGCGAAGTTGCTTTTCAGCCCTTCGGCGTATTCGTCATCCAGCGGCATGGGCCAGCAGGGGTCGAGCGCGGCTTCGCCCGCCTGTTGCAGGGCTTGGGCCAGGGCGGCGTCGGTGGCGTAAAGGCCGCTGCGAACGTGGCCCAGGGCAATGACGCAAGCGCCCGTGAGGGTGGCGATGTCGATGATGGCGCGGGGCTTGAAGCGCGCGGCGTAGGCAAGGGCGTCGCACAGCACCAGGCGGCCTTCGGCGTCGGTGTTGAGCACTTCGATGGTCTGGCCGCTCAGGCTGGTGACCACGTCGCCCGGCTTGGTGGCGCCGCCGCCGGGCAGGTTTTCGCAGGCGGGAATGAGGCCGACCACGTTGATGGCCGGTTGCAGCTGGCGCAGGGCCTCGAACGCGCCCAGCACGCTGGCGGCGCCGCACATGTCGAACTTCATTTCGTCCATGCCGGCGGCGGGCTTGATGGAGATGCCGCCGGAGTCGAACGTGATGCCCTTGCCCACCAGGGCCACGGGCGGCTGGCTCTTGGCCGCGCCCTGGTAGCGCAGCACGATGAAGCGCAGCTCTTCATGCGAGCCGCGCGCCACGGCGGCAAATGCGCCCATGCCGAGCTTGGCCACTTCCTTGGGGCCGAGAACTTCGCAGTCAATATGGCTGCCTTTTTCCTTGGCGATGGCCTGGGCGGCGGCGGCCAGTTGCCGGGGCGTGGCGTGGTTGGCGGGGCGGTTGCCCCACTCGCGCGCCAGGCGGATGCCGCTGGCCGTGGCCGTGGCCTGGGCGAAGGCGGTTTTCAATGCGGCGCTGGCGGCGGCGGGCAGGGCCAGGCGCACGCCGGTTAGCGCGACCGGCTTGGCCTTGGGTTTGGTTTCGGTGTAGGCGTAGGCCGCGTCGGCGGCAGCCAGCACGGCAGCGCGCAAGGCGGCGGGGCTGGGCGTTTGCGCAAAGCACAGCACGGCCTGGCAGGCGGGGCCGCTTTTGATGAGCGCAATGGCGGCGGCCACGGCGCGGCGCACGGCTTGCGCGCTGCCGTCGCCCGCGCCCGCCAGCAGCACGCGCGGCGCCTGAATGCCTTCGGCGGCGTAGCAGGGCAGGAGCTTGCCGGCTTCGGCGCTGAAGTCGCCCGTCTTGATGGCGCGGGCGGCCAGGGCTGAAAGGGCGTCATCGGCCTTGGCCTTGGCGGTGTCTTGCGTGACGAGAAAAACCAGCGCATCGGCCTTGGCGCGGGCCGCCTGCGCCAGGCGCAGCGTCTTGAGTTCAAAGTCCATAATCAGCGGTTTCCTTTCAAACTGATGTTATTCGATTCATCCTTGCGCAAAGAGCTGGGGCGCAGCTTCGGCGCGACTCTGGTGGTGCTCATCACCATCGTGATGACGATGATGCTGATCCGCACGCTGGGCCAGGCTTCGGCCGGGCACGTGAACCCGTCTGAAATCATGCTGGTGATGGGCTTTACGGTGCTGGGGCACTTGCCCACCATCCTCACGCTGAGCCTGTTTGTGGCCATCACGGCCACGCTCTCGCGCATGTACATGGCCAGTGAAATGGTGGTGTGGTTTGCCAGCGGGCGCGGGCTGCTGGCGTTTTTGCCGCCGCTGCTGCGCTTTGCCTGGCCGGTGCTGCTGGGCATTGCCGTGCTGGCGCTGGCGGTGTGGCCGTGGACGAACCAGCAGGTGCGCGAGCTGCGTGAGCGCTATGAATCGCGCGGCGACGTGGACCGCGTGGCGCCCGGCCAGTTCATTGAATCCGCAGGCGGACGGCGCGTGCTTTACATCGACAAAAAGGCGGCTGACGCCGTGCGCAGCGCCGCCGGCGCGCCCGCAGGCAGGACGGACTTCGGACCGGCCAGGCCGGACGCCGAAACTGAAGCCGACGCGCCCGGCGGCAACATCTTCATCGCCGCCACCGAAAAGGGCCGGGAAATCGTCACTTCCGCGCGCGGCGGCCGCCTGCAAACGCAAGGCGCGGAGCGTTTCGTCATTCTGGACCAGGGGCAGCGCCTGGAAACCGATCTGGAAACGGGCGAAATGCGCCTGAGCGAATTTCGCGAATACGGCGCGCGCGTGAGCGCCCGCTCGCTGGATTCGGCCGGGCTGCAAGCGCCGCGCTACCGCTCCACGCTGGCGCTGCTGCGCCAGCCCGATCGCAACAACCAGGCCGAGTTTTCCTGGCGGCTGGGCCTGGCGCTGGCCGCGCTCAATTGCGTGGTGATTGCGCTGGCGGGCACGCGCGTCAATCCCCGCGTGGGGCGCAGCGCGGGCATGGTGTTTTCGCTCTTTGCCTTTGCCGCCTACTACAACCTGCTCAATGTGGGGCAAAGCTGGGTGGCCAGCGGCAAAGTGAGCCTGGCCGCGCTGCTTTGCCTGCTGCACGGCGGCATCTTCGCCGCCGCGCTGGGCGCTTTGCTGCTGCGCCACTGGGGCGGCTGGCTGCCGCGCCCGTGGGCCAGGCAACCCGCGCCGTCCGCGCCGCCAGACGGGCAGAAAGGGGCGGCATGAAAACCATCCGCCGCTTCATCTACCGCGAAATCCTGCGCGCCGTGGCCTTTGTGGGCGTGGCCTTTTTGCTGCTGTTCGTGTTCTTTGACCTGGTGGATCAGCTCCAGTACCTCAACAGCGCGGGCGGCTACCCGCTCTCGCAAGTGCTGCTGTTTGTCACCTTGCGCGTGCCCAACCACATCTACCAGCTCCTGCCCATTGCCGTGCTCATTGGCGCCATTTACGTGATGGCGCGGCTGGCCGAAAGCTCCGAATACACCATCTTGCGCACCAGCGGCCTGGGGCCTCTGCGCGCGCTGGGCATGCTGCTGGCGCTGGGCGCGGCCTTTGCGGCGCTCACCTTCGTCATTGGCGACTACGCCGCGCCTGAAGCCAACCGCGCCGCGCAGCTTTTGCGCTCGCGCTTTGCCGGGCAGCTCACCGTGGGGCTGACCGGCGGCTGGCTGAAAGACAAAAGCGCCGATGGCCGCAGCTACTCCGTCAATGTCGCCTCGCTCTCGGCCGACGGGCAGATGAACCGCGTGCGCATCTTCGAGTTCGACCCCCAGGGCCGCTGGCTTTCCACCACCCAGGCCGAAAGCGCCCGCTTTGACGAAGGCGCATGGCTGCTGGAGCGCCCCCGGCGCCGCGCCCTGCAAGAAAGCCCGGCGGGCCAGGCCGGCATTGCCCGCACCCAGCCGCCGGAGACGCGCTGGCCCACGCATCTGTCTGCCGACATGGTGGCCGCCGCCCTCGTCAGCCCCGACCGCATGAAAGCGCTTGATCTGTTCCAGTACATCCGCCACCTGCACGCCAACGGCCAAAGCGCCCAGCGCTATGAAATCGAGTTCTGGCGCAAGGTGTTCTACCCGCTGGGCTGCCTGGTGATGATGGTGCTGGCGCTGCCCTTTGCCTACCTGCATTTCCGCTCGGGCAACATCTCCGGCCACGTGTTCATTGGCGTCATGGCGGGCATCAGCTTCTTTTTGCTCAACAACGTCTTCGGCTTCATTGGCAATTTGCGCGACTGGCAGCCCTGGCTGGCCGCCGCCACGCCCGGCCTCATCTACTCGCTGCTCTCGCTGGCCGCCTTTGGCTGGCTGGTGCTGCGGCAGTAAGCGCCGGGCGGCACCCGCAAAGACGGCAGAAAGAAGGCAGGCACATGGCGCGCGGCATCATCCTTTTCGCCCACGGCTCGCGCGATCCCTTGTGGAGCGCGCCCATTGAAGCCGTGGCCCGCCGCATGCGCGAAACCGCCCCGGCGGGCGTGGCCGTGTCTTGCGCCTACCTTGAATTCACCGCGCCCAGCCTGCCGCAAGCGGCTGCCCGTCTCATTGCCCAGGGCGCGCTCAGCCTGACCGTCTGGCCCATGTTTTTAGGCATGGGCCGCCACGCCCGCGAAGACCTGCCGCGCCTGCTGGCCGCGCTGCGCCACGCCCATCCTGGCGTGCCCATCACGCAAGCGGCCACCATCGCCGAACACCCCGCCGTGCTCGACGCCCTGGCCCGCGCGGCTCTTTCCGGCCCCTTTGACCCCCGCGCCTGAACCCTTCACGCCATGAACCTGCACCAGTTCCGTTTCGTCCAGGAAGCCTCGCGCCGCAACCTCAACCTCACCGAAGCCGCGCGCGTTCTGCACACCTCGCAGCCCGGCGTTTCCAAGGCCATCATCGACCTTGAGCAGGAGCTGGGCATCGACATCTTCACCCGCCACGGCAAACGCCTCAAAAGCATCACCGAACCGGGCCGCCACGTGCTGGAAAGCATTGCCGTCATCCTGCGCGAGGTGAACAACCTCAAACGCATCGGCGAGGAATACACCGCGCAAGACACCGGCACCTTCTCCATCGCCTCCACCCACACCCAGGCGCGCTACGTGCTGCCCCAGCCCGTCGCCCGCCTGCGCCAGGCCTGGCCCAAAGTCAGCATCCGCCTGCACCAGGGCAACCCCCAGCAAGTGGCGCAAATGGTGCTGGACGAACAGGCTGAAATCGGCGTGGCCACCGAATCGCTGGCCGACTACCCTGACCTGGTTACCTTGCCCTGCTACGAGTGGCAGCACATGCTCGCCCTGCCCGAAGGCCACCCGCTGGCGCGGCAAAAGCGCATCACGCTGGAAGACATTGCCGCCTGGCCGCTCATCACCTACCACCCTTCCTTCACGGGCCGCGCCCTCATTGACCAGGCCTTTGCCCAGCGCGAGTTGCAGCCGCGCATCGTGCTCGAAGCCATTGACTCGGACGTCATCACCACCTACGTCCAGCTGGGCCTGGGCATCGGCATCGTGGCCGAAATGGCCACGCAAGGCAGCGCCCCCGAAAACATGCGGGGCCTGCTCACCCGCCCCCTGGGCCACCTGCTGGGTTCCAACGTCGCGCGCGTGGCCTTCAAGCGCGGCGCCTACCTGCGCCAGTTCGTCTATCACTTTGCCGAACTGCTCTCCGACCGGCTGGATCGCGATCTGGTCGCCAAGGCCATGCAAGGCCATGTGGCCGACTACGAACTCTGAAAGCCGGCCCTATTTCGCTCCTGTATCCGTAGCATGACGTCCTAGTGGAGCCAGCGCGAAAGGGCATTTTGATGACCCTGAATTTGCTCCTTTTTCTGGTTTCTCTGCGCTTGCCTCAAAAGATCAGGTCAAGTGCCGGACCATGCGCCGAATGCAGGCGATCCTTGCGCAGCCTGGCCAAGGCCCTCTCCACCACCCAGCGCTTGGACAGCGCCTTGAAGCCATGCCGCTCATGGCGTTTGATCACCCGTGCATTCCAGCCGAATGTTTTTGAGAGAGGGTTCCCAAGCGCGGACTTGCCATTTGCGTGATTCGCCCGCTCTCATGCGTCCAGCCAGTGCCCATTCATGGCGGAAATGGATTGGAAACCGGCGCAAAACCGGCGCAATTGGCGGTGTTTTTGCCCGTGCGCGCCTGCCTATAATCCGCGCCGCCCTTCGAGGAGCGTTGCATCCCCCGCCTGTTGGCGCAGGGTCAGGCTCGAAGGGGCGGTTTCTCCCCCTTCGCAACGACGCTCACCCGCTGATGAACGCGTGGTGAGCTTTTTTTTGGCGTTTCGCCAGGCCCGCGCGGGTATCGGTGGTTTTTCTCTTTTTTTCATCAAGGAAAGACCCGCCATATGAATGCGCCTTTGAATGTTTCGCCCGAATCCGTGATTGCCGATATTGGATTGGCCGCCTGGGGCCGCAAGGAAATCCGGATTGCCGAAACGGAAATGCCCGGCCTGATGGCCATTCGCGAGGAATACGCTGCGCGCCAGCCGCTCAAGGGCGCGCGCATTGCGGGCAGTCTGCACATGACCATTCAGACCGCCGTGCTGATTGAAACGCTGCAAGCGCTGGGCGCGCAAGTGCGCTGGGCTTCGTGCAACATTTTCAGCACGCAAGACCAGGCGGCGGCAGCCATTGCGGCAGGCGGCACGCCGGTTTTCGCCGTCAAGGGCGAAACGCTAAAAGACTACTGGGACTACACGCACCGCATTTTTGAATTCGGCCCCAAAGGCAGCCAGGCCGAAGGCCCGAACATGATTCTGGATGACGGCGGCGACGCCACGCTGCTGATGCACCTGGGCCAGCAGGCCGAGCAAGACGCCAGCGTGCTGGCCAACCCCAAGAGCGAAGAAGAGCGCGTGCTGTTTGCCGCCATCAAAGCCAAGCTGGCCGAAGACGCCAGCTGGTACACGCGCAAGAGCGCGCAAATCATTGGCGTGACGGAAGAAACCACCACCGGCGTGATGCGCCTGAAGGAGATGTCGGCCAAGGGCACGCTCAAGTTCCGCGCCATCAACGTGAACGACAGCGTGACCAAGAGCAAGTTCGACAACCTGTATGGCTGCCGCGAAAGCTTGGTGGACGGCATCAAGCGCGCCACCGACGTGATGGTGGCCGGCAAAGTGGCCGTGGTGTGCGGCTACGGCGACGTGGGCAAGGGCTGCGCCCAGGCGCTGGCCGCCCTGCGCGCGCAGGTGTGGGTGACGGAAATCGACCCCATCTGCGCCCTGCAAGCCGCGATGGAAGGCTACAAAGTGGTGACGATGGAGCAGGCCGCGCCGCTGGCCGACATCTTCGTGACCACCACGGGCAACAAAAGCGTGATCCGCCACGAGCACATGGTGGAAATGAAAAACGAAGCCATCGTCTGCAACATCGGCCACTTTGACAACGAAATCGACGTGGCCTCGCTCGAAAAATACCAGTGGGAAGAAATCAAGCCGCAGGTGGACCACGTCATCTTCCCCTCGGGCCGCCGCATCATCTTGCTGGCCAAGGGCCGCTTGGTGAACCTGGGCTGCGCCACGGGCCACCCCAGCTACGTGATGAGCAGCAGCTTCGCTAACCAGACGCTGGCGCAAATCGAGCTGTTCACCAAGCCTGATCAATACGAGGCCGGCAAGGTTTATGTGCTGCCCAAAATCCTGGACGAACACGTGGCCCGCCTGCAACTGTCCAAGCTCGGCGCCACCCTCACGCGCCTGACGGATGAACAGGCCGCCTACATCGGCGTGAACAAGGAAGGGCCTTACAAAACCGACGCTTACCGCTATTGAGGGCGTGAAAGACTGCCGCGCTGGACGTTTGGGCTGTGCGGCGCGGCAGCCGTTTTTGAAAAACCGGCCTCATGCAAATGCGCAAGCCGTGATGGGGCTGCTCAATGCAGCAGCGCATTTGCACTGCGCCAGCGATGGGAGCGGCAAACATGGAAGCGCAGATGCTTTTGAAAGAATTGCAGAATCTGGCGAATGCCGACGATGCCCGTGCGATGAAAGCCTACATGAGAGGCCGCTTTGAGTTTCTGGGCGTCAAAACGCCCGCCAGGCGCAAGGCCGCAAAAGCATTTTTCAAAAAGCATGGCGGCGCTGATATTGACTGGCGCTTTGTCCGGCAGGCATGGGAGCATCCCTTCCGGGAAATGCAATATGCGGCGCTGGATTATCTGGAAACCAGAAAAAACCTTCTGCGCCCCGGTGACCTGCCCCAATTGAAGAAACTGGCGCAAACCAAATCCTGGTGGGATACGATTGATTTTCTTGACCGGCTGGCGGGCGGCATCATTGCCGGCTTTCCTGAAACCAGGCCCGTCATCTTGCAATGGAGCCGCGACGAAGATATCTGGCTGCGCCGCCTTGCCATCGACCATCAGCTGCTCAGAAAGGATCAAACCGAT
Organism: Ottowia massiliensis; assembly: GCF_900240305.1. NCBI lineage: Bacteria > Pseudomonadati > Pseudomonadota > Betaproteobacteria > Burkholderiales > Comamonadaceae > Ottowia > Ottowia massiliensis. Next base: position 2,576,463 of record NZ_LT964854.1, on the reverse strand, counting down.
CAGCACCTGCTGGAGCAGATATTGGTCAATAATCTCGACCAGACGGAATTTTTCATCAACAAGGCCATCGGCTGGGCGCTGCGGGACTATTCAAAAACCAATCCCGAATGGGTGAAAAACTTCATCAGGCAGCACCATGGCAAAATGGCGCCTCTCAGCATCAGGGAAGCCAGCAAATATCTGTGAGGCGGACACCGGAAACATGCCTCGGCAACGGTTTGAATTGGGGTGAATCAGCAGGGAGAAGAAGATGATAAAACGGTTTTCAAGGCACATGCCGCCACGCGAGGATTTTCAGCATGTCCGGAAGCAGAAAAACTGGCGGGCATATTGCGTGGGAGGGCTGTTTCTGGCATTCATGCTATGCATGTTATTGCTGAATTTGTGGATTCAACCGGTTGCAACATGGGCCTTTTTGACGATTCTGATATTGCTGACATGGTGCCTGGCAGAGGCCGAAAGCAAGCGTTTGCGGGCATTGGCCGCCAGCCGCGCGGGCGAGGGTATTTGCCAATTTGCCCGTCAAGCCCGTTGCCGCGAAAATGACCCGTGGGTGGTGCGCGCCGTTTATGAGGAGCTTGCGCATCAGACAGCCCGGTTCGCGAAGGCGGCCGATTTTCCCGTGCGCTGGGATGATGCTATTTGGCAGACGCTGAAAATAGATGAGGAGGATGTGGAGAATGCCTGTCTTCCCGTCATGGCCTGGCGCGCTGGCCGCAGCCTTGATAAAACCCGTGAAAATCCCCGGGCGGGCAAAGTCGAAACAGCAGGCGATCTGGTGCGTTTTCTGAATGCCCAGCCCCGGCTGGCTGGTTAAAAATATTTTCAAGGAGCGGAAATGTCTTTTCTGGGCTGGCTGTTTGGCGGCAGGCGGGGCAGGGCGCAGGAGCAGGCGCGGGTTTTGTCTGCGGATGAGCAGATGCGGCGGCTTCTGGCGCGGTTTGGCGCGCTGGGCATGGAAAAGCAGGCCGGCTTGCAGGAGCTGGTGGGCGAGGCGGGCTGGAGCGGTGATGTGGCCGCGCAGTCGCTGACGTTTGACAACGGCTTTTCATGCCACATTCAGGCCATAGGCAGTTATTCGCTGAGAAACGACACCTGGCGCTGGGCCTGGACCAATGCGAAGGCAGGCTGGCCGGATGAAGCGCTGGCTGACGCGCGGGCCATGCGCGAATACGGGCGCTCGCATGGATTGGCGTTGCTGCTGGATGAAACGGATTTCGCGCTGGAGCGGCGCTGGGTGCACGCCATCGGCATGACGGCCAGCGCCTTGTGCAAGGCGGATGCGTATTATCTGGCCAATTATGGCGAGGGTATTTTGGTTTGCACGGTTTATTCGCCTGAAGTGGCGGCGAAAAATGCCGCCATCAATGCCGACATTTCTGAATTGGCAACCATTTCCACCACGCTGGAGCAGTTGTTTTCCAATTTTGAATTGAATTACCGCAGGGCCTTGCGATGCTATTTGAAAGCCAAGGGTTTTGATTTGACGGAAGACAGCGTGGCGGGCGGCAGCGAAATAACAGCCCGCAAGGAAGGCGTGCGCGTGACGGCGCGCTTCAACGAGCTGGGTTTGTTGCAGGCGCTCGATGGCGCGCCCGCCCCCATACCCCCTGCGGCGGCCCCCGAGCCTGCGCCCGGCCCATGAGCGCCACGATGCGGGCCGATCAACTGCTGGTGGCGCGCCAGCTGGCGGCCACGCGCAGCCAGGCGCAGCGGCTGATTGCGGCGGGCGCGCGCTGGCGCGTGGCAGGCGGCGCGTGGCAACCCGTGCGCAAGAGCGGCGAGGCCTTGCCGCAGCAGGCGCAAATCGAATTGCAAGATGACGCCGAGCGCCGCTATGTCTCGCGCGGGGGCCTGAAGCTGCAAGGCGCGCTGGCCGCCACGGGGCTGAACGTGGCAGGCTGGCGCTGCCTGGACGTGGGCCAGTCCACGGGCGGCTTTACCGACTGCCTGCTCCAGCACGGCGCGGCGCACGTCACGGGCGTGGACGTGGGCCACGGCCAGCTGCACCCGCGCCTGGCGCAAGATGCGCGCGTGCGCTGCATCGAGCGGGTGAATGCCAGGCATCTGAATGCTACTGTTTTCAGAGCATCATGTCTTAGTGGAAATTGCGTGGATGGCGATTTAGACCCCCTTGAATCCGCTCCTCTTTTTGATCTGGTGACGGGCGATCTTTCTTTCATCTCCCTCACGCTGGTGCTGCCCGCGCTGGCGGCGCTGGTGCGCCCCGGCGGCCACGCGCTCATGCTGGCCAAGCCGCAGTTTGAGTTGCAGCCGCAGCACATCGGCAAAGGCGGCATCGTGCGCGACGATCGCCTGTATGCCCTGGTCGAGCAGCGCCTGCGCCAGGCTTGCGCGGCATGCGGCCTGGGCGTGCAGCGCTGGCTGCCCAGCCCCATTGCGGGCGGCGACGGCAACCGCGAGTTCTTCCTTCACGCCACCCGCCGCGCGCCTTCCGGTCTTTGACTTTTCACGAACCCTTTTACGAACGACGAACGCAGCACGCCATGAAACACGCCCTGAGCCTTGAATTTTTCCCGCCCAAAACCCCCGAAGGCGCTGAAAAGCTGCGCGCCACGCGCGCGCGCCTGTATGCGCTGCAACCCGGGTTCTGCTCCGTCACCTTCGGCGCGGGCGGCTCCACGCAAGACGGCACGCTGGCGGCGGTGCGCGAAATCCTGGCCGAAGGCATGCCCGCCGCGCCGCACCTGTCGTGCATAGGGCAAACGCGCGAATCCATCCGCCGCCTGCTGGCCGACTACCGCGCGGCAGGCGTCAAGCGCATCGTCGCCCTGCGCGGCGATCTGCCCAGCGGCTACGGGCTGGGCGGCCACTTTCAGTACGCCAGCGATCTGGTCGCCTTCATCCGCGCCGAAACCGGCAGCCACTTTCACATCGAAGTGGCCGCCTACCCCGAAATGCACCCCCAGGCGCGCTCGCCCCGCGCCGACATGGACGCCTTCGCCGCCAAAGCGGCTGCCGGAGCCGATTCGGCCATCACGCAATACTTCTTCAACGCCGACGCCTACTTCCGCTTCGTGGACGAGCTGGCCGCGCGCGGCATCACCCTGCCCGTGGCCGCCGGCATCATGCCCATCACCAACGCCACGCAGCTGCTGCGCTTTTCTGATGCCTGCGGCGCCGAAGTGCCCCGCTGGCTGCGCCTGCGCCTGGAAGGCTACGGCGACGATCTGGCCTCCATCCGCGCCTTCGGGCTGGACGTGGTGGCCGCCCTCTGCCAGCGCCTGCTGCAAGGCGGCGCGCCCAGCCTGCACCTGTACACCATGAACCAAAGCGAGGCTGCGCTGGCGCTGGCGCAGCGGCTTTGAAAGCGGCCGGCCTGCGCCCTCGCCGCAACAATGGCCTGCAAATCATCCGGGCGCGGCCCAAACGATGATCTATAACCGCCGCCGCCCTGATATGGACGGCATCATCGCCATTTACCCAAGCTCCGGCATCAAGCGCCCCGTTCATGATGCCGACCGCATTCGCGAGATGTCATTGACAAACGCCTGATCACTGAAATCAAACAGGCGGCAGGCGAACAAGGCATGCTGTTGCTTCTCTCGGCTCCGGCTGCAATGGATTATTATCTGAAAATCGGCATGAAAATCGTATCAAACGGGTTCATGACTCAGCGGACAAAATAGCGGCATTTCAGCGATGAAACGCAATACGCAATCCGGATGGTTTGATCCTGCAAAACCATCTGCAAGTGCCGGATTCAGTCAAATGAAAAGCAGACGGCACGCTTTGAGCTTGTCAGTTTCAGATCTTGAGCGCAAAGGGCCTGGCCTGACGGAGACAAAGGCAGCCTGCCCCATTTTTCCAAAGTTCAGGCTGCCTTTCAAAATTCAAATTCGTTGAAACCTTGCTTGCAGGCAGCTTCTCCCGCCGCAATCCTTGAAACAAATGCCATTCGGATATTGATTCCAGATTCATCACAAGCGGCAGGATTTCAGGCGGCCGCAGGCAAACCATGTTATCCCTTCCTTTTTCCCTTTCCGAACTCGCCCAAATGCTGCTCACGCATTTGTGGCTTTCCGGTTTCGCCTTATTGGCGGCGGTATTGCTGGCCGTTCCGGCGGCGATTGTGTTCGCGCGCAGGCAACGGGCGGCAGAGGCGGTATTGCAGCTCGCCAATGTGCTGCAAACCATTCCGTCGCTTGCGCTGCTGGGTTTGCTCATTCCGTTTGTCGGCATTGGCTCGCCGCCCGTGCTGATTGCGCTGACGCTGTACGCGCTGCTGCCGATCTTTCAAAACACCTATCTGGGGCTGACCCAAATTGATCAATCCATTCAAGACGCTTACACGGCGTTCGGCCTGTCGCGTTGGCAGTCGCTGTGGCGAATTGAATTGCCCATGGCGCTGCCTGCGATGATTTCGGGCATCCGCACGGCGGCGGTGCTGATAATCGGCACGGCGACGCTGGGGGCCTTGATCGGCGCAGGCGGCTTGGGCAACCTGATTTTGCTTGGCATCGACCGCAATAACATGGCCATGACGTTTACAGGCGCATTGCTCGCCGCGCTGCTGGCCGTCGGCGTGAGCGGCATCATTGGCCTTTTGCAGAAATCGCGGCGCAAATTGCCGCTGGCCCTTGCACTGGCGGCGGGCTTCGGTGCATTCAGTTTCACGCAAATTTCATTTGCGCCCACCGTGCAAAACGTGGTGATTGCCGGCAAAATGGGCAGCGAGCCTGAAATTCTCATCAATATGTATAAATTATTGATTGAGCGGGAAAACCCGAAGACAAAGGTGACGCTCAAGCCCAATTTCGGCAAAACCAGTTTCCTGTTCAGCGCGCTCAACAGCGGTGAAATCGACATTTACCCCGAATTCACAGGCACGGTGCTGGAAGCCTTGGTGCAAGTGCCAATTGAACAGAAGAACCGCCATTTATCGCCCGATGAAACCTATCGACAGGGTAAACAATTATTGGCGGAACAATATCAGTTGGAATTTCTGCCGCCGATGTCTTATCAGAACACCTACGCGCTGGCGGTGAAAGAGAGCTACGGCGCGGCGCACCAGCTCAATACAATCAGCGATTTAAAGCGGGCTGCATCCGATATTCGGGCAGGCTTTTCGCTGGAATTTGCCGACCGGGCGGACGGATACAAAGGCATGCAGGCTGCCGGCATCACGCTGAAAAACATCGTCCGCCTCGAACCCGCCCTGCGTTACACCGCCCTGCTGAACGACAAAATCGACCTGGTAGAAGCCTTTTCCACCGACGCCGAATTGAAGCAATACCAGTTGCGCCTGCTGAAAGACGATATTTCCCTGTTTCCCGCCTATCAAGGCGCGCCGCTGATGAAAGCCGAATTTGCCGCAAAAAATCCGCAAATTGTGGCCGCGCTGAACCGCTTGGCAGGCAAAATCAGCGAAGCTGAAATGAGCGAAATGAACTACCGCGTGAAAGTGCAAGGCGAAAGCGCGGAGCATGTAGCGCAGGATTATTTGGAGAAAAATGGGTTGTTAGGAAAGTGAAATTGGCAGCAGGCTACCTGAAAGCATCAGAAGCAGCCTGCAAACTCTCTCTAAATAAAAACAACTTCTTAGGAAAACGTTATGAAAGCCGTAAAAATCTACCAAGCCGGCGGCCCGGAACAACTGATTTATCAAGACGTGCCAACACCTGATATCAAAGAGGGTTGGTCACTGGTAAAAATCAAAGGCTTCGGCATCAACCATTCCGAGATTTTCACACGCGAAGGCAAATCGCCGTCTGTCCAATTTCCGCGCATCTTGGGCATTGAATGTGTAGGCGAAGTGGCGCAAAGTTCCACGCCCGCGCTGGCGGTCGGACAAAAGGTCGTCTCCATTATGGGCGAAATGGGGCGTGCCTTTGACGGCAGCTACGCCGAATATGTGTTGCTGCCCAACGAGCAAATCTACCCCGTTCATACCGATCTGGATTGGACGACCCTTGCTGCGATTCCCGAGACTTATTACACTGCATTCGGTTCATTGCAGCAGCTATGCATCGCGCCGCAAGAACGCGTTCTGGTGCGCGGCGCAGGCAGCGGCGTGGGCGTGGCGTTTGCCCAGTTGCTTAAAGCGCAGTTTCCGCACATTGTGCTGAATGGTTCAACGCGTAATCCTGCCAAAGCGGCCCGTTTGCAGGCGGTCGGATTTGACGAAGTGATTACCGAAGCGGGCGGCAAACTGAAAACTGACCAAAGCTACGACAAGATTCTGGAATTGGTAGGGCCGGCAACCCTGCGCGATTCCTTCTCCCACATCAACGAGCATGGCATCGTCTGCAATACGGGGCAACTCGGTAATTTGTGGTACGTAAATGATTTTGATCCGATTATCGAACTCAAAAACAACAGCTATCTCACCGCCTTTTATTCTGGCCATGTATCGCAAGCCAAGCTGGATGCGATGTTTGATTATATCCGGCGATTCAATGTGAAAATTTTGATTGAACGCGTGTTTGCATTGGAACAGGTTCCCGAAGCCCACCGTTTCTTGCAAAGCGCGGACGGATTTGGGAAAGTGGTGGTGATGAACGGACGGGGCGGACTGCCTGAAAAGGCTGCTTGAAACCTCAAAGGCAATCAGCACATGGCTTGAGAGAAGTCGTGCAAACAGAAGATTGATATCTCTATTGGAATGCACAAGGAAAACAAGATGGATATTGCTATTACAGGCGCCAGCGGCAACATCGGCGGCATGGTCGCCCGCCATTTGAACGCACGCGGCCTGCCGCTGATTCTGCCGCTGCGCAATCCCGCCAAAGCCCCCGATTTGCCGAATACCGAAGCGCGGCAGTTTGCCTATGGCGATTTCAAGCTTGCCAAGCAGGCATTAAGCGGCGTGGACGTACTTTTTATGGTGTCCGCCGCCGAAAGCCCGACGCGCGAGCAGGAGCATTTGACTTTGGTGCAGGCTGCTTTGGAAGCGGGCGTGCAACACATGGTCTATCTCTCTTTTGCACAGGCGGCGTTGGACAGCACCTTCACGCTGGCGCGTACCCATGCAGTTACCGAAAATGCGATCAGGCAAACGAATATGCGCTACACCTTTCTGCGCGACAATTTTTACAGCGAGATGATGGCAAATCTTGCCGATAACGCGCATTTGATTGCAGGCCCGGCCGGGAATGGTCGCGTGGCGTGCGTGTCGCAAAAAGACGTGGCGGAAGCAGTCGCCAGCGTGATTGCCGGCATCGCCGCGCAAAACCGCGCGCACGACAACCGCACTTACACGCTCACAGGCAGCGAATCGCTCAGCTTTGCCGATATCGCCCAAACCCTGACCGCCATCACCGGAACGCCATACCGCTACCACAACGAAACCGTGGAAGAAGCCTTTGCCAGCCGCAAAGCCGCCTATCCCGACACGCCCGATTGGCAGATCGAGGCGTGGGTTTCCACCTACACCGCCATCGCCAAAGGCGAACTCGCTGCCGTTTCAGACGACCTGCCGCGATTGTTAGGGCACGCGCCGATCGGTTTTGAAGCCGTAGTAAAGGCACAATATGCCAGATAATCTTGTTCCGTTTATCGAATTTCGCGGCGCAGGCAAGCAGTATGACGGAAAATATGCCGTGCGTGAACTGGATTTCACCATTTATCAGGGCGAGTTTTTCGTGTTGGTGGGCGGTTCGGGCAGCGGCAAATCAACCACTTTGCGCATGATCAATGCGCTGATTGAACCGACTGACGGCAATGTTTACCTGCACGGCAAGCGCATTAAGGATTACGACATCCGCCAGCTTCGCCACCAGATCGGCTATGTGTTGCAGCAGATTGCCCTGTTTCCCACCATGACCGTGGCGCAAAACATCGCGCTCATGCCCGATATTCTGGGCTGGCAAAAAGCCGAGCGCAGAGCGCGCGTGAATGAATTATTGGAGCTGGTGGAACTTTCGCCCGAACATTACCGCGACCGTTATCCGCACGAGCTTTCCGGCGGCGAACAGCAACGCATTGGCATTTTGCGCGCCATTGCCGCCAAACCCCAGGTGCTGCTGATGGATGAACCCTTTTCCGCGCTTGACCCGCTGGTGCGAGCCGTGCTGCAAGACCAAATTGCCATGATTCACAAGAAATTGGGCGCCACCATCGTTTTCGTGACCCACGATATGCAGGAAGCCTTGAGGCTCGCCTGCCGTATCGGCGTGATGCACAACGGCAAACTGGTGCAGATCGGCGCGCCGGAAGAAATCAAAAACCGGCCTGCAAACGATTATGTGAAATCCCTGTTTTCCACCGCCGATACGCCCAATGCAGCGCAGCTGATCAGTCAGTTTCACCAGATGGACCCGCACGAACAGGCAGCAGTGCGGCAGGCCTTGCTGGGGTAGGCCGCCGTGCGGTTTGGGCATTGATGCCTGCCGGAGCCGCTGTAAAACTTTAGTTGGCCCGCCTTGATATGAGGGCGCCTTTTGAAGTTTTATATGAATTTCTTGAACCATTTATCCAGGAAGTTCATTTGTTCCTCTGTATGAAACCAATGTTCTCCATGGTTCATGACGGTGACGGTAGCGCCGATCTTGTTTGCGAAGTTCATCATGATTTCCAAAGAAGTGATCATGGAATAATAGGCGCCAATGCTGTTGGCTATTAAATAGATTTTATTGTATTGAGAAGTTGCGAGATCAAAAAAATCAGGAAACTCCAATTGGGCCTCCCACGGGAATCTCGATTTGTAATCAAACCCCATGATCACATGTTCGCTGTCGAAAAATTTTTTATAGTAGTCAGCTTCTTTTGCATTTCCGCCTTGGCCATGTATGTAGATAACGGCATTTTTCATGATGATGGCCTCATTGGGCGTTTATCAGGCTGACCGGCTGGCGGGCGCAGAGTGGGTTTCAGTCCAGCGTTTTTGGGTTTCGCTGCTTGGTGAGCTGAAACCCGCCCTGCGTCTGCTCTGTCTTCAGGCGGCCTTTTCAGACTGTGTTTGCATATTCGGGCTGATTTTGGGCTTCGTTGAAACCGCGTTTCGGTCCGCCTTATTTCAAATTTGCCTTGAAGAACTGCTCGAACTTGTCAAACGGAATCTTGCCGCGTGCATTGTCGTACAAATCCGTGTGGCTCGCGCCCGGCACGATGTATAGCTCCTTGTTTGGGCTGCCCAGCGATTTGAACGCGTCTTCGCTGAAATAGCGGGAATGCGCCTTTTCACCATGCACGATTAAGGCGGGTGCGCGTAATTCACTGGCGCGTTGCAGAATCGGCATATTGATGAATGCCAGCGGAACGGTATTTGCCCACGAACCTTGCGGATTGGAATTGACCGCGCGCGGGTGGAAGCCGCGTTTCGTGCGGTAGAACTGTGCATATTCGGCAATGAACTTTGGCGTGTCGGCGGTGATGTCTTTTTCGGGGTCAAGATTGTTGGCGGGCGCAAGGGTGGCGTAGCTGTTTTGTGCGGCGTCCCAGCGGCCATTGTTCAACTGCGTTTTCATTTGGTAGCGTGCTTCGGCGGTTTGCGCGGGGGCGCGGTCGTAGCCGCCCAGGGCGTTTTGCTTCATATTGATTTCATAGCCGTTGGCCATAACGCGGGTCATGTCGTACATGGTGCTGGTGGCAACCGCCTTGATGCGGGTGTCGCTGGCGGCGGCGTTCAGCGCCATGCCGCCCCAGCCGCAAATGCCCAAGATGCCGATTTGCTCGCGGTTCACGAAATTTTGCAGGCCGAGAAAATCGACGGCGGCGGAAAAGTCTTCGGTATTGATGTCGGGCGATGCCATATTGCGTGGCTCGCCGCCCGATTCGCCAAGGTAGGACGGGTCAAACGCCAGGGTTACAAAGCCGCGTTCGGCCATTGTTTGCGCGTACAGCCCGCTGGACTGCTCCTTCACCGCGCCGAATGCGCCGGCCACGGCAATCGCAGGCAGCTTCTGGCCGGGGCGGATGTTTTTTGGCATATACAAGTCGCCTGCCAATGTGATGCCATAGCGGTTTTTGAAGGTGATTTTGCGGTGTTCCACTTTGTCGGATTTTGGGAATATCTTGTCCCATTGCTCGGTGAGTGACATGGCTTGGGTTCCTTTCATATGGGTGACGTGAATATCGGCCAGGGCCGGGGCGGTCAGAGTGAATGCCAGGGCTGCGGCGGTTTGCATGAAAGTTCTGAGAAAGGGGTGGTTCATGGGCGGCTCCTTGCTGCTGGTGAATGGAATGAAATGGATTATTGGGGGCCGGTTGCTCCGGCACAATGAATCATTTTGGAATTGACTATTCGCCAAAGAGGAACTCATGAATCGGCTGGAGGCGCTCAGGTACTTTTGCGCGGCGGCGCAGACGCTGCAATTTCGGCAGGCGGCATCACGCCTTTCGGTTTCACCGCAGGTGGTGACGCGTGCGATTGCCGAGCTGGAAGCGGCTTTGGGCGAGCCGCTGTTTGCCCGCAGCACGCGCCAGGTGCGGCTGACTGACTTTGGCACGCGTTTTTTGCCGCGCGCGGCAGTTCTTGCTGGATGGCGAGAAGCTTTTTGCCACGGCGCGGCAAAAGGATGACGAGATGGCGGGCGTGGTGCGCATTACCGTGCCGCGCTTGCCTGGCAACGAGGCGCTGCTGGCTGACTTGCTGGCGCGCTGCGCTGATTACCCAGATTGGGTGATTGACTGGCGCGTGGATGAGGCGCGTCTGAATGCCGTGGAGAACTGCATCGACATGGGCGTGCGCCTGGGCCTGGAGCCGCAGCCGCTGATGATCGTGCGCCGCATCGCGCAAACGCGCGACCTGTTCGTGGCCGCGCCGCAGCTGCTGGCGCGCCTGGGGCCGCCGCGCGATCTGGAAGATTTGCGCCGGCGCTTTCCCGCCAGCAGCCTGATCCATGCCGAAACGGGCCGCTCCTGGGGCTGGCCCGTGAATGACGGGCTGCACCTGACGCCTGCGCTGCCACGCTTTGTCAGCAATGATCCTTGCAGCGAGCTGGCCGCCGCGCTGGCTGGCCGCGTGTGCGCCCTGCTGCCTGACGACCTGTGCCGCGCGCCGCTGCAAGAGGGGCGGCTGGTGGAGCTGTTTCCCAGCCTGCGCCGCGCAAGCTGGAGCCTGTTTCTCTATCGCCCGCAGCGCAGCATGACGCCAGCCCGCGTGCTGGCCGTGTTTGACTGGCTGACGCAGGCGCTGCGGCGGCAGTATGCGGCGCGGCAGTGAAGGGCAGGGCGGCTGCGCGTTCAGCCTGCCGCACGTTCATGGCCACCGTTTGCAGCTTGGCTGCGGCGTACGCTGGACAGCTCTTCTCGCGGGTGAACGGACTGCGGACCAGTTTGGGGAGCCTGTTCAAAGACCTGGCCGTGAGCGCAAGTGCGCCAGCCACGCACAGCCCCGGGTTTGGCGCGCTTGACTCTTTTTTGGAGCAGATTTGGAACTCTGAAAATGCCTTTGCCGTACGGTTTCACGGGCTTTATCGCTATTTAAGCAGTAGCGAAACCAGCGCTGTTTTTCAGGGCACGGGAGGCTGCAAAAACTGGTGCGCAGACGGATGGTGAGCAGGTTTTCAGCGCCGCGCTCTGCCCGCGCTCATCCGTTTTCAAGCCATTGCAGGCGCTCGCCCTGGCGCAGCACGTAGCCCGCCCCCACTTTCAGGCGCAGGCGATGGCCGCGCGTGGTGCAGGCGGCAATCTGGGCGAGCAGCTCGGTCATTTGCGCGCTGCTGGGTGCGCTGGCGTGGCAGCTGGCCAGCCAGTAGCGCAGCACATTGGCCTGGCGGGCGGGGCTGAGCGCTTGCAAGGCGGCGATGACGGGCGGTGCTGCGCCGCAGGCGGCCAGGTCTTGCGCGGCCACTTCTTGCAGCAGTTGCTGCGCCTGGGCCGCGTGGGCGGCGCTGCGCGCGAAGGCGGCGCGAAAGCCGGGCAGCGCTGCTTGCAGCGCGGGCAGCACCTGGGCGCGGATGCGGTTGCGCGTGTAGCGCGCGCTGGCGTTGCTGGGGTCTTCCACCCAGCCCATTTCTGCACTGTTTCCTGCGTCGTTTCCCGCGCTGTTTTCTTCGACGGCTTTCAGGCCCTGCTTCGCCAGCCACTCGCGCAGGGCCGCGCCGGGCACGCGCAGAAAAGGACGCGCCCAGGCCAGGCCGCCACGCTGCCAGCGGGCGGGCATGGCGGCCAGGCCCGGCAGGCCCGCGCCGCGCGAGAGGGCCAGCAGCACGGTTTCCACCTGGTCGTCAGCATGCTGCGCCAGCGCGATGGCGCGCAAGGCGGGCGGCTCGGCGGCCAGCGCCAGCAGGGCTTCGTAGCGGTGCGCGCGAGCAGCGGCTTCGGGGCTTTCGCCCTTGGCGTGGGCGGCCTGCACGTGCCGCACGCGCAAGGGCACGCCCAGGCGCTGGCAGAAGGCGGCGCAGTGGCTTTCAAAGGCGCTGGCCGCTTCTTGCAGGCCGTGATTGACGTGCAGCGCCACCACTTGCCCCGGCCACAGCCGCGCGCAGCCCAGCAGCAGCGCCGTGGAATCGGCCCCGCCCGAATAAGCCACGCCCAGAGGCAAAGGCGGACGCTGGCGGGCGAAGGCGGCCAGGGCGGTATCAACGCAAGCGGCTTCGCCAGCGGCGGGGCAGGGCACGCGAGAAGGGGAGGAGTGCATCAGAAACAGGAGCAAATTCAAGGGGGTGAAAAGGCCGTTTCCCGCAGTTTCCTCTAGGACGTAATGCTATGGATTAAGAAGCAAAAAATTTGCTTTTGAAGCTGCTTGCGGCCAGACGGCAAGTTTCCGGGCTGCCGCCTGCCCCGGCTTCGGCTTGAAGGGCAATGGGGTTCTGGGCGCCAGGGATGGCGGCGCAGCAAACCATCTTTCGCGAAAAGCGGCAATTGGGTTGCCGGGCGGGCCAGCGGGCTAGCGCCTACATCACCGTCCATTCAGAGACGAATTCGCTGGGGCGGCGGAAGGCGTCTTTCAGTAAGGCGTCAGGGGGCGTTCCCAGCGAGTAGCCGCGCACGGGCATGGGGTTTTCAAACCAGGTCTGGTAGAGCTGCTGCACCACGCCATCGCGCAGCAAATCGAGCATGCTGCGGACGATGAGGTTGCGGAAGTCGGGCGAGTGGCGCGGCAGCATGATGGCCAGCGGCTCTACCGACATCTTGGGGCCGACCACCTTGACGGTGTCTTTGAGCATCTTGGCCTGATCCAGCAGCACGATGTCGTCAGAGAGCGTGCCGTCGGCGCGCTTTTCAACCACGGCGCGCACGCCTGCGGCGGCGTTGGGCACTTCGATGATGTTCAGGTTCACCCCCGCGTCCTTGCGCGCCTTGGCAATGGCCTGGCCGGTGGAGCCTGCGATCACGGCGACGGAGCGGCCGTCCATTTGCGCCAGGCTGTCGGCGCTGTCGTCGGCGCGCACCAGCAGGCGCGTGCCTGCGTAGTAGTAGGCGGGGGCGAAGGCTGCCTGTTCGCGGCGCTCCTTGGTGTTGGTGGAGTCGGAGCACTCCATCTGCATTTCGCCGCTGTCGAGCTTGGCCACGCGCTCGGCGGCGTTGGCCAGCACATAGCGCACTTGCAGCGAAGGCAGGTGCAGCTGCTCGCGCAACTGGGCCACCAGGCGCTGGCAGATGTCGATGGCGTAGCCCGCAGGCTTGCCGGGCGCGGCGTCAAACGAAAAAGGTGCGGCCGAGGCGCGGTAGCCAATGGTGATGACGCCCGTGTGTTTGATTTTTTCCAGCGTGATGTCTGCCGCAGCCGCTGTGGCCGCGCACGCAGCCAGCGCCACGGCGGCCAGGCCGCGCCAGGCCAAACCCGGTAAATAACGCATAAGCCCTGTCTCCCAAGCGAGTTGAAAAAGCCTTCGGAACCTGTCCAGAGCCTGGCCGCGAGGGGCGGCAAGGCGCACAAGCAGCAGACGGATTTGATGGTCCGCTTGCCGCCCATCAAGACATTTGCAATGCCGCAGACCAGGCAGGTTCTTGCAAGGCATACCAAAGTTCAAAGCGGATACGTTTCATTGTGCTACAACGACATCAGAAAAATCGCAAATCCGCAGAAAAAAATACATCTCGGCCCGTGCGGGGCCATTGATTAGCATCGGCGCCTTTTGCCTTGCGCGCCCAGCTTTCATGCCTGCCATGCCTTCTGCCGCTTCCGACATCAGCATCTTGTTCAAGCAGGGCCTGGCCCACCAGCATCTGGGCCAGCTGGAGCAGGCGCGCCAGTGCTACGCGCAGGTTTTGCAGCGCGACGCGCGGCACTTTGACGCGCTCTACCTGCTGGGCACCACGCTCGCGCAGCAAGGGCAGCTGGAGCAGGCGCTGGGCTGGCTGGAGCAGGCCGCGCAGGTGCAGGCCGATCACGCCATCTTGCAAAACAACCTGGGCAACATTCTGCTGGCGCTGGGGCGGCTGGAGCAGGCCGTGGCGGCTTTTGACCGCGCCGTGGCGCTCAAGCCCGATTACGCCGCCGCCTTTCACCGCCGGGGCGTGGCCAGAGAAGGGCTGGGCCGGCTGGAAGAAGCGCTGAATGACCACGCCCGCGCGCTGGCGCTGCTGCCCGCGCTGGAGCCGGCCGCGCAAGCGCATGCGGCCTTGCAGGCGCGGCTGGGCCTGGGCCGCACGGAAGCCGTGGCGCCCGCCGCCTCCTCGCTCATGCGCAAAGACGTGGGCGCCAGCGCCGAAGACAACCAGAAGGCCGCCGCCCAGTTGCTGCAAAGCGTGCAGCAGTTGCAGGCGGGGCGGGCCTTGCCCGGCGCGGCGGCATCCGCGCAAGACGCCGCATCTGCCGCGCAAGCCCATCTTTTGCAGGCCCAGGCGCTGGAAGACTTGCAGTGCTTCGAGCAGGCCGCTGGCGAGTTTGAAAAGGCGCTGGCCTTGCTGCCCGATGAGGAAGACCTGCCCGGCATGGTGCTGCAAGACCTGCGACAGGCCGCCGCCTGGGCGCGCCTGCCCGAATGGCAGGCCCGCATCGAGGCGGCCATGCAGCAGGGCAGGGCGGCCGTGTCGCCGCTGACCTGGCAGGCCCAAAGCGGCGATGCCGCCAGCAACCGCCTGTGCTCGTCGCTGGCCGCCAGGCGCTACCTGCCGGCGCCCGCGCCGCTGCCGGCCAAAAAGGCGCTTTCGCCGGGCCGCATCCGCATTGCCTACCTCTCGGCGGATTACGTGCAGCACGCCGTCATGCGCGTGCTGGCCGAAGTGTTCGAGCTGCACGACCGCAGCCGCTTCGAGATTTACGCCTACGCCTATGGCGAACGCCAAAGCGGCGGCATGAACGAGCGCCTGCGCCATGCCTTTGAGCACTATGTGGACGCCAGCGCCATGAGCGACGAGCAGGCCGCGCGCCACATCCACGCGCAAGGCATCGACATCGCCGTGGACCTGATGGGCTACACGCGCGGCGAGCGCCTGGGCATCCTGGCCCGCCGCCCCGCGCCCATTGCCGTCAATTACATCGGCTACCCCGGCACCTTGTGCCTGCCTTTCATCGACTACATCGTGGGCGATGCCACCCTCATGCCGCCCGAGCTGGCGCCCCACTACAGCGAAGCCATCGTGCGCCTGCCCCGCTGCTATTTGCCCACCGACCGCCAGCGCCCCATCGCCTTGCCGCCGCCGCGCCAGGCGCTGGGGCTGCCGCCCGATGCCTTCGTTTTCTGCGCCTTCAGCGGCAACTACAAGATTTCGCCGGACATCTTTGCCATCTGGCTGCGCCTGCTGGCCGCCGTGCCCGGCAGCGTGCTCTGGCTCGTCAAGGGCAGCGAAGACGCCAGCGCCAACTTGCGCGCGCAAGCGCGGCAGGCGGGCATCGACCCCGCCCGCCTTGTTTTTGCCGAGCGCACGCGCTTTGACCAATACCTGGCCCGCTACACGCTGGCCGACCTCTTTCTGGACACCCTGCCCTACAACGCCCTGGCCACTGCGTCAGACGCCCTGTGGGCCGGCCTGCCCGTGCTCACCTGCACCGGCCAGACCTACGTGGGCCGGGGCGCCACCAGCATCGTGCGCGCCGCCGGCCTGCCCGAGCTGGCCACATCGACGCTGGCCGAATACGAAGCCCTCGCCCTGCGCCTGGCCACCCGCCCGGCCGAGCTGGCCGCCTTGCGCCTGCGTTTGCAGCAAAACCGCGCCGCCTGCCCCCTGCACGACACCCTCGCCTACACCCGCCATCTGGAAGCCGCCTACACCCGCATGGCGCAGCGCTGGCAAAGCGGCCAGCCGCCGCAAAGCTTTGACGTGCCCGCGTGAGCGGCCCGCCAGCCCCGGCGGCCCTCGCGCCCAACCTGGCAGGCGGTTGGCAGGCGGCGCGCAAGCAGCAACCGGGTGGCAGGAGCCGGTTGCCGCAGTCAGAATGAATCAAAAAAAGGAGCAGATTCAGGGAGCGGAAAACGGCTCTCGCGCCCGTTCTACTAGGACCTCATGCTATGAATTGAGAAGCGAATTTGGGCCTCTTTTTGCTCCTGCCGCCCGGCGCGCGCTTGTGCGCCAGAGCAAGACATGTGCGCGGCGGCGCTGCAAAATTCATTCTTTCCTTCTCACAAGGTCTTGCTGATGCTCTACCAACTTTATGAAACCCAACGCACCTGGATGGAACCGTTGACCGATATGGCCGCCGCCGCCTCCAAGCTGTATGGCAACCCGAATTCTCCTGCGGGGCGCTTGCCGCTGGCGCATCGCGTTTCGGCCGGATATTCGCTGCTGCACCGCCTGGGCAAGGATTATGGAAAGCCTGAATTCAATCTGCACAAAATCACCATTGATGGCGCGGAGGCCGTGATTGACGAGCAGGTGGAAATGGACAAGCCATTTTGCCAGCTGCGCCATTTCAAGCGTTTCACCGATGACGCCGCTTTGCTGGAGAAAATCAAGAAGCAGCCCGTGGTTTTGATTGTGGCGCCGCTGTCCGGCCATTACGCCACGCTTTTGCGCGATACGGTGCGAACCATGCTGCAAGGGCATGACGTGTTCATTACCGACTGGAAAAACGCCCGCGATGTGCCGCTGGACGATGGCGAATTTCACTTGGACGATTATGTGAACTATGTGGAAGATTTCATTCGCCACTTGCAGGCCGTTGCGGGCCAGTGCCACGTGGTCAGCGTGTGCCAGCCTGTGGTGCCCGTGCTGGGCGCAGTGGCGCTCATGGCTTCGCGCGGCGAAACCACGCCTTTGAGCATGACCCTGATGGCCGGCCCGGTGGACGCGCGCCGCTCGCCTACGGCCGTCAATCGCCTGGCCACGGGCAAAAGCCTTTCATGGTTTGAAAACAACGTGATTTACCGCGTGCCTCCCAAATATCCGGGCGCGGGGCGGCGTGTTTATCCTGGCTTTTTGCAGCATGCCGGTTTTATTGCCATGAATCCGGGCCGCCACGCCAGCAGCCATTATGATTATTTCAGGAACCTGATCAGGGGCGATGAATCCAGCGCTGAAACGCACCGCCGTTTCTAT
Source organism: Ottowia massiliensis (assembly GCF_900240305.1). Lineage (NCBI taxonomy): Bacteria > Pseudomonadati > Pseudomonadota > Betaproteobacteria > Burkholderiales > Comamonadaceae > Ottowia > Ottowia massiliensis. The sequence continues at coordinate 2,559,135 of NZ_LT964854.1, read as the reverse complement.
GACGAATATAACGCCGTGCTGGATATGGATGCCGATTATTATCTGGAAACCATCAAGGCCGTTTTCCAGGATTACGCATTGCCCAAAGGCACATGGAGCGTGCGCAATTCGCAAGGTCAGCTGGAACGCGTGCGCCCGCAGGACATTACTGATACGGCTCTGCTGACGGTGGAAGGCGAGCTGGATGACATTTCAGGCAGCGGCCAGACGGAAGTGGCTCACGCGCTGTGCACCAGCCTGCCGCCCGTTGAAGGCAACCGCCTGACGGTGATGGGCGCGGGCCACTATGGCGTGTTCAGCGGCAGCCGCTGGCGCGAGAAGGTGTATCCGCATATCCGCGATTTCATCGCCCGCAGCGAAGCCGCCGCAGCCAGGAAGGCGGCTGCTTCCAGGCCAGCCCCTCAGGCCGCTCCCGCAGCCAGCGCCGCCCCGGTCAAGCCTGCGGCTGTCCAGCCCGCAGAGGCGCCCAAGGCGGCAGCGCCCAAGCCTGCTGAAACGAAACCGGCCGCTCCCAAGGCGGCCGCTGCGCCCAAGGCTGAAGCCAAGCCAGCCGCGCCCAAGACGGCCGCCAAGGGCAAGAACGGCGCTTGAGAAAGCGCCACGGCCTCACAGGAGGAGGGCGGCCTGCAGCTCCGGAGCCGACCCGCAACTTCTTGCCGCCAGGCCATAAGCAGGTTCTGGCGGCATGAAGGCGCATCAGAAACAGGAGCAAATTCAGGCCCTTTAGAAATGGCGTTTGCGCCCATTCCACTAGGACCTATTGCTATGAATGAAGGAGCGGATTGACACTGCCTGCTCCGCCTACTCTTCGCCTGCCGGCAGGCTGCTTGGCGCCTGGCCTATCCAGCTGGCTCTTCGCGCCCTGCGCGGCCAGGTGGCTGGCGGGCGCTGCCATGCCTTGGCGTCATTCAAAACGCAGGCCAGAAAACGCAAATCCACGGCGCAATCTAGGGTTTACCGGCATGTTTTTCTGGAGTTCTGGCTGGTAGATTCAGTTCGTGCAGCTGCCCCGATGGCTGCATTCACGCGAGCAAGGCCGCGTGCGCCGCAAGCGGCATGAGGTCTGGCGGGAAAAGGAAGCAGAAAAAGCCGCCAGCTTTTTGCCATGACGGCGCCGCAGGCTGTGACCGTGAGTTTTGCAATTGACTTGCAGGAATCAGCATGACTGACAAAACGCCTTCATTCAAGCACGCCACCCTCGATGACTGGCAAAAGGCCGCGCAAAAGTCCGCTCCCGGCGGCGATGTGGCGGCGCTGAACTGGCTCACGCCTGACGGCATCACGGTCAAGCCGCTTTACACGGCGCAAGACATCAAAAACCTGCCTTATACCGACACACTGCCGGGCTTTGAGCCTTTCTTGCGCGGCCCGCAGGCCACCATGTACGCAGTGCGGCCCTGGACCATCCGCCAGTACGCAGGTTTTTCTACCGCCGAGGAGTCCAACGCTTTTTATCGCAAGGCGCTGGCGGCAGGCGGGCAGGGCGTTTCCGTGGCGTTTGACCTGGCCACGCACCGAGGCTACGACAGCGACCACCCGCGCGTGACGGGCGATGTGGGCAAGGCGGGCGTGGCCATTGACAGCGTGGAGGACATGAAGATTCTCTTTGACGGCATTCCGCTGGACAAGGTGAGCGTTTCCATGACCATGAACGGCGCGGTGCTGCCCGTGCTGGCGGGCTACGTGGTGGCCGCCGAAGAGCAGGGCGTGCGGCAGGACCAGCTGGCGGGCACGATCCAGAACGACATCCTCAAGGAGTTCATGGTTCGCAACACCTACATCTACCCGCCGGAGCCGTCGATGAGGATCATTGGCGACATCATCGAATACACGGCGCATCACATGCCCAAGTTCAATTCGATTTCCATCTCCGGCTACCACATTCAGGAAGCGGGCGCGAACCAGTCGCTGGAGCTGGCCTTCACGCTGGCCGACGGCAAGGAGTACGTGAAAACGGCGCTTTCCAAGGGGCTGGACGTGGACGCCTTCGCCGGGCGGCTGTCGTTCTTCTGGGCCATTGGCATGAATTTCTATCTGGAAATCGCCAAGATGCGCGCCGCGCGGCTGCTGTGGTGCCGCATCATGAAAGAGTTCAACCCGAAGAACCCCAAGAGCCTGATGCTGCGCACGCACTGCCAGACTTCGGGCTGGTCGCTTACCGAGCAGGATCCCTACAACAACGTGGTGCGCACCGCCATTGAGGCGATGGCCGCCGTGTTTGGCGGCACGCAAAGCCTGCACACCAACGCGCTGGACGAGGCCATCGCGCTGCCCACGGAGTTCAGCGCCCGCATCGCGCGCAACACGCAGCTCATCATCCAGGAAGAAACACACATCACCAACGTGGTGGACCCGTGGGCGGGCAGCTACATGATGGAAAGCCTGACACAGCAAATGGCCGATAAGGCCTGGGCGCTGATTGAAGAAGTGGACGCCATGGGCGGCATGACCCGCGCCGTGGACAGCGGCTGGGCCAAGCTCAAGATTGAAGCGGCCGCTGCTGAAAAGCAGGCGCGCATTGATTCGGGGCGCGACGTGATCGTGGGCGTGAACAAGTACCGGCTGGACAAGGAAGACCACGTGGACATCCTGGAGGTGGACAACGTGAAGGTGCGCGAGGCGCAGATTGCGCGGCTGAAGGCCGTGAAGGCCGCACGCGATAGCGCGCGGGTGCAGCAGGCGCTGGACGCCATCACGAAGATTGCGGAGACGGGGCAGGGCAATCTGCTGGCCGCCGCCATCGAGGCCATGCGCGCGCGCGCCACGGTGGGCGAGGTCAGCGACGCGATGGAAAAAGCCTTTGGCCGCCACCGCGCCGACGTGCAGAAAGTGGCGGGCGTGTATGCCGCCGCCTACGACAGCGCCGAAGGCTGGGAAAAGCTCAAGGCCGAAATCAGCGCCTTTGCCGAAGAAGAAGGCCGCCACCCGCGCGTGATGATCGCCAAGCTGGGGCAAGACGGCCATGACCGTGGCGCCAAAGTAGTGGCCACGGCCTTTGCCGACCTGGGTTTTGACGTGGACATTGGCAGCCTTTTCCAGACCCCTGAAGAGTGCGCGCGCCAGGCCATTGAAAACGACGTGCATGCCGTGGGCGTGAGCACGCTGGCCGCTGGTCACAAGACGCTGGTGCCCGCCATCATCAAGGCCCTGCACGAGCAAGGCGGCGATGACATCGTGGTGTTCGTGGGTGGTGTGATTCCGCGCCAGGACTACGACTTTCTGTATCAGGCAGGCGTCAAAGGCATTTATGGCCCCGGCACGCCCATTCCGGTCAGCGCGAAAGACGTGCTGGAGCAAATCAAAAAGGCGCGGGTGCCTGCATGAACTGGCTGGCGATGCCGGGAAAGCTGCTGAAAGGGCTGGCGCAGGGCGTGCTGCTCCTGCTGGCCGGTCTGATGGCACAGGCTTTCGCGGCGGGCTGGCTGCTGCTGACCTGCTGGATGGCTTTTCGCATGCCTGGCGGCGCTTCAGGCTGGCAGGCGCTTGCTGCCTGGTGGGGCCTTCTCATGTTGCCTGCGCTGGCTCTCGCAGCCTGGAGCGTGCGCCAGTGGCGCAAAAAGCATGGCGCAAGAAACGGACTTGCATAAAGCTGGCTGCATAAAGAAAGACCCGCCATATGCCCACGATGAACACCGCCGTGCTGCTCGAACACATCACCCAGGGCGACGTGCTGCGCCAGCGGCGCGCCATCGCCAAGGCCATCACCTTGCTTGAGTCCACCCGCGCCGATCATCGCGCGCAGGGTGATGAGCTGCTCACGGCCCTGCTGCCGCACACGGGGCGGGCGCTGCGCTTGGGCATCAGCGGCGTGCCGGGCGTGGGCAAAAGCACTTTCATCGAGTCGCTGGGCGTGTTCCTGATTGAAAAGGGCCATCGCGTGGCGGTGCTGGCGGTGGACCCTTCTTCGAGCGTGTCGGGCGGCTCCATCCTGGGCGACAAAACGCGCATGGAGCGCCTCGCGGGCCTGCCTGACGCTTACATCCGCCCCAGCCCCAGCGGCGGCACGCTGGGCGGCGTGGCCGAGAAAACGCGCGAGGCCATGCTGGTGTGCGAGGCCGCAGGCTATGACGTGGTGCTGATTGAACCCGTGGGCGTCGGCCAGTCCGAAACCGCCGTTTCGGGCATGACCGATATGTTCGTGCTGCTGCAACTGCCCAACGCGGGCGACGATTTGCAGGCCATCAAAAAAGGCGTGATGGAGCTGGCCGATCTGGTGGTGATCAACAAGGCTGACATTGACCCGCACGCTGCCACGCGCGCGCGGGTGCAGATTCAGACTGCCTTGCGACTGCTGGGCCTGCAAGGCAATCCGCAGCGCATGACCTACGTTGCGGAGGGCGCGGGCGGCGCAGCGAGCACGCTCGCGCGCTGGCAGCCGCGCGTCATGCAGCTCAGCGGCCTGCAAGGGCAGGGGCTGGACGCCTTCTGGCAGGCCGTGACTGAATTTCAGGCCACGCAAACCGCCAATGGCGCCTTGACAGAGCGCCGCCAGCAGCAGGCCCTGGCGTGGATGTGGGAGCGCATTGATGCAGGGTTGAAAGCCGCCTTTCGCGCCCACGCGCAGGTGCGTGCGGCGCTGCCGGATATCACGCAGTCCGTCACGCAAGGGCATCTGCCGCCTTCCACCGCTGCGCGCCGCCTGCTGGCGCTGACCGCTGAAGGGCAGGCATGAGCCTGCCGCCGGAGCCGCCTGAACAAGCCTGGATAAATAAGACCCGCCGCCACCCGTTTCCTCCATTTGATTTCCCTGACTTTCAAGAAAGAGAAGCCACCATGAAAGAAATCCTCGAACAGCTTGAGAAAAAGCGCGAAGCCGCCCGTCTGGGCGGCGGCCAGAGGCGCATTGATGCGCAGCATAAAAAGGGCAAGCTCACCGCCCGCGAGCGCATCGAAGTGCTGCTGGACGCAGACAGCTTTGAAGAATGGGACATGTTCGTCGAACACCGCTGCACCGACTTCGGTATGAACGACACCCAGATTCCCGGCGACGGCGTGGTCATTGGCTACGGCACCATCAACGGGCGTCTCGTCTTCGTGTTCAGCCAGGATTTCACCGTGTTCGGCGGGGCCTTGTCTGAAGCGCACGCCGAAAAAATCTGCAAGCTGATGGACCAGGCCATGCAAGTTGGCGCGCCTGTTATCGGGCTGAACGACTCCGGCGGCGCGCGCATTCAGGAAGGCGTGGCTTCGCTTGCGGGCTATGCCGACGTGTTCCAGCGCAACGTCATGTCCAGCGGCGTCATTCCGCAAATCAGCATGATCATGGGGCCTTGCGCGGGCGGCGCGGTGTATTCGCCCGCCATGACGGACTTCATCTTCATGGTCAAGGACAGCAGCTACATGTTCGTGACCGGCCCCGACGTGGTGAAAACCGTGACCCACGAAGAAGTCACCGCCGAAGAACTGGGCGGCGCCAGCACCCACACCGCCAAGAGCGGCGTGGCCGATCTGGCCTTTGAAAACGACGTTGAAGCCCTGCTCATGCTGCGGCGCTTTTTCAACTACATCCCCGCCAACAACCGCGAAAAAGCCCCTTACCGCCCCACGCAAGACCCGGCGGACCGCGCCGACCTGAGCCTGGACACCCTCGTGCCCGACAACCCCAACAAGCCCTACGACATGAAGGAGCTGATCGTCAAAACCGTGGACGACGGCGAATTCTTCGAGTTGCAGCCCGATTACGCCGCCAACATCATCATCGGCTTTGCCCGCATGGACGGCAACGTGGTCGGCATCGTCGCCAACCAGCCGCTGGTGCTCGCGGGCTGCCTGGACATCAAAAGCGGCATCAAGGCCGCGCGCTTCGTGCGCTTTTGCGATGCCTTCAACATTCCCGTCATCACCTTCGTGGACGTGCCCGGCTTCATGCCTGGCACTGCGCAGGAGTACGGCGGCATCATCAAGCACGGCGCCAAGCTCCTGTATGCCTTTGCCGAATGCACCGTGCCCAAGATCACCGTCATCACCCGCAAGGCTTACGGCGGCGCGTATGACGTGATGAGCTCCAAGCACTTGCGCGGCGACGTGAACCTGGCCTGGCCCAATGCCGAAATCGCCGTGATGGGCGCCAAGGGCGCGGTGGAAATCATCTTCCGCCAGGACAAGGACGACCCCGAAAAGCTCGCCGCCCGCGAAGCCGAATACAAGGCCCGCTTTGCCAACCCCTTCGTGGCTGGCGCGCGCGGCTTCATCGACGACGTGATCCAGCCGCACGAAACCCGCAAGCGCATCTGCCGCAGCCTGGCCATGCTCAAGGACAAGAAGCTGGAAAACCCGTGGCGCAAGCACGGCAACATTCCGCTTTGATGCTCTTGTTTTGATCGCTGGCGCCGCACGTGTTCAAAGCGCAAAACGCCCCAAACGCCATGAAGCCGGGCGGCATGGCCCATGCCAGCCCGCCCATGCCCCCTCAATGGCCGTTGATCTGCGAAACGCGGCCCGGGCAGGCGCTTGCGGCACACGCGCAAGGCGCGCGCTGAATTGAAAAGACATTCACAGGAAATATCACCATGTTCAAGAAAATCCTCATTGCCAACCGTGGCGAAATCGCCTGCCGCGTCATCGCCACGGCCCGCAAAATGGGCATCGCCACCGTGGCCGTGTATTCCGACGCCGACAAAGACGCGCGCTTTGTGCAAATGGCCGATGAAGCCGTGCGCCTGGGGCCGCCGCCTTCGCGCGAGTCCTACCTGCTGGGCGACAAAATCATCGAGGCGGCCAAGGCCACGGGGGCCGAAGCCATTCACCCCGGCTACGGCTTTCTGAGCGAAAACGAAGCCTTCGCCCGCAAGTGCGAGGAAGAAGGCGTCATCTTCATCGGCCCCAAGCACGAAGCCATTGCCGCCATGGGCGACAAAATCGCCTCCAAGCGGCTGGCCAAGCAAGCGGGCGTTAGCACCATTCCCGGCTATAACGAGCCGATCGAGTCCGCCGAAAAAGCCGTGGAAATCGCCAAGGGCATTGGCTACCCCGTGATGATCAAGGCCAGCGCGGGCGGCGGCGGCAAGGGCCTGCGCGTGGCCTTCAACGACAAGGAAGCGCACGAAGGCTTTGACTCCTGCCGCAACGAAGCGCGCAACTCCTTTGGCGACGACCGCGTGTTCATCGAAAAATTCGTCGAGCAGCCCCGCCACATCGAAATCCAGGTGCTGGGCGACGCCCACGGCAACGTCATCTACCTCAACGAGCGCGAATGCTCCATCCAGCGCCGCCACCAGAAGGTGATTGAAGAAGCGCCATCACCCTTCATCAGCGAAGAAACCCGCAAGGCCATGGGCGAGCAGGCCGTGGCCCTGGCCAAGGCCGTGAAATACCAAAGCGCCGGCACCGTCGAATTCGTGGTGGGCAAGAACCAGGACTTCTACTTCCTGGAAATGAACACCCGCCTGCAAGTGGAGCACCCCGTCACCGAGTGCATCACCGGCCTCGATCTGGTGGAGCAGATGATTCGCGTGGCCGCAGGCGAAAAACTCGCCATCGCCCAGGCCGACGTGAAGAAAGTGGGCTGGTCCATCGAGTGCCGCATCAACGCCGAAGACCCCTTCCGCAACTTCCTGCCCAGCACGGGCCGCCTGGTGCGTTTTCAGCCGCCGGAGCAAACGCTCTTCCAGGGCCAGCCAAGCACCGAATACGGCGTGCGCGTGGACACCGGCGTGACCGACGGCGGCGAAATCAGCATGTACTACGACTCGATGATTGCCAAGCTCATCGTGCACGGCAAAGACCGCAATGACGCCATTGCCCGCATGCGCGAGGCGCTCAACGGCTTCGTCATCAAGGGCGTGCAAAGCAACATTCCCTTCCAGGCCGCGCTGCTGGCGCACCCCAGCTTCATCAGCGGCAACTTCAACACGGGCTTCATCAATGAGCACTACGCCCAGGGCTTTCGCTCCGAAGACGTGCCGCACGCCGACCCCTACTTCCTCATGGCGCTGGCCGCGCGCCTGCACATGTGGTACCGCAACCGCGCCCAGGGCCTGCAAGGCAAATTCTGGGAAGGCTTCAAGCGCCTGCCCGGGCGCGAATTCGTGGTGTGCGTGCTGGGCAAGGAAGGCGACAACCGCTACGTGAGCGCCTCGCTCGGCGCCGTCACCCTGCACGCGGCCGCGCCCGTCACCATCCACGCGCCCGAAGGCGACCGGGTCTATCAAATCCTTGTCGAGCAAATGCTGGGCAACGCCCGCGTCACGGGCCAGGTCAATGGCCAGCCCTTTACCGTGCAAATGGAACGCGGCCACACCAAAAACCCGCTCGTCACCCGCGTCATCCACAACGGCACGCAGATCGACGCCATCATCATGCACCCGCGCACCGCCGAGCTGCACAAGCTCATGCCCTACAAAGCGCCGCCTGACATGAGCCGCTACGTGCTCTCGCCCATGCCAGGTCTGCTCACGCAAGTGGCCGTGCAGCCCGGCCAGAAAGTGCAGGCGGGCGAACGCGTGGCCGTCATCGAAGCCATGAAGATGGAAAACATCCTCTTTGCCAGCGCCGACGGCACGGTCAAGGCCATCCTGGCCCAGCCCGGCGAAAGCCTGGCGGTGGACCAGCCCATCGTCGAATTCGAGTAAGCCCCGCGCGCGCTGGCGGCCTACGCCCCCGGCGCGCCCAATCAGCCGCAGCATTCGGCGCCGGCCGAAGCTGCGGCTTTTTTATTTGACGAGCCGGGAGCGCCTTCGCAAACCGCCACCGCCGGTCATTGAGTTGATGCGATATGACCTGATAGACGGCAGGCGTGCCTTCAGGTGCCAAACCGGCTTCAAGTCCTGGTACGGACTGGATTTGCCGCTCTCTTTTCAAGAGCGGAACAAGCGCCGTCAAACCCGTGGCCCTTGCGGCCGCCTTCTTGCCCGCCATGCCCGCCCTTGCCCAGGAAACGGAGGAAAAGGACGGCAGCGCCTCCTCCGGCAGCCTTCCCACCGTGGAAGTCAAGGCTTCGGCCATGCAAGCCACCACGGGCATGGAGCTGTCGATGCGGCAAACGCCGCAGTCCGTCACCGTGGTGAGCAAGCCCGTGCTGCGCGAGCAGGGCATTACCGGCATGGCCGGCGCCATGCGCAGCACCACCGGCATCAATGTGCTGAGCGAAACGGGCCGCGTGCGCTTTCAGTCGCGCGGCTTTTACATCGACCAGATTCAGGAAGACGGCATCTCCAGCACCGTGCCCGGATCTTCCGGCAACCCCACGCGCGATCCGCAAAGCATGACCGACATGGCCGTGTATGACCACATTGAAGTGCTGCGCGGCCTCACGGGCCTGCCCGAACCCAACTGGGATTCGGGCGCCAATTACTGGATGAAGATGGCCTACAGCGACAAGATCACGAGCAACGCCCTCATGCTGGGCACGCGCCTCAACCCTGCCGAGCGCCTAGAAAATGTGAATGAAAGCGCCCGCCGCGCCGCTTTTTCGCCGTTCGCCAAAATGAAAAAGCCCCATCCCGGTAGATGGGGCTTTTTCATGTCTGAAAGCCAGCTTTGCAGCCTGCCTGAACAGGCTCCCATTGGCCAGGTGCTAGCAAAAACAGGAGCAAATATAAAGGGGTCAAAACGGCATCTGGCGCAGGTTCTACTAGGACATCATGCTATTGATGTAGGAGCTAGAAAAAGCGGCCTGCTCCGGCTTGCTTCCTGCTGACGCCTGCTCCTTGCTCCAGGCCCAATGATTTACAGCAAAAAGAAATAGGCCCATAGCGAAACGGCGGCAATGCAAAGAATATTGAGCAGCATGCCGGCTTTCAGCATGTCTTTTTGCGTGACCAGCCCCGTGCCAAACACAATGGCATTGGGCGGCGTGGCCACCGGCAGCATGAAAGCGCAAGAAGCGCCAATGCCAATAATCAGCACCATGACCTCTTTGGGCATGCCCATTTTCTCGGCCACGCTGGCAAATACCGGCACCAGCAGGGCGGCGGAAGCGGTATTGCTGGTGAATTCGGTCAGGAAAATGATGAAGGTGGATACGGCCAAAATCACGACAAACGGATGGGCCAGCACAAAAGCGCTGGCCATTTCCTGACCGAGCGCGGCGGACGCGCCGGATTTTTGCAGCAGCTTGCTCAGCGCAATGCCGCCGCCAAACAGCAGCAGCACGCCCCAGTCGGTATTGCGCGCCACTTCGCGCCAGCGCACCACGCCAAAAATCACCACGGCTACCGCCGCGCTCAGGGCAACAAAAGCATCAGGGCTGTCAATGCCAAATTCTTTTTTCAACTGGCTGCCAAATATCCATGCCACGGCGGCGGCGGCAAAAATCAGCATGGCAATCACGCGGTGCAGCGTCCACGGAATCTCTTCATCGGCCACTTCAACCCGTTGCGAGAAATTGGGTTTCAAAATCACGAACAGCGAAACCAGCATCAAGGGCAGCAGCACCAGCATCATGGGCAGGCCGAATTTCATCCAGCCGGCAAAATCCAGATTCAGGGCTTTGGCGGCAATGGCGTTGGGCGGCGTGCCCACCACAGTGCCCAGCCCGCCAATGCTGGCGCAATAAGCGATGCCGAGCAGCACAAAAACAAAAGTGTTGCGGTCTTTGTCCTTGTCCATATGGTTCATCAGGCCCATTGCCAGCGGCAGCATCATGGCGGCGGTGGCGGTATTGCTGATCCACATGGATAAAAAAGCCGTGGCGGCAAACAGCAAATGCACGGCAACGAAGGTATTGCCGCGTGACAGTGAAATCAGCCAGATGGCGATTTTCCGGTCAATTTTCTGCATGTGCAGCGCAGTGGCTAGCGCAAAACCGCCGAAAAAGACGTAAATAATCGGATCGGAAAAACCGGCCAATGCCTCCTTGGTGCCCATATCGGGTATTTTGAACAAGATGGCGAACAGCGGCACGATCAGCGCGGTTACCGTGATATGAACGGCCTCGGTAAACCACATGATGGCGACAAATACCAAAATGGTCAGTCCCTTGTTGACATTGGCGTCATAAGGCAGGATTTGATAAAGCACGGCGCTGACGATGGCGGCAATTATCGCGATGAGCAAGCCGCGAAAACTGGTAATGGGCGCCTGCGCGCTCAATAACTCGACATTGTCCGGCCGCTGTTCGGCCTGCGCTTGGTCTGGCATCAGGGTTTCTCCTAGATTGACTGGTTTGCTGATTGCTGGCAGGCAATAACGGCAGCCGCCAGAATTCGCATTCAAATATTAAAACAAAACGCAGAATGATCTGCGCCCCTTCATGTTGCGAAAGCTCAAACAGGCGTTTGATATTCAGATTCAGCGGCGGTTTGGGAGCCTGTTCAAAGCCTGTCCGTGGGCGCAAAAAGCGCGGCCTCGGGCGCTCTGCGGCGTCGCAAGCGGGCGGCTTCTTTCCAGAGGCGCATTCATGGCGGCCCAGCGCATATGCTCGCCGTCATGCAATACGCCTCTTTTCTTGCCGCCGCAGCGGCCTCCGCCTTGCTGGCGGCTTGCGCTCACCGAACCACGCCCGACATCACGCCGCCGCAAACGCCCGCCGCCTGGCAGCACGCCAGCAGCGGGGCCGGCGCGCCATCAGATACGCAACCCGATGCGCGAACCGGCGCGGATGGCGCGCAAGAGCGCATTCCCGCCGAGTGGTGGAAACAATATGAGCAGCCCGCGCTGAATGCCGCCGTGGCGCACGCGCTGGCGCACAGCGGCACGCTGGCCAATGCGCTGCTGAAGCTGCGCACGGCTGACTTGCGGGCCGAGGCCGCTGGCGCCGCGCTGCGCCCCACGCCCAGCGGCAACGTGACCGCCAGTGTGAACCGCCCCGTCACGGGCAGCGCGCAGCGCAGCACGCGCAGCTACGGCGTGTCGCTGGGCGCTTCATGGGAAATTGATTTGTGGGGCAAGCTGGGCGCGCAGGCCGACATGGCCACTTTCGAGCGCGAAGCCGCTGCGCTGGATGGCGACCAGGCCGCCGCCACGCTGGCCGCCAGCGTGGTGCGCCAGTACTGGCAGCTGGCGGCCATGCAGGAGCGCATTCGCGTGGCGCGGCAAAGCCTGGCGCACGCCGAGCGCACGCTTTCACTCACGCAGGCGCAGCACGCGGCGGGCGCGGCCTCGGGGCTGGATGAGGCGCAGGCCGCGCAGGCTGTGCAGACCCAGCAAGTGGCCCTGGCCGCGCAGCAGCAGCAGCGCGCCGAGATGCGCCACGCCTTTGCCGTGCTGCTGGACGCCGCGCCCGGCCACCTGCCCGCCGGCATTGCCGAGCCAGACGGCCTGCCCCAAAACGCCGCGCAGCTGGCCGCGCGGGCGCAGCCCGGCGCGGGCGTGCCCGCCAGCTTGCTGGCGCGGCGGCCCGATTTGCGCGCGGCTGAATGGCGCTTGCGCGGCACGCTGGCCAACGTGCAGGCGCAAAAGCTTTCTTTCTACCCGGCGCTCAGCCTCACCGGCACCTTGGGCACGGGCAGCGCTTCGCTGCTCAAGATCCTCTCCAACCCCGTGGCCGCGCTGGGCGCGGGCCTGAGCCTGCCCTTTCTGAACGCGGGCGAGATGCGCCGCAACCCGCAAATCGCGCAAAACGAGCACGAGCAGGCCGTCAATACCTTCCGCCAGACGCTGCTGCAAGCCCTGGCCGATGTGGAAAACGCCCTCTCATCCACCGCCACGCAGCGCGATGCCGTGCAGCGCCAGGCCGCCCTGGCAGCGCAGGCGCGCCGCATCGACGAAATGACCGAAACCCGCTACCGCGCCGGCGCCGTGCCCCTGCGCGACTGGCTCACCGCCCAGGAAAGCCGCCGCCAAAGCGAGCTGGCCGAGGTGGACGCGCAGCTGAACCTGCTGCTGGCCCAGGTGCAGCTCTACCAGGCGCTGGGCGCCAGCGCGGGCGGGCTGAACGCGCCCGCGCCTGCCCCCACGCCTGACACGCAGTGAAAACCGTTTTCCGTGCGCGAACGCAAAGCCAGCCTGCGTTTTTTCAGCTTGTGCGGGGCCTGCATTCATCAAAAACAGGAGCGAACCCGCAAGCTTGAAAAACAGCTTTCGCGCCCGTTTGACTAGGGCGTTTTGAGAATCCTGCTCTTACGCAGCAATCCCGCCATGGAAAGAAGAGCATGAGCGACAAGCAGTGGGCACTGATGGCCCCGCACTGCATGGGCAAGCCTGGCGATGCAGGGCCAAGAGGCACGGACAACCGTTTGTTTGTAGAGGCCGTGCTGTGGATCGTGCGCACAGGCAGCCCCTGGCGCGATTTGCCTGAAGAATTCGGCAAATGCAACACCGTTTTCAAACGCTTTCGTGACTGGGTCAAGGCCGATATCTGGCAAAAACTCTTTGATGCCGTCAGCGGCCAGCCGGATATGCAATACGCCATGGCCGATGCCACGATCGTGAAAGTGCACCGTCACGGCCAGGGCGCAGGACTCAAAGTCAGGCCATAGGGCACTCGCGCGGGGGCGTGAGCGCCAGGATACGGGCCTTGTGCGATACGCTGGGCAATTTGATGTTCAATGGCTGGCAGAGCCATTGCAAGCGCAAGGCGAGCCAATCGTGATCTCGCAAAGACCCAATCGATGCCAGCCTTTGTCTATTGATGAGCACATGTACCGCTGGCGTCACCTCATAGAAAACTTCTTGGGCAAGCTCAAGGAGTTCAAACGATGGATAGAGGAGCGAATAAGAGGTTCTTTTGCGCTTTCTTTCCAGAAGGCATTGGCGAAAAAGCGGCGGGGCCGGAAGGCCCCGCGCACCGGGTTGCGTTCAGCCCCGCTTTTTCATTCGCCCACGATGGCGCTGGCTTGCTTGCGCAGCGCTTCATCCAGCGTCACGCCTTGTTCGGCGGCGGCTTTGGGGTTGAGCATGAGCTGGGCCGCGCCCGTGGCGCTGGCGATGGCGCCGGGCTGCTCGCCTTTGAGGATGCGGTCGGCCATGCGGCCGGCCTGGCGGCCCATTTCGTAGTAGTCCACAGTCATGCCCGCGCTGGCGCCGCGCTGCACGGAGCCGGAGTCAGAGGCCACGAGCGGCACTTTGGCCTGGCGGGCCACGCCGACCAGGCTGTCGTAGGTGGAGACGACGTTGTTGTCGGTGGAGGTGTAGATCACGTCCGCCTTGCCCGCCAGCGCCCGGGCGGCGGCGGGTACGTCCACGGTGCGGGCGGCGGCCGCTTCCAGCAGCGTCATGCCGCGCTTTTGCAGCTCGTCCTTCATTTGCTGCACGACGGTGGTGGAATTGACTTCGCCGGGGCTGTAGACCATGCCCACTTTTTTGGCGCCGGGTTTGATTTTCAGGATGAGATCGACTTGCGGGGCGATGTCCAGCCGGTCGGACACGCCGGTGATGTTGCCGCCCGAAGGCTCCATGCTCTTAACCAGCTTGGCGGCCACGGGGTCGGTGACGGCCGCGTAGATGATGGGAATGGAGCGCGTGGCCGCTGCCGCCGCCTGCGCGCTGGGCGTGGCGATGGCGATGATGGCGTCCACCTTGTCGCCGGCGAACTTCTTGGCAATCTGCCCCGCCGTGGCGGCGCTGCCTTGCGCGCTTTGGTATTGCACTTTGAGCTTGTCTTCGCTCCAGCCCAGGGCGCGCAGCTCGTCTTGCGCGCCTTTGCGGATGGCGTCCAGCGCGGGGTGTTCGACGATGGCGGTGATGCCCACGGTTTTTTGCTGCGCCCAGGCGGCGGGCGCGGCCAGCGCGGCGCAGGCCAGGGCGAGTGCGCCCAGGGCGGCGCGGCGGGTGGAAAGAAGGATGGAATGCATGGTCAGAAAACGAAAAAGGACAGGGGGAAAAAGCCGGGGAACGGGCCGCTCGCGAAACGTTCAGGCGCCGCTTAGCGCACCACGTGCATCTGCCCGCGAATTTCGCCACCGGGCCAGGACTGGGTGGTGACGTTGATGTACCAGCTGCCTTGCTGCAAATCCAGCGCCTGCTGCGGCGTGAGCGTGGCGCGCCCTTCGTAGCGCGGGCCGAAGGGGCCGGGCCAGATCATGGTCATGGGCGCCGTCTGCCCCTGCTGCGCGGGGCCGTGGAAGGCGATGCCCGTGATGGGGCTGCTCAGGTCGTGCCATGAAGCCTTCCAGCGCAGCAGGCGCGACTGGGTGTCGTAAATCGCGTCAATCTGCCCGCTGGCCTGGCTGCGGCTGGGCGGCACGGCGCTGCCGCCAGCCAAGCGGGTGGAGAAGGTGAGGATGTGCGCGTTGGGGTCGGTAATGGGCGCGGGCTGCGCGCCGCTTTGCGGCAGCTCGCTGCCTGTTTCGCCCAGAGGCGGCAGCGGCTGCCC
This sequence comes from Ottowia massiliensis, assembly GCF_900240305.1. NCBI lineage: Bacteria > Pseudomonadati > Pseudomonadota > Betaproteobacteria > Burkholderiales > Comamonadaceae > Ottowia > Ottowia massiliensis. The sequence goes on along the minus strand of NZ_LT964854.1, from coordinate 2,543,942 downwards.
TTCCGTGCTGCTGGGCTGCACGGGCTGGCTGAGCGGCTGCTCGGAAACAGCGGGCTGCGCGGGCTGCAACGCCGAGCCGGAAGCTTGCTCGCCCGGCATGCGCACGGGGGGCGGGTCATAGCGCTGGCCCAGATCCACCGACGCGCAGGCCGCCAGCAGCGCCGTCAGCGCGCCAGCGGCCATCAGGCGGCCCGCCGCGCGCGGCATGAAAAGAAAAGGATGCGTGTTCATGAGCTTTCTCTCTTGAGCGTTGAGCGAAGCTGGCGGCGCGCGCCAGCAAAAAGTAAAGGCTGCAACTGTAGCGGCGCGGCTGATTGTCTCGCTTGTGGTTAGCTCCGTCTGCGAAAAGCGTCAAAAACAAGAGCGAATTCAAGGGTGTTGAAATACCGCCCAGCGCAGGTTCCACTAGGACATCACGCTATTAATTAGAGAGCAAATATAGCTTACCCATTTCAATCTGCGCCTCATGGTCAGCTCATGAACAGGCCCTGAGTCTCATGAGCGCCGCAGCTCAAGAGCGTGTGAGGCAACGCCGCCCGGAGTGAATGCCAGCGCCTGGCCCAGTGGCACGGCTTCGGCGGGCCAGTCGCTGGCCGATGGCGGGCAGCGCACGCCCGCGTGCAGCAGGCGGGCGGCGCGTAAAACGCCTGCGTGGGTGATCCAGATCACGGGGCGGCGCGTGCGCAGCGCCAGCGGCCAGGCTTCGTCCCAGGCTTGCGCCACGCGGTGCATGAAGGCGCGCACGTTTTCGCCGCCGCCGGGGCGGGCATCGGCAAAGCGGACCATCCAGGCGTCGAATTCAGCGCGGGCGATGGCGCTCCACGGGCGCAGTTCCCACGCGCCAAAGTCCATTTCGGCCAGGCGTGCGTCCGTCTGCGGCGCGGGCAGATCGGGCCGCAGCGCGCACAAGGCCTCGGCCAGGTGGCGGCAGCGCGCCAGGGGCGAGACGTGCAGCGCCGCCGCCCCGGCAGGCAGCGCGGCGGCCAGATGGGCGGCGGCGGCGCGCGTGGCGGCGGGGTCGTCGGGCACGTCGCTGGCGCCGTAGCACAGGCCGGGCGCGGCCTGCACGGCGGCATGCCGGGCCAGCCACAGGGCGGCTTGTGCCCCGCTCATGACAGCCCCGCCGCCCAGGCCGCCAGCCAGGAGGGGGGCGAGGCGGCCAGCGCCAGATAAAAGCCCAGCTCGCACACCTGCTGCGTGGCCCCCAGCACATCGCCCGTAAAGCCCTGCAAGCGCCGCTGCCACAGCCGCCCCAGCCGCCAGGTCAGCAGCGCCAGCATGGCTGCGCACGCCAGCAGGCGCGCGGGCGAGAAGGCCCACCCCGTCAGCGCCCAGGCGGGCAGTGCCCAGGCCAGGCCCGCCAGCAGCGCCGGGCCGCTCACGTCGTCTGCCAGCGGCTTGGACTTGGCGGCGTCTGCATCGCTCACATACGGCAGCCAGCGCATGATGAACAGCGGCATCAGCCGCGACAGCACATGCCCGCACAGCAGCGCCAGCGCCGCGCGCAGCGGCCCCCACTGCGCCGCCAGCTGCGCCAGCAGCGCCGTTTTCAGCAGCAGCGCCAGGCACAGGCCCACTGTGCCGTAGCTGCCGATGCGCGAATCTTTCATGATGACCAGCGCCCGCTCGCGCTGCGCGCTGCCGCCCAGGCCGTCGCAGGTGTCGGCCAGCCCGTCTTCATGAAACGCGCCTGTCAGCCACACCGTGGCCGCCGTGCAAAGCAGCGCCGCTGCCCAGGCGCCCGCCGCCGTGCCGCCCAGCGCGGCCAGCGCCAGCGCCAAAGAAGCCGCCCCCGCCGCGCCCACCACCCAGCCCACGCCCGGAAAGTGCCCTGCCGCCGCCCGCAGCATGGCGGGCGAAAACCCCAGCCACGCCGCCAGCGCCCCCGTGACGGGAATGCGGGTGAAAAACTGAAGGGCGATGAAGAAGTGGCGCAGCGCTTGCATGAAAAGGCAAAAAAATCAGGCGGAAGATCCGTCGCGGCCAGGCCGCTCAGTCCAGCCCCAGCCCCGCCAGCCGGGGCAACGCTTCCAGCGTGTTGCGCCAGGCGGCTTCGGCCAGCGCCTGCACGGGCATGCCGCGCAGCCCGGCAATGACGGCGGCAATGCGCGGCAGCTCTGCGGGCGTGTTGCGGCCCTGCGGCTGGCCGCTGGCGCGCTGCCGGGCGGTGGCGTAAAGCCAGTGGGGCGGCATATCGGGCGCGTCCGTCTCCAGCACCAGCGCCTCCAGCGGCAAGTTGGCGGCCAGATGGCGCAGGCGGGTGGCGCGCTCGAAAGTGCAGGCGCCGCCAAAGCCGAGTTTGAAGCCCAGCTCAATAAAAGCGCGCGCCTGCTGTTCGCTGCCGCTGAAGGCATGGGCAATGCCGGTGTGCGGCCCGGTTTCGCGCAGGTGGCGCAAAACGGCATCCACAGCGTGGCGCGAGTGGAGGATGACGGGCAGCCCGTGCCTGCGCGCCAGCTTGAGCTGCTGGCGGAAAAGCGCCTGCTGCCGCTCGCGCCAGGGCGGCGCGGCCAGTGCGGGCGCGAAAAAATCCAGCCCGATTTCGCCCACGGCCACCAGCCGCGCATCGCCCGCATGCGCCTGCAAGGCGGCGGCCAGCTGCTGCGCCGCGCCTTCGCCCGCCTGCGGCACGTAGAGCGGATGGGTGCCCAGCGCGTAAGCGTCGCCCAGCCGGTGCGCGGCCTGCCGGGCCTCATCAAACGTGCTGGCGCTCACAGCGGCAATCACGCAGCAGCGCACACCCAACGCGCGGGCCTGCTGACGCACGGCGGGCAGGTCAGCGGCGAACTCGGGCGCGTCCAGGTGGCAGTGGGTGTCAATCCAGCAAGGCATGGCGGGCAGGGCAAAGCGGCGTCAAATTCAGGCGGCACGAGCGACACAAGAGGCCTGAAGGCGCGGATTTTCGCCGCAGCAGCAATTCGGAAGCAGGGTGGCGAAAGGCCCTGGCTTTTGCGATGCGAGCCAAACCGGCTCCAAAGTTCCGGCGCAGGCTGGGTTTGCGGCTATGCATCGCCAGCAAAAAAGCGCTGCGCACCCGGCCCATGCTTGCGGCCCGCGCATTCACATTCCATTCACTGCTGTTCCGGTCTGCGCTTTTCGCGCCCACGGCGGGCTGCCGGAGGGCTTGCCCGCTGTGGCATCGGGTATAACGCCCGGCTTTCCACCCACCCTCTCAGGAGTTCAGAAACTCATGCAAGTCCGCACCGAAAAAGACACCTTTGGCCCCATTGACGTGCCCGCCGACAGGCTCTGGGGCGCGCAAACGCAGCGTTCGCTGCAAAACTTTGACATCAGCGGCGAAAAGCAGCCGCGCGAAATCATTCACGCGCTGGCGCAGGTGAAAAAAGCCTCGGCCACGGTCAATCACCGCCTGGGGCTGCTGGAGGAGAAAAAGGCCAAGGCCATCGTGGCCGCCGCCGATGAAGTGCTGGCCGGCAAGTGGCCCGATGAATTCCCGCTGGTGGTGTGGCAGACCGGCTCGGGCACGCAAACCAACATGAACGTCAATGAAGTGCTGGCCAACCGCGCCAGCGAGCTGCTGGGCGGCGCGCGCGGGCAAGAGCGCCTGGTTCACCCCAATGACGACGTGAACAAAAGCCAGTCCAGCAACGACGTGTACCCCACCGCCATGCACGTGGCCGCCGTCACCGCCATTGAAAGCCGCCTGCTGCCCGCCATTGCCAAACTGCGCGCCACGCTGCAAGCCAAGAGCGCGGCGTTTGCCGATATCGTGAAGATTGGCCGCACCCACTTGCAAGACGCCACGCCGCTGACGCTGGGCCAGGAGTTTTCCGGCTGGGTGGCGCAGCTGGACCACGGCGAAAAGCACCTGCGCTCGGCCCTGCCGCACCTGTATGAGCTGGCGCTGGGCGGCACGGCGGTGGGCACGGGGCTGAACGCGCCCAAGGGCTACGCCGAAGGCGTGGCCGCCGAGCTGGCGCAAATCACGCAATACCCCTTTGTGACCTCGCCCAACAAGTTCGAGTCGCTGGCCAGTTGCGACGCGCTGGTGTTCGCGCACGGCGCGCTCAAGACGCTGGCGGCCAGCATGATGAAGATTGCCAACGACGTGCGCTGGCTGGCCAGCGGCCCGCGCAGCGGCATCGGCGAAATCAGCATTCCCGAAAACGAGCCAGGCTCATCCATCATGCCCGGCAAGGTGAACCCCACGCAGTGCGAGGCCGTGACCATGCTGGCCGCGCAAGTGCTGGGCAATGACGTGGCCATCAACGTGGGCGGCGCCAGCGGCAATTTCGAGCTGAACGTCTTCCGCCCGATGGTGACGCACAACTTCCTGCAAAGCGTGCGCCTGCTGGCCGACGGCATGGTCAGCTTCAACGACCACTGCGCCGTGGGCATAGAACCCAACCGCGCGCGCATCACCGAGCTGGTGCAGCGCTCGCTCATGCTGGTGACGGCGCTGAACCCGCACATCGGCTACGACAAGGCCGCCTTCATTGCTAAAAAAGCGCACAAGGAAGGCACCAGCCTGCGCGAAGCGGCCATTGCCAGCGGCTTTCTGACCGCCGAGCAGTTTGACCAGTGGGTGGTGCCCGCCAACATGGTGGGCAACCTGCGCTAGGCGCGCCCCCGCGCTTTCGTGAGCGCTCGCAAAGAGCGGGCCGCCGCCGGGCTGCTGGCGGCGGCCCGTTTTTTTCAAGCGGGCTTTACACTGCCGCACTTTTTGCCTGCGCGCACCGGCCTGGTTGGGTCGGCTGCGCATGGCGGCCTGCCTTTCTTTTTTGGAGATCCGCGAATGTCCCCCCTGAAAACCTTGTGCGCCACCGCCGCGCTGGCTTGCGCCTTGCTGCCCGCCAGCGCCCTGGCCGCAGGCAAAGTGCTGTTTCTTTCCACCGACGAGCTGACCTCGCCCGGGGTCAACGGCGTCGAAATCATGAACGGCGCCTACGAAGCCTTCGAGCAGGCCGCAGGCGGCGCGGCCAACATCATCGACAAGCGTCAGTACCTGACCAATGGCACGCTGGCCGCCAGCGACTTCACGGGCGTGGACGTGGTGGTCGTGCAGTCGGTCTACAAGCCCATCACGGCAGCCAACATGGCCTTTCTTGCCAACCTGATGCAGACCCGGCCTGATTTGACCTTCGTCATGTTCATTGACGGCTGCTGCTCCACCGCCGCCAACATCACCCCCGCCACGGCCGCCCTCTCCGCCATGACGGGCTGGACGCTGGGGCGCAGCAGCAGCGGCGGCAACATCAGCTCCCCGCTCAACGCCAGCTCGCCCTACCAGGCCGGTTTTGCAGGCGTGCCGCAGCTAATGGGCAATGCGTACGACCTCATCACCAACGTGCCCGGCGGCTACGCCCTCTTTCTGAACCACGGCGCAACGCCGCCCGCCACGCTGACCACGCCCACCAACGCCTACGGCCTGGTGTTGCCGCAAAAGCGTGCCAGTGCAGGGCAGGGCGCTTGCACCGTGTTCGTGGCCGATACCAGCATCTTCCACAACCCGCCGTACAGCCCGCAGCGCGGGCCGCTGGCTGCTGCCTCACTGGCCGCTGCGCGTAATGCCAGCGGCGCCTGCGCGGGCAACACCATCGAGCCGGACCTGACGCCTGAACTCTCCGGCCCCAACGCCCTGCAACCGGGCGTGCCGCAGACCTACAGCGTGACCGCGCGCAACATCGGCCTGTCCGGCAGCACCGATGGCAAGGTGACTGTGCAACTGCCCACTGGCATGGACATCGTGCCCGGCTCCTTCCCGACCAGCTGCACCTGGAGCGCGCCCAATCTGGAATGCACCCTGCCCGCCATTGCCGCTGGCGGCAGCGCCCCGGCCATCAGCTTCGCTGCCACGCCCTCCGTCACCGGCCCGCTGACGCTCCAGTCCCGCGTGACGAACGTAACGGGCGAAGCCAATCTGGCCAACAACGCCGCCAGCGCCTCCCGCACCGGCGCGCCGCGCGGCAACCTCACCGTCGGCCTGCCCGTTCAGTCCGTTCCCGCGCTGGGCGGCTGGGGCCTGGGCCTGCTGGCTGCCGCGCTCGGCTTCATGGGCGCGCGCCGCCAGCGCAAGGCGGCCTGAAAACCTGTTCAGGGCACTTGTCCAAAGGCCGCCGCGCGCGGCCTTTTTACTGCCTGTCATACCGGATTTTCTTGGCCTGCGTGGCAGCTGTTTTTGCTCCTCTCTTCATAGCATGACGTCCTAGATGAAACTGCGCCAAGCGGCATTTCAACCCCTTCAAATTTGCTCCTTTTTTTGAGTGAGTCTGGCAGGTGAGACAGGCGATTTAGGCGCAAGGGCTGAAGAGCACAAGCAAACATGGGCGATTGATTTGCGGCGTGAAGACTGACGCGGCGATTGCAGTCATGACAGTGGCGTGAATGGCGTGTCTTGTTCGACCGCGAGCGTGGTGTATGGGTTTTCATCGTTTAGCCAGGGCGGAATTCATCGCTGCTGCATGGCCATACTTAACGCCCTATTCATCACCTGTTCAGTCTGCCGGGGGAAATGAACTGTTTTTCGGGCGCTCTTTTTTCTGCATTCGCCCGATTTTTCCGGCCTTGCCCGAAGGCGCTATTTCTTGTCCTCCATTTTTTGCGCCTTGGGCAAGGCGCCTTTGGATTGGGGGTGCAATAACCTCGCGTTCAAACTCCAACCAATATTTTTTTGCCTGCCGGTTTTCTTTTGCGGACGGGGCGGATTCATGTCCGCGCTCTGGTTTTCGCCAGAAATAGGGCTGTCAGCACAAGAATGAATTGAATCGGGGCATCATGATTCTTTTTCTTTCATGAAAATCTTCATGATTCCCGAACCAGCCATTTCCGCAAATGGCGCGTGGGCGGCGCAAGCCCCTGCCTGGAGCCCTGCCTGCAATTTATGGCAGGCAGTCCGCGCGCGATTGGGGGAGCGGGGTCAGATCGCGCAGGGTGGCGCGAAAGCGGCGGGCGTTGTCGATGTAGTGCTGGGCGCTGCGGCGCAGGCCCTCGATCTGCTCTGGCGTGAGGGCGCGCGCCACGCGGGCAGGGCTGCCGATGATCAGGCTGCCGTCCGGAAACTCCTTGCCCTCGGTCACCAGAGCGCCCGCGCCTACCAGGCAGTGCCGGCCAATGCGCGCGCCATTGAGCACGACGGCGCCGATGCCGATCAGGCTTTCTTCGCCTATGGTGCAGCCGTGCAGCATGGCCTTGTGGCCGACGGTGACGCGCTCGCCTATGGTCAGCGGCGCGCCAGGGTCGGCGTGCAGCACGCTCAAGTCTTGCACGTTGGCGCCTGCGCCAATGCGGATGCGCTCCACGTCGCCGCGCACTACGCAGCCGAACCACACGCTGGCATCGGCCTGCACCAGCACCTGGCCCATGATTTCGGCGGAAGGGGCCACCCAGGCGCTGGGGTGCACCTGTGGCGAAAAGTCATTGACGGCGTAAAGGGGCATGCTCGGTTTTCCTCTGCTGGGGTGATGCGGAAGTTCATTCTAGGAGGCCAGCATGGAAGGCCAGAAGACGGGTCGGCAGCCCGGCAGGCCGCGCGCGGCGGGCAAGCGCCGAAAATCGCTCTTCATGAATCTTTCCTCTTCTCCGCCCGCCACGCCGGCCCGGCCTCAGGCGCTGTGGCGCGTGCACTTGCAATTGCTGCTGATGGCTGTGCTGTGGGGCGCCACCTGGTCATGGGGCCGGGTGCTGGCAGGCAGCATGCCGCCGCTGACGGCCGCCGCCTGGCGCTGCGTGGTCGCCAGCGCGGCGCTGCTGTGGTGGATGCGGCGCGCGGGGCGGCTGCGCGCCATGCTGGCGCTGCCAGGGCGGCAGTGGGTGCGCCTGGCGGCGGCTGCGGCGCTGGGGGTGTTTGGCTACGCGGCGTGTTTCATGAGCGGGCTGCGGCTCATTCCCGCCAGCCGCGCGGCAGTCATCACCACGCTCACGCCCGCCCTGACGCTGCTGTGCGGAGCGCTGCTGTTTGGCGAGCGGCTCAATGGGCTGATTGCGCTGGGCATGGCGCTGGCCGTGGGCGGGGCGGCGTTCGCCATCTCGCACGGACAGCCGCTGCAGCTGCTGGACGGCGGGCTGGGGCGCGGCGAGTGGCTGATTCTGGGCTGCGTGGTTCTATGGGCGGGCTACACCCTGGCAGGCCGCGCCGTGCTGACCGGCATGGATGCTTACACCACCGCCACGGCCACCACGGCGCTGGGCGGGCTGATGCTGCTGGCCGCCAGCCTGGCTGTGGACGGCGTGGCGGGCTGGCGCACGGCCTGGCACGCGCCAGCGCAAGGCTGGGCCGCTCTGCTGGCGCTGGCGCTGCTGGGCACGGCTGTGGCTTATTCGCTCTACTTCGGCGGCGTGAAGGCGCTGGGCGCGGGCGGCGCAGCGGCCTATCTGACGCTGGTGCCCGTTTTCGGCATGGGCCTGGCCGCGCTATGGCTGGGCGAGCCTGTGCATATTTCCCTGGCCACGGGCGGCGCGGTGGCCGTGCTGGGCATGGCGCTGATGCACTGGGGGCGCAGGCAGGATCATTGACGCGCTCGGCCCAGGCGGCGCGGTTTTCAGACGGATTCCATTTGCTGGATTTCCAGGCCCAACCGGCCGCAGAACCTGTTCAAAGCCCTCCCCCGAGACCAGTGCTGGCCAAACGCTTTGCTGAAATGAACAAGAGAGGATGTCCCGGGGGCGCAGCGCCCAGGACAATGAAAGACCGGGCAGGAGCCAGGGCTTTGCTGGTGCGGCTGTTCTTGCGCCTTGATTGCCTCTAAACCATCTTTGCCGGCGGCGGCTATGCGGGCAGTCTGATCAATTGGCGCTGAGCATGTCTGGCTGGAACATGCGGGTAATCAAGCGCCGCCAGCGGCATGTTTTTGAGGCGCTGCCCAAGCGCTGGATTGTGGAGAGAACCTCTGCCTGGCTGGGTCAATCTCGCAGGCTCTCCAAGGCCTACGAGGTCACCGCCTTCTACAGCCGAAGCATTCGTGAAGATTGCCTGCATCCGGCGCATGGTCAGGCTCTTGGGATGATTTTGGGAACAGGCTCCTAGAGCTGGCTGCTGCTGTGCAGCCGGGCGTAGAGGCCGCCAGCGGCCAGCAGGCTGGCGTGGTTGCCGTCTTCCACGATCTGGCCGCGCTCCATGACGAGGATGCGGTCGGCGTGCTCCACGGTGGAGAGGCGGTGGGCGATGACGAAGGTGGTGCGCCCCTTCATGGCGCGCGCGATGGCCTGCTGCACAAGGCGCTCGCTTTCGGTATCGAGCGCGCTGGTGGCTTCGTCCAGCAGCAGCACGGGCGCGTTTTTGTAGAGGGCGCGGGCGATGGCCAGGCGCTGGCGCTGGCCGCCCGAGAGTTGCGTGGCGTTGTGGCCGAGCACGGTGTCCATGCCTTGCGCGAGGGTGGCCACGTGTTCGATCAGGTTGGCGTCGCGCAGGGCCTGTTCGATGCGGGCGCGGTCGGGGCTGGCGTCGCCCAGGGCCACGTTGGCAGCCACGGTGTCGTTGAACATGACCACATCCTGGCTGACGAGGGAAAACTGCGCGCGCAAGTGCTGCAAGGGCCAGCGGGCAGTGTCCGTTCCGTCCAGCAGCACCTGCCCCGCGCTGGGCACGACAAAGCGCGGCAGCAAATTGACGAGGGTGGTTTTGCCCGCGCCGGAGGGGCCGACAAGGGCGACGGTTTGCCCCGCTTCAATGTGCAGGCTGATGCCCGCCAGCGCGGGCGCTTCGGCATCCGGGTAGGCCACGCGCACGTTTTGCAGCGTGACTTCGCCGCGCACGCGGGGCGGGGGGGTGATGGGCGCGGCGGGGGCGGCTTCAGGCGGCACGCTGTCGAGCAAGTCCAGCCCGCGCTCCAGCGCGGCCAGGCTGCGGGTGATGGGGTGCACCACTTCCGACAGGCGCCGCACGGGCGCAATCAGCATGAGCATGGCGCCGATGAAGGCAATGAAGCCGCCCACGGTGACGTTGCTGGCCGCGCTGGACTGCCCCTGCTGCCCTTGCGAGAGGGCAATGCCAATGACCAGCGACAGCGCCACGGCCGACACCAAGTGCGTCAGCGGCGTGGTGCCTGCGGCGGCGCGCGTGGCTTTCAGCGCCAGGCGGCGCAGTTGCAGGCTCAGCGACTCAAAGCGCGCCGCTTGCGCCGCTTGCGCGCCGTGCAGGCGCACCATGCGGTGGGCCAGCACGTTTTCTTCCACCACGTAGGCGAGCGCGTCCGTGGCGGCCTGGCTTTGCTGCGTCACGCGGTACAGCAGCCGCGACATCACTTTCATGATGTAGGCCACCACGGGCGCGAGCACCAGCACGATGAGCGTGAGCTGCCAGTTCAGATAGAGCAGATAGGCCATGAGGCCGGCGACGGTGACGGCGTCGCGCGCGGCGGTGAGCATGGCCTGCACCAGCATGGCCGAGCCGTTTTGCACTTCATAGACGATGGTGTTGGCCAGGCGGCTGGCCGATTGGCTGGCGAACAGGGCCAGATCGGCATCCAGCAGCCGCGCGAAAAGCTGGCGGCGCAGCAGCACCATGCCGTCATTGGCGATGCGCGCCAGCGCGTACTGGCTGGCGAAGTTGGCCATCGCCCGCAGGCCGAACAGCCCGACGATGACCACCCCCGGCGCCCAAACGGGCAGGGTGCGCTGGGTGAAGCCCTCGTCCAGCAGGGGCTTGAGCAGGGCGGGAATGGTGGCCTCGCTCAATCCGCCAATGAGCGTGCCGGCCACGGCCATGATCCAGCCGATGCGGTACTGCCTGAAATAGGCCCACAGCCGTGCCAGACGGGCCTTGAGCGGGCGTTCGGCAGACGGGCTTGGGGCGGCGGCAGGTGTGTCAGGCGGCATCGTGAGGGGCATCCGGGTTTTGCAGTGGGGCGCGATTGTAGGAAGGGGCGAAAAGGGCCAAGGGGGCCGGCGCGGCGGCCGGAAACGGCCTTCGCCCCGCAGCTTGCGGCCAGCCGTCAGCATCGCCAGCGGGGCTTCAGGCGATGGGCCTGATCGCGGCCCCCTGCTTCATGCGCGCTGCCGATGCCGTGTTGCGCATAGGCAGGCGGAAGCGGCCATTTTCTTGCTCCTGAACCCATAGCGGTATGTCCTGGTGAAACGGGCGCAAGAGCCTTTTTGTGCCCTTTGAATTTGCTCCTGTTTTTAATGAAATCTGGCCAGCGCTGGCTTTCGGAGCCTGTTCAAGGCCCGTCTGCGGTTGGCGTCTTGCAGCCAAACGTTGAACAGGTTCGCTGAACAGGCGCTCACGCCTTGGCGGGCGGGCTGCCCTGCAAGGCGGCAATCAGCTCCTGCTCCACTTGCATTTGCACGCTGGCATGGGCCAGATCGGGGCTGTGCAGCAAGAAGGTGTCTTCGGCGCGCTCGCCCAGGGTGCTGATGCGGGCCAGTTCCACGCTGATGCCGTGCGCGGCCAGCACGCGGCTGATGCCGTAGAGCAGGCCAGCGCGGTCGCTGGCCGTGACGCTGAGCCGCCAGCGCTGGCCGCTGTCGTCGGACTGCCATTCCACATGGGGCGTGAGGGGAAAGCTGCGCACGCGGGCGGACTGGCGGCCCAGCCGCACGGCGGGCAGCGCGGCGCGGCTGGCAAGGGCCGCCGCCAGGCCCGTTTGCACGCGGGCGATGAGCGCGGCCATGGCGGCCTTTTGTTCGTCGGCTTCGCCAGCGTCTGCCTCGCCAGCCAGGGGGTGGGCGCTGCTGATCTGGAAGGTGTCCAGCGCCCAGCCGCTGCGGCTGGTGTGAATGCGCGCGTCGTGAATGGACAGGCCCGCGCGGTGGAACCAGCCGCAAAGGCGCGCGAAAAGGTCGGGCTGGTCGGGCGCGTGAACCAGCACTTGCAGGCCCTCGCCGCCGGGGGCGCCGCGCGCGGCGATGACGGGGCGGCCTTCGGCTGCGCCGCTGCCTTCATGGAGCAGGCTTTGCGCGTGCCAGGCGATTTCGCCGGCGCTGTGGCGGGTGAAGTAGCTGCCGTCCAGCGTGGCCCACAGGCTGCGGGCGGCGGCGTGCCCGCCGGCAGGCAGCAGGGCCAGGGCCTGGCGCTGGCGGCTGGCGGCCAGTGCGCTGGCGCTGGCCGCGTGGCCGCCCAGGTGGCGGGCGGTGGCGTGATACAGGTCTTGCAGCAGGCGGTCTTTCCAGCCGTTCCACACCTTGGGGCTGGTGCCGCGTATGTCGGCCACCGTCAGCAGATACAGCCCGGCGAGCCGGCGCTGCGTTTGCACGCGCGCGGCAAAGCGGGCGATGACGGCCGGGTCGCTCACGTCCTGCTTTTGCGCCACCTGGCTCATGCCCAGGTGCTCGCGCACCAGAAATTCGGCCAGCGCCGCGTCATCGCCGCGTATGCCCATCTGGCGGCAAAAGCGCCGCACTTCGCGCGCGCCCAGCTCGGAATGATCGCCCCCGCGCCCCTTTGCGATGTCGTGAAACAGCGCGGCCACGTAAAGCACCCAGGGCCGCTGCCAGCCTTGCGCCAGTTGCGAGCACAAGGGGTATTCGTGCGCGAATTCGGGCATGAAAAAGCGCCGCATGTTGCCCAGCACCATGAGCGTGTGCTGATCGACGGTGTAGACGTGAAACAAATCGTGCTGCATCTGCCCCACGATGCGGCGGAAAACCCACAAATAGCGCCCCAGCACGCTGGTGCGGTTCATCAGTCGCAGCGCGTGCGTCTGCCCCGCCGGGGCCTTGAGCATGCGCATGAACAGGGCGTGATTGGCGGGGTCGGCGCGAAAGCGCCCGTCCATCGCCGCGCGGGCGTTGTAGAGCGCGCGCAGCGTGCGGGCGCCAAGCGACTGCACCTCCGGGCGGCTTTGGTAGAGCCAGAAGGTTTGCAAGATGGCGCGCGGGTGGCGCTGGTAAAGATCGTCGCGGTTGATGTCCAGCGCGCCATCGGTTTCGGAAAACCAGGCGTTGATGCGGCGCGCCGGCGGCGGCGCCTCGCGCGCGGCGCGCAGGCGCTGGGCCATGACCTGAAGCAGGATTTCGCTCAGCTGCACCACGGCCTTGGCGCACCAGTAGTAGCGGCGCATGAGCTGCTCGCTGGCGCGCTGGGCCAGGCGGCCCCGCGCGTCAAAGCGGTTTTCATAGCCAAAAGCGGCGGCCACGGCAGCCTGCCGCTCGAACACCAGCCGGTCTTCGTGCCGCCCGGCCAGCAAGTGCAGGCGCGCGCGAATCAGCCACAGCAGCCGCTCATTGCGCGCCAGCTGCCGCGCCTCGCGCGCCGTGGCCACGCTGCGGGCCAGATCGGCCCAGCTGCGCCCGAAACCGGCTGCGCGCGCCACCCAGCGGATGGTGTGCAAATCGCGCAGGCCGCCGGGCGACTCCTTGCAATCAGGCTCCAGCGCGTAGGGCGTGTCTTGCTGCCTGGCGTGGCGCTGGCGCTGCTCGAGCTGCTTGGCCGCCAGAAAAGCCAGCGGATCCAGCTGCGCGGCAAAAGCGGCCTCAAAGCGGGCCAGCAGCGCCGCATCGCCCGCCACCCGGCGCGCTTCCAGCCAGGCCGTGCAGGCGGTGATGTCTTGCCGCGCCGCCTCCAGACACTGCGCCACGGTGCGCACGCTGTGGCTCACCTCCAGGCCCACATCCCAGCAGGCGGCCACAAAGGCCGATACCGCAGCGTCCAGCGAAGCTGACGGCCCGGCCTCATCCGGCAGCAGCACCAGCACATCCACGTCCGAAAACGGAAACAGCTCGCTGCGCCCGTAGCCGCCCACCGCCGCCAGCGCCCCCGGCAAGCCCGCGCGCTGCCACAAGGCGGCCAGCGTTTCATCGGCCAGACGGGCCAGCGCCGCCATCGCGCGCGGCAGGCGCGAAGCCGGCGCTGCGGGCAGGGCGCACGCCTGCATGTCATCCAGCAGCGCCTGGCGCTGGCTGCGGTAGCGCGCGCGCAAGGCGGCCAGCGTGTCAGCGGATGGATCGGCGGGCGGGCGGGTTTTGGCAGCAGGGGCGGACATGGGCGGGCCTGAAAAAAATAAATTTTCACGCCGCTGGCAGGCTGCCGGATGGGAGCTGGCGCGCGCGAAACCCCAGCCGGGAATCTCCAGCCGGGGAACCCCAGCCGAATGCGGCCTCGCCGCCCATCCTGACAGGCCGCCTCTTGCGGCCGCTTCCCGCTTGCGCCGCCCGCCAGCACAAGAATATTGCGCAAAAACAGGAGCAAATTAAAGGGGGTCGAAATGCCGCCTCGCGCAGTTTCCAGTAGGACCTCATGCTACGGATTCAAGAGCATATTCAGCCCATTTTTTGGCACTCCACCCCTGCGCGGGCCTCCTGCCCCCCCGCTTTGCTGGCGGGCGCTTTGCGCGCCAGAAAGGCCAATGCGGTCAATGCACGGCGGCGGTCAGGCAAAGCCTGTGAGCGGCCATTTTCCGCAGCCCTTTTTCCGTGGTTTTCTCCTGTGGTTTTTCCTCCGGCAGATGCGGGAGAAGGCCGGAACGAGGGCAAAGCGGCCTGGCTCCGGCCTTCATGCCTTTGCGGAGCGCGCGCATTTCACTTTGCTTCGCCGCTTTCCGGAGCTTGTTCTCAACCCGGCTTGCCGTCGCTGCGCGGGCGGCCGTACCAGTTGCCAAAGCGCAGGCTCCAGATGGTCATGACGGCCGTCCAGATCAGCGCCGTGACGAACATCAACCAGATAGGCGCGCTGTCAATGGCGGCCACCGTGCGGATGATGACGGCCAGCTGGAACACCCAGAACAGCGTCCACACGCTGGAATCGGCCACCAGTGCCCGCCCGCTGTGCCCGCACGACACGCGCGTGACCATCGCCAGCATGATGGAGCCTAGAAAGCCCATGGCCAGCAGGTGCAGCGGCCCCAGGCCCAGCACGTCATGCCCCAAAAACAGCAGCAGGCCGCGCGCCAGCGCGCCGTAGGCCATCGTCAGCCCCAGCCACACAAAGCCCACGTGCAGCATGGCCAGCAGGCGGATCTTCAGGCTCTGCACCAGCCCCCAGACGATGGCCAGCCACAGCAGCACGCCGCCAGCGGCCGCTTCCAGCGCCAGCGCCAGCGCCGTCCACCACGCGCCGGGCGCCAGCAGCGCCTGCACCCACAGCGCCAGCGCCTGCCAGGCGCACACGGCCAGCATCAGCCACAGCACCCAGAAGGGCCGCCAAATTTGAATCATGGGCAGCACGTTGGAGGTGAAAAACGGAATCATGCGGTGCGCCACGGCCACGTAGGTCACCACGATGAAGCCCCACAGCCCCGTGCGCACCAGCAGCAGCGCCAGGTCTTGCCGCTGCGCCAGCAGCGCCAGCAGCGCGCCGCCCAGGCTGAGCACGCCGACGATGCCGCCGTAGCCCACTGTCTTGCCGTGCACGCGGTCTTCTTCCTGGCTGGCGAAGATCAGCTGCCAGAACAGCGCCGCCATCCATGCCAGCCCCGCCAGCGCCAGCGCCATGCCGACCAGCGCCACGCCCGCGTGCGTGTGCGCCCCGGCCAGCCACAGCAGCCAGCCCGCCGTTTGCAGCACCACGCAGGGCGCAGTTTTAGTGGGCTTGTGCGGCGGCACGCCCAGCCAGCGCGGCCCCGCAGTGAACAAAAAGCCCGAGAAAAACAGCGGCATGAAGCCAAACACCATCACCGCCGCATGCGTGGTGATGGGCGCGAGCGTGGCGGACAGGCCCAGCGCGCCAAAGCTGCGGTCGGCCTGCACGGCCAGCCACCAAAAGCTGGCGGCCACCAGCACCACCATGGCCGAGAAAAAGCCCAGCCGGTGCGGCGCAATCAGCAGCGTGGCAAAGCGCCAGGGGCCGGTGACGGGCGGCGGCTTGACGGCCTTGGGCTTGCCGCCCGCGCCTGGCGCAGCGGCGCGCACTGGAATGGGCATGGGCTTGCCCGCAGGCGCGGCGCCTGAAGCGGGCGTCTGGCCAGCGGGCGCCTGCGGTGCGCCAGAGGCAGGCGCGGCAGCGGGTGCAGGAACAGGCGTGGAAGAGTTTTCAGCCGCCGCAGAAGCGGGCGAATCGGGGGTGTGGGGCGGTGTTGTCATCGTGTCTGGCCTTCGGCCCAAAACGCGCCTGTCCGCGAAAGTGCGGCGGCCCGCCGGCAGCGAGGCTGTCAAAAATCATAGCGATACCGCTCAAAGCGGCATGCGGGTAGGGGCATTCGCAGCCGCTGCGCGATGCCCGCGCCATTGTGCGCCGCCAGGGCGGACCGGGGTTTGATTTGCTTCAGAACCTGCTCACAGCTCACGCAGAGTCAGCGTTCGTGCATAGGCGCGAAAGCGCGGGCTCGGGCAGTCAGCAGCCTTGCAAACGCCCTGCCGGACTGCGAGCGGGCGGCCCCGATCCGCAGCGCCTTGCGGCCAAGTCATGAACAGGTTCTCAGAAAAGACAAAACCGTCAGCCCGCGCTGCGCATGGGCTGCAAGCGGGGCCACAGGCGGCGCAGGAAGGTTTCGCCGCTGACGGGCGCGGAGCACAGCGCGGCCAGGTCAATGGTGTAGGCGGCTAGCGCGTCTGCCTGCGCGCGCGCCTGGCTGGCGGGCAGACCCATGCGTTCGGTCATGCGCAGCCAGGGGCAGCTGGTGAGCAGCACGCCCATTGCCAGCAAAACGCCATGGCGGCTGCGGCGCTGGGCAAAGCCCACGAGCTTGCGCGGCGGGCCGCCAGCGGCATCGCACGCGACGACTTCCCACGGGGCCACGCCCGCAAAGCAGGCCCAGGCCAGCGCTTCAGGGGCCGGAATGCGCTCGGCGGGCGGCTGGGCGCGCGCCCGCACGCCCAGCCCGGCCAGGGCGGCCACAACAGCCTCGCCCAGCCAGCGGTAGCTGTCGGCCACGGGCAAGGCGGCCACGCGCGCGTCATCTGGCGCCAGCGTGATAGCCAGGCTGAGCAACCAAGGCCCCGTCAGCACCGCGCCGCCGCCCGCGCCGCGCACCACCACAGGCAGCGCCCCCGCGCTAGCGGCAGGCAGGGCCAGCTGATGCTGCGCGCGCCCCAGCACCACGGCAGGCTCCGGGTAAGTCCAGGCCCGCAGCGCCGCGTGAGTGACGGGAGCGGCCAGCGCGGCCTCGTTGAAATGCTGCTCCTGCAACGCCGTAACGGGCAGGATGGGCGGAGGCGGCAAAACGGAATTCAGCGGCATGGAAACAGGCAGGTTCGCATCAATAAGAGGAGCAAATTCAGAGGCATCGAAAACGGATTTCGCGCAGTTTCTACTAGGACATCATGCTACAGAATAAGAAGCAAACAAACAACTGAAGAAAGGGAAGACGCTCCTCTTGGGCGGGCTGCATTAGGCAGCACGGATTGGTCAGACAAGGCCGTGGCAATGGCCTTTGGCTTGGCTGACGCGGCCAAGAGAAGCACTGATCCATTGGGGCCTGAATGGCGGGCATGGGAAACAGCTTCCTGCAACAAGCCAAATGCTATTTTTGACGCTTGGCTTCTATAGGGTTGCTGGAGACAACAAAAGATATTATTTCATTTTTCATCACATTCAATCAATTCAAATGGCGCTATTGGGGTAGATGTATATCTCTGATATCACGCATGGCATATGTTCAGGGACAAGCTCTGACGCCACTTTCAAGAATTTCGCAGAATCTTCCATATTGTTCAAAAGGCCATGCGAATTACAGGTTATGCCTGAATTATTTATCAATTCCAGATCATTGAATCCAAATCCGGCATTACACAAGACGCTTATTCCCGTCCATATATCAATAACATCATAGCCAATAAAAACAGCCTTATCAATATCTTCTGCCTTGAAAACATTCTCAATAGACACGACGGGAGAAAAGAGGCCTTTTTTTACGTCTTTATGCTCGATAAGAGCCATCAAGAATAGATGATCATTCTCTTGCCACTCTTTTAGGCATTTTTGTACGTGTTGTGCGGATGGCGCAAAAGTTCCTTCCCCGCTTATTCCCCATAAGGCAGTATCTGCACTATATATCTTGTCCTTCGCCAGCGCGGAGAAGACAAAATCACTGTTCTTATTATTGATATCTTTGAATGATGGCGGCCTCTTGTTGGTACTAAAGGCGATGATAATATGATCGAACTTCATTTTTGCTCTCCTTTATCGCCTTGGGCGCTTAAAAAATACAGTATTGTGCCTGGCGGAGCGGTACTAGATGCTCGTAATTTATTCCAAAAACAATTGCTATTAGGCGCCTGATTCATGATGAAAATATGACAATAACTCCCTTCTATCGGATAATGCGGCTTTGAAGGCAGCACAATATCGATCATAAAACAAACGGTTCCTACAGGCGGATCACAAACTGGTAGCGTAGTACATTGATCTATAAAATTACCCAATGGCAACTCAATATATGGATAAATGGCCGTCACAATGCCATAACCAGCCAATCCTGCCAATCTAGCGACACATGCTGGATTGGCTATACAAGCGCCAATAATCAAAGCAGCGGGAGGAATAGCCGGACCGGGCATCGGCACTGCTATAGCTTGCAGCCCCTCCGAATCAATTTTCAGCAGTGGATTTCCATTCACATAAACATAACGATTCTCCCCCCGCCAGCCCAACGGATCCGCCTGTATATACCTGCCAATGCCCGGCGCATAGTCCCGGTTCCAATTCTGGTGCAGCCCCGTTTCCGCATCAAAGTACTGCCCCGGCAGTCTTAGGTTGATTTGCGCCGTCGAAGCATTGTCTATCCGCGCCTTGCCAAAGGCTTCATATCTGGCTTTCCACGTCGTCTCGCCCGCCTTGTTCAGCGCCAATACGGGCGTTCCCAGGTGATCCGTGACCAGGTAGTGGTAGCTGGCTTCTTTCAGGCTGGTTTTGCCGTTCAAGTCCGCCTGCCAGATGGGGTCGGTGCTCCACAGGCTGCCTTCTTGTGCGTCTTCGTCCTCCTCGTTGGTTCTGGCTTGCTGCGTATGGGGGTTGAATCCGTACGCTCTGGTGATCCGCCCTTCTTCATCGGCTTCGGCCATTAGGGCGCTTTCGCCGTTGATGTAGTAGGTGGTGCGGCTTGTTGCGCCTTGCGTGACAGTCTTGGCAATTCTTCGCCCAAAGGGGTCGTAGCGGTTTTGGACGGTGAGGCCATCTGCGCTGTCCTTGATTTCGCTGAGTCTTCCTGCTGCGTTGTAGCGCCAGTTTCTTTCCCAGTCTGTGCCGGTTTCCTTGATGAGGTGGCCTTGTGCGTTGTAGCTGGCGCTGACTTGTTCGGTTTGGCTTTGCTGCGCGGGGGCGTTTTCGTCGAGCGCCCGGGGGTATTGCAGCAGCTGGTTGGCTTCGTTGTAGGTCCACGCTCCGGCCTGGTGGGCGCTGCTCAGGCGGTTGCCTGCGGCATCGTAGCTGTAGGCCTCCTGGGGCAGGCCCAGGGTTTGTAGCGCCTGGTCTGGATCGGCCTTGCTCAGGCGGTTCAGCGGGTCGTAGCCATAGCCGGTTTGCCCTAGCTCGCTTTGGATTTGCACGATGTTGCCCGCTTCGTCATGACGATAGCAGCAAATAGAACAATGCGCACCTTATAGATTGATTACTCATTAAATACCGGGTTATTCCAATATTTTTCTAAATCGAGGAGCAATCAGAAACAAAACAATCTGCAAAAATAATTGAAGCCCTGGCCTTTCCATCCACCACCCTATCAAATCAGCATCAACAAATATATCCAATATATTAACACCAAGCATAATACAAGCCCCAATAACCACCGAAAACTTCAATCTGTAAATAAAATTAGCTTTCACATTCACTGCATTTTTCCTCCTTTACTGATGTCACAGCACTTGCCCCCATACCAAAAGTTATGCTGACATCCAATCCAAAGCTTGGGCCATCGATATAATTGATACTTCTAAGACGCCCCAATCCCCATGTAGTAAGGAACGATCCTCCTGCGCCCAAAATAATATTAACACCGGTATTTACTGCTCCTCCAGTTGCAGCACTAGGATCTGGACAATTAGCCCATCGATCTACTAATGACACTCCACCAAATGAACCACCCAAATCAGGTAAATATTTTGCCCCGGCCCCGAATGTGACAAGAGAGATAAAACCTTTTATAGTATATTTTTTATTGCATTTGCACTCGGATTCAAGGCTAAAACGCCCTAGATAGCCTCCCATACCGAAAGTTGCCCCCAAACCAGTTATTGAACCACTCCAAGTCACACTTAACCCTTTAGGATCAATAAATAGATATGGGGAACCATTTGCATAAGAAAATTATTATCTCCTCCTCTCACCCCAATCGGATCCCCCTGCAAATACCGCCCCGCATTCGGCCTGTAATCCCTGTGAAAGTTGTAATACGTGCCTGTTTCCGCATCAAAGTACTGCCCTGGGAATCTCAGGTTCACTTCTATGTCCTGCTCAATGATTTGCGTTGAGCCAAAGCTCTCTGCAATGGCCTTCCAACTGGTTTGCCCTTCTTTTGTCGTCGCCAATATGGGCGTTCCCAAATGGTCCGTGTGCAGCCAGTCATAACGCGCCTTTGGGTCCGTCAGGCTGCCATTTGGCGTTTCAGCTTGCCAGATGGGATCAGTGCTCCATAGGCCCAGCTGCATGGTTGTGGGGTTGAATCCATAGGCCTTGGTCATTTGCCCCTTCTCATCGGCTTCGGCCATCAGGCCCTGTTCGCTGTAGATGTAGTAGGTGGTTCTGCTGTTTTGCCCTTGCCTGACGGTCTTGGCAATCCTTCGCCCAGAAGGGTCATGCCGGTAGCTGACTTCGATTTGCGGCTCGCTTTGGCCTTGCTCTGTGCTGGCATACCGGATCAGCCTTTCGGCTGCGTTGTATTCGTATTCTTTGCTCTCGAGCGCGTTGCTTTCCTTTTGCGTGTGCCCTTGCGTCGTGTAGCTCTCTTGTGTTTCTACGCCCGGGTTGCGCTCAAAGGGCGTAGTAGCGGGTGTTGCCGCCTGCATCTACTCTCTGAGTGAGCCCCCCGGCTTTGTCGTAGGCGTAGGTGTTGGCGCCGCCCAAGGGGCGGGTTTCCTTGATGAGGCGGCCCGCCTTGTCGTATTCATAGGTGTGGCGATGGCACAGCGCATCGGTGACGCTGAGCAGGCGCCCATGTGCGTCCCAGCTTTGCCGGGTGACACAGCCTAATGCGTCGGTGGTTTTTATGAGACGAGCCAAGGCGTCGTATGTTGCTGCGCGCCGCCGGGCAGGCTGACGGCAATGCGGCATTCGCGACGGATGCGTTCGTAGCCGACTTCGTATTCGATTTTGCACCCCGCTTCGTCAGTGAGGCTGTGCACCCGGGCGATCAGGCTTGGGCGGTTGAGCGCCGAGGCATGGGCGCACGGGCCGGACATGGGTGCAATGGCGCTGCTGCCGCTTCCTTCTGCGCTTGCGCTGCCGCCAGCGTCGCGGCCGTGACTCTCTTGTAGATGCGGTCAGCCCGCCCGATGGCGATGATGGGCACAGCTTGCCCGGGTGAGGCGCTCATGCAGGGCGCGCTTCTCAGGCTCAGGTCTGCCCATGCGTCGTTTAGGTACCACCGGCCCCAGCTCCAGGTGCGGTTGATGACTGCGCGCCCTCCCGCTGTCTTGACGGCCAGGTCCTGCGTGCTTTCCGTGTAGTCCTGATTGGGCATGAGAGGCTTCGGTTGGGCGTTCGTGACGGGCAGAGGCTGGCTGTGGCGGGATGAGGCGTTGCCGCATCAAAGTCAGGAGCAAATTTGAAGGGGCTCAAAACGGCTTTCGCGCACGTTTCACTAGGACATCATGCTATGAATAGCAGAGCGAAACAAACCCCTGGTTTGAAAGCCTGTTTTCCGCTCAAGCCTTGGCCAGCATCAGCCGCCTGTATTTGGCCCAGAGCGTGGCCTGGTCTTCCACATGGTTGGGGTCCAGCGGGATGCAGTCCACGGGGCAGACCTGGCGGCATTGCGGTTCGTCAAAGTGGCCCACGCATTCGGTGCATTTGTGGGGGTCGATTTCGTAGATTTGCGCGCCGGGCGTGATGGCGCCGTTGGGGCATTCGGGCTGGCATACGTCGCAGTTGATGCATTCGTCCGTGATGAGGAGGGCCATGGCGCGCGCGTTTGCTTTGAAGGGTTGGGGGTAAGCGCTGCGGATTATCCGGATGCCGATAATCCCCGCCCTTTGCGCAGGTTCTCTGTGCAAATGCCTTCCCACATGTTTTTCGCGGCATGACTTTCTATCTCATCAAGCGCTTGCTGGTCACGCTGGCTACGCTGCTGGCGGCCAGTGTGGTGGTGTTTGCCGTGCTGGAGGTGTTGCCGGGCAATGCCGCCCAGGTGCTGATGGGGCCGGATGCCGATCCGGCCGCCGTGGCCGCCAAGGCGTCCGAGCTGGGGCTGGATGCGCCCGCGCCCGCCCGCTATTTGCAGTGGATGGGCGGGCTGCTGCGCGGCGACATGGGGCTGTCTTATGCCTATGGCACGCCCGTGGCCGAGCTGGTGGCCGAGCGGCTGCAAGTGACGGCTCCGCTGGCGCTGATGGCCATGCTGCTGGCTTGCGCGCTGGCGCTGGGCGCGGGGCTGTGGGCGGCGGCGCGCCACGGGCGCTGGAGCGATTGGGCGCTGATGACGCTTTCGCAAGCAGGCATGGCCGTGCCCGGCTTTTGGCTGGGCATGCTGCTGGTGCTGCTGTTTGCCGTGCGGCTGCAATGGTTTGCCGCCGGGGGCTTTGAGGGCTGGTTTTTTGACGAAGGCTGGTTCAGCGGCCTGCTGGCGGGGCTGCGCGCGCTGTTGCTGCCCGCGCTGGCGCTGGCGGCGGTGCAGGCGGCGGTGCTGGCGCGCTTTGTGCGCTCGTCACTGCTGGAGACGCTGCGTGAAGACTACGTGCGCACGGCCCGCGCCAAGGGGCTGGGGCGGCATGCCGTGCTCATGCGGCATGCGCTGCGCAACGCGCTGGTGCCCGTGGTCACGGTGGCGGCCATGCAGTTTGCCGAGCTGCTGGCGGGCGCCGTGGTGGTGGAAAACGTGTTTTACCTGCCGGGCCTGGGGCGGCTGGTGTTTCAGGGCATTGCCAATCGCGATTTGGCCGTGGTGCGCAATTGCGTGATGCTGCTGGCGTGCATGGTGGCGCTGATCAACCTGGCGGTGGATGCGTTGCACGCCCTGATTGACCCGCGCCTGACCCACGCGCAAAGGCTGCGCGCGCCATGAAGCGCTTGTCTTTTTCTTTGCACGCCTTGCCGCCCACGCTGCTGGCAGGCGGCGCGCTGACTTTGCTGGCGCTGCTGGCGGCCCTGCTGTCGCTGGTGTGGCTGCCCTGGCCCATTGACGCGGTGGACATGAACCACAAGCTGCTGCTGCCCAGTGCGGCGCACTGGCTGGGCACCGATGCCTACGGGCGCGACGTGGCCGCGCTGCTGCTGGCGGGCGCGCGCGCTTCTTTGGCCGCCGCTGCGCTGGCCGTGGCGCTGGGGCTGGCGGCGGGCGCGGCGCTGGGGCTGCTGGCGGCGGCCCTGCGCGGCTGGGTGGAGCAGGCCATCATGCGCGTGGCCGACTTTGCCTTTGCCTTTCCGGCCATTCTCACGGCCATCATGCTGGCCGCCATCCGGGGGCCGGGGCTGGGCGTGGTGGTGCTGGCCGTGGGCATTTACGGCATACCGGCCTTTGCCCGCGTGACCCACGCCGCCGCCAGCCAGGCCTGGGCGCGCGAATACACGCGCGCCGCCCGCGCCCTGGGGCTGGGGCCGTGGGCCATCACCTGGCGGCACGTGCTGCCCAACATTGCCGCGCCGCTGACGGTGCAGGCCACTTCGCGCTTTGCCACCGCCGTGTTGGCTGAAGCGGCCCTGTCTTACCTGGGCCTGGGCGTGCAGCCGCCGCAGCCCAGCTGGGGCCGCATGCTGGCCGAAGCGCAATCGCTCATGTTCGACGCGCCGCTGCTGGCCGTCTGGCCCGGCCTGGCCATTGCGCTGACCGTGCTGGGCCTGAACCTGCTGGGCGACGGCTTGCGCGACGCGCTCGACCCCCGCTGCCAAACCCGGCCAGCATGAGCGCTTGTCTGCAATCCGCCCGTGGGCGCGAACAGCGCTGGACTCGGGCGGTTGGTCATCTGCGCCTGGCCGCCCATCCCGATTCGCCGCCCTCACGGCCAGGCTGTGATTACGGCGCTTGCAGCGCGCGCAGGAGCTTTTGCCCCGCCCGCCCCGTGACGGGCTGGCCCAGGCGGGCCTGCTCGGCGCGGATGGCCTCGCGCGTTTGCGGGCCGATGCGGCCATCGGCGCTGCCAATGGCGTGGCCGCGCGCCAGCAGCAGGGTTTGCAGCTCGCGGTTTTGCGCGCGCGTCAGGCCCGGGTCGTCCGTGGGCCAAGGGGTGGCGAAGCTGGCCAGGGCGTCATCAGCAGGCGTTTGCGGCTGGGCTAACAGATCGGCCAGGCGGGCGATGGACAGGGCGTAGTTCTCGCTGGCGTTGTAGCTGTAGAGCGCGTTGAAATTGCCGCCGACGAGAAAGGCCGGGCCGCCGCCTTGCTTGCGCGCGGGCTGAATCAACCCGGCCTTCGCCAGCGTGAAAGGCAGGGGGCTGCCGTCGGGCAGGGTCAGGCCGTCTTGCGCCCATTCGGCTGTGGAGCGCTGCGTTTTGCGGCTGTAGCGGCTGGCGTCGTAGCCGGGGGGCAGACGCACCTCGTAGCCCCAGGGCTGGCCGCTGCGCCAGCCCGCGTTTTTCAGAAAGCGCGCGGTGGAAGCGAGAGCGTCGGGCACGCTGTCCATGAGATCGCGCCGGCCGTCGCCGTCAAAGTCCACCGCGCTGCGCAAGAAGGTGCTGGGCATGAACTGCGTGTGGCCGAAGGCGCCCGCCCAGGAGCCATTCAGCCGGTCGGCGGCGATGTGCCCTTCCTGCACGATGCGCAGGGCGGCGGCGAATTCGCTGCGAAAGTACTCCTGCCGCCGCCCAAAGCATGAAAGCGTGCCCAGCGAGCGCAGCAGGGGCCGCCCGCCCAGGTTTTGGCCGAAGTTGCTCTCCACGCCCCACACGCCCAGGATGACGGGCGCGGGCACGCCGCTTTGGCTGGCGATTTGCGCCAGCTCGGCCTGCCAGCGCCCGGCGGCGGCGCGGCCATCAGCCAGACGCTCGGCATCCACCAGCATGGCGATGTAGTCCCAAGGCGGCAGGGTGAATTCGGGCTGGCGCTTGAGCAGCGGCAGCACCGTGGCATCGGGCGTGAGGGAAAGGGCGTAGCGCTCGAAAGTCTGCGCGCTGATGCCCTTGAAGGCAGGCGCGGCCTGCAACTGACGCAGGCAGCGCTGGAATTCGGCTTCGCTCAATTCAGGCGGCGCTTCTTCATCAGGCGCGGCGCTGGCCGGGATGGCCAGCAGGGCGGATGAAAGAGCCAGGCAAGAGACGAGCGAACGGGCCAGGAAGGCGGACAAAGGGCTGTTTTTCATGCAAAAAATGGTAGCAGCCCGGGCAGGCCGCGCCAGCGCTTGCGGCCAGCCCGGCGCGCAAAACCTGCTTTGAGCCGCTTTTTCAGGCCCGGCCTTGGCGTTGCATGCCAAACGGATATCAAACACCCAGCGCGGCTAAACATGACAAATGCAGCCAAACGCGCGGCCAGTCTGTAGACAGGCGCTGACTGCGGCAGTAGCCCTGCTGATTAAAAAAGAGGAGCAAATCCAGAAGGTGAAAAATGGCTGTTGCGCCGGTTTTACTAGGACATCATGCTATTAATTCGAGAGCTAATTAATAGTCAAATCTGTGTGAAATTTCCTTCCCCCAGGGCCTATTCAAAGGTTCCCCCGAGAAATAAAAAGCTCAGAAGACAAGAAAGAAAAAGGACCCAAGCGATATCAGCTGTGAATGGCTTGAGCGCATCTACCTCTTGTTGATAGGCGCACGCAAGAGCATCCAAATCTGGTTTGAAGTCACTGCAAAAGGCCTTAGCCGCTTGAGCAGGCTTTAAAAAATCAGCTGGCGCGGCCCGCAGGAGATTGGAGCGCGGCGCTTCAAAGGCTGCTCTTGATCGTGGATGCGCAGAGGAATGCGGGCATAGCAAGACGCAAACCGCAGACGGGCCTTTATGGCGCTTTTGCTGCCTATCAAGGCGTTTGCAAGGCCGCAGGCCGCCCAGGTTCGCGCTTTTCGTGTCTAGGAACGGGCTTCTTCGAACAAGGCTCTCAGGCCGTCTGGCCGTGCCGTTGCATGGCGGCGCGGATGAAAGCGTTGAAGAGCGGATGACCGGCCCAGGGGGTGCTTTTGAATTCGGGGTGGAACTGCACGCCGATGAACCAGGGGTGCTCGCTTTGGGGCAGCTCGATGATTTCGGTGAGGTGCTCGCGCTGGGTGAGGGCGGAGATGACCAGGCCCGCTTCGCGCAGCTTGTCCAGGTATTTGGTGTTGGCCTCGTAGCGGTGGCGGTGGCGTTCGGTGACGGTGTCGCCGTAAATCTGGTGGGCGAGGGTGCCGGGCTGCACGTCAGAGGTTTGCGCGCCCAGGCGCATGGTGCCGCCCAGGTCAGACTGCGCGTCGCGTTTTTGGATGCTGCCGTCGGCGTCTTCCCATTCGTCGATGAGGGCGATGACGGGTTCGGGCGTGTGCGCGTCAAATTCGGTGCTGTTGGCGTTTTTCAGTCCGGCTTTGTGGCGGGCGTATTCGATGGTGGCCACTTGCATGCCCAGGCAAATGCCCAGGTAGGGCGTTTTGCTTTCGCGCGCGTAGCGGGCGGCGCAAATCTTGCCTTCCACGCCGCGCGAACCGAAGCCGCCGGGCACGAGCACGCCGTCAAACCCGGCCAGGCGCTCGGCCACGGTTTGGGCGGTGAGGGTTTCGGAGTCGATGTAGCTGATTTGCACCTGCACGCCATTGACCAGGCCGGCGTGGCGCAGCGCCTCGTTCACCGATTTGTAGCTGTCGGAGAGATCGACGTATTTGCCCACCATGGCGATGCGCACGCTGCCTTTTGGGTGGTTGATTTTGTGAACCAGGCTGTCCCAGCGCTGCAAGTTGGCGGGGCGGGTGTTCAGGCGCAGCTTGTCGCAGATCAGGCCGTCCAGGCCCTGCTCGTGCAGCAGGCGGGGCACTTTGTAGATGGTGTCCACATCGGGCATGGAGATCACGCCCCAGAGCGGCACGTTGGTAAAGAGCGAGATTTTTTCTTTTTCGTCCTGCGGAATGGCGCGGTCGGCGCGGCAGAGCAGGGCGTCGGGCTGGATGCCGATTTCGCGCAGTTTTTGCACGGTGTGCTGCGTGGGCTTGGTTTTCAGCTCGCCTGCGGCGGCGATCCACGGCAGGTAGCTCAGGTGCACGAAGGCGCTGTTGTTGGGGCCGAGCTTGAGGCTGAGCTGGCGCACGGCTTCCAGAAAAGGCAGCGATTCGATGTCGCCCACGGTGCCGCCGATTTCGCAGATGGCCACTTGCACGGCGTCAGGCGTGCCGATGCCCGCGCCGCGCTTGATGAACTCCTGGATTTCGTTGGTCACGTGCGGGATGACCTGCACGGTTTTGCCCAGGTAGTCGCCCCGGCGCTCTTTTTCGAGCACGCTTTGGTAGATGCGGCCCGTGGTGAAGTTGTTGGCCTGCTTCATGCGCGTTTCGATGAAGCGTTCGTAGTGGCCCAGGTCCAGGTCGGTTTCGGCACCGTCGTCGGTGACGAACACTTCGCCGTGCTGGAAGGGACTCATGGTGCCCGGATCGACGTTGATGTAGGGATCGAGCTTGATGAGGGTGACTTTGAGGCCGCGCGATTCAAGAATGGCGGCCAGCGAGGCGGCGGCGATGCCCTTGCCCAGGGACGACACCACGCCGCCGGTGACGAAGACGAATTTGGTCATGTCGGGGTGAGATGCGAAGGCGGCGGGCCTTCGCCGGGGTGGAAATTGAAATTATAGGAAGCGCCCTTTTGCGCAATGCCCGCCCAGCCTTTGCCGCCAGACGAGCCGCAGCCCCATTGGCTGACGATTGATCTGCCAGCAAGCGGCCTGCTGGCCTTGCCGCTGGCGCGCTACCCGCCCCGCGCCCGCCGCGCCCAGGCCGCCGCGATGGCCTGCGCCAGCTGCTGCGGCGTCTGGCCCGCGCCCGTGGCAATCGCCTGGCGGCGGGGCATGCCGCGCAGCCAGGTCAGCTGCCGCTTGGCGAGCTGGCGCGTGGCGGCAATGCCTTTTTCGCGCAGTTCGGCCAGCGGCCAGTTGTCTTCCAGCGCCTGCCAGGCCTGGCGGTAGCCCACGCAGCGCATGGCGGGCAAACCGGCATGCAAATCGCCTCTTTGGCGCAGCGCCCGCACTTCGTCCACAAAGCCGTTTTGCAGCATGGCCTCAAACCGCGCGGCAATGCGCGCGTGCAGCCAGGCGCGATCGGCTGGCTCCAGCGAAAACAGGCGCTCCTGGCTGTAGCCCAGCGCGTCTGTCGGCCCGCCATCATCAGGCTCAGGCGCGCGGCGCGCCTGGGCGTGAAAGCTGGATAGGGGCCGCCCCGTGGCGCGCCACACCTCCAGCGCACGCTGGATGCGCTGGCTGTCTGCCGGGGCCAGGCGGGCTGCCGTAGCCGCATCCACCCGCGCCAGTTCGGCGTGCAACGCGGGCCAGCCGCGTTCGGCGGCCTCGGCCTCAATCTGGCGGCGAATGTCTTGCTGCGCAGCAGGCATGTGGTGCAGCCCTTCGGCCAGCGCCTTGAAATAAAGCATGGTGCCGCCAGCCAGCAACGGCAGCGCGCCGCGTGCGCGGATGTCGGCCATCAGCGCCGTGGCATCGCGCGTGAAGTCGGCCGCGCTGTAGGCGTGCAGCGGATCGCGCACGTCCAGCAAGTGGTGCGGCACGCCGCCGCGCTCGGCCAGCGTGGGCTTGGCGGTGCCAATATCCATGCCGCGATACACCAGCGCCGAATCTACGCTGATGATTTCCGCCGCCTGCCCGCGCGCGGCCAGCCAGTGCGCCAGCGCCACGGCCACGCCCGTCTTGCCGCTGGCCGTGGGGCCGGCCAGGGCGATCAGAGGCAGGGTGCAGGCAGCGGGCATAGCAGAGGAAAGACGGATGGAAAGGCGATGGAAGCAAAGCGGCTATCAAAATCATAGCTGCCCGCGTCCCTTTCATCAGAACCTGCTCAAAGTCTCTTCCGGGAAATGAGAAGCTCATGGAATCAGAAAGGAAAGTGATCCGAGCAACATCAGCCGCGAGAAAGCTTGCAGTTTGTTTGTCTTGCCTTCTCTGAGCCTGGGCAGCAGGTAGCATCCGCCGCTGTTTGCGGGCATGGAGGAGCGCTGGCCTTCTGCCGTCCGCCATTGGTTTCTGACGGAGTTTTTTGAATGCACATCCCCCCGGCTGCGCCTGGCGCGCGCGGCAAAGTCTGGTTCGTCGGCGCTGGGCCGGGCGATCCGGAACTCATCACCCTCAAAGGCCAGCGCCTGCTGGCGCAAGCGGGCGCGGTGCTGTTTGCCGGTTCGCTGGTGAACGAGGCCGTGACGCGCTTTGCCCCGGCGGGCTGCGAGGTGCGCGATTCCAGCCGCATGGCCTTGCAAGAGATGACCGATTGGCTGACCCAGCAGGCGCGCCGCCACGCCACCGTGGTGCGGCTGCAAACGGGCGATCCGGCGCTGTATGGCGCGCTGATTGAAATGGCCCGGCCTTTGAGCGCGGCGGGCATCGAGTGGGCAGTGGTGCCCGGCGTGTCGTCGGCCATGGCGGCCATGGCGGCGGCGGGCGAGTCGCTGACGCTGCCCGAAGTCACGCAGACCGTGGTGCTCACCCGCGTGGCGGGCCGCACGCCCATGCCGGAAGGCGAAGACCTGGCGGCGCTGGCCGCGCATCGCTGCACGCTGTGCATTTTTTTGTCCATCACCTTGCTGCACAAGGTGCAGGCCGCCTTGCGGCAGGCCGGCTGGGCGGAAGACGCGCCCATGCTGGTGGTGCACAAGGCCAGCTGGGCGCAGCAAGAGCGCATCGTGCGCGGCACGCTGGCCGATATCAAGGAGCGCTGCCGCCAGGCGGGCATCGTCTCGCAAGCCATGATCGTGGCCAGCCCCACGCTGGGCGCGCTGCACTGGCCCGATCTGGCGCATTCGCGCCTGTATGACCCCGCTTTCACCCACCGTTTCAGAAAGGCCAGCGCATGACGGCTGCATCTTCTTTTTCTCACACGCATGGCGATCTCATCCTCGTGGTCGGCCACGGCTCGCGCGAAGAGGCGGGCAACCAGGAAGTGCGCGATTTCGTCGCCCAGTGGCGGCTGCGCCACCCCGATTGGCGCATTGAGTGCGGCTTCATCGAATTTGGCCGCCCCGCACTGGACGCGGCCCTGCTCGAAGCGGGGCGGCAGGCCGCGCGCGTGATCGTGCTGCCGCTCATCCTCAATGCCGCCGGGCATGTGCGAGGCGACATTCCCGAAGCCGTGGCCCAGGCGCGCCGCCAGTGCCCGGACACGCTTTTCCTGACCGCCCCGCACCTGTCGGCCTGCCAGCCCGTGCTTCAGGTTTTGCAGCGGCGGCTGGCGCAGGCCATGCTCACGCTGGACATGCCTGACCCCGCCACCACCGGCATCATTCTGCTGGGGCGCGGCTCTTCCGACATGCACGCCAATGGCGACATGGCGCGCATGGCGCGCTGGCTCTACGAAAGCGAGCCGGGGCACGAGCTGGTTGATCTGGCCTTTACCGGCGTGACCTGGCCCAGGCTGGAGCGCGTGGCGCAGCGCCAGGCCCGCCTGGGCATGGGGCAAATCGTGGTGCTGCCCTATTACCTGTTCACGGGCGTGCTCATGCAGCGCATTCAGCGCCAGGTTCAGCACCTGCGCGCCCAGTACCCGCAAATACGCTTTGCCTGCACGCCGCACTTTGGCCTGGAGCCTGAAATTTTCAGCCTGCTGGAGCGCTACGCCAGCGACTTGCGCGAAGGCCGCCCCTGCCTGCCCCACGACGGCAGCGCCCCGCGCCCCGCACTGGCGCACGGCCATGCGCACGAGCACCCGCACGAACATTCACACGAACACCCGCATGAAAGCAACGGCCGCCACGGCCATCACCACGGCCATCACCCTCACGATGGCAATGCCCCTGACCACCCGCAAGGACCTGACGCATGACCACCGCCACTTCAGCCAACACCGTGACCGAGCAGCTCACCCGCGCCGGGCAAAGCATCGAGCACGGCAGCTTCGCCATCATTGACGCCGAAGCCGGCCCGCACGCCTACACCGCCGATCAGTGGCCCATCGTGCGCCGCATGATTCACGCCAATGCCGACTTTGAATTCAACGGCCTGACCGAATTCCACCCCCGCGCCACCGAAGCGGGCCTGCAAGCCATCTTGCGCGGCGGCGCGCCCATCGTGGCCGATGTCGGCATGATTTGCACGGGCCTTTCGCGCCCCCGGCTGGAGCACTTCGGCCTGCGCACGCACGAATTCATCAACGACGACGACGTGATCGAAGCCGCCCGCCGCGAAGACACCACCCGCGCCGTGCAGGCCATGCGCAAGGCGCAGCGCCTGGGCCTGATCGACGGGGCCATCCTCGCCATTGGCAACGCCCCCACGGCCCTCATCGAAATCGTGCGCATGATTCGCGAAGACGGCGCGCGCCCGGCCCTGGTCATTGGCATGCCCGTCGGCTTTGTTTCGGCCGCCGAGTCCAAAGACTTGCTGGCGCAAGTCAGCGAAACGCCCTGGATCATCATCCGTGGCCGCAAAGGCGGCTCCAGCCTCGTGGTCGGCGCCATCCACGCCCTGCTGGCCCTGGCCGAAGCGCGGCAGAAGGCGGCGGCCTGATTCCTCGAAGCACTCCTGAAGCCGCCCGCAGTCCGCCAGAAGACATCAGAAACAGGAGCAAATTCAAGGGGGCTTAAATGCCGTTCTGCGCAGATCCCACTAGGACATCTCGCTATGAATAGAAGAGCAAAAAACCGCGCAGCCTGGCTGGCGCGGCTATTTGCTGTTCGCTGCTCTCGTCCTTTTGCCGCTCTCTTTTTTCCGGAAACAGGGCTTGAGCAGGTTCTGTGGCCCTTTCGGGCGCCTTTGGTTCAGGCGCCGAAGAAGTTCTTGAGCCGGTCGGTCCAGCTTTCTTCGCCGGGGGAGTGTTTGTTGCCGCCTTGCTGGAGGGAGGCTTGCAGTTCGCGGAAGAGCTTGCGCTGCTGCTCGGTGAGCTTGACGGGGGTTTCCACGCGCACGTGGCAGTACAGGTCGCCCTTGATGCTGGAGTTCAGGCCCTTGACGCCTTTGCCGCGCAGGCGGAACTGCTTGCCGTTTTGCGTGCCTTCGGGGATGGTGATGACGGCCTTGCCTTCGAGCGTGGGCACTTCGGTTTCGCCGCCGATGGCCGCCGTGGGGAAGCTGATGGGCACGATGCAGTGCAGGTCGTCGCCGTCGCGCTCGAAGATGTCGTGCTTTTTCACGCGCACTTCAATGTAGAGGTCGCCGGGCGGGCCGCCGTTCACGCCGGGTTCGCCGTTGCCGGTGGAGCGCAGGCGCATGCCGTCGTCGATGCCGGCGGGAATCTTGATTTCCAGCGTCTTGTGCGTTTTGACCTTGCCCTGGCCGTGGCAGGTGGAGCAGGGGTCTTCGATCAGCTTGCCGCTGCCCCGGCAGTGCGGGCAGGTTTGCTGCACGCTGAAAAAGCCCTGGCGCATTTGCATGACGCCCTGGCCGTGGCAGTGCGGACAGGTTTTGGCGCTGGTGCCGGGGCGCGCGCCGCTGCCGCCGCAGGTGTGGCATTCGTCCCAGCTGGGCACGCGGATGGATTCGTCTTTGCCGGCAGCGGCTTCTTCCAGGGTGATTTCGATGGCGTAGTTCAGGTCGGCGCCACGGTAGATTTGCCGCCCGCTGCGCCGCGCGCCGCCAGCCATGCCGGCCGCGCCGAAGATGTCGCCAAAGATGCCGCCAAAGGCTTCGGCGAAGTCGCCGCCAAAGCCTTCGGGGCCGCCGCGCATGTTCGGGTCCACGCCCGCGTGGCCGTACTGGTCGTAGGCGGCGCGTTTTTGCGCATCAGACAGGATT
Organism: Ottowia massiliensis; assembly: GCF_900240305.1. Taxonomy (NCBI): domain Bacteria; kingdom Pseudomonadati; phylum Pseudomonadota; class Betaproteobacteria; order Burkholderiales; family Comamonadaceae; genus Ottowia; species Ottowia massiliensis. The sequence continues at coordinate 2,511,204 of NZ_LT964854.1, read as the reverse complement.
TCGTAGGCCTCTTTGCCTTCCTTGAACTTGGCTTCGGCGGCAGCTTTGGCTTCGTCGCCCTGGTGGCGGTCCGGGTGGTATTTGGAAGAGAGCCTGCGGTAAGCCTTCTTGATTTCATCTTCGCTGGCGTTGCGGGGCACGCCCAGGATTTCGTAGTAGTCGCGTTTGGTCGCCATGAACAGGACCTCGATTTCATTGGCAGGGGGAAAGGAAAGCGGCGGCGGGAAAGCGGCGGCAGTCTTGGAATCGGTTCAAGGTTTTTGCCTGCGGGTGCGAAAAATGCGGCCTTGAAGCGCTCTGCGGCGCTGCAAATCCTCGCGGGCCACGAAGCCCGTCTGCGGTTTGCAGCCCATCCCGATTCGCGTTTTCGCCTCCTCACGGCCAGACTCTGAACAGGTTCTTACAAAGCAAAAGCCTCGATGGACGCGGGCGCGATCGAGGCTTTGCTGCGGGCGCGTTTCAATGTACGCAAGCGCCCGCGGGCCGTCAGTCATCTGGCCGGGTCAGTCTTTTTTGACCTCTTTGACTTCGGCATCCACCACGTTGTCATCAGCCGGGGCGGACGATGCGCCGCCGGGGGCTGCGCCCGCCGCGTTTGCGGCAGCCGCAGCGGCCTGGGCGTCGGCGTACATCTTCTCGCCCAGCTTCTGACCAGCGGCCATCAGGGCTTCGGTCTTGCTGTCGATGGCGGCCTTGTCGTCGCCCTTGAGGGCTTCTTCCAGCTCTTTGGCGGCGGCTTCGATTTTTTCTTTCTCGGCCGCCTCGAGCTTGTCGCCGTGCTCAGCCAGGCTCTTGCGCACGGTGTGCAAGGCGGCGTCGCCCTGGTTGCGCGATTGCACGATTTCCAGCTTTTTCTTGTCTTCGGCGGCGTTGAGTTCGGCGTCTTTGACCATTTGCTGGATTTCGGCTTCCGACAGGCCCGAGTTGGCCTTGATGGTGATGGTGTTTTCCTTGCCGGTGCCTTTGTCTTTCGCGCTCACGTGCAGGATGCCGTTGGCGTCAATGTCGAAGGTGACTTCAATTTGCGGCAGGCCGCGCGGCGCGGGCGGAATGCCTTCCAGGTTGAATTCGCCCAGCAGCTTGTTGCCGCTGGCCATCTCGCGCTCGCCCTGGAAGACCTTGATGGTCACGGCGGGCTGGTTGTCGTCGGCCGTGGAGAAGGTCTGCGCGTGCTTGGTCGGGATGGTGGTGTTCTTGGTGATCATCTTGGTCATCACGCCGCCCAGGGTTTCAATGCCCAGGGAAAGGGGCGTGACGTCAAGCAGCAGCACGTCTTTGCGGCCGCCGGAGAGCACCTGGCCCTGAATGGCGGCGCCCACGGCCACGGCTTCATCGGGGTTGACGTCCTTGCGCGGCTCTTTGCCGAAGAACTCTTTCACCTTGTCTTGCACTTTGGGCATGCGCGTTTGGCCGCCCACGAGGATGACGTCGTTGATTTCGCCCACGGAGATGCCAGCGTCCTTGATGGCGATGCGGCAGGGTTCGATGGAGCGCTCGATCAGGTCTTCCACCAGGGCTTCGAGCTTGGCGCGCGTGAGCTTGACGTTCAGGTGCTTGGGGCCGCTGGCGTCTGCCGTGATGTAGGGCAGGTTGATGTCGGTGGACTGGCTGCTGGAGAGTTCGATCTTGGCTTTTTCGGCGGCTTCTTTCAGGCGCTGAAGGGCCAGCACGTCGCTTTTGAGATCGACGCCTTGCTCTTTCTTGAATTCGCCAATGATGTAGTCGATGATGCGCTGGTCGAAGTCTTCGCCGCCCAGGAAGGTGTCGCCGTTGGTGGAGAGCACTTCAAACTGCTTTTCGCCATCGACATCAGCGATTTCGATGATGGAGATGTCGAAGGTGCCGCCGCCCAGGTCATACACGGCAATGCGGCGGTCGCCCTTTTCCTGCTTGTCCAGGCCAAAGGCCAGCGCTGCCGCCGTCGGCTCGTTGATGATGCGCTTGACTTCCAGCCCGGCGATGCGGCCTGCGTCCTTGGTGGCTTGGCGCTGGCTGTCGTTGAAGTAGGCGGGCACGGTGATGACGGCTTCCGTCACCGGCTCGCCCAGGTAGTCCTCCGCCGTCTTTTTCATCTTGCGCAGGATTTCGGCGCTGATTTGCTGCGGCGCGAGTTTTTGGCCGCGCACTTCCACCCAGGCATCGCCGTTGTCGGCCTTGACGATCTGGTAGGGCATCAGGTGAATGTCTTTTTGCACCTCTTTTTCGTCGAACTTGCGGCCAATCAGGCGCTTGACGGCGTAAATGGTGTTTTTCGGGTTGGTCACGGCCTGGCGCTTGGCCGTCGTGCCCACGAGGATTTCGCCATCGTCCTTGTAGGCCACGATGGAAGGCGTGGTGCGCGCGCCTTCGGCGTTTTCAATCACCTTGGGCGAGCTGCCTTCCATGACGGAAACGCAGGAATTGGTCGTGCCCAAGTCGATGCCAATGATTTTTCCCATGTTGGTTTCTCCTGTGAATGTCTTTCGGAAAATGTCTGGATGCGGCCCAGTTGCGGATGAGGGCGGCGAATTCAAGGGGCCGTCCGGCCTGTGCAGCCCATTTCGCGCAAGGCCGCGTTTTTACGGATGCTTCCGCTCTGGCCGTTAATCCCGCCTGGCCTCTATTGGGGCGCGGCCACTGTCACCAGTGCGGGGCGCAAAACGCGGTCAGCGATCACGTAGCCTTTTTGCAGCAGGCCCGCCACGGTATTGGCGGGCAGATCGGAGGGCACCATGCTGATGGCCTGCTGCTGCTCCGGATTGAAGGCGCTGCCCGGCTCCGGCGCCACGGGCAGCACCTTGTTGCGCTCCAGCGCGCTCAAAAGCTGGCGCAGCGTGGCCTCGGTGCCTTCGCGCAGCTGCTCGCTGCTGGCGTTTTCCACAGCCAGCGCCGCCTCCAGGCTGTCCAGCACGGGCAGCAGGCTTGCAGCAAAGCCTTCAATGGCGAACTTGCGGCCTTTGGCAATTTCTTCTTCGGCCCGGCGGCGGGCGTTTTGCGCCTCGGCTTGCGCGCGCAGGGCCTGGTCAGCCAGCTCGGCGTTTTTGGCCTGCAAGGCCGCCAGCTCGGCTTGCAGGTTTTCCAGCTGCGCCAGCGCATCAGCCTCATTGGCCGCCTGCGCGGCTTCCAGCTCTTCAGGCAGCATTTCGCGCGGCAGGCCGTTTTCAGGGTTCTGATTCATGGTTCTTTTCGGAAATGAAGGAAGGGAACATCCGCCCGGCATGTTGGGCTGGGCGCAGGCTTTTCAAGCGCGGCGGGCGGTTGCCGGAGCCGCCTGGGGTTTGACACGCAATATCACGCAGACGCGAAAAAAGCGGCATCAGGCGCTTTGCCGCACCAATATCCGCCATTTGCCGCGCAAATAGATTCGCATCAGATTCATATTTGTTGCGCGGCTTCTTCTCATGGCCGCCCTGAAGGCGGCTGCATACCAGCGCGCAAGGCCGCGCCGCGCACTTCGATATGCGTTTCGTCAAGCACTTGGCCGTGGCGGTCGAGCAGGCGGATGGTGTGGCGGCCTGGCAGGGGCAGCCAGGCGGCGCTGGGGCCGTGGCCGATGGTGCGGCCTGCGGCTTGCCAGCGCAGGGCGCGGGCGGCGGCGCCGGCGGGCACGGCGGCGGTCAGGCGCAGGCGCTGGTTGGCGGGGGGGATGTCGGGGTCCAGCGCGATGATGGAGCCACTGACGGGGCTGGTGATGCGGGGCTTGGGGGCGCTGGCGGCGTCGGCCTGCGGTGCGTCTTGTGCGCTTTGCGCCGAATCTCTTGCGAAAAGGGCTTGTGCGGTGCCGGGCAGAAACCATTCGGCGCGGGGCGGCTCGCCGTCCGGCGGGTTGTCAAAGCGCACGCTCACGCGCTCCAGCCCTTCGGGCGCGGCGGGCGCGGGCGATGGGGCCAGCTGGTGCAGGTGGCGCATGAGGGCGGCCCAGACGGGGGCCGCGCCGCTGGCGCCGCTGACGTCGTGCATGGGCTGGCCGCTGGCGTTGCCGACCCACACGGCGACGGTGTGGCGCGGGGTGTAGCCCACGGCCCAGTTGTCGCGCATGTCTTTGCTGGTGCCGGTTTTGGCGGCGCTCCAAAAGCGCGTGCCCAGCACGGAGTCCATGCCGAAGGTGAGGGCGCGCGCGTTGCGGTCGGAGAGGATGTCGCCCACGATGAAGGCGGCGCCTGCATCCAGCGCGGCGGGGCAGGGCGCGGTTTTTTCCGCTGCGCTGGCGCGGTGCAAGCGCACGGGGCACAGCCGCCCGCCATTGGCCAGCGCGCGGTAGGCGTTGGCCAGTTGCAGCAGCGTGACTTCGGCGCTGCCCAGCGCCAGGCTCAGGCCGTAGTAGCCGCTGGTTTCGGGCAGGCGCATGCCCAGATCGTGCAGCTGGCGGTGAAAGGCTTCAGGCGAGACCATGCCGAGCACGCGCACGGCCGGGATGTTGAGCGATGAGGCCAGCGCCACACGCGCCGAGACCCAGCCGTGGTAGCGCCGGTCATGGTTGTGCGGGATGTAAAGCCCGCCGCCGGTTTGCAGCCGCGCGGGGGAGTCGTCAAGCAGCGTGGCCGCCGTGATGCGCCGCTGGGCAATGGCCTGCGCGTAGAGAAAAGGCTTGAGCGCGCTGCCGGGCTGGCGCAGGGCGGTCACGCCGTCCACCTCTGCGGCCTGGCTCAGATCGCTGCCGCTGGAGCCGACCCAGGCCAGCGCTTCGCCCGTGGCGTTGTCCAGCACCAGCACGGCGCCGTCTTGCACGTTGCGGCCTTGCAGCTCGCGCAGGTGCTGGCGCAGGGTTTGCAGGGCCAGGCGCTGGGTGGGGCCGTCCAGCGTGCTGGGCACGGCGGGCGGGGGCAGGCCATCGGGCGCGGCGCGGGCGGCTTCGGCAATCAGGCGGCGGGCCAGGTGGGGGGCTGGTCCTTCGCTGGCGGGCCAGACGCGGCGGGGCAGGGCGCCAGCGGCCAGCAGCTCCAGCGTGATGCAGCCCTGCCGTTTTTCTTCGGCGGACTGCCCGGCCCGCATGAGCGAGAGCACGCCGCAGGCGCGCTGCGCCACGCGGGCGGCGCTGGCGTTGGGGGCGCGCACCAGCGCGGCGGCCAGCGCGGCTTCGGCGTCGTTCAGGCCGTGGGGGGCTTTGCCAAACAGCGTGCGCGCCAGCGCGTCCAGCCCCACCAGCTCGCCCCGGAAGGGCACGAGGTTCAGATACGCCTCCAGGATTTCGTCCTTGCGCCAGCCGCCCTCCAGCCGCCGCGCCATCACGGCCTGCCCCAGCTTTTGGCGCAGGCTGCGGCCGCTGCCGCCCTGGCGCAAGTCATCATCGAGCAGACCGGCCAGCTGCATGGTCAGCGTGCTGGCGCCGCGCGTTTTCTCGTTCCACAAATTGCCCCAGGCGGCCGCGCCCACGGCCCGCCAATCCACCCCGCTGTGTTCGTAAAAGCGCTTGTCTTCCGAGAGCACCAGCGCCTGGCGCAACGCGGGCGACACATCGGCCAGCGCCACCCACGCGCCCCGGCGCGCGCTGTCATCGGTGCGCAGGCGGTGCAGCGGCTGGCCGCTGCGATCCAGCAGCCAGGTTTCGGAAGAACGGAAATCCGCCTTGACCTGCGCGAATGTTGGCGCGCTGCTGGAATGGGCCGGGGCGGCGGCCAGCAGGGCCGCCAGCCAGGCAGCGGACCAGAAGGCGGGCAGAAAAGAAGGCAGAAGGCATCGGAGCGAAGGGCGGAACATGGAGCGCGATTGTGGCGGCGCGGCACATTCACAGCGCGCTGGCCGCAGGGTTGAAAGCGCGGCATTTTTAGCTACTCTATCCATAGCATGAGGTCCTAGTGGATATTGCGCAAGGCGGCATTCAAGGCCCTTGAATTTGCTCCTGTTTCTGATGTGGCTGGGCAGGCGCGGCCAATCGGGGCGGGCCATGGGCCGGGTTTCAGGCAGCGAACCGGCGCTTCGTTCTGGCGAGGCTTCAGGGGCAAGGCACAGGAGCAAGGCAAAAACCAACCGGAAGCGGCTTGGCCGGCGGCGGCCATAGATGCGCCGCCCTATAAAAAAACAATAAAAAATTCGTTTGAGTTTGAAGGCTTCGTTGTGACACTTGCGGGCCTCGGGCGCCCAGCGCCTGTTTCACGTTTTCAAAGGCCCCCCATGAAAAAGCTCAAGCTCATTGCCTCCGCCCTCGTTTTGGCCGCCGCTGGCGCGGCCCATGCCGAAACCACGCTGCTCAACGCCTCTTACGACGTCACGCGCGAGTTCTACCGCGACTACAACGCCGCCTTCATCAGGCACTACAAGCAAAGCACGGGGCAGGACATCCGCGTCGATCAGTCGCACGCCGGCTCCAGCACGCAGGCGCGCGCCGTGGCCGACGGGCTGGAGGCCGATGTGGTGACGATGAACACAACCACCGATGTGGACTTTCTCGCCGCCAAAGGCGCCGTAGCCGCCGACTGGCAAAAGCAGTTCCCGCACGAAGCCGCGCCCAACACCTCGACCATGCTGTTTCTGGTGCGCAAGGGCAACCCGAAAAACATCAAGGACTGGGACGATCTGACGCGCCCCGACGTGAAAGTGGTTGTCGTCAATCCCAAAACGGGCGGCAATGGCCGCATGGCCTATCTGGCCGCCTGGGGCCAGGCGCGCGCCAAGGGCGGCGACGACGCCAAGGCCGCCGATTTTGTGGCGCGGCTCTACAAAAACGTGCCCGCGCTGGCGCGCGGCGGACGCGACGCCACGGGCATGTTTTTGCAACGCAACGTGGGCGATGTGCTCATCACCTTCGAGTCCGAAGTGGTGTCGGTAGAGCGCGAATTCGGCAAGGGCCGCGTGGAAGTGGTCTATCCCTGGGCCAGCATCGTCACGGAAAACCCCGTGGCCGTGGTCGAACGCACGGTGAAGAAAAAAGGCACCGCCGCACAAGCCAAGGCGTATCTGGATTACCTGTATTCCGACGAAGGCCAGGAAATTGCCGCCAAACACGGCTTGCGCCCGCGCAACGCGGACATTCTGAAAAAGCACGCCGACACCTTCAAAAACCTGAAGCTCTTCACGGTGAAAGAGTATTTCGGCTCGCTGGGTGAAGCGCAGAAAGTGCATTTCAACGACGGCGGCCAGTTCGACAAGCTCTACCAGCCTGCCGGCAGGTAATTCTTACTTGGGAGATGAATATGAGAGTTAAGTCATTCGTATTGGTTTTATTAATTTCTTTGATTGGCCATGTGAATGCTCAAGACAATCTTGAAACTAATGATGAGAACTTTATTCCACCTTATTTAAAAGAGTATAAAAAATCACTGGCTGAGAGTGTGCCTGAAATTGAGGCTAAAAGATATAAAATGAATGGAAAAAAATTGCAAGGTGATGATATACCAGATGCAGATGCATTGAAACACATGAGGAGGGCTCGCCGCTTGAGTGAACTGGCAACAGAAATAGAAAATGAGTTTCCATTAAGATTTTCTGGCGGAGATGTTGATGATGCACAGATTGGCGAACCAGTCTTGCATATATGGATCAAGGGACTAAATGAGAAAGAAAAGAAAAATATTGAAGAGAGATTTTCTGGTGTTATTTTTGAATCCTCTCTCTATAATAAGAAGGAAATAAGTGCTATGAACTCAAGGATCGCCAATAAAATTTGGGATTCTGGCATCAGAGGTTTAGTGGGGGTAGGATATGACACCATACAACAAAAATTTATTATATTTACGGAGCCGCAAGCAATAGAATCTATTAGAAATATCATTCAAGGTGATGGCGAGCTTAGTAAAATCCTATTTTATTTTAAAGTTTCTAGCCCAATGAGTGCGACTGCATCGCCAGATCTCTGGGCAGGAATGCCTTTAAGAAATACAACTCAAGCTGGCTTATCCTATAGAGGTATCACTTGTACGGCTGGGTTTAATGTGGTTGGCGGAATTTTTCCATTCACTATCATAGCTGGGCATTGCGGCCAGGCAGGGGACAAAATGGACACACAGAAGTTTGGTTGGTTCGGTGGAGATTTTTATGGAGCCATTTCAAATACAGTTTTCATGTCTGGCGATAGGACAGATTATGGAATTATTGGGAACGATAATTTTAAGCATAGTACTCCTGGTAAATATGTATACATTATTAGTCCAACTTATTCTGGATCACCTGTATACTGGAGAAGTGAAATCAGAAGAGAGGGATTAATAGTTGGAAGCAAAAATCCTTCAGTTCATGAGCAATACTGTGCTGCCGGTGCAGTCAGTGGGTGGAAATGTGGAAAAACTACTACTATCAATGCGACATATTTTTACAATGGAAGGCAAATAAGAAATCTTTCGTCTTTATCTGTGTGTAGTAAGCCTGGAGATTCTGGCGGCCCAGTAGTAACAGGAAACACGGAAAGAGGTGGAAATTTAGCAGTAGGTATTGTTGTAGCCAGTACAGATATATGTGCATTCACTGGATCTTTCGGTAGCGTACCTGCTCCTATTACTGCATTTGTTCCAATTAATTTTATACTTGAAGAGTATAAAGTAGAATTAGCAAGCATTTACTAATATAATTACTTAATATATAGGTATATTTATGCGGCCCCGTAAAACGGTTCGCGTGCTGCCTGGCTTCGGCCTGACGCTGGGCTACACGCTGCTTTATCTGGGCCTGGTGGTGCTGATGCCGCTGGGCGCGCTGCTGGCTTATTCGCTTTCAATGAGCTGGGGCGATTTCTGGGCCACGGTGTCCGCGCCGCGCGTGCTGGCGGCATTCAGGCTGACGTTTGGCGCTTCGCTGGCGGCGGCGCTGGTGAACGTGGCGGCGGGCCTGCTGCTGGCCTGGGTGCTGGTGCGCTATGAATTTCCGGGGCGCAAGCTGGCCGATGCGCTGGTGGATTTGCCCTTTGCGCTGCCCACGGCGGTGGCGGGCATTGCGCTGGCGGCGGTGCTGGCGGGCAATGGCTGGGTGGGGCGCTGGCTGGAGCCGCTGGGGCTGGAGCTGGCGTTCAAGCCGGCGGGCATCGTGGTGGCGCTCATCTTCATCGGGCTGCCCTTTGTGGTGCGCACGGTGCAGCCGGTGCTGCAAGAGGCGGAAAAAGAGCTGGAAGAGGCCGCCGCCTGCCTGGGCGCGACGCGCTGGCAGACGTTTCGCCACGTCATCTTTCCGGCCATCGCGCCTGCGCTGGTGACGGGCTTTGCGCTGGCGTTTGCGCGCGCGGTGGGCGAATACGGCTCGGTCATCTTCATCGCGGGCAACATGCCGATGGTTTCCGAAATCGCGCCGCTCATCATCATCGGCAAGCTGGAGCAGTACGACACGGCGGGCGCCGCCGCCGTGGCCACGGTGATGCTGCTGATTTCCTTTGCCATGCTGCTGGCCATCAACGCGCTGCAAGCCTGGGGCCGCCGGCGCAAGGGAGAGGCCGCATGAGCGCGTCCGTGAAACCATCTGCATCCGCCGCGCCCGCCGTTCCCAAGCGCGTGCGCACCACCGAAAGCGCGCCCGTGCGCTGGCTGCTCACGGCGCTGGCGCTTGGCTTCATGGCGCTGTTTCTGGCGCTGCCGCTGGCGGCCGTGTTTGCCGAGGCGCTGGGCGCGGGCTGGCAGGCTTATGTGGAGGCGCTGCGCCAGCCTGACGCGCTGGCCGCCGTGCGGCTGACGCTGCTGACGGCAGCCATTGCCGTGCCGCTGAACCTGGTGTTTGGCGTGGCGGCGGCCTGGTGCGTGGCGCGCTTCGAGTTCCGGGGCAAGCCGTTTCTCATCACGCTGATCGACTTGCCTTTTTCCGTCTCGCCCGTGGTGGCGGGGCTGTGCTACGTGCTGGTGTTTGGCGCACAAGGCTGGCTGGGGCCGTGGCTGGCCGCGCATGACATCAAGGTCATCTTCGCCGTGCCGGGCATCTTGCTGGCGACGGTGTTCGTCACCTTTCCCTTCATTGCGCGCGAGCTGATTCCGCTCATGCAGGCGCAAGGCAGCGACGAGGAGCAGGCCGCGCAGGTGCTGGGCGCCAGCGGCTGGCAGACCTTCTGGCACGTGACGCTGCCCAACATCCGCTGGGGCCTGCTGTATGGCGTGATCCTGTGCAACGCGCGGGCAATGGGCGAATTCGGCGCCGTCTCGGTCGTCAGCGGCCACATCCGGGGGCAGACCAACACCATGCCTCTGCACGTGGAAGTGCTCTACAACGAATACCAGGGCCAGGCCGCCTTTGCCGTGGCCAGCCTGCTGGCGCTGCTGGCGCTGGTCACGCTCGCGCTCAAAACCCTGGTGGAGTGGCGCCACGCCAAGGAGCTGCAAGACGCCGCCGCCCTGCCCGAACCCGCCCCTCTTGCCGCCCCGCCCGCTGAAAGGACTGCGCCATGACCTGCCGCCGCGCCCTCGTTCACGCATCGGCCGCCAGCGCCCTGTGCCTGGCCGCCATCGCCGCCGGCAAATACCTGCCCCCCGGCTGGGCCGCCGCGCTGCTGCTGGCGGGCGCGGCGTATGGGCTGCTTGGCGCATGGCAGGCGCGCGCAGGGCTTCAGAAACAGGAGCAAATTGAAGGGGCCTGAAACGGCCTTTGCCGCAGACCTATCTTGAGATCATGCTATGAAACCGGGAGCAAAAAAACCGGCTTCATGGCCGCTGGCAGACACACATCCGAAACACCCATGAGCATCGACATTCAGCACATCAGCAAGCAATTCGGCAACTTCCAGGCCCTGAGCGATGTCAGCCTGAACATCGGCAGCGGCGAACTGGTGGCGCTGCTGGGGCCTTCGGGCTGCGGCAAAACCACGCTGCTGCGCATCATTGCCGGGCTGGAAAGCGCCGACACGGGGCAAATCCTCTTTGGCGGCCAGGACACGACCGATGTCCATGTGCGCCAGCGCGGCGTGGGCTTTGTCTTCCAGCACTACGCGCTGTTCCGGCACATGACCGTGTTTGACAACGTGGCCTTCGGCCTGCGCGTCAAGCCCCGCAAAGAGCGCCCGGATGAAGCGCACATCAAGGCGCGCGTGCATGAGCTGCTGCAAATGGTGCAGCTGGACTGGCTGGCGGGCCGCTACCCCTCGCAGCTCTCGGGCGGGCAGCGCCAGCGCATTGCCCTGGCGCGCGCGCTGGCCGTCGCCCCCAAAGTGCTGCTGCTGGACGAACCCTTTGGCGCGCTCGATGCCAAGGTGCGCAAGGAACTGCGCCGCTGGCTGCGCCGCCTGCACGAAGAGCTGAACGTCACCAGCATCTTCGTCACGCACGACCAGGAAGAAGCGCTCGAAGTGGCCGACCGCGTCGTCGTCATGAACAAAGGCCGCATCGAACAGCAAGGCACGCCGCAAGAAGTGTGGGAGCACCCCGCCAGCCCCTTCGTCTACGGCTTTCTGGGCGACGTGAACCTCTTTCATGGCCGCGCCAGCGGCGGCCAGATGCAAGTGGGCGACTGGCAACTGGCCGCGCCCGACGCGCCCCACGCCGCCGACGCCGAAGCCCTGGCCTTCGTGCGCCCCGCCGACCTGGCCGTCAGCGCCGACGCGCCCGGCGCCAGCGGCCTGCCCGCGCGCCTGGACCGCGCCCTCGTCATCGGCCCCCTGGCCCGGCTCGAACTCAGCGCCCTGGAGCCGCGCGGCCAGATTCTGGAAGCGCACCTGCCCGTCGCCGAATGGCAGGCGCTGGGCCTGAAAGAAGGCGACGCCGTGCGCATCAGCCCCCGCCGCGCGCGCGTGTTCGTCAACATGGCCGACGATCCGGCGGCCATGATTTGAGAGTCTGTTCCGGGCGCCAGCTCCCGATTTGGCCGCAGACGCGGCAGCGCGGGTGTGAGAAAGCGGGCCGGAATAAGGAGCGCGGGGAGAAGCAGCAGTGGCTTTTTTGCTCATCTATTCATAGCGGGATGTCCTAGTGGAATCAGCGCTGAACGGCATTTCTGCCCCGCAAATTTGCTCCTGTTTCTGACGCTCTCCTTGTAGCAGCCCAGCCAGCGCGGGTGTGCTGGCGCTGCGGTAGTCGAGTGCAGGGTTGCATCTTCTACTCGCGGCCCGTTCGTGCCAAACCGCGCTCGCTGGCAGTTTCCGAGTCGGTCACGCCAGTGCCTTCTCCAGAGGGTGCCGCCTGGCATATTCCCGTCCGCTGGCTGTTGCGCGCGGAAATGGTCTTTGGAGGCATCGCCAGTCCCGCCGCAAAAAACCTTTCCGCAAAGCTGCGGCTGACAATCCGCAGACTCTGTGGACCCGTTCCTTTTTTCCACCACCCAAAGGAGAGCTTCAATGGCACACGTTTTCGTTTTTCTCACCACTGGCTTTGAAGAAATCGAGGCCCTGGCCACGGTTGATGTGCTGCGCCGCGCGCAACTGGACGTGCAGACCGTCTCGCTCACGGGCGAGCGGCAGGTGACAGGCGGCCATCAGGTCACGGTGCAGGCCGACGTTCTGTTTGAAATGGCCGATTTCAGCGCCGCGCAAATGCTCGTGGTGCCTGGCGGCACCGTGAAGTACGCCGAGCATGACGGCCTGAAGCAGCGGCTGCTGGCTTTTGCGCAGCAAGGCGGCAAGGTGGCGGCCATTTGCGCCTCTCCTGCACTGTTGGGCGGCATCGGCCTGCTGCAAGGCAAGAGCGCCACTTGCTACCCCGGTTTTGAAGACCGCCTGACTGGCGCGCGCCTGCAGGCGGGCAGCGCCGTGGTTGTCGATGGCCTTGTCACCACGGGCCGAGGCCCCGGCCTGACGCTGGACTTCGCTCTGGCGCTGGTGGAGCAGCTGGCTGGCAAAGGCAAACGCGACGAGGTGGCCGGGCAGCTGCTGCTGGCGCACTGACCGCGCGCGGTTTGGCCCATGAAAAAGGCCGGCAAAGCCCGGCCTTTGAAGAAATCAGCGCGGTTTGCGCTCTTCGGCAGGCGGCTCGTCCGCCTGCGGCTTTTTCTTGTATTTGGGCGGCAGCGCCATGCGCAGGAACAGGCCCGCCATGGCGCCTGCGAGGACGCCAAAGAAAATGCCGATGACCAGCTCGCCTTCAGCGCGGCCATGCGCCCAGCCGACGAGCGCGCCGATGATGATGCCCAGGGCCAGCCAGATTTCAGTTCGCATGGACCAGTGCCTTTCGCTTGCGGATTGGAAAAAGGGGGGAAAAAAACAGATAGCAGGATAGGAAAGCGCGCGGCGGATTATCCGGGCTGCGCGTTCCTTTTTCTGGCTCGCGGCCCCGTTTCCGGCTCTGGCGGCGGGAGCCTGGCGAACCGGGGCGGCCGTTCAGATCCAGTCTTGCGCCTTCACCTTTTCGGATTTGCCGCGCAGGCGGCTCAAGGCGCTCAGGTAGGCCTTGGCGGCGGCGATGACGATGTCCGGATCGGCGCCCACGCCATTGACCACGCGGCCCGCGTGTTGCAGGCGCACGGTGACTTCGCCCTGGCTTTCGGTGGAGCCGCTGGTGATGGCGTTGATGGAAAAAAGCAGCAGTTCCGCGCCGCTGCCCACTTGCGATTCGATGGCTTTGAAGGTGGCGTCCACGGGGCCGTTGCCTTCGGCGCTGGCGCGGCGCTCCTGGCCGTTTTCGGTGAAGACGATGCTGGCGCTGGGGCGCTCGCCGGTTTCGCTGCGCTGGGCCAGGGAGACCAGGCCGTAGGCTTCCTTGCCGGGCGTGACGCTTTCGTCGCTGACCAGCGCGAGGATGTCCTCGTCGAAGATTTCGCTCTTGCGGTCGGCCAGTTCCTTGAATTTGGAGAAAGCCATGTTGATGTCGCTTTCGCTGCCAAAGTGCACGCCCAGCTCGTCCAGGCGCTGCTTGAAGGCGTTGCGGCCGCTGAGCTTGCCGAGCACGATCTTGTTGGCCGTCCAGCCCACGTCTTCGGCGCGCATGATTTCGTAGGTGTCGCGCGCTTTCATCACGCCGTCCTGGTGTATGCCGCTGGCGTGGGCGAAGGCGTTGGCGCCCACCACGGCCTTGTTGGGCTGCACGACAAAGCCGGTGGTCTGGCTGACCATCTTGCTGGCGGCCACGATCTGGCTGGCGTCGATGTCCACTTGCAGGCCGAAGTAGTCGCGCCGCGTGCGCAGCGCCATCACCACTTCTTCCAGCGCGCAGTTGCCGGCGCGCTCGCCCAGGCCGTTGATGGTGCATTCCACTTGCCGCGCGCCGCCTATCTTCACGCCCGCCAGGCTGTTGGCCACGGCCATGCCCAGGTCGTTGTGGCAGTGCACGCTCCAGATGGCCTGGTCGCTGTTGGGCACGCGCTCGCGCAGGTTGCGGATGAACTGGCCAAACAGTTCCGGTATGGCGTAGCCCACGGTGTCGGGCACGTTGATGGTGCGGGCGCCTTCGGCAATGGCCGCTTCAATCACGCGGCAAAGAAAGTCCGGGTCGCTGCGGTAGCCGTCTTCGGGGCTGAATTCCACGTCGGCGCACAGGCTGCGCGCCAGCCGCACCGACTGGCGGGCCTGCTCGAGCACTTGCCCGGGCGTCATGCGCAGTTTTTTCTCCATGTGCAGCGCGCTGGTGGCGATGAAGGTGTGAATGCGCCCGCGCGCAGCACCCTTGAGCGCCTCGGCCGCGCGGGTGATGTCGCGCTCGTTGGCGCGCGAGAGCGAGCAGACGGTGGAGTCTTTCACCGCTTCGGCAATGGCCTTGACGCATTCAAAGTCGCCTTCGCTGGCGGCGGCAAAGCCGGCCTCGATCACGTCCACGCGCAGGCGCTCCAGCTGGCGGGCGATGCGCAGTTTTTCATCGCGCGTCATGCTCGCGCCGGGCGATTGCTCGCCATCGCGCAAGGTGGTGTCAAAAATGATGAGTTGCTCGGTCATGGGTTTTCTCCTTGTAGATGCCGAAAGTTGGAAAAACGCATCCGCCAGACAAAAAAACGGCCCGCTGCGAATGCATGCGGGCCGTTTTGCGGAAATGGGAAAAAAGGATGCGCCGTGGAAAAGCTGCCGTCAGCTTCCCAGGCGCGCGCCCATGCCGCCGCCCGCGCGGGGCGCTAGTAGCAGGCAAAGGGCGCTGTGGAACATGGCGGCGGAATGTAGCACAGCGCTTATCCCGGCTTGCCTGGCCTGGCTTGCACATGCCCGGCGGCTTCAGCCAATCAGAAACGGGCTGCCCGTGACAGGTGTGCTGGGCACGGCGAAATCTTGCTTGGCCATGATGCCCGCCCGGTACGCGGCGCGGCCCGCCTCGATGGCCTGGCGGAAGGCGCCTGCCATGCGCACCGGGTCGGGCGAGTAGCTGATGGCGCTGTTGAGCAGCACGGCGTCAAAGCCCATTTCCATGGCTTGCGCGGCGTGGCTGGGCGCGCCAATGCCCGCGTCGATGATGAGCGTGGCCTCAGGCAGGCGCTCGCGCAGCAGGCGCAGGGCAAAGGGGTTTGTGAGGCCCTGGCCGGAGCCGATGGGCGCGCCCCAGGGCATGAGCAGCGGGCAGCCCGCATCCAGCAGGCGGCGGCAGGTCACCAGATCGTCCGTGCAGTAGGGAAAGACGGTGAAGCCTTCGCGCACGAGTTCGGCGGCGGCGCGCACCAGCTCCTGCGGGTCGGGCTGGAGGGTGTAGTCGTCGCCGATGACTTCCAGCTTGATCCACGGCGTGCCGTACAGCTCGCGCGCCATGTGGGCCAGCTGCACGGCTTCGCGCGCGCTGGCGCAGCCGGCGGTGTTGGGCAGCAGACGCGCGCCGGTTTCGCGCAGGGCCTGGCGCACCATGTCGATAAAGCCGTTGTCGCTGCCGCTGGCCGCCGTCTGGCGCTTCAGGCCCACGGTGACGATCTGGCTGCCTGCGGCGCGCATGGCTTCGCGCAGCACGGCAGGGGACGGGTAGCGGGCGGTGCCCAGAAGAAAGCGGCTGCTGAAGGCGATGTCGCCCACGCGCCAGAGGTCTTGCGGTGTCTGCATGGTGTGTTTTTTGCGTTGCTGATGGAGAAAACCTGTTTGCAATCGGCCCGCAGGCGCGAAAAGCGCGGCGTCGGGCAATTTGCGGCGCCTGATTTTCCGCAGCCGCAATTGCCGCCGTCGCAAGCGGGGGCGTTCATCTCCACGCGTTGCGCCTTCATTCACAAAAGCGCGCGCCTTGTTCGCCAGCGCGAGGGCTGTCTTTAACTAAAACAGGAGCAAATTCAAGGGCTTTGAAACGGCGCTTGCGCCCTTTTCACCAGGACCTCACGCTATCAATCAAGGAGCAAGAAAAGAGAACAAAAATGGCTCTGAAGGCGGCCTTTTTCCGCAAGCCTTTCAGCCCAGCAGCAGCTTGTCGTCGTCCACCGCTTCGCCGCGCACGCGGCTGAACATGGCGAGCAAATCGGGCACGTCCAGCGCGGCGCGCTCGGCGCCGCGAACGTCCAGCACCACCTGCCCCTGATGCAGCATGACGGTGCGCGTGCCGTGGTCCAGCGCCTGGCGCATGGAGTGGGTGACCATGAGCGCCGTCAGGCCCTGGCTTTGCACGATCTGGTCGGTCAGCCGCAGCACGAAGGTGGCGGTTTTGGGATCGAGCGCGGCGGTGTGCTCGTCCAGCAGCAGCAGGCGCGAGGGCTGGAGCGAGGCCATCAGCAGGCTCACGGCCTGCCGCTGCCCGCCAGACAGCAGGCCCATGCGGTCGGTCAGGCGCGCTTCCAGCCCCAGGCCGAGCGTGGCGAGTTTTTCGCGAAACAGCGCGCGCTGGCTGGCGCGCACGGCGCGGCGCAGCAAGTGGCGGCGCTGGCCGCGCTGCCAGGCCAGCGCCAGGTTTTCTTCGATGCTCAGGCTCTCGCAAGTGCCGGCCATGGGGTCCTGGAACACGCGGGCCACTTGCGCGGCGCGCTGCCAGGCGGTTTTGCGGGTGACGTCCTGGCCGTCGATGATGATTTGGCCTTCGTCCACCTTCAAGTCGCCGCTGATGGCGTTCAGAAAAGTGGATTTGCCCGCGCCGTTGCTGCCGATGACGGTGATGAATTCGCCCTCGTCAATGGTCAGGCTCAGGCCCCGCAGCGCGTGGTTTTCGATCACCGTGCCGGGGTTGAAGGTTTTGTGCAATGCCTTGGCTTGGAGCATGGCGTCAGCCCTTTGCTTGCGTTGCGCGGGTGGCTGGTGACGATACGGGCGGCGAAGCAGGCGCGGCGCGGCGCGGCCACAGCCGCGCCTTGATCTTGGGCAGCACCAGCGCCACGGCCACCAGCGTGGCCGTCACCAGGTTCAGGTCTTGCGCTTGCAGGCCGATGAAATCGGCCTCCAGCGCCAGCGCGATGAACAGGCGGTACGCCAGCGCGCCCAGCGCCGTGGCCAGCGTCACCACCCAGATCAGGCGCGCGGGCAGCAGCGTCTCGCCAATGATCACCGCCGCCAGGCCAATGACGATGGTGCCCACGCCCATGGAAACGTCGGCCCCGCCCTGCACTTGCACATACAGCGCGCCGCCCAGCGCAATCAGCGCGTTGGACAGCGCCATGCCCCCCAGCGTGAGCCGCCCCGTGGGCACGCCCTGCGCGCGCGCCATGCGCGGATTGGCCCCCGTGGCCCGCAGCGCCAGCCCCGTTTGCGAGGCAAAAAACCCGTCCAGCCCCAGCTTGACCGCCAGCACCACCAGCCCCAGCGCCAGCGGCCTGGCCCACATGGCGTTGTCATCGGTGAGAAAGGGCGAGAAAACCGAAGGCTCGCCCAGCAACGACAGATTGGGCGCGCCCATGATGCGCAGATTCACCGAATACAGCGCAATCATCGTCAGGATGGAAGCGAGCAGCTGCATGATGCCCAGCCGCACGTAAAGCCAGGCCGTCAGCAGCCCCGCCGCCGCGCCCGCCGCCGCCGCCGCCAGGCAGGCCGGCCCCGGGTTCCAGCCCGCCACGATGAGCACCGCCGCCGTTGCCCCGCCCAGCGGAAAGCTGCCATCGGCCGTGAGATCGGGAAAGTCCAGAATGCGAAACGAGAGCAGCACCCCCAGCGCCACCAGCGCGAAGATGAAGCCCATCTCCAGCGCCCCCATGAAAGAAAACAGCGACATGGCGGCCTTACCTCGGCAGCGGCGCGGCGCCGGTCAGTGAATGGGGCATGGCAAAACTCGTGGGCAAAAGCATGAAAAAGCGCCGCGCCATGAAAAACGCCAGCGGCAAAGGCTGGCGGCGCGCGCGGCAAACAAAAACGGCGCGGATTTTAGGGCGCGGCATGCCCGCGCGGCGTGCGAGAGGGGCCGCAGAAATCAGGGCCTGTTTGCAATCCATCCGTGGGCGCGCAAGCACAAGCCAGAAGCGCAGGCCGGGTGGAAGGCTGCGTCACGGGACCCACACGCCTCATCCGCCCCAGCTTCACCCTGCCCGTTTCAAACACGGCCATTGCAGGCCACAGGCCGCCGGCTCGACGCAGAAGCCGCCTGTTGCCCGGCAGATAACATCAGAAAAAGGAGCAAATCGAAGAGTGTGAAAATGAAGCTTCGCGCAGTTTCCACTAGGACCCTATGCTAGTGATATAGGAGCAAAATACCTGCCTGTCTCCAGCTTGCGCCTGGCCCTTCTTTTCAGAACCTGCTTGCAATCTGACCGTGAGGGTTAAACGGGCTTTACGGCCCAATGGCGCAGCACAGCGAGGATTGGCAACACGCCGCAGACCGCCCGAATCCACGCTTTTTGCGCCCACGGGCAGACGGTAAACAGCCCCCTCAAACCAGCAGCGCCTGCACCAGCGCGGCAGCGGCGTCTTTCTGGGCCGTCAGCGCCTCGGTAATGACGCGGCCAAACTGGATGAAGCCGTGCACCATGCCCCGGTACAGCTCCAGCTGCACGGGCACACCCGCCATGCGCAGTTTGTCGGCGTAGGCCAGGCCTTCATCGACCAGCGGATCGCATTCGGCCAGGGCCAGCCAGGCGGGCGCCACGCCTGCCACGTCGTCATGCAGCAGGGGGGCAAAGCGCCAGTCGGTGCGTTCGTGCGGGGCGATGTAGTTGCCAAATAGCCAGGAAATGGCCGCTTCGGTCAGCGGCGGCGCGTGGCGCAGGCGCTGGTGTGATTCGGTGTCTTGATGCGCCGTTGTGCCGGGGTAGATCAGCAGTTGCAGCGCCAGCGGCAGGCCCTCATCGCGTGCATGGATGGCCGCCACCGCCGCCAGCGTGCCGCCCGCCGAATCGCCCCCCACAGCCAGGCGCGAAGCATCCAGCCCCAGGGCCGCGCCTTCAGCGGCCAGCCAGCGCAGCGCGTCCCACGCGTCATGCACGGCGGTGGGAAAGCGATGCTCGGGCGCCAGGCGATAGTCCAGCGCAAGCACGGCCACGCCGCTTTGCGCAGCCAGCGCGCGGCACAGGCTCTCATGCGTGGCCACGCTGCCCAGCGTGAAGCCGCCGCCATGCAGATACAGCAGGGCGGGCAGCGGCGGCCCTTCTTCAGCCGGGCGGGGTGCGTACAGGCGTGCGTGCAAAGCGGCGCCGTCCCGGGCCGGGATGCGCACATCCTGCACGCGCGGCAGGGGCGCGGGGGCAATGTCCAGCACGCCCGCATTGCGCTCATAAAAGGCGCGCGCCTGTGCAGGCGGCAGGCTTTCGAGGGGCGGGCGGCCTGCACGGCCCATGCGTTCCAGCAGGGCGCGCATGGCAGGGGTAAGTTGACGGGGCAGCACGGTTTCTGAAATCGCGGATGGCGTGGCGGTCATCCGATGATTTTCATGCTCGTCAAAAAAATCGTTTTCCGGAGCGCGCGCGACCCTGCGCTTCATTGGGTTTTGAAGGGCATTTTGTCCGCTTCACATGCAAGCTGCTGAACGGAAAGCGGAACGCGGCCATCAGCTTGCCGGCTCCAGAACAAAATAGATTACCAAAGCATCTTCCATCTGCCCTGGATGCGTTTCCGACATGGCGATGCCGAATATCTTTCTGTTCCACATGAATCCGCTCTCGAACAAGGCAAGAATATTCAAATCATGATCGAACAATTCCGGCCCATCAAAGGGCAACGATTTGCTGCCATGTTCGATCACCCAATTGGAAAAGTTTTTTCTGATCATGTCGGGAGTCGCATCCGCCGCTACTTTGAAAAAGCGCGGCGGATATTCCGAACTGACATGATATTGGCTTGAAACGAAGTCGCGCACATGCTGCTTCAGCGCACGGGCTTGAGGCAGGTCTTCAGAGGCCGGGCTGGAATAGGCTGGCGCAGGAAATGATGACAGAAAATTTTCAGCGGCATGAGAGGTCAGCATGGCTACGCTCCACAAGAAAAGAAAAAAAACGGCCCCAAAGCCAATGGAGCCGCATGAACATCTGCCAATGATTTTCATAATATCCTGGACATAAATATGGGCTGAAGCGCCAACCTATTCAACCCCCAATTTCGAATCCCCAGTGTTCGCCAGGAAGCGACGACGTGGTTCCGCTGGCATGGAGGTCGCTCAGCTTGACCTCAATTTCCGCGTTGGAAGAGTCGATTCCTTCGCCATCATTATTATTGGCCCAGGGATTGCGAACCGTTACCATGATTTCGCCATTGGCATCCTTTCGGATGCCTGTTACCATATAGGCATGATTATCGGCTAAATTATCTTTCTTGCCCATGATCTGATCAAGAAGCGACTCGCCATGAACGCTCAGGGTCACAGGCTTGCCTTCAGCAAGCGCTCCCGACACCTTCTGGTAAACGGCTTCCTGCTGCAATTTTGGATAGCCATCAAGAATTGATCCAAAACCGCTGGAAAACGACACCGTATGGGACTCTTTTCCTGTAACAGTAAACATTGCGTCGCCAGGCCAGCCGCCTTCTCCAATTTTGTCGAAGCCTTCCTTCAGTCCATCCGCAGGATTGCTGTCATTCATTTTGGCATAGGCCGTCTCCAGTACCATGGGCCATGCGGCTCCATTCTTGCAGACACTGTTGTCAATCGTGCTGCCACCCTTGCGGCTCAGGTTGTAGTTCAGTTCTGCCTGCGTCACATTGATGTACACCTCTTTTGTTTCCACATGGAAGCCGACAAGCTCCTTTTTGTACATTCTGACAGTAAATGACTTGGTAGCGGGATCGTAGGATATTGAATCCTTGATGGCCTGGGGATTTTTTTCGGCAATGGAACCGATGGCGCTCAAAAAATAGCAATCACCAATCGAATCTTGCTGGATATCTACCGCCCGGGGAGTGCCCTCGCTCCCTGGGGAGAATAATTTTCCGTTATAAAGGTTCTTATCATCAAATTGCCGCCTCATCGGACAAAAATCCGGCGGCAGTTTGGCGCAATCACCAATGATTGGATTGATGCGGCTGGCAGCATCTTTCTGGGCAAACATCGCGGCAGAAATGCCGGACAAATTAACTGAAACAGCCATGACGATCTCCTTTCAAGAAAAATGGAGTCTTGTTTATACAGCCGCCATGCGCTTGTGCCTAGCTGGTGCGAACCCCTAGGTAACAGCCGTCCATAAGGGTAACTATTCAGGGGTAACTATGCATTTTCTTGATTGGTGTCAATGTTTTGCGCCCATACGCGGGTCTATATGTAATTTGAAATGTATGTAATATTTTATATCACTGGAACGGGCGCCACTTCAATCAACCGTTCAATTCATTTTTGCTGGCTCTTGCGGCGGCTCTTCGGGCGGTGTTTCGTGATAAGGCCGCGCAGGCACAGCCACTTGCTGCGAGCCGGCGCGCCATTGGCGCAGGGCGCGCTGAAATAGCAGGCTGTTGGGCACTTTCAGCACGGTGCCTTCGCGGCCATTGCCGCTTTCCTCGAGCGTGGTGTAGATCAGGTTGATGTCTATCACGCGGCCTTTGAGGCCGGATTTTTCGCCGTTTTCAAGCACTTCGATGCGGTCATTCAGCCTGAATATGCCGGTGGTGAATATCAGCAGCGAACAAAAAATGTTGGACAGCACGCTCCACGCGGCAAAAAAGGCCACGGCGGCCACGGCGGCAAAGCCAGTGAAGGCGCTCCAGAGCACCGCGCCCGATACGCCCAGGCGCTCCAGCGCCAGCAGCCAGGCGCTGCCATACACCACGAAAGTGAGCAGGCGGCGGGTGATGAAGTTGAATTCGGCGGGCAGGCGGTAGCGCTCGGCCACGCGGTTCGTCACGCGCCGCAGCAGCCTTTGAAGCAGCACGGCGCCAATGGCGATCAGCAGAATTTGCAGCAGCGGCAGCAGGCCCCGCATCCACTCCCGCAGCGAAGCGGGCAAGGTGGCGAGGTATTCATTCCAGAGGTGGGTCATTGCTTGTGTCGATGAGGTATTCGCCAACGCGGCGCGCGGCGGCTTTTTCTGCCAGGCGGCGGATTGTCAGGCTGCGGCGCAAAAAACGGTGCGCAGCGTAGCCTGGCCCGCCTGCCCGCCTTGGCGCGCGCTTGCTGGCGCAGCAGCGCCAGCAGCACATCCCACACGCCGCGCTGACGCCAGCGGGCAAAGGTATTTGCAGACCTGTGGTAGTCCCAGGGTAGCGCTCGCCACTGGCTAAGGACAACCTCTGAATGACCCCCGGCCTTGCCATGTTGCTGGGCGTATAAGTTTTGTGCGATGACGCTTGTGATCTTCAAGCGCTGCGGCAGCTTGGTGGAGCTGCGCGGATCGCGAGCGGTTTTTCTGGCGCACGCTGAAAGCGCGTCATGCGTTTTACAAAGCCTGCCACGGCCAGCCGTGCAGGCGCACGGCACAATGGGGCGCTTGATGGTGCGCTGGGCCGTGCGTGCGTTTCTGCGGCCTGCTGCGCCGCCTATCCCACTTTCGCAGGAGATTTCTGAATGACAAAAACCGTCGCCGATGTCATGAAGCTGGTGAGCGAAAACGAATGCAAGTTCGTTGATTTGCGCTTCACCGACACGCTGGGCAAAGAGCACCACACCAGCGTGCCCGTTTCGGCCTTTGATGAAGACAAATTCAGCGATGGACATGCCTTTGACGGCTCTTCCATCGCGGGCTGGAAGGGCATCGAAGCGTCTGACATGCTGCTCATGCCCGATCCGGCCACCGCCTTCATCGACCCCTTCTTTGAAGAACCCACGCTCGTGCTCACCTGCGACGTGCTGGAGCCTGATGACTGCAAGGCTTATGACCGCGACCCGCGCTCCATCGCCCGCCGCGCCGAGGCGTACCTGAAAGCCAGCGGCGTGGGCGACACGGCCTATTTCGGCCCCGAGCCGGAGTTTTTCGTGTTTGACGACGTGCGCTGGAGCGCCGAGCCGAACCACACTTTCTACAAAGTGGACTCCTACCAGGCGCCATGGAACAGCGGCACTGACATGGAAGGCGGCAACTTCGGCCATCGCCCCTGCGTCAAGGGCGGCTACTTTCCCGTGCCGCCCGTGGACGGCGCGCAAGACATGCGCGCGCAAATGGTGCTGATTCTCGAAGAGCTGGGCATCCCCGTGGAAGTGTTCCACCACGAAGTGGGCGGCGCGGGGCAAATGGAAATCGGCACCCGCTTCAGCACGCTGGTCGAGCGCGCCGACTGGACGCAGCGCATGAAATACGTCATCTGGAACGTGGCCAGCGCCTATGGCAAAACCGCCACCTTCATGCCCAAGCCCTACCACGGCGACAACGGCAGCGGCATGCACGTGCACCAGTCCATCTGGAAAGGCGGGCGCAACCTGTTTGCGGGCAACGGCTACGCGGGCCTGTCAGACGATGCGCTCTACTACATCGGCGGCATCATCCAGCACGCGCGTGCGCTCAACGCCATCACCAACCCCACCACCAACAGCTACAAGCGCCTGGTGCCGCACTTTGAAGCGCCCGTGAAGCTGGCCTACTCGGGCCGCAACCGCTCCGCCGCCATCCGCATCCCGCACGTCAGCAGCGACAAGGCGCGCCGTGTGGAAGCGCGTTTCCCCGACCCCATGGCCAACCCCTACCTGTGCTTTGCCGCTTTGCTGATGGCGGGGCTGGACGGCATCGAAAACAAAATCCACCCCGGCGAAGCCGCCACCAAAGACCTCTACCACCTGCCGCCTGAAGAAGACCGCCTGGTGCCCACCGTGTGCCACAGCCTTGACCAGGCGCTTCAGGCGCTGGATGCCGACCGCGCCTTCCTCACCAAGGGCGGCGTTTTCACCAACAGCATGCTCGATGCCTTCATCGAGCTGAAAATGCTTGAAGTCAATCGCGTGCGCGTGCAAGTCAATCCTGTGGAATACGACATGTATTTCTCGCTCTGAAAACCTGTTCAAGGTCCGTTCAAGGGCACGAAAAGCGCGGCCAGGCCCTGAGCGGGTTCTGGCGCGCTCCGGCTGCGCCCCAGCCGCGCAGGGAAAGGGCAGCGCCAAGGACGGCCCGCGCCGTCCTTTCCCTTTTACAAATTTCCGGCTTGTTGAAACAGGCTGTATCAACGATACTTTGTGAATTCCCTCATTCGAGATGAAGGCCGCACCCATGAAACAACCCATTGCATCTGCCTGTTTTCTTGCCGCTCTGGCCTGCGCCGCCATGGCCGCAGCGCCAGCTGCCGCGCAAGACCGCATCTACCGCTGCGGCAATGAGTACACCAACGGCAAGGTGGACAAGCGCAAGGACTGCAAGCTGATCGAAGGCGGCAACGTAACAGTCATCAGCGGCTATCGCGCCCCCGGCAATGCCGCCCCGCGCGCCAGCGGCGGTGGCGGCAGCAGCAGTGGCGGCGGCAGCGCATCCGCCGCTCCCCGCAATGATTCGCCTGCCCAGCGCGCGCGCGATGCCGATGCGCGCGCCATTCTTGAAAACGAGCTGCAACGCGCCGAGAGCGTGCAGGCCCAGCTGGAGCGCGAATACAACAATGGCCAGCCAGAAAAGAATGCGATTGAAATGCGCAACCCCGCCTTCTATAACGACCGCGTCAGCAAGATGAAAGACGCCATTGACCGCAACAAGAGCGACATCGAAGGCATACGCCGCGAATTGGCGCGCTTCCAGAAAGGCTCGTGATGCCGGCTCATTGAAACGCCCTTGGCAAACGCCCGGAGAATCATCAGATTCGAAGGGCGTTTTTTCATGCCCTTTCGCCTGTTGTGCGGCGTCCTCCCCGGACGAATATCGCAGTTTGCAAGCCAGAGAAAGAAAGCGCCCGGGTGCATTCAATCGGCGGCTGGCGAAGTCATCACGGAGCAAGAGCGCTTCCAGAGTGGAAGAAACTGCCCGGATGGCTGCCGTAAAAGCACTTGCCAGCTAGAGAGCAGAAGGCGCGGCATGAAGGAGGCAACAAGCAAGGCGGATTAACAGCATTGGCTCCAATCTTTATATTGCATAGCATCCCCGCCATTCTGAGGCAGTATTTTGATTGCGCGTTTTCTAACGGTTTTTATATGGCAACGGGGCGGCAATTCAAAGGGGGATAACTTCATGGCCAGCATAACGGCTAGCGCGCCTGAACAGGATTATCGCGCCGATAATAAAGCGCATTTTCGCGTGCATGAGCTATGCAAGAACCTGGAACAAGCTGCTTATTAACCCAAATGCGCTATATAGACAGACCCGTTTTATTTTTATGGTGCTTCTCCTGTGCTGTATGGAGAGGAAGAAATCAGGAAAAGAAGGCAGGACTGCGCGGCGGGTCTGGCAAAGCTGCTGCGGCAGCTGGATGGGCAATCACAAAAGAGGAGCGAATTTGGGGATACCAAAAAGGCGCTCGCGCCCATTTGACTAGGACGTATAGCTATAAATAGAGGAGCGAAATTCGAGCCGAGAATAAGCCATTGAATGCGTCTGGCGCTTCGCCATGCCTGCGCGCGTGATGGTCTGGCTGCGCTGGATAGCGGGACGGCTGGAAAAGAAAAGGGCTGCTTTCAGACAGCCCTTTTTCATGTGGTGAGACGCATCACGCGCCGCCGCTGCCTTGCTGGAGCGCGCGTTCGCGTTCGCGCATCTGTACGCAGACGGCGTGCCGGCCCATGCCCGGCTTGCTGCATTCCTGTTGCAGGCAGAGGGAGCGGGCCAGGAACTGACGGCCTGCGCAGGCTTGTGCGGGGGTGGGCGGGGGCGGCGCAACGGGTGTGGGAGCTGCCGCAGGCGGCGGCTCAGGCAGAGGGGCGGCGGCGTGCGCGGGCGCCGTGGCAGGCTTGGGCGCGGCTGCCCGGCGGTTGCCTGGCGGCAGGGTTTTGCGGCGCTCAAGGCGGGCAGCCGGCTGAGCATGAGCCGTAGCGGCAGGCGTTTCGACGGCAGGCGCAGGGGCCTGCTCTTCGTCGGCGGCTTGGCTGGCGGTTTCGCCGTTTGCTGGCGAAGGTGCGGCGCTGTCGTCAGGTGCAGGTGTGTCTGGCGTGGCTGCGTCTTCAGGCGCCGGGCTGGGCGCGGGTTCGGGAGCAGGCGTTTGTGCGGCGGGAGCAGGCGCGGGCGGCGGAGGGGGCGTGGCCTGCGTCTTATAAACACCCGACGCTGCCCACGGACCTTCGCGCTTTGCTCTCCGTTGCCTCCGGCCGCTGTAAATGAACAAACCCTTCTTCCTATGCGTTTCCTTCCGTCACTTCCCTGACCA
>NZ_LT964854.1:2021088-2484960 GCF_900240305.1 Ottowia massiliensis | reverse complement strand
GCGGCGGCTTGCAGGGCAGGGGCGGGCGCCGCGTTGCGGGCGGCGTACTGCTGCGTGATCCATGCGCTGGCCAAGCCTGCGCCCAAAGCCAGGCACACGATGAGCACGAAGGGCCAGGGCGAACGCTTGGCGGGCCGGGCGGCGCGCCTGCTGCCGCTGCGGCGCCTGCGCCTGCGTTTGCGCTCTGGCTCGTAGTCCATGACCATGGTTGCGGGCGAAAGCGGGGCGAGCAGCCCGGCGCATTTGCCGCAGTATTTGGCGGTTTCGCGGTTGGGAGCGCCGCAGTTGGGGCAGAAGATGGTGCTCATGGCAAGGCCGTCATGGCAGGGGGCATGGCGAAGGGCAAGAGACGGCGGACGGTTCAGCGGCGCGCGTGAAGACCAGATCCCACACGCCGTGGCCCAGGCGCAGGCCGCGCTGCTCGAACTTGGTCAAGGGGCGGTAGGCGGGCCGGGGGGCGTAGCCGCTGGCCGTGTTTTGCAGCAGGGCTTCGGCGCTGAGCACTTGCAGCATTTGCTCGGCGTAGGGCTGCCAATCGGTGGCGCAGTGCAGGTAGCCGCCGGGGGCCAGGCGCAGGGCCAGCTCATGCGCGAAGGCGGGCTGGATGAGGCGGCGCTTGTTGTGGCGCTTTTTGTGCCAGGGATCGGGAAAGAAGATGTGGATGCCGTGCAGGCTGCCGGGGGCGATCATGCTTTCGAGCACCTGCACCGCGTCGTGCTGGAGGATGCGGATGTTGTCCAGCCCTTGCTCGCCCATGAGCTTGAGCAGCGCGCCCACGCCGGGCGCATGCACCTCGCAGCCGATGAACAGCGCCTCTGGCATGAGACGGGCGATGTGCGCCGTGGCCTGGCCCATGCCGAAGCCGATTTCAAGCACGGTTTTTTCATAGCGTTTTTGGCCGTTTGCGCTGGCGCAGGCTGAAAAGCTTGCTATCAGATCCGTAGTGGCCGGATCGAAGGGCAGCACATAGCGCGGCCCCAGCTCGGCCAAGGCGCGGGCCTGCCCGGTGGTGACGCGGCCCGCGCGGGTGACGAAGCTGCGGATGGCGCGAGGGCGCGCCGCGCTGACGGGCGCGCCAGCCTCATCAAGCGCGCCAGGCGCAGCGGCGGCATGGGTTTCGGGCAGAGCGGTCACGGCGTGTCGTGTTCCGTGGGAGCTGCTGCGCCGCTGGCTGGCGGGGTGCCGCCCAGCGCGTGGGCCAGTGCGGTTTCAGGCGTGATGGCGGGCGTGGCGGAAGGCGCGCTGGCGGCCTCTTGCGGCTTGGCCCTGGGCCGCTTGCGGGCGGGCGCGGGCGGCTGCGCGCGCGAGTAGGGGCGCAGCACGTTCACCAGCTGGGCATAGACGCGCGGATTGCCGGCCAGGCATTCGCGCGGCGTGATGAAGTCGGCCTCGCCCGTGAAGTTGCCCACCAGGCCGCCCGCCTCCGTGACCAGCAGCGCACCGGCTGCGGTGTCCCAGGCTTGCAGGCCAGTCTCAAAAAAGCCGTCGGAAAAACCAGCGGCCACGTAGGCCAGGTCCAGCGCGGCTGCGCCGGGGCGGCGCAAGCCGGCGGTGCGTTTCATCATCTCGGCCATGATTTGCAGGTAGCCCTGAAAGTCATCACCCTTGCGGAAGGGAAAGCCCGTGGCGACCAGGCAGTCGCCCAGCTGCGTGCGGCGGCTCACGCGGATGCGGCGGTTGTTCAGATACGCGCCGCGCCCGTGCGAGGCCATGAACAGGTCATTGCGCGAAGGGTCGTACACCACGGCCTGTTCCACGCGCCCGCGCACGCTCAGCGCGATGCTCACGCAATAAACGGGAAAGCCGTGAATGAAATTGGTGGTGCCGTCCAGCGGGTCAATGATCCAGACGTGATCCGACTGGCGGTTGCCCCGCTCCTGGCCCGACTCTTCCGCCAAAATGCCGTGTTGCGGATAAGCCGAAAGCAGCGTTTCAATGATGGCGTTTTCGCTCGCGTAATCCACCTCCGTCACGAAATCATTCACCTGCTTTTGCGACACGCGCACCGCCTCCACATCCAGCGCCGCGCGGTTGATGATGGAGCCAGCGGCGCGGGCGGCCTTGATGGCGACATTGAGCATGGGGTGCAGGGAAAACGACATAAGGAAAAGAAACGCGGAAAAACGCTGGCGCTGGCAAAAGCGGCTGATTTTCTCATGGCAGCGCTGCCTGCGCAGCCAGATCAGGCAGCCATTGCCCGCCCGTTTCGTGCCCTGCGGCCACGGGCAAAGGCGGCGTATTGGGCGTCAGCGGCTGCCCCGTGAGCGACCAGCGGTGGCGCAGCGCGAATTCAAACCTGGGCGCAGCCTGGCGGCAGGCAATGTCCTGCCGGGCGAAATCGGGCGCGAAATCCGCACACGGCAGCCCCGCCGCGCCCAAATGCCCGCCGCCCGCAGGCAGGGCAGGGCGGCCCTCCACCGCCGTGGCGTAAAAGGCGTGCAGCGCCCCATCTGGCAAACGCAGCAGCAAAACGTGCAAGCTTGCGCCCTCCGGCAGTTGCGCGCCCCTTGGCAGTGCGGGCGCCTCGGCCCAGCGATAGCGGCCAGGCGCCAGATTCGCCACGTGCAACCCTTGCGCAGCAGCCAGCTCTGCGGCAGGCCGGGCGGACATCACCTGCCAGCCAAGCCAGCCAAAAGCCAGCAGTCCCAGCGCGGCCAGGCCCGCCACGGCGCGCGCCAGCTGCCGCCTGCGATACAGCGCCCCAGTCATTTTTGACAGCCGTCAATCACGCGCATGGGCGGCGCAGGCACAATGCCTGCGAGAGAGGTTTTTGTTGCCAACCCCTGAAAGGAGATGTCCGTCATGTTCAAACACATTCTGGTGCCCGTTGATGGTTCCGCCACGGCCTTTTCCGCCGTAGACAACGCGCAGGCCCTGGCCAAGGCATTCGGCAGCGAGGTCACGACGGTCTATGTGATTGACCCCTACCCCTTTACTGGCGTAGGCGCGGATTTTGCCTATGGTCAAGACCAGTACCTGACCGCCGCCACCGCTGAGGCCAATGCCGCCGTCGATGCCGTGGCCGCGCGCCTTGAAGAAGCCGGCGTGAAGGTGCACAAGCGCGTGGTAGAGGCCAACTCGGCCTCTCGCGGCATTCTGGAGGCCGCGCAAGCCGTGGGCGCTGATCTCATTGTGATGGGATCGCATGGCCGCCGCGGCCTTGAAAAACTCGTGCTCGGCAGCGTGGCCCAGCGCGTGCTCTCCGGCGCCACCTTGCCCGTGCTGGTCGTGCACGGCAAGCAGGCGCAGCAGTAAGCCAGGGCCAATCATTTCCCTTTCCACCCGCCTCACAGGCCCGCATGCTTCTGGCAAGGCATGCGGGCCTGTTTTCATGCCTGCTTCGCATGGCAGACACCAGGGCGGGTAGTCCTTGGGTAGTGCGCGCTATCGACGGTCAGTGGTTTGGCAGCCCGTGGCCTGCACATAAAAGATGGCGTTGATCATGTTCCGGGCGCTATGCACCCGGGGCCTGCCTTCACGCTGACCTGCCGGAAAGTGCTTTTGCACCCCACTGTTCAACGGTCGTGTCACTTGGATAAATGACGGTCGTTTGCCGCAAATTTCCTTTTTGGTGACAGGCCCTTACAGGCGCACCAACCGCTGTAGCGCGGCTTGCAGGGTTTCGTCTTTCTTGGCGAAGCAAAAGCGGATGAGTTTTTGGTCCAGGCCGTCGGCGTAGAAGGCCGAAAGCGGAATGGCGGCCACGCCGATTTCGCGTGTGAGCCATTCGCAAAACGTCGCCTCGGGCAAGTCGCGCTCGGGCACGTGAAGCTCTGAAATATCGGCGCACTGAAAGTAGGCGCCCTCGCAGGGCAGCAGGCGAAAGCGCGTTTGCGCCAGGCCCGCGCGAAAGCGGTCGCGCTTGGCGGCGTAAAAGGCGGGCAGCTGCTGCCAGGGCGCGGGGTTTTGCATGTAGGCGGCAATGCCGTGCTGCATGGGCGTGTTCACGCAAAACACGTTGAACTGGTGCAGGCGGCGCAGCTCGGCCGTGAGAGCCGCCGGGGCGGCCACGTAGCCCACTTTCCAGCCCGTGACGTGGAAGGTTTTGCCAAAGCTGCCAATGACGAACGCGCGGCTGGCCAGGCCCGGCAGGCGCGCGGCGCTTTCGTGCCGCAGGGGGGCATAGACCATGTGGGCGTAAACCTCGTCGCTGATGAGCGCGATGCGCGTGGGAGCAAGGATTTCTTGCAGGCGCTGCATGTCGGCGGCGGACCACACAGTGCCGGTAGGGTTGTGCGGGGTGTTGATGATGAGCGCGCGCGTGCGCGGGGTGATGGCGGCGGCCAGGCGGTCAAAGTCGGGCCGGAAGCTGCCCGGCGCCAGCGGCACGCGCACGGCCGCCGCGCCCGCCAGGCGGATGCCGGGCAGGTAGCTGTCGTAGCAGGGTTCGAGCACGATGACTTCGTCGCCCGGCTGCGTGCAGCAAAGAATGGCGGTGAAGATGGCCTGCGTGGCCCCGGCGGTGATGGTGATTTCGCTCTCGGCGCTGTAAGCGTGGCCGTAAAGGGCCTGAAGCTGCGCGGCAATGGCCTGGCGCAGCGCGGGCACGCCCGGCATGGGGGCGTACTGGTTGTGGCCCGCGCGCATGGCCTGGGTCACGGCGTCAGTCAGCGCGGCGTCGCAGGCAAAGTCGGGAAAGCCTTGGCCGAGGTTGATGGCCTGGTGCCGCGCCGCCAGCGCGGACATGGCGCTGAAGATGTTGTCGCCCACGCCGGGCAGGCGCGTTTCAAGGGGAGGAAAAGGGGAAGCGGTATGAGGCATGGTGGAACGGAGGCTGGCAGGCCTCAGGCATGAAATCGGCCTGAAGTCCTAGTGGAATCAGCGCGGGCCGCTATGGTTTCCGTAGCATCTGTCAGAAAAACAGCAGCGTCAGCGCCACGAACAGGGGCGTGAGCAGCCCCACCGACCACAGCATGTAG
The DNA here is from genome assembly GCF_900240305.1 of Ottowia massiliensis. Classification (NCBI taxonomy): domain Bacteria; kingdom Pseudomonadati; phylum Pseudomonadota; class Betaproteobacteria; order Burkholderiales; family Comamonadaceae; genus Ottowia; species Ottowia massiliensis. The sequence goes on along the minus strand of NZ_LT964854.1, from coordinate 2,480,041 downwards.
CCAAAGAAGCTGGGCATGCGCACGCCGCGCTCTTCGGCGATGGACTTGACCATGAGATTGGGCGCGTTGCCGATGTAGGTGTTGGCCCCCATGAAGACCGCGCCCGCCGAAATGGCCGCCAGGGTGCTGGCCAGCGGCCCCATGAGGGCGGGCGCGCTGCCGCCGGCGGTGTTGAAAAAGACCAGGTAAGTGGGCGCGTTGTCCAGCACGGAGCTGAGCGCGCCGGCGGCCCAGAAATACATGGCGGGAATGGGCGAGCCGTCAGGCCGCGTGACGGCGTGCAGGATGCCTGCAAAAGGCCCCTGCATGCCCGCTTGCAGCATGGCGATGACGGGCGCGATGGTGATGAAGATGCCCGCAAAGAGCTTGGCCACTTCCAGCATCGGCTCCCAGGTGAACTGGTTGCTCCGGTGCGCAGCGGCGGGCGTGAGCCAGAGCGACAGGGCCGTGACGGCCACCAGCCCCGCATCGCGCAGCACATCGGGCAGCGAAATGTGCGCGCCCGCCACTTGCCACTGCACGCCGCTGTGCCAGGCCCCGCTCATCAGCACCAGCGCGGGAATGAAAGGCAGCAGGGCCAGATTGACCTTGCCCTCGAATTGCAACAGCGGCTGGCCGGGCGCGGCGCCAACGGCCTGGGGCTGCGGCCTGGGCCGGCGCGATTCGCGGCGCGCGTGCCAGGTGTCAATGGCGAAAAACAGGGCCAGCAGCGCGCCAATCAGCAGCAGCGTGTGCGGCCACAGGTGTTTGAGCGTCCAGAAAAAATCCACGCCCGCCAGAAAGCCCAGAAACAGCGGCGGATCGCCCAGCGGCGTGAGCGCGCCGCCCGCGTTGGAGACGATGAAGATGAAAAAAATGACCACGTGCGCCACCGCCCGCCGCCCTTCATTGGCCTTGAGCAGCGGGCGAATCAGCACCATCGACGCGCCCGTGGTGCCCATCACGCTGGCCAGCAGCGCCCCCACGGCCAGAAAACCTGCATTCACCAGCGGCGTGGCGCGCAAGCTGCTGCGCACGTGAATGCCGCCCGCCACCGTGAACAGCGCCAGCAGCAGCAAGATGAACGGGATGTATTCGGCCACCAGCGCGTGCGCCAGCCCCAGCAGCGCCGCCTGCACGCCGAAAACAGCGGCAAAAGGCAGCAAAAACAGCATGGACCAGCCCGCCGTGACCTTGCCGAAATGCTGGTGCCAAAAGCGCGGCGCGGCCATGGGCAGCAGCGCAATGGAAGCGAGCACGCCCACGAACGGCACGCCCCAGAGCGGGTGCAGCTGGCTGCCGTCCGGCCCCGCCGCCCGCGCCAGGGCGGGACAGGCCAGCAGCAAAGTCAGCAAGGCAAAGGGGCGGAACGCGTGGAGCGGGAGCATTGTTCTTATTCGGAGCGCAAGACGGGGAAAGGCAAGAAAGCTGGCGGCCGGAAGACGGCCGTCAGCTTCAGACGGCGGGCGGCGGAATCTGGAATACCTGCCGCAGGTAGGCCAGATAGTTCTCGTCATCGCACATGCCCTTGCCGGGCGTGTCAGACACCTTGGCCACGGGCTGGCCGTTGCAGCGCGTCATCTTGATCACGATTTGCAGCGGCTCGTAGCCCAGATCGTTGGTGAGGTTGGTGCCGATGCCGAAGGCCAGCTGGCAGCGCCCCTTGAAGCGCTGATACAGCTCAATGGTGCGCGGCACCGTCAGGCCGTCAGAGAAGATGAGCGTTTTGGTGCGCGGATTGATGCGGTGCTGCGCGTAGTGCGCCAGCATGCGCTCACCCCAGGAAAAGGGATCGCCGCTGTCGTGGCGCGCGCCGTCAAAGAGCTTGCAGAAATACAGATCGAAGTCGCGCAAGAAAGCGGCCATGCCGTACACGTCAGACAAGGCAATGCCCAGATCGCCCCGGTACTCCTTGGCCCATTTCTCGAAACCGAAAATCTGGCTGTCGCGCAGGCGCGGCCCCAGCGCCTGGCAGGCTTGCAGGTATTCGTGCGCCATGGTGCCCAGCGGCGTCAGCCCCAGCCGCATGGCGTACAGCACATTGCTCGTGCCCGCCAGCTGGCCGCTGGCGCCCGTGCCCAGCCCCTGCATCAGCTGGCGCAGCAGCCCCTCGTGCCACACGCGCGAAAAGCGCCGGCGCGTGCCGTAATCGGCAATCTTGAGTTCTTGCAGCCCATCGGCCTTGAGCTGGGCCATCTTGCCGTGCAGGCGGCGGTCGCCCTCGGCCAGGTCGGGGCGCGGCTGCGTGTTGCGGAAGTACACCTCATTGACGATGGCCAGCAGCGGAATCTCGAACAAGATGGTGTGCAGCCACGGCCCCTGGATGACGATGCTGATTTCCTCATTGGGCAGCGGCTGGAGCGTCACGTACTTTTCGTTGAGGCGGAAGATGCCCAGGAAATCGGCAAAGTCGCTCTTGATGAAACGCAGCGAACGCAGATAGGCCAGCTCCTGCTCCGCGAAACGCAGCGAACACAAATGGCGGATTTCCTCGCGAATCTCCTCCACATACGGCGCCAGCCGGATGCCCGGGTTGCGGCACTTGAAGCGGTACTCCACCTGCGCGCCCGGAAACTGATGCAGCACCACCTGCATCATGGTGAACTTGTACAGATCGGTATCGAGCAGGCTTTCAATGATCATGGGCCATCCGCGCGCAGGGGGGAAGCAAGGGGAAAAAACGGCGCGAGAGTTTAACGGCGCTGCCTGCCGCCGCCCTGTCATGATCGGCCCTTTCGCCCTTTGCGGCCAGACTTTGAACAGGCTCCCACGCCATCACCCGAAAGGAAACATCATGACCTTCTCCCTCCAGGGCAAAACCGCGCTCGTCACCGGCTCCACCAGCGGCATCGGCCTGGGCATCGCCATTGAACTGGCGCGCCAGGGCGCCAGCCTCGTGCTGAACGGCTTTGGCGACGCCGAAGCAGCCAAGGCGCAGATTGCCGCGCTGGGCGCGCGCGTGGAGCACCACCCCGCCGACATGAGCCGCCCTGCCGACATCGCCGCCATGATGGAATTCGCCGCCAGCCGCTTTGGCGGCGTGGACGTGCTGGTCAATAACGCCGGCATTCAGCACGTGGCCAGCGTGCAGGACTTTCCGCCCGAAAAGTGGGATGCCATCCTCGCCATCAACCTCAGCTCCGCCTTCCACACCACGCGCCTGGCGCTGCCGCACATGCTGCGCCGCAACTGGGGCCGCATCATCAACGTCGCTTCCGCTCACGGCCTGGCGGCCTCTGCTGGCAAAAGCGCCTACGTGGCCGCCAAGCACGGCCTCATCGGCCTGACCAAGGCCGTGGCGCTGGAAAACGCCACCACCGGCGTCACCTGCAACGCCATCTGCCCCGGCTGGGTTCTCACCCCTCTGGTGCAAAAGCAGATTGACGACCGCGCCTCGCAGCAAGGCATCAGCGTGCAGCAGGCGCAGGAAAACCTGCTGCGCGAAAAAGAGCCTTCCCTGCAATTCACCACCCCGCAGCAACTGGGCCAGATGGCTGTTTTTCTGTGCTCTCCCGCCGCTGACAACATGCGCGGCATCGCCTGGTCCAACGACGGCGGCTGGACGGCGCAGTAACCCCCTCGCCTGTCCCTTGACGCCATTGACAAAGCCGCCCCCCGGCCCCATGTGAGCGCCCATGTCTGAACTGCACAAATTCATCTTCGATGGCCTGCCCGTGCGCGGCCAGCTGGTGCGCCTGACGGACGCCTGGCAGCAAGTGCTGGCCCGCCGCGCAGCCAATACGCAAACCGGCCCGTGGCCGCAGCCCGTGGCCGCGCTGCTGGGCGAGATGACGGCCGCCGCCGTGCTGATGCAGGCAGGCATCAAGTTTGACGGCGCGCTGGTGCTGCAAATGATGGGCGACGGCCCCGTCAAACTGGCCGTGGCGGAGGTGCAGTCTGATTTGCGCCTGCGCGCCACCGCCACCGTGGCGGGCGAAGTGCCCCCGGGCGCCACGCTGGCAGATATGGTCAATGCCCACGGCAAGGGCCGCTGCGCCATCACGCTGGACGCGCGCGGCCGCCTGCCCGGCCAGCCGCCCTACCAGGGCGTGGTGTCGCTGGCAGACGCGCCCGATGTGGCCACGGCGCTTGCGCACTACATGCGCCAGTCCGAACAGCTGGACACCACGCTGGTTCTGGCTGCTGATGAACACGTGGCGGCGGGCCTGCTTATCCAGCGCCTGCCCGTGCAAGGCCAGGGCAACCTCTCGCAAAGCCATGTGGCGCGCGAGGATGCGGGCGATGCTGGCGGGGATGACTGGCGCCGCATCAGCCTGCTGGCGCAAAGCCTGCAACGCCAGGAATTGCTCTCTTTGAGCGCCGATGAAATCCTGCACCGCCTGTTCTGGCAAGAGCGCGTGCTGCGCTTTGAGCCGCAAACCGCGCGCTTTGCCTGCTCTTGCAGCCGCGAGCGCGTGGCCGCCATGATTGCCGGACTGGGCCGGCATGAGGCCGAAGACATCCTGCGCGAGCAAGGCCGCATCGAAGTGGGCTGCGACTTCTGCGGCCAGCAGTACCGCTTTGACGCCGTGGACGTGGCCCGCCTTTTCACTCCGCCCGCCCAGCAGCCGCAAGCGCCGCAGGGCCTGCAATAAGCGCGGAGCCTGCATCGGGCCGCCCCCAAAAAACCGCCTCAAAAAAAGCAAGCCGTGGCCCTGCGCTTTGACGTGCTCACGCTCTTTCCGGAGCTTTTCGCCCCCTTTTTGCATGCGGGCATCACGCGCCGCGCCTGGGCGGACGGCCAGATGCGCCTGAAGCTCTGGAATCCGCGCGACTGGGCCGAAGGCCGCTACCGCCGCGTGGACGACCGCCCCTTTGGCGGCGGCCCCGGCATGGTCATGCTGGCCGAGCCGCTGGCGCGCTGCCTGGCCGCCGCGCAGGCCGACCGGCTGGCAAGCGGGCCGCAAAGCGGCCAGCCGCACGAGGCAGGGCAGGGCGCTGAACAAGAAAGCGCCCCAGTCCCCGTCGTGCTCTTTTCCCCCGCAGGCCCGCGCCTGAACCACGCCGCCGTGCAAAGCTGGGCCGCAAGCCGTGGCGCCATCCTCATATGCGGGCGCTACGAAGGCATTGACCAGCGCTTTATCGACCGCCACGTCACTCACCAAATCAGCCTGGGCGACTTCGTGCTCTCCGGCGGCGAAATCGCGGCGCTGGCCCTGCTGGACGCCGTGGCCCGCCTGCAACCGGGCGTGCTGGGCGACGCGGGCAGCCACCAGCTCGACAGCTTCAACCCCGCGCTGGACGGCCTGCTCGACTGCCCGCACTACACCCGCCCCGAAGTGTGGCAAGGCCAAAGCGCGCCTGCCGAGCTGCTCAGCGGCCACCACGCCCGCATTGAGCAATGGCGCCGCGCCCAGAGCCTGCAACTCACCGCCCGCCAGCGCCCCGACCTGCTGGCCGCCGCCCGCGCCGCAGGCTGCCTGACGGCGCAAGACGAGCAGACCCTGGCCGCGCTGAACAAGCCATGAGCGTTTCCGCTCGCACGGCCTCACCGCGTGAGCCTGCGGGCTTGGAACAAGCGAAAAATGAGCAAGGCACAGCCCAAGACAGACAGGACGCAAACGCTATTTGCGCTCCTTTATCCATAGCATGATGTCCTAGGGCCTGTCTGGCAAAAACGCTTTGATGCCGTCAGCGGCCAGCCAGATATGGAATACGCCATGGCCGATGCCGTGATCGTGAAAGTGCATCGTCACGGCCAAGGCGCAAGGGGGTTCAAAACCAAGCCATAGGCCACTCACGCAGAGGCGTGAGAGCCAAGATACGGGCCTTGTGCCATGCGCTAGGCAATCTGCTCAAGTTCGTTCTGGTCTCATTGAAAACTTCTTGGGCAAGCTCAAGGAGTTCAAACGCATTGCCATGCGCAGTAAATCTGATCAGCGCGCCGGCGGATCCGGGTTTGCGAGTTTGTTCGCAATCTGCCTGCGGGCGGGCTTTGGGCAGGTTTTCAGGGCCGGGCTGCGTTGGCTGGCTTCGTGCTGGCCGCGCCGCTTGTGCCGGTTTCGGGCACGTAGACCATGCTGCCGTCTTTCATGCGGTAGGCCACGCCGGCTTTGGTGCCCTGGCCTTCGCCGATGGCGCCGCTGGATTGGTAGTGCTCCAGTTTTTCGCCCTGCTTGATGATGATTTCCATGTTGGGCTGGCCTTCGTTTTTGATGATGGTGACGCTTTGCGCCGTGAAGGGGTTGATGGGGCTGCTGGCCACGGCCAGCAAAAGGGCGGCGATGATGACGAGAAAGACGTCGATGAGATTGACGACGGACAGCAGGGGGTCGTCGTCTTCGATGTCGTCCAGCAGGCTGGTTGGGCGGCTGGCGCTCATGGTTGCGCTCCTGCCGGTTCTTCAAGTTGCGGGGCCTGGCGCAGGCGTTCGATGGCGAGCAGGTCTTGCGCGTACCAGCGGCGGCGCACGTGGACGGTGGCGTAGGTGATGGCGGCGGCAATGAGGGCCAGGATGACGGCGGAAAAAGCAATGGTCAGGCCGCGCGACATTTCGGTGAGCTGGCCTTCGGCCAGGGCTTGCAGGGCAGGCCCCATGGGGATCATGGTGGCCACCAGGCCGAGCAGGGGGGCGACGCGGGCGGCGATGCGGGCGGCTTCCATGCGTTTGAGGGCCAGGGCTTGCAGCTCGCTTTGCGTGAGGGCGGGGTTCTGGCTCCAGGCTTGCAGCAGCTCGTGCCCGGCCGTGTCGCCACGGCGGGCGGCGCTGGCGCGTTGCACGGATTGCCAGATGAATGCGCCCAGGGCAAAGAAGGCGTAGGCAAAGAGCGCGCCCACGAGGATGAGCACGGGGGTGAGAAAGAGTTGGCTGACGCCGTACATGGCGGTTTCGATGGGGTTCACGGCTGGGTTACTCCTTTGAGTGGATGAGAAAAGTGGCTCCCTGATGAATGGAATGAGCGGGATGCCCGGGTTCAGGCCGGGCGTTTGTTGCGTGCAGGGCAGGGCGGGGCAGGACGGGAAGTTAGCGGCGTGGTTTGCTTTCAAAAGAAGAGCTGATTTGAAGGGGTGGGAAACGGCTTCTGCGCAGTTTCCACTAGGACATATTGCTATTAATAAATGAGCTAATCAAGGCCGCCCTTTCAGCTACTTCACCCACTGATTGAGCTGGATGATGGGCAGCATGACCGCCAGCACGATGAGCATGACCACCGCGCCCATGACGACGATGAGCAGCGGCTCCAGCACCGTGGCCGCCTGCATGGCGCGGCGCTGCACATCAGTGCCCAGCTGCCCGGCGGCGCGTTGCAGCATGGCGGGCAGCGCGCCCGTCTGCTCGCCCAAGCGCGCAAACATGGCCAGCAGGCCCGGAAAGCGCTTTTTCTGCGCCAGGGCGCTGGCCAGCGGCGCGCCTTCGCGCACCATCACCAGCGCGTCTTCGGCATCGGCCCGCATGGCCTGGTTGCCCAGGGTTTCAGCGGCGGCCTGCAAGGCGCGCAAGATGGGCACGCCGGCGGCGGCCAGCATGGCCAGCGTGCTGGCAAAGCGCGCGGCGTTGTAGCCGCGCGAAAGGCGCCCCAGCAGCGGCAGGCGCAGCCAGGCGGCATCAAAACTTTGGCGCAAAGCGGCATTGCGCAACGCCAGCCGCAAGCTGGCCGCGCCCAGCGCCAGCGCCGCCAGCAGCCACCAGCCCCAGGCACGCACGAAATCGCTGATGCCCAGCATCGCCACCGTCAGCCAGGGCAGCGCCCGCTTGGCGCCCGCGAAAACGGCAGCCACCTGCGGCACCACGTAGCTGACCAGAAAAATGACGATGACGATGGCCACCAGCGTGACGATGGCCGGATACAGCGCCGCGCCCAGCAGCTTGGCTTTCAGCGCCTGGCGCTCCTCCAGATCGTCGGCCAGCCGCTCCAGCACCTGCTCCAGGTGGCCGCCCTGCTCGCCAGCGGCAATGACGGCGGTGTAGATGCCCGAAAAATCGCGCGGGTGCTGCGACATGGCGCGCGCCAGCGGCGCGCCCGCATTGACCTCCGAGCGCAGCGCGGCGATGCAGTGGCGCTGCGCCTCGTCTTCCGCCTCGTCAGCCAGCGCGGACAGCGCGCGCTCCAGCGGCAAACCGGCGGCCACCAGGCCCGCAAGCTGGCGCGTCCACACGGCAAGCTGGGCGCTGTCAAACGCGCGGCGGCGGCTTGCGCCGCCCAGGGCGCGCTGGGCATCGCCCGCAGAAATGGCCTGCACATCCAGCGGCGCAAGACCCTGCGCGCGCAACTGGGCGCGCGCGGCGCGGGCGGTATCGGCATCCAGCACGCCCTTGCGGGTCTTGCCGTCGGGCTGCAAGGCTTCAAACGAATAGGCGGGCATGACGAAAGGCTTGAAAAAACAGAATGTGAAAAATGGCGGCGGCAACAGCCACTTTCGGGCGAGACCTTGCAGAGCGCCTCGAATAATGGCCTTCTGTCTGGCAAACCACCAGACAAAACGCCAGATTTTGAAACAGCTTTGCCCGCCAGCCGAACGCCGTGGGCCATCTCGCTGGCAGCGTGCGCCAGGCAGGGGTGTGGGCCATGCAAAGCCAACAGCCAGATGACGCGATACCGGCCGCCATGCCCGGGAGTGAAAGCGCAAGTGAACTGCACGGCGCCAGGGCACGCGCAAAAGCCAGGCAATGTGCTGAAGGCCAAGGAGACAATCCATCGGGCAGAATGTCCGGACCCAATTTCCAAAATCGACTCTGATACATACAACCCGCTGCTTTCTTGGAAATCTATTTGGATCCTGCTGCAAAACGCGATTTTATTCATAGATCGTGTCAGGCGGGGAGCAAATATTATGCCAAAGCCATTCTGGATTGAATAACATGAAGCTGCCAAGTCTTGCCGATATAAGCCCGACCCATCTCCTGAACCTGGATGAGCGGATAGCCTTTCAGCATTTTTTTGGCAAATCACTCAAGGAGGCTGTAGCCATGTTTGCCGAAAAGGAATATTATGCCGAAGACTTGGGGTGGATGGGCAAAAATGCGTTTGAATATTATGTGAAGGCTTATATTGAATATCTGGATCATTGTTCGGCAGATGAATTTGATATCATGGATCCAATGCTTGTCGTGATGCAAAGGGCCATGTGGGACGATTGCCATGAAAATGTCAAGCTGTTGATCAATAAAATATCCGAATTAAAGCGCATATCGCCATGCGGGGATGAAAATTATGAAAGGCGTTATGATGAGGCTGTTCAAAGTATCATGAAGAACCGGGATCAATAAACCAGAAAATGTTCCGTACGCCGATGGCAGGCAACAGATTTATCCTAGGAACAGGAAAAAGCAACCAGAAAAACCGGCGTTTCCCATGCCGAAATCGAGAGGAGCCTGAAATGCAGAAGGTCTTACTATTATGTTTTACTGCCGTATTTCTGACGGGTTGCAGTGCTTTCAGCCACATGCTGGCAAAGCCAGTGGTCAGCGGAGGAAAGGGGATATGGAAATATCAAGGTACAACGATTTATGGCAGTGCCAGCAGTTTCCGCGTTCGAGATATCCAGGATGCAAGGTTCAGCGTTTCCAATTTTCTGGAAGGCGGATATGAAGTTGGTTATGAACTTGGGGAATGCCCGTGTCCGGATCTTGGCACTTTGAAGATCGCAATCAAAAGAAAAGGCGAGTTGATGTTCTGTGTTGAAGGGGTTCCAGTGAAACAAGAATTTGGTGTTGGATTCGTGCCCGTGAATATCTTTGGCTACAATCCAAATATCGCGCACAATGAAAACATAAGATCATATCATTTTCACGGAATTGATTTTCGCGGCGGCTATCCTGAAGTTTATTTCAGGCCCGATGAAACAACAGTGCATGAAATATACGGGATACCATTCCGCGAAAATGGTAAACAATTACGGCAACTACCGCTGGATGCAGCCACAGCAAATCCGTACGCCCGGCGCCACCAAGATATTGCCCGCTTCGTCATGGCGCCAAAGAAAACCAGCCGCTGAAGTGCGTGCAAAGAGTACGAATACAGCGCTGCTGACAGCCCATCTTGATCCGCGCTCCAGAAAAAAGCCCGTCAGGCAAAGCAGGACGGGCTTGAAGACTTGAATTTGGTACCACCAGCAGGAATCGAACCTGCATCTAACGCTTAGGAGGCGTTCGTTCTATCCATTGAACTATGGCGGCTGAGCGGCAAAAGCGCGCGATTGTAGGGGCGTGTGGCCTTCTGCCGAAGGGATTTTTCGTTTATTTCCTGCCGCGCAGCAGCGCCTTGAGCGCGGTTTGCAGGCGGCGGGCGTCGGCTTCGGTCCAGGCGCTGGCGAAAACCTGGGCGGCGTCTTGCGTCCAGGTGTCGGCCGGGGCGGGGTCGTTGCGGCGCGTGAGCAGTTGCAGTTGCAGGGCGCGGCGGGCCGTGAGGTGCTCGGCGGGCGTGGGGGCTTCAGAGGCCATTTCCAGGCGCAGCAGGGCGGTGGCGGCTTCGCTGGCAGGGGCGCTGGCGGCGCTGCCGATGGCTTGCGCCCAGGCGTTGCGGGCCGCTGCGGTGAGGGCGCTGCCCAGTTCGCCGGCGGCGGGCAGGCGGGCGGCGTCGCGCTCTTGCCAAGCGGTCATGAGCTGGGTCAGGGCTTCGCCGTGGGCTTGCGCGGCCAGCTTCTTGAGGGCGCTTTGGGCGTGTTCGAGCGCTTCGCGCTGGGCGCGGAAGGCGGCGTCGCCCAGGCGGGTGCGTTCGGCTCGCGGCTCGCGGGTGTCGCGCAGCGGGCGGCGGCCATCACGGCTGCCGGGGCCTTCGCGTCCGTCGCGCCGGTTTTCACGTCGGCTATCGCCAAGACGGCCACGTTCGCCGGGGCGGCCGGGTTTGGCCGCTTCGGTTTTTTTCATGCCGGGGCGGTCGTCGCCGCGCATGGCAATGAGGGGACGGGCGGGTTTGGGCGCAGCAGTTTTTTCAGCTTGCGCCGCATCATCAGCAGGCGCAGCTTCGGCGGCCGGGGCTTCGGGGGCTGGCGCGGTATTGGCGGCTTCAGCGGGCGCAGCTTCGGCAGCTTGCGGCGCGGCTTCGGCAGTTTGCGGTGCGGCTTCGGCAGTTTGCGGCGCGGCTTCAGCGGCCGGGGCGGCAGATTGGTTGCGCAAGGCGGCTTGCAACGCCGTCATGGCGGCACGGATTTGGGCGGCATCGCCAGCTGCGTTGGCCGCTTCCAGGGCCTGGGCGGCTTGCATGACGGCCTGGTCATGGGCGCTGCTGGCGGCTTGGGCTTTTTCGCGTTCGGCGCTCTTGCGGCCAAAGGCTTCGTCCAGCGGTTTGCGGAAGGCGTCCCACAGCTTTTGCTCGTGGCGGCGATCCAGCGGCACGGCTTGCGCTTCGGCCTGCCAGCGCTGTTGCAGCGCTTTGACGGCATCCACGCGCAAGGTGGCGGCAGCGGCCAGCTCTCGCGCTTCTTCAATGAGCGCCTGGCGGCGTTCGGCGCTTTGCTTTTGCGCAGCTTGCAGCCCGGCGGAGGCGGCGGCCAGGGCGGCTTTCCACTGCGTTTGCAGTTCCGCAAAGGCTTTTTCGGAAAGGTGGCCCGCGTTGCGCCAGCGGTCGGCGAACTGGTGGAGCTGGCGGTTGATGGCTTTCCAGTCAGACTGGGCCTGGCCTTGCAGGGCGGCAGCCCAGGTTTTGGCTTCTTCAATGAGGCTCAGGCGGGCGGCTTTGTGAGCAGCGCTTTCTTCGCGGGCTTTTTCCAGCCATTGCTCAACGAATTGGTGGGCCTGGTTGCAGGCGTGGTCAAAGCGTTTCCAGAGGGCGTGATTGGGGGCGCTGCCCTGGTCGGCGGCTTTCCATTCCTCACGCAGCTTGCGCAGGGCTTCTTGCAGCTTGCGGCCCGTGAGGGCGGGGGTCAGGATTTCTTCGGCGGCAGGCGCTTGCGGGGCCGCAGCGTCGACCTCGGGGGCGGCGCTGGCGGCGGTTTCCGGCGCGCTGGCGGGCGCATCGGCGGGCAGCGCGCCGCTGTCGCTGGCCTGGGGGGCTTCGGCAGGCGAAGCGGCTGGTGAAATGTCCGAAGGAATGTCCGCAGAAGGGGCGGTTTCCGGCGCTTTTTGCGCTTCTGCCGTGGCCTCAACGGGTTTGGCCGGGCGGCGGATGAGCAGGGCTTCAGCCTTGGCTACGAGCTGCTCGCGGATTTGGTCGGCGCTCCAGCGCTGCCAGCCTTGCAGCTCTCCTGCAGAAACCAGGGCTGCGTGTACGCGTGCTTCCAGTTTTTCATCGTCTATCAGACGGCCATGTTTTTTGAGCGATTGGCGCAGCGCGGCGGCGGCGCTGTGGGTGTCTTTGCTGTTGCCGGCCTGCACGGCTTGCTCCAGCAGCATCACGCCCGCTTCAACGGCTTTTGTGGCGGCCTGGCGCTGGGCGGGGTCAATCTTGGCGCGCGCGGCGGCTTTTTCGGCGGCGGCTTTTTCGCCTGCTTCGGTCGGCAGGCCACGGGCGGCGCGGATTTCATCGGCCCACACAGGCACGGGAGGCAGCGCGGCGGCGGTGTCTTGCGCGGCGGCGCGGGTCTGTTCCAGTGCAGCGCTGAAGGCGTCCCAAACAGCGGCCAGTTGCGCTTGCGCGGCTTCAATTTGCGGGGGGTAGCGCAAATCCACGCTAGCCCAGTTGGTGTCGGCTTGCAAGGCGGCGGTTTGCTCGCGCCAGTGGTCCACATCGGCTTGCAGGCTGGCGCACACAGCATCGGCGTCGGCCCAGGGCTTGGTGGACAGCAGTTCAATGCGCTGATGCAGCAACGCAGCCGCTTCGCGCTGCACCAGCGCGCGCTGTTGCAAATCTTCCAGCGCCTTGATGCGTTCGTCCAGCTGGCTGCGCAGGCCCAGCAGCGGCTCGCGTGACAGGGGCGCGCCCGCGCGGGCGGCGTCGCGCTTCCAGGCCAGGGCGTCGGCAATGTTCAGGCGTGCGGCTTGCAGCAGGGCTTCGGCTTTGGCGGCCCATTCGGCAGCCACGGCTTGCTGGCTGTGGGCGCGCTTGATTTCGTCCAGCCGCTCGCGCAGCGCCTTGGCCGCACCTTTGTCTTTGGCGGAAAGCTCCTTGTGCACTTGCTGCATTTGCTCCGCTGGCGGGTTGGTAGCCAGCCAGGCGCGGATGCGCGCGGCGCGCTCGCCCGATGTGGGTGCTGAAAATGCGCCGCCCGTGAGCGCATCCAGCGGGTGCGCCTCGGCTGCGGGCTTGGTAGCAGGGGTTTCGGGCTGGTCTTTGCTGTCGCGGGAGAAGGGGAACATGAACAAAAAGGCCGCTGCGGCCTGAAGAGGAGAACGAAAAACGGCGGCTATTGTCCCTGCTTTTGCCCGCTTTTCCGCGCGTGCCAGCGCCTTGCCTTGCGGCTTGGGGACAAGGGCCGCGCCTGCGGGAAAGCGCAGAAAAGATTTAAAAACAGGAGCAAATTCAGGAACTAAAAAGAGGCTTTCGCGCTGTACCTATCAGGACATCATGCTATTAATCCAGGAGCTGATTTTGCGTCTACGGCTTATATGGCGCTTGCGCCCTTTGACTCTTTTGCCTGCGTCATATCTACGCTGCCCCTTTTGAGACGGTCTTGACCGATGGGAAATCAATGAAGGCCACGCAGGCCATCACACGCAGGCCATCAGACAGGGCGTTGCGCCGTCAGCAAAACCCAGCCGTCTTGCGTGTCGGCCACTTGCAGCGCCAGCCAGGGGGCGTAGGCGGTTTGCAGCTCTTGCGTCTGGCGCTCCAGCACGCCGGCCAGCACCAGGTGGCCGCCAGCGGCAACGTGGCCGCACAGCAGCGGGGCCAGCACTTTGAGGGGTGAAGCGAGGATGTTGGCCAGCACCACGTCATACAGCCCGCTGGCCGCTTCGGGCAGGCCGCTGCGCACGCGCGCGCCGTTGGCAGCGGCGTTGCCTTGCGTGGCGGCCACGGCGTCGGGGTCAATATCCACCGCGTCGATTTCGCCCGCTCCGTGCAGGGCTGCGCCAATGGCCAGAATGCCGCTGCCGCAGCCGTAATCGAGCACGCGCTGGCCCTGCATGCGCTGGCGGGCAATCCAGCGCAGGCACATCTGCGTGGTGGGATGCGTGCCGGTGCCAAAAGCCAGGCCCGGGTCCAGGCGCATGACTTGGCGCGCGCCATCGGGCACTTCGTGCCAGGTGGGCACGATCCAAAAACCGGGAGCCACTTCAACCGGCGCGAACTGCGATTGCGTCAGGCGCACCCAGTCTTGCTCGGGCACAGGACCAAGAGAGGCCACGGCGCAGCCCGCGAAAAAGTCTTGCGGGGCCAGCAAACGAGCGGCTTCGCGGGCTTCGTTTTCATGCGCGAAAAGGGCCACGAGGCTGGAGCGCGCCCAGCCTTGTGCGGGCGCAGGCAGGCCCGGCTCGCCAAACAGGGCGCGCTCGGCGGATGTGTCGGCATCGGCGTCTTCCACCGAAACGCTCAGGGCTTGCAGGGCATCCAGCGCGTCGCACAGGGTTTCGACGCGGTCTTCAGGGGCGACAAGGCGCAGTTCAAACATGGGGCTTCCTTCAGTTGCGGCAGGCGGCTGCCGGATGGAGGGCGGATTGTCCGGCCTGCGGCAAGCCGGCAGGCGGCGGATGCCCTGAAAGACTGTTCAATGCCCGTCCGCAGGCGCGAAAGCGCGGACTCGGGCGCTCTGCGGCCTTGCCAGTCTTGGCCGGGCTGGATGGCTACTGCACAGGGCTTAGGGGCGGCCTGCATCCGCCGAATGACTTCAGAAACAGGAGCAAATTCAAGGGGCCCAAAAAACCGTCTTGCGCAATTTCTTCTAGGACATGCAGCTATGAATTCAGAAGCGAAATTGGGCCTTTGCCTAAGTTCCTTCTTCTCTCGCCGTTATGACTGTGCGGGCAGCCGGCCGTTTTGCTGTCAGACGAGGCCAAGGCCAGAAACGGCTGGCCCACATGGGCCGTTTTGCGTTACGCCTTCTGCCTTCTTTTTCGGAAGAAGAAATGCGGCGGCTGGGCGCGGGGTGTTTCAGATGTGTTTCGGCTTCATGTCCGGGCCGTCAGCCGGCCTATTCAATCTTCAATACCCCGCTGCGCCGGAATGCCGGCCCTGAAGGCGTGTTTGCGCATTTCCATCACCGTCACGGTGTCGGCCACGTCCATCAGCTCCTGCGGGCAGCGGCGGCCCGTCAGGCACACGTGCACATGGCGCGGGCGTTCGGCCAGGGTTTGCAGCACGTCTTGCAAAGGCAGCCAGCCGTAGATGAGCGGGTAAGTGATTTCATCCAGCACCACCAGAAAATGCTCGCCATCCAGAATGGCCGTGCGCGCTTTTTGCCAGCCCTGGCGCGCCAGTTCGGCGGTTTTCTCAATATCCTTGCTCATCCATGAAAAACCGTCGCCCAGCCCTTCGATGGGAATGCCCAGTTTTTCAAAAGCGCGATGCTCGCCAAAGCGGGCGCTGGGCACTTTCATGAATTGGAAAATGTGAATTTTCTTGCCGTGAACGTGCGTGCGCCCGAATGCCCGCAAGGCCAGGCCGAATGCGGCGGTGCTTTTGCCTTTGCCATCGCCGGTGTTGATGATGATCAGGCCGCGCCTTTCGCCTTCGGGGCGGGGGTTTGTGCGTTCGGTGGGTGGATTTTCGATTTGCATTTTTGGCGTTGAAACCTGGTTAAAAAAGAAAAAAGGCCATTTTCAAAGCCCGTTTCAAAATCCATTTCACACGGCAATGGCCGCCCATTGGGGCCTGCCGTCGGCCGCTGGCGGCAAGGGGTGGATGGCGATGCGGTCATCGAACACCGCTTGCAGGGCGCGGCGCGTGGCATCTTCCTGCACGGGGCCGCAGTGAAAGACGCCGCCCGCCCGCATCAGCAGCAGGTCATCGGCCTGCAAGGCCATGCCCAGCTCGTGCAGCACGCTGATGACGGCGCCGCCTGCTGCCACGTGGCGGCGCATGAGCGCCATCCAGTCGGCCTGGTGGGGCGGGTCCAGATTGGCCAGCGGCTCGTCCAGCAGCAGCACGGGCGCTTGCGTGGCCAGGGCGCGGGCCAGCAGCACGCGCTGGCGTTCGCCGCCGGAGAGCTGGCCCAGCGGCCTGCCGCGCCAGGCCCACGCGCCGGTGTCGCGCAAGGCGGCTTCGGCCGCTTCACGATCGGCGGCCGAGGGCGTGGCCAGCCAGCCTTGGTGCGGCAGGCGGCCCAGCATGGCCACATCCCACGCCGTCAGCTCGCCTGAAACGGCTTCGGCCTGCCCCAGCCAGGCCACGCGCCGCGCGCGCTGCGGCCCGGTCAGCGCCGCCAGCGGCTGCCCCAGCACGCGCGTCTGCCCTTCATGTGGCAGCAGCAGCCCGGCCAGGCATTGCAGCAAGGTGGATTTGCCCGCGCCGTTCGGCCCCGCCACGGCCAGCCAGCGCCCAAGCGGCACGCTCAGGCGCACGCCGCACAGCACGCTCTGACCGCCACGGCGCAGGGTGATGTTTTCAGCTTGCAGGGCAGGGGGGCTGGGTGGATGGGGGTTCGGATTCACGGCGAAACGGTTTCTGGGCAATGCATCTGGGGCATCAGAAAGAGGAGCGAATTCAAGTGGTTTAAAAACGCCTTTCGCGCACGTTCCACTAGGACGTATTGCTATAAATAATGGAGCGAAATCAATCCTTCCAAGCGGCTTCATTCCCTGCGCGCCTGCTGGCGCATCAGCCACAGCAGATAACCGCCGCCCAGCGTGGCTGTGAGCACGCCCACAGGCAGCTCCTGCGGCGCCAGCAGCCAGCGCGCGCCGATGTCAGCTGCCAGCAGCAGCGTGCCGCCCGCCAGCGCCGCCAGGGGCAGCAGCCAGGCATGGCGCACCGGAGCGAGCTGACGCACCACGTGCGGCGCAGCCAGGCCGACAAAAGCAATCAGCCCCGTTTGCGCCACCGCCGCCCCCGTGGCCAGCGCCAGCACCGCCACCAGCGCGGCGCGGGCGGCAGGCAAGGGCAGGCCCAGGCTCCGCGCCGTGGCCTCGCCCAGCGAGAGGGCGTCCAGCACGCGGGCCAGCGCCCAGGCCGCCAGCAGGCAGGCCGCCAGCGCGGCGGCCATCAGCGCGCAGCCCGCCCAGCCCACGAAGGCGCTGCTGCCCAGCATGAAAAGCTGCATGGCCTGCAAGATGTCAGGCGCGGCCAGCGTGATCAGATCCTTGCATGCCCCCAGCGCATAGCCCGCCACCACGCCTGCCAGCAACAGGCGCAGCGTGTTCTGCGCCCCTTGCGCCAGCGCCAGCGCCAGCAGCACGCCGCCCAGCGCCCCCGCAAAAGCGGCCCCCGTCAGCCCCAGCCGCGCCAGCCAACCAGCGGCAGCCAGCGGCAGGCCCATGACGGCCAGCGCCAGCGCCACGGCCAGCGTGGCCCCCGAGGCGCTGCCCAGCAAAAACGGATCTGCCAACGCATTGCGAAACAGCCCCTGCGCCACCGCCCCGGCCAGCCCCAGCAGCGCCCCGGCCAGCCAGGCGCCCAGCGTGCGCGGCAGGCGCACATCCCACACGATCTGCCAGGCCGCTGCATCGCCCCACATCTGCCACAAACTGCGCCAGCCCGTGCTGCCCACGCCCAGCCCCAGGCAGGCCAAGGCGATGCCAGCCAACGACAAGGCGAAAACAAGACGGAAAACGGCAGGCATGAATCACGAACGGCCCAAATCGGCCGGATTTTCATGGATGAGAGTCAGACATGGGGTTAGACAAGCCGCAGGCTGCTGTGCCTTGCGGGCCTGCCGCTTTTGGCGCTGATTAAAAGCGTGGGCGCTCTACGTGCTGGCGAAGACTCATTGAAGGTGCTCCTCGAGTTGCTGGAAAAAGCATGCATGTCCTGCGTTACCAGCAACCTCACCTTGCCTCTGATGGGATTGAGCGGGAAGCATCGTTCTTAGCATCGCGCTTCACCCAATAGCTTCCCATAATTTGCCTTATGTTAAGTTAAGCAATCTTCTCTCCAACAAAAAATGCGCAAGCTCGAACTGTTCTCGGTCGAACTGTTTTCGGCGGATAGCGTCGGGCTAGAGCTTTTCCTCATCCAAAAAATTAAGCCGTAGCGCGGCGCGCTTGCTGATGCATCGCATGATCCATGACGACCAAAGCAAGCAATGCTTCCAGGATGGGCGTGGCGCGAATGCCGACGCAAGGGTCGTGGCGGCCTTTGGTGATGAGTTCGACCGCTTCGCCTGCCGTGTTGATGGAAGGACGGGGAATGAGGATGGAGCTGGTGGGCTTGATGGCGACGCTTACCTCCAGGTCTTGCCCCGTGCTGATGCCGCCCAGGATGCCGCCCGCGTGGTTGCTGGCAAAACGCGGGCGGCCCGCTTCGCCCGGGAACATGGCGTCGCCATGTTCGCTGCCTTTTTGGGTGACGCAGGCAAAGCCGTCGCCAATTTCCACGCCCTTGACGGCGTTCAGGCCCATCATGGCGTGGGCGATGTCGGCGTCCAGCCGGTCATACAAAGGCTCGCCCAGCCCGGCGGGCATGTTCCGGGCCGTCACGCGCAGGCGTGCGCCGCAGGAGTCGCCGCTTTTGCGCAACGCGCGCATGTAGTTTTCCAGCGCGGCGGTGTCGGCCACAGGGGCGAAAAACGGGTTTTGCGCCACGTAGTCCCAGCTTTCAAAGGCGATGGGCAGCTCGCCCAGCTGCGTCATGCAGCCCTGAAATTGCGTGCCGTGGCGCTCACGCAGCCATTTGCGCGCCACGGCGCCTGCGGCCACGGTGGGGGCCGTCAGGCGCGCGGATGAGCGGCCGCCGCCGCGCGGGTCGCGGATGCCGTATTTGCGGTAGTAGGCGTAATCGGCGTGGCCGGGGCGAAAGGCTTGCGCGATGTCTGAATAGTCTTTGCTGCGCTGGTCGGTGTTGCGAATCAGCAGGCAGATGGGCGTGCCGGTGGTTTGGCCCTGATACACGCCCGAGAGGATTTCCACCCGGTCGGCTTCCTGGCGCTGTGTGACAAAGGCGCTGCTGCCAGGGCGGCGGCGGTCCAGCTCAGGCTGGATGTCAGATTCGGCCAGCGCCATGCCGGGCGGGCAGCCGTCAATCACGCAGCCGATGGCCGGGCCGTGGGATTCTCCGAAGTTGGTCACGGCAAACAAAGTGCCCAGCGTGTTGCCTGCCATTTTTATGCCGCCCTGCCCTGTTCGCCGCCGTCGGTTTGCGGCCATTGCCGGATAAATGCCTTGAGCAGGCGGTTTTCAAAATCCTGGCTGCTCACCACGGCATGGGCCATGTCGTGAAAGCTGATGATGCCCATGAGCATTTTCTGATCCATCACGGGCATGTAGCGGGCATGGTGTTTGAGCATCATGCGGCTGACTTCTTCCATGTCGGTTTCGGGCGTGCAAGTCAGGGGGCTGTCATTCATCACGCTGCGCACGTGAATGCTGTCCAGCGGACGGTTTTGCGCCAGCGCCAGAATGACTTCACGAAAAGTGAGCAGGCCCGCCAGCTCGCCATGCTCCACCACCACCAGCGAGCCAATGTCTTTTTCAGCCATGACGGCAATGGCCGCCTCCAGGGTTTCGCCAGCTTGCACGGTAAACAGGGTATTGCCCCTGATTCGCAAAATATCGCTGACTTTCATGGCGGCCTCTTGAGTGCGGGGAAAAGAAGGAAATGAATATAGCCCAGTCCAAGGCTGGCGCTTCTGGATGAAACCTGAATAGAGCGCCGCTGGCGCATAGACCCTGACTGATAACGCTTGTTATTCGCTGTGACAAAATAACGAGCCTCGCAGCTAGAAGGAGACTTGTTTCATGTCGCGCCACCCTTTGAGTTTCAGTGTTTTGGCCGCTGCCAGCCTGCTGGTTTGCGCCGGAGCCGCGCAGTCGCAGGATTTGCACGCGGGCCATGCCCATGTGCAGAAGCAGAAAAAAAACCAGGAGCAGGCCGTGCTGCCGCAAGTGACCGTGACGGCCACGCGCAGCGAAGAAGACGCCCGCACCGCGCCCGCTTCCGTCACGGTGTTTGACCGCCAGACGCTGCAGCAAAGCAGCCGCCCTGATGAAGACTTGCTCACCCTGATTGAAGACGCGCCGGGCCTGACGCTTTCGGCGCGCCAGGTGGGCGGGCGCAAAACCTTCACCCTGCGCGGCATGAACGATTCGCACACGCTGGTGCTCATGGATGGCCGCCGCATTGCCGCCTCGGACGACGTGGTGGGCCACTCCGATTACCAGTACGGCTGGGTTCCCGCCTCTGCCATCGAGCGGGTGGAAGTCATTCGCGGCCCGCTCTCGGCCCTGTATGGCTCCGAGGCGCTGGGCGGCGTGGTGAACATCATCACCCGCTGGCCCACCGACAAATGGGAAGGCTCGGTCAGCCTCTCCGGCCAGCGCGCCAGCAGCGCCAAATGGGGCGGCACGGGCGGCAAAACCGCTGTGTACGCGGGCGGCCCCGTGGCGCAAGGGCTGGCGCTGCGCGTCAATGCCGAGCGCAGCCACGTCAATCCCGTGGCCCTGCGCGAAGACCGGCGCTATAGCGAAATCGAAGGCCGCAGGAGCACTTCCGGCAGCCTCTCGGCGCGCTACGCGCTCAACGCCCGCCACACCTTCGAGGCAGGCATTCAGCACGGCAGCGAAGACCGCTTCTACGACGACGTGGCGCGCAGCGCCCGGGCCACGCCCTACCAAAACACCTACAAAGTCAATCGCGACCACGGCTACGGCCAGTGGAACGGCGTTTTCGGCAACGACGTCAAAACGCAGCTGCGCGCCTACCGCAGCGCCATTGGCGTGAGCACGCACCGCACCAACGGCGTTGCGCCCACGCGCCCGCAAGACATGCGCGACGTGGTGGGCGATGGCTTCGTGCAGTGGCGCATGGGCGGCCACCGCCTCACCGCCGGCGGCGAATGGCGGCGCGAAAAACTCATCAACGCCGGGCTGACCGGCGGCAAAGACAGCGCCACGCACAAGGCCCTGTTCGCGCAAGATGAATTCGCCTTTGCCAGCCACCTCATCGCCACGCTGGGCGTGCGGGTGGACCATCACCAGATCTTTGGCAACCACGTCAGCCCCCGCGCCTACCTGGTCTGGGAGCCGAGTGAAAACCTCGTCATCAAAGGCGGCGTGGGCGGCGCGTTCAAGGCGCCCACGCTCAAGCAGATATCGCCCAACTACGTGGGCGCCGAAGGCCCGCACACCTTCCTGGGCAACGCCCGCATCAAGCCCGAAAGCTCCACCTCGTTTGAAGTGGGGGCCGACTACACCACCGGGCCGCTTTCGCTGCGCGGCACGCTGTTTCACACCCGCGTCAAAGACCTGATCTATTTCCGCGAAGTCAACCGCCAGCGCATGGGGCGGCTGGTGCGCGTCACCTACCAGTACGACAACGTAAACCGCGCCACCGTGCGCGGCGCGGAGCTGGGCCTGAGCTGGGCCTTCGCCCCCGGCTTCAAGTGGAACAACGACCTTACCTTGCTGCGCACCAAAGACAGCAACTCCGGCGTGGAACTGACCGGCCGCCCGCGCCAGGTGCTGCACTCGCAACTGCAATGGCAAGGCGCCTGGGGCCTGAGCGCACGCCTGGGGCTGGACTACACGGGCCGCCAGCGCATCAGCCAAAGCGGCGGCCGCCTGCCCGCCTACACCCTGTTCAACCTCAGCGTGGGCCAGCAAGTCAACAAGATGCTGAGCTGGCGCGTGGGAGTGGACAACATTGGCAACGTGCGCCTGGCCGACAAATCAGACAACTTTGGCTACGCCATTCGCGGCCGCACCCTGGCCGTGAACGTGCGGGCCGATTTCTGATGCGCTTGCGCAGCCCTTGCGAAAAGGCTTTTTTCGCTCCTTGTTTGATAGCATGAGGTCCGCAAGGAGATTGCGCAGGATGCCCTTTTATGGGGTCTGTATTTGCTTCTGTTTTTGATGAGAAGCAGCCCCTGCTCAAGCAGGGGCGCGCGGCCCGGAAGGCCCATGAATGAAATACGGCGCCAGAAATGCCGCCGCGCATTGACGAAATGAAAGCGCCGAATCTTCAGCCATGTCATTTGTCCGTTTTCACCTGGCCCGCCCATCCGGAAATATCCGTTCATGCGCATGGCCGGATTCATTCCGGATGGCAGTGATGAATATGCTCTTTCCTGAATCAGCGCCCTGCCCCGCTGCTTTTCCGGTTTGCCGGCCTGGCATTCCAGCCCGTTCCGTGCGCCCTGCCCTGCGGGCCGCTTTCGCGCAAGGGCCATCCTGCACCCGTCATGGGCTTCAAAAAAGATAGCTGCCCGCGCTGATTCCATCAGGACTTGCGGCCGATTGGATGCCCAAAAGCGCCACCCGGTCCGCTGCCCGCAACCGCCTCTTTTCCAACCGCCCAGCCAGATACGCCATGTCCCGTCTCGCCCTTGGTCTTTTGCGCCGTTTTCTTCTTTTCTGGCTGGCCGCCTGCTGGCTGGCCTGGCCTGCCCTGGCCCAGCCGCCAGTAGGCGGCGCGCCGCACAAACTGCTGTTCATCGCCACGTCCAACGTGCCCAAGGGCAAATTTCACGAACTGGCCCAAATGGCCGCGCCCTACGGCCTGGCCGTGGATTCATACATCGTGCCGTTGGGCGCGGGCGCGGGCGCGCTGGAGCCGCAGCGGCTCAAGGGCCATGAAGCCGTTTTGCTGGATTTGCCCATGCGCCCGCAAACCTTGGCGGCCATGGGCGACATCGTGAAAAACATTGAAGCGCCTTATTTCGCCTGGCTGCATGAATCGGAAACGCCGCTGGCCGGCGGTTTTGACGAAAAGCAGCTTAAAAACCTGATTGCCTATTATGAAAATGGCGGCGAGCGCAACATGAAAAACTTTCTCGCGCTGCTTTCGGCCATTGTTCACAAAAAGCCCGCCCCGGCTGATTTGCCCGCGCCCGTGGTCTTTCCAAAATCCGCCGTATATCACCCAAAAGCGCCCGATCTGGTTTTTGCCAGCGTGCCCGAATTTCTGAAATTCAAGGGATTGAGCCAGGCGCAGATTCAGGGCCAGGCCGAGCGGCCGCCCATCATCGCCTTGTCCATCCATCAGGAATACATCTCGGGCATGCAAACGGGCTTTATTGACGACCTGGTGCAGCGCATCGAAAAAACAGGCGCCATTGCCATGCCCATTTACGACCGCATGCTGCCCGCTGGCGACATCGGCAAGCTGCTGCGCCCCTTTGCCGCAGCGAATGCCAGCGGGCAGCCCGATGCCGCCCCGCTGGCCGACGCCATCGTCAGCTTTCAAATCACGCTCAACGCCGAAGGCCGCCGGAAAGAATTTGAAGAATTGGGCCTGCCCGTCATTCAGGCCACCACCTACCGCACGGGCGACGAAGCCGCCTGGGCCGCCGACGAACACGGCCTGCCCATGGCCAGCATTCCCTTTTACATGACGCAGCCTGAAATGGCGGGCGTGGCCGACATCCAGATTGCCTCTGCCGTGCGCCAGGGCGGCGACGAGGCCATCGCCGCCATTCCCGCACAAATGCAGTCCATGGCCGGCAAGGCGCTGAACCTGGCCGCCCTGCGCCGCAAGCCCAACGCGCAAAAAGAGCTGGCGCTCATCTTCTGGAACCACCCCGGCGGCGAAAAAAACGTGGCCGCCTCGTTCATGAACGTGCCGCGCAGCCTCATCAGCGTGATGAAAGCCCTGCGCGCGGCGGGCTATGACGTGCCCGAGCCGCCCGAAGAAGAAAAACTCATTGCCGGCGTGCAGCGCCTGCTGGCCCCCGGCTACCGCGACGGCGAGCTGCCCGGCCTGCTCAAAGACGGCCTGGCCGCCTTGCTGCCCGTGGCGCAATACCGCCAGTGGCTGCAAAGCCTGCCTGCGGCCACGCAAGCGGCCATGCGCAAGCGCTGGGGCGAGCCGGAGCGCTCGGCCTACGTCATCCAGCAAGGCGGCAAAAGCTACTTCGTCATTCCCCGCCTGCAAATGGGCCGCCTGGCCCTGCTGCCCCTCATGGGCCGCAGCGACAAAGGCGTGGACAAAAACGCTGGCGAAGGCAGCCTGAGCGAAGCCGCCCTCTACCACTCCACCAAGGCCGACGCGCTGCCGCCCCACTCGTATCTGGCCGCCTACCTCTGGGTGCGCCAGGGCGTGATGGATGAAAAAGCCCTGCAAGCGGCCAAAAAACACCCGCTGCCGCCCGCAGCCTCGCCCGCGCGCGACGCGCTCATTCACTTCGGCACCCACGGCACGCAAGAGTGGCTGCCGGGCAAGGAGCGGGGCCTGTCCCTGTTCGACCCGCCCATGCTCGCCGTGGGCGACGTGCCCGTGGTCTATCCCTACATCATCGACAACGTGGGCGAAGCCACCCAGGCCAAGCGCCGGGGGCGCGCCGTCACCATCAGCCACCAGACCGCCGCCCTGCGCCCGGCGGGCCTGCACGACAAGCTGGAAGAAATCCACGAGCTGCTGCACAAATGGCTGGCGCAAGACGAAGGCGCCGTCAAGGCGCAATACGCCGCCGACATTTTGAAAATGGCCGAAAAAGAGCGCCTCATGGCCGACATGGCCTGGGCGCCCGAAAAAGCCAGGGCCGAATTCCCTGCCTTTGTGGACGCGCTGCACGTGCACCTGCACGAGCTGGCGCAAACCATCCAGCCCATCGGCCTGCACACCTTCGGCGAAGCCGCCACGCCCGGGCACCGCATCGCCACCGCCATGATGATGCTGGGCCAGCCCTACCAGGAAGCCGCCGCCCGCCAGGCCGGCGTGCCTGAAAGCGAGCTGGACGAAGCCCTCGTCATCAACTACGAAGCGCTGGACCAAAACCCCGGCTACCGCCTGCTGGCCGACTCCCTTGACGGCAAAACCCCCGCCAATCTGCCCGAAGAGCTGCAAAAGCAGCTGGCGCAAGGCAAAGCGTGGTGGCAGGCGCTGGACGCCAGCAGCGAAAACGCAGGCCTGCTGCAAGCCCTGGCGGGCCGCTACGTGCCCACCAGCACCGGGGGCGATCCCGTGCGCAACCCCGACACCTTGCGCACGGGCCGCAACCTCTACGGCTTTGACCCCAGCCGCGTGCCGCCCAAACAGGCCTGGGAAGCGGGCAAAAAAGCGGGCGACGCCCTCATTGAAGCCCACCGCCAGCAAAACGGCGGCAAATACCCCGCCAAGATCGCCTTTTCCCTGTGGTCTGCCGAAACCATGCGCCACCAGGGCCTGCTCGAAGCGCAGGCGCTGTGGCTCATGGGCGTGGAGCCGGTGTGGAACGCGGGCGGGCGCGTGGAAGGCGTGCGCCTCATCCCCCGCCAGGAGCTGGGCCGCCCGCGCGTGGACGTGGTCATCTCCGCCACCGGCCTGTACCGCGACCACTTCCCCAACATCATGGAAAAGCTCGCCCAGGCCGCCAAGCTCGCCTCCGAGGCCGAAGGCGAAAGCGAAGCCGACAACCCCATTGCCGCCAACACCCGCCGCATTGCCAGCAAACTGCGCGCAGGCGGCATGAGCGAAGCCGACGCGCTGGACGCCGCGCAAACGCGCATCTTCTCCTCCGCCTCGGGCCGCTACGGCACCGGCATCAACTACGCCGCCATGGACACCGGCCAGTGGCAAGGCAAGGCCGAGGGCGACCGCAAGCTCGCCCGCCTTTACCTCTCGCGCATGCAATACGCCTACGGCCCCAACGCCGCCAAATGGGGCAGCACCCTGGCAGGCGATGGCGAAGATGAAGGCGGCGGCAAAGCCAGTGGAAAAGAAAGCGGCAAAGCCAGCGCCCAGGACGCCCCCAACCTCTACGCCGAACAATTGCGCGGCACCGAAGGCGCCGTGCTCTCGCGCACCTCCAACGTCTACGGCATGCTCACCACCGACGACCCCTTCCAGTTCCTCGGCGGCATTGGCCTGGCCGTGCGCCACCTCGACGGCAAAGCGCCGCAGCTGTACATCAGCAACCTGCGCAAGGCGGGCGGCGAACGGCTCGAAACCGCCGCCCAGTTCCTGGCCAAAGAACTGTCCACCCGCCAGTTCCACCCCGGCTACATCAAGGGCCTGATGGCCGAAGGCTATGCCGGCACGCTTGAAGTGCTCGACGCCACCAACAACTTCTGGGGCTGGACCGCCGTCTCCCGCGAAATCGTGCGCGACGACCAGTGGCAGGAAATGATGGATGTCTACGTGCGCGACAAACACCAGCTGGGCCTGAACCAATGGTTTGAAAAGCACAACCCCCACGCCCAGGCCCAAACCATCGAGCGCATGGTCGAAGCCATCCGCCAGGGCTACTGGCGCACCGACGAGCAAACGCTGGCCGATCTGAAGGCCCGCTACGTCGAACTCGCACGCAAATACGACGTGCGCAGCGAAAACGCCCCGTTCACCGCCTTCGTCAATGACCCCGCCAGCACAGCCCCGGCCCCCGGCTTCGGCCTGGAAGCGCCCGCTGCGGCCGCCCCGACCGAGCAGCCCGCCCAGCCGCAGGCTGAACAACCGCCCGAAACACCGCCCAAAACACCGCCCGAACAAGCCGCCGACACCCCGCCCGCCGAAACCGTGCGCGGCATGCAGCTCGAACGCCAGCAGCCGCCCCCCCCGCCTGATGGCAGCGACGAAACCGACTGGCAGCGCCTGATCGCCATCTGCGCCCTGCTCGCCCTCATGGCCGTCGGCGCAGCCAGCCAGGCGCGCGCCGGACGCAAGTGCAGGTAGGCAAGCAAGCAAAAGCGCGCCCCCAACGCGCCCCCAAAAGGGCGCGGGCGGCATCCATCACAAAGCCAATGCCTGCTCTATGACGGCCCTAGAAACTGCCCCGCTCCAGCGCCCGCAACCGTTGCACAGTTCTGAAAGCCTCTTTTATTGCTCATCAATCCATAGCATGACGTCCTAGTGGAATCTGCGATGAGCGGTATTTGAACCCCATCAAATTTGCTCCTGTTTTTGATGCCATCTTGGAAGAAAGCCAGGAAAAGCGCTGAAGCGGGCCTCAGCGGCTCGCTGCAAGCCCAGCGCCACAAATGAAAGCGCTGCAGATGGAAGTGCCGCAGATTTGCCACGCCGGCCTGCGCGAATCAGCGGGCGGGGGCTTTGCGGCCGTCGCAAGTCCGTCACAATCGGCCCTTCTCGTTTACGGCCTGTTTCATGAATCCCCGCCTTGCCCGTTTGCAGCCCTATCCCTTTGAGCGGCTGCGCCAGTTGTTTGCCGGTGTGCAGCCGCCTGCGGCGCTGCGCCACATCAACCTGGGTATTGGCGAGCCGCGCCACGCCGCGCCGCCGCTGATCAGGCAGGCGCTGGATGAAGCGCTGGCCGATGGCCTGGCGGGCTACCCTGCCACGGCGGGGCTGCCGCTGCTGCGCGAAGCTTGCGCGGCCTGGCTGCGGCGGCGCTACGGCGTGCAGGCGGACGCGGCCACGCAAGTGCTGCCCACGCTGGGTTCGCGCGAGGCGCTGTTTGCGCTGGCGCAGACGGTGATTGACCCCACGCGGGCGCGGCCCACGGTGGTTTGCCCCAATCCCTTCTATCAAATCTACGAAGGCGCGGCCTTGCTGGCTGGCGCCGAGCCGCATTACGTGCCCAGCGACGCGGCGCGCAATTTCGCGCCGCGCTGGGACCAGGTGCCTGAGGCCGTGTGGCAGCGCACGCAGCTGGTCTACGTGTGCTCGCCCGGCAATCCCACGGGCGCGGTGATGCCGCTGGACGAATGGCGCATGCTGTTTGAGCTGAGCGAGCGGCACGGCTTTGTCATTGCCTCTGACGAGTGCTACAGCGAGATTTACTTTGACGACGACGCCCCGCCGCTGGGCGGCTTGCAGGCGGCCATGCAGCTGGGGCGCGGCTGGCGCCATCTCGTCATGCTCACCAGCCTGTCCAAGCGCAGCAGCGTGCCGGGGCTGCGTTCGGGCTTCGTGGCGGGCGATGCGCAGCTGCTCAAATCGTTTTTGCTCTACCGCACCTACCACGGCAGCGCGATGGGCGGCGCAGTGCAGGCGGCCAGCGCCGCTGCCTGGGGCGACGAAGCGCACGTGCGTGAAAACCGGCGGCTGTACCGCGACAAGTTCGCGCAGGTCATGCCCATCTTGCAGCCGGTGATGGATGTGCGCCTGCCCGATGCGTCGTTTTACCTGTGGGCCGGGGTGCCGCCCGCCTTTGGCGGCGATGACGCGGCCTTTGCCCGCGCGCTGTATGCCGCGTGCCATGTGACGGTGCTGCCAGGCAGCTTTCTGGCGCGCGAGGCGGCGGGCTTCAACCCGGGCGCGGGCCGCGTGCGCCTGGCGCTGGTGGCGCCGGTGGATGAATGCGTGCAAGCGGCGCGGCGCATCGCGGCGTTCATCAGCGGCAACCCTGATTGAACGCTGGTTTTACCGATTTCAAACCCTGAGGAAATGAGTGATGAGTGACGGTTCAGAAAAAATCTGGTGGTACGCCGTTGGGCAAGAGAAATTCGGCCCGTGCACGGGCGGCGAACTGGCGCGGCTGGCGCGCAAGGGCACTGTCATGCCTGACACGCTCGTCTGGCGCGAAGGCATGACCGAGTGGGTGCGCGCCAGCAAGCTCACCAAACTGTGGGAGCGGGCGACCCAGCCCCCGGCTCCGCATGCCAGCGAGCAGCTGCCGCCCCCGCCGCCAGCCGCGCCCGGCCGCGCCGTGGCCGCCGTGCCAGAGCTGGAAGTGGCGCACCGCGCTCAAGGGCCGTCTTCCGTGCCGCCTGGCGGCCATGCGCATGAATGGTCCGCTGGCGGCGCAGCAGCGGCCAGCAGATCAAGCCGCGCAGGCCGCCGTTCCAGCAGCGATGACGGCAGCGCCGGCTTTTTGTGGGCCATTCAGCAGTGCTTCCGGAAATATTTCGACTTTTCCGGGCGCGCGCGGCGGGCGGAATACTGGTATTTCATGCTGTTTCAGTTTTTGCTGAACATGGCGCTTTTGGTTTTGACTTTTGTGTCCCAAAGCCTTGCCGATAACCTGTCGCTCGTTCTCAGCCTGGCCTTTCTGATCCCCAACTTTGCCGTGGGCGCCCGCCGCCTGCACGACGTGGGCCGCAGCGGCTGGTGGCAGCTGCTCTACATCACGATCATCGGCGCATTGGTCTTGCTGTTCTGGCTCGTGCAGCCCAGCGAAGAAGGCCGCAACGATTACGGCCAAGACCCAACGTGGTGATGGCGCGCCTTGCTTGATCTCCCTGATTCACTCACTCAACCCGAAAGAAACCCATGCCCCAGCTATTGCAGCAAACCATTGATGCCGCGTGGGAAAACCGCGCGCAAATTTCCCCCGCGCAAGCCCCGGCTGACGTGCGCGAGGCCGTGCGGCACGTGCTGGCCGAGCTGGACGCGGGGCGCCTGCGCGTGGCCACGCGCGAAGGCGTGGGGCGGTGGACGGTGCATCAGTGGATCAAAAAAGCCGTGCTGCTTTCCTTTCGCCTGACTGACAACGCGCCCGTGCGGGCGGGCGAATTGGCCTTTTTTGACAAGGTGCCCACCAAATTCGGCGGCATGGACGACGCTGCGCTGGCTGCCAGCGGCGTGCGCGTGGCGCCGCCCGCCGTGGCGCGACGCGGCAGCTTCATCGGCAAGGGCGTGGTGCTCATGCCCTCTTACGTGAACATTGGCGCCTACGTGGACGAAGGCGCGATGGTGGACACCTGGGCCACCGTGGGCAGCTGCGCGCAAGTGGGCAAAAACGTGCATTTGTCAGGCGGCGTGGGGCTGGGCGGCGTGCTGGAGCCTTTGCAGGCCAACCCCACCATCATTGAAGACAACTGCTTCATCGGCGCGCGCTCCGAAGTGGTGGAAGGCGTGATCGTGGAAGAACACTCGGTGCTCGGCATGGGCGTGTATCTGGGCCAGAGCACGCCCATCTTCAACCGCGAAACCGGCGAAATCAGCTATGGCCGCGTGCCCTCAGGCAGCGTGGTGGTCAGCGGCAGCCTGCCCCGGCAGACCGCCAGCGGCCAGCCCTACAGCCTGTATGCCGCCGTCATCGTCAAGCGCGTGGATGCGCAAACGCGCGCCAAAACCAGCATCAACGACCTGCTGCGCCCCTGAAGGCCAAAGGGGATGGTTGCGGAGATGATCTAGCTCCTCGATTCATAGCATTGGGTCCTAGTGGAATGTGCGCAAACGCCATTT
Source organism: Ottowia massiliensis (assembly GCF_900240305.1). Taxonomy (NCBI): domain Bacteria; kingdom Pseudomonadati; phylum Pseudomonadota; class Betaproteobacteria; order Burkholderiales; family Comamonadaceae; genus Ottowia; species Ottowia massiliensis. Next base: position 2,450,156 of record NZ_LT964854.1, on the reverse strand, counting down.
TTTGCCGCCTTAATTTGCTTCTCTTTTCAATGTAAAACCGCTCTACGGCCCCCCGCAACCCGCACCCGGCCCGCACTGCACATATCTCTCAAGGGAAAGGAAAACACACCATGTCCAACGCACCCGCTTCCATGATGGAGCGCATCCTGCACCTGATGGCGGAAAAAAAGGCGTCTGACGTCTACCTCTCGCCGCGCGCGCCCGCCACCATCAAGATCAACGGCGAATACCTGCCCATCAACTCGCAGCCGCTGCCCGTGGACGGGCCGATGAACCTGCTGCTGGACATCGTGCCGCCCAACCGCATTGAAGAGCTGAAGGAAACCGGCGAACTCAACACCGCCATTCCGCTGCACGGCGTGGGCAACTTCCGCCTCTCGGCCATGCGCCAGCGCGGCATGTACTCAGCCGTCATCCGCTTCATCAGCCCCGACATCCCGCCGCTGCACACGCTCAACCTGCCCGACGTGCTGCGCACCCTCGTGCTCGAAAAACGCGGCCTCATCCTCATGGTGGGCGCCACCGGCGCGGGCAAATCCACCACGCTGGCGGCCATGCTCGACCACCGCAACGAGAACATGACCGGCCACATCCTCACCATTGAAGACCCGCTGGAATACATGTTCACCAACAAAAAATCCATCGTGAACCAGCGCGAAGTGGGCAGCGACACCGCCAGCTTGCAAATCGGCCTGAAAAACGCCCTGCGCCAGGCGCCTGACGTCATCATGATTGGCGAAATCCGCGACCGCGAAACCATGAGCGCCTCCATCGCCTACGCCCAATCCGGCCACCTGTGCCTGGCCACGCTGCACGCCAACAACAGCTACCACGCGCTCAACCGCATCCTCTCCTTCTACCCCGTGGAAGTGCGGCCCACGCTGCTGGGCGATCTGGCCTCGGCGCTCAAATCCATCGTCTCGCAGCGCCTCATCCGCACCGTGGACGGCCTGCGCACCCCGGCGGTGGAAGTCATGCTCAACACCAAACTCGTGGCCGACCTCATTGAAAAAGGCGACTTCACCGGCGTGAAAGAAGCCATGGAAAACTCCATGGCCGAAGGCTCGCAGACCTTTGAAGCCGACCTGGCGCGCCTGATCAACGAAGGCCGCATCGACCGCAAAGAAGGCCTGGCCTACGCCGACTCGCCCACCAACCTGCTCTGGCGCCTGCAAAACGACACCAGCCGCCACATCGCCACCCAGCAGGCGCACATACATGAAGACGCGATTGCCGACGAGCCTTCGTTCACCGACATCACGCTGGACGTGCACAACAGCGCCTTCCGCACCACGGGCTTTGGCTCATCAGGCTTTGACCGCACCACAGGCTTTGGCTCCTCGCACCTCGGCCCGCTGGACGACCCCAAACTCGGCAAGCAATCCTGAAGGCCCGCCTGCGGCCTTCAAATGAGAAAGGAAAAAGCAAAAAGAGATCAGATTTGCTCTTATATTCGTAGCGTTATGTCTTACTGGAATAAGCGCTGAACAGTATTTTTGCCCCCTTAAATTTGCTCCTTTTTTTAATGCAACCAGGCTAACCTGAGCAACCTGAAGCCTTTCCGCACCCGCCCTGGCACGGCGGCGTGGGCGCGGCGCACGTTACATTTATGCCCGGCTGCCGTCAGAGGGCCTGGCGGTGTGGCCGCTTCTTCCTTTTTTCAAGGACGCACATCATGAACAAAACCACCGCTTTCACCCGCCTTGCCGCCACTGCCATGCTGGTTGCTGGCGCGGCCGCCTTCAACACGGGCTGCACCACGACCGGTCTTTACGACAACGCCAACCAGAAAGTGCAGCAGGAGTCGCTCCAGGCGCAGGTCAATGAAGCCTTGTCGCGCCTGTATCGCGCCGCGCCAGGCTCCGAGGCGCTGGTGGCCCGTTCGGCGGGCGCGCTGGTATTCCCGCAAGTGGTGGGCGGCAGCCTGATCGTGGGCGTGGAGCATGGCCGTGGCCTGCTATACGTGGCCGGCAACACGCAGCCGCAGGAATACACCATCAATGCCGGGTCGCTGGGCTTTCAGGCGGGCGGGCAGGCCAAGTCGGTCATCTACGTTTTCAACTCGCCCGAGGCGCTGGAAATGTTTCGCCGCAGCAATGGCTGGACCATCGGCATCGACGCCACGGCCGCCATCGGCCATCTGGGCGCCAATGGCATGGTGGACAGCCGCACCAGCGAGCAGCCTGTGACCAGCTTCGTGCTCACCAATGTGGGGCTGGAAGCAGGGGTATCCGTGCAGGGCGCGAAAGTCTCGCGCGCACGCTGAACGCTGAAACATTCTCTGCCTGAAGCGCGAAAAGCTGGCGGCCGCAACGCAAGCGGCTGCCAGCTTTTTTGTTGGCCGCGCCAGACGCTTTTTCCCTTGGCCAACGCCGGTTTATCGGACGGTCTGGGCGCCGCGCCGTCACTGCCGGCCGCCCGCCGCGTCAAAAGCCCAGAATTTGTCGCGCTCCGGCGGGCGGGCGATCAGGCGCAGGTCTTCGCCTATGCGGTCAATGGCGTGAAAGCGCAGGGGCACGCCCGCTGCCAGCGTGTCCAGCGGGCCGATATCCGCCAGCCCCCGGCCGGGGCCAAGCAGCAGCGGGGCCAGGTACAGCAGGCATTCATCAGCCAGGCCCGCTTGCAGCAGCGCGCCCGCAAGACGCTGGCCGGCTTCCACATGCAGCTCGTTCACTTCGAGCGCGGCCAGCGTGTGCAGCAAGGCGGGCAGGTGCAAGCGGCCCTGCGGCGTGGCGGGAATGACGTGCAGGCGCGCGCCTTGGGCCAGGTAGGGGGCGTGCCGCTCAGCGCTGTCCACGGTGGTGCAAATGTGGATGCAGCGGCCCGGCGTTTGCCACAGACGGGCGGCCAGCGGCGTGCGCAACTGGCTATCGGCAATGAACAGGGCGGGCTGGCGGGCGGCGCTGGCGTGGCGCACATTCAGCAGCGGGTCATCTTGCAGCACGGTGCCGATGCCGGTGAGGATGGCGCTGGCGCGCGCGCGCCAGGCATGGCCGTTGGCGCGGGCGGCTTCGCCCGTAATCCACTGGCTTTGGCCGTTGGACAAGGCCGTGGCGCCATCCAGCGAGGCGGCCAGTTTCAGCCGTACCCAGGGCAGGCCGCGCAGCATGCGGCTGAAAAAGCCGATGTTGTCTTCAAAAGCTTGCCGCGCGCCCGGGCCGGTTTGCACTTGCACGCCAGCGGCGCGCAAGCGTGCAAAGCCCTGTCCGGCCACGCGGGGGTTGGGGTCAGGCAGGGCGGCCACCACGCGGGCCACGCCAGCGGCGATCAGGGCATCAGCGCAGGGGCCGGTGCGGCCCTGGTGCGAGCAAGGCTCCAGCGTCACATAGGCCGTGGCGCCTTGCGTGCTTTGGCCAGCGGCCTGCGCGGCGCGCAGCGCCATGATTTCTGCATGGGGGCCGCCTGCGCGCTGGGTGCAGCCTTCGCCGATGACGCGGCCATCGGCGGCCGCCAGCACGCAGCCAATGCGGGGATTGGGATCGGCGTCATTGGGAGCCTGCCGGCCCAGAGCCAGGGCGCGATTCATGTAGGGCATGGAGTCAAGCTTTCCGGATGCCTGCGCCAGCTCCGGCGGAGCCTGCCCGGAGGGACTCGAACCCCCGACCTGCTGCTTAGAAGGCAGCTGCTCTATCCAGTTGAGCTACGGGCAGACGAAAAAAACGGGCCAGCAAAAAGATGAAAACCCGGCCAGCCGGGCCTTTCGCCAGGGCGGAAACCGCCAGGCTGTTTTGCTGCCGAACGACAAGAGCCAGCGGCAAATGCCAAGGCCATGACGAAACGGCGCGAAGCGCGCGATTATGCAGTGCAGGCGGCTATGCCCGAAGAAGGCACGGCGCGCGGCCCTCATGCTTTCTGCGCCCCTCACGCCCACGGCGAGCCGCACGAACTGCGCACCGCAACGGGCCTTTGCCAGTTCACCGGCTTGCGGGCTTGCGATAGGGCAAAGAACAGATCCGGGCCTTCGCATGAGATGGGCAAGGGCAAGCTGCATTATTTTCGCTATGTAATCCATAGCACAATGTCCTAGTGGAAAGAGCGCAGACGCCATTTTTCACCCCATCAAATCCGCTCCTGTTTTTCATGCCTTCTGGCAACGCAAGCGCCCGCGCCAGAATGAAAAAAACCGCCAGCGCGGCTGTTGCCAGGCGCTGGCGGTTATTGGGATGGTCGGAACGGCGGGATTCGAACTCGCGACCCTCTGCTCCCAAAGCAGATGCGCTACCAGACTGCGCTACGTTCCGTGAAAGCGGGCAATTCTAGCCTTGTTTTTCAAATGCCTTCAGGCCCTTTTGCACGGCGGGGCGCTGGCTGATGCGGTCGAACCAGGCTTTGAGCGCCGGGTAATCGGCCCAGTCGATGCCGTGCCGCTCGTGGTGGATGAGCCAGGGGTAGATGGCGATGTCGGCGATGGAGTAGTCGCCGCCGGCGATGAAGGCGCCCGTGCGCTCGATCTGCCCGTTCATCACGCCGTAGAGGCGCTTGGCCTCGGCGGTGTAGCGCTCAATGCCGTAGGGCACTTTTTCAGTGGCGAAGAAGCGAAAGTGCCCGGCCTGCCCCAGCATGGGGCCGACGCCGCCCATCTGGAACATGAGCCATTGCAGCACGGTGTAGCGCGCCGCGCCCGCAGCGGGCAGCAGGCGGCCCGTTTTGTCGGCCAGGTAAATGAGGATGGCGCCAGACTCGAACAGCGGCAGCGGCTGCCCGCCAGGGCCTTCGCTATCGACCAGCGCCGGAATCTTGTTGTTGGGGCTGATCTTGAGAAAGTCAGGAGCGAACTGCTCGTTCTTGCCAATATTGACGGGGTGCAGGCGATAGGCCAGGCCGCACTCTTCCAGCATGATGGTGGCCTTGAAGCCGTTGGGCGTGGTCCAGGAGTAGAGATCGATCATGGCAAGCTCTCTTTCAGTGAGTGGAAAGGCGTATTGTCGTTCTGCGCGCCCGGTCTATTCAGGGCTGGCCGCGCGGGGCGGGGAAAAAGCGGCGCGGCGGCTCGCTTCGGGCCGCACTTTCGCCCTCGCGGCCCCAAGCGCCGAACAGGCTCTGGAGCCGCCTTGTTGCAGGCAGGCGCCCGGTTCGCCTCCAAAATCCGGGCCTGCGGAGCACTTTCATGAACGGACACACGTGGTTTTTCTGGGCGCTGGCCTCGGCCTTCTTCGCGGCGCTGACGGCCATCTTCGCCAAGGCGGGCCTGCAAGGCATTGATTCGGACTTCGCCACTTTCATCCGCACGCTCGTCATCCTGGCCGCTCTGGCGCTGTTTCTCACCTGGGCAGGCAAATGGCAAGGCGTGGCGGCCTTCACGGCGCGCAACTGGCTGTTTCTCGTGCTTTCCGGGCTGGCCACGGGCGCGTCGTGGCTGGCGTACTTCAAGGCGCTGCAGCTGGGCGACGCCTCCAGGGTGGCCCCGGTGGACAAATTCAGCCTGGTGCTCGTGGCGCTGCTGGCCGTGGTTTTCCTGGGCGAGCGCCCCAGGCCGCATGAGTGGGGCGGCCTGGGGCTGGTTGCCGCTGGCGTGCTGGTGCTGGCAATCAAGCGCTGAGCGCCTGTTCAAAGGAATTTGAGCAGGCTCTGAAAGCGCGGCAGCTGGCCTTTTGTGGCGAAGCGCTGCGCTTGCGGCGCACATTCAAGGATGCAGTTGTCTGATTTGCCATCACGCGCATCCATTCAGCCAGTCCAATCAACCGTTCGTCGGAAGGCAAAAAAATCGTGCACTATTTCACGAAGTGGCAGCTTTTTTGCTATATTTCCGTCCGCGCCTTCGGGCGCCCTGCTTTTCCTCCCTGAGCGGGAGCCTTTCTGACGAGAGGCTTTTCAGCCCCTGGTCCTTGCGGATCAGGGGTTTTCTTTTTTCCGGCGGCAGGCAGCTTGAAGCAGGTCATGCCGCCCGCGTTCTGCGCCCTCTGGCGCGCCCTACACTTGCGTGCATGTTGTGGATCAAGGCCCTGCACATTGTTTTCATCGCAAGCTGGTTCGCAGGCTTGTTTTATTTGCCGCGCATTTACGTCAATCTGGCGATGGTGGCGCCCGATTCGCGCGCCGAATACGAGCGGCTGTTGCTGATGGCGCGCAAGCTCTACCGCTTCATGACGCTGCTGGCCGCGCCCGCGCTGGCGCTGGGCCTGTGGCTGTGGCTGGGCTACGGCATCGGGCTGGGACCGGGCAATGGCTGGATGCATGCCAAGCTGGCCGTTGTGCTGCTGCTGCTGGCCTATCACTTCTGGTGCTGGCGGCTGCTGCGGCGCTTTGAGGCGCGGCTGCCCACTCACGGCCATGTGTGGTTCCGCTGGTTCAATGAAGGCCCCGTGCTGATGATGCTGGCTGCCGTGCTGCTCGTGGTGCTCAAGCCGTTCTGACCAGCCTCGCCTGTTGCGCCGCCCATGACCGCCAAACCGCCGCCCAGCGAAAAGTCCGCCGCCGCGCCGTTGGCGCTGTGCTGGGTGGCGCTCATTGCCTACGCCAGTCTCTTTCCCTTCACGGGCTGGCGCAATCAGGGGCTGATGCCGTGGGCCTACATTGACGAAGCCCTGCCGCAGTACTGGACGCGCTTTGACGTGCTTGCCAACTTTGCGGGCTATGCCCCGCTGGGCCTGCTGCTGACGCTGGCCTGGTCTGCCAGCGGCCGCCTGCGCCCCTGGCTGGCCGCGCTGCTGGCTGCGCTGACCGCCGCCGCGCTGTCGTTCGTGCTGGAAGCGCTGCAAACCTATTTGCCGCTGCGCATTGCCTCCAATCTTGACCTGGCCCTGAACGCCGCCGGGGCCGCCGCAGGCGCGATGGCCGCCCTGGCGCTGGAGAAAACCGGGCTGGCTGGCCGCTGGCGGCGCTTTCGCCGCCGCTGGTTCGCGCCCGATGCGCGCGGCGCGCTGGTGCTGCTGGCCTTGTGGCCCGTGGGGCTGCTTTATCCCACGCCTGTGGCGCTTGGCCTGGGGCACGTGTACGAGCGCGTTGAAGCGGCCTTGGCCGCTTTGTTGAAAGACACGCCCTGGCTGGAATGGCTGCCCCTGCGTGAATTCGAGCTGCAGCCGCTGCTGCCTGGCGTGCAAGTGCTGTGCGTCGCCCTGGGCGCGGCCGCGCCCTGCCTGCTGGGCTATGGCGTGATGCAAGGCGCGGCCCGCCGCGTTCCGTTTGCGCTGGCCGCGCTGCTGGCGGGCGTGGCCACGCTGGCCCTTTCCTTCGCGCTCACCTGGGGGCCTGCCTCTGCCTGGGGCTGGCTGCGCGCGCCGCAAATTGGCGGGCTGGCAGGCGGCGCTCTCATGGCCTTGCTGGCGCTGCCCCTGCCGCAGCGCGCCTGCCTGGCCCTGCTGGCCGTGGCGCTGGGCGCGCAGCTGTGGCTGCTCAACGAGGCTCCTTTGAGCGCCTACGACGCCGCCAATTTGCAGCAGTGGGAGCAGGGCCGCTTCATCCACTTTTACGGCCTGGCCCAGTGGGTCGGCTGGCTGTGGCCCTTTGCCACGCTGGCGTATGCGCTCTTTCGCCTGTTTGGGCGCAGGCATGCCAGCCCGCCAGTCCGCCCTGACGGGAAAGCCGCCCCATTCTGAAACCACCCAGTCCGGCCCATTTGAAAAAGGAAGCGCCATGAAAATACTGATTAATTTGTTTCACCCCCATCTCTCTCAATCCAAAGTAAACCGCGCATGGGCGCAACGTTTGGCGCGCGAACCCAATGTGACCGTCCGCAAGCCATACGAGCTGTATCCCGACGGCAAAATTGATATTGCGGCCGAACAAGCTGCGCTGCTGGCGCACGACAGATTGGTATTTCAGCATCCGTTTTACTGGTATTCCATTCCGCCGCTGATGAAACAATGGCTGGACGATGTGCTGACCTACAACTGGGCATATGGGCCAAAAGGCGGGGTTTTGGCGGGAAAAGAATGGGTCTGCGCCATTTCTACGGGCGGGCCTGCCGATTCGTATCAGGCGGGCGGCTACAACAGCTTTTCCATGAGCGAATTTCTGAAACCGCTGCAGCAGACGGCAAACCTGCTGAAAACGCCGTTTCTGCCGCCGTTTGTATTTCACGGCGCAGTGGTTGCCGACGGGCAGGCCATCGCCCAATCCGCCGAAGATTGCGCCGCCCACCTGCTAAATCCTTTGCTTGACCCGGCGAAAAAACTGGCGGCCTTGTCCGCCAAAATGGAGCAGGACGGCGTGAGTTTGTGAATGCCGTTTCAGACAGCCTGGACAAGGCCATTTTGAAACGGCTGCCAGCCAGCTCCATTTGCTCCGCCAAGCCCTGCCGTGCGCCGAAAATGCCGTCCATTCGCCGCCTGCCGGTTCCTGGCGCTGCTCCGCAACACTGAAAAAACGCTGAAAGCCGCTCATGCCTCGCATCTACATCTACTCTCCTTCCGGCGCGGTGCGCGATCGCGCGGCCCTGCGGCGCGGCGTGCGCCGCCTGCAGGCCCTGGGCCATGAAGTGCAGGTGGATGAAGCCGCCCTGGCCAGCCATCAGCGCTTCGCGGGCGACGACGCCACGCGCCTGGCCGCCATTGCCCGCGCGGCGGCCAGCGGCGCTGACGTGGCGCTGATCACGCGCGGCGGCTACGGCCTCACGCGCCTGTTGCCCGCCCTGCCCTATGAGGCCCTTGCCCGCGCCGCGCAGCAAGGCACGCGCTTTGTGGGCCTGAGCGACTTCACCGCCCTGCAAATGGCCTTGCTGGCGCAAACCGGCGCCATCACCTGGGCCGGCCCGACCCTGTGCGCCGACTTTGGCTGCCCTGGCGAGCCAGACGAAATCATGCAAGCCTGCTTTGGCGACTTGCTCTCGGGCGAAGGCGAAGGCACGGGCTGGCGTTTGCCCGCGCAGCGCCCGGCTAAAAGTGCGCAATTGCTCGCGCCGCAGCCTGCGCCTGTGCCCGGCAAGCTGCACGTGCAAGACGCGCTGCTGTGGGGCGGCAACCTCTCCACCCTTTGCGCGCTGGCGGGCACGCCATGGCTGCCGTCCATTCAGGGCGGCGTGCTGTTTCTGGAAGACGTGGGCGAACACCCTTACCGCATCGAGCGCATGCTCTGCCAGCTGCTGCATGCGGGCGTGCTGGACGCGCAGCAAGCCGTGTTGCTGGGCAGCTTTTCGGCCTACAAGCCTGTGCCGCACGACCGGGGATTCAACCTCAATGAAGCCGTGCACTGGCTGCGCGCGCAAACGCGCACGCCCATCCTCAGCGGCCTGCCCATGGGCCACGTGCCCACCAAAGTGCTGCTGCCCGTGGGCGCGCGCGTGGAGCTGCTGCTGGAAGGGCGCGATGCCTGGCTGCTATGGGGTCACATGGACGGGCACAGCCACCCGCACGGCCACCCGCACGGCCACGAGCACGCTTGCCTGCACTGCGGGCAGGCCTGAGCGCCTGTTCATCGCTTGGCCGCAAGCCGGTTCAGAGAGCGCTTCTATTCGCTACTCTATCCATAGCATGAGGTCCTAGTGAAACGGGCGCAGAAGCCAATTTCTTGCTTCTGAATTCGCTCTTGTTTTTGATACCCGCCTGCCTGCCCCAATGGCTCGTTTTCGGTCTGCTTGCGATATGCCGCACGCGGCAAAAAAGCAGGCGGGCCGCTGGCGCCGCCCCTGCGCCCGGACACAGCGCCTGTTGCAGACTTTGGCGGCATGGCCGGCATCCGCCTTGAACGGGCTTTTATTCAATAGCGGCTTCAGAATGATTCAGGCAATAACGCAATATCCTGGCGATATTGAAGGCGTCGTCTCCGCCCCGGTGGTGCGTTCCTTGCAGCGGATAGCCCAGAATATCCAGGGCCTGGCTCATTCCCACTTTTCCGGGAATGCGGGTCACTTGCCGGAACAGCTCCTTCACATTGATGTGCTCATGGTGCATGGGGTAAGGAATATGCCGCAAAGCGCACTGTTTTTGCAGCATGTTTTTGTCGTACATGCCGTAGCTGGCCCATGCATGCTGACCCGCCTGATATTCCTTTCCAAGAATATGCAGGGCCTCTTCAAAAGAAATGCCTTCTTTCCCGATCAAATCGGGGGTGATGGTCGTCAGTTGCGTGCAAAACGGGCTGATTGCGGAATGCACAGGTTTTATCAGAATGCCCCTGTTTTTATCGATGACGCCGGTGGCCTGATCCAGCACGCAGATGCCTATTTCTATGATTTCGCTGATTTCTCCTGGCGGGGGATTTCCTTCCCAGCAGGTGGCTTCGAGGTCAATGACAATGATTTTGCCGCTCATGGATGAATCAATTCAGGAAAGCAAAAACAGACGCTGAATCCATTGCGGATTCAGCGTCTGTTGTTTTGGGGGAAGGCCCGCGTTTGTGAGGCGGGCCAGCCAGGGCTTATGAGGCGTTGTCAAAAGGCATGGCGGCCTGGCGCAGGTCTTGCCGTGTTTCCACCAGGATCAGCGGGCCTTCGTCCAGCACGGGCAAGGGCGCGCGTTCGCGCGGCGTGCGCTGCGGCGGCGGCTCGGCGGCGATGGCCTGCTGGGCGGCGGCGACGCGGTCAGGGTCAGACTGCACCCATTGCAGGCCCGCACTCTCAATCAGCTCCGATAGCTGGGTGACGGGCAGGTCGTAGGGCCGTGCCGCTTCGGGTTTGGCGCGGGCCGGGGGCGCTGTTTCAGGCGCGGCCTGGGTGGATGGCGCTGCCGGAGCAGGCTCGGGCGCGGCGGCTGGCGCGGCTTCGGCGCTGGCAGGCGGCGCGCTGGCGGCCGCCAGGGCCGCGCCACGGCTGAAGTAGGAGGCGGGCACGGCTTCTTCCATGGCGGCATCGGCGCTGCTGCCGCTTTCGCCCTTGCCTTCATGGGCGCTTTCGCTGGCGCTGTCGGCGCTGTCACGGCTGCGGCGGCGGTCGCGGCCATAGCGGTCGCGGGCGCGGCGTTCACGGCGCTCGCCTTGAGGAGCGTTTTCCGTCACGTTTCCTGCCTCGTTTTCTGGCGCGTTTTCGCCTTCGGCAGGAACGGCGCTCTGGCCTGCGGCGTCAGCCTGGGCGGCTGGCGGCTGGCGGGTGTCGCTTTCGGCGGCTGCGGCTTGCGCGCGTGGCTTGCGCGGCTCGCTACGGCCGTTTTCGCTGCGGCGGGGTTCGGCGCTGGTTTCGACGGGCGCGGCTGCGGGCGCGTTGCCTGCCGTATCGGCTGCATCAGCGGGCAGCGGGTCGCGGCGGGGGCGTTCGGTGCGGTCGGGCCGGTCTTGCCGTTCGGCGCGCGGCGGGCGGTTGCGTTCGCCGTTTTCACGGCTGGCGCGGTTTTCGCGGCTTTCCCTGCCTTCGCGGCTGTCACGGTTTTCGCTGCCTGGGCCGTTGTCGCGCGGCGGGCGGCGCGTGTCGCTGTCGGCGGGGCGATCGTTGCGTTCGGCGTTGCGTTCGGCAGGGCGATCTGTGGGGCGCTCGTCGCGGTTGTCGCGGCGCTGGCCGTTGCGGTTGCGGCTGTTGCGGTTGTTGTCGCGGCGCTGGCCGTTGCGGCTCGCTTCGCGGGGCTTGCCAGCGAGGTCAGCCGCCGGGGCCGGGGCGGCCGGGTGGCCGCCAAAGAGGTTTTGCAGCCAGAGTTTGAGCCAGGCCATGAAGCTGGCAGGCTGGCCGCCGGGGTAGGCCGGATGGCCGCCGGGCATGGGGCGCGCGGCGGGCTGCGCCGCTGGCGGCGCGATGGGCGCGGGCGCGTCGTGCAGCACGCCCTTGATGACGGGCTGCTGGCGGTTGGTCGGCTCCTGGCTGCGGCGGGTGACGACGGTGGGGTCTTCAAACGTTTCGGCCAGTTTGTAGCTGGCGGCCAGGGCGTCAAGGCGCGGGTCGTCGTGCTTGAGGCGCTCGAGCTTGTAGTGGGGCGTTTCCAGCGTTTTGTTGGGCACGAGGACGACAGCCACGCGCTGGCGCAGCTCGATCTTGGCGACTTCGGCGCGCTTTTCGTTGAGCAGGAAGCTGGCCACTTCCACCGGCACTTGCACGTGCACGGCGGCAGTGTTGTCCTTCATGGACTCTTCCTGGATGACGCGCAGGATTTGCAGCGCGCTCGATTCGGTGTCGCGCACGTGGCCGGAGCCGCCGCAGCGCGGGCAGGGAATGGATGCGCCTTCGGAGAGAGCGGGCTTGAGGCGCTGGCGGCTCATTTCCAGCAGGCCGAATTTGCTGATGGAGCCAAATTGCACGCGGGCGCGGTCCTGGCGCAGGGCTTCGCGCAGGCGGTTTTCCACTTCGCGGCGGTTTTTGCTTTCCTCCATGTCGATGAAGTCGATGACGATGAGGCCGCCCAAATCGCGCAGGCGCATCTGGCGGGCCACTTCGTCGGCGGCTTCGAGGTTGGTGCGGGTGGCGGTTTCTTCGATGTCGCCGCCCTTGATGGCGCGGGCGGAGTTCACGTCCACCGCCACGAGGGCTTCGGTGTGGTCGATGACGATGGCGCCGCCCGAGGGCAGCTGCACGGTGCGGCTGTAGGCGCTTTCCACCTGGTGCTCGATCTGGAAGCGCGAAAACAGCGGCGCGGCGTCGCGGTAGCGCTTGACGCGGCTGGCGTGCTCGGGCATCACGTGGCTCATGAACTGCTGAGCCTGCTCGAACATGTCGTCGGTGTCGATCAGGATTTCGCCAATGTCGCTGCTGAAGTAGTCGCGCATGGAGCGGATGACCAGGCTGCTTTCGGGGTAGATCAGCATGGCGCCCTTGCCGCCTTTGGCCGCGTCGTCAATGGCGCCCCAGAGCTTGAGCAGGTAGTTCAGGTCCCATTGCAGGTCGGTCGCGCTGCGGCCTATGCCGGCGGTGCGGGCGATGATGGACATGCCCTTGGGGTATTCGAGCTGGTCCATCGCCTCTTTCAGCTCGGCGCGCTCGTCGCCTTCGATGCGGCGCGAAACGCCGCCGCCGCGCGCGTTGTTGGGCATGAGCACCACGTAGCGCCCGGCCAGGCTGATGAAGGTGGTGAGCGCCGCGCCCTTGTTGCCGCGCTCTTCTTTTTCCACCTGCACCAGCAGCTCCTGGCCTTCCTTGATGACGTCGTTGATGCGCGCCTGCGAAACGGGCACGCCTTCGGCGAAGTACTGGCGCGAGATTTCCTTGAAAGGCAGAAAACCGTGACGTTCTTCGCCGTAGTCCACAAAACACGCCTCCAGCGATGGCTCTACGCGCGTGACCACGGCTTTGTAGATGTTGCCCTTGCGCTGCTCGCGCCCCTCCACTTCGACTTCGTAGTCAAGCAGTTTTTGTCCATCGACGATCGCCAGGCGGCACTCTTCGGCCTGCGTGGCGTTGATCAGCATCCGTTTCATGATGCGCTGTCCTTTGTCTCTTGCAAATCAAAACAGGCCCGCCAGGGGGCCGCACCTCATGCCGCAGCAGGAGCGCGAAGCGAAACAAAGGAAAGGGAAACGGGCGCGCGCCAGTCAGCCGTTCACCCCAGGCGGGGCATGGCGGGGCGCATCAGGCGCCACGGCGGCGCGTGCGGGCAGGCGCAAAACAGGCCGTGGGCCAGCCCGCTGCCTGCCGGGGCCGCCGCAGCGGGTGCGGCAGAAGGCGGAAAGAGGCCGCCAAACGCTGGCGCGGCGGCTTGACGCCCGCGCCAGAGTGAAGCCAGCCAAACCCACAAAAAAAGCATTGCCTGTCCAGAAAAGACCGGCAGGCATTGCAAAGGGGCCTGCCGGAAGAAAAATCCGTTTCAGTGTCCGAGTGTTTCGATCCGGCCTGCCGCCACCGCCGGGGGCCGCTAGCGGCAGCCGGGCGCGTGGCGCGTGGCATGAACCTTGCCCGCGCGGCGCCTGTTTCACGAAGTTGCCGGGCTGTATGAATCAGCAGGTTTCAGGCTATGGGCGCGGACAGGCGCGGATTATAGGCGCGGGGCCTGCCGCGCCGTCCGGGGCATGGCACTGCGTTTGTACAATCCGCCGCGCTTTTCAGGCGGCCCGGCCAAGGCGCAAGAAGGCGGCAAATTCAGCTCCTTGTTTCATAGCATGATGTCCCCGTGTTTCCTGCGCTGAGCGCTTTTTTGATGGTCTGGATTTGCTCCTTTTTTGGATGCAAAGCCAGACAGGCCGCGCGCCCATCGCTTTTGCCTGCTTTCTGCCTCCGCCTGAAAATGCCGATTCCATTCATCCGTTTTTTCACTTATTGCATACGCGCCCCGCGTGCATCGTGCCGTGCTTCGCGCTGATGGCCGCCGCCCCATCCATGCCAGCTTCCATGCCTGCCCGCGCGCCCCTGGCGCTGGCCTGCGCCAGCCAGGCCAGCACCTTGTCCGTGGACGCCGAAAGCGCCGGCCAGCGGCTGGACAACTTTCTCATGCGGCATCTCAAGGGCGTGCCCAAAACACACGTCTACCGCATCATCCGCAGCGGCGAAGTGCGCGTGAACAAGGCGCGCGCCAGCGCCGACACGCGCCTGCAAGCGGGCGACGCCGTGCGCGTGCCGCCCATCCGCATTGCCGCCAGGCCCCAGCCGGCGGCTCCCGCGCGCGAATTTGCCGTGCTGATGGAAGACGAGCACCTTATCGCCATTGACAAACCCGCTGGCGTGGCCGTGCATGGCGGCTCTGGCGTGAGCTTTGGCGTCATCGAGCAGCTGCGCCGCGCCCGTCCGCAAGCCCGCTATCTGGAGCTGGTGCACCGGCTGGACCGCGAAACCAGCGGCATCCTGCTCATCGCAAAAAAACGCAGCGCCCTCAAGCAGTTGCAAGACCAGTTCCGCGACCGCGCCACCGGCAAAACCTATCTCGCGCTGGCGCTGGGCGCATGGCCTGCCGGGCGCAAAGTGATTGACGCGCCGCTGCGCAAGCTCATCGTGCCCGCTGGCGCGGCTGGCGAAGGCGAGCGCCGCGTGCAAATTGCCAGCCGTGACGACCCCCAGGGCCTGCGCGCCATCACCCTTGTGCGCGTGCAAAAGCGCCTGCCCGCTTTTGCGCCCGGCCTGCCCGAGGGCAGCCTGCTGGAAGTCACCATCAAAACCGGCCGCACCCACCAAATCCGCGTGCACCTGGCCAGCAGCGGCCACCCCATTGCGGGTGACGACAAATACGGCGACTTCGCCCTGAACCGCGCCCTGCAAAAGCACGGCCTCAAACGCATGTTCCTGCACGCCTGGCGCCTGCGCTTTGCGCACCCGGCCACCGGCCAGGCCATTGAGCTGCAAGCCGCGCTGCCGCCGGAGCTGGCGTCATTCATCCGCCAGCTTTAGGCGCTTCTAAAAACATAGCATGAGGTCCTAGTGGAACGGGCGCGAAGCGGTATTCCGCCCCCCCTGAATCTGCTCCTGTTTTTGGCTTCCTAAAGCGTATGGAGCAACTGATGAGTGCCCGCGTCCGCAATGCGCACGCCTTCAGTGCACGCCTTCAAATCCGCTTGCAAGCCAGCCGCTGAAGGCCGCATAGGCGCCCGCTTGCCGCCCGCCCTTTCTGGTCTTGGCCGCCCTGGCCGCCAGCGGACCAATGCGCTCATTCGCATACATTTCAAAAATGCCTGCACTTTCAACGCCAGGAAGGCCATTGATTCATGAAAGATATTGAACAGCTTTACGCCCTGTGGGATGAATTTTTGAAGGAATGGCCCGCCCGGCGCCTGCGTACGATGACGCTGGATGAATACACCCAGGCTGGCTCAAAAGATACTTTTACCTACTGGCTTGAATGGCGGCTTCGCGATCTGGGCAGCATCCGGGGCATATGGGCATCGAAATTTGGTATTTTTTCGCGCGCAAACGATGAGCCAAAAGAAAGTCATGGCAGGTTGCGCTATTGCGATTCGCATGCCTGGTATTCGGCTCTGGGCGCAACGGCTGAAGAAGCTTTTGAAAAGGTGCGCGATTACGTGATTCAGATTGCGGAACTGGCCTCGCAAGGAGATGTGGACGGCATTGGGGCGCTCGGTTTCAAAGACAGCGAAGGACGCAGCCTACGAATCAAAGAGGCCGAAGGCGAAGCATTCAGATGGAAAGTCGCCTTTCATTATCAAAACCGGCAAAACCCGGTGATCGTGGACGTTTTCAAGCCCGCGCTTTTGGCCGCATACACGGGCCGCGACGCCAGCGAAGGCATGGCCGCCTTGCAAAAAGCCGCCATTGCAAAACGCCCGGCGGGCATGGGCATTCTGGAATATGGGCGGCAGATAGGGATGACGCATCAGCAAAAAAATGGCGGCGCTGCGCCGCCCGCGCCTTGCACCAATCTCATTTATTACGGCCCGCCTGGCACGGGAAAGACCCATAAGCTAAACGAAATTCTTAAACATGAATATGCTCAAACGAATGTTTCTCCGGAAGAATGGCGTAATCGATTCATCGCCGAAAAAATCACAACCTTGAAATGGTGGGAAAGCGCGGCTGCCGTGTTGTATGACTTGGGCGGAAAAGCCGATGTCACGCAAATGACCCGCCATCCATTTATCCAGGCCATTGCAAAGGCCAAAAGCATCCAAAATTTGCGGGCCACCTTGTGGGGCGCTTTACAGCACCACGCAATCGAAGGTTCCATTGTGGCAACACAAAACCGTGCGGCCCCTGCCGTGTTCGATAAGAACGCCAGTTCGGTATGGAAGTTGGCGGGGGACTGGGAAGATGCCTGCGCTGATTTGATTGCGCTTGTTGATGAGTTCAAGCGTGGGCCGCAAGAAGCCAGCGTCATTCAGCGCTACCGCTTCGTCACCTTCCATCAGTCCTATGGCTATAAGAACCTGTTCAAAGTCTGCCCGTGGGTGCGAAAAGCGCGGCCTCGGGCGGCCTGCGGCGTTGCAAATCCTCGATGGGCCACAAGGCCCATCTGTGGTTTGCGCCTTGCAGCCCATCCCGATCCGCACTTTCGCCCCTCACGGCCAGACTCTGAACAGGTTCCGAGGAATTTGTCGAGGGATTGCGCCCTGTATTGAATGATGAAACGGCCCAGGGGGAAGTGGCCTATGAAATTCGCCTGGGCGTATTCAAGCAACTGTGCGATGAGGCAAGGCAGTCGCCCGGCCAGCGGTTTGCGATGGTGATTGACGAAATCAACCGGGGCAATATCAGCAAGATTTTTGGCGAGCTGATCACGCTGATTGAAGCGGACAAGCGCGATCCGCTGAATGGAGAAAAACCGCCCATCGAAGTGGTTCTGCCGTATTCCGGCGAAAAATTCTCCGTGCCGGCCAATGTGGATATCTATGGCACGATGAACACGGCCGACCGCTCGCTGGCCTTGCTGGATATGGCCTTGCGCCGCCGGTTTGAGTTCAGGCCCTTGCTGCCGGATGGCGCACTGCTGGGAAAGGTGGTTTTTGAAAACAAGGAAATCAACCTGTGCCAAATGCTGGAAAAAATGAACGCGCGCATTGAGGCGCTGTATGACCGCGACCACTGCATCGGCCATGCCTATCTGATGGGCATAAAACATTTTGACGATTTGAAAAATGTTTTCCGCCATCGCATTGTTGCGCTGCTGGAAGAGTATTTTTTCGATGACTGGCAAAAGATTCGCCTGGTGCTGGGCGATAACCAGAAAGAGAAGGCGCATCAGTTCATGACTGAAAGTGAAACGGACCTGAATGCCTTGTTTGGTGAAAACCATGAGCTTGAAAACCACGCCCTCAAGCGCCATTACGTATTGCAGGAAAAGGCGTTTTCCGAACCTGACGCTTATATCGGTATTTATCAGTCTTTCTCTTCCAACTGACAGGCGGCAGGCGCGCGGATGGCTGGCATCACGATTTACGAATTCGACGCGCTGACGGCATGCCCGCCGTCCGCACCCAACGCCAGCGGGCTGCGCGCAGTGCCGAAGCCGGTTTTCGATTGGCTGGAGGCCCAGGCGCTGGCGGGCGGCACGGCCTGGCTGCGCCTGATGCAAAAAGGCGGCCGCCGCGCCGTGCAGGCGCTGGGCGGATACGCCGGGGTGATTCGCGCGCCGGGCGGCTACCAGATTGAAGTGCTGCCGAAGATTGGCCGGGCCACAAGCGGCGACCAGGCTGATGCCCGGGCGCGGCAGCTTTTCATCAGGATGCTGTGCTGCCTGGCGCGGTTTCGCCACATTCAAACCGAAAGCGCTTGCCTGAAGGCCGCGCGCATGCCCCTGCTGGAGGTGTTCATCGGCGAATTCCTGCGCGCCGCAGAGCGCGTTGTCAAACGCGGCCTGCGCGGCGACTACGTTGCGCGGCGCGGCAACGTGTTCGCGCTGCGCGGCAAGCTGCAAATGACCGCGCATCTGCGGCGGAACCTGTGCCAGCACGACCGCTTTTTTTGCGAGTTCGACGAGTTTTCAAGCGATCGCCCCGAAAACCGCCTGCTGCACTCTGCGCTGCGGCGGACTCTTTCGTGGACAGCCTGGCCCGCTCATCAGCAACTGGCGCGCGAACTGTGCTTCGTGTTCGCTCAAATTCCGCAGTCAGCGCAACCCGCGCAGGATTTCCGGCGGACGCGGCTGGACCGCAGCATGGCGCATTACGCCAGCGCGCTGGCGTGGGCGCGCCTGATCTTGCAAAACGAATCGCCCCTTACCGGCGCGGGCGGGCATGACGCGCCCTCGCTGCTGTTTCCGATGGCGGAAATATTTGAAGCCTGCGTGGCCAGGCATCTGAAGCGGCAGCTCGCGCCGCCTTTCACCCTGCGCGTGCAAGCTGGCAGCCATTCGCTGGTCAGGCACAGGGAGCAAGGCTGGTTTCGCCTGAAGCCTGATGTGCTGGTTCAGCAATCAGGAGAAAACCGTCTGGTGCTGGACACAAAATGGAAGCTGCTTGACAACGCACGCGGCAACAGCGAAGACAAGTACGGACTGAGCCAGGCAGACTTCTATCAGCTGCACGCCTACGGCCAGACTTATCTCAAAGGGCAAGGCGACATGGCGCTGATTTACCCAAAAACGGATGCTTTCAGGCAGGCGCTGCCTGTTTTCGAGTTTCAGCCGCCTGGCTTGCGCCTGTGGGTTTTGCCGTTCTGCCTGGAGCATCAACAGCTCATCCTTCCGGATTGCGGCAGCCTTGATTGCTTCTGGAGCCGCAGCGCGCCATTTCAATTCAGCTCAAAACCAGCGCCAGCCCTCTGAATACGGGCGCGGGCAGCTATCAAGGCAATAGCAGCGCACCGTTTTGCCCACGCCAGCGCGCCGCGCGGGCAGCCCGGGCGCTATACGATGCCCGGTTTTGCCCGCCTTGCCGCCAGCCATGCCGCCCGCCACGCCAGACTCCACGCCTGTTTCCGCATCAACCGCCGCCCCGGAAGGCCGCTTCGTCACCTTCCCTGATTCGCCCTTTCAGCTTTGGCAGCCCTACCCGCCAGCGGGCGACCAGCCCACGGCCATTGCGCAGCTGGTGGAAGGCGTGCGCGATGGCGAGGTGTTCCAGACCCTGCTGGGCGTGACCGGTTCAGGCAAAACCTTCACCATGGCCAATGTGATTGCGCGGCTGGGGCGGCCGGCCATTGTGTTTGCGCCCAACAAAACGCTGGCGGCGCAGCTCTACAGTGAATTTCGCGAGTTTTTCCCGAAAAACGCGGTGGAATATTTCGTGAGTTATTACGATTACTACCAGCCGGAAGCCTACGTGCCGCAGCGCGATTTGTTCATTGAAAAAGACAGCGCCATTAATGACCATATCGAGCAAATGCGCCTTTCGGCCACCAAAAGCGTGCTGGAGCGGCGCGATGTGGTGATTGTGGCCACGGTTTCGGCCATTTACGGCATTGGCGCGCCCGATGATTATTTGCAAATGCGCATGATTTTGAAGGTGGGCGGCAAGCAGGGGCAGCGCGAGGCCATTGCGCAGCTGGTGCGCATGCAATACCAGCGCAGTGAAACGGATTTTTCGCGCGGCACCTTCCGCGTGCGCGGCGACACGATCGACGTGTTCCCCTCCGAGCATTCGGAACTGGCCGTGCGCTTTGAGCTGTTTGACGACGAAATTGAAAGCATCGCCCTGTTTGACCCGCTCACGGGCCGCATTCAGCAAAACGTGCCGCGTTTCGTGATTTACCCCTCCAGCCATTACGTCACCCCGCGCGAAAAAACGCTGGCGGCGGTGGAAACCATCAAGCAGGAACTCAATGAACGCCTGAAATTCTTCACCGCCGAAGGCAAGCTGGTGGAAGCGCAGCGGCTGGAGCAGCGCACCCGCTTTGATCTGGAAATGCTCACCGAGCTGGGCCACTGCAAGGGCATTGAAAACTACACGCGGCACCTGTCGGGCGCGCGGCCGGGCGATCCGCCCCCCACGCTCACCGACTACCTGCCGCGCGACGCCATCATGTTTCTGGACGAAAGCCACCAGATGATCGGCCAGCTCAACGCCATGTACAACGGCGACCGCGCCCGCAAAACCACGCTGGTGGAATACGGCTTTCGCCTGCCCAGCGCGCTGGACAACCGGCCCCTGAAATTCGCCGAATTCGAGCAGCGCATGCGCCAGGTCATCTTCGTGAGCGCCACCCCGGCGGATTACGAAAAAGAGCACGCCGGGCAAGTGGTGGAACAAGTGGTGCGCCCCACGGGGCTGCTCGACCCCGAAGTGCAAGTGCGCCCCGCCACGCACCAGGTGGACGATGTGTTGCAGGAAATCCGCCAGCGCGTGCAGCAAGGCGAGCGCGTGCTGATTACCACGCTCACCAAGCGCATGGCCGAGCAGCTCACCGAATACCTGAATGAAAACGGCGTGAAAGTGCGCTACCTGCACAGCGACGTGGACACCGTCGAGCGCGTGGAAATCATTCGCGATTTGCGCCTGGGCGCGTTTGACGTGCTGGTGGGCATCAACCTGCTGCGCGAAGGGCTGGACATACCGGAAGTCTCGCTCGTGGCCATTCTGGACGCCGACAAGGAAGGCTTTCTGCGCGCCGAACGCAGCCTCATCCAGACCATCGGGCGCGCCGCGCGCAACGCGCACGGCACAGCCATTTTGTATGCCGACCACGTCACCGAATCCATGAAAAAGGCGATTGACGAAACCCGCCGCCGGCGCGACAAGCAAATGGCCTACAACCAGGCGCACGGCATCACCCCGCGCGGCATCGTCAAAAAAGTGCGCGACCTCATCGACGGCGTGTATTCCGAAAAATCAGACCGCCAGGCCCAGCAGGCCCGCGAGCGCGCCGCCGCCCGCCGCGAGGTCGAGGAAATGAACGAAAAAGACCTGGCCCGCGAAATCAAGCGCCTGGAAAAACAAATGCTGGAACACGCCCGCAACCTGGAATTCGAGCAGGCCGCCCAGGCGCGCGACCAGCTCGCCCTGCTCAAAACCCGCGTGCTGGGCGCAGCGGGGTAAGGCGCGGCCTCTCCCGCTCTCGGCCCGCCGCCACGCTTCAAACCCCCTCGCTTGCGCAAGCATCAAATCAGGCTGTGGCCCGCGCCTGCTGCCATCCTGGCGGGCTGCCAGGCGGCGCATGGGGCGGGCCGCCCGGCATGGGGGGGCGGCTGTCAGGCGCTGAATTCGAAGACGCCGGGGTTTTGCACCGGGTCCACTTTGACGTGGATGGTGGATTTGGGCGGGAATTTGCCTTCCAGCAGCAGCTTGGACAGCGGGTTTTCAATGCGCTGCTGAATGGCGCGCTTCAGGGGCCGCGCGCCAAAGACGGGGTCGAATCCGACTTTGGCCAATTCCTCCAAGGCCTGTTCGCTCACGTCGAGCGTGAGGTCCATTTTTTCCAGCCGCGCCTTGAGCACTTGCAGCTGGATGCGGGCGATTTCGCCAATGTGTTTGGCGTCCAGCCCGTGAAAGACCACGGTTTCGTCGATGCGGTTGAGAAATTCCGGGCGGAAGTGGTTTTTCAGCTCGGCCCACACGACTTCCTTGATGTCTTCATACGGCTGGCCGGCCAGGCTTTGGATCTGGGCGCTGCCGATGTTGCTGGTCATCACGATGACGGTGTTTTTGAAGTCCACGGTGCGGCCCTGGCCGTCGGTGAGGCGCCCGTCGTCAAGCACTTGCAGCAGCACGTTGAAGACGTCGGGGTGGGCTTTTTCCACTTCGTCGAGCAGCACCACGCTGTAGGGCTTGCGGCGCACGGCTTCGGTGAGGTAGCCGCCTTCGTCGTAGCCCACGTAGCCGGGGGGCGCGCCAATGAGCCGGGCCACGGAGTGTTTTTCCATGAACTCGCTCATGTCGATGCGGATGAGGTGCTCTTCGCTGTCGAACAAGAAGCCCGCCAGCGCCTTGCACAGTTCGGTTTTGCCCACGCCGGTGGGGCCGAGGAACAAGAAGCTGCCCAGGGGCCGGTTCGGGTCTGACAGGCCCGAGCGCGAGCGGCGGATGGCGTCGGCCACGGCGTTCACGGCTTCGTTTTGGCCGACCACGCGGCGGTGCAGGGCCTCTTCCATGTGCAGCAGCTTTTCGCGCTCGCCCTGCATCATTTTGCTGACCGGGATGCCGGTGGCGCGGCTGACGACTTCGGCGATTTCTTCCGCGCCCACTTGCGTGCGCAGCAGCTTGGGCGCGGCGCGCTCGCCGGCCACTTCGGTAGCCTGCGCTTCCTTGAGCTGTTTTTCCAGCGCGGGCAGCTGGCCGTATTGCAGCTCGGCCACTTTGTTGAAGTCGCCCTTGCGGGTGAATTCGTCAATCTGGAAGCGAATCTGGTCAATCTGCTTGCGGATTTGCTCGCTGCCCTGGGCGCTGGCTTTTTCGGCCTTCCAGATTTCGTCCAGATCGGCGTATTCCTTTTCCAGCTTGGCCAGGTCGTCTTCAATGAGCGCCAGGCGCTTGCGGGAAGCCTCGTCGGTTTCCTTCTTCATGGCTTCGCGCTCGATCTTGAGCTGGATCATGCGGCGCTCCAACTTGTCCATTTCTTCGGGCTTGGAGTCGATTTCGATCTTGATCTTGGCCGCCGCTTCGTCGATGAGGTCAATGGCCTTGTCGGGCAGGAAGCGGTCGGTGATGTAGCGCTGGCTCAGCTCGGCGGCGGCGACGATGGCCGGGTCGGTGATGTCCACGCCGTGGTGCACTTCGTACTTTTCCTGCAGGCCGCGCAAGATGGCGATGGTGTCTTCCACGCTGGGTTCATCGACCAGCACTTTCTGGAAGCGCCGCTCCAGCGCGGCGTCTTTTTCGATGTATTTGCGGTATTCGTCCAGCGTTGTGGCGCCAATGCAGTGCAGCTCGCCGCGCGACAAGGCGGGCTTGAGCATGTTGCCCGCGTCCATTGCGCCTTCGGCTTTGCCCGCGCCCACCATCGTGTGGATTTCGTCGATGAACAAGATGATGCGGCCTTCGTCTTGCGCCACTTCCTTGAGCACGGATTTGAGGCGCTCCTCGACCTCGCCCCGGTCCTTGGCCCCGGCCAGCAGGCCCGCCATGTCCAGCGCCAGCACGCGCTTGTCGCGCAGGGTGTCGGGCACTTCGCCGGCCACGATGCGCTGGGCCAGCCCTTCCACGATGGCCGTTTTGCCCACGCCCGGCTCGCCAATGAGCACGGGGTTGTTCTTGCTGCGGCGTTGCAGCACCTGAATGGCGCGGCGGATTTCGTCGTCGCGGCCAATCACCGGGTCCAGCTTGCCCTGGCGTGCGCGCTCGGTCAGATCGAGCGTGTATTTCTTCAGCGCCTCGCGCTGGCTTTCGCCGTCGGCGCTGTCCATCGTCTGGCCGCCGCGCACGGCGTCAATGGCCGCTTCCAGCGCCTTGCGCGTCAGCCCCGCTTCCTTGGCGATGCGGGCGGCTTCGCCTTTGGCTTCGGTGAGCGCCAGCAAAAACATTTCGCTGGGGATGAACTGGTCGCCGCGCTTGATGGATTCTTTTTCGGTGGTTTGCAGCAGCTTCATCAGATCAGGGCTGGGCTGCACCTGCTCCTGGCCCTGCACTTGCGGCAGGCGCTGCACGGCAGCATCCAGCGCCTGCGCCAGCTGCTGCGTGTTCACGCCCGCGCGCTGCAAAAGCGACTTGGGGCCGCCTTCTTGCCGCAGCATGGCGGCCAGCAAGTGCTCGGGCTGGATGTAGGCGTGGTCTTTGCCCAGCGCCAGCGACTGGGCGTCGCCCAGCGCGTCTTGAAATTTGGTTGTGAATTTGTCGGCTCGCATCAGTGTTTTCTCCTTTCGTGAGCGTGCAGTGCGCACACTCCCAATGACACAGGGCAGTTGCGGCTGCCCCGTTCTTTTTCAAGCCGGGCAGCCGCTTGGCGGGGCTGGATGAAGGGTCTTTTTTCGCTCCTTTTTAAATAGCATAAGGTCCTGGTGGAAATTGCGCCAGAGCCGTTTTCATGGGTCTTGAATTTGCTCCTGTTTTCAATGCGATTCGGCCTTGGCGGGCCAGGCCAGGCCGCAGTCGGTGAGGATGGCGTCCAGCGGCGCGTCGTGCGGCTCGGGCGGCAAGTCGGCCACGAAGGCGCAGGCAAAGGCCAGGCCCACGGCATAGGGGCGCGGGCGCAGCGCGGCCAGGGTGCGGTCATAAAAGCCGCCGCCGTAGCCCAGGCGCACGCCGCCGGGCGCATAGCCCACGCAGGGCACCAGCAGCAGATCGGGCGCGATGGCTGGCGTGCCCTTGGGCTGGGGAATGCCCCAGGCGTCCATCTCCATCGGGCAGCCGGGGTGCCAGTCGTGAAAGGCCAGGGTTTTGCTGGCCTTGTCCATCACGGGCAGGCCGATGCGGCGGCGCTGGTTCGCCTGCTGGCCTTCCTGCTGCTGGCCTTCTTGTTGCCAATGGCACAGGGCGGGCAGGGGATCGAACTCGCCCTTGATGGGCCAGTAAGCGCCCACACAGGTTTCGGGCCGGCCCGCCAGCCAGGCCCGCAGCGCTGCGTGCAGGGCGGCCGATCGCGCCGTGCGGCCAGGCAGGCTCTGGCGCTGGGCCATCAGGCGCTGGCGCAGGGCTTTTTTGTCAGGGCGGGTGCTCATAATTCAGTCAATATGCGAAAGATTCTGACATTGCTGCTGGCGCTGGCCGCTCCCCTGGCCGGGGCGCAAACCGGCTTGAACCCTGATGCGCCCGACGCGCCCGGCGCGCAGGCCCTTGGCGCCGCCGACGCCGTCATCGTGCAAATGCGCGCCGCCTTCCGCAAGAGCGACCGGGCGCAGCTTGCGGCCCTGCTGCCGCTGGCGGCGGGCCATGCGCTGGAGCCGTGGGCCGATTACTGGGAGCTGAAAGCGCGCCTGCCGCTGGCGCAGCCCGCCGAGGTGGACGCCTTCTTGCAGCGCCACGCAGGCACGTATCAGGAAGACCGCCTGCGCAACGACTGGCTGCTGCTGCTGGGCCAGCGGCGCGACTGGGGGCGCTTTCTGGCCTACGAGCCGCCCTACCGCATGCGAGATGACGCGCAAGTGCGCTGCTACGCGCTGGGGCTGGCGCATCTGACGCATCCGGAAACGGCGGCGGGCGCGGGCGAAGAAGCCGCCCGCCTGTGGCTGGCGCAAAAAGACGCTGACGACGGGTGCCTCTGGGCCGTCTCGCGCCTGCTGGACGATGGGCAAGTGCCGCCGTCCGCCGTCTGGCGCAAGGCGCGCGCTGCCTTGCTGGCGGGCAAAACCCCGCTGGCGCGCGCCGCCGTCGCCCTGCTGCACCCTGAAGCGCTGCCGCACATTGAAGCCATTGCCGCCAGCCCCGCCCGCTGGCTGGCCGCGCAGCCCGCCGCCGTGGCCGATGCCGCCTTGCGCCGCGAACTCACCACCCTGGCGCTGGCCCGGCTTGCCAGCGCCGACCCCGCGCAAGCCAGCGCCTGGATGCCCCAGTGGGCCGGGCAAATGAGCGAAGAAGGCCGCGACTGGGTCTGGGCCGCCGCCGGCCACAAAGCCGCGCTGCGCCTTTCCGCCGACGCGCCCTCCTACTTCAGCCACGTGCGCCAGCCCGCTTGGCTGCTGCCCGAAGCGCGCGAATGGATGGCTCGCGCCGCCTTGCGCGCCGGGCAGTGGCCTGAAGTGCTGCGCGCCATCAGCGCCATGCCCGCCGCCCAGGCCAGCCAGCCCGTATGGGTGTACTGGAAGGCGCGCGCACTGGCCGCCACGGGGCAGGCCGCGCAGGCGCAGCCGCTTTACCAATCCATCGCCCGCGCCAGCGGCGGCGGCTTTTACGAAAAGCTCGCCGCCGAGCGCCTGGGCCTGCGCCTGCAACGCGCCCCCGCCGCCCCGCCCGTGCCCGCTGCCATGCAGCAGGCCGTGCGGCACAACGCGGGCCTGAACCGCGCGCTGCTGGCCATCTTGCTGGGCCTGCGCGGCGAAGGCGTGCGCGAATGGAACTACACCGTCAATCTGCACACGCCCGGCGGCATGAGCGACGAACAGCGCCACGCCGCAGCCGCCTACGCCTGCCAGCACGAAGTGTGGGACCGCTGCATCAGCGCCAGCGAACGCCTGCCCTTCAGCGACGAAGCCCTGCGCTTTCCCACCCCGCACCGCACCGAAGTGCTCAGCCACGCCAGCGCCAGCGGGCTGGAAGCGGCCTACGTCTACGGCCTCATCCGGCAGGAAAGCCGCTTTGTCACCGCCGCCCGCTCGCGCGCGGGCGCATCGGGCCTGATGCAAATCATGCCCGCCACGGCCCGCTGGACGGCGCGCCAGCTCGGCCTCAAGGGCTTCAAGCCTGCGCAAATCAACGAGCTGGACACCAACTTGCAAATCGGCTCCCACTACCTGAAGCTGGCGCTGGAGCGCTTTGACGGCGCCCTGCCCCTGGCCGCCGCCCCTACACGCCGCCCCACCGCCCCGCCAGTGGCGCGCCCCCGACGACGGCGCCGGCCCCGAGCTGGAAGGCGCAGCCTGGGTGGAAAACATTCCCTTCGACGAAACCCGCACCTACGTCAAAAACGTGCTCTCCAACACCGTCGATTACGCCGCCTTGCTCACCGGCCAGCCCCAGTCCCTAGCCCAGCGCCTGGGGCGCATTGCGCCGCCCGCGCCGCAGGAAGAAACCGGGGCGGAACTGCCTTGAAGCGCCGCCGCCCTTCTTTCAAAGCGGCGCCCAATCAGCATCAAACCAGCCCCAAGCCCCGTGGAATCAGCGCGGGCCGCTCACTTTTTTTGCAGCAACCCGAACCTGCCGCCATGCCCGGCCCCACCCCCCTTCACGGCGGCCCCGACGCCCAGGGCGCGCCCGAGCACGATCTTTCAACCAACGCCAACGCCTGCGGCCCCTGCCCGCTGGCCGTGCGGGCGCTGGAGCGGGCCGACGCGCGCCGCTACCCCGACTCCGCCTACACCCGCCTGCGCGCGCTGCTGGGCCAGTGGCACGGCGTGGCGGCCAGCCGCATCTTCGTGGCCGCCAGCGGCAGCGAATTCATCCAGCGCCTGACCGCCGCCGTGGCCCTGCAAGGCGCCGCCGCGCGCGATGGCGGCGCGCCGCCCGCCGTCTGGCTGCCCCGCCACGCCTACGGCGACTACGCCCGCGCCGCCCAAGCCCACGGCCTGCCGCTGGCTGCCGCGCCCGCGCAAGCCGCGCTGCTATGGGCCTGCGAGCCATCCAGCCCGCTGGGCCAGCCGCAAACTGACCTGCCCGCGCTGGCCACCGCCCTCGCGCCGCAGCAAACGCTGGCGCTGGACGAGGCCTACGCCCCCTTGCGCCTGCAAGGCGCGCCCAGCCTGGACGAAGCCGCCTTGCAACGCGCCTGGCGCCTCATCACCCCCAACAAGGCGCTGGGCCTGACCGGCGTGCGCGCCGCCTACGCCATCGCCCCCTTGCATGCGGATGCCGCCTTGCTTGCGCGCGTGCAGGCGCTGGCCCCTTCCTGGCCGCTGGGCGCGCACGGGCAAGCCCTGCTGCAAGCCTGGGCCAGCCCCGCCGCCGCCGCCTGGCTGCATGCGTGCCGCGCCACCTTGCGCCAGTGGCGCGCGCGGCAGCTTGACGGGCTGGCGCAAGCGGGCTGGCAAGCGCTGCCCAGCCAAACCAGCTTTTTCACCGCCCGCCCGCCGCTGGCGGCGCACGAGCTGCCCGCGCTGCTGGCCGCCCTGCGCGCCCAAGGCTTCAAGCTGCGCGACTGCGCCAGCTTCGGCCTGCCCGGCCACGTGCGCATGGCCGTCGCGCCCCCGCCGGTGCAAGAGGCCCTGCTGCGCACACTGGCGAAGCTCTGAGAACCTGTTCGCAATCTGTCCGCACAGGGCCACGGGCAGACGGTCATTTTCACTACTTTATTCGTAGCATGAGGTCCTAGTGGAAACTGCGCGAGACGGCATTTCGACCCCCTTGAATTCGCTCCTGTTTTTGATGCGATCTGGCGGACGGGAAGCAAACCGCCAGATGCCGCCGCGCCGCCGCCAGTCGCGCAAAGGCGGCAAAGCCCGCCGCAGGCAGGCTCCCGAGAGACCCACATGCGAGAATCGCCCGCTTTTTTCTCAAGAAACACCCGGAAAACATCATGGACGCAGAACGCATCAACCAGATTGGCAGCCAGATCGCAGACCTCACCGCCCGCACCGCCGAGCTACGGGGGTATCTTTGACTACCCTGCCAAGGCCGACCGCCTGCGCACCGTGAACGCCGCGCTGGAAGACCCTGCCGTCTGGAACGACCCCCAAAAAGCCCAGGAGCTGGGCAAGGAAAAAAAACGCCTCGACGACGTGGTGCTCGTGCTCGACGACCTGGCGCGCAACCTGGCCGACAACGCCGAGCTGTATGAAATGAGCCGCGAAGAAGGCGACGAAGCCGCCTTGCAGGCCATTGCCGACGACGTGCAGCGCCTGCAAGGCACGGTCGAACAGCTGGAATTTCGCCGCATGTTCAACCAGCCCGCCGACCCCAGCAACTGCTTCATCGACATCCAGGCCGGCGCGGGAGGCACCGAAGCGCAAGACTGGGCCAGCATGCTGCTGCGCCAGTACCTGAAATACGCCGAGCGCAAAGGCTTCAAAACCGATCTGGAAGACGAAACGCCGGGCGAAACCGCCGGCATCAAAAGCGCCACCATCAAAGTGGAAGGCGAATACGCCTTCGGCCTGCTGCGCACCGAAACGGGCGTGCACCGGCTGGTGCGCAAATCGCCCTTTGACTCGGCCGGCGGACGGCACACCTCGTTTGCGTCCATCTTCGTCTACCCGGAAATTGACGATTCCATCGAAATCAACATCAACCCCGCCGACGTGCGCGTGGACACCTACCGCGCCAGCGGCGCGGGCGGCCAGCACATCAACAAAACCGACTCGGCCGTGCGCCTGACGCACCTGCCCACCGGCATCGTCGTGCAGTGCCAGGACAGCCGCAGCCAGCACTCCAACCGCGACGTGGCCTGGCGCCGCCTGCGCAGCCGCCTCTACGACCATGAAATGCGCAAGCGCATGGAAGAGCAGCAAAAGCTCGAAGACAGCAAAACCGACGTGGGCTGGGGCCACCAGATCCGCAGCTACGTGCTCGACCAAAGCCGCATCAAAGACCTGCGCACGGGCGTTGAAATCAGCAACACGCAAAAAGTGCTCGACGGCGACCTGGACGCCTTCATCGAAGCCAGCCTGAAGCAGGGCGTGTGAGGCCCAAGCCAGCCCGGCCACCCTGCCCCGCGCCGGGGCCTCTGGCGGCAGGCGGCGGCATTTTCATCGTCTGCATTCCCCGCGTTCGCCTTTTTCAACCTTCGCTTTGCATATGAAAAACACGCTTCACGCCACTTTGGTTCCGGCCTTGCTCACTGCCCGCTCGGGCAAGCCGGATGGAGCGCCCGCGTCGGCAGATGGCCCGTCCGCCAAAGTCTCCGCCTATATCGGCTGCTGCAACAGCGTGGATGGCCGCGCCATACAAAGCATGGAGCGTTACGCCAACCGGGTGGCAAACATGAAGACAAGCCCTGCGGGCAGGGAGCGCATGGTTGATGGCCTCTGTGCCCTCAGCGATAACGCATTGAGCGACTGCCTGAAAGATGTAGGCGCCCTGACACCGGCGATGGAAAACTTCTATGCCGCCGGGCTGGCCCGTGTGGAAAAGGCCGCCGCCCCGATGGTCAGCTTTGAAAAGGCTGCCGACGCAACCCTGGCCTACGCCAAGGCGCATGAAGGCGGGCAGCCCATGTGGAACGCGTTTGAAAGCAGCATTGAGCCTTTTCTCGTGGCCGCCAAGGAGCGTGTGCGCCGCGTTCGCGGCAAAAAGCCCTACAACCAAGGCGAACGCATGATGCTTGAAGGCTGCGGCGGCTGGATGGTGGACGGCTCGCACGGCAAGGTGGCGCGCAACTGCAACCAGCTGGTCAGCAGCAGCAACCGCCTCTCGCGCTGAAGCCGCATGGGCGTGGCGCCGTTGCTTTTTTACGCCATTCGTCACCTGGAAAGAAAGACTGATTTTGCTCTTATAACAATAGCGTGATGTCCTAGTGGAGACTGCGCGAAAGCCGTTTTTGCCCCATCCGGATCTGCTTCTCTTTTTGAACTCTTTCTCATGCGCCGCAGGGCGGAACACCGCCCTGCCCTTCCCGCATTCCTTTCCCTGCACCACACCGCCATGAACCATCCGCAAGCCGCCACCATCCGCCGCGCCGACTACGCCCCGCCCGCGTTCTGGATCGACAGCGTGAACCTCACTTTTGACCTGGACCCAGCCAAGACCCGCGTGCTCAACCGCATGACGCTGCGCCGCAACCCGGCCGTGCCCGCGCAGCCGCTGCGGCTGGATGGCGATGAACTCAGCCTCTCGCGCGTGCTGCTGGGCGGGCAGGGCTGCTCTTTTCGCATGGACGGCCAGACGCTGGTGCTGGAAAACCTGCCCGAAGGGCCGGAGCCGTTCGAGCTGGAAATCTTCACCACCTGCTGCCCTGAAAAAAACACGCGCCTCATGGGCCTGTACATGAGCGGCGGCGACTTTTTCACGCAGTGCGAAGCCGAGGGCTTTCGCCGCATCACCTACTTTCTGGACCGGCCCGACGTGATGGCCGCCTACACCGTCACCTTGCGCGCCGACAAGGCGCGCTGGCCCGTGCTGCTGTCCAACGGCAATCTGATCGAAAGCGGCGATCTGGACGATGGCCGCCATTTCGCCATCTGGCACGACCCGCACAAAAAGCCCAGCTACCTGTTCGCCGTGGTGGCTGGCCGCCTGGTGGCGCGCGAGCAGCGCATCACCACCCGCGCGGGCAAGGAGCACTTGCTGCAAGTCTTTGTGCGCCCGGGCGATCTGGACCAGACCGGCCACGCCATGCGCTCGCTCATGGCCGCCGTGGCCTGGGACGAAGCGCGCTTTGGCCTGCCGCTGGATCTGGAGCGCTTCATGGTGGTGGCCACCAGCGACTTCAACATGGGCGCCATGGAAAACAAGGGCCTGAACATCTTCAACACCCGGTTCGTGCTCGCCAAGCCCGCCACCGCCACCGATGCCGACTTTGCAGGCGTGGAAAGCGTGATCGGCCACGAATACTTTCATAACTGGACGGGCAACCGCGTGACCTGCCGCGACTGGTTTCAGCTCTCGCTCAAAGAGGGCCTTACCGTTTTTCGCGACCAGGAATTCAGCCAGGACATGGCCGGCAGCGAATCGGCCCGCGCCGTCAAGCGCATTGAAGACGTCATCGTCCTTCGCGCCCACCAGTTCCCTGAAGACGCCGGCCCCCTGGCCCACCCCGTGCGGCCCGACGAATACCAGGAAATCAACAACTTCTACACCACCACCATCTACGAAAAAGGCGCCGAAGTGGTGCGCATGTACCAAACCCTGCTGGGCCGCGAAGGCTTCAGGCGCGGCATGGACCTGTACTTTGAGCGCCACGACGGCCAGGCCGTCACCTGCGACGACTTCGCCCAGGCCATGAGCGACGCCAACCCGCAAAGCCCCCTGCCCGCCCTGCTGCCGCAGTTCAAGCGCTGGTACAGCCAGGCCGGCACGCCCGTGGTGACAGCCGAAAGCCGCTACGACGAAGCCGCGCAGACCTGGACGCTCACCCTCGCCCAGCACACCCCGCCCACCCCCGGCCAGGCCGTCAAAGAGCCGCTCGTCATTCCCGTGCGCATTGGCCTTGTCGGCCCGGACGGGCAAGACGTGCCCCTGCAAACGCAAGAAGGCCAGCAAGGCGAAAGCGCCCCCGCTGCCGCCCCCGCCGCCACCTTTACCGCCCTGCTCACCGAAGAAAAAGTCAGCTTCACCTTCACCAACGTGCCTGCGGGCTGCGCCCCCTCGCTCCTGCGCGGCTTCTCGGCCCCCGTGCGGCTGCAATACGCCGAAACCCCCGCGCAACTGCTGCACCGCCTGGCCCACGACAGCGACCCCTTCAACCGCTGGGAAGCGGGCCAGACCCTGCTGCTGCAAGCCGCCACCCGCCACGCCAGCGCATCCGCGAACCCCGGCGAACCCGCGCTGAACGGCGCCCAGATGGAAGCTTTGCGCGCCGTGCTCCGCCACCCGCAGCTGGACGCCGCCTTCAAGGCCTTGGCCCTTACCTTGCCCGCCGAAAGCGACATTGCCGAACACATGGCCAGCCAGGGCCAGCCTGTTGATCCGCAACGCATCCACGCCACGCGCCAGGCCATGCTCGCCCAAATCGCCAGCGCCCTGCAAGCCGACTGGCAATGGGCCTGGCAAGCGCACCAGGGCAGCGGCGCTTACCAGCCCGACGCCGCCAGCAGCGGCCGCCGCGCCCTCGCCGGCCTGGCCCTGCTCATGCTCTGCCTGAACGCCCAGGCCACCGGCGACGCCGTCTGGCCCGGCAAGGCCTACCAGCGCGCCAAAGACGCCGGCAACATGACCGAACGCCTGGCCGCCCTCACCGCCCTCATCCACACCCATCACCCGCTGGCCGGAAAAGCCCTGGCCCGCTACCACGTCCTCTTTGCCGAAGACGCCCTGGCCCTTGACAAATGGTTCGCCCTGCAAGCGCGCACGCCCGACGCAGACGGCCACGTGCTGCCGCTCGTGCGCCAGCTCATGCAGCGCCCCGACTTCACGCTCAAAAACCCCAACCGCGCCCGCGCCCTCATCTTCACCTACTGCCTGAACAACCCCGCCGCCTTTCACCGCGCCGACGGCGCAGGCCACGCCTTCTGGGCCGAACAAGTGCTGGCGCTCGACGCCCTCAACCCACAAGTGGCCGCCCGCCTGGCCCGCGCCCTCGACCGCTGGGCCACCCTGGCCGAGCCATACCGCAGCAGCGCCCGCGCCGCCTTGCAAACCGTCGCCGCCCGCGACACCCTCAGCCGCGACGTGCGCGAAGTCGTCACCCGCGCCTTGGGCAGCCAGGGCGAATAACCCAGCGCACGCTGCATGCCAACAAGAAGAAGCGGGGCTTGCAGGCCCCGCTTCTTCTTTGAACGGCTTCTCAGGCTACGCGCGCTACGCAGCGCCTGACATGCCAGATTGCATCTAAAAGAGGAGCAAATTCAGCCAGGGCTTAAAGGCATCTGCCGCTTCAGTGGCGCGGACAGCGCGCTATGAACAAAGGAGCGGAAAACAGCGTTTTCCACCCCCTTTCCTCCCTTTCATCGGCGTGCTTTGCGACACGCTCCACCCTTCTGCCCTCCACGGCCTGAGCGATCCATTTGTTCAAGCTGGTTGATCTTGGGTCAATAAAGACACATAAAAACAAATAAATGCAAGCACTAAAAATATCAATGAGAGACGGTCCAGGATCATTATTTTCTCGCCACTCCGGAAAATTCATCATCCAGATCGCCATTCTTTATGCTTTTCAAGACTTTTTTAAGATGATATCCGTCTGTTTTTCCATGAATTTTTCTGTAAAGACGTTTTGCCACCACATCCCCAACCCGGAAAATTATAAGATGAAGCAACATAAATAATCCACATGCCATCGTCATGAATTTCCCACATCGTTAATCATTGAAATCTTTTGGATCTGCCGCTTTCTTTCTTCTTGTCATTGGAAGAGTGAGGTCCAGAAAAGAAGTCAGAAAATCCACATCAAGATTGGCGCCTTGAAATCCAATCTCCGCTGTATATTCATGAGCCGCAAAATCAACGGCGTTGCGCTTCAGAGTCAAGACCGTACGCCATAAGATCCCAAAAGTTCAATGATTTCACGGGACATCATTCTTTTGGCCACCTGCATCAAGGTCTCGGGCGGAGAGTCCGGCGTTTTTGCTTTCATATCGGCGCCCAGCTCAATAAGAACCTTCAAGTGGCCAATCTGATTCATGACAACCGCCCGATATTTAAAAGCAAAACTTTCGTATATTTCATGTTTTCTTGAACATCATCAGACGCCAAATTACAAATACGATCAGGCATGTCCAGATCAGACTGTTGAGCATGATCAATACAATTACATTGTCAATGAATAGATATCCATCGATATAGGCAATTGGAATAGACAAATATTCAAGAACACTTCTCCATAAGATCGTTTTTTCATCCGCATATAGCGCAGATGATTTCATGAATGCGACAATAGTCAAATTGAAATGCAGCATGAATGAAATCAGCCCTATTGCCGCAAGACAGATGTTTTTCATTTTGAGTTTCCTTTTGGTAAAGGGGATAGGCCGACTAAAAACCTGATGTTCAAGGTTTTCAATCGGCTCTTGTTTAAGAGCCATTATATGGCAGCCATGTTAAAGCATTCAGACAAATTTTCTTTGTTTCAGCAACGTCGGCACGGTGGCCGCCAAATTTGACACGCTAATGCCTGCCGGAATATTGGCTATCAGCAAATCGTCTTTGTCCAATCTGTATTTGCCGGTTTTGTCTTCGATGAAACTGCCGTTCGCGTCCAGCCGTACCGGCGGAAATAAAAAAGACCAATTCATACCGCAGCACGCCAGAAGATAGAAGTGTCTTTGTCAATGTCGTACGGATTGCTTCCGTCATGAAAGCCGCCTTCCGCCCTGGTTGCGCCTTGCAGGTAAGCCACGGCATGGCCGTATTCGTGCGCCATCACGTCCCAGTCAAAAGACTTGAGAGAACCCAGGTGCATTTCAGACACCTTTTTNNNTTGCTTCCGTCATGAAAGCCGCCTTCCGCCCTGGTTGCGCCTTGCAGGTAAGCCACGGCATGGCCGTATTCGTGCGCCATCACGTCCCAGTCAAAAGACTTGAGAGAACCCAGGTGCATTTCAGACACTTTTTTCCCTCCATCGCTGCCAGCCCCGTGAAAAGCCTCTCTTGGCGTGGGACGGTTGGTGACGACTTTCTTGAAAACGGGCGCTTCGGGAATGCCTGCGATGGGTTTGACATGCTCCGTCAGTTCATACAGGGCCTGGAAAACGGACCAGGAGTTGGCTTCGGCTTTGCTGATGTGGTATTTGTTATCTTTATGTGCATCATCAGGTTTGATGTTTATTTCTTCTTTTTGATCAAACAGCGATATCAAGGGGGTAAAATTATCGGCATCTTTAAAAATACCAATATTAAATCTATCGTGCTTGCCAAAAAGCTGCACCTGGTATTTCAAGTCATCAACGGGAGATATGAATTTAAGCTCCCCATTTTCATCCAACCGGCCATAAGCAATCAGCTCAGCCAGTCCTGGAGGCACCTTTCCAGTGTGTGTAACGCGAATCACGGCGCCATGCAATGGCAAAAACTTGGAGAACCCATGATCTATGGCAAATTTAACCCTGATTGTTACAGTATCCCCTTTGGATATTTTCTTGCCAGAATCTTCTGACTTTTCTGGGTGTGGCTTGGACTCCTGCTGGATGGATCTATAGATACGACCTTCTTCTCCCCGAACAATCTCCGAAATCCGCTTCAATTCTTCCTTGCTCAGCCACCTTTCAAAAGGAAGCCGTTCTTCTTCCCCTGGATGGTTTTTTCCATTGCTCATGCTTTTTATTGACTTTAGAGACCAATGACTGGTATTCATCGTGGTTCCTGAGACTGAATCTGGCTATTGAATGCAGCAGATTTGTTCCAAGCCAGTCGTAATAAACCTTTCCATTATGCAGTAAGATGCTGAATTGTATTCCGCCATTGAATTCATTGGATTCAAAATCAGCTAAAATATGATACCAACCAGCTTTCAAAAATTTTGGCCTGAATTTAGCCTCTGCCGTCGGCCCCGGGCTATCCAGCGGCAACTCCGCTGGCACCTCAATGCCCGTCAAATCCCGGTGATTGGCTCCAACTACCTTGAATTTGATCTTGCCATGCAGGCCCTTTTCCAATCGGATGAATGAAAACTTCATCTCGAATTCATCCACCGGTATGCCCGGCTGTGGATTGGGAACATCCACCACGATTTCAGCCATGGGTTCCATCGCAGGCGGCGTTGCCATCGCCGCCTGCCAGCCCAGCGCCAGCATGGCCAGCAAGGTCCACCGGAGCCAGCGCCCCAGCAGCGCATGAAAGATGCAAAACGGCAGCTTGCGCCGCCCGTCGATTGACAAATGTTCCAGTTGCATTGCATCGCTCCTTTCCGTAAGTGGTCACTCGTTTAAATAGTGGAATCCATCATAAGCCGCGCATGGCGGTTTTTGCCATATCAATCAAGTGTGCCGTTCCCAAAACTCGCCGCCGCCCTCTGCAACACCCGTTGCGTTAGTAATGCTCATACATTTGAATGGGGAAAATTCCACCGCTGGCAAGGCTTTCTGCCACTCCAAAAGATGGACTGGCTAGCTGCCAGGCCGCGCCATGAAGAGTTGCCGCAGGCGTCCCTCGACTGGGCGCGGGTTGGCAAAAAAGTTGTCAGCCATGTCTTTCATGTTTTTCTTCCATACGGCCCTGGCTTGGCCTTGATGATTTGCGAAACGCGAATGTGTTTGCGGGGTGGCGGGGCGGCAGGCAAAGTTGAATGCGGCAAATCAATAAAAATACATATCTTCCGCCAATTTCATTTCCATGAAAATCGCGCTTTTTGCGCTGCACGCCAGCTTCTGCCCTGCCCATGAAATCCGCCGCTCCCAACCGCCGCGTTGCCCGCTGCCATGCCCTGATTCCCTGCGCGGGCAGCGGCTCGCGCGCGGGCGCGGGGCAGCCCAAGCAATACCAGCCCATCGGCGGCGCGCCGCTGGTGTGGCACACGCTGGCGGCCTTTGCGGGCGTGCCGCGCATTGCGCAGACGCTGATCGTGACCGCGCCGGGCGATAGCACGCTGGCCGCACGCCTGCCCAGTGATTCATTCGCGCTGGCCGATTGCGGCGGCGCCAGCCGCGCCGAAAGCGTGTTCAACGGGCTGGAGCGCCTGTTGCAGCGCGGCGCGGCTGGCAGCGACTGGGTGCTGGTGCACGATGCCGCCCGCTGCCTCATCACCCCCGCGCTCATCAACCGCCTGATCGACGCCTGCCTGAATGCCGCCAGCGCAGACGAAGAAGGCGGCCTGTCTGGCGCCCTGCTGGCCATGCCCCTGCCTGACACGCTCAAGACCGCTGACGCTACGGGGCGCGCCGCCGCCACGCTGCCGCGCGAGGGCAAGTGGCTGGCGCAAACGCCGCAGATGTTCCGCATCGCCCCCTTGCATGCCGCGCTGGCGGCGCGCGCGGCCAGCGGCTTTGCGGGCATCACCGACGAAGCCAGCGCGATGGAAGCCGTTGGCAGCCGCCCGCTGCTGGTGCGCGGCAGCGCCCACAACATCAAAGTCACCTGGCCGGAAGATTTCGCCCTGGCCACCGCCCTTTTGCAAACCCGCCATGAACCTGCCTGAAAACACCTCTGCCGCCCCTGCTGACTTGCCGCCCATGCGCGTGGGCGAAGGCTGGGACACCCACGCCCTCGTCCCGGGCCGCCCGCTCATTCTGGGCGGCGTGCGCGTGCCCCACACCCACGGCCTGGCGGGCCATTCAGATGCTGACGCGCTGCTGCACGCCATCACCGACGCCGTGCTCGGCGCGGCGGGCCTGGGCGATATCGGCACGCACTTTCCCGACACGGACGCCGCCTTTGCCGGGGCCGATTCGCACGCCCTGCTGCAAGAAGCCGCCCGCCGCGTGCGCGCCGCCGGCTGGCGCATCGCCAATGTGGACTGCACGGTCATCGCCCAGGCCCCGCGCATCGGCCCTCATCGCCCGGCCATGACGCAGCGCATCGCCAGCGCCCTGGGTGTGGCGCCCGAACAGGTGAACGTGAAAGCCAAAACCGCCGAAAAGCTCGGCCCCGTAGGCCGGGGCGAAAGCATGGAGGCGCGCGCCGTGGCGCTGCTGGTCAGGCCCTAGGCGCGAAAAGGCGGCAAAAAGCGCATGCCTGAAAAATGCCCTTGCGCTTGCCGGCCATGAAAATGAATGCCGCTTCTTCCGGAAAAAAACTTTTCCCATTCAGGCCATCGCCAAAAACGCACGCGCCCATTTCTTCATGACGCATCAGCCAAACCGGCAGACCGTGCATGATTCATGCAAATGATGATTGGCTGGCGCTGCGCAAGAAACCGGTCATTGCACAAGCGGCCGGTTTTTCATACTGGCCGATCATTTTCAGCGCCGTGAATCGGCACCGGTACAAGCAATTCAAAAGGGGTTGATCAAAGCGGCAAAATTGCCCCGCTCCAATGTTTCGGCGCGAAAACAGAAGAAAACCGGAAAATGGAACGAAACCATCTGAAAACACCTGAATCAAATGCCATCCGCGCCGGCCCATGCCATTTGGCCCGTGGAATTCGGCCCGCGAAATTCGGCCCGCAAATCAACTTCAGGCAAAAGCCATATCGGAATGGCGGCCCGTCATTTCGCCTGGCGCAGTTTGGCAGCAGTTCCGGGCATCAGAAAACATCGCGCGGCAGATGAATTTGAGGCAAGCCCATTGCCATGCGCATAGCCGCCCGGAGCTTTTCGCCTGCCCGTGAAATGAAATCACACCCCTGAAGCGTCAGTATGAAAATGCTGCCCTTCAGCGCGGCGGCTATTATCTACCCGCCCAATTTTCCAGCTTTGCGAACACAGTAGCAAAGGGCCGCAGCATTCAGTCTGAAATCTGAAAATCGGGCCTTTTCGTCAAAAGCCGTTTTTTGCCGTTTCCGATCTGGTTGCAAGCGTAAAAAAGCCGCGCAGGAGCGAATGCGGACAGTGCAGGATGCCGCTTTGCTGCACGCAGCGCTTTTTGCTCCTTCATTCATAGCATGAGGTCCTAGTGGACACTGCGCAAGACGGCTTTTTGCACCCTTTAAATTTGCTCCTGTTTCTGATGCCATCTGGCAAGCGCGGCCTGCCCCAAGGCGCGCCCCTCCCACGCTGGCGGGGCGGGAGCGGCATCAGAAATGCGGGCGGGCCGGGCGTTTCATCAAGGCGGTTTTGCTAGCCGCCGGGAAACTGGCTGCCACGCTGCGCCAGGCGCGCGGTCAAGTGAAACCGGAACGCGCGCGGCTTTCCCGGTTTCCAATTCCCCGCTCATTTATTCGGCCAACGCCGGGCGCCAGTATTACAGCATCCAGCCAATATTCTTGCCCTTGGCCTTGCTCAGGTAATACCAGTAATTGGCGCGCAAGGAAAACAGATACGAAATGCTGAAACCCA
Organism: Ottowia massiliensis; assembly: GCF_900240305.1. Classification (NCBI taxonomy): domain Bacteria; kingdom Pseudomonadati; phylum Pseudomonadota; class Betaproteobacteria; order Burkholderiales; family Comamonadaceae; genus Ottowia; species Ottowia massiliensis. The sequence goes on along the minus strand of NZ_LT964854.1, from coordinate 2,411,074 downwards.
GGGCGCGAACGACATTGTCAGACAAGTCGAAAATGGCGCCAATTACGCCTGCCAGCATGGCCAGGCCAAAGATCATGAGTGCCTGTTTCCACAGTTTCAGGAAAAAGCCGACGTAGATGAATGTGAAAAAGAAGGCAAACCAGTTGTTCAGAACCAGCAGCCGCTCCTTCCACGGCATGGCCTTGAGCCTGGCGGCCATTTCGGGCGAGCCTTTGAACATTCGCACGGGCGGCACGCTGTCGAAAAAGGCGAAGCGCTTTTCTATTTCCATTACAACCCGGGAGCGTGACGCCTGTCTCATGCGTTGGGTTAAAGCATGAAATGAGCCATTCCCAGACAAGGTTGAAAACGCGGGCTGTCATGGCTCCATCTGCTGAACAGGGGTAAAACGGAGTGAGCGTGGCATTTTCAGCAAATCCCGCTTTCCTGCCGCGAGAAACATGCCCATTCTGTTTTTCCGTCTTCAATGGCCGCGCTTTCGGGTTTTCTGCTCCCCTGCCCCGCCTAAAATCCGCCGCCATGAGTGCATTTCAAGCTGACATCTGCATACGCGGCGCAGGCATTACGGGCCGTGTGCTGGCGCTTTTGCTGGCGCGTGAAAAACTGCGCGTGGCGCTGATGGCCCCGCCTGAGCGTGCGTCCAAAGCGCCTGACGTGCGCGCCTACGCCATCAACCCCGCCGGGCAAAGGCTGCTGGCCGGCCTGCGCTGCTGGCCCGCGCCGGAGCACGCCACGCCCGTGATGGAGATGCAGGTGCGCGGCGACCAGCACGGCCAGTTGCGCTTTACTGCCGCCATGCAGGGCGTGCCGGCGCTGAACTGGATCGTGGACGTGCCGGTTCTGGAAAACCTGCTGGCCGAGGCCGTGCGCTTTGCGCCGGGCATTGAAGTCACGCCCGAGGCCGTGCCTGCGCCGCTGAAGGTGATTTGCGAGGGCCGCGACAGCGCCACGCGCGAAGCCTTGGGCGCGGGCTGGCAGGCCGTGCCCTACCCGCAGCACGCCGTGGCCGCGCGGCTGGCGTGCGAGCGCCCCCATGAGCAAGTGGCGCGGCAGTGGTTCACGCCAGAGGGCGAAATCGCCGCCCTGCTGCCGCTGGATGGCCCGGCGGGCCGCCGCGTGGCGCTGGTGTGGTCAGCCCGCCCGGAGCACGCGGCGCAGCTGATGGCGCTGCCGCCCGAAGCCTTTGCCGCAGAAGCCGCTGCCGCCAGCGAACACGCGCTGGGCGCGCTGGCGCTGGAGGGCGAGCGCGCCTGCTGGCCGCTCATGCTGGGCCGCGCCAGCCGCTGGAGCGGCCCCATGCCCGGGCGCCCCGGCCAAAGCTGGGCGCTGGCGGGCGATGCCGCCCACGCCATGCACCCGCTTGCGGGTCAGGGCCTGAACACCGGCCTGGGCGACGTGGCCTGCCTGGCCGCCACGCTGGCGCAGCGCGAATACTGGCGCAGCGTGGGCGATGCCCGCCTGCTGCGCCGCTACGCCCGCGCCCGCGCCCTGCCGGTGGCCGCCATGCAGTGCACCACCGACGGGCTGCAACAGCTCTTTGGCCAGCCGGACTGCGCCCCGCTGGCCGCCCTGCGCAACTGGGGGCTGAGCGGCGTCAATCAGCTGCCTGCGCTCAAGCGCTGGCTGGCCCGCCAAGCCATGTGATCCGCCGCTTTGCGCCAGAGGCCGCTTTTTCGCGCGGCCCATCGCCCGCAAGCGCGGGCCGGGCATGCAGCGGCTGGCGAAAAAACGGCCAGGCCCAGCCCGCCGCCGCCAGCCCGCCTGCCGCCTTGCCGCCCCCGCCCTGCCTGCTTTTTTCTAGGCGGAAACGGACTCTTGGCCAGACGGCCCTTCCTGCGGCAATTGCAGCCAGCACACGCCGGGGAAATGATTGGCCAGCCAGGGCAGGTAATGCTCGCTCATGGGAATGAGCCAATGCAGGGGGCCGCGCGGAAAAACAAAGGTGACGTTGTGCACCCGCACGGGCTGGCCCAGCCAGCGCGAAAAGAGCGGCTCCAGCTCGTCGCGGTTCACGCCCCAGGGCATGGGCGGCGTGCGGTAGTAGGGCGTTTTCATCCAGCCATGCTTGCTCAAGGTGCGGCGCGAGAGGCTGCGGCTGATGTAGTCGAACATGAGGATGGCGCCGGGAAAACGCTGCGCCAGCGCCCGCGCGAAGCGGGCCATTTCCTCTTCGCTGAAATACATGAACAGGCCCTGGGCGGTGATGAAGCAGGGGCGCTCTGGCGGCACGGCGCCGAACCAGGCGGCGGTGTCCAGCGCGCTGGCGCGCACGTGCAGGTGGCGCGCGTCAGGCTGGATGAAACGCTCGCGGATGGCAAGGGCCTCGGGCACATCCACGCTGATCCACAGGGCCTCGGGCGCGTCAATGCGGTAACGCTGGGTTTCCAGCCCCTCGCCCAAATTGACGATGGCGGCGCGGGGATGGGCGGCCAGAAAGATGCGCAGGTGCTCATCAAACAGCTGCGAGCGCACGCCGTGCGAGCCATCGGCATGGCCAAAGTGGCGCTCGTAGTCGTAATGCAGGGCGCGGTAGATGTGCAGGCACATGGGATCGCGCAGACAGCCGTCAGGGCGGGCGGCTTCGCTGGCGCGGTTGTGCAGCGTCCAGAGCATGGTTTCGGAAATGCCCGTCAGGCCGGGTTGCATGGTCGCGCTCCTTCTTTGGAAAAAGTAATGCAGTAAAAGCGCCCCTGCCAGAGCAGGCGCGTGCGGCGGTTCAGAACACCGGGCGGAATGCAGCTTTCAATGGCGGAGAGGTCAAAGCGCGCGTCGCGGAAATCCCGGCGCGTGAAAAGGCTGCGCTTGTACTGGCGCTCGATGTGCTCAGCCGTTTCATCCGCAATGAGCAGGGCCGCGCCAGGGCGGGCCACGCGCAGCATCTCCCGCACGGCCTGCGCCGGGTCGCTGAAGAAGTTGATGCCGCCCACGTGAAAAACGATGTCGAAAGCGCCATCCTGAAACGGCAGCTCTTCCGCCTGGCAGCGCACCAGCTCAAGGCGCGCTTTCCGCGCCCAGACGGCGCGGCAGCGGCAAAGCATGCCCTGCGACAGATCCGCCCCAATGAGGCGGATGGCGTTCAGATCCGCCGGAATAGAGGCCAGATCCATGCCCGTGCCGATGGAAACATACAGCGCCCGGCAGCCAGGCTGCCAAGGCAGGCTGGCCATCAGCTCGCGGCGCATGCGGGCGATGGAGCGGCCATAAAGCAGCCGGCCTATCCAGCGCTCGCCCAGGTCGTACCAGCGGGCGAGGCGGTCGTACATGCGCATGTATCTGGCATTGCTGCCCTGCACCTGGCTCGCGTCCAGGCACTGCCAGATGCCGTCCCGCATGGGAATGCCCGCAGCGGCCAGGCCAGGCTTAAAGGGAATGTCTGATTCGGAAGGGTTCATGGTCTGGCCTCAAAGAGCAAATCGGGATGGAGCGCACCGCACGGACAAAGCCCGAATGCACGGGATATTTCAGCTCCTTGTTTCATAGCATAACGTCCTAGTGGAAACTGCGCGGAGCGGCATTTCAGGCCGCTCAAATTCGCTCCTGTTTTTGCTGACTCCAGGCATGCGCAGGCGACTTGTTGCGCCAGCCCCTCACCCTTCGCCGCTCGCTTTCATGCCAAGGGCGGGTTCTGCCAGACGCGCGGCCATGCTGGCCGTTTCAGCATCAGGCTCTCAGCGCGACCGCCGGGGCAGCAAGCCTGCTCTTTCAGCAGCGGCAATGGCCGACTCGGCCGCTTCCGTGGGCGATGAAGGCGGCGGCATCAACGGAGCGGCAATGGCTGAAGGCACCGGCGGCTTGAGGCCGGACAACACGCGGCGCGCGCCATCAAAGCGTTGCTGCCAATAACGGGCATTCATGCTCTCCAGACGCACCTTCTCGCCCGTGCGCGGGGCGTGAATGAATTTGCCGTCCCCCACGTAAATGCCCACATGGCTATGGGCGCGGCGCTGCGTATTGAAAAAAACCAGATCGCCCGGTGCCAGATGAGCCGCGTCAATGGGTTGCGTGGCCGCCGCTTGCGATGCGGTATCACGCGGCAGTTTCAAACCCACCGCGTCCCGGTACATGTGCTGCACAAAGCCGCTGCAATCAAAACCCGTTTCCACCGAAGTGCCGCCCATCCGGTAGGTGCTGCCGCTGAACCCCAGCGCCGTCATCAGCAGCTTGCTGGCTTGATCCGGGCTGACGGATGGGCCGCTAACCGGCGTGCTGACTGGCAAAAGCCCCCGGCTGGCCAGCAAGGCTGCCAGTGGGTCCTGCTCGGGCGAGGCATGGACGGCAAAGGCCGTCAAGGCCAGACACAGGGGCAGCAGTTTGTTCAGCATGACAGCACCGGCAGGAGGAAGATGGGGCAAAAAAACGCCTGAAGTTTAAGCGCCTATTCCGCTGCAAGGCAAATAAAACAGGCACCTTGAAACAAAAGATACGCAACCGCCTGGCGCTTGCGTCCATTTCCAGCGTATCCGGACGCGTTTTCCTGGATGCTTGGCAATTCGCCCCTGCTCACAACAAAGAGAAGCGTCGAAACCGGTTCGCGCAGCAGCTCAAAACCCGCTTTCTGCTTTTCGCGTTGGCATGTATCCAGCGCAGACAGCTATTCCTGCAGGCATAAAAAAGCGCCTGAAACAGGCGCTTGAAAGTCGGGGAACCCCTTCAGGTTGCATAAAGCCTGTTCACAGCCGACCGTCAACAGGCTCTTAAGGCGCTCGCGTCAGTGCCAGGTAGTCCGCTTCATCCAGCAGGGTTTCCAGCTGGGATGGATCGCTCAGTCTGACCTTGAAAATCCAGCCCGCCCCCATCGGGTCGGTGTTGAGCAGGGCTGGATTGGCTGCCAAGGCGCTGGCGTTGGTTTCGACAATTTCACCCGAAGCGGGCATGAAAACGTCTGCGGCGGTTTTCACGGACTCAATCACAGCGGCAATGGCATCCTTGGCAATGACTTGGCCCACATCAGGGCACCTCACGTAAACGATATCGCCCAGCGCGTCTTGCGCATGAATCGTGATGCCTACGGTGGCCATGCCCGCCGCTGCATCGTCCACGCGCAGCCATTGATGCTCGGGTGTGTATTTGAGGGTCATGATCGCAAGGTCAGGAAATAACGGTCCGCAAATCGCACATTTGCATCATCGCGTTTTCAAACCGTCTGGCAAAACCCGCCGCGTCCGCAATGGGCGAGGCCATGAATTGTTCGCGAAGCGAAGCGCGCAGGCGCTCCAGCGCAGGCAGGTCCGAGGCCAGTTGCACGCCGATTTGCACAAACTGATCCGGCGTTTGCGCAATCCATTCAGGATGGCCCAGCGCCGTCAGCAAACTGGCGCCGCTGCGCGCCACAGAGCGCGTGCCCGCCAAGGTGATGACCGGCACGCCCATCAGCAGCGTGTCGCACGTGGTGGTGCCGCCGGTGTAAGGCCATGAATCCAGCGCGATATCGACCTGGGCATATGAATTGAAATACTGCGTCCACGGCACCCGTTTGTGAAACGTGATGCGCTGGCGCTCGATGCCGTGCTGGCCCAAAAGGGCGGCAATGCGTTCCCTGGCTTTGCCCTCGGCAATGGCCATGAACTGGATGCGGCTGCCGGGCACTTGCTGCATCAGGCGCGCCCACATTTGCAGGCAGGGATCGCTGAGCTTGGCGCACTGGTTGAATGAGCCGAAGGTGATGCAGCCGTTTGCCAGCGCCGGCAGCGGCGAGACGGCCGGCGTGTTCGGCTGCGGCTTGTAGCACCACTGCGTCAAAGGCAGGCGAATCAGGGTTTCGCTGTGCTGGTTTTCGGTCATGCCGGGCGGGTCGGACGTTTCATCGACGATGCGAAAGTCCACTTCATCAATGCCCGTGGTGCCGATATAGCCCAGCCAGGTGGCCTGTATGGGCGCAGGTTTAAGGGCTAGGACGTCGCGCCTGTTTCCAGCCGTGTGGCCAGCCAGGTCGATCAGGATGTCTATGCCATCTTCGCGAATCTGGCGGGCAGCTGAACGCGCGTTCAGGTCGATGATTTCGCGCCAGTGCGGCGCCAGGGCGCGAAAGCGTTCGGTCAAATCGTCTTTTTTCTCGTGCGAGAAATACATGAAAATATCGAATTTTTCCTTGTCGATATTTTCAAACAAAGGCTCCGCAAAATAGGCGACCGGGTGCCGCCTGAAATCAGGCGAAATAAATCCCAGCCTGATTTTTTCGTGCAGCTCGTTATCTTTTGCGCCAATTGCACCAATTGAGCCGGTTTTATCGAGAAACGCGTTGATTTTCCGGTGCCAGGGCAGCAAATCAGCGCCGCTGACGCTGGCGGTGTAGCACATGGACATGAGCAAGGCGCCCAGCGATTCGGCCCCGGAATTGCTTTCAAAAGCGCGCTTGTGAAATTCAAAAGCGCGCTCTGACTCGCCTCTGGCCAGCAGCAGCTGGGCGTATCCGGTCAGCAAATCGGGCGCTTGGTCAATGATTTCTTCATAAATGGCCTCGGCCTCGTCGGGGTGCTCATCTTTGAGCAAGATGGCTTTGTTGCGCAGCGCGCCCGTGTGGCCCGGGCGCAGCGCCAGGGCCTGATTCAGCTGGCGCAGCGCTTCGTTGGGCAGCTGGTTTTCTTCATAGGCATCGGCCAGAACGATATGGGCTTCAAAAAAATCGGGCTTGAGCCGCAGCGCCGTTTGCAGCAGCTCAATGGCCGGCGCGTAATCGCCTGTTTTTGCCAGCGCACGGCCCAGGTTGTAACAAGTGATGTGCGACTGGGGATGGAGCGCGTGCGCCTGGCGCAGCATGGGCACGGCCTGGCGCACGTTGCCTTCTGCATCAAAGGCAATGCCCAGATTCAGCAGCGCGCGCCAGTAGCCGGGCGCGGCGGCCAGCGCCTGTTCGTATTTGCCAATGGCGGCCTGGATGTCGCCTGCGTCTTCCAGTGCGTTGCCTTCGGCAATCAGCGCATCGGCCTGCTGCTGCGCTGGTGCGGATGCGGCAGATTCCGCGTTCTGGCTGGCTGCGGCAGGCGGTTCAACGGGCGGCCCGGCGGGCGGATCGGCAGGTTTGGCCTTGCTTTTGAACCAGTTCGCGAAAAATCCCATGTTTTCTCCCTGTCGGATCCGGTTTCGCCGGGCTGGCTTACATGCCGGAGTAGTTGGGGCCGCCGCCGCCTTCGGGCGCAACCCACACGATGTTTTGCGTGGGGTCCTTGATGTCGCAGGTTTTGCAGTGCAGACAGTTGGAGGCGTTGATTTGCAGGCGCTGGGCGTTGCCGCCTTGGGTCTCGTCGGGCACGTATTCGTACACGGCGGCGGGACAGTAGCGCGCTTCGGGGCCTGCGTATTGGGCCAGGTTCACCTTCACGGGCACATCGGGGTCTTTCAGCGTGAGGTGCGAGGGCTGGTTTTCCTCGTGGCTGGTGTTGCTGATGAAAACGCCCGAGAGGCGGTCAAAGGTGAGTTTGCCGTCAGGCTTGGGGTAATCAATGGGCTGGCACTGGGCAGCGGGCTTGAGCTGCACGTGGTCGGGCTGGTGGCGGTGCAGCGTCCAGGGCATGTGGCCGCGCAGCGCCATTTGCTCGAAGCCGTTCATCAGGCTGCCCACCGTCAGGCCCTTCTTGAACCAGTTCTTGAAGTTGCGGTCTTTGTCCAGCTCGGCATACAGCCAGCTTGAGTAGAAGGTGCGCGGGTAATCGGTGAGTTCGTCTTGCTGGCGGCCTTGCGTCACGGCGTCATAGGCGGCTTTGGCAGCCAGCATGCCGCTTTTGATGGCCGCATGCGCGCCCTTGATGCGGCTGACGTTCAGAAAGCCCGCGTTGCAGCCCAGCAGCGCGCCGCCCGGAAACACCAGCTTGGGCAGCGACAAAACGCCGCCAGCGGTGATGGCGCGCGCGCCGTAGGACACGCGCTTGGCGTTCACGTTGCCGTGGTCGTCGGTGAAATACCAGCTGATGCGCGGGTGCGTTTTCCAGCGCTGGAATTCCTCGAAGGGGCTGAGGTAGGGATTGGTGTAGTTCAGGCCAATGACGAAGCCGCAATACATCAGGTTGTTTTCGGCGTGGTACATGAAGGCGCCGCCGTAGGTCATTTCGTCCATGGGCCAGCCGGCGGTGTGCATGGCAAAGCCGGGGGTGTGGCGCGAGGGGTCGATTTCCCACAGCTCCTTGATGCCGATGGCGTAGCTTTGCGGGTCGCTTTCGGCGTCGAGCTTGTAGCGGGCGATGAGCTGCTTGCCCAGCTGGCCGCGCGAGCCTTCGGCAAACAGCGTGTATTTGCCCAGCAGCTCCATGCCCAGCTGGAAGTTTTCGGTCGGCTCACCGTCTTTGCCCACGCCCATGTTGCCCGTGGCCACGCCCTTGACGCGGCCTTCTTCGTCATACAGCACTTCGGCGGCGGGAAAGCCGGGGAAGATTTCCACGCCCAGCTCTTCGGCCTGCGCGGCCAGCCAGCGCGTGACGTTGCCCAGGCTGACGATGTAGCAGCCGTGGCTGTCGGCAAAAGGCGGCAGCAGCACGCCGGGCACCCGCGCGCCGCCGCCGTTGCGGTTCAGAAAGACATAGGCTTCGTCCGTGACGGGCTGGTTCAGCGGCGCGCCTTTTTCCTTCCAGTCGGGAATCAGCTCGTTCAGCGATCGCGGATCCATGATGGCGCCTGAAAGAATGTGCGCGCCCGGCTCCGAACCTTTTTCCAGCACCACGACAGAAAGCTCTTTTCCGTCTTGGGCGGCCAGCTGCTTGAGCCGGATGGCGGCTGACAGGCCGGCGGGGCCGCCGCCAACGATCACCACGTCGTATTCCATGGCCTCGCGCGGGCCGTACTGCTCCAAAATGGCTTGTGCTGTACTCATGGTTTTGTCTCTTTCTTGTGAGTGGGAGAAGATCACTTCTCATTGTAAATATGCCTTCCGTCAAAACGAAGGAACAGCACAGGGCTGGAGCGCTCCGTAATACAAGGTATTGAGGTGGGTCACTGAACCTGCTTTCAACGCTGGCCAGCCCGTTACGCGGCCCTGATTCACTGCTATCCTTTCAGGAGTTGCGCGTGTGCAAATGAACGTTTTTCGGGCGAAGCTCTAAGCATGTGGATTGGCGTTTTTGCGGGCTTGGGCGCGGGCGCGTTCTGGGGCTTTTCCTTTCTGGCGCCGCGCGTGGTTCCGGCTTTTTCGGCATTGGATGTCAGCGCGGCCCGCTTCATCGTTTATGGCCTGACGGCGCTGCTCATGATGGCCTGGCGCTTTGCTCCCAGCCGTCTGCCCGGTTTGCGGCACTGGCTGGCGGCGCTGGCGCTGTCGGTGCTGGGCTTTACGGGCTACTACCTGCTGGTCGTGCTGTCCATCCGGCGGCTGGGCGTGGCGCTGCCCGCGCTCATCATGGGCACCGTGCCCATCTGGGTGATGCTGCTGGGCAAGCCCCAATCCCTACGCTGGGCCGCCCTGCTGCCGGGGCTGGCGCTCACGGCGGCAGGTCTGTGGCTGATGGGGCTGCACAGCGCGCAACGCGCAGCCACGGGCCGCTTAGACGCCGCAGGCCTGGCGCTGGCTTGCGGCGGCCTGGCAAGCTGGACGGCCTTCGCGCTGCTCAACGCCGCTTGGCTCAAGCGCCACCCTGATGTCGGCGCCCGCGACTGGACCAACTGGCTGGGCGTGGCCACGGGCTTGGGCGGCGCGCTCATGTGGCTGGCCGTCGGCACGCCCGCCACGCGGCTGGCCGCCACACCCGGCCTGGGCGTTTTTTTGTTGGTGGCCTTCGCCATCGGCTTTTGCGCAAGCTGGCTGGCCACCGTGTTGTGGAACGTCGCCAGCCGGCGCCTGCCCGCCAGCCTGTGCGGGCAGCTCATCGTGAGCGAAACCCTCTTCGCGCTGTGTTACGACGCGCTCTGGGCGCGCGCCTGGCCTGATGGCATGCAACTGGCCGCCGCCCTCCTTTTCACCCTGGGCATCGTGGCCGCCATCCGGGCGCACCACGGCAGTCATTGAGACCGGACCGGCTCGCTTCCATGAACCACCCTGCTTTTCTTTTCTGGGCCGCCCTGGCCTTGGGCTTGCTGAATGCCGCGCTGCTCATCGCCGTGCTGTTGCGCAGGCCGCAGCGCGCGGCGGATGCACCTTCGCTGCAAGACATGCAGCTGCTGACCCAAAGCGCTGCCGCACAGGCTGCCGCGCATGCGCAGGAGCAGCGTGAAACCTCCGTGCGCCTGGAGCGCGAACTGCGCCAGCAAATCGCCCAAGGCGCGCGCGAAGGGCGGCAAGAAAGCCTGCACGCGCTCACCGCCTTTCAGCAAACCATCACCCGCCAAAACGCCGAAGCCACCCGCACGCAAAATGCGCAGATAGACGCCTTCGCCCAGCAGCTGGCCCTGCTGCAAAAAACGCTGGCCGACACGCTGGCCACGCAACTGCAATCGCTCAGCGAAAACAACGCCCGCCGCTTGCAGGAAGTGCGCGGCGCCTTGCAGCAAGAGCTGGCCCGCCTGCAACAAGGCAACGCCGAAAAACTGGACGAAATGCGCCGCACCGTCGATGAAAAACTGCAAACCACGCTGGAGCAGCGCCTGGGCGAGAGCTTCCGGCAAGTGGCCGAACGGCTGGAGCAAGTGCATCGCGGCCTGGGCGAAATGCACACGCTGGCGCAAGGCGTGGGCGATCTCAAGCACCTGCTGGCCAACGTGAAAACGCGCGGCATCTTTGGCGAAGCGCAGCTGGCCGGCCTGCTCGAGCAGGTCTTCACACCGGAGCAATACGCCGCGCAAGTGGCCACGCGCCCCGGCAGCCGCCAGGCCGTGGACTTCGCCATCCGCCTGCCGGGCCGGGGCGAAGACGGCGAAAGCGTCTGGCTGCCCATCGACGCCAAATTTCCCACCGAAGACTACGAGCGCCTGCTGGACGCCCAGCAAAGAGCCGACGCGCCTGCCGCCGAAGCCGCCGCCCGCGCGCTGGAAGCGCGCTTGCGGCAAGAAGCGCGCAGCATGGCCGACAAATACCTGCAGCCGCCGCACACCACCGACTTCGGCATCCTCTTTCTGCCCGCCGAAGGCCTGTATGCCGAAGCCCTGCGCCGCCCCGGCCTGCTGCAAGCCTTGCAGCGCGAATGCCGCATCACCCTGGCCGGCCCCGTCACCTTGCTGGCCATGCTCAACAGCCTGCAAATGGGCTTTCGCACGCTGGCGCTGCAAAAGCGCAGCAGCGAAGTCTGGCAGGTGCTGGGCGCGGTGAAAACCGAATTCGGCAAATTCGGCGACGTGCTCGCGCGCATCCGCAGCCAGACGCAAACCGTGCTCAACACGCTCGAGCAGGCGCAAACGCGCAGCAACGTGATGCACCGCGCCCTCAAACAAGTGGAAGCCTTGCCCGAGAGCGCGGCGCAAACCCTGCTGCCGCCCGATCCGCCCAGCAGCCGCCCGGCCGCTGAAAGTGAGCCCCCCCGCTAAGCGCCTGTTTGCAATCTGGCCGTAAGAAGCAAAACAGGCTCCAAACCTTTTCAAGAAAGAAAATGATTTTCAAATATATCTGTGACATCTGGCTGAGCAAGCATCAAAACGGCCTTATGTCCTAGTCCACTCGTGTTTTCATGCTATTAAATTCAAAGCGGAAAAAGCTTTTTCAGCCCTTCGTTTAGGTGGTTTTCCAGGCCTGCCCGCCCTTGCCTTCCTCCTAGAATGCCTACGTGAACATCAGCCGCCCCAAAACCTCCATCTCCCCCCTCTCGCCCGAACTCAATGCCGACCTGCACAGCCACTCCACTGCCTCTGACGGCACCTTGGAGCCTGAAGCGCTGGCCGAGCGCGCCGCTGCCAACGGCGTGCAGTTGTGGTCGCTGACCGATCACGACGTCATCAGCGGCCAGGCCCGCGCGCATGCCGCCGCCAGCGCCTGCGGCATGCGCTACCTCACCGGCGTGGAAATTTCCGTCAGCTTCGCAAGCGATACCGTCCACATCGTCGGCCTGGGCTTTGACCCGGCGGAAAGCACCGCCCTGGCGCGCGGCCTGGCCGCCAACCGTGACGGGCGCGGCCCCCGCGCCCAGAAGATGGCCGAAGGGCTGGCCAAGGCAGGCATTTCAGGTGCTTACGAAGGCGCATTGCGCCATGCGGGCAGCCCCGCCCTCATCGCCCGCACCCATTTCGCCCGCTTTCTGATTGAAACCGGCGTGTGCCGCGACAACGGCGAAGTCTTCCGCCGTTTCCTCACCGCCGGCAAGCCCGGCTATGTGCCCCACCACTGGGCCGGGCTGGGCGAGGCCATAGGCTGGATCACGCAGGCGGGCGGCGTGGCCGTCATCGCCCACCCGGCGCGCTACCGGCTCACGCCCGTCGAAAAATACGCGCTGTTTACCGAATTCAAGGCGCACGGCGGGCATGGCATTGAAGTGGTCACCAGCAGCCACACCCCGGCCGAAATCGCGCACTACGCCAGCATCGCCCGGGAATTCAACCTGGCCGCCTCGCGCGGCAGCGACTTTCACAGCCCCCGCGAAAGCCGCACCGACCTGGGCCGCCTGCCGCCCCTGCCTGCAGGCCTTACTCCCGTCTGGATGCTGCCGCAGCTGGCTAGCCGCTAAATCCCAGCGCTGCCGTTTTCGCCTTTTTGCCTTTTTCAGCTTGATGCAAACCGGCAAACGCCCGGCACCGCAAACAACAGGAAATATCCATTTCCAGCATCGCCATGCGCTCTGGCGATATTCATTTCAGCCATTCATTCAAGCGCATTCAAAATCCGGCGCGGCATTGCAAATACCCTGAATGCCCTGTCAGCATCCTGAAACAACGGCGTCTTTCAGGCGCGCGCCAGCGCTTCATGCAAGCCTATCGAAAAAATAGCGCCAGACAAACCCATGCCCGGCACGGCGCAATGGCGAATCTGAAAACGCCCGCCTGCCGTCATGCGCTGGATACCTTGAAAATCACCCCTAATGACGAGGCGAAAGCGACAGGCGGCAAATTGTTGCCGGATTTATCCGGCCATCTTTGTCTTGAAAGACACATCGCCCAGTCAATCCAGCGCATCTCCAATATGGCCAATCGCCCGCTCTGGCGAGCGGATTTCAGCGATTTTCAAACCATTGATCTGACGGAATCCGGGCGTTATTTTCATGTGCGCCGCTTTTTCAGGGCTGCGGCGCGCCCTGCTCCTGCGCAGGCTCCTGCTGCGGCTCGTCCCAGCAGCGCAGCGCCTGCACCACGGCCTGCATGACAGGGCGGGACTCGCGCACCGTGCCAAAGCCCGCCTCGCGCGCTGCCTGCGCGATGCGCGGATGCGTGGTCAGCGCGCGGGCTTTCTGCCAGTTTTGCCCGGGCGCGGACTTGCGCAGGTTGGAAATGGCTTCGGAGCTGCTGAACACCCACACCGTGCCATCGCCCGCCGCCTGGCGCGCCAGCGCCTTCTGCTCGGCGCTGAAGATGGGCGCGGTGCGGCAGTAGGCCACCACCTGCTCCACTGTCACGCCCGCCTCCGTCAGCTGCTCGGCCAGCCAGTCGCGCCCCTGGCTGCGCCCCTGGGCATCGCCGCCGCGCACGATCAGCACGCGCTCGCCGGGGCGCACGTTTTCGCGCACGCTCTGCCATAGCGATTCGGAATCGAATTGCGGCGCATCCGCCGCAGGCTGCACGATCAACGCCGTAGGCCAGCCGCATTCGCGCAGCACTGCGCTGGTGCCGGGGCCAGGCGACCAGGCGGCCATCTCCAGCAAGCCCGATTCCAGCAACTTGGGCGCAAAGCGCTTGAAGGCCATGAAAAAGTGCCGCGCCGCATTGCCGCTCACGAACATCAGCGCCGAATAGTTGCCCAGGCGTGCAAATGTGTCGATCAGCGCCGCTGCATCCGGCACGGGCTGAATGGCGATGAGCGGCAGCACATGCGCGGGCACTCCCCGCGAGGCCAGCGCCTGCACCCAGCGGCTGGCTTCAGGCTCCGGACGGGTAATGAGGGCACGGGGGCAAAGAAGCTCGGTCATGATCGTCAACTACTCGAAAAACGGAAGGGAAAAACAAAAAGAGATTTCCGTCCAAACGGATTTCCGCGCATTTTGTCACGCCATTGCCTGTGCACCGGCCCCGCTCGTCCCGCGTGCGGCGCCGTGCACCCCGGTTCAAGGGCCATTCAACGCACGAAAACCGCCATTTTCAAAGCCGCAATGTCCATATTTGCAAAAAGCATTTTTGCCGTGTTTGAAAAATACCCGTCACACAAGGCCGCCGCCAAAAGAGCTGTGCTGATCCTGCTGTTTTTTCACCAAAGTCCGGAGACTGCCCGCAACCTGGCAGCAAGGGCGGAAAGGGCGGGCTATGGCGTTTAAAGCGATAACGAAGGGATATTTTCGCTCCTTTATTCATAGCATGTCGTCCTAGTAGAACGTGCGCAGAAAGGCATTTCTGCCCCATCAAATCCGCTCCTGTTTTTAATGCCGCATGGCGGGCATACCGCCACTTGCTCCGGCATCAGTCGCAAGCAGTCGCATAGATCCCGTCTGCCATCTGGCTGTGGGGGCGGCGGATCGGGGGCTGCGCGGCGCGAATCACAAACCACAAGCGGGCTTTGTGACTCGGCAAGGATTTCCAAGGCCGCAGGCCGCCTGAGGCCGCGCTTTTTGCCCCTACGGCCTGACGTTGAGCAGGCTTTCAGGGCCTGGCGCCGCCCGCTTGCAAATCGGCCGCCACGCGCTGGCCCAGGGCGCGCGCTTCGGCCTGCGTGGCGACGGCGGCGCTGCCTTGCGCGGTCACCAGGCGCGGCTGTCCCTGCGGATCGCCCCAGGCGGCGCGCAGGCGCATGGCGCCGCCTTCCAGCGTGGCATGGGCGGCCAGCGGCATGGAGCAGCTGCCGCCCAAGGCGCGGCTAACGGCGCGCTCGGCCTCCACGGCCAGCCAGGTGGCCTGATCCGCCAGCGGCGCCAGCGCGGCTTGCACATCAGCGCGGCCTTCGCAAATTTCGATGCCCAATGCGCCCTGCCCTGCGGCAGGCAGCATTTCGTCAGTAGAAAAAAGGCGGCGGATGCGCCCGCCCAGCCCCAGGCGCTTGAGGCCGGCGGCAGCCAGCACGATGGCGGCGTAGCGCCCTTCGTCCAGTTTGCGAAGGCGCGTGTCCAGGTTGCCGCGCAGCGGCTCAATGCGCACGTCAGCCCGCCCCAGCGCCGCCAGCCGCGCGCGCAGCAGCACGGTGCGGCGCAGGCTGGAAGTGCCAACGGCCGCGCCCGGCGGCAGCTCCTCCAGGCTGGCGCAGCCGGGCGACACCCAAGCATCGCGCGGGTCTTCGCGCCGCATCACGCAGGCCAGCGCGAAGCCGGGCGGCAGCTCCATGGGCACATCTTTGAGCGAGTGCACGGCCAGATCGGCGCGGCCCTCATGCAGCGCCGTTTCCAGCTCTTTCACGAACAGGCCCTTGCCGCCGACTTTGCTCAGCGCCACGTCCAGAATCTGGTCGCCGCGCGTGGTCATGCCCAGCAGGGCAGCCGCATGCCCTTGCTGCTGGAGCAGCGTTTTGACGTGTTCGGCCTGCCATAAGGCCAGGCGGCTTTCGCGGGTGGCAATGGTGAGGAGCATGGTGCGCGGCATGTTCGAGTGGCGAAGCAGGCGATTATCGGAAGGCTTGGCGCCGGAAAGCCTCGCGCCCCTGTCCGCGCCGTTTTTCGCGCCGTTTTTCGCGCCGTTTTCCACGCCGTTTTCCGCGCCAGTCTGCCCCCTTCAAAAACCCGCTTTGCTTTGCCGTCTGGCCCCAGGCCAGGCGTCAATCAAGAATGCAAGAGCCTTTTTTATAAACGCTGTTCTTTTTTTGAATCATCGACAGCGCCACCAAAGGTGTCCGCATGCATCAATATGGGGTTTATTTCGCATGGGCGCCGGCTGTTTTCCGGCGTTTTGTGAAAGCAGTGACATTCAATTGGTTAATGACGTGCAGCCAGGCGGGTAAAACCATTTTCAGGCGAAAGACTGCGCCGGATGCGCAGAGGCAATGAGGCCAGCTCATCAATCAAAGCCGCCAGCGTCATGCACGCGATAAAAATCAGCTTTCTGAAATTCGCGGCAGCCATTGCTTCAATCTTTCATGCCGCATCTGATTTGTCATTGCTGCCGGGGCCGCCATTCAGCCAGCGGGCCAACGCGGCTTGCGCTCGGAGCAGCGTGGCGCGCCAGGCAGCGGATATCGAAAAGGGCGGGTTGCAGAAGCTGTTTACCCAGGATGGAGAAGCTTATTTCGCTCCTGCATCGATAGCATGAGGTCCTAGTGGAACGGGCGCAGAAGCCTTTTTTGGCCTTCTGGATTTGCTCTATTTTTTGGGGCTATTCCACTCTTCTTGCGCTGCTGGCCCTGGCGTCTGTGCCTGCCCATCCGGGTGCGGCCAGACTGTCCATCCACGCATCAATGCAGGCCGGTATGATGCCCGCCCCTTGTCATGACCGCTGTTTCCGCTCCTTTGCCAGCTTGCGCGCCCTGCCCCGCCCGGCCTTCGCCTGCCGCGCGCGCCACGCGCGCTGCCGCCGTGGCCTGCGTGCTGGCGCTGGCGCTGCTGGCGCTGGCCTGGGAGCTGTGGCTGGCCCCGCTGCGGCCAGGCGGCTCGTGGGTGGCGCTGAAGGCGCTGCCCGTGCTGCTGCCGCTGGGCGGGCTGTGGCGCTACCGGCTCTATACCTACCGCTGGGTGAGCCTGTTTTTGTGGCTGTATTTCACCGAAGGCGTGGTGCGCGCCACGACAGAAGGCGCGCCTGCGCGCTGGCTGGCGCTGGGCGAGGTGCTGCTGTGCCTGGGGCTGTTTGCCGCGTGCGTGCTGCACATTCGGGCGCGGCTGAAGGCGGGCCGGCTGGCTGCGCAGGCCATGCAGACCGCCAGGCAGGAAGCGGCGGGCGCTTGAAAATCAGCCTTTCCTTTTTTCTCCCACTGCAAATAGCCAGATATTCATGTCCCATCCTGTTCTCGATACTTTTCGCAGCGCCATTGGCGCCGAACACGTGCTCACTGAAGGCGATCTTTCGGCCTGGGAGCAGGACTGGCGCCAGCGCATGCGCGGCAAGGCGCTGGCCGTGCTGCGCCCCGGCAGCACGGCGGAGGCGGCCGCTTGCGTGCGCGCGTGCGCCGCGCATGGCGTGGCCATCGTGCCGCAAGGGGGCAACACGGGGCTGGTGGTCGGCTCCGTGCCCGATGCCAGCGGCCGCCAGGTCGTGCTTTCCACCACGCGCCTGAATGCCGTGCGCGGCATTGACGCGGCCAATCTCACCATGACCGCCGAAGCCGGCTGCGTGCTGCAAAACGTGCAGCAAGCCGCGCGTGACGCAGGCCTGCTCTTTCCCCTGAGCCTGGCGGCCGAAGGCAGCTGCACCATCGGCGGCAATCTGGCCGCCAACGCGGGCGGCACGCAAGTGCTGCGCTACGGCAACGCGCGCGAGCTGTGCCTGGGGCTGGAAGTGGTCACGCCGCAAGGCGACATCTGGAACGGCCTGACGGGCCTGCGCAAGGACAACACGGGCTATGACTTGCGCAACCTCTACATCGGCAGCGAAGGCACGCTGGGGCTGATCACGGCCGCCACGCTCAAGCTCTATCCGCTGCCTGCCGCGCGGCTGACGGCCTGGGCCGCCGTGCCATCGATTGCCGCCGCCGTTGATTTGCTGGGGCTGGCGCAAAAGTTTCTCGGCTCCAGCCTGACGGGCTTTGAGGCCATGTGCCAATTTGCGCTCCAGCTGGTGGACCGGCACTACCCGCAGCTGCGCGTGCCCTTGTGGCAGAGCAGCCCCTGGTGCGTGCTGCTGGAAAACTCCGACGACGAGAGCGAAGCCCACGCCCGCGCGCGCTTTGAGGCCCTGCTGGAAGCCGCGCTGGAAGCGGGCTGCGTGAGCGACGCCGTGGTGGCCGAAAGCCTGGCGCAAGCCAAGAACCTGTGGCACATCCGCGAAAGCGTGCCGCTGGCGCAAGCCGCCGAGGGGCTGAACATCAAGCACGACATCAGCATTCCCATCTCGCGCATTCCCGAATTCGTGCAAGCCACCGACGCGCTGCTCACCCAGGCCATACCGGGCGTGCGCCTGGTCGATTTCGGCCACCTGGGCGACGGCAACCTGCACTACAACGTGCAAGCGCCCGAAGGCGCGGATGCCGCCGAATTCCTGCGCACGCAAGAAGAGCGCATCAACGACATCGTCTATGGCAGCGTGAAGGCGCACGGCGGCTCCATCAGCGCCGAGCACGGCGTGGGCAGCCTCAAGGCGCACACGCTGCCGCATTACAAGCCCGCCGTGGCGCTGGATTTGATGCGCGCCATCAAGGGCGCGCTGGACCCGCAAAACATCATGAACCCGGGCCGCGTGCTGGCTTGAAAGGGCCGCTGCGGGCGGCTGGCGCGGCGCTGCCCGTCCGCCTTGCAGCAGGGCGCGCGATGCGCCACTGCTTATGAATTCATAGGTGGCATCCACAAGAAAAACATTCATGCGGCTGGCAACAATCGCCCCCATTCATTCACACACGAGCGAGGAGAAGAGAGCCGTGCTCATCAAAAGCCAGAAGGATTTTTTCGCCGGCTTGCTGTTCATCGCCATTGGCCTGGGCTTTGCATGGGGCGCCACGGATTACGAACTGGGCAGCACGGCGCGCATGGGGCCGGGCTACTTTCCCATGGCGCTGGGCGCGCTGCTGGCGGCGCTGGGGGCCGTGATCGCCTTCAAGGCGCTGGTTATTGAAACCGCCGACGGCGAGCCGGTCGGGCGCTGGGCCTGGCGGCCGCTGTTTTTCGTGACGCTGGCCAACGTGCTGTTTGGCGTGCTGCTGGGCGGCGCGCCCTGGCTGGGATTGCCGCCGATGGGCCTGATCGCTGCGGTGTACGCGCTGGTGCTGGTGGCGTCGCTGGCCAGCCGCGAATCGCGCCTGAAGGAATCGCTGGCGCTGGCCACCGTCCTGGCGCTGGGTTGCTGGGGCGCTTTCGTCGTGGGGCTGAAGCTGCCGTTCCAGGTTTGGCCCGCTTTCATTTCCGGGTGATCAGGCCCCGATAGCCGCAACAACAAGAAAAATGGAAATTCTGAGTCAGTGGGCGGCGGGTTTCGCCCCCGCCCTGATGGAACTGCAAGGGCACCTGTCGCTGGGCTTTTCCGTCGCCTTCACGGTTGAAAACCTGCTGTACGCGCTGGTGGGCTGCCTGCTGGGCACGCTCATTGGCGTGCTGCCCGGCATTGGGCCGGTTTCCACCATTGCCATGCTGCTGCCCGCCACTTACGGGCTGCCGCCCACGGCGGCGCTGATCATGCTGGCAGGCATTTACTACGGCGCGCAGTACGGCGGCTCCACCACGGCCATTCTGGTGAACCTGCCGGGCGAAGCCTCGTCCGTGGTCACGGTGATTGACGGCTACCAGATGGCGCGGCGCGGGCGCGCGGGGCCGGCGCTGTCGGCGGCGGCCATTGGCTCGTTTTTCGCCGGCTGCGTAGGCACGCTCACGCTGGCGGCTTTCGCGGCGCCGCTGGCGGAGCTGGCTTTCAAGTTCGGCGCGGCCGAATACTTCTCGCTGCTGGTGCTGGGGCTGGTCGGCGCGGTGGTGCTGGCCTCCGGCTCGCTGCTCAAGGCCGTGGGCATGGTCGTTCTGGGCCTGCTGCTGGGCATGGTGGGCACGGACGTGAATTCAGGCGTGATGCGCTACACGTTCGACGTGCCGGAGCTGAGCGACGGCATCAGCTTCATCGTGATTGCCATGGGCATCTTCGGCTATGGCGAAATCATCTCCAACCTCTCGCACACTGAAAAACGCGAAGTCTTCACGGGCAAGCTGGAACACGTGTATCCCACCCGGGAAGACTTCCGCCTGATGATGCCCGCCATGCTGCGCGGCACGGCGCTGGGCGCGGCGCTGGGCGTGCTGCCCGGCGGCGGTGCCATGCTCTCGGCCTTTGCCGCCTACACCGTCGAAAAGAAAACGCGCCTGCGCCCGGGAGAGGTGCCCTTCGGCCAAGGCAACATCCGTGGCGTGACCGCGCCGGAGTCGGCCAACAACGCAGGCTCGCAAACATCCTTCATTCCGCTGCTGATTCTGGGCATTCCGCCCAATGCCGTGATGGCGCTGATGGTGGGCGCCATGACCATTCACGACATTCAGCCCGGCCCGCAGGTGATGACGGGCAACCCGGATCTCTTCTGGGGCCTGGTCGCCAGCATGTGGATCGGCAATCTGATGCTGGTCATCCTCAATCTGCCGCTCATCGGCATCTGGGTGCGGCTGCTGAAAGTGCCCTACCGCTGGCTGTTTCCGGCCATCGTGCTGTTTTGCGCCATCGGCGTTTACTCGCTCAACAACAACACCTGGGACGTGTGGCTGCTGGGCTGGTTCGGCATCATCGGCTACGTGTTCATCAAGCTCGGCATGGAGCCGGCGCCGCTGCTGCTGGGCCTGATCCTGGGGCAGATGATGGAAGAGAACCTGCGCCGCGCCCTGCTGCTCTCGCGCGGAGACTGGAGCGTGTTTGTCACGCACCCCATTTCCGCCGCGCTGCTGGCCGCCGCCGCCTCGCTGCTGGCTGTCGTGCTGCTGCCAGCCATCCGCAAAAAGCGCGAAGAAGCCTTCGTCGAAGAGTAGCCGGGCGCCTGCGCCTCAACCATCCGCGCTGGCTATAATGGCGGGCTTTGCGATCCTCTGCCAGCCGCGGCACGGAACCCCAGGCCCTGCGGGAGTCCTTTCCCCCAGGGTTGCCGCCTTTAGCGTAGCGTGAGCATGATCGGAAAACGAGGACTTTCATGAACCTGATTCAACAGCTCGAAAAAGAAGAAATCGAGCGTCTCGGCAAGCAAATTCCTGACTTCGCCCCCGGCGACACCGTGGTGGTGAACGTGAACGTGGTGGAAGGCAACCGCAAGCGCGCCCAGGCCTATGAAGGCGTGGTCATCGCCAAGCGCAACCGCGGCCTGAACAGCAGCTTCATCGTGCGCAAGATTTCCAGCGGCGAAGGCGTGGAACGCACGTTCCAGACCTACAGCCCGCTGATTGCCAGCATTGAAGTCAAGCGCCGTGGCGACGTGCGCCGCGCCAAGCTGTACTACCTGCGCAGCCGCAGCGGCAAGAGCGCCCGCATCAAGGAAAAGCTGCCCAGCCGCGTGGCCAAGCAGCAGGCCAAGGCCGAAGCCTGACCGACACACGGGCGGCCTTGCCGCCTTCTCATCAGCCGCCTTGCAGATTCGCCGTCTGCAAGGCGGTTTTTATTTGAGCCAGACAAGGCGTCTGGGCTGCCCCGCTGGCGGCATCACCGTCGCCGCATTCCGGGAATCCGTTCGCAATCCGTTCGTGCAAGCGCCGCAGACAAACGCTTATTTTCGCTACTTTATTCGTAGCACGAGGTCCTAGTGGAAACTGCGCGAAATGGGATTTTTGCCCCCTTGAATTTGCTCCTGTCTTTGATGCAGCCTGGCGGGCGGGAAGCGAACTGGAGACGCCGCTGCGCCGCCGCCAGCCGGGGCAGCTGATGGGCAAGCCGCAAGAGCCGGTTTTCAGAACCTGTTCGCAACCGGCCCGCAAGCGCGCGGACGCTCACATCTGCCTGAGCGCCTCACTGGCATGCCAGGCGCGCAAGTAGATGACGAGCAAGTCGAGCAGACGCTGTCTTTTCAGGCCTCTGGGGCTGGACATTTGTGCAATGACGCTGCGTTTTTTGGCCTTCACGCTCAAGCGCTGATAGTTGCCGTGCTGGCGGACGGGCAAGGCGGCTTCGGAAGTGAGCTGGAAGGTGATGGTGAAGAAGTTGCCGATGTCTTCGGCGCTGAAATCTTCAATATCGCCCCACTCCAGGGGCGCGGCCAGGCCGGGCAAAAGCAGGGCGGCGGGCGTCAGGGTCATCACCGGGTGGCGGCAGCGCAGCCAGAACCAGCGGGTCATGAAGGCGAAAAAGGCGCAGGCGGCCAGCAGCCCCAATGCGGCATGCCAGGCGCGGTGCATGACGCAGGCGCAAACGGCAGCGCCCAGACCCAGGGTGATGAACGCGGTCAGCCCCAGAAAAAAGCGCCCCTCGCGCACGATGACCTCGCCATGCACCTGGTCACGGATTTCGGTCAGTTCACGGCGCCTTTCTTCGTTGTGCATGGCGGCGTCGGTTTTGAAGTCTTGCAGCAGCTGGCGCTGCACGGCGTCGCTGTCGGCAAACAGGGAACGCACCCAGGCAAGCGAGTCGGCATCGGGCGCGGCCAGCGCGGGCAGAGCGCTGGCGCTGCCGCTGCCTTCTGGCAGAGCGCCAAGGGCGCGCAGGCGCTCCAGCGTGGGTGGGTGGCTGTCAAAGGGGTGGCTGGTGGCGGCTTCGGCGTCAAGGTCATGCGTCTGCAAGGGGTGGGCCTGCACGTCGGCCTGAAGCATGGCGATGAGGTCTTGCCCGGCCTCGGCGGGGCGGCGGGCAATGGCGCTCAGGCGTTCATACACCACCGGCTCCAGCGCGCTCACATGCACCAGCGCGCGGGCTGCGGCTTCGGGGCCGGCCACGCGGGCGCTGACAGCGTCGGCCTGCAACTCGCGCACGCGGCTCCAGTGGCTTACGGCACGGTGAAAGCTCTCCAGAACGTATTCGCCAAAGATGACGGCAGAGATGCAGCCCCAGGAAATCCGGTCCTCATCGCCGTCGGCCACGCTGTCGAGAGCGTGCATCATGCTGGCGTACATGGGCGCAAAGCGGACGCTGTAGGCGCTGTCTTCCCCCAGAAAATGGCCCAGCTCGTGGGCGAGGATGGCATCCGTCTCATCACGCCGCAGCAAGCTCAGGTAAGTCAGCGGCAGATGCAGCGTGCGGCCCTCCAGCAGCTGCCCGCCGGGCATCACGCGCTGGCGGGCGCAGGTGACGTAAAAGCTTTCGGTCATGCCCAGCACGATGTGATCGGGCGGCGCGGTGCCCACGCGGCGGGCCAGATCGGTCACGTGCCGCCACAAACCGGGCGCCTGCCCATGCGAAAGCAGCATGCCCAGCACTTCGCCCGGCTCATCGGCCTCCGGCATGGCATGCCGCAGCCGCCACAGAGCCGCCAGCGCGCCCAGGGCGGCAAAGGCCACCAGCAGCAACATCCAGACGCCGCCCCGCATATGGCTCCGCGCCGCGCCGTCACCCGCCAGCGCCGCCCACATGGCGGCCGCGCGCGCTACCAACAGCGCCACCAGGGCCAGCGCCAGCAATGCGAGCAGCAGCCCCAGATAGCGCCCCAGCCCATGCCGCCAGCGTGAAAAGGCGCTGATCAATTCGTCACGCGAGCGCATGGCCCGCCGCCCCGAGCGGCGCGCCGCCCAAATGCCCAGGCCGCCCCACAGCGCCGCCGCCACGCCTGCGGCCACCGTCACCTGCGCCGCAAGCCGCACCAGGCGGACCGCGCGCTCATCGCCGTCAGGCGCGGCCGCCGCCTCCTCGCGCAGGCGTTGCAGGCGGCGTTCCACCTGCATTTGCGCGGCCTGCCCTACCTGCTGTTCGTCAGTCACCTCTGCCAGCAGCGGGGCGGCGGGGCGGGCTTGCAGCGCAGCCTGCAAATCGGCCTGAATACCTTCCAGCTGGCGGATTTCTTCCTGCCGCTGGGCCTGCCCATCGGGATACAGCGCCAGCTGCCACGCCCCTACAGCCGCCACGGCCAGAGGCAGCGCCACCGCCCACAGCAACACGCGAACAATGCGCGGCAGGTTTTGCAGAAACTTGAACAGCAGGTCTGACAGGTACTGGAACATACAGGGCAGGCGCTGGCAGGGCAGCGGAAAAAAGCCAATGGCCGCAGCGGGCAGGACAGCCGCAAAACCGGACGAGCCAAAGCGCGCGATTGTTGCAAACAAATACAAGCCATAACAGAGCGGCAGCGCCGTGCCGGGCAAAGGCTGCGGGCACAACGGCCAGCCGCTGGTTTGGCTGCGCAAGGAATTCGCCTGCTCTTTTATCCATGGCAAACCCTCGTTGCGCATCCAGCGGCAAAGAGCATCCAGAACGGCTCCGTTGCGTCTTCACCCAAAGCCTGCGCGCAATGATGAGGTCCTGCACATGATCGGGCCGCAAGGGGCGCAAGTGCGGATCGGGATGGGCTGCAAGGCGGTTTTTCTCTGGGGCAGACGAGGCGTCTGGACTGGGCGCCTGGACTGCTCCGCTGGCAGCATCACAATCGTCACATTCTGAAACCTGCCTCGCCTGCCTTCACCCGCCATGCTGATTCCGAAATACTGGGCCAGCGCCTCCGCCCCCGCCCAAAACCGCTGGCGCCACACCGTCACCGTGCGCCGCTGGGGCTGGTCTGACGACAGCCAGCAGGCCGCCGAAGCGCACGCGCAAGAGCGCCTGCGGCAGGCGCTGGCCGCCTACGCGCAAGGCCAGGCCAGCGCCCATGAAAACCGCCCCGGCTACAACGGCGCGCAGGGCCTGCCCATCTGCGAGGAAGTGCTGGCCCGCCACGGCAGCGCCGTGCTCACGCGCAACAGCTATGGCGCGCACTGCATCAACACACCCGACGTGCTGTTTGCCGACGTGGACGATGCCCAATACACCGGCCACGGCATCGGCTGCCTGATCGCACTGCTGGCCCTGGTCACGCTGCTTTGCGCGCTTTGCTGGCTGCTCTCCCCAGCCTGCAAACCGCCGTGCTCGCCGCTGCCCTTTTACATCTCGTGCGCGCTGCTGCTATCCGCATGGATTTATGCGCACTGGCAGCGCTGGCGCCATCGCCCCGCCGCCGCGCGCCGCGCCTCGCTGAAAAGAATTCGCCGCTTCGCCTCAGCCCGCCCGGACTGGAGCCTGCGCCTCTACCAAACACCGGCGGGCCTGCGCCTGCTGGCCACGCACCGCACCTTCGCGCCCGGCGATCCCGCCGTTCAGGAGCTGTTCAAAGCCGTGCGGGTTGATCCGGTCTATCAGCGCATGTGCCTGTTGCAGCAGTGCTTTCGCGCCCGCGTCACGGCCAAGCCCTGGCGCATCGGCATCAATGCCCACATCCGGAACGGAAGCCGGGCATGGCCCATCGCCCCCGGCAGGCAGGCCGAGCGCGACGTCTGGATCGCCCGCTACGAGCAAACGGCCAGCGCCTGGGCCGCCTGCGCCTTCATCGAAACGCTGGGCGCCGGACAGATCGATATCAACGTCCGTCCCGTGCTGGACTGGCACGACGAACTCAGCCGCGCCACCTGCGCCCTGCCCTTGGGATAAGCAAAAAAAAGCGACATGAAAAGCCAGAATCAGACATAACATGGCCTCTTATTTGATACATTTGCAAACCTTCCAACCTCCATTGCCAGAAAGGGAAAAACGCCATGCCGGTTTCTTTCATGGGTCTCATCATCGTGTGCGCGCTGATTGCAGGCGTGCTGCTGTGGGCCGTGCGCGCCTACAACCGCATGGTGGAGCTGCGCAACCGCATCGCCAATGCCTTCGGGCAGATTGACGTGCAGCTCAAGCGCCGCCACGACCTCATTCCCAACCTGGTGGAAGTCGCCCGCAAGTACATGGAACATGAAAACGCCACGCTCACCGCCGTCATCCAGGCGCGCGGGCAGGCGCAAGGAGCCACTGCCGCCGCGCGCGCCAACCCGGGCAACGCGGCGGCCATCGGCGCGCTGGCCGTGGCCGAGCAGGCGCTCATGGGGCAGGTAGGCCGCCTGCTGGCCGTCTCTGAAAGCTACCCCGCGCTCAAAGCCGACCAGAACATGCGCGAGCTGAGCGAGGAAATCACCAGCACCGAAAACCGCATCGGCTTCGCCCGCCAGGCCTACAACGACGCCGTGCTTGACCTGAACAACGCCGTGCAGGCTTTCCCTGATGTGCTGCTCGCCCGCCTGACCGGCTTCGCCCCCGCCGCGCCGCTGGAATCCACCGCCAGCGAGGCCGAACGCGCCGCGCCGCGCGTGGCCTTCTGAACGCGCCCCAAGCCGCAAAGCGGGCCACTCCGGCCCGCTATTTGCCATTGGCATGCAGCCCTGTTCATGAAAACAAACAAGCAAATGCTCTGCGCCATGATATTGATCCTGGCGCCTGCGCTGGCCCTGGGTTTTCTGTTCTTTTCTGAACTCAGGGAAAAAGAAATGCACGAGCCTTCCATTTTCAAAAACGGGTTCCGGGCGGCATTTGAAGTTCCATGCAACCGCTTTCATGCAATGGAAATTGGCTTCGAAATTACCCCTCCGCTTCCCGTGGCTGATTTCGCGAACTTCAGCAAGGCCATTGCGGGAAATACCACGCTTTCCTTTTCGTCCCATGGCGTGACCGAGCGGCACGGCATCAATCTTCTCGAAACATCCACGGGAATGAACAGCAAGGGAATCTGGATCAAAACACTGCTTCTCAAACCCGGAAAATGGCGCTTGGCGTGCCCCGAAACCAGAGTTTTAATAGAGGCGGGAAACGTCAATTTCGACATGAGCCAGCATCGCGTCAGTATTTTCGTCTCAAAAAGCCTGGAAAAATAAGCGCCATCCGCGCTGCATATTGAACAAGGTGATTTGCAGCGGTTTTATCCAGCCATCTCCATCTGATTTCAGAAAACATGCGCTTTTTTGACCAGCAAGCCGACGCCCGCACCCGTTCCCGCCAGCTCTCATGGGCTTTCGCGCTGGCGGTGACGGCCACCGCCGTGGGCATGAACCTGGCGCTGTCGCTGCCGTGGGTCATCTGGAATGCGTTCGACCCCCATTACGCCGCGTATCCGCTGGGCTTCATGCCCATCAACATCGGGCTGACGCTGCTGCTCATCCTGGGCGGCTGGTGGATTGAAAGCAGCAACTGCCGCCACGGCGTGCGCCTGGCCGAAAAGCTGGGCGCGCGCCGCGCGCAGCCGGGCACGCGCTTTGCCGAGCAGCGGCTGGTGAACATCGTCGGCGAAATCTGCATTGCCGCGCACATGCCCGCGCCCGCCGTCATGGTGCTGCCGCGCCATGAAGGCATCAACGCCTTTGCCACCGGCACCACGCCGCTGGACTGGGCCGTCACCGTCACCGATGGCGCGCTCGAGCGCCTCACGCGCGACGAACTCATGGGCCTCATCGCCCATGAATGCAGCCACCTCAAAGAAGGCGACACCGCCCTGAACATGCGCCTGATGGGCATGGTGGCCGGCCTGGAAATGGTGTGGGACTTTGGCCGCAGCCTCATCCCTGAACTGGAGGCGGACGGCGAGCGGCGCAACAAAGACTGGCGCTGGCAGCTGCGCACCTTCCAGACGCCGCTGGCCGCGCTCGGCCTTGTTTTCGGCCCCATCATCATGGCCGTGGGCTGGCTGGGCTGGCTGGCCGGCCACATCCTGCAAGCAGCCGTCTCGCGCGAGCGCGAATACCTGGCCGACGCCCGCGCCGTGCAATGGACGCGCCAGGCCGACGGCCTGGGCCGCACCCTGCGCAAAATCCTCACCCAGCAGCAGGAAGCCGCCGCCCGGCGCCCCCTGGCCCGCCCGCTGCTGCGGCTCAGCCGCGCCTCCCACCTCTTTCTGGTGGCCGACGACGGCCAGTGGCCCACCCCCGAAAACCCGGGCCGCCTGGGCCGCTTTCTTGCCACGCACCCGCCGCTGCCCGAGCGCATCCGCCGCATCTATGGCCGCCCCCGCAGCCCCCTGCCCCTGCCGCTCATCGACCAGCGCACAGGCGAACCCGTCATTGAGCTGCCGCCCCACGCCTGGTAGGCGGCCGCAAAGCAGACCGGCTCATATTCGCTCCTTATTCAATAGCATGATGTCCTAGTGGATATTGCGCGAAGCGGCATTTCAACCCCCTTGGATTTGCTCCTGATTCTGATGTGATGCTCCCGGCGGGCGTGGCCGTCAGATGCCGCATCAGGCTGGCGCGCAAGGCGGCTTTCATGCGAGGGCATGGACGCGGCTTTTTCCGTGAGATGCCGGCATTGGCCCGGCGGAAACCGGCCAAGGCGGGGAGTGAATGGCGCTCCCGCCAGCAGGCGCTGCCGCTCCCGGCTGAATGTGCAGCCGCCAAACCATTCGAATAGGCGGCCTTTACGGTTTTCCTGAGCGGCGTTTCTTTTTGGGCGGCAACACTTGGCTGGTGTGCTGCGTAAATTCCCAAGGTGGAGTATCAGCAAATCCGTCAAAACCGCGCGCCATACCGCTGTTGCTTTTGCTGGCCAGAACAAAACGCCTGCCTGTCCACACCCAGGTTTCCCATGATTGCCCATCGCCCGGGGCCGTTTCTTTCCAGTATCCGGTAATGGTCAAAACGCCTTGTTCGTCAAGCCCATAATCGTTAGTGATATGGCTGTCAATTACGTCCACAACGTGATTCAGATCGCGAGTCAGCACGGCATAGGCATTATGGCTGTTGAAACCCGTATGCGCGCAGGGAATTTCTGCCAGCGTGAGATTGGAAGTCAGAGGGTCAAGCGTAATGGTCCGCCATTCGTCGTGACTGAACACATCGCACCCATCCAGCCTCCATTTATTCGCGTTTTCCTTTTTTTCCAGCATTTCGCGCAAGGCGGCAAATTGCGGATCGGAATGCGCCAGCACGCGCCTTTGCTCCCTGGCCGTGGCAGCCGCCGCCTGAATTTTGGGCACGGCGGCAGGCGCTCGCACGGGGCGCCGCGAGCGGCCTTTGTCAATGAGCGCGGATGGCGTGCCGCTGCGTTGCTGGTAATCGTCCATGAAGCGCAGGGCAGCAAGCGCGCCATTGCTGGAAAGCTGCCAGACCGGCCCGCCCTCAGCCGCCCAAGTGATGCTGCTGCCGCGCTTGAGTGCCTCGAGCAGCGCGGCAATTTCCTGCGGCGTGAGTATTTCATTGCGAGTGAGCGGTTTGCCGTCAATCCGCAAACTGCCGCCTTCAGGCAATGGCTCGTCGCTGCCGCGATAAATGGCAAACCAGAGGCCTGCAACCTTGGCTTGGGCGCCTGCCTTGCGATAAAAAGACAAGGTAATGAGGCGGTCAGCGCCATTAGCGTTGTAGCCTGCCGTGCGGCAGCTGCCCGTGTTATCGCAAACGGTCAGCCAGTCGCCCGTCCATAAATCGGCGGGCTTGGGGCCGGCGGTTTCAGCGGCGCCGGCTGCACGGGCGGCCAGCAGGC
This sequence comes from Ottowia massiliensis, assembly GCF_900240305.1. Classification (NCBI taxonomy): domain Bacteria; kingdom Pseudomonadati; phylum Pseudomonadota; class Betaproteobacteria; order Burkholderiales; family Comamonadaceae; genus Ottowia; species Ottowia massiliensis. Next base: position 2,382,181 of record NZ_LT964854.1, on the reverse strand, counting down.
AAACAAGCAGCGCAAAAAACCAAAAACGGGCATGCCTATGCATGATTTTCACGCTCCCTTGACTTTGGGCAGAAATCCCGCATTCTGCATATTGCGTTTCCACAGGTTTTCGGGATAGCGGTATTTGGCTTTTTGCGCGGGGTCCAGTTCGGTTTCAATGCGGTCATATTCGCCGCTTTTCAGCAGTTCGGCCATATTGGAATTGAGCAAAACGGCGCGGCCCAGCGCGATCAGTTCCGCCGCGCCGGTGGCCCAGGCTTTTTCAATTTGCGCAGCGGTCAGCAGGCCGCCTACGGCCATGAGGGGCAGTTTGCCGCCAATATGCTGGTGCAGCAAATCCACGCGCATGCGCTGGCTGTCTGCGCCACGGCGGGCGCAGCTGAAAAAGTCGTGCAGGGAAACGTGCAGGTATTGCAGCGGCTTTTGCACAAGCGCGTCCACCAGCGCGAAGGTTTCGGTCATGGTGATGCCGTTTTCTTGCGGCTCTTCGGGCGAGAAGCGGTAGCCGATGATGAAGCCGGGGCGGCGGTGCTTTTCGCGCGCGGCCAGCACGGCGTCCGTCACGGCCAGGGGAAAGCGCAGGCGGTTTTGGCCCCATTCGTCAGCGCGGCGGTTGCTGTGGCCGGAATAAAACTGCTGCAAAAGATAGCCATTGGCGCCGTGAATTTCCACGCCGTCAAATCCGGCTTGAATGGCCCATTCGGCGGCGTGGCCGAATGCGGCGATGACGCGGGCGATTTCCGCTTCTGTCATGGCGCGCGAGCCGGTGGCGCTGTCGTCGCTGGGGGCGATTTTGTCCAGGCTGCCAATCAAATGCTTTTCCGCCAGTTTGCCGCCGTGGTGCAATTGCAAAATGGCTTTGGCGCCCTGGGCCTGAATGATTTTCGCGACTTCGCTCAGGCTGGGCACATCGGCGGCGCTGATGGCGTAAGGCTCGCCTTCAAAGGATTGGCCTTCGGGCGAAACCAGCGTGGCAGCAGCGATGAAAAGGCCGAAACCGCTGGCGCGCCCTTGCAGAAACAGGCGCTCTTCTTCGCTGATGCGCCCTTGCGGCGTGGAAGCAAAATGGGTCATCGGCGCCACGGCCAGGCGGTTTGGAATTTCAACGCCGTTATTGAAGGTGAAAGGCTGGAAAAGGTTTTTCATGGCGGTTTTGGGGCAGAGGTTGTTGAAAATGGCGCGTTTTTCCGGTTCGCCGGGCGGGCAGTTTTTCGCGCTGCCGTGCAATAACCGGCCCTGGCGTATTGTGCGTTTTCCGGTTTCAAATGGCCAGATAAATGGTCGAAAGGCGCGGAGCGCGCCCTGAAAACGGCGGGCCGCAAAGCGCTCCCGGGGCCGTCAGATATTCGGGCGCTTCAGGGCCGGGGCGTTGCGCGGGCCTCGCCAGGGCTTGCGCGCGGCGCTTTTTCGGCCAGGCAGCGGGCCATGAGGCGGGCGGCCTCGGCCATGCGGGGGCCGGGGCGGATGAGGGTGTCGGTTTCTTCGGCGTTGAAGATGCAAAGGCGCCCTTCGCGCCAGGCGGGCAGCTTTTCCCAGCCGGGGTAGGGCTGCGCGGCCAGCTGGCTGCGGCTGGTGGCCATCAGCACGTCGGGGCGGTGTTCGAGCACGTATTCGGGGTTGAGGTGCGGGAAGGGGCCTAGCGCGGCGCCCACTACGTTGCGCACGCCCAGGCGCTGGAGCGTTTCGCCGATGAAGGAGCTTTCGCCCGCTGCGTAGGGGCCGCTGCTGACTTCAAAGAACACGCTCGCGCCACGGGCCTGCGCGGGCATGCCGCGCGCGGCTTCATCCACCGCGTTTTCAATGGATTGCCATGTCTGCTCGGCCTGCCCGCCGGGCAGCGCCAGCATGGCCGCCAGCGTGTGCAGCACGCGGCGCACGTCGGCCTGCGTGCGGGTGTCGAGCTGCGCCACGCGCAGGCCCAGCGCTTGCAGGCGCGGCGCGGCGCGCGAGCCTGCGGCCATGAAAACCAGATCAGGCTTGAGCGCCAGAATGGCTTCCACGTCCGGGTCTTGCCCGCCGCCCACGCGCGGCAGCGCCTGCACGCTGGCGGGCCAGTTGGCGTAGCGGTCCACCCCTGCCAGGCGCTGGCACGCGCCCAGTGCGCAAATGCTTTCGGTGATGGATGGCAGCAGGCTCACCACGCGCTGCGGCGGCGCGGCAAAGCGCAGGAGCTGGCCGCGGTCATCCCGCGCTTCGTAGCCCTGCGCCGCCTGCGCCAGCCCGCTTGCGCCGGCCAGCAGCAGCGCCACGGCGGCCAGACGGGCCAGACGAGCCAGCCAAGCCAGATTGGGGCCGCCAGTGCAAGGCGCAGCGGCTGGCAAGCGAGGTTCAGAAATCATGGCATTTCTTTCATCAGAAAAAGGAGCGAATTCAAGGGGTGTGAAAAGGCTGTTCGCGCAGTTTCCACTAGGACATCACGCTATTGATCAAGGAGCTGAATCAGCGCTCTTTCATGCCTGCCAGCTTCGCGCGCCTTCGCTTGCCGCCGCGCGCTCATGCCTTGAGGTGCAGGGGCAGCCCAGCGGCCATGAAGGTCACGCGCTCGCAGCAGGCGGCGGCCTGCTGGTTGAGCCAGCCCAGGGCGTCGGCAAACGCGCGCGTTTCGCGCCCCAGGGGGATGACGCCCAGCCCGATTTCATTGCTCACCAGCACCAGCGGGCCGGGGCAGGCCCGCGCGGCGTCCAGCAGCCAGGCAGCCTGCGCCTGCCAGGCCGGGGCGGCGGGCGCGGCCAGAAAGGCGTCGGGCGGCTGCCGCAAGGCGGGCATGCCCGGCGGCGGCAGCATGATTTGCGTGAGCCAGAGCGTGAGGCAGTCCACCACGCGCAGGGTTCGCTCGCCGCCTGCGCCAGCAATGGCTGCGGGCAGATCGCGCCAGGCTTCTTGCGTGCGCATGCCCGGCGCCCGCTCGGCGCGCTCGCGCTGGTGGCGGGCGATGCGCTCGCGCATTTCCGGCCCGTGCGGCCAGGCGGTGGCCAGCAGCACGGCTTCATGGGTGGGGTCTGCCGCCAGCCAGCGGGCCGCCGCCTCTTCGGCCCAGCGGGATTTGCCGCTTTTCTGGCCGCCCAGCACCAGATGGGCGCGCGCGAAAACATCTGAAAGGCGAGGCGAAGAAGGCAATGGGGAAGAGGACATCAGGGCGCGAAGCATAGTGGCGCTGCCGCCGCCTGCCGCGCACAGACCACCCGCTGGCGGGCTATGGCCCGGGCGATGCGCCCCGCGCATGCTGCTCCGCTGCCCAAGCGGCCTTGCCAGCCGCTCGGCCCGGCTCCAGCAAATCCAGCAACTTCAGCGCCCGCCAGTGCCGCCACAGCGCGGGCAAGGCGGGCGGTGCGTCTGGCAAGGCATCCAGCGGCGCACCGGCGCCAGCCTGCGGCGGGGCCAGCAACAGGCGCTCCACCAGCGGCGCCAGCGGCGTGCGCGCCGGATCAGCCAGCAGCACGTAGCGCGGCAGCGGGCAGGCGCCCTGCGCGCTCAGCTGCCCCGTCCAGCCTAGCTCCTGCAAGGCTTGCAGCACGGGCGGCAATTGCAGCGGATCGGCGCGCAAAGCGGCGGCCAGCTCCATCAGCGTGAGGCCATGCGCGGGCGTGTCGCGGGCGGCGGCCAGCTGCTGCAAGGCTTCAGCGGCCAGCTGGAAAAGCCAGCCTGGCGTCTGGCCGCAGCGCAAGCGCGCGCGGGCCGCGCCTGCCGCCTCCTGCAACAAAGGCAGGCTGGCCGCAAGCACCGCGCCCAAAAGCACGATGAACCACGAAAGATGCATCCACAGCAGCAGCAGCGGCACGGCGGCGAAAGCGCCGTAAATGAGCGAATAGCTGGGCGCCTGCGCCAGATACAGTCCCATGCCCCAGCGCAGTGCAGCCAGCCCCAGCGCGGCAAAAGCGCCGCCCGCCAGCGCGTGCCGCCAAAGCACGGCCGTATTGGGCACATAGTGATACAGCAGCGCCAGCCCGCCCACCGGCAGCAGCAGCTGCAAAGCGCGCAGCGCCGCCACGGCGCCCTGCTGGGCATGCCGGGCCACCCCCGCCTTCTGCGGCAGCCAGGCCAGCCACGCGCCGGATTGCGACATCACATAGCTCGTAATCGCCAGGCTGGCGCCCAGCAGCAGCGGCCCCAGCGTCAGCGCCGCCCAATACACCAGCAGGCGCTGCCCCAGCGGGCGCGGGCGCGGCACGCGCCAAATGCCCCCTAGCGCGTGGTCGATGGTGAGCATCAGCGACAGCGAAGTGAACACCAGCACCGCCAGCCCCGCCGCGCCAAGCTGGCTGGCCTTGCCCGCAAAAGCCGTCAGGTTCTCCAGCACGCTCTGGGCAATGCCGGCCGGAATCAGGTTGCCCGCCAGCCACTCTTGCAGCGCCAGCCGCAGCCGCTCAAACGAAGGAAAAGCCGTGAAAAGCGACAGCGCCACCACCGCCAGCGGCACCAGCGCCAGCACCGTGGTGAAAGTCAGCGAGCCGGCCGTCACGCTCAGCCGCTCCTGCGCGCAGCGCCGCATCAGCACGCGCCAGGCCACCAGCACAGGCGAAGCCGCCGGATTCATGAAATGCCAGGCCAGCCTGCGCGGCAAGAAAAAAAGCCAGCGGGAAAGAGCAGCGCGTTCCGTCATGGCCGGGCATGATGCCTGAGCGCCTGCCCACAGGGCCGGGCCGACTCAAGAAGAGGAGCAAATTCAAAGGGCAGAAAAACGCCTCTTGCGCAGTCTGGACAAAGACTTGCAGCTATCAATCAAAGAGCGAAGGCTATGGTCCTCCTCTTCCTGTGCCTGCTCCTGGCTCAGGCCTTGCCGCTACCGTCTTGCAAAGCATCCGCCAGCTGCTTTTTCGTTTGCCATGGGCAGCGGGGGTGAAAAAGGAGCGGCAGAAGGTTCTTCAGGGCGGTATACAGATAATCCATGCAAACATCGCATGGCCGCACCTGACAAATTTCAGGAATATTTGAACCGGCCGTCAAACCGGGAAAGACAAAAAAACAAGGCAGCCCGGGTTTGATCATTCACGTAAGCAGAAGAAAACAGTTTGCATCAGGAGCGACCGGAATGAATACTTCTTTGTTTGATGCGGCCAATAAGGCGCTGGATTGTGGAGATGCAGATAAAGCATTTCGCCTTTTCATGCAGGATGCACAAGACGGAGGACCAGATTCATTGAATAGCATTGGTTTCTTGTATGATCATGGGCGGGGCGTGAAAAAAAACCGCAGGCTTGCCATTCAATGGTATCGCCTGGCTGCAAGCAAAGGATATTTTGTCGCATGCTTTAATCTCGGCCTTGTTTACAAAAATGCTGGGCGAAAGAGATTAGCCAGGTTTTGGTTCAAGAAAGCATATGCGTTGGGCGATTTTGACGCGGCGTATGAGCTGGGCATTTTATATGCACGCGCGCCATCCAGGCATATACCTTCCCGCAGATCAGTCAGATATTTTTTGGCAGTGCTCGGGCAAGAATGTTTGACGGATGAGCAGGCAAGGGAAATCAAGCGGTATATTGATCGTACTCTTGTTGGCAAGCGAAGTTTGATGGCAAGGGCCGGTTCTCATTGAACATTATTTTTCATTCCAGACTGTTCGCCGAACAATACGTTTCAGCCGCTTCATGCAAAGCGAATCATTGGAAGATGATATTTATCGCCTTGCATGATGCATGCAGGTGAATTTTTTCACGCTTGATTGTTCTTTTCAAAGCATGGTTGATTGCTCCGTGGAACAGGGGCATGAATCAAAAAGTGAGAAACCGGATGACAATGTGCTTGAATGCCATCCGGTATTCAGAGCGTTTATTCATCTTCAGAGCGTTTATTCATCATTCGCGCAGGCAATTCAATTCGCCTTGTCTTGAAGCAACGGGTGTGTGGCCATTGGCGTATTGGGCGCGCCTTCAGCCGCCCCACAGCGCGGGCTTGTTCACCATGAGCCAGTAGATCACGCCCATGGCTGCGAAGGCGGGGTAGCCCAGCGCCTCCCAGCGGCGGGCGTAGCGCCAGTAGAGCGGGGGCAGGGGCGCGCCCTGGGCGTGGGCGGCTTGCGCCATGCGGGCCATGCGCAGTTGCAGCCAGACGACGGGCAGCCAGCATGCGCCGGCCAGGGCGTAGAGGGCGAGGGTGAGCGCGATCCACGGCGCGCCCAGCGGCCAGCCTGCGGCGTGGGCCAGCCACAGGCCGCTGGCGGGCTGGATGAGGATGGCGGGCGTGGTGAACCACCAGTCGGCGCGCACGAGCAGGCGGCTGACGACGGCCTGGGCGGCCACGCTGCCGCTGCGGTTGGCAAAGAACATGTAGAAGGCCGAGCCAAAGCCCGTGCCCACCATGAAAACGCTGCTGACGATGTGCAGCCACTTGACGGCCAGATAGAGGCTGAAGGCGTGGCTCATGGCGCGCGCCTCCACAGCACGGCCAGGATGGCGAGGATGGGCAGGTTCTTGCTCAATGGCCCGATGGGGTGCAGCCACAGCGCGGGCAGCAGCGCCGTGGCGGTGAGGGTCAGGCCAATGACGCTGGCCGCCGCCAGGGCATAGGCGGCGCGGCCGGGCCGCCAGATCAGGGCCAGCGCCAGCGCGGCGTCCAGCGCCACGCCTGCGGCGATGAGGGCGTGCGCCAAGGGCAGCGAATGCACGCCGCCTTGCCGCAGCAGCGCCAGGCTCTGGCCGTTGCATTCCAGCAGGCTGGCGGCGATGGTGATGAGCCAGACGGCGATCAGGCTTGCGCGCAGCAGGCGGGCGTCGTCAGGCGAATGGGGGCGCAAAGCAGTGGGCATGGCGGGAGAGGTCATGGCAGGCAAAGGCGGAAACGGGGCCGGCTGGCGTTGGGCCAAGCGCGGCTGCGGGCTTCTTGCCGTCAGGCCATGAAGAAGGCCGCAGGTCATCAGAAACAGGAGCAAATTCAGGGGCCGTGAATTCCGCCTCGCGCAGATTTCACCAGGACGTATTGCTATGGAAACATGAGCGAATTCAGCCGGGCTGGGCGTTCCGCCTGCTTCAGGCGTTCCGGGCGCTGAAGCGCGCGGGCATGCAGGCGCTCCGTGCGTTCTGTGGCTCATGGCGCGCCTCCTTCGTCTCTGCCGTTTTGAGGCTTTCGCACCCCGGGCGCGTCCGCCTGGGCGGCAGCGGCCAAAGCCTGCATGAATTGCGCGGGGGCGGTGGCGGGGCGGCCCAGCAGCTCCGATAAAGCTGCGGGGCTGGCCACATTGCCGGCAGACAGCAGGTGCAGCGACTGGGTGCACCACGGCGAAAAGGGCAGCGCGTCGCCCAGGCGGGCGCTGGCGCGGGTGATGCAGGCGGGCAGCGCCAGCGCGCGGGCGGGCGGGCGGCCCTGACTGGCGCGCAGTTGCTGGATGTAGGCGGCCAGCGTCAGCGGCTGGGGGCCTGCCAGCTCCAGCAGGCCGGTGAGGGGGCGGGCGTTCGCCGCATGGCTGGCGGCAGGGCTTGCAGCCAGGCGGGCCACGGCTTCGGCCAAATCCCACACGGCCAGGGGCTGCACGCGGGCGGTGAAGGCGCAGCGCGGCAGCGCGAGCACGGGCAGGCGGGCCAGGGCCAGAAAAAGGCGGGTGCTGGCGCCGCCCGCGCCAAAAACCAGGCTGGGGCGCAAGGCGATGCCATCGAGCCGCCCCTGCGCAGTGAGGGCGAGCAGGCGCTCTTCGGCCTGGCGCTTGGTGCGGGCATAGGGCGTGCGGGCGGCGGGGCCGCCGCCGTCTATGCCCAGGGCGGAGATGTGGATGACGCGCCGCACGCCACTGGCCGCGCAGGCTTCAAACAGGGCGCAGGGCGCATCCGCATGCAGCGCCTGCATGGGGCGCGCGCGGCTGTCGCGCAGCACGCCCACGGCATTGATGACGGCGCTGGCGCCTTGCAGCAGGGGCTGCCAGTCGCTGGCATGGGTGGCGCGGGTGTAGTCCACCGCCGGGGCGCTGCGGCGGCTGGCGGGGCGCACTTGCCAGCCGGCGGCCCGCAGGGCGCAGGCGATGTGGCGGCCAATGAAGCCGCTGGTGCCGCACAGCAGTGCAAGGGGCGGGGCAGCGGATGCGGCGGATGCGGCGGATGGAGTTGCGGCTTGGGCGCTCATGAGCTGGACTCCCCGTCTTCAGGCCAGCACACAGCGGGCGCGGGCACGGCCCCAGGCGGGCGGCGGGCGGCCAGCAGGGCCGCCACGTGCTTCCACACATTGAAAGCAATGAAAGACACGCTGGCAAACACGCCGCCTGACACCAGCAGCAGCCCGCGCCGCAGGGCCTGCATGGGGTGAATGGCGTCGAAATCGCCCCACAGCAGCACCAGCAGGGCCGTGCCGCTGATGGCCAGCACATAGGCGGCGCGCGTCCAGAAATCGGCGGCAATGGGGCCGCTGCCCTGCCCGTCGTCACACAGGCGGCCAATGGTCTGCATGAGGATGGGGCGCAAATAGCGCATGGCGGCCAGCGGCCCGGCGACGGCAAGCGCCAGGCAGATGAGCAAAGCGGCAAAGGGGGACAGGGACATGGTTTTCTCCGGTTGGGTTGAGGCAATGCATTCGCTACCGCATCAATGGCGCAGGGCTTTTCCGTTTTTGCAGGGACGTTTCGCGGTTTTGGAACCTGCCCGGAGCCTGGCCGTGAGGGGGCGCAGACCGCCTGAAGGCCGCGCTTTTCGCGCCTGTCGGCAGCCTTTGAACAGGTTCTTGAGCTTTCGTGTCTGCTCCTTTTCTTGATGCGCCTGGGCGGCATCGGCCTGGCTGGCCGGGTTGGCGCAGCTGTTTTCATCAGTCATGGCAGTTGCTTTCAAAATTTCAGTTGAAAATGAAAATGATGGACAAAAAAGGGGTGGCGCGCCGCAGCGCGAAGCCTGAAGCCCCGCTCCAGCCGCTGTCCGCAGCCCGGCCAGCGGCGAAGCCAAAGCGCCCGCGCCGCGAAACAAGAGCGGGCCAGCCCGGCGAAGGGGTGAAAACAAAGGCGCCATCGTTCAGAGCTTTATCAAAAACAGAAGCAAATTCAAAGGGTCAAAAATACCGTTCCTCGCAGATTTCACCAAGACATCATGCTATGAAGAAAGGAGCTAGAAAAAGCCGTACGCCCGCCGTCTGCGCCTGGCGCCATTGCGAAGCGCTGAACCCTTCGCGCCGGCGCCCAGTCCTGCCTCAGTCCGGCTTGTCGCGCACGAAGCGCTGAACCCTTCGCGCCGGCGCCCAGTCCTGCCTCAGTCCGGCTTGTCGCGCACGAAGCGTTGCACGCTCGCGCCCAGGCGCAGCACTTTCTCCAGCGTGTGGGGCGACAGGCGCAGCATCTCCTCCGTCCACGCGCCCAGCGCCTGCATCAGGCGCAGCGTTTCACGCACGCGGTCTTGCGCCTCGGGCGGCTCCTGGGCGAAGTCTTCGCGCGCGGCCAGCTCGGCCAGCAGGCGCGTGGTGGGGTCGAACTCGCGCTCCTTGCGGCCGCGCACGATGGTGCGAAACAGCTCCCACACATCGCCCGAAGTTTCGAAATAGTCGCGCCGGTCGCCCAGCGTGTGGGTCACGCGCACCAGGCCCCAGTTCTGCAATTCCTTGAGGCTGTTGCTCACGTTCGAGCGCGCCACGCCCAGCGTGGCCGCCAGCTCCTCGGCGTGTAGCGGCCTGCCGTGAATGAACAGCAGCGCGTGAATCTGCGCCACCGTGCGGTTCACGCCCCAGGCCGAACCCATCTCGCCCCAGTGGATGACGAAGCGTTGCTGAATGTCAGTGAGTTCCATGAGCGCGGATTGTAGGCTGGCTGAAATTTCTGTCAATAGTGAAATTTGGAACGTGAAGCGCCCTGCCCTGCTGGCCCGCGCGCTTGCGGAAAGCCATTCGTCACGCATGCAATTCAGGTTTCCCCTAATATCCGCGCCGGTGCGGCCAATCCGGGCCGCATCTGTTTTTTTGATCTTTCATTTGTGAGCCATATCAACATGAACCGTCGTTCATTCGTGGGCAGCGCCGCTGCCGTCTCCCTTGCCGCCCTGTCGGCCGCCGCCATCGCCGCCGAAGAGCACCAGCACGGCGACCACGCTGCCGCCAAGGCCGCGCCCAACCCCTATGACGCCGCCCGCCTGGCCGCCGCCCACTGCCTGAGCGCCGGTCAGGTGTGCCTGGACCACTGCATTCGCCAGCTCTCCAAGGGCGACACCAGCATGGCCCAGTGCGCCAAGAGCGTGAACCAGATGCTGGCCCTGTGCGGCGCGCTGCAAAGCCTGGCCGCGCAAAACTCCGCCCTCACGCCCGCGCTAGCCAAGGTTTGCGCCAAAGCCTGCAAGGAATGCGCCGACGCCTGCAAGGAGCACGCCGCGCACCACGCCGAATGCAAGGCTTGCCACGAGTCTTGCCTGGCCTGCATCAAGGAATGCGAAAAAATCGCCGCCTGATGCGCTGATGCGGCCCCGGAAAGGCGCGGCAGGCCCGAAACGGGCGTCATGCCTTTTCTTTCCGGATATTTCTGAAAAATCCGCTGCCGGCCCCGCCGCCCGCAGCGGATTTTTTCATGCCCGCCATTTGGCGCCTCAAGCCGCTGCGGATATAAAGCGCCCATTCACAAAAGGCTGATGCCAGAAATGCGTAAACAAATGCGAACACCAGCGCGGCAAGCCAGAATTTATCCCGCGTTCCGCCGCCCAAAATAAACATCATGGCCGGGGCAATCAATAAGGCCGCCGCCATTCGCTGCCACCATTTTGTTTTTATATTGAGGCATTCATAGTATTTCAACAAAGATTCTATGGAGCTGCTGGCAATAGCGCTGGTTGCGTTGGCGCTGTTTGAAACATTAGTCGTCCTGAATATAAATTTTTACCAAACCAAACTTCGCCAATACCAAAATATATAGACATCTTGAAATGATAAACAGGAAGGGCAGCAAACATACTACGATAAACATCGCCAACAAACTATTAGTGTACTTTGCTGTAAACAGTAATAAATGACCAGACAACCATATGCTGAGCACAGTAAAAATTACATCGAAAAATGAAAATCCACGCATATCTTATTGATCCCCTAAAAAAAATACACGCCTACAACCAAAGACGCCATTTTAAGCTTTTGCCCGCGCGCGAAAATAAAAAGCGAAAACGGTTCGAACTGGCCAACGAAATTCCTCATGGCGTGAAAAAAGATTTTCTTTCCCTGACATGGGTGCGAAAAATCATTCAGAAAATCCTTGCGAATACCGGAAAACGCTGTTTCCCGAATATCTTTCCAACTCGCCAGAGTGCAGCCAGCCCGATTTTGCTGCGTCCTGATCCAATATCCATGCTCTCCGTCCATTTGAATTTCCATTATGCATGCCAGGCAGGCGCAAAAACAGGGCCTATCCGAATGGCGGGGTGAAATGATTGGAGACGGCATGAGCGGCATCCGGGCAGGCCGTTGCGCGCTTGCGCCATGAGCCTGTGCAGGCAGACAAGCGGCGAAGGGAGCAAAGCGTCGTTTTTCGCTCCTTGATTCATAGCAAGACCTCCCCGCCGAATGGGCGGGAACGCCGGTTTCAAGCGGCGCGAATTCGCTCTTTTTTTAATGCACGCTGCCGCTTCCGGCAGCGAAGGCGCGGCCTGCGGCGGCTACAGACGCTTACATCCGCCGCTGCGCCGATAGAATTTCCCCTTTTTCGACTGCCTTCACTGCCTATGTCTGCCTGGCTCCTGCCGGATCACATTGCCGATGCCCTGCCCGCCGAGGCGCGGCACATTGAAGACTTGCGCCGCCAGCTGCTGGACGCGGCCTGCGCCTATGGCTACGAGCTGGTCATGCCGCCGCTGGTGGAGTATCTGGATTCGCTGCTCACCGGCACGGGCAGCGCGCTGGAGCTGCAAACCTTCAAGCTGGTCGATCAGCTCTCGGGCAAAACGCTGGGCGTGCGCGCCGACACCACGCCGCAAGTGGCCCGCATTGACTCGCACCTGCTGGGGCGCGAAGGCGTAGCGCGCCTTTGCTACTGCGGGCCGGTGCTGCACACGCGGCCCGAGCGCGCGCTGGCTTCGCGCGAGCCGCTGCAAATGGGCGCGGAAATTTACGGCTACGCCGGGCGCGAGGCCGATCTGGAAATCCTGCTGCTGGCGCTGGACTGCCTGCGCGCCACCGGCCTGGCCGCGCAAGGGCCGCTCACGGTCGATCTGGCCGATGCCCGCATTCCCCGCGCGCTGCTGGCGGGCCTGCCGCTGGAAGCGGGCGCGCTGGACGAAGTGCTGGCCGCGCTGGCCGCCAAGGATGAAAGCCGGCTGGACGCGCTCACGCGCGACTTTCCTTCCGACACGCGCCAGCGCCTGCTGGCCCTGCCCGGCCTGTATGGCGACGAAAACATGCTGGCGCGCGCCGAGCGCACGCTGGGCACGGCCCCGCTGCTGCGCCAGGCGCTGAAAGATTTGCGCTGGCTGGCCGCGCGGCTGGGGCCGGATGTGCGCGTGAGCTTTGACCTGGCCGACGCGCGCGGCTACGCCTACTACAGCGGCATGCGCTTTGCGGTGTACGCCGGCTCGCCCGCGTGCGAAGACGACGCACAGGCGCTTTCCAGCGCCGAGCAGGCGCGCCGCCAGGCCCGTGGGGCCGATGCCGTTTTGCGCGGCGGCCGTTACGACGGCGTAGGCGCCGTTTTCAACCCTTATGTGGAGCGCGAACGCCCCGCCGTGGGCTTCAGCCTGGATGTGCGCCACCTGGCCCGCGCCACGGCCCCGCGCGCGCGCCGCGCCGCCATACGCGCGCCGTGGGCCACGCCCGCCGAAGCGCCGCAACTGGCCGCCGCCATTGCCGCGCTGCGCGCACGCGGCGAAACGGTGATCAGCGACTTGCCGGGCACCGAGTGCCAGCCCGACGAATTCGCGTGCGAGTTGCAGCTGGTGGAAATCGCCGGCGAATGGATCGTGCAGCACACATAAATGGCCGCAAAAATGGCCGCGAGCCTTCTCTTTTTTCTTTTTCAGGAGCGCATTTCATGAAAAGCACAAGCGGACGCAACGTCGTTGTCGTCGGCTCCCAGTGGGGCGATGAAGGCAAGGGCAAGCTGGTGGACTGGCTCACCGAAAGCGCGCAAGGCGTGGTGCGCTTTCAGGGCGGGCACAACGCGGGCCACACCCTGGTCATTGGCGGCCAGCGCACGGCGCTGCACCTCATACCCAGCGGCATCATGCGCGCGGGCGTGACGTGCTACATCGGCAACGGCGTCGTGCTCTCGCCGGCCAAGCTGCTGGAAGAAATTGCCGAGCTGGAAAAAGCCGGCGTGCAAGTGCGCCAGCGCCTGCGCGTGAGCGAAGCCTGCCCGCTCATCCTGCCCCTGCACGCCGCGCTGGACGTGGCCCGCGAAGCCGCGCGCGAGCAAGGCGGCAGCGAAAAAATCGGCACCACGGGCCGGGGCATCGGCCCCGCCTACGAAGACAAAGTGGCCCGCCGCGCCCTGCGCGCGCAAGACTTGCGCCACCCCGACCGCTTTGCCGCCAAGCTGCGCGAGCTGCTGCATCTCTACAACTTCATCCTCACCGGCTTGCTGAATTCGCGCCAGCACCCCTTCGGCCCCGCGCTGGCACCCTACATGAAAGACGGCGAGCTGCTGTTTGAACCCATCTACGCCGAGGCCATGCAGCAGGCCGAAGCCATCCGCCCCATGCTGGCCGATGTCTCGCGCGAGCTGAACGAAGCCCACCTGCGCGGCGACAACCTGCTGTTTGAAGGCGCGCAAGGCACCTTGCTGGACGTGGACCACGGCACCTACCCCTTCGTGACCAGCAGCAACTGCGTGGCGGGCAACGCCGCCGCTGGCGCGGGCATCGGCCCCGGCCTGCTGCATTACGTGCTGGGCATCACCAAGGCCTACTGCACCCGCGTGGGCGGCGGCCCCTTCCCCACCGAGCTGGAATGGGAAAAGGAAGGCACCCCCGGCTGGCACATGAGCACCGTGGGCGCCGAGCGCGGCGTCACCACGGGCCGCCCGCGCCGCTGCGGCTGGTTTGACGCCGCCTTGCTCAAGCGCAGCGCGCAAGTCAATGGCCTCTCGGGCCTGTGCATCACCAAGCTCGACGTGCTCGACGGCCTGCCCGAACTCAAACTCTGCGTGGGCTACGAACTGGACGGCCGCCACATCGACCTGCTGCCCCTGGGCGCAGACGACATCGCCCGCTGCAAACCTGTTTACGAAACGCTGGAAGGCTGGAGCGACAGCACCGTGGGCCTGACCGAATACGACAAGCTGCCCATCAACGCGCGCCTGTATTTGCAGCGCATCGAACACGCCACGGGCGTACCCATCCACCTCATCTCCACCAGCCCCGACCGCGATCACACCATCATGACGCGGCACCCCTTCCTGGCCCCATGAGCACCCTGTTCATGCTGGGCGCCGTCAGCGGCAGCGGGCGGCTGCGGCACCGCATCCACATCATCCAGGGCGACAGCGGCTGCCTGGTGTGCCAGTGGTGGAACGGCCCCGGCGGCACGCTGCGGACGGCCGATGCGCAACTGCCCACGCTGGATGCCGTGCAAGCCTTCATTGACCAGCAAGGCTGGCGCGTGCAGTGGCTGCCCAATGACATTGTTTCCCTGCAAGGACCCCGCTGATGCTGACCGAAGACGGCAAACACCTGTATGTGAGCTACGACGAATACCACCAGCTCATCGAAAAGCTCGCCCTCAAAATCCACCTCTCGGGCTGGCGCTTTGACACCATCTTGTGCCTGGCGCGCGGCGGCATGCGGCCCGGCGACATCCTCAGCCGCATCTTCGGCGTGCCGCTGGCCATCATGTCCACCAGCAGCTACCGCGCCGCAGCGGGCAAGGTGCAAGGCCACCTGGACATTGCCCACTACATCACCACGCCCCAGGGCCAAATCGCAGGCCGCGTGCTGCTCGTTGATGACCTGGCCGACACCGGCGTCACGCTGCAAGCCGTGGTGCAGCGCCTGCGCAGCAGCTACCCGCCCATCACCGAAATGCGCACCGCCGTGCTCTGGAGCAAAGGCTGCTCCAGCTTCCAGCCCGACTACTGCGTGGAGCGCCTGCCCACCAACCCCTGGATACACCAGCCCTTCGAGAACTACGACGAGCTGCCGCCCGAAAAGCTCATGGCCCGCTGGAAGCTGTGAGCAAGCCGGAAGGCCGCCTGCAATGCCCCGAAAACACTCCTGAATCAGGAGCGAATTCAGACCCATCAAAAGGGCGTTCAGCGCACATTCGGCTAGGACATCATGCTATGGATCAAGGAGCTAATTCTGCCCCGCCCTGCCCTTTTTTCCTGCCCTTCAACCTTCTGCACTCTTGCGCCTCACCATGATCTACGGCATCGGCACTGACATCTGCGACATCCGCCGCATCCGCGCCAGCTTCGGGCGGCATGGCGAGCGCTTCGCCGAAAAAATTCTCTCCGGCGGCGAGCTGGCCGTGTGGCGCCGCCGCAGCGCCCGCTGGCCCGAGCGCGGCCTGCGCTACCTGGCCACGCGCTTTTCGGCTAAGGAAGCGTTCAGCAAGGCCATCGGCACGGGCATGAGCGGCCCCATGCAGTGGCAGCTGTGTGAAATCGCCAACCGCCCCGGCGGCGCGCCGCAAGTGGTGCTGCACGGCGCGCTTCAAAGCTGGTTTGCCGAACGCGGCCTGCGCGCGCACATCAGCCTCACGGACGAGAGCGAATACGCCGCCAGCTTCTGCGTCGTTGAATGCGCCGATGAAACCCGCATTCAGGCGCCAGGGAGCCAGCCATGACCGCGCTGGAAGAGTTGCTGGCCACGCTCATCGCCCGCGTGGAGCGCCTGACCGAGCGGCTGGACGCCGCCCTGCCCCGCCCGCTGACCGCGCCCGACTGGCCGCGCGCCGTGGCCTGGCGCTACCGCAAGCGCGGCGGCGCCTGCCGGCTGGAGCCGGTGCCCAGCGTGGGCGCCATCGCCCTGGGCGACCTGAAGGAAATCGACGCGCAAAAAGAAAAAGTCGCGCGCAACACCCTGCAATTTCTGCAAGGCCGCCCGGCCAACAACGTGCTGCTCACCGGCGCGCGCGGCACGGGCAAGTCATCGCTCATCCGCGCCTGCCTGAACGAATGGGCCGCGCAGGGCCTGCGCCTGATTGAAGTGGACAAGGCCGACCTGCCCGACCTGCCCGACATCATGGCCCTGGTGGCGGGCCGCCCCGAAAAATTCATCATCTACTGCGACGACCTCAGCTTTGACGAAGGCGAGCCGGGCTACAAGGCCCTCAAAAGCGCGCTCGACGGCAGCGTGGCCGCCGCCGCGCCCAACGCGCTCATCTACGCCACCAGCAACCGCCGCCACCTGCTGCCCGAAACCATGCGCGACAACCTGGCCGCCCGCCACGGCGAAAACGGCGAGCTGCACCCGGGCGAGGCCATCGAGGAAAAAGTCTCCCTCTCCGAGCGCTTCGGCCTGTGGGCGAGCTTTTACCCCTTCAGCCAGGACGAATACCTGCGCATCGCCGCCCAGTGGCTGGCCGCGCTGGGCGCCAGCCCCGAGCAAATCGCCGCCGCGCGGCCCGAAGCCCTGATCTGGGCGCTGGAGCGCGGCTCGCGCAGCGGCCGCGTGGCGCAGCAATTCGCGCGCGACTACATGGGGCGGAGCGCATCTGATCAACCCCCGGCAGCCGCCGCGCCAGCTGCCACGCAAGGCGGCCCGGCATGAACAGCCGCATCCTCCACGCCGACCCGCAGCTGCCCCGCACGGGCGGCGCGCAGCAGGCGCAGCGCCAGGCCATCGACGTGGCCGTCGGCATCCTCATCCGCGCAGACGGCTCATTCCTGCTCACCACGCGCCCGCCCGGCAAAGCCTACGCGGGCTACTGGGAATTTCCGGGCGGCAAGCTCGAAGCGGGCGAAACCGTCGCCCAGGCCCTGGCGCGCGAACTCAATGAAGAGCTGGGCCTGACGCTGGAGGCCGCCGCCATCCGCCCCTGGCGCCAGCAACTGGTGGACTACCCCCACGCCCTGGTGCGCCTGCACTTTTGCAAAGTCCACGCCTGGCGCGGCCAGCCGCAAATGCGCGAAGGCCAGCAGCACGCCTGGCAAACCCTGCCCGTGCAAGTGGCGCCCGTGCTGCCCGGCACGATTCCCGTGCTGCAATGGCTGCAAGAACAAGCGCGGGAAAAACCGCCAGCCGCGCCCTCGGCAAAACCGGCCCATCGCTCCTCAAACAATAGCGGCATGCGCTGACTGCACAAGGACAAACGCCCGATTCCGCGCCTGAAAGTCTCTGGTGACGGCATTTCTTCCACCTCGCAAGGACAAACACCATGACATCCGAACTGCCCGGCCTCATTCCAGACATCGCCGCCCCCGACACCGCCCTGGCCACGCGCATTCAGAGCCTGCTCGACAGCAAAACCAAGCCGACCGGCTCGCTGGGCCGCCTGGAAGCGCTGGCCGTGCAAATCGGCCAGGCGCTGGGCAGCGAAGCGCCGCGCCTGGCGCAGCCGCAAATGCTGGTGTGCGCGGCCGACCACGGCATTGCCGCGCAAGGCGTCTCGCCCTTCCCGGTGGACGTGACTTGGCAGATGGTGCGCAACTTTCTCGCTGGCGGCGCCGCCATCAGCGTGCTGGCGCGCCAGCACGGCGTCGCGCTCACGGTGGCCGACTGCGGCGTTCGCCAGCCCTTTGAAGACGCGCCCGGCCTGCGCCAGATGCGCATTGCCGCCGGCACGGCCGACAGCACGCAAGGGCCGGCCATGAGCCTGGCGCAGTGCGAGCAGGCCATCCGCAATGGCCGCGCGCTGGTGCAAAGCCTGCCGGGCAATGCCGTGCTGCTGGGCGAAATGGGCATCGGCAACACCAGCGCCGCCTCCTTGCTGCTGGCGCGGCTGACAGGGCGCGAAAGCGGCGCCGCGCTGGCCGCATGTGTGGGGCGCGGCTCCGGCCTGGACGACGCGGGCCTGCAACGCAAGTGCGAAACACTGGCGCGCGCCCTGGCGGCCAATGCCGGCGCGCGCACGCCGCTGGCCGCGCTGGCCGCGCTGGGCGGCTTTGAAATCGCCACGCTCACCGGCGCGCTGCTGCAAGCGGCAAGCGAGCGGCGCGTGATCGTCGTCGATGGCTTCATCACCACCGCCGCCGCGCTGGCAGCCTGCGAACTCGCGCCCAACGCGCGCCCCTACTGCGTATTCGCCCACCACTCGCAAGAGCGCGGCCACACGCTCATGCTGGAGCGCCTGCACGCCCAGGCGCTGCTCGATCTGGGCCTGCGCCTGGGCGAAGGCACCGGCGCCATGCTGGCCTGGCCGCTGCTGCAAAGCGCCTGCGCCATCCTGAACGAAATGGCCACGTTTGAATCCGCGCAAGTCTCCAACCGGGCTTGAGGGCTTGCCAATCCCGCCAAACCGCAGAGCGCGGTCAATGGCTGGCAGGGCCTTCATGCCAGCGCCACCCAAAAACAGGAGCGGATTCATGGGGGCAAAAATGCCTTGTTGCGCACATTCCACTAGGACATCATGCTATTGATTAAATAGCTAAACTGACCTGCATGCTTTCTGCTTGGCCATCAACGCGAATTGGGCGGAAAAAGCGTAGAACGGGCGTGCGACAGGCGCTGAACAAACACGAGACAGGCGCAGAAAGACGCTCCGCCCGCCGCGCAGGGGCCGTGTGTTACCTTCCTTTGCCATTGAACGACCCCGGGGCTTGACGACATGAACGCATCCAGTGATTTGCTTTTGCGCCGCCTGGCGGCCTTGCCGCCCGAGGCCCTGCCGGGCATGCGGCGCGGGCTGGAAAAAGAAAGCCTGCGCGCCGCGCCAGATGGCGCGCTGGCGCTCACGCCGCATCCGGCGGCGCTTGGCTCGCCGCTCACGCACCCGCACATCACCACGGATTTCAGCGAGTCGCAGCCGGAGCTGGTCACGGGCACGCATGGCAGCGTGCAGGCTTGCCTGGATGAGCTGCGGCAGATTCACCAAGTGGTGTATGCCGAAATGGCGGCGCTGGGCGATGAGATGCTGTGGGCTTCCAGCATGCCCTGCAAGCTGCCGCCTGATGAAATGATTCCGCTGGGCTACTACGGCACCAGCAACGTGGGCCGCGCCAAGAGCGTCTATCGCATGGGGCTGGGGCACCGCTACGGGCGGCGCATGCAGACCATTTCGGGCATTCACTACAACTGGTCGCTGCCGGGCGCGGGCAGCGAGCAGTATTTCGGGCTGATCCGCAACTTCCGCCGCCACGCCTTTTTGCTGCTGTACCTGTTTGGCGCCTCCCCCGTTGTGTGCGGCACTTTCGTGCAGGGCCGCCAGCATGCCTTGCAGCCGCTGGGCAGCCGGGCCATGTATCTGCCGCACGCCACGTCGTTGCGCATGGGGCGGCTGGGGTACCAGAGCGATGCGCAATCCACGCTGGCCGTCAGCTACAACGGCCTGGAAGGCTACGCCGCCTCGCTGCAAGACGCGCTCACGCGCCCCTGGCCCGCGTATGAAGCCATCGGCATCCAGGCGCCCAGCGGCGACTACAACCAGCTGGCCGTCACGCTGCTGCAAATTGAAAACGAGTTCTACGGCACGATTCGTCCCAAGCGCGTGATCGAGCCGGGCGAGCGCCCCCTGCACGCCTTGCGCGCGCGCGGCGTGGAATACGTGGAAGTGCGGCTGATGGACCTCAATCCCTTCCTGCCCGTGGGCATAGACGAGCAGACCATGCGCTTTCTGGATGTGTTCTTGCTGCACTGCCTGCTCAGCGACAGCCCGCCCGACAGCCCCGCCGAAATCGAAGCGCTCAAGCGCAACCAGCATCTGGTGGCCGAGCGCGGCCGCGAGCCGGGCCTCAAGCTTGCCTGCGGCGGCATGGAAGTGGCGCTGACCGACTGGGCCGCCCAGGTGCTGGGCGAGCTGCCCGCGCTGGCCCGCGCGCTGGACGAAGCCCTGGGCGGCGACGGCCACCAGGCCGCCGTGCAGGCCGCGCAGCAGGCCCTGCACAACCCCGTCCTGCTGCCCTCGGCCCGTGTGCTGGCGGCGCTGCCCGGCTATGGCGACAGCTACGTGGCCTTCATGCTCGACCGCTCGCAGCAAATCCGCTCCCTCATGCTGGCGCAGCCGCCCGGCACCGCCTTGCGCCAGCGCTTTGCCGAAATGGCCGTGCAATCGCGCGCGCAGCAGCATGCAATTGAAGTGAGCGACACCCTCAGCTTCGAGCAATACCGCCGCGAATACACCTCGCCCGCGCGCCTGTCGCCCCAGGCCTGAAAGCCGCGCCCATGCCCAGCTCTGCGACAGTCTCATGTCCTACGGCATGGCCGTCTGCAAAAGCCGTCAGTGCGTCGCCAGCCGTGGCCTTGGTTTTTCATGATTTCAAAAAGCAGGGCGCGCTGCCCGCTGCGCTGGCGCAAGACGGCACCAGTGCCCTGATGCAAGATGGCACCAGTGCCCTGATGCTGGTCCGCCCCAGTCTCATCAGAAGCCCCGTACTGCTCTTTCCTCCCCGCAAGGCAAGTGGCGCAGACAGCGCAAACCACGTGCCGCAAACCTGGGCGCAATGGCCGAGGCCAGACGCATCCGCCTGATTTCTCTCCTCCATGCCCTCGCGCCGCTGCGCCTTCCTCCTGCTTGCTTGTGCCTGCCTGCTGCCCGCCTGCGGCCGCAAAAAGCCACCCGTCACGCGTGTGCCGCCCGGTGCGCCCGTGCTGGCCTTGGGCGACTCGCTCACCTGGGGCGTTGGCGCGACGCCTGAAACCAGCTACCCAGCCGTGTTGGCGGCGCTGACGGGCTGGCGCATCGCCAACGGTGGCGTGCCCGGCGACACTGCCGCGCAAGCCTTGCAACGCCTGCCCGGCCTGCTGCAAGAACACGCGCCGCAACTGGTCATCGTCAGCATTGGCGGCAATGACTTTCTGCGCCGCCTGCCCGAAGCCAACACGCACCGCCACATCCGCGCCATCTGCGAGCAAGCCAAGGCCAGCGGCGCGCAAGTGCTGCTGGTGGCCGTACCCGCCCTCACCCTTTCCGCCGCCCTGGGGCGCTTGAATGACCACGCGCTCTACGCCAGCCTGGCTGACGAGCTGCAACTGCCCCTGTTTGCGAACGGCTGGAGCCGCGTGCTCGCCCAGCCCGCTCTGCGCAGCGACGCCGTGCATGCCAACGCCCAAGGCTATGCCGAATTCGCCCGGGCGTTGAACGCTTTCGCACGGCAGGCCGGCCTGCTTTAAGAGCCTTTTCAAAGCAGCCCACCTGCGTTCTGGCGCTAGCCGGGCGGCATCGGAATCAGGAGCGCGATACGCAGATGCGCCCTTGCGGATTTGCCATGGAACTTGATTGAACATTTGTTGCCACGACAGCGCGGGTTTTGCGGCTTGCTTGGGGCTAGGCAAGGGTTCGCAAGGCCCAAGTCCGTGCTTTTTGCGCTCACGAACGCGCGGGTGAGCCGCCTCTCACATGAGTAGGCAGCGCCACAGCACGCGCGGCGCGTCGCGGCGGCGCAGCACGGGGCGCGTGGCCAGGGCGCGCGGGCCGAGGGCGCGGGTCTGCGCCAGCACGCTCAGGGCGGCTTGCACCACGGCGCGCAATTCCCAGCCCGCGCGGCCCGGCACGCGATGCACCAGCGGCGCGCCTTGCAGCATGGTGGCGCGGGCGTGGCGGGTGAGCGATTCCAGCAGGCGGGCGGCGCGCTCATCGTCTGGGCGCAGGGCCGCGAACTGCTCGCGCGGGGCGGTGATGGCGATGCCGTGCGCGGCGCATTCGGCCAGCGGCAGGTAGTAGCGGCCACGGGGAATGTCCACGCTCAAGTCTTGCCAGAAGTTGATGAGTTGCAGCGCGGTGCAGATGGCGTCGCTCTCGCGCAGGGCCTGCTCTTGCGTCACGCCATACAGGTGCAGCAGCAGGCGGCCCACGGGGTTGGCCGAGCGGCGGCAGTAGTTCAGCAAGGCGGGCATATCGGCGTAGGCGGCGCCGTCGCGCGTCATCGTCACGTCTTGCACGAAGGCGCTGAACAAATCGTCCAGCGGCTGCGCGGGCAGGCCGAAGGCGCGCATCTGCGCTGCCAGCGGAACAAACACCTGCGGCCAGCGGGGCGAAGGCGGCTGGCCTTGCGCTACGGCCAGCAGGTCAGCGCGGTAGCGGGCCAGATCGCGCAGCCGGGCGGCGGCAGGCGCATCGCCTTCATCGGCCAGGTCGTCCGCCGTGCGGGCGAAGTGGTAGATGGCGGCAATGGGCGCGCGCAAGCGCGGCGGGCACAGCCAGGAAGCGACGGGGAAGTTTTCGTAATGCTCAACCGGCTGGGGCGGCTGGGGCGCGAATCCGGCTGGCGGCGGGCGTTCGTCTGGGGGCATCGCGTTGCGCGTTTTCGTTCAGGCGCGCCGCCGGAGCGGGAGAGAAGGGAGAAGAAAGGATGACGAGCCTTGACCCCGGCACTGGCTCCACGGTTAGGGCTGCTTGGTTCCCCACCTGACCCGGTTGGCCGCTTCCCCATGCGGGAAGGCCCGTCGGGGCGCGATTGTAGTGGCTGGGCGCGGCGAGCAGACTGTCCGCCTGCTTTCATGCGCAGCCCTGGGCGGCTCAGGCCAGCGGCCTGGATTTGCTCTTCATTCGATAGCAGAAACTCCCCTCCAAACGGGCGCAAACGCCGTTTTCAGGGCGTTGAATCCGCTTCTGTTTTTGATGCCCCGCGTTTTCTCTTCACCCAGGCCCGCGCTGCACATTCCTGAAAGCCAGGTGGATTGCGGCGGCCATTCAGAAATCTGCGGCCCCCGCTTTCCGGCAGCCAATTGCCCTTTTCCGCAAGAGAAGCGCTGGACAGAAAGGCAAGGCACGCGGACGCAAGCCAATAGCCAATCGCGTTGGCCACGCTTCAAGCACGAGACTGTTTGTCGATGCCGTGCTTTATCACTGCCGGGCAGACTTCCCTTGACGCGATCTGCCAAGGCGCTTTGGCGCCTTTCGCGTGATTCACCTTCGGCACATCACCCTAAGGCAGCGGGACAGTGCAGCTCATGCAGCGTTTGCAGCAGACGCAGCACATCCGGGCGGGCGATGGCGTAGTAGATGTTCTTGCCGTCGCGGCGGGTGCTGACCAGCTCTTCGCTGCGGAGCACGGCCAGTTGCTGCGAGAGCGTAGGCTGGCGAATGCCCAGCGCGGCTTCCAGATCGCTCACGCAGCTTTCGCCTTGCGAGAGCTGGCACAGCAGCAGCAGGCGGTCTTCATTGGCCAGCATCTTGAGCATGCGCACGGCAGCCGCCGCGCCGCTGCGCATGGCTTCGGGGGTGACGGAGAGAACAGAGGCGTCCATACAATCTATATTTTTATATACTATTGCTTTCTTAACTGAAAGGAGTGTACCTTCATGAGCAAAAGCTACCGCGACATCATTGAACACGTGACTTCCTGGCTGGGGCCGCTGCGCAAGGATATCCCGCAAACCATGCAGGCGTTTCACGCGCTGTCGCAGGCGGGGCAAGGCGATGGAGCGCTGGACAAGAAAACCAAGGAATTGATCGCCTTGGCGCTGGGCGTGGCGGCGCGCTGCGACCCTTGCCTGGGCTTCCACGCACAGGCGCTGGTACGGCTGGGCTGCACGCGGGCGGAGCTGGAAGAAATGCTGGCGGTGTGCGTTTA
Source organism: Ottowia massiliensis (assembly GCF_900240305.1). Taxonomy (NCBI): domain Bacteria; kingdom Pseudomonadati; phylum Pseudomonadota; class Betaproteobacteria; order Burkholderiales; family Comamonadaceae; genus Ottowia; species Ottowia massiliensis. The sequence continues at coordinate 2,358,711 of NZ_LT964854.1, read as the reverse complement.
CATGGGCGGCGGCCCCTCTCTGATGTATGCTGCCAACGCACTGGCCGCCTACGAGGAATTTGGCGGCGAAAAGGCCGCCACGGCGGCATGAATTCCCCACGATGGTTTCATCAACCCAGGCATATCCAGAAAGGAGACAAGCCATGAAACTCAACGTTGGCGGCATTGACCGCATTTTGCGTATTCTCGTAGGGCTGGTGCTGATTGTGGCAGCGGCGCTGGGCTATATTGGCTGGTGGGGTTATATCGGCGTGGCGCCGCTGGTGACGGGGATTTTCCAGTTTTGTCCAGCATACCGGCTGCTGGGCCTGAGCACCTGCCCGGTGAAATTGCAGCCGCCCGGCCAGGAAGAAAAATAGGCGTCAATTCATGCCACAAAAAAGCCCGGAAAGCATTCCCGGGCTTTTTTATGCAATCGGCCTTCTGAAAAGGCGTAAATGGCGTTTTCAGCCCCTGAAAACCGGCAGAACATCGGCGCGACTGAGAATCTGCGCCAGAACGTTGAGCACGCCAAACAAAAAAACCCAAACCATCAGCCACAGGCCGCCATACACCTGGTAGCCCTTGCCTGCGCCAAATTTCTTGCGGCACGCATGCAGCAGCAAGGCAGGCACGAAAGCCGTCCATACCGTGGCGGCGAAGCCTACGTAGCTGATTGCCAGCACGAATCCTGTGGGAAACAGCAAACAAGCTGCCAGCGGCGGCAAAAAAGTCAGAGCGGCGGCCTTGCTGCGCCCGGCGCGGCTGGAGTCAAATCCGAACAGGTCGCTCAGGTAATCCAGCAAGCCCAGCGTGACGCCAAGAAACGACGAAGCAATGGCCATGTAGGAGAAAAACGATAGCACCCTGACCAGCCCGCTGCCTGCCACACCCGCCAGCGCGTCAAGCAAGGCGGCCACGTTGTCCTGCGCGGCAATCACCGGGCCGAATTCGCTGCGCGGCAGATTGCCTTGCACAGCAAATTGCCAGAGCGCGTAAATCAGCAGCGCAATCAATGTGCCCAGCCACAGCGAGCGGGCCACCTTGCGTGCATCGCCCTTGAAATAGTCAAACAGGCCTGACACGTTGCCATGAAAGCCGAATGAAGCCAGGCACACGGGCAGGGCCGCGCCCGCATAAATCCAGTAATGCGCCTGGCCGCCTGAAGCCGTATCAAGCAAGATATCTGGCTGCGCCGAAGCAAGCAAGCCGCCATTGGCCCATAAAAAGCTGACGACCATGCCGCCAATCAAAATAGTGGTCGCGCGATCCACCCAATAAACCGACCACCAAACGCAAGCCGAGAAAATCAGTGTGAAAATGATTTGCCCCACCCACAAGGGCTGCCCCAACGCATGCGCCGTGAGATTGCCGCCCGTAAAAATATAGGCATACGTGAGCAAATACAGCACGAAAGCGACAGAAAGGCCATTGACGGCGCTCCAGGCCGGGCCTAGCAGGTCTTTGACGATGGTGTCGAAATTGGCGCCGCGCGGATAATGCGTGGTGGCCTCCAAAATCATCAGCCCCGACGACAGCATGGAAAACCAGGTGTAAAGCAGCACCGCCAGCGAACCAATAAACCAGACGCCTGAAGTAGCCGTTGGATTGGCGAGCATGCCCGCGCCAATAACCGTGCCGGCAATGATCATGGCGCCGCCAAAAATGGAGGGATTTCTGGAATTCATGTTCAGGCTTTCCGTTATTCAGTGCGGTGTGGCAGTTTTACGGCAATTCCAGGCGAATCGCACCATTGCGGCCCGTCTGATTGGCTGCATATCGGTCAATCCCATCAGGCCACCCGTTTCATCAGCAGGCAAAAATTATACAAATACAAACGCATTGATTAAGCTGGTGGTCTGAATGAAAAGTGAAAGACGCAGGCCCGCAATTCACAGGCCGCCAGCCATTTTTGCGCGTCTTCGTGCGAGGCGCCTCTGGCCTCACGCGCTCACGCGTCACACGATCGCGTTGCAAACGATTGCTAGCGTCTATCATCCACTGCACCGATTTTTTTGCTTTTGGAAACGCCATGCTGCATGACTTTCTCAATCTGCTGACACAAATCCTGGCTTCCGTGGTGGGGGGCGCGTGCCTGTTGCGTGTATGGCTGCGCCTGCGCGGCGAGTCGTGGCAAAAACTGGTGCTGGCTCCTTTGCTGACCGTGCTGACCGGCTGGCTGGTCACTCCGCTTGAAACGCTGGCACAGGCGCTGCGCCTGCCAGTGAACCAGCCTGGCCAGCGCTGGGACGTGATCAGCCTGCTGGTGGCCTTCGTGCTGGAGCTGCTGCGACAGGCCGTTCTGCTGTCAGGCCTGCGCCAGCCGCCTTGGAGCGCATGGCTGCCGCTGGCGCTATTGGGTGTGCTGTGGATGGCCCTTTCCGTGGCGCAGATCATGGTGCTGCTGGCCGCGCTGGCTTCCTGGCTGCGGCCCGGCATGGATGAGCTGCGCTGGCTGGAGCGCCTCACCCGCCCGCTGCTGGCCCCCGCACGCCGCCTGCTGCCGCCGTTCAAGGGCATTGACTGGTCACCGCTGCTCGTGCTGCTGGTTCTCTATCTACTGGGCGTGGGGGTGTCTTACTTGCAGGGGCGGCTGGTACAGGTTTTTCTGCTCTTGAAATAAAAGCGGCCCAGGCCCGTTCGGCCAGGACTTGCGGCCCACGGAATGTCCAGAAACGGCGGGAATCGCTTCAGCGTCTGACCCTGAATGCGAAAAAACGGCTCCGCGCAGCCAGCTATACAAGCCAAGCCACCCTTGAGCCATTCTTTCCGCAGCCCCATCCCCGCTTCGTCCTGTTCACGGTTTCAGTCTGGTGACTGAATAATGGATTTCCTGATTTCCAAATGCCCCCGTGGCGGCAAAATTGCATCAACCTGGTGAATCAGATTCCGGTTCGGATCATAGGTATGAAAATGCAATAAAACCGTCCCGTCGGCGCTGCGTTTCATGTTTGGCAAGGCGTTTTCAATGCCTGCTTTCCTGATTTGCTGAATAGCCAGAGGCGCTGTTTCGGTCACCAATACGCCCCCTGCATTTTCTAAACGGGCAATCACGCCGGCCCACCATACGGAATCAGCTCCCCGGCCGCAGGGATTCAAAGCGCGTTCGGCCCGGTTTTCTTCGCGCACGCCCAAAATAGATCCGTCAGGCAGCGCGACATATCCATACCGGGGGCCATCCATTTGCTGCTTGTTTCGCACGCCATAAAACGTGCAGCCGTTGCGCGTCAGAACGTCAATGACGCTGGCTTCCACTTGTGAACGAGGCCAGTTCGATTCGGCCTCCGCCTGGGCAAGAACGCGCTCCAGCGCGGAGGCGGCTGCGGTATCTGCCGTAAAAGTCATGATGAACATTCCACTTGCCAGAAGAATGAAATGATGAATCAGGGAAGAAAGGGTTTTGCTCAATTGTCAGCGTCTCCATCAAGAGGCAGTGTGGCAGGTGCATTTTGTTCGGCATCATATTATTCATTGCCACGCGCATGTTTTTCGTGGCCTGCCAATTCGGGGTTATATATCAACTCCTTGCTTCGGAATATCCAACAAAAGCCCAAAACCAGAAATAGCCTCGCTGCGACGGCTCTGGCATCTGTTTGTCGCATGGGTTTCCATGCAAATAACCTTCATACGAAACACGTATCCTCCCATCTGAAGCCGAAGCAAGTGGCAAATGCCGGCCAGGCAGGCCGCTTCACGGGCTGGCGCGCTACCATGCGCGCCCTTTTGTCTCTGAGCGCTTTCCTCTCACATGACTGTCTCGATACGACGCCGCCATTTCACCCTGGCCCTGCCGGCCCTGGCCGCCTTGGCGCAGCCCGCGCTGGCTCGCTCTCCCAGCTCGCTCACGCTGGGCATGACGCTGGAGCCGCCCGGGCTGGATCCCACGGCCGGCGCAGCCTCGGCCATCGCCGAAATCATGCTCTACAACGTCTTTGAGACGCTCCCCAAAATCCGCCCCGACGCCAGCGTCGGCCCGCTGCTGGCGCAAAGCTGGCACAGCTCGCCTGATCTGAAGCAGTGGACGTTCCATCTGCGCGAAGACGCACGCTTTTCCAACGGCGCGCCGCTGACGGCGCAAACCGTGCAATGGGCCTTCACGCGCGCCGCCAGCGAAGGCAGCACCAACAAAGACCGGCGCACCTTCACCGCCATGCGCCAGATTGCCGCGCCCGATGAGCGCACCGTGCGCATCGAACTGGAGCAGCCCGATGCCGATCTGCCCTTCAAGCTGGGCCAGGCCACCGCCATCATCGTCGAGCCGGGCAGCGCCGCCGGCAACGCCACGCGCCCCGTCGGCAGCGGCCCTTACGTGCTGGACAAATGGCAGCGCGGCGCTTCCCTCACCCTCAAGGCCTGGCCGCAGTGGCGCGAGGCGGGCGCCATTGCCATTGGCCGCGCCGTCTTTCGCTTCATCAGCGACCCGGCCGCGCAAGTGGCCGCGCTGCTGGCGGGCGATGTGGATGCCTTTGTCCGCATGAGCGAGCGCGGCGCCGCGCGCCTGAAGGCCGATGGGCGCTTTGCGCTGCTGCAAAGCGGCTCGCGCGCCAAAACCATCGTCGCATTCAACCACCGCCACGCGGCCTTGCGCGATGTGCGCGTGCGCCGCGCCCTGTGCGCCGCCATTGACCGCCAGGCCGTGCTGCAAGCGGGCCAAAACGGCCTGGGCACGCCCATCGGCAGCTACTACACCCCCGGCAGCCCCGGCTACGTGGACCGGACCGGCGTCAATGCCTATGACCCGGACAAGGCCCGCCAGCTGCTCAAAGAGGCCCTGCCCGATGGCCCCCTGTCGCTCACCCTCACCCTGCCGCCCACGCCCTACGCCCGCCAGGGCGGCGAAGTCGTGGCCGCGCAGCTGGCGCAAGCGGGCGTGCGCGTGAAAGTGCAAAACGTGGAATGGGCGCAGTGGCTCAGCCACGTTTACGGGCAGGCGCAGTTTGACCTCACCCTCATCAGCCACGTCGAGCCGCTCGATCTGGGCAACTGGAGCAAGCCCGGCTACTACTGGGGCTACGAAAACCCCGCCTTCGACGCCCTCTACGAGCGCCTGCGCGCCAGCGCCGATGAAGGCGAGCGGCTGAAGCTGCTGGAGCAAGCCCAGCGCCTGCTGGCCGAAGACGCCGCTGCCATCTTCCTGTACCAGCCGCACTGGCTGACCGCCGCCCGCAAGGGCCTGCAAGGGCTATGGGAGCAGATGCCCATCTCGGTCAATGACCTGGCGACCCTGCGCTGGCAATGAGCGCGGCCGGGCGGCAGTAAAAACAGAAGCAAATTTGAGGGGGTCGAAAGGCCGCTTTGCGCAAGTTCTACTAGGACCTAACGCTATTGCTTTAGGAGCGAGATCGATCCGCTTTTCTCTTCTATTACCTCGCAGGCCGCCTGCATTCCCGACTTGTGCGGGCGATGGTTTTTTATCAGCACCTGCCCACGATCTGACCATGAGGGGCAAAAAGGCGCATCGGGATGGGCGCAAAGCGCAGGCGGACCTCACGCCTCATTTGAGATTTGCAACGGTCACGAGCGCCCGGGGCCGCCCCAAGGCCGCACTTACTGCACTTGCGAACAGACACTCGCGAACAGATTGTGGGCAAGCTCTCTGACAAGGCTGGAGCGCGGAGTGGCTGGACTGGTTTGTGCGAACTGCCGACCTGCTCTCTGTCCCCTTTTTCAGGAAAAGAAATAGAGCGGAACCACCTTGCGCCGCCCTTTGCGGCAAGCCATGAGCAAGTCTTGACAAGCGCTCTTGATCATCAGAAACAGGAGCAAATTCAGGGGCATGAAACAGGCTCTCGCGCCTGTTCCACTAGGACCCATTGCTACAGAAAGAGAAGCTAAATAATGGCAAGCGTTCTGCCCCGCTCATCCAGCGCCTAGCATTCCCGTTTTTTCACCATCCAAGGAGCACCCCCATGACGCATCCCCCCCGCCGCGCCCTGCTGCAAAACCTGCTGGCTCTGGCCGCCTGCGCCGCCCTGCCTGGCGCGGCTCTGGCCGCTGAAGCGGCCCCTGTTCAACCCGCTGGCAAGCCCGCGCCCGTGCAGGTGGCCTTCATCGAAGCCCTGTCCGGCCCCTTTGCCAACACGGGCGAATCCGTCTGGCGCAACCTGCTCATGGCCAGCGAGCGCGTCAATGCCCGTGGCGGCGCGCAAATCGAACTGCGCCGCTACGACAACAAAGGCCAGGTGGATGAATCGCTGGCCGCCTTGCGTGCGGCCATTGACCACGGCGCGCGCGTGGTGCTGCAAGGCAACTCATCGGCCGTGGCCGCCGCGCTGGTAGATGCCATCAACAAACACAACCGCCGCGAGCCAGAGCGGCAAGTGCTGTTTCTCAACTACTCGGCCATCGACCCGGCCCTGACCAACGAGCGTTGCAGCCCCTGGCATTTCCGCTTTGACGCGCATGCCGACATGCGCATGGCCGCGCTCATGCAAGTCATCAAAGAAGACAAAGACCTCAAGCGCATCTACCTCATCGGGCAGGACTACAGCTTTGGCCAGGCCGTGCTGCGCGAAGCGCGCCGCCAGCTCGAAAAAGAGCGGCCCGGCGTGCAAATCGTGGGCGACGAACTCCACCCCGTGGGCCGCGTGAAAGACTTCGCCCCCTACGCCGCCAAAATCAAAAACAGCGGCGCGCAAGCCGTGCTCACCGGTAACTGGGGCAATGACCTCACCCTGCTCGTCAAGGCCGTGCGCGAAGCAGGCTTTGACGGGCGCTTCTACACCTTCTACGGCAACGCCCTGGGCGCGCCCGCCGCCATTGGCGAAGCGGGCATAGGCAAGGTTTTTGCCGTGGCCGACTGGATGCCCAACGTGCCCGCGCCCGAAAGCGCCGCCTTCTACAAGGCCTTCCGCGAGCGTTTCCCCAAACCCGAAGACGACTACGTGCACCTGCGCCAGCAACTGCTCATTGAAGCGCTGGCGCAAGCCATCGACGCCGCCAGCAAGCGCCCCGGCGGCCCCACCGCCGCCAATATCGCCGCCAGCCTTGAAAACGCCAAAGTGCAACTGGCCGGCCGCAGCGGCCACATGCGCGCGCAAGACCACCAGTTCCAGCAAAACCTCGTTGTCGGCGTGATGGACAAGCAAGGCGCGCCCGGCGTGCCTTTTGACGTGGAAGGCAGCGGCTACGGCTTTCGCATCGTGCGCGACATCCCCGCCAGCGAAGCCGAAATGCCCACCACCTGCGCCATGCAGCGGCCCTGGCAGCCGTAAAAACGGCGGATTGCGTGAATTCGTTCACGCAATCCGCTGCTTGCTTGCGCGCGTGCCATGTGTCTTCATTACTGAATTCGTTTATTCTGTATCCATTCGTCAGAAACAACTCTTATACAGGGAACAGAAATGCAGTGGTTCAGGGCACAGGGCGGCCAATCCGCACGTCACAGCTTGGTATGCCTGCTCATGCTGCTGTTCATGGCCTGCCAGGCCGTGGCGCAAGGCGGGCCAGACCCCGCGCTACAAAAAGGCCAGCAATGGCTGCAAGCCCAGACCAAGCCCGATGGCAGCCTGGCGAGCGAATCCGCTTCGCCTGCGCTGCCCGCGCAATCGCGCCATGAAACGATTGCCGCGCTCAAGGCGCTGAACGCCAGCGTGCCTGCCACCTTGATTACAGGCATGGACGGCTTCACGGCCCCCGCCACCCGCTACCTTGCCCAGCGCGCCCTTACGCGCCAGCAGGCAGGCGCGGACGATGCCAGTCTGCTGGACGCACTGGCCGCGCTGCAAAACCCCAATGGCAGCTTTGGCGCCGCACAGGGCCTGCCCGGCAACGCGCTGGACACGGCCTGGGCCTTGCGCGCCCTGGCCGCCAGCCGCGCCAGCGCCCAGGCCACACTCAAGGCGCTGCAATGGCTGGCCAGCGCCCAGCACGCTGACGGCTCCTGGCCCCTCGCGCCAGATGGCGACGCCACCATCACCACCGCCCTTGCCGCCCAGGCCCTGCTGCCTTGGCGGCAACAGCCCGCTGCGCAGGCCGCCCTTGCCAAAGCGCGCGCCTGGCTCACTGCTCAGCGCAATCCGCAACAAGCCTGGAGCAGCGATCTGCATACCGCCCAGGCCCTGCTGGCCGTGCTGCCGGGGCTGGACACGGCAGCAGCCATGCAGCCCGCCCTCACGGCACTGAAACAGGCCCAGCGGCCTGATGGCAGCTGGGAGGGCGATCCACACCTGACAGCGCTGGCTCTGCGCGCGCTGCGGCTGGCCGCGCAACCCGCCACCAATCCTGATCTGGCCAGCGTGCGGGGGCAGGTGGTGGATGAAGCGGGGCAGCCCCTTGCCAGCGCCACTGCACGCCTGTTGCAGGCGGGCCTGCAAACGGCGGCGGACGCGCAGGGGCGCTTCAGCTTTGAGCGCCTGGCCGCTGGCGCCTGGCAGCTGGAAATACAAGCCAGCGGCTTTCGTCCACTGATAACACCCTTGCAACTGCAACCCGGCCAGCAGCTGGATCTGGGCGCCATCCGCATGACAGCAAGCAGCAGCGGCAACGCCAGCGCCGGGGTTACCTTGAAAGGAGTTGCGCGGCAGTTCAATGGCACAAACTATTACGCCGTTTCTTCTGCCGTCATTGAAGTGGCCGGACAAAAAGCGCGCACCAATGGCAACGGCCAGTACCAACTGAATGACCTGCCGGCAGGCACGCTGGAAATTACGGCGGCTTTTTCCAACTTTCCTGCCGTCACGGCCTCGCTCAACGCCGTGGCTGGGCAGGTAATTGAATTCAACCCGGTTTTCCGCAAGCCGGAATTGCTGGTCACCGTGCTCGATGCCGACTCCGGCCAGCCCCTGCAAGGCGCCAGCGTCTTCTTCCAGGGGCGCACCGCTTACACCAGCTCAAACGGCCAGGCGACGGCCTTGATGGTGGACGTAGCGGGCGACAACCGCATCACCATCACGCACGCCAATGCCTATGAGCGGCTTGTGGTGCCGCTGGAAATGCCCCCCAAAAGCATGCGCACCGAACTGACCGTTTCCCTGCGCAAGGCCATTGCAGGAAAGGTGGTTTTCAAAGGCGTCGTCACGGATGCCGGCACGCAGCAGCCCCTGGCAGGCGTTTCCGTGCGGCTGGAGCGCAGCACGTGGCAGACCCAGACCAACGCTCAGGGCGAATACGAATTTGCCAGCCACGCCATTGCCGGAAACAAAACCGCTGTTTTTGAAAAAGCGGGCTATCAGACCCACAGCCAGGAGGTGCAAATACAAGGTGGCGCCACCACTGTTTTCAACGTGGCGCTCAAGCCCGAATCCGCTTCATCCGGCCCGGCCCGGCTGGAAGTGAGCGTGCAGGCACGCGGCCTGGGCACACCGCTGGCAGGCGCCGAAATCATCCTCACCGGCGCGAACCAGCGCACCGCGCAAACGGGAGCAGACGGCCGCGCCAGCGTGGAAAACCTCGCGCCCGGCAGCACGCAAATCCAGATTTCGGCGGCGGGGCACGAATCGGCTGTGGCTTCCGTCCATGTTGAGCCGGGACGGCGCTACGAATTGCCCGTGGAGCTGCTGCCGCAAGCCAACCCTCAGCACAGGCTCTACGGGCAGGTGGTCGATGCCGTCAGCCAGCAACCCGTGGCGGGCGCGAAAGTGGCGCTCACGGGCGCAGGCGCCGTCACCACGGCGGCCAACGGCGCTTACGAGTTCGCCAGTGTTCTGCCAGGTGACGCGCAGCTTGAAGTCACGCGCGACGGCTACGCTGCCTACCGCCAAACGCTGCGCCTGACGGGCACAACCGAGGCGCGTATTCCCCTCACGCCCCTCTCGCAGCCCGGAGCCATCCGATGGGACGTTTCCGGCGCCGTCGTGGACGCTGACACCCTGGAGCCACTGGCTGGCGCACAACTGGTTCTGGAAGAAGTCTCCCTGGGCACTGCTGTACTGCGCCGCCAGACAGGCGCCACCCAAGCCGATGGCCGCTTTGCCTTCAACGGCCTGACGCAAACCAACGCCCGCGTGCTGGTGAGCCTGACTGGCTATGACTCCGCGCTATTGCCTTTTGCCTACCAGGGCGTGGCCTCGCAAGCGCTAGACACCATCAAGCTTAAGCGCAGCTACAACGCGGCCCTGCCTGACCTGATGGTCAGCCGCGCCGACCGCTCGGCGCTGACAATGGATGACCACACCTTCCGCGCCAGCGGCACTCTTTCAGCCACCGTCACCAACAACAGCAATTACGACGCGGGCGGTTTTGACGTCATCGCCTTCATCGACGCCAACGGCAACCAGGCTTGGGACGCAGGCGAAGACACCCTGCTGGGCCGCGAGCGCGTAGCCGCGCTGGCACAGCAGCAATCGCAAAGCGTGACGTTCCGGATCCGCAATGAGGAGCTGCCCTTCCGTGATGCGCCCATTTACGTCATGGCCGACAGCGGGCTGGAAGTCATTGAAAACATCGAAGGCAACAACACCCTGCGCGTGGGCGTGACCTGCGCGGGCGGCGGCAGCGTGCAGGACGTGGGCGTGTGCATTGACACCTCCGGCAGCGTCAGCCACCTCTACAACCTGGAGATGGAAGGCGTCATCAAGGCGGTCGAAAACCCCAACATCATTCCGCATGACGGCTCCATCCGCTTCATGCTAGGCACTGATCAGGAGATGTACTACGGCAACGGCATTCCGCTGCATGAGGCGCAAATCATCACGCCTGCCGTGCTGCCGCAGCTCATCAAGAACTTGAAAGACAAGCGCAACTACGGCGGCTACAGCTCCGGCCCGACCTGCGTGCGGCGCATGTCCGAATACATGAAAACGCTGCCTCAGATCGCCTCCAGCAGAACCGTTATTACCGTGGGCGACGGATATTGGGAAGGCATTCCCAAGGCTCTTTCCGAGCTGTCCAAAACGGTGGCCAATGGCGTAAGCCGCGTGGACGTTATCGGCATTGGCACCGTCAATCTGCCCGAGCTGGAAGCCAACGCCTGGCCCAAGCCCGCCAACAGCCAGCATGGCGGCAAGGTCACCGTGGCCTACAGCGCGGGCGAAGTGGCTGCCGCCATGGCGCAGGCGCTGGGTACTGCCGCTCAAACGGTGGATCTGACGCTGGGACGCCTGCGCCTGATCGACCAGGGCGCGGGCCAGCCCGTGCGGCTGGCGGCGCGCGTGGGCAACGCGGGCAGCCCGGCGCAAGCCAGCGCCGTGCGCTTCTACCAAGGCACGCGCCTGCTGGGTGAAGTGGCCTTGCCAGCGCTCGGAACAGGCGAATGGCTGGATGTGGCGCTGCCCGCTGCCGCCCTGCAAGGCAACGATCCGCTGATAGCCGTGGTGGATGAAGCGCGCGCCAACGCCGAATGCAACGTAGCCAACAACCGTCAGCAAATCACCCCTGACGCAGCCGCCAATGCGCTGGCAGCGCTGCATGTGAGCACCGACCAGCCCGCCTACGGCCCCAATGCCCCCGTGAGCCTGAATGCCGCCGCCACCAACCAGGGCAGCCTGCCCGCTGACTTTGAACTGCAACTGAGCATTGAAGACAGCCAAGGCGCCGAAGTGGCCCGCTTCACCCGCCAGCCGCTGGGCACGCTGGCCGCCAGCGCTGCAAAAAGCGCCACTCAGCCCTGGAACACCGGCCTGACCCTGACTGGCAACTACACCTTGCGCGGCCAGTTGTTTGACGCCGCAGGCCGGCTCGCTGCGCAAGACAGCGCGGCGTTTGCCATCGTCGCGGGCGGCGCGGCGCGCCCCACGGCCAGCCTCGCCGTCGCCACCGACAAAGCTGTTTACGCGCCTGATGACGCTGTGTTCATCGCCAACGTGGCCGCCAGTCTGGCCGCCAACGCCATCATTGACGACGCCAGCGTGCAGCTCACGGTGCGTGGCCCGCAAGGCAGCGTGGTCTTCACCCACAGCCATGCACTGGGCCAGCTGGCCCCGCGCGCCCTGCGCGAATTGCAGGCAGCCCAGAAACTGCGCAATGCCCCCGAAGGCATCTACACCGTGCAGGCCAGCCTCATCGGCAGCGGCCACAACCTCAAGCGCCAGACAGCCCGCAAGACCTACGACACCGGCGTGACCCTGGCCACCGCAACGGCGCAATACACGGTGCAGAAAAACACCGCAACGCCAACGCCAACGCCAACGCCAACGCCGACACCGACACCGACGCCCAGCCCGTCAGGCCGCATCGCTGCCGTGCCCGCCAGCAGTCCGGCCGCGCTGGCGCTGCTTGCCGCAGCTGTGGCCCTGACCGCGCGCCGCCGCAAAAACGGCGCCATTCGCCGCGCCGCCCATCACCCCTGCCATCTTGACCACGCCACACAGGAGACCCAGCCATGACCGCCCGCTTTCTGCTCCATTCGCTGCAAACGGGCGCACGCCGCCAGCTTTTAGTGCAGCACGGCGGCCTGGACCGCCCTGCCTTCTGCGGCCTGGGCGGGCGCGCCTTGCGGCTTGTGTCCTGGCTGGTCATTGCCGCCTTGCTGAACACCAGCTTCGCGCCGCTGGCGCGCGCCATGCAGCATCAAAAACAGCTGGCCGCTGCACAGGCCGCTGAAGACAGCGCCGCTTCCGACGAACAGCGCTACGCCCAGGCCCTGCAAGCCATTGAACAGGCGCTGCAAAACGAAAACCAGGGCAGCGCCAAAGCCATGTCCGCCGCAGCCCTGGCCAGCGCGCAAACCCTGCAAACCTACGCCGAGGGCATCCGGCAGCAATCGCAGCAGCTGCGCCAACAGTGGCAAGCCGCAGGCGTGGAGGCTGCCATCCTTGAAAGGCAAGCGGCTCTTGAGCAGCAGTTTCTTGACAAGCACCATCGTCTGATGGCCCTGCTTGAAGCCGCGCAAGGCTCCGCAGCCAAAAGCAGCGCCAGCGCCCAGGCATCCGCCCGCCGCGCCCTGCAACAGTTTCTGGCAGACAACGCCCCGCGCCCGGCCCCCTCGCTCATTGATTGGCAGCGCCTGCCCTGGCAAGTGCAAAAACCCCTTGAAGCCCGGCCCGCCGAAAGCGAAGCCGCCCTGCAACAAAAGCTCGGCCTGCCGCAAGCCAAAGCCGCCAGCGCCGCCACGGCTGCCGACACGGCCTTCACGCCGGAAGCGCCCGACAGCCCCGAAATCCGCCAGCTGGCCCAAAAGCTGGAGCGCAACCCTTTGAAGATTTACCAGTGGGTGCATGACCACATTCACTACACGCCCACCCAGGGCAGCGTGCAAGGCGCGGCCGACACCCTGGACAAAAAGGCGGGCAACGCCACAGACACCGCCAGCTTGCTCATTGCCTTGCTGCGCAGCAGCGGTATCGCCGCCCGCTATGTCTATGGCACGGTGGATATTCCGCTGGCGCAAGCGCAGAACTGGGCCGGGGGCCTGAAAACGCCTGAAGCCCTGCAACAAATCCTGGGCCAGGGCGGCATTGCCAACACCCTGCTGGTCAAAGGCGGCCAACCCGTGGCCATTCGCATGGAGCACGTGTGGGCCGAAGCCTTCATTCAGTACCACCCCGGCTGGGGCGCGCGCCATGTGCCCGGCCAGAGCACACCCGACGCCTGGATTCCCATGGACGCCAGCTTCAAGCAATACACCTACAGCGACGGCATGGATCTTCAGCAGGCCGTGCCGCTGGATGCGGCCGCCCTGATCAGCGCCGCCGGGCAAGGCGCGCAAGNCCGCTACCCACCCGACGCCTGGATTCCCATGGACGCCAGCTTCAAGCAATACACCTACAGCGACGGCATGGATCTTCAGCAGGCCGTGCCGCTGGATGCGGCCGCCCTGATCAGCGCCGCCGGGCAAGGCGCGCAAGTCAATGAGGCCGAGGGCTGGGTGCAGCACTTGAACACCGCTGCCTTGCAAGGCCAGCTCAGCGCTTATCAGCAAAGGCTCAAAGCCTATATCGACCGCCAAAACGGCGGCCAAAGCACTGTCGGCCAGGTGCTGGGCCAGCGCGCGGCGCAAATCGATCCCCTGCCCTTTTTTGCCGCTACGCTGCCTTATGAAGTCAAGGCCCGAAGCCAGTCTTTCGGCGCCATTCCTGACAGCCTCAAGGCCAGGTTCAGATACGCCATCTATCCCGACAAGCAAAGCGCCGTGCTCGAGGGCAGCCCCATCTTGCAATTTGAAGCGGACACGGCCAGTCTGGCGGGCAAGAAGCTGACGCTGGCCTGGGTGGCGGCCAGCGATGCCGATCAGCGGGCCATTGAGGCGCTGATTCCCCAGGCGCGCCCCGGACAGACGCTCAAGCCGCAAGATTTGCCCAGAGGGCTGCCCGCCAGCATCAGCCTGAAGCCGCAGATTTTGGTGGAGGGCGCTGTCAAGGCCGAAGGCAGCGCCTTGAGAGCGGGCAGCGAGCCGGTCGGCGCCGGGGCCTTTACCCAGTACGGCAGCCGCCAATGGGATGAAACGTATGACCAGCTCATCGCCGGGCAGCAAACGGCATTGGGGCTGAGTATTCAGGGCATCAGCCAGGCGCAGATGGAAAGGCTCAAGGCCCGGATGGAAGAAACCAAACAGACGCTGGAGCGCGCGCAGGCTGCGCCCGATAGCCAGCGCGAGCAGATCCTGAAGGGCATCACCGGAGACATGCTCACGGGGGACATGCTCACGGCTACGGTGTGGGGCTACTTTGCCAGTTTGCAAAGCCAGGGGCTGATTGCCGCATCACAGGCGCAAATGGTGGATGCGCCCGCCTTGAGCTATGGGCTGTTTCATGCGCAAGTCAAACCCAACAAGCTGTATGGCCTTGTCAACCGGGGCGTCACGTTTCAGGGCTTGAATATGGACATAGGCCACTTGCGGCATATTCGATGGGTTAAAGACGATGATCCCAAGAGCCAGATCAACGACAAACCTGAACTGAAGCAGAACAACAAAAGCGCGGCGCAAAACCGCTGGATTGCCTACAACAAGATGAGAGGCCAATACGCCAGTGCAATGGAGCATGCGGCGCCTGAAGCGTTCTGGGTGGATAAAACGAAGTGCAGCCATACGGATGAAAACGGGCGAATCCAGAACCCGACATTAAATCCGTGTGCGGAAGGCATCTCGGCAGTGAAAGCCATCGCCATTGCCCAAAGCGAAGGGCAGAAGATTTACACGATCAACAAACAGAATGCGCAGACGGCGCTGCAAAAGTTGCCCATAGGCGGAGAAGTGGGCAGTGAAATCAGGAATGCCGTCAATGCCGGCAAGGAAGTGACCGTGCGTGAGAAGAGCATCAACAAGCACGGGTGGAAGGGGTTTGGATATATTGTGATTGATCCGGAGACGGGGGCCGGGGTTTATATCATTGAGGGGAGTGGGAATGGGGGAATATTTTTAGCAATTGGCTACGTGTATGGTTTCGCTCTTGGCTATACCATGCTTGGGCTTGATGCCGCCATTGCTTCAAAAGCCTCGTCTGCCTTTATAGTTCCCATACTGGAGGCGCTTGCTCTTGAGCTGGCGTCAATCGCAGTAATATGGCAGGCTTATGGGGCATTGTATGGCGATAAAGCTCAACAATGTTTTGTCACTGGTATTGGCTTAGGTTTAATAAGCGCAAATGTTACAATGGCAATACTAGAGTATTTATCAAAAGCGCCTCTCCCAGGAGGAACAATTAGGGTGGCACTTCTTTCTGCAATAATTGGCGTGACTGCTCTAGATACGCCAACAGAGAGATTAAGAAATTGTTTTTGATGAGTACGCCATGAACAATCTATGGAATTCAGATAACCATTCGATAAATATAGTATTATTAATCCTCTTCCACATATGCATATTTATAATAACCTCTTCTATTACTGCATACGAAACCACTAAAGATATCAAAAAAGCGTTATTGGAACCCTCTCAGGAGCAAAAATCTCCCTTATTTGGAAAGGCTGTCATCTTAATCAGTTCGATTAGCATTCTTTTTGGTATTGACATTAATATTAGTTATGAAAGCGAGATCTTATTTGCACTATTTTTCTGTCTTGTTATTATAAGCAGCAATATAGATAGAATGTACTTTGATATTAAGATATTTTTAACTGGTCAAATTATTCTTGTTGCATTTATTGGTTGCATATTGTTTGCGGATTTATTAATGTAGTTTCAATGTAGAATTTTATGTGCTCATAAATCATCGGGGCGTCACGTTTCAGGGCCTGAACATGGACATAGGCCACTTGCGGCATATTCGATGGGTTAAAGACGATGATCCCAAGAGCCAGATCAACGACAAGCCCGAGCTGAAGCAGAACAACAAAAGCGCGGCGCAAAACCGCTGGATTGCCTACAACAGGATGAGAGGCCAATACGCCAGTGCAATGGAGCATGCGGCGCCGGAGGCGTTCTGGGTGGATAAAATGAAGTGCAGCCATACGGATGAAAACGGGCGAATCCAGAATCCGACATTAAATCCGTGTGCGGAAGCCATCTCGGCAGTGAAAGCCATTGCCATTGCCCAAAGCGAAGGGCAGAAGATTTACACGATCAACAAGGCCAACGCGCAGACGGCGCTGGCGAAACTGCCCATAGGCGGAGAAGTGGGTAGTGAAATCAGGAATGCCGTCAATGCCAGCAAGGAGGTGACCGTGCATGAGAAAAGCATCAACAAGCAAGGATGGAAGGGGTTTGGCTATATTGTTATTGATCCGGAAACCGGAGCGCGGGCTTATTTGATTGAGGGGAGCGGGAATGGGGCTGTAGCCTTTCTTTTAGGAGTGGGGGCGAGCGCTGTAATCTTGACCCTCTTGTATGATGCTGCCGCTGCAATAATGACAGGTCCAATAGGAATTGCTTCAATAGCAATAACCTTGGCCATAATTGTTCCTATCCTGACCGTATATGTCGCTTCACTAGCGTCATGGTTACATAGCGGCAGTGCAGCAGATCAAACTACAAAAATTAAATGTTTCACAGGCGGACTAGGGTATATGCTTTCCGCATATGGCGTCTTTGCTGCATTTGGCATTGGAGAAATCGCAGGGAAATTAACGGGAATAACTTTCAGTATACTGGGAATAAGTTTGGATACTTTGGGAGGAGATACGCCACTTCAATGTCTTTTTAATAAGGATCCTTTGGAGATAGGCGGATGAAGCTGCTTGCATATATCATCTATCATGCGACATTGGATGTACTCTTTTTCAGTCAGTTTCTCTTGAAGCGGACGTCCGCGTCAAGAAGATCAAAGCCTGATCTTACGATCAAGTTGATTAAACAGATATTGACGGCTATCTTTAGAGAACCTGTTATTCAATTATGTTTATTGGCTTGTTGTATTGATTATATTATATACACGAAATACATTATTGACAAACCAGTAATTATCTATTTCTTATACGTATTGACGCTTGCATGTATTATATTTTGGGCGCTAATAAAAAAGATGATGAAAGCTTTCATTTTTATATTGTTGTCGCATTCGTTCGCGGTATTGCTTTGCCTGTGTAATATGCAAATATCGGCGGCGATGAATCTATCGATCGTATTGTTTGTTCTCATTTTTTTACGCTTGTTTGATTCGCCCTTAATAATATTTAATAACAAGATCGAAAGCTTGTAATAAGCGGCCGCCACAGCGCTGACGAAGCTGACCATAGATAGGGAGATTGCTTGTAAGATTAAAATGCTGTCAATGTAAGAAAAGAAGTGATCTCGCATGAGGAAAGCAAAGCAGCAATAGGCATAGATGGAAGGGGTTGGGCTACATCGTCATTGAGCAGGATACGGGCCTTATCTGATAGAAGGGAGTGGAAACGGTGGCATCCTATTCACCATTTTCACGCATGCACTATTATTTTTCTTATGGTTCTTGGTAATCATGGGGATGTCATCGCTATTTATATTGATTGGTGGAGCCATCTTAACATTTGTCTCGTTCGGCATTCCGATGCTTGGAGTTGCATTTGCAGGATTGAGTTTGGCTGGCAAGATCGATGTAATTGGACTTGGGATATAGACATACTCGCACTTCTTCTTGGAGGGGTGTTACAGGGCAATTGGCAAATTTATTGGAAACATATTGCCCGGATTCGCATCTCTGCGGTCCGCAAAAGATTTATCGGCGGCCATGGCTCTATTGTTTACAGGCACCGCAAAAGATATATACCAATCCTTCATTGAGGGGTGCTAGCATGTCAACGAGAGAACACATAATTAATCAAATGAAAGGAAAGTGGCATATTGACGCCATATTATTCCTATACGCTGAATCCGCATTGTCTGCAGCTATCTTCTGGAAGTTAGACAACAGCTACTATGTTATCTGGCAATGTATTTTTATAACACTAATGGGGTACATTGTTGAGGCATTCAAAAAATATGTTGATTCCGATTTTTATGAATTTTATACAATGTCCAATAAAAGAGCATTGCTTATATATGGTTTAGGCTTTTTTCTTGTAATTATTGATTGACTTAAATATAAAGGCTCAAGGCCCGGATGGAAGAAACCAAACAGACGCTGGAGCGCGCGCAGGCTGCGCCCGATAGCCAGCGCGAGCAGATCCTGAAGGGCATCACCGGAGACAAGCTCACGGGGGACATGCTCACGGCCACGGTGTGGGGCTACTTTGCCAGTTTGCAAAGCCAGGGGCTGATTGCCGCATCACAGGCGCAAATGGTGGATGCGCCCGCCTTGAGCTATGGGCTGTTTCATGCGCAAGTCAAACCCAACAAGCTGTATGGCCTTGTCAACCGGGGCGTCACGTTTCAGGGCTTGAATATGGACATAGGCCACTTGCGGCATGTGCGCTGGGTGAAAGATGATGATCCAAAGAGCCAGATCAACAAGGACCCCAATCTCGCCCAAAACGGCAAAACAGCCGCGCAAAACCGCTGGATTGCCTACAACAGGATGAGAGGCCAATACGCCAGTGCAATGGAGCATGCGGCGCCGGAGGCGTTCTGGGTGGATAAAACAAAGTGCAGCCATACGGATGAAAACGGGCGAATCCAGAACCCGACATTAAATCCGTGTGCGGAAGCCATCTCGGCAGTGAAAGCCATTGCCATTGCCCAAAGCGAAGGGCAGAAGATTTACACGATCAACAAGGCCAACGCGCAGACGGCGCTGGCTAAACTGCCCATAGGCGGAGAAGTGGGCAGTGAAATCAGGAATGCCGGCAAGGAAGTGACCGTGCATGAGAAGAGCATCAACAAGCACGGATGGAAGGGGTTTGGCTATATTGTTATTGATCCGGAGACGGGGGCCGGGGCTTATTTGATTGAGGGGGGCGGTAATGGATGTGTAATTTTTGCCATCATATTTGCAATCGTGGTAGCTACAATAATTTTAGCAGTGTTTGCCCCATTGCTAATAACTATATTTTCTGCCATTGCCGCAGTCACAGGGATCTTCACAGCAGCTGCTATATCTGTTATCCTTTCTGGACTGGCATTATGGATAAGCGCAGAAAAAAAATCTCAATGATAATCCTTGCGCGCAAATGCTCTTTCAAACATTGGCCACATCAATGATTACGCTTCCAGTCGGAGTGACTGCCAAGGTTGCCAAGCAGATACTTAGTTTAGTCCATCTGGAAGGCGCTTTTTGGGGAACAACTGTTGGTGCTGCATCAGGCGCGAAAGCCTGCTTCGCTTCTTGAGGTGTAAAATGGCTAAAGATATGCTTGATATCATAACCTTGGCGTCCTTTTTACTTGTCTTCTACTTTGCCAAGTTGAAAAATCACAAACTCTCCATAGTATTATCAATATTGGTTATTGGAAGTTATTCGTTATTTTTGTTGGTATTCGTAGGATATTACAACGAAAAATTATTCATCAAACTGATGTATATATTATTAATGGCCTTCTCATATCATATAATGCGAATTAACAAGAATTAATGAGCACATGTATGCTATGTGCCTGAAGAATTTTATTCGTGATATTATAGGCTAGGAGGCGAGGTTTA
The DNA here is from genome assembly GCF_900240305.1 of Ottowia massiliensis. Lineage (NCBI taxonomy): Bacteria > Pseudomonadati > Pseudomonadota > Betaproteobacteria > Burkholderiales > Comamonadaceae > Ottowia > Ottowia massiliensis. Next base: position 2,338,925 of record NZ_LT964854.1, on the reverse strand, counting down.
TTTCTTTTGAGTGCCTGCTTGGATATATCTCTAACATTTGGCACCATATACGCTCTTGGTTATACTATGGTGAACAAGGCATGGAAAATTACTGGCGAGAGCGGCAGTAGCGCCTTGGATTCCAAACAAGTTTTACCTGACCTAGCATCAATGAGTGTTCAGACATTGTCCAAGTTGCAGCAATTACGTCCTTATGGAGTGAGTAAGATCTGAAATATCGATGCGGTTTCGTCGCAACAAATGTATAAAAGGGTAATGCTTTCGCATTGATGTCGATAATCTTTATGGAACGAATTTCAAGCAATAATCATGTCTAAACATAATACTCAGATTGGGAAAATAAAAAAACTGCATGGAAAAAGAAAGGAGTAGGCTACATTTTATCATCAGGAATGCCGTCAATGCTGGCAAGGAAGTGACCGTGCATGAGAAAAGCATCAACAAGCACGGGTGGAAGGGGTTCGGGTATATTGTTATTGATCCGGAAACCGGGGCCGGGGCTTATATCATAGAAGGGAGTGGGAATGGGGGATGGCTTGCTTTGGCAAATAATTACCTGGTTTTGTATAGCCTAATGGCTTGGGAAAAAATTCGCCAAGACAGGATCACCCTACAATCCATCACAGGCCAGCTTAATGCCAACTATCGGGAAGCTGAGCATTTCTTATATGCACTTCAGCATCTTACGCCTGAACAAGGATGGCTTGTTAATGCAATAGCTACAGAGGGATATTGGATTGTGAAAGCGTTGTCCAACCTAATACTCCAGGGATATTCGCCATTCAGAGGTAGTCCGGTGACTTGGGATCAGCTGATTGCCGGCCTATATGGTGGATATTGTGCAAATTTTGGATGTGCAGGGATTCGTCAATGAAAAGAGTTTGGGTATTTCTTTTGATATTTCTATTCGCTGTTTATTTGGTCTATCAGATCAAATCAGAACATGATGAAATCAGGGAGATTTGCAGCAATTCGTTAGAATTAAAAATATCAGAACTAAGTGTCCGATCAAGCAATAAGAATCTAAAATTTTCATTTAGCGATGGTACAGGTTTGATCTATGGATCAAAAACGTTTGGTCGGGTTGCGTGTTTAATAAAATATGATCTAGACGTAGTTACGAGCGCAGAATTTAGCGTTGTTGATTGAGAGTCTGGCTATGGACATAGGCCACTTGCGGCATGTGCGCTGGGTGAAAGATGATGATCCCAAGAGTCAGATCAACGACAAGCCCGAGCTGAAGCAGAACAACAAAAGCGCTGCGCAAAACCGCTGGATTGCCTACAACAAGATGAGAGGCCAATACGCCAGCGCAATGGAGCATGCGGCGCCGGAGGCGTTCTGGGTGGATAAAACGAAGTGCAGCCATGCGGATGAAAACAGGCGAATCCAGATCCCGACATTAAATCCGTACGCGGAAGGCATATCCGCCGTAAAGGCTATTGCCATCGCACAAGCTGAAGGACAGAAGATTTACACGATCAACAAGGCCAACGCGCAGATGGCGCGGCAAAAGTTGCCCACATTGTGATATCTATGTATATTGCGGCAATTCTGACACCAATAACAGCACCATATTTGCGCTAATCGGCATAACTTTGGCGGCGCCTGTTATATCCACTTGGCTTTTAATGGCGGTCACCGCCATCACACTTATCGTGACAGAGCTAGCCTATCATTTTGACGAACCAAATGAAAGGTTTGAGCCTAATGAGCGATTCATGACAGCAATGACCTTTTTACCAAGTTTGGGATCTAGAGGAGTATTCTCTGGTTTCTTATAAGAAGCATCCTTTTCCTGAAAGGCTAATTATGACTTTACTGAAGATATTAGGTTGGGTCAGCGTTTTCCTATTTTTTATTTGGGTAGTCGCAAAAAAAATCAGTCTGCCAAAAACAAATGGGGAGATATCTTATGAGAAGTCGCCGTTCACATGGTGGTTTATTATCGTATCACTAATAGCCATGCAGATTATTATGATGTATCAGTCATTCCGATAGCGGCATTTAGACGCCATGTGCTTTGATGAGTTGATTACCAACTACAAGACAACCTATCTCAAACATCATGTCTCAACATGGCATTGCGCACAACTTTCTCTATGAACAGACACATGCAAGCACTGAACATCTTATTAATTATAATATTTATCCTTGGCGTAATCATAGACACATACGCAACCCATAAAACCAAAAAATATAGTTGGCATTTCATGTCTTTTCTATGTTTTTTACTGGTTTTCATAATATCAATCGCATTTTATTCGAAAGAAGATTTTGTTTTTTACTTGGGAACCTCTGCATCTATTGTTTGCGCAATTACATCGGGATATAAATTGTTTAGAAAACATGGTCATAAGCATAGCGAAATAAATCATGTAGTCTGAGATTAATTGAAAATTTCTCCACTGGATTTGCTTTTCAGTCCATTGTTCATGATGAGAAAATATATTACATTCACTGCATGGGTATATGGATAGTGACAAATATGTACCCATATTTCAACGAAATATATTCGTAGCAACTATTTATGCAACATCTCTGGTGTCCTTAAAAAATCGGAAATATCGATGCGGTTTCGTCGCAACAAATGTATAAAAAGACATGCTTTCGCATTGATGTCGATAATCTTTATGGAACGAATTTCAAGCAATAATCATGTCTAAACATACTACTCAGATTGAGAAAATAAAAAGGCTGCATGGAAAAAGAAAGGAGCAGGCTATATTTTATCTATGGGAGCATCTGCGGGATGAACCTCTTGATAGCAACGACATTTCATACATAAGAAATAATATTTTATCATTGTATCCGAGCCTAAATTTTGACCAAAAACACGCTGCTCTCCAGGTTTTATTAAGACTTCATTGCGCTGACAGCGTTGTTGAAAGTTTGGTTTTTGATTATTTAGGTCAAGTCTATGAAAAATATACCGGAATAGCTTTTCTTATGTCAAACTATCTTTACGTTATGAATGGTTTTAGACAAGAAAATGGGACTATTGATATTGGTCCCTGGGAACTGGACAAAACTTTTGCGGAAGTGCGTAAAAGGCTGAAAGAAGGCAATTCACCTTATCTTTGAAATATTGCCGCCTTGCCACTCAAAGAAGGTTTGCCTGCTGATGACTTCAATCATGCCACCATGAACAGCAGTGCGAGAAAAAGGCTTCGCCTCATTTCGTTGCGGGAGAATGATCCCGCAATCAAGGCCGGATTCACCAAGACTGTCAATGCTGCATCACCAGCCTCTTGCCACATCAAAAGCAGGAGCAAATTCAACCCTATTAAAAAGCCATTTGTCGCAGTAAGTACGGGGACTTCATGCTATCAATCAAGGAGCAAATCAGACTGCTTCTTTGAACCTTGTTTACCTTGCATCTGTTACGCGTCCGGCATGCTGGATTCAATAGTGCTTGGTGTCATTCAACATGGTTTAGCTAGTTTGAGTATTGTTCAATTTATTTTGCTGTTGGGCGTGCAATGATCTTCCACTTGCAGTTTCCATATGGATTCATGTTATTTCATGATTCCACGGAGATTCCATTCATCCGTTTTAAGATGGCAGGAGGTGATTGTTGCGGACAATTTGCTTGCTTATTATGAATGCGGATTGGGTTTCGTGCGGCAGAGAGAAAACTTGTTTTCCTGTGCCGTTCGCCAGTTTTATCTGCTGCATAGCTGCTTCCAGCGGTCGTGAATAAAATCTGGAAGATGCGTAATTCAATGAATGGATCGCATATCAAGACAACTAAGACCTCGGGAAAAGCACGCCGCGCAGCAGCATGGCTGCGCGCTGCGCTTATGGGGCCGCGAGTCAGTCCACCAAGGCATGCGCGAAACCGGGTGAGGGCGCCGGGGCCGTTGGCAAGACCCATTTCCAGAAAATGAATGGCTCGTGTGGTCTGGTAGGGTCAGGGGTTGCGGTTATCGTTTCAGGCATGAATGGGAGCGATGCCGCTTGGCCAGGCGCTTTCGTCTGAGACTGTTTTTTCAGGAGATGTCATGAGCAGTATTTCCCTTGTATCTGTTCCTGCGGCGGCGCCCGTGTCGCGCAACCGCCTGTTGCTGACTTCCGGCCTGGGCTGGATGTTTGACGCGCTGGACGTGGGGCTGCTGGCCTTTGTGCTGGCTGCCTTGCAGGCTGCCTGGGGGCTGAGCCGCGCGGAGATGGGCTGGCTGGGCGCGGTCAATTCCATAGGCATGGCCGTGGGCGCGGTGGCGTTCGGGCTGATGGCTGACCGCGTGGGGCGCAAGCGCGTGTTCATTGCCACGCTGCTGCTGTTTGCTGCGGCCAGCGGCTTGTCGGCGCTGTGCGTGTCGCTGGCGGCGCTGATGGCGTTGCGCTTTTTCATTGGCATGGGGCTGGGCGGCGAGTTGCCGGTGGCAGCCACTTATGTGGCCGAACGCGTGCCTGCCCATGAGCGCGGCCGCGTGGTGGTTTTGCTGGAGAGTTTCTGGGCCGCAGGCTGGCTGCTGGCGGCGCTAATCGCCTATTTCGTGATGCCCCTGTTCGCGGCTGACATGGGCTGGCGCGTGGCCTTGCTGCTGGGGGCGCTGCCTGCTTTTTATGCGCTGTACCTGCGCCGCAAGCTGCCAGCGGACGCGCCAGCTGGCGCCGCCCAGCGCTTGCCGTGGCTGCGGCGCTTGGCGGCCCTGTGGTCGGCGCCGCATCGCCGCGCCACGCTCATGCTGTGGGTGCTGTGGTTCACGGTGGTGCTGTCGTACTACGGCATGTTCCTGTGGCTGCCCAGCGTGATGGTGAGCAAGGGTTTTGAACTCATTCAGAGCTTTGAATACGTGTTGCTGATGACGCTGGCGCAGTTGCCAGGCTATTTCAGCGCGGCCTGGCTGATTGAGCGCATGGGCCGCAAGTTCGTGCTGGTGGGCTACCTGATGGGCACAGCGGGCAGCGCCTGGGCTTTTGGCAACGCTGGCTACGATGCGACGCTGCTGTTTTCAGGCGCGATGCTGTCTTTCTTCAACCTGGGCGCGTGGGGCGCTTTGTATGCCTACACGCCTGAGAACTATCCCGCCGCCATTCGCGCCAGCGGCGCAGGCGCAGCGGCAGCTGTTGGCCGCATGGGCGGCGTGCTGGGGCCGCTGGCCATTCCCGTGCTGGGCGGCTGGGGCTGGAGCACAAGCGCCATCTTCACGTTCTTCGCCCTCACCATTGCCACCGGCGCGCTGGCCGTGGCTTTTCTGGGGCGTGAGACGCAGGGGCTGACGCTGGATGCGCCTGAAGGCCAGCAGCCCTGAGAGCCAGTCCCAAAAATCATCCCGGAAGCCTGACCGTGCGCCGAATGCAAACGATCTTCGCGAATGCTTCGGCTGAAGAGGGCCGTGACCTCGTAGCCCTGGCTCAGTCTTCTCGATTGACTCAGCCAAGCAAAGGCTCTCTCCTCAATTCAGCGTTTGAGCAATACCTTGAAGATGTGTTGCTGGCAGCGCTTGATCTCCTGCATGTTCCAGCCGAACATGCTCTCAGAACCGCCCCAGCGCCTGCATCTTCCAGGCCAGCCAGAGCTTGCGCAGGGGCGTGAGGCTGATGCGCTGGTGCAGCACCTGGAAGTTTTCGGCCTGCACTTCGTCCAGCAAGGTGCGGTAGATGCTGGCCATCATCAGGCCGGGCTTTTGGGCGCGGCGGTCGGCGTCGGGCAGCAGGGCCAGGGCCTCGTCGTAGCAGCGGCGGGCGCGGTCGGCCTGAAATTGCATGAGCGCCACAAAGCGCGGCGAGTGCGCGCGGTTGGTGATTTCGTGCGCTTTCACATCGAACTGCTGAAGCTCGTTGATGGGCAGGTAGATGCGGCCGCGCATGGCGTCGTCGCCCACGTCGCGAATGATGTTGGTCAGTTGCAGCGCCAGGCCCAGCTTGTGCGCGTAGGCGGTGGTGGCCTCTTGCGTCTGGCCGAAGATGCGGGCGGCCACTTCGCCCACCACGCCCGCCACCAGGTGGCAGTAGCGCTCCAGCGCGGGAAAGTCCAGATAGCGCGTTTGCGTCAAATCCATCTCGCAGCCTTCAATCACGGCCAGCAGGTGGCGGCTTTCGATGCCGTAGGCGGCGGCGTGGGGCATGAGCGCCTGCATGGCCGGGTGCGTGGCCTGGCCCGCGAAGGCGCGCGCCACTTCGCCGCGCCACCAGGCCAGCTTGCTGGCGGCCACGCCCGCGTCGCTGACTTCATCCACCACGTCATCGACTTCGCGGCAGAAGGCGTAGAACGCGGTGATGGCCGCACGCCGGGGCGGCGGCAGAAACAAAAAGGCGTAATAGAAGCTGCTGCCAGAGGCGGCGGCCTTTTGCTGAACGTACTCTTGCGGGGTGCTCATGGGCGGCGGCTCGTGGGCGGCTTGTGGGAAGGGGCGGATTCTTGCATTCGGCGCCAGTCCTTTTGGCGAAGGCGGTTTTCCGCTCGCTACACTGGCTGGCTTGCCGGGTGGGCAGCGCAGGCGTTCGCGCTGGCGCAAGCCTGCCTGGCGAGATTCCCAGAGACAAGGCCGCCCCAGCATGCAAGATTCGCAAACGCCTGAAAACCGCCCGCATTCCCCTGCGCCTTTTCCGGCGTCTCCGCCAGCGCCCAGCCCGGCGCCTGCCGCACCAGCGGGCGTGCGCCGCCTGCGCAAGGGCATCTACATCGTGCCCAACTCCATCACGCTGGCGGCGCTGTTTTGCGGCTTTTACGCCATCGTCATGGCCATCAACGGACGCTTTGACTACGCCACCACCAGCATCTTCGCCGCCATGATTCTGGACGGCATGGATGGGCGCGCCGCCCGCATGATGCACGCGCAAAGCGCCTTTGGCGAGCAAATGGATTCGCTGTGCGACATGGTCAGCTTCGGCGTGGCTCCTGCGCTGGTGGCCTACGAATGGGCGCTGCGCCCGCTGGGGCGCTGGGGCTGGATCGCCGCCTTCGTGTACTGCGCGTGCGCGGCGCTGCGGCTGGCGCGCTTTAACGTCAATACGGCGGTGGTAGACAAGCGCTATTTCCAGGGCCTGCCCTCGCCCGCCGCCGCCGCGCTGGTGGGCGGCTTCATCTGGCTGACCAGCGCCATGCTGCTGGCGCACAAGGATGTGCCCATCTTCCGCAGCCTGTTCACCCTGCTGGGCGGCGCGCCGCTGGAGCGCGGCGATCTCTCCTGGACGCTCTTTGGCATCACCTTGCTGGCAGGGCTGACCATGGTGACCAACATTCCCTACTACAGCTTCAAGGATCTGGGCGGACGCCGCAGCATGCCTTTCGTGATGCTGGTGCTGGTGGCGCTGCTGCTGGCCGTCATCAGCATCGAACCGGCCACCATGCTGTTTTTGCTCTTCGTCGGCTACGCGCTCTCGGGCTACCTGATTTACGCCTGGCGCAAAGCCACAGGGCAGCACGCCAGCATCGTGAGCACCTCGACCGAAGAACCGGACGAACAGGGCCTGCACCGCTGAAGCCCCCTTTTTTCCGCGCTGCGGCGCGCCACTCAAGCCACTTCAAGGAGACAAACACATGACCTCGCCACGCCCCTTCAAGGTTCTGGGCATTCAGCAAATCGCCATTGGCGGCCCCAGCAAGCAGCGCCTGCAACAACTGTGGGTGCACATGCTGGGCCTGCAAGTCACAGGCACGTTCAAAAGCGAGCGCGAGAACGTGGATGAAGACATCTGCGCCATGGGCAGCGGCCCCTTCAAGGTGGAAGTTGATCTGATGCAGCCGCTGGACGAGCATAAAAAACCCGCCGTTCATGCCACCCCGCTCAACCACGTGGGGCTGTGGATTGACGACTTGCCCAAGGCCGTGGAATGGCTCACGGCGCAAGGCGTGCGCTTTGCGCCCGGCGGCATCCGCAAAGGCGCGGCGGGCTACGACATCACCTTTTTGCACCCCAAGGCCAGCGAGGAATTTCCCATTGCCGGCGAAGGCGTGCTGATCGAGCTGGTTCAGGCCCCGCCCGAAGTGGTGGCAGCGTTTGCCAAGCTGGCCTGAACGGCGTTTTCAGGCCAGCGCAGCGCCTGCCCGTTTGACTTGAAAACAGGAGCAAATTCAGCGGGGTGAAAAAGCCGTCTCGCGCAGGCTTCACTAGGACATCATGCTCCTGAAACAAGAGCGTCAATCACCCTGCTGGATCTGTCTTCGGCCCTGTTTGGGGCGTGTTTTCAGAAGCTGTAATTGAGCTGGAACATCAAGGCAGATTTGCCCAGCACATTCACCTGGGCGCCAATGTGCGGGGTGAAGTTGTAGCCCACCGCCGGAATGATGGTGACAGCCCAGCCGCTGGAAGTGTTCAGCGGAATCTTGCGGTGAAAGGGCTTTTTGTAGCCGTGCAGCACGCCGCCCGTGAGCTTGAAAAACACGCCGGGCGCGGCGCGCAGGGGCGTGAAGCGCCAGCCGTAGTACAGATATTGGCTGGGCTGGCCAAATGAATTGCTGAACAGGGCCAGCCCTGCCACGCTGCGGCCCGCCAGCCGTTTTTCAGCCTGCACCAGCCAGACGTAGGAGTGTTTGACGTCTGGCTCGAATTCGTGCTTTTTCTTCGCTTCCGAAAAATGGTAGGTGTAAGGGGCGTAGCCGAAAGTCCAGCCCGAAAAAATGGAATCGGAATGGGAGCCGGGGGCGGCTTCAGGAGCGGCGGAGGCGGCCAGCGCCAGGGCGGGCGCGGCCAGCCACAGCCCCAAGGCCGCCTGCGCGAATTTCGATTTGAGGTTCATTGCCAGTTTCATCGGCCAGCTTTTCGTGTTTGAAGGCTCTTTCAGGCCAGCCGCAATCGTGAAAAGCGGGGGATTATCCACGGCGCTTCGCTGTGCGCGCGGCATGAAAAAGCGCCAAATTGCATCCATGAATGGCCATTCGTGAATGGGCGCATTCGTGCATGCCATGCGCAATACCCGCAATCATTTCATGCAGCCCGCGCGAAAACCCCGCAAGACCGGCGCCTGCGTGGCCGCAGGCAAAATCCGCCATCCGGAAACCGCCACGGAAACTTCCGCGCCCCTTCCCACGAACGCTCGCCTGATGCCTACGCCTGCCGAACTTGCCGCCGCCGTGCTCGACGCCCTGCCGCAAACGCAGTGCCGCCGCTGCGGCTATGACGATTGCGCGGCCTACGCCTACGCCATTGCCCATGAGGGCGCGCCCATCAACCAGTGTTCGCCGGGCGGGCAGGAAGGCATCGTGCGGCTGGCGGCGCTCACGGGGCGGCCCGCCGTGCCGCTCAACCCTGAAAACGGCAGCGAAGCGCCGCGCCAGGTGGCGGTGATTGATGAAGACTGGTGCATCGGCTGCACGCTGTGCGTGAAAGCCTGCCCGGTGGACTGCATCGTGGGCGGCAGCAAACGCATGCACACCGTGATCGAGGCCGACTGCACCGGCTGCGGCCTGTGCGTGAGCGCCTGCCCGGTGGACTGCATTGCCATGCAAGACGTAACGGCCCCGCTCACGGGCTGGCAGGCCTGGTCGCCCGCACAGGCGGCGAAGGCGCGCGCCGAATACGCCGCCACGCAGGCGCGCCGCCAGCGCGGCGCACAGGCGCAGGCCAGCCGGCTCCAGGCCCAGTCGCCTGAGAAGTTGGCTGTTTCGCCGCCAGCATCGCCCGCGTCCGCATCGCCCTTGTCTCCATCGCCTTCAACCGCATCGCCCGATGCCCGCCGCGCCATCATTGAAGCGGCCATGGCGCGCGCCCGGGCCGCCGCTGCCGCTGCGGCCCTGAAATAATCCTTTCTTTTCCCACGTTCCGAAACGCCTGAAACATGCCGATCGCCAACTTCTTCCGCCGCCCGCACTACACGTCAGACGCCACGCAGTTCCTGAACGAACTCAAGGCCCAGCGCCCCTGGCTGGATGCCGCCCAGCAACAGGGCCGCGCCTTGTTGTGGGACAAGGAGATTGACCGCCAGCAGCAGGCCGATATGCGCGCGGGCCGCGTGGCCCAGCCCAGCTACGTGTACTACCCGATGGGCAATTTCGGCAAAAGCAGGCAAGGCTGAAATAGCGGGCAATTCGCGCGCCCCTGGCTGTTCTCAAGCCGGAGGCCCTGACGCCATGCCAGCTCGCGCCGCTCCTTTCATATTGAAAAAGCCCGCTGGCCCCCGTGGAATGGGCGCGAGCCGCTATCAAAACCGCAGCAACAACCGCCGCCGTGCAGCCTGCCAACACCTTGCCTGAAACGCACGCGCGGCCCGCCCCGCCGGAGGCAGACGCCAGCCTGGCCGTGGCGCGCCTTTATGGCGAGCCGCTGCTCGCGCTGCCGCAAGACCTGTACATCCCGCCAGACGCGCTGGAAGTCTTTCTCGAAGCCTTTGAAGGCCCGCTTGACCTGCTGCTCTACCTCATACGGCGGCAGAACTTCAACATTCTTGACATCCCGATGGCCGCCGTCACGCGGCAATACCTGGGCTACGTGGAAGAAATCCGCAACCGCAATCTGGAGCTGGCGGCCGAATACCTGCTCATGGCTGCCACGCTGATTGAAATCAAGTCGCGCATGCTGTTGCCGCCCGTGAAAACGGCAGATGACCAAGAGCCTGAAGACCCGCGCGCCGCGCTGGTGCGCCGCCTGCTTGAATACGAGCGCATCAAGCTCGCCGCCGCGCGGCTGGGCGAGGTGGCGCAGCGCGACTTCATCACCGCCCAAATCCACGTGGAGCAGGCGCTGGATCCGGACTTCGCGCAGGTGGACCCGGCTGACTTGCAGCAGGCCTGGCGCGCCATCCTGCGCCGCGCGCGTCTGGTGCAAAGCCACCGCATCACCCGCGAAGAACTCAGCGTGCGCGAGCACATGAGCCTGGTGCTCAAAAAGCTGCAAGGCCGGCGCTTTGCCCCGTTTGAAGAACTGTTTGACCTCACGCGCGGCGCTCCCGTGCTTGTGGTCACCTTCATCGCCTTGCTGGAACTGGCCAAGGAGGCGCTGGTGGAAATCACGCAAGCCGAAGCCTACGCGCCCATTTACGTGCGCCTGGCATTCACGCCCGCCTGAAAACCTGCTCACGAAGTCCATTCGTGATTGTGAAAAGCGCGGATCCGGGCGACCTGCTGCGTTGCAAATCTTCGCTGAGCCACACCAGGCAGACTCTGAACAGCCTCTCAGCCCTGGTTCCAGAGCGGCATGTCAGACCGGGGCGCAAAGGCACAATGCGGCTCATGCCCGCTTCTGCCATTCATTACTGCCGCCGCTGTGGCGCGCCGACCGCCAGGCGTCTGCCGGATGATGGCGACACGCGCCTGCGCGATGTGTGCACGGCCTGCGGTCTGGTGCATTACCAGAACCCGCTGCTGGTAGTGGGCACGCTGCCTTTCGCGCCAGATGGGCGCGTGCTGCTGTGCCAGCGCGATATAGAGCCGCGCAAAGGGCTGTGGACGCTGCCGGCAGGGTTCATGGAGCTGGGCGAGACGCTGCGCGGCGGCGCGCTGCGTGAAACCGGCGAGGAAGCCGCGCTGGAGGCAAGGCGGCATGTGCGCCCGGGGGCGCTGTTTTCCGTGATCAGCGTGCCGCGAGTGGGACAGGTACACGTGTTTTACCTGGCCCCGCTGCTGGAGGAATGCCTGCGGCAGGGCCTGCCCGGCGGCTTCGGGCATGAAACGCGGCAAACGCGCCTGTTTGCCGAAAGCCAGGTGCCCTGGCCGCAACTGGCCTTTGAGACGGTGCGGCTGACGTTGCAGCATTTTTTTGACGACTGGCGCGTAGGCCGCTTGGGTGTGCATGAGCAGGAGCTGCCGTCATGAGCGGGCCGGGCGCTGAAGGCGCGCGCGGCTTGCCGCCGCTGGCGGCGCTCAAGCCGGGCGATGCGTTTCCGCCGCTGGAAGCGGCCTGGCCCGCCGACTCGCCCGCGCCGGGGCTGCTGGCGGTGGGCGGCGCGCTGGATGCGGCGACGCTGCGGCGCGCTTACGCGGCGGCCATCTTTCCGTGGTTCGCGCCGGGCGAGCCGCTGCTGTGGTGGAGTCCGCAGCCGCGCATGGCGCTGGCCGTGGAGCGCTTCCGGCTGCACCGCTCGCTGAAGCAGGCCCTCAAGCGATTTCTGGCCGCGCCAGCGTGCGAAGTGCGGTTTGACAGCGCCTTCGGCCGGGTCATCCGCGCCTGTGCGACCGTGCCGCGCCCGGGGCAGTCGGGCACATGGATCACGCCGCAAATGGTGGCCGCCTACGAAGAGCTGCACGCGCAGCAGCTGGCGCACAGCGTGGAGGTGTGGGCCGGAGGCCGCCTGCTGGCGGGGCTGTATCTGGTGGCGCTGGGGCGGGCGGTGTTTGGCGAATCCATGTTCACCCGGGTCACGGACGGCTCCAAGATCGCGCTGGCGGCGCTGGTGGCCTTTTGCCGCACCCACGCGCTGCCGCTGATTGACTGCCAGCAAAACACCCGCCATCTGGCCTCGCTGGGCGCTGCGCCCATGCCGCGCGCGGACTTCGCGGCGCAAGTGGCGCTTTTGGCGGCGCAGCCCGGCCCCGCCTGGCGCTTTTCGCCCTCATGCTGGAGCGCGCTGGGTCTGAACAGTGCAAACAGCGGCAAAGACGATGGCAGGGAGACGCCGTGGCGCACCTGAAAGAGCTGCCGTTTCAGGCCATCCGCTTTTACGTCACCGCGCCGTATCCGTGCGGCTACCTGCCCGATCAAATGGCGCGCTCGCAAGTGGCCACGCCCAGCCATCTGGTGCAGGGCGAGGCTTATTCGGAGCTGGTGCAGCTGGGCTTTCGCCGCAGCGGCCTGTTCGCCTACCGCCCGCACTGCGACCAGTGCCAGGCCTGCAAGCCCTTGCGCGTGCGCGTGGCTGATTTTTCGCCCAGCCGCAGCCAGCGCCGCGCCCAGCAGCGGCACGCCAGCTTGCGCGCGCGGGTGCTGCAGCCGGGCTTCGTGCCGGAGCACTACGCGCTGTACCGGCGCTACCAGGCCAGCCGCCACACGGGCGGCGGCATGGATGTGGATGACGCGCAGCAATACACGCAATTTCTGCTGCACAGCCACGTGAACACGCGGCTGGTGGAGTTTCGCGAGGGCGGCGAGCCAGGCGAGGGCGAGCCGGATGGGCCGCAGACTGGAGCGCTGCGCATGGTGTCGGTGGTGGATGTGCTCAAGGACGGGCTTTCAGCCGTCTATACCTTCTACGAGCCTGACACGCCCCACGCCAGCTATGGCACCTATGGCGTGCTCTGGCAAATCGCCCAGGCCCACACGCTGGGCCTGCCCTACGTGTATCTGGGCTACTGGATCGCCCAGAACCGCAAGATGGCCTACAAAACGCAGTTTCGCCCTTGCGAAATCCTGACGCAGGGGCGCTGGCAGGAAGCGCCTGCGGTGGCAGCGGGCTAGCGCTGCGCCAGGGAATGCGGGCCTTCCGCTTTGCTTTGGCACCTGATAACGCCGCCGCGGCAGAGGGCCGGCCGCCCCGTTTCCCATCCTGGCCCGCTCCTGCCTCCAATCTGCCGCAGTCCGCTCATGAGTGGCAAAAGGCCGGAGCATGCAGGGCGGCAGGCGGTTTTTTTGCTCTCATGTCAATAGCACGACGTCCTAGTGGAATGAGCGCGAGTGCCATTTTCATACCCCCTGAATCCGCTCCTGTTTTTAGTAAACAGCCCCGGCGCTGGCGAACGGCAGAAGGCGCATCTGGCCGCGCGCCTGGTCTTGAAAGGCCCCTGACGCCCAGACTTTGAACAGCCTCTGAGGGGCTGCCGCGCATCGGCCGGGCCGTTGTCCGTTCGACTGCCCGGCAGAGAGTCGCCACGCTTGCAACGCCGCAGGCCGCCCGAGTCCGCGCTTTTCGCCCCACGGGCGGATTTGAAGCCCGCTTTCAATGCCTGAAGTGGCGCACGCCGGTGAAGACCATGGCGATGCCGCGTTCGTTGGCGGCGGCGATGACTTCGGCGTCGCGGATGGAGCCGCCGGGCTGGATGACGCAGGCTGCGCCGGCGTCGGCCAGTACGTCCAGGCCGTCGCGGAACGGGAAGAAGGCGTCGCTGGCGGCTGCGGCGCCGGTCAGGCTCAGGCCGGCGTTTTGCGCTTTGATGCTGGCGATACGGGCCGAGTCCAGGCGGCTCATCTGGCCTGCGCCGACGCCGACGGTCATGCCATCTTTGCAGAAGACGATGGCGTTGCTTTTGACGTATTGGGCCACTTGCCAGGCAAAGAGCAGGTCTTGCATTTGCTGCGGCGTGGGGCGTTTTTCGGTGACGACTTGAAGGTCGGTTTCTTGCAGCCGGTGCTGGTCGGCCGTCTGGATGAGCAGGCCGGAGCCGACGCGCTTGTATTCCAGCGCGCGGGCGGCGGGGGCGGCCTGGGCCGTATCGGCGGGCAGTTCGATTTGCAGCAGGCGCACGTTGGGTTTGGCGGCGAAGACGGCCAGGGCTTCGGGCGTGAAGGCGGGGGCCATGAGCACTTCGACGAATTGCCGGGCGACGTGTTCGGCGGCGGGGCCGTCCAGCGGGCGGTTGAAGGCGATGATGCCGCCGAAGGCGCTGGTGGGGTCGGTTTGCAGGGCTTTGGCGTACGCCTGGCCTGCGCTGGAGGCCACGGCCACGCCGCAGGGGTTGGCGTGTTTGACGATGACGCAGGCCGCTTGCGTGAACTGGCGCACGCATTCCCAGGCGGCGTCGGCGTCGGCGATGTTGTTGTAGGACAGCTCTTTGCCCTGAAGCTGGCGCGCGGTGGCGAGCGTGCCGGGGGCGGGGTGCAGGTCGCGGTAGAAGGCGGCCTGCTGGTGCGGGTTTTCGCCGTAGCGCAGGTCTTGCAGTTTGATGAAGACGGGGTTGGCTTGCGCGGGGAAGGGGGCGCGGACGGGGGCGCTTTGGGCAAATGGGGCAGAGCCGCTTTCGCCCTGGCCCTGGCTGGCGTCAAAGTCCACGCTGGAGAGCCATTCGCTGATGGCTGCGTCGTACTGGGCCACGCGGTTGAAGGCGGCCACGGAGAGGGCAAAGCGCGTTTTGGCGCTGAGCTGGCCGCCGCTGGCGCGCAGCTCTTGCAGCACGGCGGCGTATTGGCTGGCGTGGGTGAGCACGGCCACGTCTTGCCAGTTCTTGGCGGCGCTGCGCACCATGGCGGGGCCGCCGATGTCGATGTTTTCAATGGCCTCGGCCAGCGTGCAGCCGGGGCGGGCCACGGTGGCCTCGAAGGGGTAGAGGTTGATGACGGCCAGGTCAATTGCGCCAATGCCGTGCGCTTGCAGCGCGGCCATGTGCGCGGGCGTGTCGCGCCGGGCCAGCAGGCCGCCGTGGATGGCGGGATGCAGGGTTTTCACGCGGCCATCGAGCATTTCGGGAAAGTGCGTGACTTCGGCCACTTCGGTCACGGGCAGGCCCGCGTCTTTGAGCAGCTTGGCGGTGCCGCCGGTGGACAGCAGGCGAAAGCCCAGCGCGGCCAGCGCTGCGGCGAATTCGGCGATGCCGGTTTTGTCGGATACGGAAATCAGGGCGTTTCGGGCAGTGGTGTTCATGGCAGTGGGGTGGGATGAAAACGAAGGGCGGCCAGGTATTGGACGGGTTCAGAAAAGAGAGCCAATCAAGGGGGGCAGAAAACGGCGTTCGCGCAGATTCCAGCAGGACCTCATGCTATGAATCAAGGAGCGAAAAAAGCCTTTCCAGACCGCCTGATGAATCGCCTGATGAATGCGCCAGCGAATGCGCGGACGAACGCGCGAACCAACTCGCGCGGGCAGGCTCGGCCCCGGCAGGCAGCGCGAGCGGGCCGCCTCAAAGCAGCTTGTGCTCCAGCAGCTTTTTGCGCAGCGTGTTGCGGTTCAGCCCCAGCCACTGGGCGGCGCGGCTTTGGTTGTTGTTGGCGCGGCGCATGACCACTTCCAGCAGGGGCGATTCCACGCTTTTGATCAGCATGTCATACATGTTGTGCGGCTCCACGCCATGCAAGTCATGGAAATAGGCTTCCAGGCTCTCGCGCACGCAGGCATCAAGATGGGTTTGGCTCATGGGTGTGATGGAAATGACAGAAAAAATGAAAAAAGCGCCGCAGCGGCCAGCCAGCCCGCTGCGGCCTGCCGCCCTCAGGCCACCTGGCTCCTGATGGGCGCTTCGCCTGGCAGGCGCTCGTGGCGCTCGGCCAGCAGCATCAGAAAGTCGGCCACCGCCTGCCACTGCCGCAAGGCGCTGGCCTCGGGCATGAGCGACTGCACAAAGGCGTCGCCCCCCGGCAGGCCGCCCAGCATGCGCTGCAAATGCTTGCGCGCCGAACGCGCGCCCGCCGCCTCGCCATACAGCGCGTAGTGCGCGTGCAGGTGATCCAGCAGCGCGCTGCGCACTTCCAGCGTGAGCGGCGCGGCCAGCTGGCGGCCCGTGGCCAGGTAGTGCGCCACCTGCCGCAGCAGCCAGGGCGCGCGCCAGGCGGCGCGCCCCAGCATCACCGCGTCGGCCCGCGTGGCAGCCAGCACGGCGGCGGCCTTTTCGGGCGAATCAATGTCGCCATTGGCCACCACCGGCACGCGCACGGCGGCCTTGACGGCGGCAATGGTTTCGTACTCCGCCTCGCCCGCGTAGCCCTGCTCGCGCGTGCGGCCATGCACCGTGATCATCTGCACGCCCGCGCCCTCGGCGGCGCACGCCAGCGAAACGGCGTTGCGCTGCGCCGCGCTCCAGCCCGTGCGCATCTTCAGCGTGACCGGCACGCCCTGCGGCGCGCAAGCGGCCACCACGGCCTCGATGATGCGCAGCGCCAGCGCCTCGTTCTGCATCAGTGCGCTGCCCGACCACTGGCTGCACACCTTGCGCGCCGGGCAGCCCATGTTGATGTCAATCACCTGCGCGCCGCGCGCCACGTTCCAGGCCGCGCTCTCGGCCATGGCCGCCGCATCAGCCCCCACGATTTGCACCGCAAAGGGGCCAGGCTCGCCCTCATGGCGGCCGCGCAGGCGGCTCTTGGCCGTGCCGCGCAAATCAGGCCGCGCCGCCACCATCTCCGCCACCGCGTAGCCTGCCCCGAAGCGGCGGCAAAGCTGGCGGAAAGGCCGGTCGGTCACCCCCGCCATCGGCGCCACGAACACGGCATTGGGCAGCGCGTGCGGCCCAATGCGCATGGCCGTCGGCAATGGCGAAAAGTGTGAAAAAGTTGTCATGGCAACAAAGAGCAAGCGCGGGATTCTAGCTGCCGCAAAAAAAGGCATCCGGTGAAAACCTGTTTACGCCCGCTCTTGAACAGCCCCTGCCAGCAGGCGCGCAGCCAGGAACGCCAAGAAAGGCTGCGGGCCGCCCTGCTCCTGCCTGGCCGCATCAAAAACAGAAGCGAATATGAAGGGCCTGAAATGCCGCCCTGCGCTTATTCCACTAGGACCTATTGCTATGAATAGATGAGCTTGATGACACTGCTTCCGTCATGCATGCCCCCGCTCACGCCTGGCCCGCTCCAGCACGAAAAACAGCCAAACGGCGGGCAGCCCCGCCGCAGCGCCCAATGCCAGCCAGAGCCAGCGATGGCGCCCGGCATACCGCCACAGCCAGAAGCCGCAAACGGCCTGATAGGCGTGATCGATGGCAAAAGCCGCTTGCGCCCCCAATGCGCCGTTTCTGAGTGAAAAAAGACCCTGCGCAAAACCACGGCAAGCACAAAAGCCGCCGCCAGCCAGAGCAAAGGGCGCTCGCCGTGCTGGTTCAGCCACTGGCGCATGTCACTTCTCGCAATCGGGGTGAAAGGCTGTCGATGACGGCTTGGGCCGATGGGGCGGCCGTGCCTCATTGAACAAAACAAAAAGCGCCACGCCCATCAAATCGGCAAACAGCCCGAATGCGGCCCAAAGCCAGTGATGCCCCGGCGATGCCCGCCCTGCGCTTTTCAAAAGCCAGGCCGCGCAAATACACAAGCAAAGAGACGTATGGAAAGGCCGCCGCTTTTTCGCCGCCTTCAAATGCAGGCGCAAAAGTAAATGCCAGCATCGCGCCATGCTCCACCACGCTGGCCGCCACATACGCTGCGGCAAGCCAGACAAAATCATATTCACCGTATTCTTTTGACATGGTTTATTATCTTTCGGCCATTTCATCAAATCATTTTGTCTTCAGGCTTGAATATCGACTGGCGCGCCTTCATGGCGTTTCAAAAAATCATTTTCTCCTGCCTGAATCAAACTTGTCTCGCGCCATTTTTAAAACAGCCATGCATGGCATACAAAGTGAAAAAAAGCGGGTTGCAGACCCGTCCGTAACCCGCTTTTCGCCATTTTTCCATTCAGGCGGCGCTGATGCCCGTTACGGCCGCACCTGCACCGGCGCGTTGGGCGCTTCGCCGAACATTTCGGGGGCGTAGAGGGCTTCGACGCGGGTGGGGGGCAGGTTGAAGACGCCGGGGTTGTTCAGGCGCACGGTGTATTCCATCTTCAGTTTGCCTTTGGGCAGGTATTCGTAGTAGGCGCGGAAGGCCTCGAAGCTGCGCTCTTCGTAGGCGAGCCAGCCCCAGCCTTCGGATTTTTCGCCGCTGGAGGCAATGGCCGAGTCGCGCCCCAGGCCGCTGCCGAGGATGGTGGCGCCGCCGGGCACGGGGTCGGTGATGGCGACCCAGGTCATGTCGGCGCTGGCATTGACTTCCAGCGTGACGCGCAGGATGTCGCCGCGCGAGTAGTGGCCCGCCGGCAGGCTCTTGTCGGCCTGCTCAAGGGGGGTGACGCTGCGCTTGATCTGGTAGCCCGCCGCGAAGGGGGCTTTCAGGGGCACGGCGGCCAGCGATTGCAGGGTGAGCCAGGGGCTGCCGCTGCCTTCGTGGGTGACGGCCAGCTCGCTCTTGCCAGCTGGCTGGCCCGCCTGCTGACCCGTCTTTTGCGGCCAGGGCAGCTGCATGGTGTTGTTCACGTAGAGGCCGGGGCTGGCGGGCGCGCCGGAGTAGCTCAGGCGGGAGTTGGCGTGGTCCACGCCTTCTTCCTTGGGCGCAGGGCGCACTTCGTTCCAGTCCACCTGGGCTTTTTCGCCGCCAAGGCTGGCGCGGGTGATGCCGCTGACGGGGGCGGATTCGCGCGCGCGGGCGAATTGCTCGATGGCGAAGCTGCCCCAGAGGTTGGCGGTGGTGGTGTGCCAGGCGCCGCTTTGCTGGCGCTGGATGAAGCCGTTGATGAGACGGCCCATGTCGTCATGCCATTCGGGGTCGTCCAGCACGGTGAGCAGCAGGCGGGCGGTGTTCACGTCGCCGCCGGCCATGAACCACCACCAGTCGTCGTCTTTTTCGGCGCTGAAGATCAGGCGCGAGCCTTGCCATGACAGGCGCGAGCGCAGGATTTGCATGGCTTCTTCCAGCTTTTGCGGCTGGGCCGGAATGCCCTTGACGCGGCGCAGCACGTTCACCCAGTCAATGACGGCGCTGGTGGGCCACTGGTTGGGGGCGATGGTGATGCTCTCCAGCATGGCGGCGCGCGCGGCGCCGTAGCGCGAGAGGGCTTCGATGGCGGCGAGCTTGAGCACGTCCAGGTCTTTGCGGGGCGACCAGTAGCGGCGCGTGATGCGGCCTTCGACGAAGGCGGCCAGGCCGTCCAGCATGGGCTGGCGCACGTCTTCAGGCAGGGCGTATTGCGGCTCGATGCGGCTGGCTTCGTGGGTGGCGGCCAGCATCCACGCGGTGAGGATGGGGCTGCCTTTGTCTTCCTGGCTGCTGCGCGGCGGGAAGTAGTAGAGCAGGCCGTCGCCGTCCATGTAGGAGGGCATTTGCGCTGCCACGCTGCGCCACTGCACTTCGTCGCGCATGCCAATGGCCTTGCTGGTCTGCTGCTCCAGGCAGGAGTAGGGGTAGGCGGCAAACCAGTCGTTGATGGCGGGCAGGCCATCGGCCAGCTTCGGTTGCAGGGCCAGGCGCAGCCCGCCACGGCCCGGCAGGGCGTCGGCGGGCGGGGCCACGGGCAGGGTGTAGGGTTTTTCAAGCTGCACGAGGGTGGCCTGCTGCACCGTCACGGGCACGGCGGGCACGACGCGCTGGCTGACTTTCAGGGCGTCGCTGGCGCTGCCGTTTTCATCCTTGGCGCTGATTTTCCAAGTGATTTCCTGCGCGCCGGGCACGCCCATGTGCGGCGGGGCGGTGACTTGCCAGCGGGCTTCGCTCGCCTGGCCAGCGGGTATTTCCAGCGTTTGCGCTTCGGTTTGCAGCGGGGCGGCTTCGGCCCGCACCTGCACTTTCATGGGCTTGTCCGTGGTGTTGCGCAGGGTGAAGGCGGCTTCGTACGCATCGCCGCCGCGCACCAGGGGCGGCAGGCCGCTGATGATTTGCAAATCTTGCGTGACGCGCACGCTGGTTTTGCCGGTGCCAAAGCGGTTGGCGCCGCTGTCGGCCACGGCCACGATCTGGAAGGTGGTGAGCGCGTCATTGAGCGGCACGTCCACGATGGCCTGGCCGTTGGCGTCCAGCTCCACGTCAGGCTTCCACAAAAGCAGGGTGTCGAGCAGCTCGCGCACGGGCGCGCCGCCCGCGCCGTCGCCGCCGGGGGGCGCGGCCTTGCGGCCATAGTGGCGGCGGCCCACGATTTCCATTTGCGCGGTGGCCGTTTCCACGTCCCAGGAGCGGCGCCGGAGCATGGCTTCCAGCAGGTTCCAGCTGGTGTTGGGCATGAGTTCAAGCAGCGCCTTGTCCACGGCGGCCACGGCCACCCGGGCCTGGGCAGCGGGCTGGCCGCCGGGCAGCTTGGCCTCAACGCGCACGCGGGCCGTGCCGCGCGGGGCGTAAACCGTCTTGTCGGCTTCCACGCCCACGTGCATGCGGTAGTTTTGCTCGCCCACGCGGATTTCGGCCATGCCGAAGCGGTAGGTGGGCTTGCTCAGGTCCACCAGCGCGGTGGGCGGGGCGAAGTCGCCGTCTTTGTTGCGGAAGGCTCTCCACCACTGGATGGGGCTTTTGAAGCCCCAGGTGAAAAAGCTGTACCAAGGCACTTCATACAGCCGCCCGCGCAGCGCCAGCACGCTCACGTAGACGTTAGGCCCCCAGTTTTCGCCCACTTTCAGGCTGATGGTGGGGTCGTCGCCGCTGAGCTGCACCACTTGCGTCTGCACGATGCCTTCGCGCTCCACGGCCACCAGCGCGGTGGCCTTGCGGAAGGGCATGCGCACCTGAAAGCGCGCGGTGTCGCCCGCGTTGTAGCGTTTTTGCTCGGGCAGCACGTCCATGCGGTCGTTGTTTTCGCCGTCAAACCACAGTTCGCCCTGGCGCGTGACCCACACGCTTTGCGCGGCCTCGGCCTTGCGGCCCGCTTCGTCAGCCGCGCTGGCCACCAGTTCGATGCGGCCGGGCTGCGCCAGCTTCACATCGCAGTGCAGCAGGCCGCGCGCGTCGGTCTTGCCGCTGCACAGCGCGCCCAGGTCATGCGTTTCGTGGTGGTGGTCGTAGGCATAGAAGCCGCCTACCAGCCGCTTGCGCGTGGTGGTGGTGGTGTGCGCCACGGCGCGCACGGTCATGGCCGCGCCCGCCTTGGGCTTGCCTTGCAGATCGAGCGCCAGCGCCTGCAATTTCAGGTTTTTGTCCACGGAAACCCAGCTGTCGGCGCGCAGGCCGGCCACCACGGCGGCGGGCCACAAGGTTTGCGTCTGGCTCAGGGTCTGGGTTTCGCCATTGGGGTCGGCGTAGGTGGCTTCCAGCAGCAGCTCGCGCGGGCGGCTGGAGGCGGGCAGCTTGGCGAGCACCAGGCGCCCCGCGCCTTGCGCGTCCAGCGTGAGCGGCTGCTTGTCGGCCACGAGCTTCTGGCTGGCGGAGCTGGGCGCATCGCTGTCATCGCCGTCATCGTCCACGCGGGTTTCGCTGCTGCGGCGCCCGTCGGGCGAGGTGAAGCTGAAGCTGTCGTAGTCGCCAAAGTGCGGCGCAATGTCCTTGACGGCCGCCGACACCTGCACGGGCAGGTGCGCCGCCGCGCCGCCAGCCACGTAGCTCACTTGCACCTGCACGGGCACGTCTGCGGTGGCGATCAGGGCGTTTTCGTCGGCCACGGCCACGCTGCCGCGATACACGGGCAGGCGGAACTCTTCCACGCGGAAGGAGCCGGCGGAATGGCCGCCACTGTCGTCATCATCGCCGCCGCCTGCGCCAAGCGTGATGCGGTACACGCCCAGCTTGGCGTTTTTGGGCACGGCGAACTGGCTGGCGGCGCTGCGGCCGCCCGTGGGGGTGTCGCGCCAGTTCAGCTCCTGCGTGTATTCCTGCCCGCTGCCCACGTGGGTGATGGTCAGCGTGCGCGGCATGCTGTTGGCGGGCGGCAGCGCCAGCGTGCCTTTTTCGGGGCTGACGGACTGGCGCAGGTAGTGCTTCATCGACACCGTTTCGCCCGCGCGCACGAGCGTGCGGTCCAGCACGGTGTGCGCCACTTCGGCGGACGCGCCGCCGTCGCGGCCCGTGGGCGCGTTGAAGCGCCAGGGTTCAATGCCCCGGTTCCAGTTGCTCCAGACAAAAGCCATGTCTTGCTCGCTGCCTTCGCCGCTGCGCGCGCTGATGAAGTAGCCGCGCGTGCTTTCGGGCACGCGCCATTCATGCGCGCAGGGGCTGGATTGAGTGACTTCCGGCAGGCGCGCCAGGCCCTGCGCGTCGGTCACGGCCCGCGCCACGGGCTTGCCGTAGCAGTCCGACACGTTCACCTGCGCGCCCGCCACGGGCTGGCCGTGATCGAGCGTGGTCACCCAGGCCAGCGAGCCTTCCGGACTCCACTTGAAATGCACGGCCAGGTTGGTCACCAGCGCAGAGGTGCGCACATACATGGTGCGCTGCGGCCCGTAGCCTTCGTCCAGCAGGGCCTGGCCCAGCTGGCGCGAGGCGATTTCCAGCACGTGAAAGCCGGGGGTCAGCGGAATGCCCACCACCTCGAAGGGCCGCGTGTCGCCCTCTTGCGTGCCGGGCAGCGGCTGCGTTTGCGCGTCCGCGCGGCCTTCCAGCAGCGAGATGGCCCGCGTTTCCACATAGTTCTCCGAATACGGCGAATCCTTCAGCGGCGGCGGCAGCGTGCCCCGCACCACTTGCGCGGCCTTTTTGCGCTCGATGGAGGCGTCGTCAAACTCCTCTACCCGGCGCATCCATTCAATGATGTCCGCGTCGCTCTCAAAGCGCGCGCGGCTGATTTGCATGGACTGCACGCCCAGCTGCGGCTCCACGCGCCGCAGCGTCACCGGCAGCAGGGGCGTGCCGTTCGGCCCTTCGGCAAATCGCTCGACGATGCCGAACGTGCCCGCCGCGAACTTGGCCAGCGGCGGCATGGGCGAAGTGCGCACCGTCAGCGGAAAGCTCGCCGCGTTGGCCAGCGGGCGGCCGCTGTCGTCTTTCAAATCGGCAGGCAGCGTGAGCGTGTAGGTGGCGCTTTCGGCCAGCGGGGCAGGAAATTTCAGGCTGTCCAGCAAATCATCCGGATCGCCTTTTTCGTTGAACTCGGGCGCGATTTCGCCTTTGTCCGAAGTCAGCCGCGCCTGCTGGAGCAGGCGGCGCGGCGCGCTGGCCGAAAAATCCAGCGTCACCGGCCGCAGGGGCATGCACGCGGCCTGCGCGTTCTCGCGCTCGCAGCTCATGCTGGCCTGAAACAGCGGGCGCACCTCGTATTCAAAGCGGCGCTCCACCGTGTTGGGTATGCCGCTGGGCGTGGCCACGCCCTTGCCGTACACCAGCTCCACCTTCGTTTCCGGCGTGAGCCGCCGCTGGCACTGCATCACAAAAACCGTGCCCGGCTTCTTTTCATCACGCTGGCTCCAGTCCAGCTCCTTGAGCAGCGCCGCGCGGTCCGCGCCCGTGATGAGCTTCACCGGCACGCGCTCGCCCACGCCTTCAGCGCTGCACCACACGTGGGCCTGCACGCTCTCCGGCGTGGCCGCGCCGTTGAGCGCCAGCACGAAATGCTGGTCTTCATCCACCTTGCGCCAGGTGCCGGGGAGCACGTCCCGAACGATCGGGCCACCCGTGTGAAAGGCGTAGCTGCTCTTGCCCTCCAGCGCCGAGCCGTCGGCTGCCTTGAAGCCCGCCGCCGCCTTGAGCGTGCAGCGCGTGCCCGGCGGCAGATCGTCTTCAAAGTCGTACACCCACTCGCGCGCGCCCGTCCAGCGCCCTTCGCCCTTTTGCGCCTGGGCGTCATTGCAGGCCAGCGTGAACGGCGCGGCCAGCTTGGCATCGCCAAACGCCACCGCATTCGTCTTGAACCTGACCACCACCTGCCGCACCCGCGACACCTCGCCCTGCGGCGAAACGCTGGCCACGGCCAGCGCATGGGCCTGCCCCGCCAGCGCCAGAGCAGAACAAAGAAGGGAAAGACGGAACCAGACAGAACGTTTCATGGCGGCGAAAAGTGTGAAAAAAGACCCCTGGAAGCGACAAATCCGCATTGTGCCCAATACCCTCGCGCCCACTTTGCTTTGCCTCATGTTTTCAGAATCTGTTCGGAGTCTGGCCGTGAGGGGCGACACCCCGGAAATCAGGATGGGCTGCAAGGTGCAAACCGCAGGCGGGCCTTGCAGCCCCATTGCAGCCCAGCGAAGATTTGCAAGGTCGCAGAGCGCCTTGAGGCCGTGCTTTTCGCACCCACGGCAGAGATTGTGAACAGGCTCTCAGGCTTTTCCGGCGAGGCTCATCCGCCTTCAGCGCCCGCTGCCAGCGCTGGCCGCACAGGCGGAAAAAGCGGGGCCAGGCATGTGCGAGGGCAAAAAGCGGAGCGCACCATTCCGCCCTCTGTTTCGCTCCTCTATCCATAGCATGACGTCCTAGTGGAAACTGCGCAGGAAGGCATTTAGATATACCTGAATTCGCTCCTTTTTTTGATGTCTCCGGCGCCCTGCCCTGCGGCTAGACTGCGCGGCCATCACACGCGCCGCTCAGAAGAACTTCAGATTCAGAAGCACATTCAGGAAAAACGCCATGCCCGAAGCCCTCATCCGCCCCGAACTGGTTCAACTGGGCGCCGCGCCCGCCGACAAGACCGCCGCCATCCGGCAGGCGGGGCAGTTGCTGGTGGCCGCCGGCTGCATCGCCCCGGCCTATGTGCAAAGCCTGCTGGCGCGCGAGCAGACGGCCAACACCTATCTGGGCAGCGGCGTGGCCATTCCGCACGGGCAGATTGCCGACCGGCACCTGATCGAGCGCACCGGCATCGCCGTGCTGCAAGTGCCCGGCGGCGTGGAGTGGAACGCGGGGCAGCGCGCCACGCTCATCTTCGCCATTGCCGCGCAGTCTGACGAGCACCTGGCGCTGCTGCGGCGCCTGACGCGCCTGCTGCAAGACGAGGCCACGCTGCAAAAGCTGGCCTGCACGGCAGATGCGGGCGACATCCTGCGCGCGCTGGAGCTGCCTGCTGCACCTGCCGCCGCCGCTGACGCCGCTGCCCAAGCCCCGGCCGGCGACTACGCGCAAGGCTTTGACTGGCGCATGCCCTATCCCAACGGCCTGCACGCGCGCCCCGCCCAGCAGTGGGTGGAAACGGCCCGGCGCTTTGCCGCCAGCGTGCGCGTGCGAAACGGGCAGGAGGCGGGCGACGCCAAAAACCTCATGGCCCTGCTGCAACTGGGCATCGCCCACGGGCAGACCCTTCACGTTTCCGCGCAAGGCGACGATGCCGCCGCCGCCCTGGCAGCGCTGCAAGGCGTGATGAACCGGCTGACCGCCGCCGAAGAGGCCGAGGCCGAAAAAGCCCGCCAGGCCAAGGCGCAAGCGGCCAGCCGCAGCGCCTGGCAGCCTGCGGGCCAGCCGCCGTCGCTGCAAGGCATCAGCGCCAGCCCGGGCCTGGCCATTGGCACGCTGCGCGTGCGCCGCGCCGCCGACATCGCCGTGCCCGACCGCCCGGCCCCGCTGGCCGAAGGCGCTGACGCGCTGGACGAAGCCCTGGCCGCCACCCGCGCCGAGCTGCTGCAACTGGCGCAAGACACCGCCGCGCGCATTGGCAAGGCCGAAGGCGGCATCTTCCGCGCGCAAGCCGAGCTGCTGGGCGACACCGGCCTGATCGCCCAGGCCTGCCAGCGCATGGCGCAAGGCCACGGCGCGGCCTGGAGCTGGCACGAAGCCGTGCAAGCCGCCGCTGGCCAGCTGGCCAGCGTGGGCAGCCCGCTGCTGGCCGCGCGTGCAGCCGATTTGCGCGATGCGGGCCTGCGCGTGCTGCGCAAGCTCGCGCCAGAGCTGGATGTGCCCGGCGGGCAGGAGCAGGGCGGCGAAAACCTCGTCATCGCCGCTGCCGACCTCACCCCGTCAGACACCGCCGCGCTCGATTTGCGCCAGGTGGCGGGCCTGTGCACCGCGCAGGGCGGCCCTTCCTCGCACACCGCCATCATCGCCCGCACGCTGGGCCTGCCCGCCGTGGTGGCCGCAGGCGGCGCCCTGCTCGATGTGCCCGACGGCCAAACCGTGGTGCTGGACGGCGACGGCGCGCGCCTGTATTGGGGGCTGGATGAGGCCGATTTGCAAAGCGCCCGCCAGTGGCGCGACGCGCAGCAGGCGCGCGCCCGCGAAATCGCCCGGCTGGCCCTGCAACCGGCCGCCACGCAAGACGGCGTGCGCGTGGAAGTGGCCGCCAACGTCAATCGCCCCGAACAAGTGCCCGCCGCGCTGGCCGCCGGCGCCGAAGGCGTGGGCCTGATGCGCACCGAATTTCTCTATCTGGAGCGCGACAGCGCCCCCGGCGAAGACGAGCAGTGCGAAACCTACTGCGGCATGGTGCGCGAGCTGGCGGGCCGCCCCCTCATCATCCGCACGCTCGATATCGGCGGCGACAAGCAAGTGCCCTACCTCAACCTGCCGCACGAAGAAAACCCCTTCCTGGGCATACGCGGCAGCCGCCTCATGCTGCGCCGCCCGGATTTGCTGGAGCCGCAGCTGCGTGCCATCTACCGCGCCGCCAAAACCGGGCCGCTTTCCATCATGTTTCCCATGATCACCAGCCTGGCCGAGCTGCGCGCGCTGCGCGCCGAATGCGAACGCATCCGCCAGCAGCTGAACGCGCCCGCCGTGCCCATCGGCATCATGGTGGAAGTGCCCGCAGCGGCCGTCATGGCCGGGCAACTGGCGCTGTATGCCGACTTCTTTTCCATCGGCACCAACGACCTCACGCAATACGTGCTCGCCATCGACCGCCAGCACCCCGAGCTGGCCCGCGAAGCCGACACCCTGCACCCCGCCGTGCTGCGCATGATTCAGCACACCGTGCAAGGCGCACAAGCCGCCACGCAAGCCGGGCGCCCCTGCTGGGTGGGCGTGTGCGGCGGCCTGGCGGGCGACCCGCTCGGCGCGGCCATCCTCACGGGCCTGGGCGTGCGCGAACTCTCCATGAGCCAGCGCGACATTGCCCCCGTCAAGGCCGCCTTGCGCGCCTGCGACAGCGCCCTGCTGGCCGAGCTGGCCCAGCTGGCCCTTGACAGCGCCGACGCCGACAGCGTCCGCGCCCTGGCCGCCAGGCTGCAAGCGCCCAGGCAGGTCAAGCGCTAAGGCACGCAAAAAAACACACGTTTCATATTCGCCCAGCGGCCGCGCCAGATTTTAAAAATGCCATTCAGTCTGAAAACAGAAATAGGGCAGCCCATCCGCCAGCATTGGCGGCAAGGCTGGCCCTGGCTGCTTTTGCTGGCCGTTTCCGCCCTGCTGCATTTATGGCGGCTGGCCGAGCCTGCCGAAGTGGCTTTTGACGAAAGCCTGGTGGGGCGGTTTGCTTCGTATTATTTCAGCGGGGAATATTATTTTGATATTCATCCGCCGCACATGAAGCTCATTTACGCGGCGCTGGGCGCGCTGGCGGGCGTGTCGCAAGGGTTTTCGTTTCATCCGCACGGCCTGCATTATCCGGGCGGTTTTTATTTATGGATGCGCCTGTTTCCGGCGCTGTGCGGCACGGTATTGCCGCTTCTGGTGGCGCGGCTGGCGCTGGATTTTGGCGCGGCGCGGCGCTGGGCCTTGTGCGCGGGCTGGCTGGCGGCGTTTGACACCGTGCTGATGGTGGAATCGCGCTTCATCCTCAACGATATTCCGCTATTGACTTTCGGCCTGGCGGGCTGGTGCGGCATGGCGGCCTGGCGGCGGCAGGGCAAAAAGCGCCATTTGCTGCTGGGCGCGCTGGCGCTGGGGCTGGCCTGCGGCGTGAAGTGGACGGGGCTGGGCTTTGTCGCGCCGGTTCTCGCTGCGCTGGCGCTGGAAGGTTTTCCGGCCATTGGGCCAATCTGGCAAAACATACGGCGGCAATGGCGCGCAAAAACAGGCGCATTTTTGGCAATTGTGGCCGTGATATTGCTGGTGCAAGGCGTCGGATATGCGTTGCATTTTGCGCTGCTGCCCAAGGCGGGGCCGGGCGATGCGTATATGTCTGCTCCCATGCAGCAGCGGCTGAAAGAGCGGCGTGAAAACCCGGCAGGCAGCGACTGGCTTTTCACCCCTTATGCCACGCTGGAGCTGCACCGCGCCATGGCTTCGTATTCCAGCCAGGTTTCAGGGCACCCCTATGCCAGCCCCTGGTACACCTGGCCGTGGGGCTGGCGCGGCATTTTCGTGTGGAGCAGCCAGAACCAGCCGCCGGAGCGCATTTACATGGCGGCCAATATCGCCATTTGGTGGCCGCTGGCTTTGGGAGCGCTGTATTTTCTGGCCGCCCTGCTGCCCTCGCCCTGGCGCGGCGCGAATATGGGCAAACCGGCAGCCCCGCCCGCGCAAAGCGATTATTTGCTGGCGCTGGCGTATCTGGTGAATTTCGCGCCTTTTTTCTTCATTCACCGGCCCATGTTCATTTACCACTATTTTCCGGCGCTGGCCGTCAGTTATGTCATGAGCGCCCGGCTGGCCACCTGCGCGGGCCTTTCGCGGCGCTGGGCATGGTTTTTTGCAGCAGCGGGCCTGCTGGGCTTTTTGTGGCTTGCGCCCGTGGTATATGGCCTGCCCATACAGGCATCCACATTCAATGCGCTGATGCTGTTTGATTCATGGAAATGAAACAGCCCTGCCCCGCCATGCCCGCCCTCTGCCGAAAGCTGGCGGAATCGCCTCAAAAAAAGGAGCGGATTCAGGCACTGCAAAAAGCCATATGTCGCACATTCCACGCGGAGAGTCTGCTATTGAAGCAGGAGCGAATCCATCCTTGAATGCACGCGCTTCAAAAATGAATGACTTGCCGGAAACGCCATGAAAAACGCCATGCCCCTGCCCATCCTCACCATCACGCCCCACCCTGCCATTGACGAAACCGTGAGCCTGCCCAGCCTGCGCCCCGGCGCGGTGAACGTGGCCACGCAAGCGCGCCGCAACGCGGGCGGCAAAGGCATCAACGTGGCCAGCTGCCTGGCCGACTGGGGCGCGCCCGTCGTGGCGCTCGGGCTGCTGGGGCAAGACAACGCGGCGGCGTTCGAGGCGCTGTTTGCCCGCAAAGGCATTGCAGACGCCTGCCAGCGCGTGCCCGGCAGCACGCGCACCAACATCAAGATCGTGGCGGCCGACACGGGCGACACCACCGACATCAACCTGCCCGGCCCCGCCGTGCCCGCCGCCGCCTGGCAGGCCCTGCTGCAAGACGTGCGCCAGCGCGCACAACCCGGCCAGTGGGCGCTGGCCGCCGGCAGCCTGCCGCCCGGCCTGCAAACCGAAGGCTACGCGCCGCTGCTGAAACTTTTGCACGAGCGCGGCGCGCGCATTGCGCTGGACACCAGCGGCGCGGCGCTGAAGCAGGCCCTGGCCTGCGGCGTGCCGCTGGCCCTCATCAACCCCAACCGCCACGAGCTGGAAACCCTGCTGGGCCGCCCGCTGCCCACTTGCGCCGATTTACGCGAAGCCGCGCGCGGCCTGCACGCCCAGGGCGTGGAAACCGTTGTCGTCTCCCTGGGCGCGCAAGGCGCTTTCATGAGCAGCCCCGAAGGCGCGTGGCTGGCCGCGCCCTTGCCCGTCAAGCCCGTGAGCACTGTGGGCGCAGGCGATGCGCAAGTGGCCGGCCTGCTCGCCGCGCGGCATGCAGGGCTGGACTGGCGCGAGGCTTTGCGGCATGGCGTGGCATTTGCCACGGCCAAATTGAATCGATTGGGGCCGGATTTGCCGCCTGCCAGTGAAATCAATGCCTTGTTGCAGGCCATTACCTTGTCGGCCATTCCATCATGATTCATCTTCCTGAATCCATGCGTGAAAACATAGCTGCAAACAAAATGAATTAATCATTCAAAGAAAATGACCTTCACCGACCTTCAAGCCCGCTATCCCGATTTTTGCGGCGATTTTTCCCCCGATTTCGGCCTGCCCACGCAGGCGGATTTTGATCGGCTGGAAAAAGCATTCGGCGTGGTTTTCCCGAAAAGCTATGTCGAATTTCAAACCCGATACGCGGCCCGCATGCGCGCGGTGGGCGATGGCTTTCGGTGGGCCAATGCCGGTTTGGAGCCGCATTTGAGTCTGGAAAGCCTGCTGGGCGAGGCGCAGGGCAGCGGCTATCTGGCGCTGGGGCTGTTGCCGTTCTGGAAAGACGGCGGCGACGGGCTGGCCTTTCAGCTCGATGGCGCGCCCAACCCGGCGGAGCCGCCGGTGGTGTGGTTCATGCGCGATGGCAGCACCTTCCCGCTGGCCGATGGCTTTGTGCCCTGGCTGGCGGCGTGCTATGAAGATTTGCGCCGCGATTTGATGTCTCATTTCAACCTGTAATCACCTTGCCGGAGCTGCAAGCCATGCCTTCCTCCCTGCTGGTCATCATCAACACGCCCGCCCGCGCCACGCATTCGCTGCTGGCGCGCGAGGCGCTGCGCGAGGCCGCCCGCGCCATGCAGCTGCCCTTGCGCATCGAAACCCTGCTGGAAAGCGGCGCGCAAGACCCTCTTGCGCCCGAAGAACTGGCCGCCGCGCCGCTGGTGCTGTGCGTGGGCGAAGCGCCCGCGCAGCGGCTGGCGGGCAAGGCCGCGCACGTGGCCACGCTGGCCGCCGTGCTGGCCGATGCAGCAGGCGTGCTGCGCCAGTGCTTGCAGCAAGCAGGCGCCGGTTTGCCCGCCGGTTCGCCCGGTTTGATGGCGGCCCGCGCTGATGTCACGGAGGCCACGGGGGCAGGCGGCCCCAAAGAGGCTGAACGGCCAGGCGCAGAAAACTGGCAGGCGCTCAAAGTCGTTGCCGTCACCTCCTGCCCCACGGGCATTGCCCACACCTTCATGGCCGAAGAAGGGCTGAAGGCCGCCGCCGCCGCGCTGGGCTGCCAGATGAAGGTGGAAACGCAAGGCTCGGTTGGCGCGCAAAACACCCTTTCGCCTGACGACATTGCGGCGGCTGATCTGGTCATCATCGCTGCCGACACGCAAGTGGACGCCAGCCGCTTTGCGGGCAAACGCCTTTTTGCCAGCGGCACCAAGGCGGCCATCAAAAACGGCCAAGGCCTGATCCGCCAGGCGCTGGCCGAAGCGCAGCCGCACGGCGCGGCCCCATCCGCCCCAAAAGAAGCCGCCCCCGCCGCCAAAAAAGAGCGCACCGGGGCCTACAAGCACCTGATGACGGGCGTGTCCTTCATGCTGCCCTTCGTTGTCACCGGCGGGCTGCTCATTGCGCTGGGCTTCGCGCTGGGCGGCATTTACGTGTATGACGACGCGCACCAGGGCACGCTGGGCTGGACGCTGTTTTCCATTGGCAAAAGCGCCACCTTCGCGCTCATGATTCCCGTGCTCTCGGGCTACATCGCCTACTCCGTGGCCGACCGCCCCGGCATCACGCCCGGCATGGCTGGCGGGATGATTGCAAACAGCATCGGCGCGGGCTTTCTGGGCGGCCTGGCCTCCGGCTTCATCGCGGGCTACGCCGTCAAGTGGCTGAACGAAACAATCCGGCTGGGCCGCAACTTGGACGGCCTCAAGCCCGTGCTCATCCTCCCGCTGCTGGGCACGCTCATCACCGGCTTGCTCATGTATTACGTGATCGGCCAGCCCGTGGCCGCGCTGCTGGCCGCGCTCACCCAGTGGCTCAAGGGCCTGCAAGGCAGCAGCGCCTTGCTGCTGGGCCTGCTGCTGGGCGGCATGATGGCCATCGACATGGGCGGCCCCATCAACAAGGCCGCCTACACCTTCGGCACCGGCCTGATCGCCAGCGAGGTCTATTCGCCCATGGCCGCCGTCATGGCCGCCGGCATGACGCCGCCGCTGGCCATCGCCCTGGCCGCCTGGCTGTTCAAAAGCCGCTTCAGCGCCGAAGAGCGCGACGGCGCCAAAGCCGCCGCCGTCATGGGCCTGGCCTTCATCACCGAAGGCGCCATTCCCTTCGCCGCCAAAGACCCGCTGCGCGTCATCCCCGCCCTGGCCGCAGGCTCGGCCCTCACCGGCGCGGTTTCCATGCTCGCCGGGTGCGAATTGCGCGTGCCCCACGGCGGCGCCTTCGTGCTGCCCATCCCCAATGCCGTCACCCATCTGGGCCTGTATCTGGCAGCGATTGCCGCCGGAACAGTCTTGAGCGCCGTGCTGCTGGGCGCGCTCAAGAAACCGGCGCAAACAGCCTGAAAGAGCCCTGCCCTGCCCTGCCCCGCCAGCGATTTTTTCGCTCCCGCATTCATAGCAAAGTTTCCTGACTGCACCAGGACATCACGGCATTACACCGGCTGAAATTCGCTCCTTTTTTTGATGTTGAACAGCCTTTGCCTTGTCCTTTGCCGCCGCCCGCGCTGCCATCGCTGGTTCGAAAACCATGCCCAATAATCATGAAAAAGATTTGCGAACAGGTGAAAGTTTTTGATTTGGAACCGTTCGAAGCGGGCGACGGGGAAACTTTCCGATTTCGTTTGGAAATCCTGCAAGAAAGGGGCGAAAAAATCTTTCTCGGCAAGGTTTACAGGCTGGAAACCTACCGGCTCCAGCCAACGTTTCCCCAGAGTCAAGGAAATCCGCCTGACTGGATCAATGATGCGCTTATTTTCGTAATGGATGAAATGTTCGATCCAGACAAATTGAAAGGCCAGTCCTGGAATGAAGTCCTTGAAAAGTTTCTCATTGCGGTGGATAAGCTATTTTCCTGAAGCACCCGCAGGGAAAACAAGCGGTTCAAAATCAGGTTTCAGATGCCTGGCAAGTTTTCCAAACGGCTTGATGCCACTGCCGCGCCAAACGCATTGAAAGCCGCAAGGCCCGTTCGCTGCTTATTCTCAGAACCTGTTCAAAATCTTTTGCTCAAGAGAGCCAGGATGCCAAATAAACGAACGGCAAGCTGGCGCGAAGCAGCCGCTCACCGCTCTTCCACAGCCTCCGGCTTTTCTCCAGCCAGACAAGGATGTGCTCAACCACCCAGCGTTTGGGCATCACCTTGAAAGCGTGAAGTTCGCTTCTCTTTGCGAACCATCACGCGCCTGCCCGAGATGTCTTTGACGCCTTGCAACAAATGGCTGGCCCGCGTAAGCGACGCCGCACAGCAGGCTTTGCTCCCGACTCAAGCTACTCTTGCAGCACCCACAGCGCACGCCCATGAAGCCGAGCGCGAAAGCCAGCAGGCCCAGGCCCCAGCCGCCCAGCGCAGGCACGGACTGAACGGGCAGGCCGACGGTGAGGTTGCTGTGCGCAAGCGCGTCAATTCGGTCATGGCGCAGTTCAAAAAAAATGACGATCAACATGATGCGGGCTGGCACGCGCAACGTGACAGAAATACAAGGCAGCAAGTTGCTAACGGATGCCGATTTCAAATAGGCAGCCAGAATAAAGGCCGTCCGAGACCTGATTGGACGGCCTTTTTTGTGGCTTGAAACAAGCGCGCTCTGCACATCATGTATTGCGGTCATCAGCTTGGGAAAACCTGGCTGCATTTGTCTCCACCTTCCATGTGGAAACAAAGGTCTGATTCCGCTCCTTAAAAAAGAGCGTGATGTCCTAGTGAAACGTGCGCAGAAACCGTTTTTAGCCCTGTTCAATTTGCTCCTTCTTTTGATGCTTCCTGGCGGGACCATGCTTTGGGCCAGGCCGCGAAAGCTGCGGAGCGGAATGGCCCGGCAAAGAATGAAAGGCCGCAAGAGAACAAAAGCCCAAATCCGCGCTGAAATACGCCGCCGGAATCCGCTTTCAAACAAAAAAGCGCTTTCCGGGAAAAAGCGCCTGTGAACGGGTTTTCAAATGCGAATGAAATGTTCGCGGTAATGCAGCAGCTCGTCGATGGATTCGTGCACGTCGGCCAGCGCGGTGTGGGCCTGGCGTTTTTGGAAGGCGTCTGCAACCTCGGGCTTCCAGCGGCGGGCCAGTTCCTTGAGGGTGCTCACGTCAATATTGCGGTAGTGGAAAAACGATTCCAGCCGGGGCATGTATTTGACGAGAAAGCGCCTGTCTTGCCCAATAGTGTTGCCGCACATGGGCGCCACGCCCTTGGAGACGTAGCGTGAGATGAAAGCGATGAGCTGCTGCTCGGCTTCGCCTTCGGTGAGGGTGGAGGCGCGGACTTTGTCCGTCAGCCCGCTGCGGCCATGCGTGCCCCGGTTCCAGGCGTCCATGCCGGCCAGCAGCTCGTCGCTTTGGTGGATGACCAGCACGGGGCCTTCCACGCGGGTTTGCAGCTGCGGGTCGGTGATGACGATGGCGATTTCCAGCAGGCGCTCGCGTTCGGGGTCCAGACCGCTCATTTCGCAGTCCAGCCAGACAAGGTTCTGGTCTGAAAAAGCCAGGGCGGGCGTTGGGTTGGCAGTGTGGTTTTCAGTCATGGGCGCGGATTTTCTTCTTTTGGCAAGGCGCGACGGCCTGCGCGCCCGAAATCTGCTTCATTCCTGCCCCGCTTCCCGCACGACCGCTTCCTTCCGCCACATTGGCACACATGAACAATCCAAACCATCCACGTCAGAACTTCCTGAATGGACATCCACAAAGCGTGTGTTTCCATGGGCTTCAGCCCGGCGCTTTCCGTGAGATGGCCAAGAACGCCTGTCAGCACCTGCTGGCAGCGCTGCACTACGACAAGCCTGGAGGCATGCGTTGAGCCGGTGATGAGCTGGCGATGGCACAGCTTGCCAGTCACGGCGCTTTACCAGCGCTGCTGCATCGCCTGAGGATCACAAGCGCTTTCGCACCAAGCCCTACACGCCCAGAACCCATGGCAATGGCCGGGCGGCTCATCCAGACTTTATTCAGACAGTGGGCCTATGCGTATCGCTATTACGCTTCAGACCACTGCATTGATGAGCTGGCGCCGTGGGATGCAGCGCGACAACTTCCATCGCCCTTACTCTGCCGACAAACACAACCTCCCGCTTGTTGCCTCAAGCTTGAAGGGGACATCGCGTTGAAAACGCTACGACTAACCACCTGTGCTTCGCATTCCGACCTGACCCGTTTTTACGCACCTGAGGCAGGGCCGCGAACGGGTTCAGGCATGAGACGAAACAGCTTTTCATGGAACACCTTTAATGCAGGCCGTCAAGAAAAATTGCAAATTAATATTGCACGACGCGGATAAAATGAAAAATATTTTTACCATCAGAGCACTTTTACATTCACGTAAATTATATTTTACATTTATATTGCTATTTGTGTGACTTCTCCCAATGAAAGGGGATTCGTTCTACGCAAGCGTCCTGGCTCGTGTTTCTATATGCATTTTTCCGAAATAGAAATTATCGAAATAAGAATGCTGACCGTCATCGCAGGCACATGTAGATAAACAGAAAAATAAATATTCGAAAGGATTGCCTCGTTACCTGACGACACGTTTTATAAATGCTTTTCCCAGGGTAATCGCCCCAGCTATCTTTTTCAAATGCGAATGCCGACAATGAATGCGTCTGCCAGCCTTTTGGGATATGGCACAGGTAGCAACCCTGGTCAAAGGAAAGGACTCAACATGACCGCTGTCAATTTTTCTTCCCATGCCAATGCTGCGCGCACAAGCGCTGCCGGAGGCTCCGTTTCAGTCCAGCAGGGCGATACGCTTTCGGCCATTGCCGCGCGCAATGGCGTTTCGCTTCAGGCGCTTTTGGCGGCCAATCCGCAGATCAGCAATCCTGATTTGATTTTTGCTGGCGACACCATTAATTTGCCGGGCGGTGCAGGCGCTGCTGGCGGCGGCGCGGCAAACCAGATCGCAGGCGTGCAGCAGACGGCGGCGGCTTCTGGCGCAGGCGGCTCGCAGCCTTCTGGCATGAGCATGAGCCAGGCGGGGCTGGATATGGTCAAAAAATACGAGGGCCTGCGCACTACGGCTTATCGCGACCCGGTGGGCATTTTGACCATCGGCTACGGCCATACAGGCAGTGATGTGCGTGAAGGCCAGACCATTAGCGAAGCACAGGCGACCGAGCTGCTGCGCAAGGACTTGGGCACGGCCGAGAACGCCGTGCGCAAGGCCGTGAAGGTGCCGCTGACACAAGGCCAGTTCGACGCGCTGGTGAGCTTTACCTTCAACTGCGGCGCGGGCACGCTCCAGAAATCGACCATTCTGGAAAAGCTCAACGCAGGCGATTACGCCGGAGCGCAAGCCGAATTTGGCAAGTACAACCACGGTGGCGGGCGCGTGCTGCCCGGCCTGACGCGCCGGCGCAATGAGGAAGCGCAGATGTTTGGCAATCAAAAGCCAACAGGCGCTGGCGGCGCGCAAAGCCAGCAGCCTTCTCCTGCAGCGCCCAGCACGGGCGGCGGCCAGCCCGCCAAGGCTGCGGGCGGCTCCTATACCGTGAAGAAGGGCGATACCTTGTGGGATATCGCGCGCTCGCATGGCGTTTCGCTCAAGAGCCTGATTGCGGCCAATCCGCAAATCGCCAACCCTGACCTGATTTATCCCAATCAAAAGATCAACCTGCCTTCCGGCGCGCAAGGCGCAGGCAGAACGGGGGGAGCTGGCGGGACTGGCGGTGCGCAAGGCACGCAAGGCACTTCCACGCCCACGCCAGCAGGCAACGGGAAAGGCGCCAACACGGCAGCCATCGCCAAGAGCTTTGAAGGCCGCAACGCCTCCGAACTCAAGCGCAGCGGCGCGCTGCCGATGAATCCCAATGTGCCCAACAACGTCTGCTGCGCCAATTTCGTCTCGGCGGTATTGCAGAAAAACGGCCTGCTGTCGGCAGGCGAGCACACCGACGCCGTGCGCCAGCTGGATGTCACGCTGCGCCGCAAGGGCTGGCAGCCGGTGTCGCTGGCCAACGCCAAGCCGGGCGACGTGGTCATCATGGAACGCAATGGCGTTTCGCACACGGAAATCGTGGCGTCGAATGAAAACGGCAAGGT
The DNA here is from genome assembly GCF_900240305.1 of Ottowia massiliensis. NCBI lineage: Bacteria > Pseudomonadati > Pseudomonadota > Betaproteobacteria > Burkholderiales > Comamonadaceae > Ottowia > Ottowia massiliensis. Next base: position 2,301,952 of record NZ_LT964854.1, on the reverse strand, counting down.
CACGCTGATTGGCTCCAACAACCGCAATGCGGATGGCAGCCAGCGCATTACTTACGACACCAGCAACTGGTGGCACAACCACCTCTCCGCCATCCTGACGCCGCCGAATTGATCGGCAGCAAAGCAAAGCGGCGTCGCGCCGCTTTCTGGCGTGGCCCGCAACGGCCCCTGCCCATGGTTCAGTGGGCAGGGGTTTTTCGTAGGGAGGCAGCGCGCCTCAGGGCGCATTCAACGTTCTGTTGCAGCGCCATTCGTTGGCAATGCTGAAATGCCCCGTTTCAAACAACCGGAGTGAAAACATGAAATTTCCCGTGAAGTGGCTGGCCTTGCCGCTGGTCTTGTCCATCATGCCTGCCGCAGGAGCGGGCGCTCCCAGCGTGCACAAAGCGGATGACGATGCCATCACCGCCATCGCCATTCAGGCGGCCGCACAATCACTCAAGCTGGATGCGGAGCAGCTGAAGCTGGCGCCAGAAAACATCCGCTACGACGGCGACTGGGCCTTCATGCAGGCCCGCCTGCGCGATGCCGCAGACAAGCGCTTTGACTATGCGGGCACCGCCCTGCATAAAGCGGCTCAAGCGGGCGCCATGTCCGATTTATGCGTGGCGCTGCTGCGCCGCGACGGCCAGGCTTGGAAGCTGATTGACATTGCCGTTGGCCCCAGCGATGTGGCCTGGGAAGACTGGGCTGGGCGGCACCACGCGCCCGAAGGGCTTTTCAAATGAAAGCGCGCCGCCTGCTGTGGCCTGCCGTCATGGGCTTGCTGGCGGCAGCGCTGGCGCAGGGAACCTGGGCGGCGGCAGATGCGGACGCCAGCCCGCCCCAAGCCGCGCCTGTGCAAACCGCGCCTGCAGCCGCTGAAAGCCTGCCCGCCGCCCTTCAAGGCGAGTGGGAGCCGGTGAGCCGCGCGCTGGAGTCAGCAGGCAATCTGACCTTACAGACGCAAAGCCTGATCTGGCTGCCTTGTGGCGCGGCGGCCCATGCCATGCAATTACAAGAACAAGCAGATGGCACGGGCCATCTGCTGAAGCTGGTGGGCCAGCCAGCCTGCCAGCTTGACGGCACGCCTGTCAGCCATTTGCGCGTGCAGCGCAGCGCCAAGCAGGCGTGTGATCTGGAAGTGGCTGTGTTTGCCAGCGACAAGCAGCTGGCCAAGGGCGAGCGCCTCGCCTGGGGTGTGTACACGCAGGCATCTTGCCCAGAAGGCAGCGCGTCCGGTGCAGCGGGCGGGCGCTGACGCCTGATTCTTCAAAAAAGCGGATGGGTGCGCATGCGGAATGCATTTGCACCCATCCGCTTTTTTGACATCCATGCTGTCTCCGCTTTGCTTCTGACTGCGGAGACGCCTGGTTTCGCAAGGGTTCTAGCCCCGGTGGGCGCGGAATTTGGCTTGATCTCCTGCATGTTCCAGCCAAACAAGCTCAGCGCCCAATTGATCAGACGGCCCGAGTAGCCGCCATCCACAAAAACAGTCTTGAGGCACTCAAAGCGCAAGAACGGCCTCGCCAGCAAAGCCCTGACACCCACTCGGCTCTGAATGCCTGCTGAGTGCACCACCACGGCCAGCAGCCGCTCCATTGTGTCTACGGCTATGTGGCGCTTGCGCCCCTTGACTCTTTTGCCTGCGTCATATCCGCGCTGGGCTTGGCGCTTGCTGACGCAGCCGCACCAGCGGGCAGAGGTGCTGTAGACCTGTTTCCAGGGCGGGTAGCCCTTGGGTGGTGCGCGCTATCGACGGTCTGTTCACCGGTCATGTCACTTGGATACATGACGATCGTTTGCCGCAAATTCTCTCTTTGAGAACAGTCTCTGGGACCTCATGCTCTGAATAAAGGAGCAAAAAGAGGCCGCCTGCTCCGCGCGGAGCGCGGCTACTCCAGGCTTTCGCCTTCGGCAGCTTCCACGATGAAGCGCACGCGGCGCTGGCCCTGCCATTCGTCCACATCCAGCCGGTAGGCCAGGCGCGGGCGCTCGGGCAGGGGGCCGGTGTGGTTGAACCAGATGGCGTCCACCGCCTCGCCCGCGTGGCGCAGCTTGAGCGACAGGTGCTTTTCGCCGCCGACCAGGCGCTGGCTGATGACTTGCACTTCGTCGCAGAAAAGCGGCGCGGGAAAGCCCTGGCCCCAGACTTCGGCCTGAAGGGCTTCGGCCACGTCGGGGCAGCGGTATTGGGCAGGCAGGGGGCCGTCGGTTTCCATGCAGCAGCTGAGGGCGTCGGCGTCCAGCTCTTCGGCGGCCACTTGCTCGAAGGCGCGGCGAAAGGCGTCGAACTGGTCGCGCGCGATGGTGCAGCCCGCCGCCATGGCGTGGCCGCCAAACTTGAGCAGCGTGCCGGGGCTGCGCTTGGCCACCAGATCGAGCGCGTCGCGCAGGTGAAAGCCGGGGATGGAGCGGCCCGATCCCTTGAGTTCGCCTTCTTTGCCGGGCGCGCCGCTGGCGGCAAAGACAAAGGCGGGGCGGCGCCATTTGTCTTTCAGGCGCGAGGCGACGATGCCGACCACGCCTTCGTGAAAGCTGTCGTCATGCACGCTCAGGGCCACCGGCAGGGCGGCCTCGCCGTCAAACAGGTTTTCCACGTGCAGCAGGGCCTGCTCGCGCATGCCGTTTTCGATTTCGCGGCGCTCGCGGTTGATGGCATCCAGCCGCGCGGCCAGCTCCCGGGCGCGGGCTGCGTCGTCGGTGAGCAGCAGCTCGATGCCAATCGTCATGTCGGCCAGGCGGCCGGCGGCGTTGATGCGCGGCCCCAGGGCAAAGCCGAAATCGGCGGCGCTGGCTTTGGCCCACGGGCGGCCCGATGCCTCAAACAGCGCGGCCAGGCCCGGCTGCATGTGCCCGGCGCGAATGCGGCGCAGGCCCTGGGCGACGAGGCGGCGGTTGTTTTCGTCCAGCCGCACCACATCGGCCACGGTGCCCAGGGCGATGAGGGGCAGCAGCGCATCCAGCCGGGGCTGGCTGGCGGCGGTGAAGGCGCCGCGCGCGCGCAGCTCGGCGCGCAAGGCCAGCAGCACGTAAAACATGACGCCCACGCCCGCCATGCTTTTGCTGGCAAAGCCGCAGCCGGGCTGGTTGGGATTGACGATGACATGGGCCGCCGGCAGCGCAGGGCCGGGCAGGTGGTGGTCGGTGACGAGCACTTGCAGGCCCAGCTCCCGCGCGGCCTGCACGCCTTCCACGCTGGCGATGCCGTTGTCCACGGTGAGCAGCACGTCGGCCCCGCGTTCGGCCACGCGGCGCGCGATGGGGGGCGTGAGGCCGTAGCCGTCGCACACGCGGTCGGGCACCAGGTAGTCCACGTGCGCCGCGCCCAGCATGCGCAGGCCGCGCACGCCCACGGCACAGGCGGTGGCGCCGTCGCAGTCGTAATCGGCCACAAAGCAAATGCGCTTGCGCGCGGCCATGGCGTCGGCCAGCAGGCGGGCGGCTTCGGGCGCGCCTTTGAGGCCGCCGCCGCTTTCAGGACTGCCGCCGCTTTCAGGGCCGACAGGCGGCAGCAGGCGCGAGAGGGCCGGGTCCAGCTCGGCCGCCCGGCGCACGCCGCGCGCGGCCAGCAGGCGCGCCAGCAGCGGGTGCACGCCCGCCTGCTCCAGCGCCCAGGCGGCGCGGGGGGGCACGTCGCGCGCGCGCAGCTGCACGCCAGCCTGGACGGCGGCGCTCATGCGGCGGCTCCGGCGGCAGGTGCAGGCGGCAAGGCTGGCTCCACTTCAGCGCGGATGATTTCCAGCCGGCGCGCATCCACGCACTGCGGCGCCAGCCGCCGCACGGTGGTCAGCGCCCGGCGCGCGGCCTGCGGCTGGCCATTGCGCGCCAGCGCCAGCGACAGCTCGCAGGCAAAAGAAATGGCAGACCACCAGAACACGGGGTTGCGCTGCGTCCACTCCAGCGCGGTGCGGCAGGCGGCGGTCAGCAGCGCCACGGCCTGGCCGAAGTCGGCATGCCGCGCGTCATCGAGCGCCAGCAGGCCGCGTATGCCCTGCTCGTACATGGCGATGAAAGGGGGCAGCTCTTGCGTATTCACCCGCGCCAGCAGCCGCCGGGCTTCGTCAAACTGCCCCAGGCGCTCGCGCGTGATGGCCAGGTCCATCAGCCATTCGGGCCGGTCCGGCGCGGCAGCCAGCATGCCCTCCAGCACGGCGGCGGCCGTGGCGAAATCACCCGCGCGCGCGGGCAGCAGGTATTCAAAAATGCCCAGCGGCTGACGGCTGGCCGCATCGGCCCCGCCGGCCCCAGCCTCCGGGCGGCAAGGGTGCGCCAGCAGCTCGGCGCGCGCAGCGGCCACGCCCTGATAGCGCGCGGTCATGCAAGCGCTGTAAAAAGCCAGCTCCCAGGCCATTTCACGCAGGCCGGGCGCCCACGGCCGGCTCAGCGCCGCATCCGTGAGCGCCTGAAGGCTCTCCCGCAAGCCCACCGCGTCGCCCGCCAGCGCGGCGCACAGCCCCTGCCGGTGCTGCAAGACATGACGCCACGCCAGCGCGCAGGCGGCAAACGGCGCCGCCATGCCCAGCGCCGCCAGCAGCGCCACCCACCAGGGCCACTGGCGGTACAGCGCCAGCGCCAGCGCCACGCCCAGCCCCAGCAGCAGGGGGCGATGCCGCGCCGCCGTCTGGCGCAAGCCCTGGGCGAGGCTCAAACCTTGCTGCTCCATCTCCGCCACCAGGCTGGCCGCCAGGTCTGCCCATTGCTGCGGCGTGACTTCATCGGGCGGCACGCCAAAGCGCTGCCGCGCCGCTTCTTCCAGCGGCAGCAAGTCGCTGGCCATGTTCAGGATGCGCACGTTGCCCAGCTGCGGAAATTCGCGCCCGATCACTTCCAGCGCCTGCCGCGCGTCGCTGGCCTGCACCACGCCCTGCGCGCGCCGCCCGCCGGGAGCCGTGGCGGTGTAGAGCCAGTGTTTGCGAAAAGTGCGGGTTTCTTGCTGTGCCATGCGGCGATTGTGGCAAGGCGGGCGAAGCCGCCGCTCTGGCCAGCCTGCCCGCGAGCGCTGGCGGGGAGCGATGGGCGGGGAAATGGGCAGAAAAACAGTCCATGCGCAGGGCCAGGCTCACGCAAAGCCTGGCCTGATTTAGCTCCTCTATCCATAGCATGAGGTCCTAGAAGAAACTGCGCAGAAAGGCATTCAAGACCCCTTGAATTTGCTCCTGTTTTGGGTATTTTCTGACGGACATTGCCAAGGCGCAGGCTCTTTTCCACTCAGGCTTTCTGAACAGGTTTTCAGCGCTTCAGCGGCCTGCTTGCCGCGCTTTTCCAGCCCGGCAGGCCTTGGGCGGGCGCGAATCCGCCCGCTGGCGTCAATGCCGGAATTTGCCTTCCGGCGTCAGCACGGCCAGATCGGTGTGGCTGGCGCCCTGGCGCTCGCCCTTGTAGTTCAGGCCGTAGCCGGTGCCCAGGTCAATGTTGGCGGCAGCATCCAGCCAGCGCGAGAGGTCGGTCTTGTTTTTCACCTGCCCGTTTTTCACGGCTTCAATCAGCAGGCGGGCGTTCAGGTAGCTTTCAAAGCTGAGGTAAGAGGGCTTGAGGCCCGCCGCCTTGGCGATGCGCTGGTAGTCCTGCTGGGCGGGCAGGCGGCTGCCCCACGGGCTGGGGGTGACGGTGACGAAGGCGGCCATGCCCATGTGGCCTTTTACGCGGTCGGCGTACTGGGCGTCGGCCTGCGCGGCCAGGTTCAGCACCAGCGGCAGGGCGGCCTTGGCGCGCCAGGCATCCAGCAAGGCGGCCGATTGCTGGCTGTCGGCCAGCAGCAGCAGCGCGTCAGGGCGGGAGGCCATCAGCTCCTCGGCGGCGCGGCGGTAGTCCGGCAAGCTGGCGTTGAAGCGGCGGGGCACGAAGCGCAGGTCCGGAAAGCGGTCGCGCAGCTTGTCCAGCTCGCTGGCGTAGTCGATGCCAAAACCGTCTTCCTGAATGAACACGCCCACGCTTTTGAGGCCGGTGGCGTTGATGAAGCCCAGCAGCCGCAACAGCTCGCTGCTGGCCGGGGCGCGCACGGCGTAGGTGTACCAGGCCTGTTTGCCGCGCAGGGCGGACGAACCGGCCACGGGGCCAAGCAGGGGCACTTTGGCCTTGGCGCAGATTTGCTGCTGCGCCAGGCAGCTGGGGGAGCCAAAGCACGACAAAAAAGCTTGCGCGCTGGACACTGCGGACGAGGCGGCTTGCGTGGCCTTGACGGCGCTGTAGCCGTCATCCAGCGATTTCAGCTCGATGCGCACGCCGCCCTTGGCGTTCCGGTTGTAGTCGTCCAGCGTGGCGCGGGTCATGGCGTTGATTTCGCGGCCCGCCTGCGCCAGGGGGCCGCTGAGCGGCACGATCTGGACCACCTCCAGCGCCTCTTGCGCGCAGGCGGCCAGCGGAACAGCGCCCCACGCCACGGCGCAGGCCGTGGCCATCACGAATTTCAGCAGCGCAGCCATGCGGTGTTTCCCCAGAGTGAGTTGGTGCCAATGCGTTGATACGAACATGACGTATCGTTAAGTATCGCCTAGTTACATTGGCCCATGCCATAGCCGCGCCAAGCTGATGCTTGCGGAATGCGAAACAAACAGCCGCATGAAGCAGGCGTTCGCGTGCGGCAGGCGCGTCTCGCCTTGCGCTTTTACAAGCGCAGGCAGCCCGGTGAAAGCTGAAAAGCGCGCCATCGAATCCAGCAAGCGCCCAAGCAGCTGCCCGAGCGCGCCGCCCGTCATATCTGAAGCCACTCGCGCCAGGTTTTTTCATCGGCGCGCAGCGCCTGCGGCGTGCCTTCAAAGACGATGCGGCCCTGCCCCATCACCAGCGCACGGGTGGCAATGCGCAGCGCGATGGAGAGCTTTTGCTCGATGAGCAAGATGCCCAGGCCCCGCGCTTGCAGCATTTGCAGGCAGCGGCCCACCTGCTGGGCCATCAGGGGCGACAGCCCTTCCGTGGGTTCATCCACCAGCAGCAAATCGGGGTTGCCCATGAGCGTGCGGCAGAGCGTGAGCATTTGCTGCTCGCCGCCGGAGAGCACGCCCGCTTCGGTGCGCTCGCGTGCCTTGAGCGGCGCGAACAGCTCGAACATGTCTTGCATGCGCCAGGGCGCGCGCCCGGTCGCCCCCTGATTCGCGCCTTGTTTCGCACCCTGTTTTTCGCCCAGCAGCAGGTTCTGGCGCACGGTCAGGCGCGGAAAGACATCGCGGCTTTCGGGCACATAACCCAGCCCCAGGCGGGCGATTTCATGCGCAGGCCGCCCCAGCAGCGGCTGGCCGCGCCAGCTCACGCTTCCGCTGGCGGGCAGCAGCCCCATGATGGCCTTGGCGCAAGTGGAGCGCCCCGCGCCATTGCGCCCCAGCAGCGCCACGATTTCGCCCGGCGCCACTTCCAGCCGCACGCCGTGCAGCACTTCGCTTTTGCCGTAGCAGGCGCGCAAGTCGCGCACAAGCAGCGTCATGCCCGCCCTCCCGCATGGGCGGCGGCCTGAAGCGAATCCGGTGCATCCGGCCCATCCGCTTCGCTGCCCAGGTAAACCGCTTTCACGCGCGCATCGGCGCGCACGGCCTCGGGCGTGTCAAACGCCAGCAAGCGCCCTTGCGCCAGCACGGCGATGCGGTCTGCCAGGCTGAAAACCACGCCCATGTCGTGCTCCACCATCAGCAGCGTGCGCCCGGCCGTCAGCTCGCGGATGAGGCCGATGAAATGCGCCGTCTCATCCGCGTTCATGCCTGCTGTCGGCTCGTCCAGCAACACCACGCGCGCGCCGCCGGCCAGCGTGATGCCGATTTCCAGCGCCCGCTGCTCCGCATACGCCAGGTGCGCCGCCAGCGCGTGGCGGCGGTGCGCCAGGCGCGTGCGCTCCAGCAGCTCATCGGCGCGCTGGTTCACATCGCGCAAGCGGCCCAGCCAGCGCAGCAGGCTGTAGCGGTAGCCCAGCGCCCACAGTGCGGCGCAACGCAGGTTGTCCTGCACGCTCAGGCCGCCAAACACGCGCGAGACCTGAAAACTGCGCGACAGGCCCATGCGGTTGATTTCAAAAGGCCGTTTGCCATCCACGCGCGCCCCGTGCAGCCAGATTTGCCCGCCATCAGGGCGCGTGCGCCCGCTGATCAGATCAAACAGCGTGGACTTGCCTGCGCCATTAGGCCCAATCACCGCCACGCGCTCGCCCGGCTGCACCGCCAGGCTCACGCCGCCAATGATTTCGCTGGCGCCAAAGCGCTTGCGCACGTCTTGCAGAGCCAGGGCAGGCAATGTCATGGATAAATTCCGGTTTTCAGCATCAAAATCTCGCGCGCTGGCATCGTCATTCATTATCAACGTGAATGGCAGATAAAGGCTATGCGCGCAGCGCCGTCAAATCATGGCTTCAAATCACAAAGGCGGCTTGCAAATGCTATTTTCGCCTCGGGCGAAACGGCCTGCGCTCATTCCAATCCGGCTTTCCACCCATCCATGCCGCATCAAATTTTCCTGGCCGTGCCCGCCGTTTTCGCGCATGAACTCTCCCGCCACCTATTCATTTTCCAATAGCGAATATACCGCCTCCGGCGCGCCCTTTGCCCAGAACCTGAAGAACGCGCAGGGCGAATCGGGATGGCGCAAAACGCAGCCAGTGGGCGAAGCAGGCTGAAGGCTCCTATTTAGCTCCTCTATTCATAGTGGAACGTGCGCAGTCGCCCGTTTTCACGGCCTTGAATTTGCTCCTTTTTTATTATGCCAACCCCACCCCGGGGTCTTCCTGCAAGCGCCTGGGCCTGCGCGCCCGCCGGAATGCCTGCGTTTCCGCCCGCCATCAAGCACATTGCGCTGGCATAGCCTTTTCCGGGCGATAAATTCAGTGCAGGCGTCGCATTTTCAAAACCCCGTTCCTGAAAATCTGAAGCGCATGAAAAACCGCCTGCGTATCACTGGCGGTTTTGTTTTTGACGCCCGGCGGATCAGGCGGGAAGAAATGGATAGTCAATATAGCCATACTCGCCGCCGCCAAACAGGGTGGGGCGGTCCGGGGCATTGAGCGCGGCGTTTTGCTCAAAACGGCGCGGCAGATCGGGATTGGCCAGGAAAAGCGAACCATAGGCGATCAAGCTGACAATGCCTTTTTGCAGCTCGGCTTCGCCGCTTTCGCGGGTATAAGCCGTGCCTGCCACAAGTGTATGCGAAACAAGTTTGCCGAATATCTCGATCTCATCGCTTTGCGGATAATGCGGCAGCAGCGGGAACATGGGGCTTCGTTTCATCAATTCCACAAAAGCAAAATCAAGCTGGTTCAGCTCGTTGATCAAATAAGTGTAAGTTGCCAAGGGATCATCGAACGCAATGCCCGCGTAAGGGTGCAACGGGCTGATTTTGATGCCGACTTTGCCGCCGCCCACGGGGGCAATCAGCGTGCGCATGACTTCCAGCGTGAAACGCGCTGGCGATGCTGCCGCCATATTCTCATCCGCGCGGTGGTTGGCGGAATCAGACAAGAACTGCTGCGGCAAATAGCCATTGGCGGCATGCAGCTCCACGCCGTCAAATCCGGCGGCCACGGCATTTTGGGCCGCCTGGGCGTAGTTGGCAATGATCTGGCGAATTTCCGGCAGCGCCAGTTCACGCGGCGTTTCATAATCCTTCATGCCTTGCGAGGTGAAATGCTGCGCGCCTTCGATTTTGATGGCCGAAGGCGCCACGGGCAATTGGCCGCCGCGATCCACGGAATGGCCCACGCGGCCAGTGTGCCAGAGCTGGGCGAAAATGATTCCGCCTTTTTCATGCACGGCCTGCGTGACTTTGCGCCAGGCGGCGACCTGTTTTTCTTCAAACAGGCCAGGCGTGAGCGGGCTGCCCAATGCGTCGGCGGAAATATTGATGGCTTCCGACAAAATCAGGCCCGCGCTGGCGCGCTGGGCATAATACTCCGCCGTCATGGTGCCGACCACGCCGTGAATATCAGCGCGGCTGCGCGTCATGGCGGCCATGACCATGCGGTTTTTCAGCATCAATGACCCCATCCGGAATGATTCAAGCAGTTTCATGCGTTTTCTCCTGAAAATGGTTTGGAGAATTCAACTCCGCAATTAGCTGATTGACATCAGCGCATTTTCCTCATTTCGCCAAATGGAGCCTGTCCAGCTCATGGCGCCGGCCCGGTAACCCATCAGCAGCAAAACGGCATTCCGGGCGCCGAATGCGTTCATTCCAGAACCCTTTATGCGAATATATGAAGGGACTGACAGCATATTTCCCTTTCGCAGAAATAATGCGCAATAAAATGGAAAATACTGTTCATTCAACGGAACAATCATGCTGATATTGGATGACATGGCGCTTTTTGTGGCCGTGGCGCGGGCTGGCAGCTTCACGCAGGCGGCGCAGTCGCTGGAGATGCCCAAGTCCACGCTGTCGGCGCGCATCAGCCGGCTGGAGCAGCGCATGGGCTTGCCGCTGCTCAAGCGCAGCACGCGCAAGGTGGAGCTGAGGGAGGCGGGCCGCCTGTATTTCAACCGGGCCGACGCGCTTGTGAGCGAAGCTGGGCTGTTGCATGAGCAGCTGGGCCATCTGCTGCGCGAGCCGCAAGGGCTGCTGCGCCTTTCCGTGCCTGTGGACTTCGCGCATGAATTCATTGCCCCGTATCTTGGGGAGTTCTGCGAACGGTTTCCGCTCATTCAGCTCTCTTTTGATGTGACGCCGCGCAAGGTCAATCTGATCAGCGAGAGGTTTGACGTGGCCATTCGCGCAGGCAAGCAGCCGGATTCAGGGCCGGTGTAGAGCGCCTGCTGGCCATGTTTTCAGGCGGGCTGTATGCCGCGCCTGCCTATGTGGCGCGGCACGGCGAGCCGCTGGAGCCTGCCGATCTGGCCCGGCACCAGTGCCTTCGCTTTCCACCAGGTTTTGATGATGTGAGGGAGTTGCGCCACGCGCATGAAATGGCCGCCCAGGCAGACGGCGATTCGGCCAATGGCGAACGATTGACGGCAACACGCCCAGCCCGCAATCACGCAGCATCCGCGTGAATGGCCGCATTGCTTCCAACAGCCTGGGATTGAACCTGCGCCTGGCGCTGCACGGTTTTAGCATCGCAGCGCTGCCTGACGCGCTGGCCGTTCCATATACGGCGCAAGGCCGTCTGCAAGCGCTGCTGCCAGGCTGGCAGACACGCGCCGTGCCGGTTTATGGATTCACCGCCAACAAACTGCTGCCCGCCAGGGCGCAGGCGTTCATCGACTTTCTGAAAGAAAAGCTGGCCAGATTAGCTGTTTAAAAAAGCCGCCTGATTTTGCATGAGCTTCAGAAAACAAAACAGCCGCCCTTCCTTCCATAAAGCATGGCATTGAATGCCATTCAGCTCACGGAAGGAAAGGCGGCTGTAATTCTGCTTAGTGATCTATCTTTCAGGCCACAGTGAACGCGGCGGGCGGTTCTATATGCGGCAAAACCAGCGAGGGGCGCGGCTGGCGAACTTTGGCGACAGGAGCCATGACATACGCTTTGCCACTGATCACGCGCTCACCTTTCTGATTGGTTACCTCGCAATCAAGAGTAACGCGCTTTTTGGCTGCCTCCAAAGAAGCCACCGTGACGCTGGCCGTCAGCTCGTCACCGATGTGAACCGGGCGCATGAATTGCAAGCTTTGCTCCAGGTAAATCGTTCCAGGCCCAGGCAATTGGGTGCCCAGCACAGCCGAAATAAGCGCCCCGCCCAGCATGCCATGCGCAATCACGCCATGGAAAAGGGTGTCACGGGCATACGCGACATCCAAATGCGCCGGATTCACGTCGCCCGATACGGCGGCGAAAGCCAAAATATCCTGCCCTGACACTTGCCGCGTCATCTGGGCCGATTGGCCGACGCGCAGTTCGTCAAAGGTCACGTTTTCAATCCACTCGTGGGCGGATGCATTGCTTTGTGTTTCAGGTTTCATAGTGTCAACAACAGCCTCCTGAGCTGTATTTTGCACGCCAATGCTCTCCTTGCATAGCTCGGCTTCCCTTATTGCGCGAACGCATCAATGCGCATATAATCGCGCCCTGCAATGCATGGGGGGGTAGCTCAGCTGGGAGAGCGCCGCGTTCGCAATGCGGAGGTCGGGAGTTCGATCCTCCTCCTCTCCACCACATATCAAAAAGCCAACCATTTCTGGTTGGCTTTTTTCTTGGGCCGTCCAATGAAAAACCCGAAAGCTTGCCATCCAGCCCCGGTGCGGGTGGCGGGCTGGGCTGGTTTATGGCGGGCAACTCAATTGGACAAGCGCCGCTTGCCATTTGCCTGCCCGCCTGAATTTCAAAGGCGCCAGGCAAAAGCAGCCCAATAAAAAAGCAGCCATGAAGGCTGCTTTTTTATTGGGCTGGCGGAGGCGGTGAGATTCGAACTCACGAACGGTTGCCCGTTGCCGGTTTTCAAGACCGGTGCAATCGACCACTCTGCCACACCTCCTTCCCAGTGAAGAAACACGCTTATTTAAGCTTCACTTCCTTGTATTCCACATGCTTGCGTGCCTTGGGGTCGAACTTGGTGATCGACATTTTCTCCGGCATGGTTTTCTTGTTCTTGCTGGTGGTGTAGAAGTGGCCGGTGCCAGCCGTGGATTCCAGCTTGATTTTTTCGCGTCCGCCTTTGGAAGCCATGATATTTCCTTTGTTTGTTCAGAAAACGGGATCAGGCCTGGCCGCGAGCGCGCATGTCAGCGAGCACGGCGTCAATGCCTTTTTTGTCAATCAGGCGCAGCGCAGCGCTGGTGACGCGAAGGCGCACCCAGCGGTTTTCGCTTTCAACCCAGAAACGGCGGTATTGCAGGTTCGGCAGGAACCGGCGCTTGGTTTTGTTGTTGGCATGGGAAACGTTGTTGCCAACCATGGGCTTCTTGCCCGTGACTTCGCACTTGCGTGCCATATTGGATTGCTCCGTTTTAATAACAGCCGGGGCTGGACGCCGCGCAACTCCCAGCCGCTGGCTGGCTGCAACTCGCCCCGTGCTTGACCTCGCCAGGAAAGGGTGGCGGTATCCCTTCTTTTTTGCCTTGGGTTGATTTGGCAAAGCGGCGGATTATAGCGGCGCATCCACGCCATTCGCCAGCAGCTCTCAGCCCTGCTGCTCCAGAAAGCGCTGGGCGTCCAGCGCCGCCATGCAGCCCGTGCCAGCGCTGGTAATGGCCTGGCGATAGATGAAGTCCTGCACATCGCCTGCGGCGAAGACGCCGGGCACGCTGGTTTGCGTGGCAAAGCCATGGCGTCCGCCCTGGGTGACGATGTAGCCGTTTTCCAGCTCGAGCTGCCCCTGGAAGATGCCGGTGTTGGGCGCGTGGCCAATGGCGATGAAGCAGCCATGCACGGCCAGCTCCTGCGTCTGGCCGCTGGCCGTGTCTTTCAGGCGCACGCCCGTCACGCCCATCGCGTCGCCCAGCACTTCGTCCAGGGCGGCGTTGAGCTTCAGCTCGATCTTTCCTTCGCGCACTTTTTCATGAAGGTGATCCACCATGATGGGTTCGGCGCGAAAGCTGTCTCTGCGGTGCACCAGATAGACCTTGCTGGCGATGTTGCTGAGATACAGCGCTTCTTCCACTGCGGTGTTGCCGCCGCCAATCACGCAGACGGGTTTGCCGCGATAGAAAAAGCCGTCGCAAGTGGCGCAGGCGCTCACGCCGCGCCCCATGTAGGCCTCTTCAGAAGGCAGGCCCAGGTATTTGGCCGTGGCGCCGGTGGCGATGATGAGGGCGTCGCACGTGTAAACCGCGTTATCGCCCGTCAGGGTGAAGGGCCGTGCAGACAAATCGGCCTTGTGGATGTGGTCCATCACCAGTTCGGTGCGAAAGCGCTCGGCATGCGCTTGCAGGCGCTGCATCAAATCAGGCCCCTGTACGCCGGCCACATCAGCGGGCCAGTTGTCCACTTCAGTGGTGTTCATGAGCTGCCCGCCCTGGGCCATGCCGGTGATGAGCACGGGCTGAAGATTGGCGCGGGCGGCATAGATGGCGGCGGTATAGCCGGCAGGGCCGGAGCCAAGAATGAGAAGGCGGATGTGTCGGGTTTTCATGGAGATGGCGGCAGGTGGTTTCACGCACCGGAGTGCAAAAAGGATGTGCAAAAATAGTAGCAAAAACCCGTCAATCGAAACATTTGCGGGAATAGGCGGATTTTAAGAACTGGTTCGAAATCCGGTCGCAAGAGGCAAGTGCGGTTCGGAATGGGCTGCAAGGCGCAGGCGGGCGTGACATCCCGGCGAGGATTTGCGAAGCCCAAGAGCGCCCGGCCCCGCGCTTTTCGCGCCCACGGACAGACTTTGAACAGGTTCCAAAAGGTTGCCTGGCCGCCATTCGCCAGCCCGCCAGAGGGGTTCATCAAAAAAATCAAGGAATTGAAGTCATGTCCATGCTCTCCAATCTGGATTTGGTTCGCCGGGTCCCTTTGTTTTCGACGTTGTCAGACGAGCAGGCCGCGCAAGTGGCAGAGGCGGTGGTCAAGCGCCGTTTCAAACGCGGGCAAACCATCGTCGAACAGGGGCAAAGAACGGACACGCTGTTCATTTTGCTGAATGGCCGCGCCCGCGTGATCATGACCCGTGGCAATCGCGAGGTCATTCTGGCCTCCCTGCATCCGGGCGATCACATTGGCGAAATGAGCATGATCGACAACGCCCCGCACTCGGCCACCGTGCGGGCTGACATACAGACCGACACGCTCACGCTCAGCCGCGACGCATTCATGCAGTGCCTGCCAGATGGCTCATCCATCGCCTACGCCATCATGTACGGGCTGGTGCAGCGGCTGCGGCAGGCAGACCGCCAGATCGGATCGCTGGCGCTGATGGACGTATATGGCCGCGTGGCCCATGCCTTGCTGGACTTCGCCGTGGACCAAGGGCACGGCGAACTGGTCGTGCAGGAAAAGATATCGCGCCAGGACCTGGCCCGCATGGTGGGCGCCTCGCGCGAGATGGTCAGTCGCGTAATCCGGGGCCTGGAAGAAAGCAACTTCATCCGGCAGCAAAAAGACGGCACCATCCTCATCGTCTCGCGCGACAGGCTCTGAAAGGCCGTCTCAAAAGGGGCAGCTCGGATATGGCGCAGACAAAAGAATCAAAGGGCACAAGCGCCACATAGCTGTAAACATGATGGGGCTGCTGCTGGCCATGGTGGTGCACTCGGCTCGCATTTAGAACCAGGTGGATGCCAAGGCTTTGCTGGTAAGGCTGTTTATGCACTTCGAGTGCCCCAAGACCATCTTTGCCGATGGCGGCTACACGGGCACTGATTAAGGATGGGTTCTGAGATTCGATTCAAAAAAGCGTCTGGGAGCCTGCGCAGACGCTCTTCTTTTTTGCCGCTGCCATGCTTTTTTCCTTTACGCCCTACATCACGTTGATGCGCAGACGGCAGATGCTTCTGTCCACGCTGGCCTTTATGGCTGCCTCGGCCTGCGGTCAGCAAGGTTCAGATATGAGCAATGAAAAATTCGCGACTCCAAAGGATGCAGCGCTATATCAGGCGGCAGCCAAAGGTGATTTGACGCAAGCGCGCCAGCTGCTGGCCGAAGGTGCGAGCCTCAACAGCCGCAATGCCAGAGAAATGACGCCGCTGGACGTTGCCATGGTGGAAGGCAACCGCCGCGCCTTTGACAGCCTGCTGGAGCTGGGAGCAGACCCCACTTGGCTGGGTGACGCGCGCGACACATCCATGCACCTGGCCGCCATCTTGCATGACAGTCGCTGGCTGGCCGTGCTGCTCAAGCGTGGCTTTTCTACCGAGGTGAAGAACGCGCTGGGTGAAACCCCGCTGTTCGGCGCTCTGGGTCCCGATACCCAGGACAACATGCAACTGCTGCTGGATGCTGGGGCTAACGTGCATGCGCGCGCAAAAGACGATCGGACGCTTCTGCACCATGCGGCCATGATTGGCAGTTTTGCCGACATCCCTCGCTTGCTGAAGTTAGGGGTAGATCCGCGCGCAGAAGATCAGCTGGGCAAGACATTTCAGTACTACTTTTTCATGGGGCCGCGCGACCCTGAAGTAGAGAAAAAAGTGCGCGCCTGGCTACACGACCACGGCATTGCCGTGGAAGAGCGGCGCAAATAACAAATGCGAAATGCGCGAACGGCGGATGCTTCCGCCCAACGCAGGGCTGGATGGCTGCTTTGGCTTGCGGGCATCCCGGTTCAAGCGCGGCGATGGCCATTAAGGGCATCCAATCCGCCCGCCTTGTGCGGCATGTGCGGCAAGGCTTGCAGGAAGATGCGGCGCGCCATTTCCGCCATTTCCCCATTTCCTTTTCACATTCATTGAAAAACGGGCAAAGCGCGAACCCAAGGCCCCGCCGAACCTTGCCCGCTGCCTGGCAGGCTCTTTGAAGGATGTCCAAGCAAGCCAGCGAAGCATGTCCGCTTTGAAGCTGTCACCCTCTGGATCGTCTGCCAGGCCATCAAAAACAGGAGCTGATTCATAGGGTGCCAAAACGGCGCCAGCGCCCATTCCACTAGGACATCACGCTATGGATTCGAGAGCTGAAAACAAGCTTTCCCGATGCCCCCACAGGCCTTACGCCAGCATCTGGCGGGCCAGCGCCACAGCTTCGGGCAAGGTGGCGGCGGCGGCAACGCGCACGGGGCTGGCGCCGGCCTGCTGGCGGCCTGATGCCAGCAAGGCGGCGCGGGCGGCCTCGTCGCCAATCACGTAAACGTTGCCCCGGCAATATTGGTGAAAGGCCGCCAAGTGGCGTTTCATCCAGAGCGCGGCGGCTTTCTTTTCTTCGGGCGATTCGCCTTTGTGGCTGATGTAGGCGTTCATGTCGCACACCACGGCAAAGGGCTGCTGGCGTTGCAGGGCGGCTTCCAGCGTGTCCAGCCACTGGCGGGCGCGCTCCAGCCCCGGCTGCCCCGGCTGGCGCCCGGGCAGGCGCGCCAGCAGCACGGGCCACAGGGAAAAGTCGGCCTGAAAGCCTTCCACGCCCGGCGCGGGAAAGCCGGGCTGTTCGGGGGCGCGCGCGTTCATGCTGGCATCCGGATTCGGGTTCATGCGGTTCACCATTGATAGTCGAGTTCGGCGCTGATGGCGCGGGCCTGGCCCCAGTTGCAGTAGCTGGCGCTGGAGCAGGCGGCAAAGCGGCGGTTGGCCAGGTTGGCGGCGCGCACGGAAAGCGTCAGGTGCGGGCTGATGGCGTAGTGCGCGGCGGCGTCCAGCAGGGTGTGGCCGGGCACGCGCAAGGTGTTGGCCGCGTCGGCCCAGGCGCTGCCGGTGTGGCGCACGCCCAGGCCCAGCCGCAGCCGGGGCGTGAAGGCGCGCTCGGCCCACAGCGCAGCCGTGGCGCGCGGCATATTGACGGGGCGCTTGCCCAGATCAGCACCGTTGCTGGCGGTGATTTGGGGCGCCAGCCAGGTCAGGCTGGCATGGATGTGCGTGGCTTGCGCCAGCGCGGCGCGCCCTTCCAGCTCCAGCCCGCGCGTGCGCTGCCGGCCCGACTGCGTCATGCACGGGCCGGGGCCGGTGGCGCTCATGCACATGTGCGTGGGGTCGGCATCGGGCGTGAGGGCGTTTTTCTGCTGGATGCTGAAAGCGGCGGCGGCCAGTTGCAGCCGCCCGTCTTCAGAGGCGTATTTCAGCCCCGCTTCCCACTGGCGCGCACGCAAGGGGCGGTAGCCCTGGCCGTCGGCCATCAGCCCCGCCTGCGGCAAAAAAGATGTGGCATGGCTGGCGTAGGCCACCCACTGCGGCGTGATGTGCCACGAAAGCGCGGCGCGCCCCGTGAAGGCATCGTCTTGCTGGCCGATGGCGGCGCTGGCGGCCCGCCCCATGAGCTGGCTGGCGCGCTGGCTGCGGGTGCGGGCCGTGTCGTAGCGCCCGCCCAGGATGAGGGCGAGAGGGCCGTGGCGCATTTGGTCTTGCACATAAAAACCCGTCTGGCGGGCGTGATCCAGCGTTTCGGCCCATAAATGGGCCGTGGCGGGCGATGCGGGCGCGGCCACGGCCAGCCCGTACACGGGGTTGCGGATGCGAATGGGCGGCACACCCGCAAAGCTGAAGCCCATTTGCTGCGTCAGGCGGCTTTGCATGTGATCCAGCCCCAGCAGCAGGCGGTGCGCCACGGGGCCGGTGCGCGCCTGGCCTTCGATGGCGGTGTCGGCCATCAGCGCCTGCGTGCGCGAGCCGGCATGCAAAGCCGTGCGCGCCAGCGTGTCAGGCGGAACCAGGGCGGCAGCGGCCAGCCCCTGCACGGCCGCTTGCGAGGCAATGCGGCGCAGCGCGTGCCGCAGCGTCCAGCCCGCGCCCAGCGCGTGCTCGAAGTCGTAACCCAGCGTGGTTTGCGTGCGGCTGAAGTGGCTGAAAGCCGGATCGCCCACAAAAAAGCGGCGCGGCACGTAACCGCCATCCGGCAAGGGTGACAGCACGCCTTGCGCGGGCAGGCCGCCGTAGTAGCCGCCGCGCGGGTCTCTCTGGTAGCTGGCCAGCAGCGTCAGCGCCGTTTGCGGCCCGATTTGCCAGCGCAGCGAAGGCGCCAGCGCCAGGCGGCGCGATGAAACGTGATCGATCTGGTTGTTCTGCGCCCGCCCCAGCGCGGCCAGCCGCCAGGTGAAGCGCCCGCTGCCGTCTCCTGCCGCGCCGCCCGCATCCAGCCGCAGCTCGCGCCGCTGCCAGTTGCCCAGCGTCACGCTGGCCTGCCGGTGCGCCTTCGCCTGCGGGCGTTTGGACAAGGCATTGACCAGCCCGCCCGGCAGGCTTTGCCCGTAGAGCATGGAGCCAGGGCCGCGCAGCACATCCACGCGCTCCAGCAGCCAGGGATCGAACTGCGGCAGGCTCAAATTGCCCACGCCGAACGAAGCGCGCATGCCATCCAGAAACAGCGCGCCGTTGTAGGTTTGCCCGCGCAAGCTGAAAAAGTCATAGCGGCTGGAATCGTTGCCGCCGCCAGGCATGGCGTGCAGGCCCGGGCTGTAGGCCAGCGCCTGCCCCAGCGTGACCGCGCCGCTGGCCTGCAAATCGGCCTGCGTGAGCACGGAAACGGACTGGGGCGTCTCCAGCAAAGGCGTGCGCGTTTTGGTGGCGCTGGCGGCCTGCCGGGGCAGGCGGCCATTGGGGCCGTCGTCGTATTCAGCGCCGCCCGGGCGCTCGCGCACGATGACGGCATCCAGCGTGTCATGCCTGTCAGACGCGCCCCCGCCCGCTGGCGCTGCCGCATCTGCAGCAAACGCAGCAGGCCAGGCCAGCGCCGCCGCGCAAGACAAAAGCAAAACCCGGCCCTGAATGGCAGGTGCGTGCATGGTGTTTCTCCTCCATTGAATCCAGCTGCAACAAAGGAAAAGTCTGCGCACGCACACGGCCCGGCGCTTGCAGAAAACGGCGAATCATTTTCATTTGGCGGCAGGTTTTCCCAGCCGCCCGCACGCCGCAAGCCATCGCTTATTTCGCTTCTGTTTCGAGAGCAGTCAAGCCCGTCAAACCGTGCGGCAGAGGCATTTTCGGAGCCTTCCATTTGCTCTTGTTCTTGAAGTGAAACCGGGGCACTGGCCGCACTCACGGCCAGGCTCTGAACAGGCTCTCAAGCCCCGCCCTGCCCTGCCTGCTGCGCCAGGCGCTGGCGCAGGCGGCCTGGCGTTTCGCCGAATTGCGCCCTGAAGGCCGTGCAAAAGTGCGCTGCGCTGCTGAAGCCCAGCCGCTCGGCGGCCAGCGCCACGGGCAGGCCCTCGTCCAATACCAGGTGCCGCCCTTGCAGCAGGCGCTGCTGGCGCAGCCAGACAAAGGGCGATGCGCCGAATTCGCGGCCGAAGCTTTCGCTCAGGGCGCGCGCGCTCATGCCGGCCTCGGCGGCCATGCCGGCCAGCGTCCAGGCGCGGGCCAGGTCGGCTTGCAGCGCTGCGGCCAGGCGCAGCAGGCGTTCGCGGCGCGAGGGGGCGCGCGTGCCGGTGAGCGCCGCAATGCCTTGCACGAAGATGGCTTGCGCGGCCGCTTCCAGCCGCAGCAGTTGCAGCGGCTGGCGCGGGTCGCTGTCCAGGATGTCGCCAGCCAATTGCAAGCTGCGCGCGTCGGCGGCCACTTGCACCTGGCGCAGCGGCTCGTGGCGGGCGAACAGGCTGTCAAACCAGCTTTCCAGTTGCCGCGCGCGCAAGTCGGGGCGCAGCATGCTCACGCCGACCACGCGTATGGCGCAGGCGCTGGCTTGCGCGCTCCAAGGCAGCGGCTCGCGCACGGCCAGCACTTGCATGCCCAGCGCGCGCGGCTCGCTCACGCAGTCGCCGCAGTGCAGCCGCAGACCGCCGCGCGCCAGCACGGTGACGTAAAGGCCCGCCTGCACCTGGCGCGCCGCCGGGTGCGCGCCCAGCGCCAGCGGCGGATGGTCGGCGCCGCGTACCAGCAAGTGCAGCCGCTCGCTGCGGTGTTCCACAAAGCGGGCGGGCGTGGCGGCAGGGGGCATGGCTTTAAAAAGAGGAGCGAATTCAGGGCGCCAGAAAAGGGCTTTCGCGCACTTTCGACTAGGACCTCATGCTACGAATCAAATAGCGAAATCAGACTGCCGTTTCAGCCTTCTTCCGCGCCTTCTTCTGCGCCTTCTTCCGCCGCCTGGCTGGCTGGCGCTTTGCCTTCTTTGCGCGGCGGCAGCGGGGCCAGGTAGCCCACCACGAGCATGAGCGCGCCCACGCCGATGAAGGCAAAGATGCGCTCGCCGCCGCCGCTGTTGGCCAGGTCCACCGCAAAGAGCTTGAGCACCACCAGGCCCAGCAGGCCCGCGCCGCTCATCCACAGCACGCGCTGGCGGCGGCGGTGCGCGGTCACCATCAGGGCCAGCGCCAGCAGCGTCCACCACAGCGAGTAGCCCGCCTGCACGACAAAGCTGCCGCCCAGCGCCTGCGACGACCAGCGCACGCCAAACCAGTGGTGCGCCACGCGCAGCCACAGCGTGTTGGCGGCAATGAAGGCGCTGCCGCCCAGCGCGGCCCAGAAAAGCGGCGCGGTCAGCCACTGGCGCGCGCCTTCAATGCGCGGGCGCGCGGCCAGCACGGCGCGCCGCCACAGCAGCACGCTGCCCAGCGCGGCCAGCACGCTGGCATCCACCGGATTGAGCAGGGGCGCATAGGGCAGCGGCGGCGCGTTGCCCGCTGCGGTGCAGGCCACGAACAGCGCTTGCAGCACGGCCAGCACGGCCAGGGGGCGCGCGGCCGTCCACAAGTAAGCCCCGGCATGCGGGCGCAGCGGCCACTGGCGCGGCGGGCGGCTGGCCCAGGCCGTCAGCGCCCACAGCACAGCGGCGCAGGCGGCCAGCGCAAGCGCGACGCGCCAGTCGCCGGGCGGGTTCAGGCGGTGCAGTGCGTCCCGCATGGCATCGCCCAGCACCAGCAGCGCCAGCCACACGCTGGCCGGGTGGCGCAAGGCAGGCACGCGGATGGGCGCCGCCCCGCGCCCCGCATGCCCTTCGCGCCCCGGCCGCTCATCGCGCCGCGCAAATTCGCCCGCCAGCTTTTCGCCCATCCACATGAACAGCCATTGCAGCGCCAGCGCCAGCGGCCAGAGTACGGGGCCAAGGCCGTCCAGCGCGCGCTCGTCCATGACCCACAGCACCAGCAAGGCCAGCCACAGCGCGGGCAGCGCCAGGCGGCTGGGCCAGACGGCATCCGCCCAGCGCCAGCGCGCGGCAGCCCACAGCGCCAGCGCGGCCGAAAGCAGGCCCGACAGCACCGTCAGCTGCAAGGCCACGCCGTCTGAAAACACGGGCGGCAGGCCCGCTGCGGGCACGCGGCTCCATTCCTGATGCCAGGCCAGGCACCACAGCGCAAAGCCATACAGCAGCAGCGGCAGGCCCAGCTGCGCCTCCAGCTCTTTCCACGCGCGCTCCCAGCGGCTGCCGTGCGGCGGCTCGCCTTCATCCAGCGGCGCGCGCAGCAGCCAGGCGCACAGCAGCGCCGCCAGCGCCAGCGTGGCCACGTGCATGAAGGCCGGATGCGCCAGCGGCCACGCGCCTTCAGGCGGCCCATCCAGCCCGGACAGCAGCGCCAGCGCCGCCACCGCCTGCAAAGCCAGCCCGAAGGCGCGCGAGAGCCAGCGCGACTGGCGCACACCCACCCAGAAAGCGGCCGCGCCCTCCAGCGCCCAGGCCAGGCCCGTGGCCCGCGCATCCAGCGCCAGCGGCGCGGCCAGCGTGACAAAGCCCACGCCCAGCGCCATGAAGCACGTGCCCATCAAATGCCAGCGCCAGCGCGCCGCCTCACCCATGCTGGCCAGCCAGCCCCACAGCACCAAATACGCCACGCCAAAGCCCAGCGCCGACCAGGCCGCGCCGTATTCCAGATGCCGCACCATGCCCGCCTGCAAGGCAAAACCGGCCAGCGGCACGCCAAAAACCAGCGCGGCATCCACCACGGCGCGGCCCGGCGGCGTCTCTTGCGCGGCGCGCAGGCGGGCATACAGCAGCGCCACGGCCACGTAAATTGCCATGAACGCCAGCAAAAATGGCTGCGCCGTGCCCCACTCTGGCGGCGTGTAGCGCAGCACGCCCCAAACCGTGGCAATGCCGAAAGTCGATACCGCCCCCAGCCAGTTCAGCTCGCGCCAGGCGCGCCGCGCCGCAATGGCCGCAATGCCCAGCCCCAGCAGCGTGTAGTAGCCAAACAGCGCCACGTGGCTGCCCTGCCCTGTTGAAAGCAGCAGCGGCGTGGCAAAGCCGCCCGCAAACGCCAGAAACGCCAGCGCCCGCGCGTTTTGCCCCAGCGCCAGCGCGCAGCCGCCCGCGCACACCAGCACCATGAGCGCGAAAGCGCCCATCTGCGAGGCCATCACCCCCAGCCGGAAGGCGGCAAACACCGTCAGATACAGCACCGCCACGCCCGCGCCCTGAAGCGACAGGCCAAACCCCGGTTTGCGCAAGCGCTGCCGCCAGCCCACCGCCAGCAGCGCCGCCCCCGTGGCCGCCACCGCCAGCAGCCGCAGCGGCAGCGGCAGCAGCCCCGCCTGCGCCGCGTAGCGCACCAGAAACGACAGGCCGATGAACAAAATCACCAGCCCGATGCGCACGATGGCATTGCCGCCCAGCAGCCATCCCGCAGCACGGGCGATCCAATCGTCGCCATCGCCCTCTTGAACGCCGTGCGGCGCCCGCACGCGCTGCGCCACGGCGGGGCGCTGTGCATGAACGGCCTGGGTGCGGGCGGATGGGGCGGGCCGGGCAGATTCCGGCGCGGGCGCAACGGGTTCCGAAAGCGGCGCGGCCAGCACGGGCGGTGTGTCAAAGAAGGAATCCCGGAAATCCGGCGGCGCTGGCGGCGCTGGCGGCGCTGGCGGCGCTGGCGGCAGCGGCGGCATATGCGCGGGCCAGTCCGCCGCAGCCGCTGGCACAAGCGGCTCGGCCCCCGGCGGCATGGCCGTGGCGCCAGACACGGCAGGCGCCGCTGAAGATGCAGCGGGCGCTGCGGGCACGGAAGGCACGGCAGGCGCGGCCATTTCGCCCTCCGCCCCTCTCGCGGCCCGCCGCACCCGGCGATCGCGCTCATGCAGCGCCGCCCATTCCTTGCGCACCAGGGCGCGCACCACAAGCTGCAACGTCCAGCCCATCAGCGCGCCCAGCATCAGCCCCCCCAGAATGAAGGTTCTGCTATCGCCGCCGCCACGCGCCAGCAGCCCCCCCAGAAACATCCCCCACAGCAGTCCCCAAATCACCATTCGTTGCTCCTTGCCAGGCCCGCCGCCTGCGGGCGCAGACTTTACCGCCCGCCTCCGCCGCTTCCAGCCTCCCCCGGCCAGCGTTGCACGCTTTTCGCACCCGCAAAAGGTTTGCAGCGCGGCGAATCGTGCGCAGTCTCACTGAATGAGTGAAAAGGCCATGAATCAACTCATCTATTCATAGCATGATGTCCTAGTAAAAACTGCGCGAGGCGGCTTTTTGACCCCCTTGAATTTGCTCCTCTTTTTGATACACAAGGCGGCGGGCGCTCAAAGCCCCAGCGTGTCGGCCAGCGCGTTCATGCGCTGCGTCACGTCTTCGTCCATGCGGATCACGCGGCCCCATTCGCGCTGCGTTTCGCCGGGCCATTTGCTGGTGGCGTCCAGCCCCATCTTGCTGCCCAGGCCCGCTACGGGGGAGGCAAAGTCCAGGTAGTCGATGGGCGTGTTTTCCATCAGCAGGGTGTCGCGCGCGGGGTCCATGCGGGTGGTGATGGCCCAGATCACGTCTTTCCAGTCGCGCGCGTTCACGTCTTCATCCACGACCACGATGAATTTGGTGTAGAGAAACTGCCGCAGATGGCTCCACACGCCCATCATCACGCGCCGCGCGTGGCCCGCGTAAGCCTTGCGGATGCGCACCACGGCCAGGCGGTAGCTGCACCCTTCGGGCGGCAGATAAAAGTCCAGGATTTCGGGAAACGCCTTTTGCAGCAGGGGCACGAACAGCTCATTGAGCACCAGGCCCAGCACGGCCGGCTCGTCCATCGGCTTGCCGGTGTAGGTGGAGTGGTAGATGGCGCCCTGCCGCAAGGTCACGCGGTCGATGGTGAGCACGGGGAATTCGGCCGTTTCGTTGTAGTAGCCGGTGTGGTCGCCATACGGCCCCTCGGTGGCGTGGCGCCAGCCGCTGGGGTGGCTGGCGTCGGGCTGGATGTGGCCTTCCAACACGATTTCGGCGTGCGCGGGCACTTGCAGCGGCACGCCCAGCGCGGGGGCCACTTCAGTGCGCGCGCCGCGCAGCAGGCCCGCGAATTGGTATTCCGACATGGCGTCCGGCACGGGCGTGACAGCGCCCAGCAGCGTGGCCGGATCGGCTCCAATGGCCACGGCCACCGCAAAAGGCTGGCCGGGCCGCTGCGCGCGGTGCTCGGCAAAGTCCAGCGCGCCGCCACGGTGCGCCAGCCAGCGCATGATGACTTCATTGCGGCCAATGACCTGCTGGCGGTAGATGCCCAGGTTCTGCCGCGCCTTGGCCGGCCCGCGCGTGATGGTCAGGCCCCAGGTGATGAGCGGCGCCACATCACCCGGCCAGCAGTGCTGCACGGGCAGGCGGGCCAGATCGACTTCATCGCCCTCCCACACCACTTGCTGGCACGGCGGCTGCCGCACGGTGGCCGGGGCCATGTGCCACAGCGTTTTGATCAGCGCGCGCTTGCCCCACAGCTCTTTCATGCCGCGCGGCGGCTCCGGTTCCTTCAGCGCGGCCAGCGCCTCGCCCAGCGCGCGCACTTCGCTCACATCCGCCAGCCCCATCGCCCGCGCCACGCGCTGCGGCGTGCCGAACAGGTTGCCCAGCACGGGCATGGCGTATTCGCGCCGCGCATCCGTATCGCCCGCCTTGCCCGCCGGCTTTTCAAACAGCAGCGCCGGGCCGCCCGCGCGCAGCACGCGGTCGCACAGCGCCGTCATTTCCAGATGCGGCGAAACCGGCTGGGCAATGCGGCGCAAATCGCCATCGGCTTCCAGCAGGGCCATGAAGGAGCGCAGGTCTTGGTAGTGCATGAAACAGGCAGAGAAAAACGGGCGGGAATTGTGCGCCTGGATACGCCCGGCATGGAGCGCCGGGGCGCTTGTTCGGCACGCTGGCGCTGCCTGATGGTTCACAGCAGTGAAAACCCCTATTTCAACCATGCGAGCGGCCATCACCCAGTAATCACCCTAGCTTGTTTTTACGTATGCCAAGGCGCACGATGCCGCCCATCTCAACCACTCCCAAGGAGTCCGCACCATGTCCAACGCCATACCGCACCTTCCTGCCGCGCCTGTCCTTCCGCCCGCAGCAGACGCGCCAGCCGCTCCGCCTGCCCCCGCGCAGCCTGCGGCCAGCAGCCCCGTGCCGCAGCCGCCTGCATCCGGCGGCAGCTCCCTGACTGAAATGGCGCTCAACCCCTGCGGCCAGCACAGCGCCAGCCCCCACGCGGCAGGCCAGGCCGCAGGCGCAGACCTCACACCCGCCCAGCAACAGGCCTGCAAGCACAACGAAAACCTCCGGCAACAACTGAACCCGCAGGACTGGTCACAAGTGCTCTACCAGATAGGCAAAAACACCAAGAAACTGGAAGGCGCCACCTTCAGCAAAGGCATCGTCACGCTCAAAGGCGACAAGGAGGCCCTGGCTGGCGCCGCCTATGACAAGGCGCTCAAGGAAAAACCCAAGGAAACGCCAAAAAATTACCTCAGGCTTTCCACCCACAACGTCGGCCCCAATCCGAACAGCCAATCCACCATGAGCGATGAAATGGCCCAGAAAATCAACAAGAAACACGGCGCCAACATCAACTTCGAACAAATATCCAACTATGAAGGCGGCCAGGCCCTGCGCGGTTATGTGCCCTGGTGGCCCATTATCAAGAGCATCAGCAAGAGTGGGGCCATCACGGTTTTGCTGAATTTTCAGAAAGACAAAAAAGGCGATTTCATTACCAAGGAGGATGGCACCAAGATACTGAATGGTTCCAGCCAGTCGGGCGTGACAATCGGCACAGGCGTGGATTTGGGACAGCAAAAGCCTGTTGCTTATAAAGAACGTCTGAAAGCCTTTGGCGTATCACAGGAATTGATTGACAAACTGGAACCCTATATGCACCTCAAGCGGGCGGAAGCGGGGGAATACCTGCTGGCGCATCCGCTGACTGTGACCAAAGAGGAGGCGGACTTGCTGGATGCCGAAATGAAAGACGATCATTTGAAAAATACCATCGCAGAATATGGCGACATCGTAAAAGATATCAAAAAGCACCGCACATTCAAGGAGCTTTCTTCGGCGGAACAAACCATTTTGTTTTCAAGGCATTATCAGGATGGCAACATCAAGAAAGGCGCTTCCAGAGAAATTGCTGAATTTCTGGCACAGGGTCTGGTACAAAACGCCCTTGATAAATTGAACACGAAGCATTACAGGGACGATTCACACAAAAATCGTATTCCTTTGGAGCATGCCGATTTGCAGGCCTGGTTCAATACCATTAATGCCGAGGAGTACAAGGTCAAGCAGGACGATGAAAAGGCTGCGCCAGCTTCCGCAGATCAACCGCCCGCGCAGCCGCAAACCCCCGCTCCTTCCGCGCATCCAGGCCGGAGGCACCGTAAATGATGCGCTGGAAACATCCAGCCTCATGGGCGCTGGCCATCGCCAGCGCCCTGATCATGGCTGCACCTGCCCGATGCGAGGAGTCTTCCCCTCCGTCTATCGAAGGCACTTATGTGCTGATTCAAAGCATCCCTGAAGTGAATATGGAAGCAAGGGAATTTACGAAAGATTTATTTTTTCCGCACCAGAAAATCTATTTCGCCGATTTAGGTGTAATGGAAGAGGAAGGATACGATGTTTTCCAGGGGCAGGATCAATTAATTCTGACCATCTATCCCCCTTTTCCAATCGCCATGTGCCGGCAGGAACGATGGAAATATGATTGCCAGAACAACGGCACCTACATTCCTTTCAAGCCGATAACGCAAGAAATGGGCGCAGAAGCAGAGGCCTTGTTCGATGATGAAATGAATCTTTTGGCTCCTTTGCTCAAGTCAATGGGAATCAAAGCACAGAAAAAGGATATATCAAGATATGTCATGACATTTTTCGACAAGTCTGGCAGCTATCTCATGTTCGCCATCGATAAAGACACTCTGGTCAATCGCACCATCCAGTACGATCCCAATGTGCCAGACGACGCAGATGCCTCCGAGCGGTTGATTACCACGCTCCAGATATTCAAGCGCATTCCGGATGATCCAAAGCCGCCTCAGAATAAATCATCTGCACCGCAAAAGGATGAATAAATGATCAGCTGGAAACATCCAGCCTCATGGGCGCTGGCAATCGCCAGCGCCCTGATCATGGCTGCACCTGCCCGATGCGAAGAATTCTCTCCCCCGCCGCTTGCCGGTAATTATGTGCTGGTTCAAAGCATTCCGGAAGTCAATATGGAAGCCAGGGAATTTTCGCAAGAGTTATTTTCCCCAAACCAAAAATTCGTCTTGGTTATCACGGTGTCATGGAAGAAGAAGGATACGATGTCTTTCAGGGACAAGAGGAATTCACGCTGACCTTCTATCCTCCATTTCCAATCGCCATGTGCCGACAGGAACGTTGGGGAGCCAGATGTCAGAACAACAACACCTATATTCCCTTCGAGCCAATAGAGCAAGGAATGGGCGTAAGAACAAGCACACCTCTTGACAATGAAATGGAAGACCTGGCTCCCGTATTAAAATCACGGAATTCAAAGACGGAACGAAAGGATATCATTCGATATGGAATGACTTTTTTTGACAAATCTGGCGGCTATCTCATGTTTGCCATCGATAAAGACACTCTGGTCAATCATGCTCCCCAGTACGATCCCAATGTGCCAGACGACGCAGACGCCTCCGAGTGGATGATTACCACGCTTCAGATATTCAAGCGCATTCCGGATGATCCAAAGCCGCCTCAGAATAAATCATCTGCACCGCAAAAGGATGAATAAATGATCAGCTGGAAACAGCCAGCCTCATGGGCGCTGGTCATCGCCAGCGCTCTGATCATGGCTGCACCTGCCCAATGCGAAGTATCTTCCCCTCCGTCTATCGAAGGCACTTATGTGCTGATTCAAAGCATCCCTGAAGTGAATATGGAAGCAAGGGAATTTACGAAAGATTTATTTTTCCCGCACCAGAAAATCCATTTCGCCGATTTAGGTGTAATGGAAGAGGAAGGATACGATGTTTTCCAGGGGCAGGATCAATTAATTCTGACCATCTATCCCCCTTTTCCAATGGCCATGTGCCGGCAGGAACGATGGAAATATGATTGCCAGAACAACGGCACCTATATCCCCTTCGAGCCAATAAAGCAAGAGATGGGCGCGAACGTTGATACGCCTCTTGATGACGAGATGGAAGACCTGGCTCCCGTATTAAAATCACGAAATTCAAAGACGAAACAAAAGGATATCATTCGATATGGAATGACTTTTTTTGATAAATCTGGTGGCTATCTCATGTTCGCCATCGATAAAGACACTCTGGTCAATCAGACTTTCCAGTACGATCCCAATGTGCCAGACAACGCAGACGCCTCCGAGCGGATGATTACCACGCTTCAGATATTCAAACGCATTCCGGATGATCCAAAGCCGCCCCAAAACAAATCGCCCGTCCCGTCAAAGGACGAATAATTGAATGGCTCGCGCGGCAGCGCGACGGCCAAGCATGCAGGTCTCGCCATAAATGCCCGCCATCGGCCCCAGAACCTGTTTGCAATCTGTCTGTGGTTGCGAAAAACGCAGACTCAGGCGGATGATGGGTCTTGCAATCCACCTCAATCCGCACTTCTGCCCCTCACGGCCAGATCATGAACTGATGCTCTTACGCCCGCCTGGGCGAAGATCCCGCGCTGGCCAGCTTTTTTCTGGCCGACCTGGAACAGGTGGGCAAGGTGCTGCAAGACCGCATACGGCGTAAAGAGGAAATCCTGTATCCGCTTTACGTGCCGTTCTTGTGACGGCAACGCGGCGCAAAGGCAGGCTGCCGCTGGGCGCCTGCCTTGGGGCAGTAGTGTCAGGCGGTGTCAGCGCAGCAGGTTGGTTTTGACGAGTTCCTTGATTTCGTCGCCTCGTCCGCTGAGGATGGCGCGCAGCATGAACAGGCTGAAGCCCTTGGCCTGTTCGGCCTTGATGACGGGGGGCATGGCCAGTTCTTGCTTGGCCGTGTGCACGTCCACCAGCACGGGGCCGGGGTGGGCGAAGGCTTCGCGCAGCGTTTCGGGCAGCGCGGCCGAGTCTTGCACGCGCCAGCTTTTGATGCCGATGGCTTGCGCCATGGCGGCAAAGTCGGGGTTTTGCAGGTCGGTGGCGTAGTCCAGGTAACCGGCGGCCTTCATTTCCATGGCCACGAAGCCGAGCGTGCCGTTGTTGAGCACCACCACTTTCACGGGCAGGCGCAGTTGCGCCAGCGAGAGCAGCTCGCCCATCATCATGGTGAAGCCGCCGTCGCCAGACAGCGAGATCACCTGCCGTTGCAAGCTGGCGGCTTGCGCGCCCATGGCTTGCAGCAGGGCGTTGGCCATGGAGCCGTGGTTGAAAGAGCCGAGCAGGCGGCGGCGGCCATTCATCTTCAGGTAGCGCGCGGCCCAGACGACGGGCGTGCCCACGTCGGCGGTGAATACGGCGTCGTCGGCCGCCGTTTCGCTGATCAGGCGGGCCAGGTATTGCGGGTGCACGGGGCGGCCGGCGGCCGATGGCTGGGCCAGATCGTCCAGCGCCTCGCGCGCCTTGGCGTAGTGGCGCAGAGCGTTGTCCAGAAAGCGGCGGTCGCTTTTTTCAGAGATGCGCGGCAGCAGCGCGCGCAAGGTTTCGCCCACGTCGGCGGCCAGCCCCAGCGCCAGCGGGGCGCGGCGGCCCAGCGCCTGCGGGTTGCGGTCCACTTGAAAGATGGCGGCGTCCTTCGGGTAGAAGGCGCGGTAGGGAAAGTCGGCGCCCAGCATCAGCACCGTGCTGCTGTTGAGCAGCGCGTGGTAGCCGGATGAAAAGCCGATCAGCCCCGTCATGCCCACGTCGCAAGGGTTGTCCCACTCCACGAATTCCTTGCCGCGCAAGGTGTGGACGATGGGCGCTTTCAGTTTGCTTGCCAGCGCCACCAGCTCGTCATGCGCGCCTGCGCAGCCGCTGCCGGCCAGGATGGTGAGCGCCTTGGCGTCTTGCAGACGGCGGGCCAGCTCGTCCACGTCCGCCTCGGCGGGCGCCAGGCGCGGCAGGCGCGGCGGCGCCCAGTGCGTGTGCGGCGCAGGCGCGGGCAGCAGGCTCACGTCGCCCGGCAGCACCAGCACGGCCACGCCCTGCTGGCCCACGGCGGCATTCAGCGCGCGGTGCAGCACTTCGGGCATTTGCGCGGGGTTGGTCACCAGCTCCGCAAACACGCTGCATTCACGAAACAGCTCTTGCGGATGCGTTTCCTGAAAGTAGCCCAGCCCGATTTCGGATGACGGAATGTGCGAGGCAATCGCCAGCACCGGCACATGGTTGCGCTGGCAGTCAAACAGCCCGTTGATCAAATGCAGGTTGCCCGGCCCGCAGCTGCCCGCGCACACGGCCAGCTGCCCCGTCAGGGCCGCTTCGGCGCCAGCGGCAAAAGCCGCCGCTTCTTCGTGGCGCACGTGCATCCACTCAATGCGCCCGTCCCGGCGCAGGCTGTCGTTGATGCCGTTGAGGCTGTCGCCCGTCACCCCCCACACGCGCTTGATGCCCGCGTTGGCAAGGGTCTGAACCAGCAAATCGGCGATGGTGAGGCTCATGGGAAAGTTCTCCAGTCAAGAAAATAGAACCGGCAGGGTAGAAAGCGCCCTGTGCCGTGTCAATCCATCAGCCCAGTTGCTGCACTGGCAGTGGTGGCATGCCCGCTTCCGTCCAGGCGCAGCCCGGATTGGGCGTATTGCGCCCTGTTTCCGGGGGCAAATTTGAGGCCCGAAAACGCCTCTACCACATAGCCTTACGGGACCTAAAGCTATTGGAAAAGTAGCGAAACAAGCCATGATTCGCGCGGTGTGAGCGGCTGCAAAACCAGTCTGCGGCCAGACTCCGGGCCTGTTCAAACCCTGTCCGGCCAATACTTTGATGTGGAAATTGGGGCGGCATCAGCACGAGAGCAGGAATTTCAGCCTGAAAATAAGCATCTCTATTCAGGATAAACGGGACACATATATTTTTTGGGAAATCTGATGATCAATATTAATACCATTGGCCCTGTCATGATTTTTATAATTGGCGCCATCATTTGCCTGGATAACATCAAGGTGCTATTCCGTTACTATGTTTATGGCATCACAGGCTCGACGGTGCCATTTATTGGCGGAGTGCTGCTGATGACAGGAGTTTGCCTCTTGCTGAATAAAAACCTGAATTACAAGACGGCGATTCTGCTATTTGATGTCACATTTATCTGTTGGCCACTGGCCATCATGAGAAACATTATTTTATGGCTGATGAAAAAGGGGGGCGCTTGAAAGTGCCCTTGCTTGGTCATGCTGATGCGCAAGCCAGCCGCAGCTTCAGCCTGGCATGTGCTGCTCTTTTTTCGAGAGCAAATTCAAGCCCCATAAAAATGCCTTTGTCGCACAGTTTTACGGGACTCTATGCTATCAAAAAAGCAGCGAAATAGACTATGACTTTCGGGGTGTGGCGGCTGCAAAACCGTTCCCAGACAGGCTCAGAGAAAGCTGGCAAAGATGACCACGATGATGACGGGCACCACGTATTTGACGTAGTTGAACCAGATTTTCGTGAACAGGGAATCGGGCGTGGGCGACAGCTCTTTTTTGGCCTCGTCCTTGAGCACGAAACCCACGAAAATGGCGCAGCCCAGCGCGGTGAGCATGAACAGGATGTTGCCGCTGACAAAATCAAAGGCATCGAAAATGCTTTTGCCGAAAATGGAGACGTCTTTCCAGAGGTTATCGCCCAGTATGGTGGGCACGTTGCCGAAAATGAAAATGCCGCCCATCGTCAGGGTAATGGCCCAGATGCGGCTCATTTTGAATTTTTCGTGCAGCACGGTCACGAGCACTTCATAAATGGTGATGGAAGTGGTCAGCGCCGCAATCAGCAGCAGGCCAAAGAAGATGATGGCGAAGAATTTGCCCGCCCACAAATGGGAAAAAACGATGGGCAGGCTCTGAAACACCAGCGTGGGGCCGGAATCGGGCGCAATGCCAAAGGAAAACAGCGAAGGAAAAATCATGAACCCGGCCAGCACGGCGATGGCGGTATTGACGATGCCGGTGAGCACGGCCGTGTGAATGAGGTTTTCTTCCTTGTTCAGGTAGCTGGAGAGCGTGATCAGCACGCCAAAGCCCAGGCTCAGCGCGAAAAAGACCTGCCCCAGCACATAAATGAACAATTGGGGCGTGATTTTGCTGAAATCAGGCTTGAGATAAAAAACAATGCCTTCCATCGCGCCCGGCAGGGTGATGTTGCGAATCACCATGCCGATGAGAAACAGAAACAGCAGCGGCATCAGGTATTTCACTGATTTTTCAATGCCTTCGATAATGCCCTTGGCAAGTATGTAGTAATTCACCATGACGAAGGCGAAGGTGTAGGCCATGATTTCCCACGGGCTGTTCGTCACGCTGCTTTCAAAGAAATTTTTCGCGGTTTCCCGGGTAATGGGCGCTGAAATGTCCAGCGCGCCGCTGGCAAGATGGACGATGTAGGAAATGACCCAGCCGCCCAGCACCATGTAATAGGCCATGATGCCGAATGCGCCCAGCAGGCCCAGGTAGCCAATGATTTTCCAGCCGGCAGGTATGTTTTTGCCTTGCGCCTGGCCGCCAAATGAATCCACCGAATTGACGTGCAGGCGGCGGCCAATGACGTTTTCCACCAGGATCATGGGAATGCCGATGAGAAACATGGCCAGGCAAAACACCAGCACATAAGCGCCGCCGCCGTTTTGCCCCACAAGGTAGGGAAAGCGCCAGGTGGCGCCAAAGCCGACGGTGGCGCCCGCCACGGTCAGCACGTAGGTGAGGCGGTTGGACCAGGTTTGGCGTTCTTTTTTTTCGGTGCTCATGGGGTTTCAGCGGAAAAAGGTTTTTGAATCGGTGCGGATGCGGCAGGCCAAAGGCGGGGTCAGCCCACCCATTTGCGGGCGTTGCGCCACATCTGCATCCAGGGGCTGGGGGCGGATGGGTCCAGGGGCGTCCAGCTCATCTGGATGTTGCGGCTCACGCGCTCGGGGTGCGGCATCATGGCCGTGAAGCGCCCGTCGGGCGTGGTCACGGCGGTCAGCCCGCCGGGGCTGCCGTTAGGGTTGCAGGGGTAGGTTTCGGTGGGCTGGCCTGCGTGGTCCACGTAGCGCATGGCGGCGATGGCCTGGGCGGCGTTGCCGCGCGCGCTGAAGTTGGCAAAGCCCTCGCCGTGGGAGACGGCGATGGGCAGGCGGCTGCCCGCCATGCCCGCGAAAAACAGGCTGGGCGAGGCCAGCACTTCCACCAGGCTCAGGCGCGCTTCAAAGCGCTCGCTGCGGTTGGTGGTAAAGCGCGGCCAGTTTTCAGCGCCGGGGATGATGCCGGCCAGCTCGGCGAACATCTGGCAGCCGTTGCACACGCCCAGGCCGAAGGTGTCGCTGCGGCCAAAGAAGGCGCGGAACTGCCCGGCCAGCGCGGGGCTGAAGGTGATGGAGCGCGCCCAGCCGATGCCCGCGCCCAGGGTGTCGCCATAGCTGAAGCCGCCGCAAGCGACCAGGCCCCTGAAATCGTCCAGCCGCGCGCGGCCCGCGTGCAAATCGCTCATGTGCACGTCCACGGCTTCAAAGCCGGCAGCGTCAAACACCCAGGCCATTTCGCGGTGGCTGTTCACGCCCTGCTCGCGCAAGATGGCGACTTTGGGGCGGGCCAGCGCCAGGGCGGGGGCGGCAGGCGCTGGCTGCATCGCTTGCGCCAGGGCTTGGTCCAAACCTTCGCTCAAGTGCACGTGCAGGCCGCCGTCGCCGGGCGCGCCAGCGGCGGCGTGCTCGGCGTCGGCGCATTCGGGGTTGTCGCGCTCGCGGGCGATCTTCCAGCTCACGCTGTCCCATACCTGCTGCAAGTCGCGCAGGCTGGCGGAGAAGACTTCTTTCGTGTCGCGCCAGATGCTGATGCGGCCTTTGCCCACGTCCAGCGGGGCGCTGTCGGGGCGGGTTTTGCCGATGAAATGGCTGTGGCGGCTCAGGCCGTGCGCGCGCAAGGTTTGCATGACGGCGTCGCGCCCGGCGGTGCGCACTTGCAGCACCACGCCCAGCTCTTCATTGAAAAGGGCGCGCAAGGTGAGTTCTTCGCGGCGGGCGCCGATTTGCTGCGCCCAGTTTTTGGCGTCGCCCGCGTCCATGCGGCTGTCGGCAATGCCGTCGCCTTCGGTCACGAGCATGTCCACGTTCAGGGCCACGCCCACCTGGCCGGCAAAGGCCATTTCGCACACGGCGGCCAGCAGCCCGCCGTCGCTGCGGTCGTGGTAGGCCAGTATCTGGCCGCTGGCGCGCAGTTCGTTGATGGCGGCGGCCAGGCGCACCAGGTCTTGCGCGTCGTCCAGGTCGGGCACGTCGCCGCCGCCTTGCGCCAGCGTTTGCGCCAGGATGGAGCCGCCCATGCGGCATTGGCCCCGGCCCAGGTCGATGAGAACAAGCGTCGTGTCGGCCTCGTCGCGGTTCAGCTGCGGGGTGAGCGTGCCGCGCACGTCATCCACGCTGGCAAAGGCGCTGATGACCAGGCTGACGGGCGAGACCACCTTGTGCGCCGCGCCGCCGACATCCGTCCACTGCGCGCGCATGGACAGGCTGTCTTTGCCCACGGGAATGGAAACGCCCAGCGCCGGGCACAGCTCCAGCCCCACGGCTTTGACGGTGGCGTACAGCGCCGCGTCTTCGCCCGGCTCGCCGCAGGCGGCCATCCAGTTGGCGCTCAGCTTCACACGCGGCAGCTCTATGGGCGCGGCCAGCAAGTTGGTGAGGGCCTCGGCCACGGCCATGCGGCCTGAGGCGGGGGCGTTGAGCGCAGCCAGCGGCGTGCGCTCGCCCACACTCATGGCCTCGCCCGCAAAGCCGTCCAAGTCGGCCAGCGTCACGGCGCAGTCGGCCACGGGCACTTGCCACGGCCCCACCATCTGGTCGCGGTGCGTGAGGCCGCCTACCGTGCGGTCGCCAATGGTGATGAGAAAGCGCTTGCTCGCCACCGTGGGGTGCGCCAGCACCTGGATGACGGCGTTTTGCAGCGTCACGCCCGTTACGTCCAGCGCGGCGCTCGTGCGCGGCACGCTGCGCACGTCGCGCTTCATGCGCGGGGGCTTGCCCAGCAGCACATCGAGCGGCATGTCCACAGGGCTTTGCGCGCCGGCATCCGTCACCTGCAACTGGCGCTCCTGCGTGGCCTGGCCCACCACGGCAAAGGGCGCGCGCTCGCGCTGGCAGATTTGCTCAAAAAGCGGCAGCGACTCGGGCGCAATGGCCAGCACGTAGCGCTCCTGGCTCTCGTTGCACCAAATCTCTTTGGGCGCCAGGCCGCTTTCTTCCAGCGGCACGGCGCGCAAGTCAAAGTGCGCGCCACGGCCTGCATCGTTCACCAGCTCGGGGAAAGCGTTGGAGAGGCCGCCTGCGCCCACGTCGTGAATGGCCAGAATGGGATTGGCCTCGCCCAGCGACTGGCAGGCGCTGATCACTTCCTGCGCGCGGCGCTGCATTTCGGGGTTGCCGCGCTGCACCGAGTCAAAGTCCAGATGCGCCGCGTTGGCCCCGCCCGCCAGCGAACTGGCCGCGCCGCCGCCCATGCCGATGCGCATGCCCGGCCCGCCCAGCTGCACCAGCAGCGCGCCGGGGGCAAATTCGGTCTTGCGCGTCAGCCGCGCGTCAATGCTGCCCACGCCGCCAGCCAGCATGATGGGCTTGTGATAGCCGCGCTGCACGCCGCCTATCCACTGCTCGTATTCGCGAAAGTAGCCCGCCAGATTGGGGCGGCCAAACTCGTTGTTGAACGCCGCGCCGCCCAGCGGCCCTTCCGTCATCACCTGCAAGGGGCTGGCCATGTGCTCCGGCTTGCCGCCCGGCGCGTCGGCCAGGCCGCCCCAGAGCTTGCTGACGGAAAAGCCCGTCAGGCCCGCCTTCGGCGTTGCGCCCCGGCCCGTGGCCCCCTCATCGCGAATTTCGCCGCCCGCGCCCGTGGCCGCGCCCGCGAAAGGGCTGATGGCCGTGGGGTGGTTGTGCGTTTCCACCTTCATCAGCACATGCCGCAGCTCGCTTCTCTTTTGATAGCTGCCCGCGCCCATTCCACCAGGACTTGGGGCCGGTTTCATGCCTGAATTCGCGCCCGAGCAGGCATCCAGAGCCGCAACCACCGGCCCGAACGCCTGCACTTCGTGCCCGGCCATCACCGCCGCGTTGTCGCTGTAGGCCACCACCGTATGCGCGGGCTGCTGCTGGTGCGTGTGGCGAATCATGGCGAACAGGCTCTGCGGCTGCGCCACGCCGTCAATCACGAACTCGGCATTGAAAATCTTGTGGCGGCAATGCTCGCTGTTGGCCTGCGCGAACATCATCAGCTCCACATCCGTGGGATTGCGCCCCAGCTTGACGAAAGCTTCGGCCAGGTAATCCATTTCATCGCCGCTCAGCGCCAGCCCCCATTGGTCATTGGCCCGCTCCAGCGCCGCGCGCCCGCCCGCCAGCACATCCACATGCGCCATCGGCTCCGGCGGCAGGCTCTCGAACAGCGCGCGCGCCGCCTGCACGCCGGGCAGCACGCTCTCGGTCATGCGGTCATGCAGCAGCGCCGCCGCTGCCTCGCGCTCGCTGCCGGCCAGCGCACCGCGCAAGCGCCACTGCGTCACCCGCTCGATGCGCCGCACCGGCAAGCCGCAGTTGCGCGCAATGTCCGTGGCCTTGCTCGCCCACGGCGACACCGTGCCCAGCCGGGGCGAGACAACGATTTCCGCGCCTGCAGCATCCGCCCCATCCGCTGCCGGCTCGCCATACGTCAGCAGCGCCCGCAGCCGCTCCAGCACAGGCTCGCCGGGCGCTGCGTCAAACGCCGCCACATGAACAAACCGCGCCTGCACGCCCGCCACCCCTTTTGCCACCGCCTGCAAGCGCGGCAGCAACTGCCGCGCGCGGAACTCGCTCAGGGCATTGCCGCCCTCGAAAAAATGAATGTGCTCGGTCATGGGAAAAGGAGAGAAAGGGCGCAAGGCTGAAAAAAGGCGGGAATTTTAGGCAGCGGATCCGCCCGTCACGGCCTGCCTGGCGCGCCCCGCCCCATGCCCGCAAGCGAAAACCCGCTCATGTCCTGGCCGCAAACGGCACGCAAGAGCGAAGCGAGAGAGCGGAAAAAAGCGGGCAAAGCAGACTGTATTCGCTCCTCTATCCATAGCATGATGTCCTAGAAGAATGTGCGCAAAACGGCTTTTCCACCCTCTGTATTCGCTCCTGTTTTGATAATTCTGATGCCCCTTGCAGCACGGGCAAGTGCCCCTTGCGCCGCCCTGCCCATGAAAACAGCCGCCGGATTTTGATTGCGGCGCACGCCAGCAAAGGCTGAAAACGCTGAATCCATTCAGCATTCAAGCAGATTACCTGAATGAATACGGAAAATACCGGCGCGAATGGAGCAATATGCGGCCGAATTAAAAAAGAAGTGTCTGAAATCCTTTGCCTGGCGCAATCGCTGAACATGACGGCTTCTGATTTCAGGCTGCTCTGCGCCGTTGCCTTATAACCATGCTTTTTCGATCTTCTGAAAGGAATCAAGCCATGCCCCATTTCGCCTGTGCAACCCGCGCAATATCAAAAGTAGGGGCCAGAGCAGGCCGCCTGCTGGCCTGCCTGGGCCTGGCCGCATCCGCCCTGCTGGCTACGCCCCTGTGGGCGGCGGGCGGCTCGTGCAACCCGGAAGGCACGCAAGCCGAACTCAATGCCTGTGCCGTGCAGACACTGGAGCGGGCGGATGCGGAACTCAATGAGACTTACGGACGCATCCGGGAAGCGAACCGTGACGACAAAGTGCGGCTGCGGCAGCTTCAGGCAGCGCAACAGCTGTGGCTCCAGCAGCGCGATGCGGATTTGAAGGCGCTTTTTTCGCTGGCGCTCAATGAAAACCCGCAGGCGAAATATGGATCGGTCTATTTCATGGAATACGCCTATGCCAAAGCCCGAATGACCGAAGACCGCGCGCGCTGGCTGCGCACGGAGTTTCTGGAAAACGCGAACAAGCCCTGAAGACTTGCTTATTGCCTGGAACCACAGGCGCGGCCAGGTTTTGCGCTTGTCCGCTTTGCGTTTATTTCCGCCTGGCCAGAGGCCCGGCAAGTGTCGGCAGCGCTGCTGAAGGCGGTTTGCCATGCGGCCCTGGCAGGCTGCGGTAAGCTTGCCCGATACTGTTTTTTTGAACATGGCTTATTCCCTCAAAACCCTGGATTCCCCTGCGGGCAGGCCGCCGGCCACGCTGACGCGCGTCTCGCAAGAGCTGCTGCTGCTGGCGGGCGCGGTGGCGCTGGCGTTTGCCGTTCTCGCGCTCACAACCTACTCGCCGCAAGATGCCGCCTGGTCCACTTCCGGCGCGGGCGGCCCGGTGCGCAACGCGGGCGGCAAGCTGGGCGCGTGGCTGGCTGATCTGTCTTACGTGCTGCTGGGCTTTTCTGCCTGGTGGTGCGTGGCCGCTGGCTTGCGCGCCTGGCTGAGCGGCGTGGCAGCGTGGATGCGCGGCGCGCCCCAGCCCGCGCCGGCGCGCGGCTTTTGGCGGCGCTTGCTGCCGCGCCGCGTGGGCTTTTGGCTGGGGCTGGGGCTGCTGCTGCTGGCCAGCTCGTGCCTGGAGTGGATGCGTCTTTATCAGTGGGATGGCCTGCTGCCCGGCAAGGCGGGCGGCGCGCTGGGCGCGCTGGGCGGGCCGCTGGCCACGCAATGGCTGGGGCCTGTCGGCTCCACTTTGCTGGGCGTGGCGGGCGTCATGGTGGGCGCGGCCTTGGCGCTGGACTTTTCATGGGGCCGCATGGCCGAGCGGGTGGGCGCGCTGGTCTGCGCCCTGGGCCGCGCCTTTGGCTCCCATCTTGCCCGGCTGCAAGACGGCTACGTGGGCTACCGCGCCGCCCGCCAGCGGCACGATTTGCACAAGACCGCCGACGTTCCCCCCGCCGCCGACGCGCCGCCCCCGGCCGCGCAAGCGCCCGCCGCGCGGCGCGTGGAGCCGCAGGTCATTGAACTGCCCGCCGCCACGCCCGCTCCGGCCTCTGCCGCCGCGCCTGCTGAAAGCGCCATCTTGCGCGACGCCGCCGGGCCGGTTGAAACCGTGGAGCCGCGCCCTGCGCGCGAGTCCCGCGAAGCCACGCCTGAGCGCGACACTTTTGCCGCCTTTGCCGCCCGGCACGAACCCACGCTGGACGATCTTCCGCCCTTCGATCCCGACGAGCCGCCAGGCCCTGCCCTGGCCGATGCCTTCGCCGTCCGCCCGGCGGGGCCTGCCATCACGGCGCCCGCTCCCTTGCAGCCCAGCGAGCGCGTGGCCAAAGAGCGCCAGAAACCCCTGTTCGCCGACATTCCCGACAGCCCCCTGCCGCAGGTGAGCCTGCTTGACGTCGCCCCCGTGCAAAGCGAGAGCATGGGCGCCGACGCGCTGGAGATGACCAGCCGCCTGATCGAGAAAAAGCTCAAGGACTTTGGCGTGCAGGTGCACGTGGTGCATGCCTCGCCCGGCCCCGTCATCACCCG
Organism: Ottowia massiliensis; assembly: GCF_900240305.1. NCBI lineage: Bacteria > Pseudomonadati > Pseudomonadota > Betaproteobacteria > Burkholderiales > Comamonadaceae > Ottowia > Ottowia massiliensis. Next base: position 2,261,912 of record NZ_LT964854.1, on the reverse strand, counting down.
CTACGAGATTGAACCGGCCACCGGCGTCAAGGGCGCGCAAGTCGTCAATCTCGCCAAAGACCTGGCCCGCAGCCTCAGCCTCGTTTCCATCCGCGTCGTTGAAACCATTCCCGGCAAGAACTACATGGCCCTGGAGCTGCCCAACGCCAAGCGCCAGACCATCCACCTCTCCGAAATCCTCGGCTCGCAGGTCTATCACGAAGCCAAAAGCCTGCTGACCGTCGGCCTGGGCAAAGACATCATCGGCAACCCCGTCGTGGCCGATCTGGCAAAGATGCCCCACGTGCTGGTCGCCGGCACCACCGGCTCGGGCAAGTCCGTCGGCATCAACGCCATGATCCTCAGCCTGCTCTACAAGGCCGAACCCAAAGACGTGCGCCTGCTCATGGTCGATCCCAAGATGCTGGAAATGAGCGTCTATGAAGGCATTCCGCATCTGCTCTGCCCCGTGGTCACCGACATGAAGCAGGCCGCCCACGGCCTGAACTGGTGCGTGGCCGAAATGGAGCGCCGCTACAAGCTCATGAGCAAGGCCGGCGTGCGCAATCTGGCCGGCTTCAACAAAAAAATCGACGAAGCCCGCGCGCAGGGCCAGTTCATCTACAACCCCTTCAGCCTCACCCCCGACGACCCGGAGCCGCTGGAGCGCCTGCCCCACATCGTCGTCGTCATTGACGAGCTGGCCGACCTCATGATGGTCGTGGGCAAGAAAATTGAAGAACTCATCGCCCGCCTGGCGCAAAAGGCGCGCGCCGCCGGCATTCACCTCATCCTGGCCACCCAGCGCCCCAGCGTGGACGTCATCACCGGCCTCATCAAGGCCAACATCCCCACGCGCATCGCCTTTCAGGTCAGCAGCAAGATCGACAGCCGCACCATCCTGGACCAGATGGGCGCCGAAACCCTGCTCGGCATGGGCGACATGCTCTACCTGCCCGCCGGCGTGGGCCTGCCCCAGCGCGTGCACGGCGCCTTCGTCAGCGACGACGAAGTGCACCGCGTCGTCGAATACCTCAAATCCCAGGGCGAGCCGAACTACATCGAAGGCGTGCTCGAAGGCGGCGTGGCCGATGGCGAAGACAGCGGCGGCAGCGCCTCCTACAGCGGCGAAGGCTTTGGCGGCGGCGACGAGCAAGACGTCATGTACGACCGCGCCGTCGAATTCGTCCTCACCCAGCGCAAGGCCACCATCTCCGCCCTGCAACGCGCCCTGCGCATCGGCTATGGCCGCTCCGCCCGCCTGCTTGACTCCATGGAAGCGGCGGGCCTGGTCAGCCCCATGGACGAGCGCAACAACCGCACCATCCTCTCGCCCCCGCGCGACTGAGGCCGCCCGCGCCGCGCCAGCCCCCTGCTCATGGCCCGGCTGCGGGCAGCCCAAAAAGCGGAACAGCCCGGCAAAGCTCAAGCAGCGGGCGAAAAAGCCCAATACGCCACTTCATTTCGCTCCTCTATTCATAGCATGATGCCCTGGTGGAAACAGCGCGAAATGCCTTTTCAGCCCCTTTCAATTTGCTCCTCTTGTTGATAACCCCGCCGCGCCCTCCAACACCTGCGGGCGGCTTGCAGGCGGGTCTTCAGCGCCGGGCCGCCGCCAGCGCTCCCCACCCTTTCCTCCGCCCTTTCCCCGCTCTTTCCTCCACCCCTTGCCAAGCCACTCGCGCCACAACCCCGCCATGACCGCCCTGCCCTCCTCACCCACCCTGCTGCTGGCCCAGGCCCTGCTCGCGCGCCCCTCCGTCACGCCCGATGACGCGGGCTGCATGGACCTCATCCGCCAGCGCATCGAACCGCTGGGCTTTGTCTGCGAAGACATGAGCAGCGGCCCCGCCAGCGCGCGCGTGCGCAACCTCTGGGCCAGGCGCGCCGCCGCCCTGCCCGCAGGCACGCTGGTTTTTGCGGGCCACACCGACGTGGTGCCCCCCGGCCCGCCCGGGCGCTGGAGCAGCCCGCCTTTCGAGCCGCAAGTGCGCGGCGGCAAGCTCTACGCCCGGGGCGCGAGCGACATGAAAAGCTCCATCGCCGCCTTCATCGTCGCCGCCGAAGAATTTTTCCGGGCACAGCCGCAAGCGCCGCTGAACGTGGCCCTGCTGCTCACCAGCGACGAAGAAGGCCCCGCCACCGACGGCACCGTGGCCGCCTGCCGCCAGCTTCAGGCGCGCGGCGAGCGGCTCGACTGGTGCATCGTGGGCGAACCCACCGCTGTGCAACGCACGGGCGACATGATCAAAAACGGCCGCCGGGGTTCTCTTTCCGGGCGCCTGACCGTGCGCGGCGTGCAAGGCCACGTCGCCTACCCCCACCTGGCCCGCAACCCCCTGCACGAGCTGGCCCCCGCCCTGGCCGAGCTGGCCGCCACGCAGTGGGACGCAGGCAACGACAGCTTTCCCCCCACCACCTGGCAAGTGAGCAACCTGCACGCCGGCACGGGCGCCACCAACGTCATCCCCGGCGAAGCCGTCATGGACTTCAACTTCCGCTTCTGCACCGAATCCACGCCCGAGAGCCTTCAGCAGCGCCTGCAAGCCGTGCTGCACAAGCACGGGCTGAACTTCTCCATTGAATGGACTTTGAGCGGCCAGCCTTTCCTCACCCGCCCCGGCCCGCTGGTCGATGCCGCCCGCGCCGCCATCCACGCCGAAACCGGCCTGCAAACCGAACTCTCCACCAGCGGCGGTACCAGCGACGGCCGCTTCATCGCCCGCATCTGCCCCCAGGTCATCGAACTCGGCCCGCCCAACGCCACCATTCACCAAATCGACGAACACATCGCCCTGGCCGATCTGGAGCCGCTCAAGAACATCTACCGCCGCATGCTGGAACACCTCGCCCGCCAGCCCGCCCCGGCGCAGGGCTAGCCCCAGACAGGGCCTGCCGCCGCCTTGTCATCTTTGCTATTTTTCGCTCCTTGATTGATAGCAAGATGTCCTAGTCAAACCTGCGCAAGGCGGCGTTTGGAACCCTTGAATTTGCTCCTCTTTCTGACAAACCCCGGCCCAGCGCCACGAGCCGCGCCGCCCTCGCCAGCGCGCCCGCCCGCCGCCCATGACCCGCCGCCTGCCGCGCCCCGCCCGCCTGCTTCTTCGCGCCGCCTGTACTCTTCTCGCGCTGGCGCTGCTGTACCTGCTGGCCGCCGCCGCGCTGGGCTGCGTGCGCCTGAACACCGCCCGCCCGCCTGTGGCTGAAAGCCGTATCACTATCTACCTTCTCAGCAACGGCCTGCACACTGACATCGTCATGCCTTTGAGCAACGAATGGTTGGACTGGCGCAGCCTGCTCGGCCCGCAAAGCGCTTCTTTGGCCGCCACCCACATCGCCATCGGCTGGGGCGAACGCGCCTTCTATCTGGAAACCCCCACCTGGGCGCAAGCGCGCGCCAGCACCTCACTCAAGGCCATCAGCGGCCTGGGCCGCGCCACCTTGCACATCACCTACCTGCCGCACGCCCCGCCCGCCACCGCGCACAGCCCGGCCCTGCCAATCACCCCCGCCGAATATCTGAAACTGGCGCAAGGCATCCGCCCCTACTTCCAGACCGCCTCCAATGGCCTGGCCCGCCCCATCTCCGCCAGCGCCTATGGCGAAACCGACGCTTTTTACGAAGCCCACGGCCGCTACAGCCTCTTGAGCACCTGCAACACCTGGACCAACGCCCGCCTGCGCCAGGCCGGCCTGCCCGCCGTGGCCTGGACCCCCTTCGCCCAGCCGCTGCTGCAAGCGTGGCGGGCGGCGCGGGCAGATGCCGCCACGGTAAACCGATGAATGCCGCAAGGCGGACAGCAGAAAAAAAGAGCCATTCAGGCTCCCCAAAGCTGCATCCGTTACAGAAAACCCGAAAAACCCGCCATCAGATATGCCATCAGGCTGATGATGGAATTTCCAGGCCGCATCGCCCGGCGGCCTGCGGGCCTATCCATGCCTGTTTCCTCATTCAGGCTTCAGTTCGATATCAAGGGTTTGCGGGTCATCCTCGATTTCAAGCTTGAAAAGTTCATTGGCCTTCTCGCCAATATTTTTGGTCATGTAACCCGTCCAGGTCGCCATGGCTGCCGCACCCACGAAAGGAAGCCATTTGCTGACAGTTGATTTAATCACCTGCTGCGTCACCCTGCCGCCCAGCATGGCGATAATCTTTTGAATAACCTGCAAGGATGCGCGCCTGACCAATATCTTTCCGCCATGAATGGTCAAAAGACTTCCGGCGCTGCTGCCCATGGCGGTGAGAAAAATGCCAATCAGCAACTCCTTGGTCAATTGCGCCTGCTTGCCATTGGCCACGCCAATGTCATAAACCATCTGAATCTGGTTGCGAATCACCAGCGTCAGCTCGGGAATAACGGCAGCCATGCCCCAGGGGCCGGGAATCAGGCTCGCGCCGCCCGAAATGGCCGCATTATTCCGGGTGTAACTTGATATCAGGCCGGAGACGCTATCGAGCTGCGGAAGGTTACTGGGGTTTTTCCTGTAATAATCAGACCGGTTTTCAATGACGTAATCAAAAGCGGAATTGATGGCAGAATGCAGGGCGCCGCTATCGCCTGATTCTTCGGAACGAGGGGTTTCATTGCTCATGGCTTGTTTTTCCTTTGGAATACCAGGTAGATGGAATTGATTGAATGCCGCGCCTGATGACTTCAGACTGGCGGCAGATTTTTCAGGCCGCGATATTTTACGGCCTGAAAGTGCGTAAACGCATGTCGCTTAATTTGGGATAATGCTCAACGGAGCCAACTAAAGATAGCGTCTTTTATTCCTTTTACTGTTTTCACGGCTGTTTCAACCACGACATCTCTTGCGAATTCTTTTACGGAATCCCATGCGTCTCCGGCAAATTCTTTCACACTTTCCCAGACGCCTTTTTCTGCTGCGACCCGCGTGGCTTCGCTAACGTTTTCTTCTTTCGCTTCCCGCGCAACGGAAAATTTCTTCTGCTTGGGCAGCACCTCCACAATTTTGTCAACAATATCCTGTAAATTGTATTGCTCTTCTGCTGCAACAGCCACTATCAATCCAGCATGCACTTTGAAACGAGCAGAAATATCATTGATTTTTGCAGTAATATTCTGCCGCTGCGTTTCTCCGGGTTTTCTGTTTTCCCGATCCCATTCGCGGCTGGGATTAATCTTGTCCACTTGCGTAATAACAAAAACAATAGACGGCACGTTTTTTCCAGGTTTCACAATCCGTTGATATGCCTCCAGGCCGGAAGCATAAGTGCGATCATCCGCTTTGATCGCCCAGATAATCAAATCCAGATTGGGGGCAAGGCTCTCATAAAGCGCCATATACTCCTCATGCCTGGCCGGGTCTTCGCCAATACCCGGCAAATCAACCAGAATCAGTCCTCCGCCAGATTCATTGTTTCCAATCAGGATTTCCTGTGGTTCACGAGTGCATGCTTCCACATCGCTGATGGCAGCCACATCCCTGCCAAACAGCGCATTGCACAGGCTTGATTTGCCTACGCCAGAATTTCCAAAAACGCCTACCTTTGGCGTATAACTTCTAATCTCGCGTATCTTCTCGCGTATTTTTAACTTGATCTCCTCCTTGCTGAGGCCTCGCGAATCCAGCCTATGTTCTATTTGATTATTTTGTGAAGTCATATGACTCTCCTTGCTTGGTTGATGAAAATGCCTGAACGCCTGTGGCTTACAGTTTCAGGCTGGCGGTGATTCTTTCCAGCGCTGTGGCCTCGCGCGATTCAATCTCGCGGCAGCCGCATTGGGGGCAATGGTCGAACCATTCCACGCCGGCTTGCAGGGCGTCGCTTTTGGGGCTGACGGTTTTGCGCCATTGGCATTTCGGGCAATGCCAGGTGGTAGGCGGGGGTTTGATGGGCATGGTTTTCTCCTTGCATTTACTGTTGGGAATGGTTCAATATCCGCAGCGCGGTTTTGAGCGCCATGAAAATGCCCCAGATGGTGCAGGCCAGTATGAAGATGAAAATGCCCAGAATGACAAAGCGCCAAAGCAGCAACAGGGCCACGGCAAGCATCAGGGCGGTCAGAAAATTCATGGCTGCTCCTTGGCTGGCTTTGCGGTTTGTTTTTCAGCGGTTTTCCCGGCTTTTTTCCCGGCCCGTGTTTTTGACGGCTTTTCAGAACGGGTTTTGGCGCGGTTTTCGGGCAGCCATTGCCGCAGGGTTTCCTGCACGCTGAGGATGAGTTGCTCGTCCCATTCTTGGGGTTCGAGGATGCGCACGTGGGGCATCCAGTAGCGCACGATGGGCAGCAGCTGCTGCGGGTGGTGGATGGTGGCGGTGACCAGCAGGCTGCCGTCGGCGTCGGCGCGGGTGATTTGGCCGGGCAGCAAATCGCGCCGGGTGAAGTAGTGCGCGACGGCGGCGGCCACGCGCAAGGTGGCTTCCACAGGCTGCCGGGTAAACCAGATGTCGGGCTGCCGCTCCAGGTAGGCAAGGTGCTCGGGCTGCGGGGCGAAGCTCGCGTGCTCGTCCACGCGCAGCGCTTCGATGCGGGCGACGCTGAAGTTTTTGAGCTGCTGCGCGGCTATCTGCGCGCCTGTTTGTGCGTTCAGCTCGGCGGCGGCCAGGTACCAGATGCCGTTTTTGTGAATCAGGCGGTAAGGGTGCGTGTGGCGCGGCTTGCCCTTGTAGGTGAACTGGCAGGGGCGGTGCTGCTGCACGGCTGTTTGCAGCTGCTCAAAGGTGCGGCTTTGCCCGCGCAAGTCTTCTTCCGGCACGGGCTGCACGTGCAGGCCCCGCTCGGCGGGGCGGGTTTCGATTTGCCCGATCAGCCAGGGCAAGCTGGCGTCGGGGAACAAGGCGGCGGCGCCTGCCAGCTGGCCGTATTCGCTCAGGTAGCGCGCGGGGATGGTGCTGCGCCGGGCAGAGGCAATGCGCCATTCGCCTTCGGGCGTGCGCTCGGCGATGCCTTTGAGGCGCTCGAACAAGTCGCGCTCGATGGTGCGCACGTCCACGCCGAATTGCTGGGCGAGTTGCTGTTTGTCGAGGATGTCGCCCTGGTGCAGCAGGGCGATGATGTGCGAGAGGCGCTGGGCCAGTTTTTCGCCCTTGGGGCGGGCAGCGGCGGGTGCGGGCGCGGCGGGCGATACCGCTGACGCAGCGGGTGCGGCGGCAGGCTTGGGTTTGGCGGTGTTGCGAGAGGGATTGAAGTTGCGATGCCGGGCAGTTTAGGAAGAGGTTGCGACAAGTTGTGTCGCATATGCAGAGGGGAGATAGCTTGAATTTCGTGAATATGTTAGCGCATGTATCTTTTGATTGTGCCGGATACGTGCGGCTCCGGCGGCATGCCTGGCCGCACGCTCATGCGCATGGCGGATGGGGTCGATCAGGCGCTGGGGCAGGCGCTGCGCAAGCTGCGGACAGAGCGGGGCTGGAGCCAGTCCGATCTGGCTTTGCGCGCTGACATGGACCGCAACTACCTTTCGCTGATCGAGCTGGGCCGCAACAGCCCCAGCGTGCGCATGCTGCTGCGCCTGTGCCTGGCGCTGGATGTGCGCGCGGCCGATGTGCTGGATGACGTGGAGCGCCGCATGGCGCTGCTGAAAGCGCGGGACTGAAGGTGAAAGCCGCGCGGCGCTGGCGCGGCAGGGGCCGGGCGGCAAGCTGGCGGTCTGCGCCGCGCCCAAACCCCGCGCCTGTCATCCGCGCCCTGAGCCGCCCGCCGCCCCGGGCTGCACTACTGGCGGCGCGCGCCAGCAGGCGAGCCGCCCTGCCTGCCGAAGAAGCTGTCATTTGCCAGGACGAATGGCTCATCGTGGCTGGCAAGCCTCATTTCATGCCCGTCACGCCCAGCGGCCCCCTTCGTCCGGCAGAGCCTGCTGGCCCGCCTTCGCCGCAAGCTGGGCCTGCCCGTGTCAAGCCCCATTCACTGCATTGACTGCAATACCACCGGGCTAGTGGCCTTCGCCGTGCAGCTTCCCGCGCCGCCTGCCAGCAGCTTTTCTGAACAGATTCTCAGCCAGCGGCAAGTCAGCCGCACATGCGAGGCCATCGCGCCGACGCTCCCGGGCTGCCTGGCCGCCCTGCTCCGCCGTCCGCGCGCCGCAGCCGTCTGCTGCACCATGAGCACTTTTTCACCATGCACGGAGGCTGAAGGCACTCCCAGCAGCGAAACGCGCATGGCCCGCCTTGCGCCCCCTGCAACTGCTGGCGCGCCGCCTGGCCTTTGCCGACCCTTTCACCGGACCGCCGCGCGAGTTTGAAAGCCACCTGGCGCTCAGCGGCCTGCGCAAACGAAGCCGCCGCCCAGCAGCGGCCCAGCCAACGCGCCTGCTCACGGCTACGCTCCCCAACACAAGCTGGCCGGTATCAATCCTTAAAAAGAGGAGCGGATTTGAATGCGTTCAAATGCCGCCTGGCGCAATTTGTACTAGGACTTAATGCTATTGAAACAGTAGCTGAATTGCACCACCTGCTTCTTGTTCATGCCTTGCTGTTCCAATTCGTTTTCTTCGCGGCCAGTCTGGCAGCGGTGCCGCCTTGAAATTGTTTCGCGCGTTCCCTACTTGCTCCCTTCATGCTGACTCTTCTGTCTTTTCTCGTTGTCATCTGCGTTCTCATTGCCGTGCATGAATGGGGGCACTACCGCATGGCCGTGGCTTGCGGAGTGAAGGTGTTGCGCTTTTCCATAGGCTTTGGCAAAACGCTCTGGAGCTGGAAGCCGAAAAAGCCGCGCCCCGGGCAGGACACCGAATTTGTGATTGCCGCCATTCCCTTTGGCGGCTACGTGAAGATGCTCGACGAGCGCGAAGGCGAAGTGGCGCCGCAGGAGCGCCATCGCGCTTTCAACACGCAGCCGCTGCGTGCGCGGGCGCTCATCGTCGCGGCCGGGCCGGTGGCCAATCTGGCGCTGGCAGCGGCGCTTTACACGCTGATTGGATGGGTTGGCATTGACGAGCCGCGCGCGCTGCTGGCGCCGCCTGCCGCTGGTTCATTGGCGCAAAAGGCCGGCTTGCAGGCGGGCGATGAGGTGCGGCGCATCACCCTGGCTGGCGGCGGCGCGCAAGAGGTGGCCTCGTTTGAAACCGTGCGCTGGCTGCTGACGCAGGGCGCGGTGGATGGCGTGGACGTGACGCTGCAAATCAACCGCGATGGCGCTGAAAAGGACGTGCTGCTGCCCCTGTCGCAACTGGCGCGCCGCGAGCCTGACGCGCAGATGTTTCGCGAAATCGGCATCGCCTCGCCCTTGCGCCAGCCTCTGATAGGCAGCGTGCTGCCAGGCGGCGCGGCTGAAAAAGCCGGCCTGAAGGAAGGCGACCGGGTTTTGCGAATGGGCCATGTGCCGGTCACGGATGGGCAGCAGCTGCGCGAGCTGATTCGCGAAAGCGGCGCCCGTGGCGCGCCGCCTGCCCAGGAGTGGCTGATTGACCGCCACGGCCAGCGCCTGAGCCTGAGCGTGCAGCCCGAGCTGGCGCAGGAACAGGGGCAGCCCATTGGACGCATCGGCGCAATGGTGGGGGCCGCGCCTGAAATGACGCTGGTGCGGTATGGGCCGGTGCAGGCGGCAGTCAGGGGCGTGGCCAAAGTGTGGGAAACCTCCGCGCTCACGCTGCGGCTGATGGGCCGCATGGTGATGGGGCAGATTTCACTGCGCAACATCAGCGGGCCTGTGGCGATTGCCGGATACGCGGGGCAGGCCGCGCGGCTGGGGCCTGTCTACTTTCTGGGGCTGCTGGCCTTTGTCAGCGTGAGCCTGGGTGTGCTCAATCTGCTGCCGCTGCCCGTTCTGGATGGAGGGCACCTCATGTATTATCTTTGGGAGGCTGTAACAGGGCGGCCGGTTACAGATGCATGGATGCAGCGCCTGCAAAAAGGAGGCGCTGCTTTGCTTTTCGCCATGATGCTGCTGGCCCTGTACAACGATATTGCCAGTCAAGGCTGGCTGGGACTGCCTTCTCTCTGAATTACCAGTTTCTTGCATGACAACCCTGTTGCATCGCGCGCGTTTGCGCACTCTCTCTACGCTGGTGGCGGCTGCTCTGGCATCGCAAATGGCGTGGGCCATCAACCCTTTTACCGTGCGCGACATCCGCGTGGAAGGCTTGCAGCGTGTGGAGCCGGGCACGGTGTTCGGCTCCTTGCCCTTGCGCGTGGGCGACACCTACACGGATGAAACCGGATCGGCGGCCATCCGCGCGCTGTATGCGCTGGGCCTGTTCAACGACGTGCGGCTGGATGTGCAAGGCGATGTGCTGGTGGTCATCGTGCAGGAGCGCCCGACGGTGGCGCAAATCGATTTCGCGGGCAACCGCGAGTTCACCAAGGAGGTTCTGCAAAACGCCCTGCGCGACGCGGGCATGACCGCAGGCCGCCCCTATGACAAGGCGCTGATTGACCGCGCCGAGCAGGAAATCAAGCGCCAGTACATCAACCGCAGCCTGTATGGCGCTGAAGTGCAGACCACCGTCACGCCCGTGGCGCGCAATCAGGTGAACCTGGCCTTCAACATTACCGAAGGGCAGCCCGCGCGCATTAAAGACATCCACATCGTCGGCAACCGTGTTTTCAGCGAAAGCAAGCTCAAAGACTTGTTCGACCTGGATACAGGCGGCTGGCTGAGCTGGTACACCAAGAGCAACCAGTATTCGCGCGCCAAGCTCAATGCCGACCTGGAGGCGCTGCGCAGCTACTACCTGACACGCGGCTACCTGGACTTCAAGATTGACAGCACGCAAGTGGCCATGTCGCCTGACAAGGAGTCCATGTCCATCACCATCAACATCACCGAGGGCGAGCGCTTCGTTGTCTCCGGCGTGCGGCTGGAGGGCAACTACCTGGACCGCGAAGACGAATTCAAGTCGCTCGTCACCATCAAGCCGGGCGAGCCGTACAACGCTGACGAAGTGACAGCCACGACCAAGGCATTTACCGAACAGTTCGGCAACTACGGCTATGCCTTCGCCACGGTGAATGCGGATACCGAAGTCGATTCCGGCAATCACCGCGTGGCTTTCGTCATCAAGGCTGCGCCGGGCCGCCGCGCCTACGTGCGCCGCATCAATATCGAAGGCAACACCAAGACGCGCGACGAAGTGATTCGCCGCGAGTTCCGCCAGTTCGAGTCTTCCTGGTACGACGGCGAAAAAATCCGCCTCTCGCGCGACCGCGTGGACCGCCTGGGCTTTTTCACTGACGTGGGCGTGAGCACCGCCGAAGTGCCTGACGCGCCGGATCAGGTGGATCTGGTCGTGACCGTAAAGGAAAAACCCACGGGCAGCGTGCAGATTGGCGCGGGCTATTCATCGGCTGAAAAGCTGTCTTTTACTTTCGGCCTGTCGCAAGACAACGCTTTTGGCTCCGGCAATCAACTGGATCTGCAACTGAACACGGGCAAGTACAACCGCACGGTGGTGGTGAGCACGACCGATCCGTACTTCACGTCTGATGGCGTTTCGCGCACCGTTGAGGCGTACTACCGCAGCGCCAAGCCTTACCAGGATCAGGGCGGCAACTATCGTTTGATCACGATGGGCGCGGGCCTCAAGTTCGGCGTGCCGGTCACGGAGCAGGACACGGTTTACCTGGGCGTCAATGCGGAGCGCACCGAAATCCGCACGGGCACCAACATCCCGGCAGCTTACCTGGCGTATGCCGAACGCTTTGGCTACAAGAGCACTTCCTTTCCGTTCACGGTGGGCTGGTCGCGCGACACGCGCGACAGCGCCTTGGCGCCCAATGAAGGCCGCTACCAGCGCCTGTTCGGCGAACTGGGCCTGCTGGGCGATGCGCGCTACGTCAAAACCAACTACCAGTACCAGCAATACGTGCCGCTTTCCAAGCAATACACGCTGGCCTTCAATGGCGAGCTGGGCTGGGGCAAGGGCCTTTCCGGGCAGCCGTTTCCGGTGTTCAAGAATTTCTATTCAGGCGGCCTGGGTTCCGTGCGGGGCTTCGAGCAGGCCACCCTCGGTCCGCGTGACGTCACCGGCTCCTTCATTGGCGGCGCGCGCAAAATCACGCTCAACACCGAATTCATCACCCCGTTTCCGGGCGCGGGCAATGACCGCACTTTGCGCCTGTTCGGCTTTGTGGACGTAGGCGCGCTGCTGGGAGAGCACGAAAAAATCGAGCGCGATGCCTTCCGGGCCTCCGCAGGCGTGGGCGTCAGCTGGATATCGCCCATGGGGCCGCTGCGCTTTGCCTTTGCTGTGCCTGTCCGTAAAAAAGCGGGCGATAGAATTGAAAAATTCCAGTTCCAGATTGGCACTTCCTTCTGAAATCCGAAATCGTTTTTGTCACCTTCTCAAGATATGACCATCAAGACCACTACTCTCCCCCGCCATCTTCTGCGCGCTTCGCTTCTGTCCGTCAGCATTGTTCTGGCTGCGCCAGCCTTTGCGCAAGGCGCGCGCATTGGCTTCGTCAATTCTGACCGCATGCTGCGCGAAGCCGAGCCAGCCAAGGCCGCTCAGGCCAAACTGGAGCAGGAGTTCTCACGCCGCGAGAAAGAGCTGAACGACGCAGGCAATGCGCTGCGCGCTGCTTCTGAAAAATTTGAGCGTGACGCGCCCACCCTGTCCGAAAGCCAGCGCAGCCAGCGCCAGCGCCAGTTGCTGGAGCAAGACCGCGAATTCCAGCGCAAATCGCGTGAATTCCAGGAAGACCTCAATGCCCGCCGCAATGAAGAGCTGCAAGCCGTGCTCGATCGCGCCAACCGCGTGGTCAAGCAAGTGGCCGAAGCTGAAAAATATGACGTGATTCTGCAAGAAGCCGTCTATCTGAATCCCCAACTGGATATTACTGACAAGGTCATCAAGGCCCTTAATGCATCCAAATAAATGCTTTTGCTGAACGATCGCACACTTCGAGCGCTGTGAGCCTTTCTCTCGCCGCCATTGTTGAGGCCCTTGGTGGCGAGTTGCGAGGAAATCCAGAGCGCGAAGTGGCGCGTTTGGCTTCATTGGAAACAGCCACGCCTGCCGACATCAGCTTTTTGGTGCCGAATCCGAAGCTGGCGGGCTTGCTGGCACAGACGCAGGCCGGGTGCGTCATCGTCGCGCCTGCCATGCAAGAGGCGGCAGGCGCGCGAGGCGACTGCATTGTTGTCTCAGACCCTTATCTCTATTTCGCCCGCCTGACCCAGCTCTGGAAGCGTACGCACTTGCCGCCAGAGCCGGCAGGCATTCACCCCAGCGCTGTAGTGGAGGAAGGTGCGCAAGTTCATCCGACTGCCCGTGTGGGCGCTCTATGCTTTGTGGGCAGCGGCGCACGGATTGGCGCGCACACTGTCTTGCGCGAGCGCGTCATGGTGGCATCGGGCTGCACGATTGGCGAGCGCTGTCTGATTGAAAGCGGAGCGGTGATTGGCGGCGATGGTTTTGGCTTCGCGCCGCATCAAGGCCAATGGGTCAAGATTGAACAGCTGGGCGGCGTCCGCATTGGCAATGATGTCGAAATCGGCGCCAACACCTGTATTGACCGTGGCGCGCTGGACGACACCGTCATTGAAGACGGCGTCAAGCTCGACAACCTCATCCAGATTGGCCACAACACGCACATCGGCGCTCATACGGCCATGGCCGGCTGCGTGGGCGTGGCGGGCAGCGCCCGCATTGGCGCGCATTGCACGGTAGGGGGGGCGGGCATGATCCTGGGGCATCTCGATATCGCCGATCACGTCCACATTTCCGCTGCCTCCATGGTAGCGCGCTCCATTACCAAGCCGGGCCAATACACCGGCTTTTTCCCCATCGACGACAACGCGGCATGGGAAAAGAATGCCGCCTCGCTCAAGCATCTTCATGCTCTGCGCGAACGTGTCAGACAACTTGAGAAAAAGTTGGCGGAAAACGGCGACAATGCCCGGCTTTCCGGCTGAAGGGCCGCCGCAGCGCGGCGGCCGGGCTTTTTGCCCCATCACCAAAAAGATTCAACGACATCATGGACATCCACTACATCCTTGAAAAGCTGCCGCACCGCTATCCGTTCCTGCTGGTTGACCGCATTCTTGATGTCGATCTTGAAAACAAGTCCCTGCGCGCGCTCAAGAACGTCACCATCAACGAACCCTTTTTCACCGGCCACTTTCCTTCGCGTCCCGTGATGCCAGGCGTGCTCATGGTCGAAGCCCTGGCGCAGGCCTCGGCGCTGCTGGGCTTCATGGTCGAAGGCATTTCGCTGGATGACGACACGCTTTTCTACTTTGTGGGCGCGGATGGCGTGCGCTTCAAGCGTCCCGTTGAACCGGGCGACCAGCTCACCTTGCACACCACATTTGACCGCGTTCGCGGCGGCATCTACAAATTCCATTGCAAAGCCATCGTGGGCGACGAGCTGGTTGTGGAAGCCTCCATCATGTGCACCATGCGCCGCGTGCGCTGAACCTCTTTTTTCCGGCCTTTTCACGCCTTTGCCAAGCGCGCGCCGTGGCAGCCATTCATCCCACCGCCCTCATTGACCCTGCGGCTGAGCTGGCGGCAGATGTCGCCGTCGGCCCCTATGCCGTCATTGGCCCCCATGTGCGCATTGGCGCGGGCAGCCGCATTGGCGCGCACTGCGTCATTGAAGGCCGCACCAGCATCGGCCCCGGCAACCGCATCTTCCAGTTCGCCAGCATTGGCGCAGCGCCGCAAGACAAGAAATACGCAGGCGAACCCACCCGTCTGGAGATCGGCGCGGGCAACACCATCCGCGAGTTCGTCACCATCAACACCGGCACCGTGCAAGACGCCGGCGTCACCCGCCTGGGCGATGACAACTGGATCATGGCCTACGTCCACATCGCCCACGACTGCCAGCTTGGCAGCCACACCATCCTGGCCAACGCCGTCCAGCTCGCGGGCCACGTGCATATTGGCGATTGGGCCGTCATCGGCGGCATCACCGGCGTGCATCAGTACGTGCGTGTGGGCGCGCACGCCATGGCGGGTTTTCAAACCCGTCTCTCGCAAGACCTGCCGCCCTTCATCACCGCATCCGGCAATCCCGCCGCCGCCCAGGGCATCAACGTCGAGGGCCTGCGCCGCCGGGGCTTCTCGCCAGAGCGCATCGCTGTCATCAAGCACATGTACCGCCTGATCTACCGCCAGGGCCTGCCGCTGGATGCCGCCCGGCAGGCCATCCAGGCGCAGTCCGCCAGCGGTGATGCCGATATGGCCGCAGACGCCCGCCTCATGCTCGGCTTTCTCGCCAATGCCAGCCGTGGCATCGTGCGCTGAAGCCGCCGCGCGGCGCTTTCGCCCGTGCCACAATCCGCGCCGCTCGCCAGCCATCTTCCAGACGGCTGGCGTTCTGCCTGACAGGTGCTCCACGGCCATGCCACGGAGTTAAACGGGAAGCAGGTAAACCAAGCCTGCGCTGCCCCCGCAACGGTCAGCGGATCAGCAACGCTGCCAAGAACCCGTTCAATGCCTGTCCGTGAGAGAACCCGGCCGTCGAACCGCCCTGAAAGCCACCGGCCCTTTTTGCTATTGATTCAATAGTATGAGGTCCCGTAAGAATGTGCGATAAAGGCGTTTTCATGGCCCTGAATTTGCTCTCAAAAGCGAAGTAAAACGCGCCAGCTCCGGGCCGCGCCCGGCTTGCGTCTTCGCGCTCACGGACAGGTGGTGAACAGGTTCTGAAGCCCGCGCGCGCCATGCGCAAAGGCGGTCACTGCCCCCTTCATGGGGCGGGAAGGCCCGGCGGCCTTGCGCCAGCGCCCTCATGAAGGGGCATCTGGCAATCCGCAAGCCCGGATACCGGCCTGCCTGGCATGGCTGTCGGCGGCTGCGGGTGTGCGGCGGGCCGGACGGGTTTCGCTCCTGGCCCAACGCGCCTGCTTTGGCCCCAACCCTGTCCGCGCCAGCTCTGCCTTGCCCCGGCTTTGTGCAAATCCATTCACGGGGAGAGCGCATTGCTCAAAACCATCATCAAGCGCGACGGGCGCGAAGAACCCTTCATACCCGCCAAAGTCAACAGCTGGTCCATCTGGGCCAGCGAGCAGCTGGGCGAGCGGGTGGACTGGTCCTCCGTCGTCATGGAGGCGATGAGCCACTTTGGCGACAAAACCACCAGCCAGGACCTGCAAAGGCAGCTCATCAAAATCTGCGTGCAGAAAAAAAGCTGGCCCTACAGCCTCATGGCCGGGCGGCTTTACGCTGCTGTCACGCGCAAGGAAATCTACGGCAGCAGCACGCACATGCCCACCATTCGCGCCGTGCAGCAAAAACTGGCCGCAGCGGGCCTGATGCGCGAGCTGGACTACAGCGAAGACGAATACGCGCAAATCGAAAAATTCATCGATCACGCGCGCGATTTTGAATATGCCTATTCACAAATCCTGCAATTGCGCAAGAAATACGCGCTCATGAACCGCGTCACGCGGCAGGAATATGAATCGCCCCAGTTCATCTACATGCGCATGGCCATGGCGCTGGCTGAAGACGAGCCGCGCGAAGAGCGCCTCAAGCACATCGTCAATTGGTACAACCATTTTTCATACAACCGCATCAACGCCCCCAGCCCCAATTACATCAACCTGGGCACGCGGCTCAATGGCTACGCTTCCTGCTGCGTTTACAAGGCAGGCGACAGCCTGCATTCGCTGGCCATTGGCGACCATATTGCGTATGAAATGACGGGCATGAGCGCCGGCATCGGCGGCATGATTTCCACGCGCACGCTGGGCGATCCGGTGCGCGGCGGCGTCATTTCGCACCAGGGCAAACTGCCGTATTACCGCGCGCTGGCTTTTGCCACCAAAGCCAACCAGCAGGCCGGGCGCGGCGGCGCCTGCACCAGCTACTACTCGGCGTTTGACCCTGAAAACACCACCATCGCCCTGCTGCAAAACCCCATGTCCACCGAAGACAAGAAAATCCGGGAGCTGCATTTCGGCGTCATGTACAACCGCCTTTTCACCAAAAAAGCGGCGCGCAATGAAGAGGTTTTTCTCTTTACCGAATATTCGGCGCCTGATTTGTGGCACGCCATGTTTTCGGGCGACCAGGACCATTTCGAGGCGCTTTATGAAGCCTACGAGAAAAATCCCGATTTCCCAAAAAAAACCATCAGCGCCCGTGATTTCGTCGTGCTCGCCCGCCAGCAGGCTTATGAATGCGGCACGCATTATGAATTGTGGATCGACGAAGCCAACCGCCACACGCCTTTCAAAGACCCCATTCACAGCAGCAACCTCTGCAATGAAATCGCGCTGCCCACCAAAGAATACTGGCGCATGACCGACCTTTATTCGGACGAAGACAAACCCGAATCCGGCGAAATCGCCATCTGCGCGCTCTCCGCGCTGGTCGTCTGCAATATCCACAGCGACGAGCAATATGCCTCCGCCGCCTATTACGCGCTGAAAATGATCGACAAATGCATCGACATGTCCGACTACCCCTTTGCGCATGTGGCGATGACGGCCAAGGCGCGCCGCAGCGCCGGCGTGGGCATGATGGGCGTGGCCACCGAGCTGGCGCGCAAAAACCTGAAATACACCACGCAAGCGGGGCGCGATCACTGCCACTGGCTGGCCGAGCGGCACTATTACTTTGCGCTCAAGGCCAGCCTGCAACTGGCCCGCGAAAAAGGCAATGCGCCCTGGATGCACAAAACCCGCTGGCCCGAAGGCTGGCTGCCGATTGATACCTACAAGAAAACCGTGGATGAAATTGCAGCTCCCCGCTACAGCTACGACTGGGAGGCGCTGCGCCGGCAAATCGTGGCGCAGGGCGGCATCCGCCATTCGGTTCTCGTGGCGCACATGCCCACCGAATCCAGCTCCAAGGCCGCTGGCGTGCCCAACAGCATTTATCCCATACGCGAAATCACGCTGAAAAAATCGGACAACAGCAACGTGATTGACTGGGTCGCCACCGATTCCGATTTGCTGAAAGACCGCTACGAGCTGGCGTGGAATATCCCCACGCTGGACATGATCAAAATCTACGCCATTTTCCAGAAATTCACCGACCAGGGCATCAGCGCCGATTTCTGGCGCGACCGCGCCAGCGACCCCGTGGTTTACACCGACGAAATCATGGAAGAGCACCTGGCCATGTGCCGCTACGGCATGAAAGGCCGCTATTACCAGAATTCGCTCACCAGCGACCAAGGCAAAAGCGCCACGGTGGAAAGCCGCATGGCCGAAAAAAGCCGCCTTTCCGGTTTGGCGCCCGTTTTGGCGCCAGCGCCAGAAAACCCGGATGGCGATTTTGAAATGGCCCCTGACGAGCGCGGCTGCGCCAGCGGAGCATGCAGCCTGTAAAGGGCTTGATTTCGCTCCTTGTTTCATAGCAGCACCTCCTCACGAACACTGCGGCAACCGCATTTTCAACGGGCCTGAATCTGCTCCTCTTTTCAATGCGCTGCCGCCTTCATCCTTCCATTTCACAGGCATTGCCATGACCCAGCCCAGCATTCCCGAATCCATTTTCAACATTCACAAGAGCGACTACAAAAGCACCGATCTTTTTCTCGGCCAGCCCGGCGGCCTGCTCGATTCCATCAACCGCCCTTATCCGGAGCTTTTCGCCATGTACAAGAAAATGCTCTCGCTGCGCTGGGACGAAAATGAATTCGACTACGCCTCGTGCAATAGCGAATTCAAAACCTGCTCGCGCGGCATGTATGACGCCATGATTTACAACCTGGCCTACCAGTGGGAAGCCGACACGGTGGCCAGCAAAAGCATCGTGCCCATACTGGCGCCTTTCATCACCAATTCGGAACTCTGGGGCGTGACGCTGGCCATTGGCGCCAATGAATACCTGCACGGCCTCACTTATTCCGAAATCGTGCGCAACAGCTTCGACAACCCGGACGAAGTATTCAACGAAATTCTCTCCATCACCGAAAGCTTTCACCGGCTGGAGAAAATGGCGCAGGTTTTTGGCGAGGTTTACACGGTATCGCACCGCTATGCGCTGGGCCAGGCCAGCGGCGAAGAGGCATACGCCGCCGTCATGGCTTTTTATGTGGCGCTGTATTGCCTGGAGCGCATTCAGTTCATATCCTCATTCATCGTGACCTTTGCCTTTGGTGAAATCGGCATGTTCGTGCCCATTGCCAAAGCCATCCAGAAAATCTGCCAGGACGAGTTTGAAGTGCACCAGCGGCTGGACCAAATGGTGATTCGCATCGAGCTGAATACCGCGCGCGGCCAGGCCTGGCTGGCGCAAAACCGCGAGAAAGCGCAGGCCATCGTCACCGAAATCACGCAGGCCGAGCTGGACTGGTCGCAGTTTCTCGGCAGCCAGGACCGCGAGCTGCCCGGCATCACCGTCAAGAAGCTTCAGGATTCGGTCATCTTCAACGCCCAGCCCGTCTATGAAACCCTGGGCCTGGGCAGCCCCTTTCCCCGCGTGGCGGCCAACCCGCTGCCCTTCGTGGAGGAATGGATGAACGTGAACGCCATCCAGGCCGCCCCGCAGGAAGAGGCGGGCCGCAACAGCGCCTACCTCATCGGCAGCATCATCCCGCGCCACACGGGGCGGGTGTATGACACGGACGGGCTGTGAAAAAAGGCCAGGAGCCTGTCCAAGGTCCGTCTGCGGGTGCGGTCTGCGGGCGCGAAAAGCGCGGATCCGGGCGCTCTGCTGCTTTGCAAAGCCTTGGCGGGCCGCAAGGCTTCAAGGCCCCTGCCCTTCCCGATTCGCAGCCCTTCATGAGCAGACTCCGGGCAGGTTCAGGGGCGGATCAAAGGCCGCGCATCCGGCTTTTCAGGCCGGGCGCGGGGCGGGGCGGGCGCTCAGTATCCCAGCCGCTGCGGGTGCAGCTCCTGCAAGATGGTGGTGGCGATTTCTTCGATGCTTTTGGTGGTGGTGGACAGCCAGCGGATGCCGCTGCGGCGCATCATGGCTTCGGCTTCGCTGACTTCCATGCGGCAGTTTTCCAGCGAGGCGTAGCGCGAGCCGGGGCGGCGTTCGCTGCGGATTTCGGCCAGGCGCTGCGGGTTGATACTCAGGCCAAAGAGTTTGTGCCGCCAGGCCAGCAAGGCGGGGGGAAGCTGGCGGCGCTCGAAGTCTTCGGGAATGAGCGGGTAGTTGGCGGCTTTCAGGCCGTGCTGCATGGCCAGGTACAGGCTGGTGGGCGTTTTGCCGCTGCGGCTGACGCCGACGAGGATGACATCGGCGCTTTCCAAGTCGCGGTCGCTTTGGCCGTCGTCATGCGCGAGGCTGAAGTTGATGGCTTCAATGCGGTCGTGGTACTCGCGCGATTGGCTCACGTCGGCAAAGCGGCCCACGCGGTGCAGGCTTTTGACGCCCAGCTCCTGCTCCAGCGGCTGCACGAAGGTGGCGAAGGTGTCCATCAGCATGCCGTGGCAACCGGTGCGGATGACTTCGAGCACTTCGCGGTCCACCAGCGTGGAAAAGACGAGCGGGCGCTGGCCTTCGGTTTCGCAGACGTGGTTGATCTGGCGCAGGGCCTGGTGGGCCTTGTCGGGCGTATCGACGAAGGGCAGGCGCACGCGGCGCACGGCGATGTCGAACTGCGCGAGGATGGCGTTGCCAAAGGCTTCGGCGGTGATGCCGGTGCCGTCTGAAAGAAAGAACACGGTGCGGGCGGTCATGGCGGTTTTTTTGCAAGAGGAGGGCAGACGCCGGGCAGTGTATCGGGCGGCAGGCGGCTGGATGTGCTGAAAAACAGGAGCAAATCAAAAGGGTGAAAAAAGGCTTTTGCGCTGTTTTCACTAGGACGTATCGCTATCAATAGAGAAGCGAAATACGGACTGCCTCAGCGTTGGGAATGTGGCCCGGATGGCCCTTTTGCCTGCCCGCGCCGCCGCAAAGGGCCGAGGGGCGCGGCTGGCAGAAGCCCGGCGCTTGATGGGCACAAGGGCGGCGGGGTTTCAGCAATGCAAATGGCTTTCATCCCTAGAATGCGCGGCCCGCCGGCCTGGCTGCTTCCGGCCATTTCTTCCAGCTTTGCTTCCGGCTTTTCTTTGTTCTGGCGCTTCTTTGCCCTGGCGCCTTTGTCTTCATCGCGTTCATGCCGCCGTCCTCATCCGCCCCGCCTGATTTGCAAGCCGCGCGCCGCCGCGCCCGCTGGCTGCGGCTTTTCACGGTGTGGCACTGGGTGAGCGCGGCGCTGTGCCTGCTGGGCATGGCGCTGTTTTCCGTGACGGGCATCACGCTCAACCACGCAGGGCAGATTGAATCGGCGCCCAAGGTGAGCACGCGCCGCGCCAGCGTGCCTGCCGCCTTGCTGCAAGCCGCGCGGGCCGCCGATCCGCAAGACGCCAAAACGCCCGCGCCCCTGCCCGCTGATGTGCAGGCCTGGATACGCCGCGAGCTGGGCGTGAGCGTGCAGGGCCGCAAAGCGGAGTGGGACGCGGGCGAAGCCTACGTTTCCCTGCCGCGCCCCGGCGGCGACGCCTGGCTGCGCATCGACCTGGAAACGGGCGATCTGGAATACGAGCAGACCGACCGGGGCTGGATTGCCTGGCTGAACGATCTGCACAAGGGCCGCCACACGGGCGCGGCCTGGCGCTGGTTCATCGACTTGTTCGCCATTGCGGCGCTGGTGTTTTCAGCCACGGGCCTGCTCATCATGAAGATGCACGCGGCCAGCCGGCCCATGACCTGGCCCATCACCGCGCTGGGTGTGCTCATTCCCGCGCTGCTGGCCATCTGGATGGCGCATTGAGAGTTTTTGATGGAGCGCCTTGGATTGACCGCTTTGGCCCGATGGCCCCTGAAGGCCGCCGCCCTCCGCTTTTCATCCACTTCCCCCTGAACCTGAAGAAAAGGAGCAATGCACATGAAAAAACCCCTCTGCGCCCTGGCCCTGGGTAGCGCGCTGGCCGCGCCCGCGCTGGCCGCCGGGCTGGACGTGAGCGTGGAAATTCCGCGCCTGAACGTGGCCGAATACCACCGCCCTTACGTGGCCATCTGGGTGGAGCCTGCCGACGCCAAGGCCGATGTGCCCGGTACGCCCGCCACGCTGGCCGTCTGGTACGACGTGCGCGTGGCCGACGGCGACAGCAAGGGCACGAAATGGCTCAAGGACATGCGCCAGTGGTGGCGCCGCGCGGGCCGCAATCTGGACATGCCCGTCGATGGCGTCAGCGGCGCCACGCGCCCCTCTGGCGTGCAAACGCTTTCTTTCACCGCCGGCAGCGGCCCCCTGCCCAATCTGCCCGCCGGCAGCTACAAGCTGATGGTGGAAGCGGCCCGCGAAGTCGGCGGCCGCGAAGTGCTCAGCGTGCCGTTTGACTGGCCCCCGAAAGCCGCCGCCCAGGCGCAGGCGCAGGCGCAAGGCAGCAGCGAGCTGGGCGCGGTGCGCGTCACGCTCAAGCCCTGACCGCAGGCTTGCGAAAAGCCTGAATTCGCTCCTGAATCCATAGCATGATGTCCTAGTGGAATCTGCGCGAAGGCCGTTTTCAGCCTTCTGGATTCGCTTCTCTTTTTGAACCTGTTCATCTTCTCTCAACCTCCGCAAAGGACTTGCGTCATGAAACTCGCTCCCCGCATTGCCGCCGCCCTGCTCGCCCTGGGCCTGACCGCCGCGCAGGCGCACAACGTCTGGCTGCTGCCTTCTGCCACCAGCCTCTCCAAGCCCGAATGGGTCACGGTGGATGCCGCCGTGGCCAACGACCTGTTTTATTTCAACCACTTCCCGCTCAAGCTCGACCACCTTGCCATCACCGCCCCCGACGGCAGCCGCGTGGAGCCGGACAAGCCCTTCACCGGCAATTTGCGCAGCGTTTTCGACTTCAAGCCCGCCCAGCGCGGCACGTATCGCGTGGCCATCGTCAATGCAGGCGGCCTCACGGCCATTTACAAAGACGGCGAAGGCAAACCCAAGCGCTGGCGCGGCACGCCCGAAAAATTTGCCGCCGAAGTGCCCGCCGACGCCAAAGACCTGGAAGTCTTTGAATCCAGCCTGCGCGTGGAAACCTTCGTCACCGTCGGCAAGCCCAGCGCCATCACGCCCAGCGGCAAGGGTCTGGAGCTGGCGCCCGTGACCCACCCCAACGACCTGGCCCCGGGCGAGCCGGCCACCTTTGCCATGCACCTGGACGGCCAGCCCGCCGCCGGGCTTGAAATCAAGGCCGTGCGCGGCGGCACCCGCTACCGCGACAAGCTGGAAGAAATCAAAACCGCCACCGACGCCAAGGGCCAGTTCACCCTCACCTTCCCGCAAGCGGGCATGTACTGGATTGACGTGGACGCCGACGACGCCAAAACCACCTTCCCAAAAGCCCAGAAGCGCCGCCTGGCCTACGTGGCCACGGTGGAAGTGCTGCCCTGAGCGCACGGGCGGCGCCAGCCGGTGAGCCTATGAAATAGGCTGTGCTACAATCCGCAGCTTTCTTGCTCCGGCAAGGAAAAACGGCCAGGGTCGTTAGCTCAGCTGGTAGAGCAGCGGACTCTTAATCCGTCGGTCGTAGGTTCGAACCCTACACGACCCACCATCTGGCCCGTTTTTGAAGCAGCCCGCTGATTCGTTTGAACAGCGGGTTTTTTTATTGCCCGCGCTTTCGCGGCATGAAAGCCGCCATCAAGCCGGCGGCTTGCCGGGGCGGACCGTGGCCTTGATTTGCAAGGTGCGCCCGGCTTGAGCATCGCGCACGGCCGTTGTGGCGGGCTGGTTCATCTGCAAGTCCATCTCGAAGCGGCCCCGGGCGCGCCAGTCCAGCGAGTCGATCTCCCTGAAGGACAGCTCGCCTTGCAGCCTGACGCGGCCGGGGCGGGCGGCGTCGCATTCGGCCACCAGGTCCAGGCGTTCCACGCGATCGCCCGCTTCTTTTTTGAAGCTGAGCTTGCGGCCGGAGCGGGCTTGCAGCTGGGGCGCGAAAAGCGGCCGGCCGCCATCGGAGATTTCCAGGACGATGTCGATGAGTTCGCCTTCGGGTTCACCTTCAGATTGCGCTTGCCGGGCGGCCGCCAGCGCGGGCAGGCAGGCAAGCGGAGCGGCCGCCAGCAGGCGGCAAAAAGAGCGGCGGTGCATGCGCGATTCCTTTCTCGGCCATTGAAAAGCGCGCCATTGTGCGCAGCCTGCTCGGGCGGTTTTGCGGTGCGTCAGCAATCGGCGGCTTGGCGGCTGGCAGGCGCGCCGGTCTGCGCGGCGGCCGTGAGGCGCATGCGAAAATGCCCGCCACTGCTGCGGATGGATTGCGAGAAGCAGCAGACGGCAGCGGGCCAGCCTCTCTGGCCCGCCTTTTTTGTTTGTCCGCCTTCTGACTGACTCAACGAAATGGCTGCTTTCAACGACGAAAAAGTCCTCACCGTCCACCACTGGACCGACCGCCTCTTTTCCTTCACCACCACGCGCAGCCCGGGCCTGCGCTTTTCCAACGGCCATTTCACGATGATTGGCCTGCGCGTGGATGGCAAGCCGCTTTTGCGCGCCTACTCCATCGTCAGCCCCAACTATGAAGAAACGCTGGAGTTTCTGAGCATCAAGGTGCCCGATGGCCCGCTGACCAGCCGCTTGCAGCACATTCAGCCGGGCGATACGGTGATCGTCGGCCACAAGCCCACCGGCACGCTGCTGACGGACTATTTGCTGCCGGGCAAGCGCCTGTATCTGTTTGGCACGGGCACGGGGCTGGCGCCGTTCATGAGCATCATCCGCGACCCTGATGCCTACGAGCGCTACGAGCAAATCGTGCTGGTGCACGGCTGCCGCCTGGTGGCCGAGCTGGCCTACCGCGACTACATCACGCACGAGCTGCCGCAGCATGAAATCCTGGGCGAGATGGTGCGCGACAAGCTCAAGTACTACCCCACCGTCACGCGCGAGCCGTTCCAGACGCAAGGGCGCATTCCCGATCTGATTGAAAGCGGCCAGATGGCGCGCGACTTGGGCCTGCCCGAACTCAACCCCGCCGAAGACCGCGTGATGCTTTGCGGCAGCCCGGAAATGCTCAAGTCCCTCAAGGCCGTGCTTGAAAAGCGCGGCTTCAAAGAGGGCAACACCACCCAGCCGGGCGACTACGTGGTCGAGCGTGCTTTTGTGGAGCAGTAAAAGCCCGCTTAAAGACTGCGGCTCATGGCCCGCGCGTCTGTGCCTGTGCGACGCACCGCGCGGGCAGACGGCATCGAAAAAGAGAGCGAATTCAAGCGGCTGAAAATACCGTTTCGCGCAGTCCCTCCTAGGACATGACGCTATGGATAAAGGAGCAAAATAGCGCCTTGCCGCGCGATGGCGCCGCCCGTGCCGCTTCTCCGCCTGCATGCGCCGCCTGCACCTTGCCCCCGTTCCGAAACCTTTCGCGGCCAAATCAGCTTTCCACAAAAGCTGGCTTGGCCTGCGAAAACCAAAGGACGGTATCGAGCGGCCATGCTCCGGCACGAATTTCAGGGTTCCTGCTTGGCTGATTCCGTAGAGCCATATCAGAAACAGGAGCAAATCCAGACCCATTAAAAAGCGGTTTCCCGCTTATTTGGCGGCGATGGTTTGCTATTGAAGCAAGAGCGAATACACGCTTTTTTCTTCAGTATTACCCGCTGTCCGCACGCCCTCGCCCGGCTGGCGAAGCGCTGCCGGATGCCCGCATCCGCCTTTCCGTTGGATACACATTGCCATCTTTGAAATCGCCCGCCGCACGGGCCTTTTCAATGCTGGAAAAGCTGCTACAGAAACCGCAGCAAACCTGTGGATGGGGAATATTTAGCCCGCTTTCATGCGCCCCGAAACGCATCCGGGAATGCCACAATCCGCCCCGTTTTTTCCAGCGCTGGCCATCTGTTTTCCGCCCTTTCCGCCAGCCTCCGGCGTCTCACGCCTGTGCAGCCGTCTCTCCCCGGTTTTCCCCTCTGCGGCACATGCGCAGAGGATTGTTTTTTCTTTCGCTCCTTGCCCGCCCATGAAACATGAAGACATCGCCGCCAGCCGGCTGGAATTGCCCGTGCAGCCCATCAGCCAGGACGTGCTGGCCGAGAAATACCTCAAGAAAGAGGAAAAAACCGAAGACCAGCTCTTCGCTCGCGTGGCGCGCGCCTTGGCTTCCGCCGAAAAACCCGCTCTGCGCGCCGAATGGGAAGCCAAATTCCTGGCCAACCTCAAGGCGGGCGCCATTGGCGCGGGGCGCATCATGAGCGCGGCGGGCACCGACATTCAGGCCACGCTCATCAACTGCTTTGTGCAGCCCGTGGGCGACGCCATCCAGGGCGTGGCCGACGATGGCTACCCCGGCATTTACGAAGCCCTGCGCGAAGCGGCCGAAACCATGCGGCGCGGCGGCGGCGTGGGCTATGACTTCTCGCGCATCCGCCCCAGCGGGGCCGAGGTCAAGGGCACCGCCTCCATCGCTTCCGGCCCGTGCAGCTACATCAACGTGTTCGATCAGAGCTGCGCCACCGTGGAAAGCGCGGGCAGCCGCCGTGGCGCGCAAATGGGCGTGCTGCGCATTGACCACCCGGACGTGCTCGACTTCATCACCGCCAAGCGCACGCCCGGCCGCTGGAACAATTTCAACGTTTCCGTCGGCGTGACCGACGCCTTCATGCAGGCGCTGGAGAAAAACGCCGACTGGGAGCTGGTGCACAAGGCGCGCCCCGGAGCCGCCCTGCGCGAATCCGGCAGCTACCAGCGGCAAGACGGCCTGTGGGTTTACAAGCGCCTGCCCGCCCGCCAGCTGTGGGACACCATCATGAAGTCCGCCTACGACTTCGCCGAGCCGGGCATCTTGTTCATCGACGCCATCCGCCGCGACAACAACCTCAACTACTGCGAAACCATCGAGGCCACCAACCCCTGCGGCGAGCAGCCCCTGCCGCCCTACGGCTGCTGCGACCTGGGCCCCATCATCCTCACCCGCTTCGTGCGCCACGCCTTTGGCGAAGGCGGCGAGCCGGTGTTTGACTTCGACGCTTTTGAAAAAGTCGTCGCCACCCAGGTGCGCGCGCTGGACAACGTGCTGGATGTCACCTTCTGGCCGCTGGAGCAGCAGCGCGCCGAAGCCGCCGCCAAGCGCCGCATTGGCGTGGGCTTCACGGGCCTGGGCAACACGCTGGCCATGCTGCGCCTGCGCTATGACCGCGACGAAGGCCGCCAAATGGCCGCCCGCATCGCCGAAGCCATGCGAAACGCCGCCTACCGCGCCTCCATCGAATTGGCCAAGGAAAAAGGCGCATTCCCCCGCTTTGACGCCACCCAGTACCTGGGCCAGGGCACCTTCGCCAGCCGCCTGCCGCAGGACATTCAGGACGCCATCCGCAAGCACGGCATCCGCAACAGCCACCTGCTGTCCATCGCCCCCACCGGCACCGTCAGCCTGGCCTTTGCCGACAACGCTTCCAACGGCATCGAGCCGCCCTTTTCCTGGACCTACACCCGCAAAAAACGCGAAGCCGACGGCTCCCGCAGTGAATATCAGGTGGAAGACCACGCCTGGCGCCTCTACAAGGCGCAAGGCGGCGATGTGAACCATCTGCCCGACTACTTCGTCAATGCCCTGGCCATGACCGCCGAAGAGCACATCGCCATGATGCAGGCCGTGCAGCCCTTCATAGACACCTCCATCTCCAAAACCGTCAATGTCCCGGCCGACTACCCGTATGACGACTTCAAGGACCTCTACGCCAAAGCCTGGAAGGCCCGCCTGAAGGGCCTGGCCACCTACCGGCCCAACGCCATCGTCGGCTCCGTGCTCGAGGCTGCCCCCGCCGAAGCGCCCAAACAGGAAAACGCCGCGCCCGCCAGCCCGCGCCACGGCCATGCGGACGACCCCATGCGCACCGTCATTGAAAAACGCCCCACCGGCGGGCTGCCCGCCGTGGCCGAAAAAATCGACTACTGGACCAGCGAAGGCCCGCAGCGCCTCTACCTCATCGTCACCTTCCTGCCCATGCCCACGGCCGACGGCAAAGGCACCGTGGAGCGCGCCATCGAATTTTTCATGCCCGTGGGCCAGAACGGCGAATCGCAGCAATGGATCACCGCCACCATGCGCTCGCTCAGCCTGGCCGCGCGCGGCGGCTTTCTGGACCGCGCGCTGGAAGACCTGCGCAAAGTCACGTGGGACCGTGGCCCCGTGCGCCTGGGCACCTACCAGAAGGCCGACGGCACCCGCGTGCCCCGCTGGCACGACAGCGAAGTGGCCGCCATCGGCTATGCCATTGAAGACCTCATCGCCCGCCGCGCCCAAGGCTCGCTCTTTGCCGAAGGCGATTTGCCCGCCGCAGAAACCTTGCAGGCCGCCAAGGACGCGCCGCAAAGCGACGGCGCCCACGCCATCACCCCCGGCATGATGGCCGGCAAGAAATGCACCGAATGCGGCGCCCGCGCCATGATTCGCAAAGACGGCTGCGACTACTGCACCCAGTGCGGCTTCGTCGGCAGCTGCGGCTGACTCCCGCTCCCGCAGCCAAGTCCGGCCCGCGCCGGACTTTTTTGTGCATGGCTCCCATCGCCCGCAAGTCCTGGCGCAGACTGGATTGGCAGCTATCTTTTTTGAAGCGAGCGGGCAAAAAAAAGCCCTTGGGCCAAAACTGGCCCAAGGGCTTTTTGCCATGGTGCGCGGAGCCGGACTCGAACCGGCACGCCCTTGCGGGCGTCAGGACCTAAACCTGGTGCGTCTACCAATTTCGCCACCCGCGCGGTTTGGGGCCGCCGCGAAGCTTGCCGTGAAGCCCGCTGCGAAAGAGGCGGATTCTACGGGCTTGCGCCCTCTGGTTCAGCCTTCACGCGGAACCACGCCGCGTACATGGCGGGCAGGGCCAGCAGGGTCAGCGCCGTGGCGACGATGAGGCCGCCCATGATGGCCACGGCCATCGGCCCCCAGAACACGCTGCGCGAGAGGGGAATCATGGCCAGCACGGCAGCGGCGGCCGTCAGCGCGATGGGGCGCAGGCGGCCCACGGCGGCTTCCACGATGGCGTGGCTGGCGCTCATGCCGTGGCGGCGGTTGAGTTCGATCTGGTCGATGAGGATGACCGAGTTGCGCTGAATCATGCCCATGAGGGCGATGACGCCCAGCAGGGCCACGAAGCCGAATGGCCGGTTCAGCGCCAGCAGGGCGGCGGCCACGCCCGCGATGCCCAGCGGGCCGGTCAGAAAGACCAGCATGGCGCGGCTGAACGATTGCAGCTGGAGCATG
Source organism: Ottowia massiliensis (assembly GCF_900240305.1). NCBI lineage: Bacteria > Pseudomonadati > Pseudomonadota > Betaproteobacteria > Burkholderiales > Comamonadaceae > Ottowia > Ottowia massiliensis. Next base: position 2,232,954 of record NZ_LT964854.1, on the reverse strand, counting down.
AGCAGCGTGAAGGTGATGAACAGCATGACGGGCACGCCGGCGGCGATGGAGGCGGAGCCTTTGCTGCTTTCTTCGGTGGCGCCGGCCACTTCCAGGCGGTAGCCGGGCGTTTGACTGGCCCAGCGCGCTTGCAGCTCGCGCAGGGCGGGCAGCAGTTGCGCCGTGACGGTGGCGCCTTCCATGCCCCGGGCCACGTCGCCTTGCACGGTGATGGCGTATTCGCGCTTGTCGCGCCACATCACGCCCGGCTCCCAGGCCAGCACGGGCGTGGCGATTTGCGCCAGCGGAATGGCTTTGCCGCTGGCGGTGGCCACGTAAGCGCCGGCCAGGCTGTCGAGCGCGCCGCGTTCGCTGGCGGGCTGGCGCAAGGTGATGTCGATGAGCTTGTCGCCCTCGCGGTACTGGCCCACGGCCGCGCCGTTTTGCATGACGTGCAGCGCTTGCGCGATGGACTGGCTGGACACGCCCAGCGCGCGCGCCTTGGCCTGGTCAATTTGCAGGCGCAGCGTTTTGATGGACTCGTTCCAGTTGTCGTTCACGTCGCGCATGTGCGCGTTGGCGCGCAGGGCGGCCTTGACTTCGTTGGCGTAGGCGCGCAGCTGCTGCGGATCAGGCCCGATCACGCGGAACTGCACCGGGTAATCCACGGGCGGCCCGCTGGACAGGAGCTTGACGCGCGCGCGCGCTTCCGGAAATTCCTGCGCCAGCAGGGCGGGCAGGCTGCCGAGCAGGCGATTGCGCGCGGCCACGTCCTGCGACAGCACGATGAGCTGCGCCACGTTGCTCTGCGGCATGATTTGGTTCAGCGGCAGGTAAAAGCGCGGCACGCCCGAGCCAATCCACACGCTCACGCTGGCAGCGCCCGGCGCTTGCCGGATGCGCTTTTCCACGCGCGTGGCCACGTCTTCAGTGGCCGCGAAGCTGGCGCCTTCGGGCAGCCAGAGCGACACCAGGATTTCGGGGCGCGTGGAGTCAGGGAAAAACTGCTGCTGCACCCGCCCCATGCCCGCCATGCCCAGCGCAAACACCAGCGCCGTGGCGCCGATGGTCAGCCAGCGCCGCCGCACGCACCAGGCCACCAGGCGGCGAAAGGCCATGTAAAAAGGCGTGTTGAAATTGTCATGCAGCTCGGCGGTATTTTCAGCCGCATTTTCATGGCTATTTTCAGGAGTGTTTTCGCGGCGGTTTTCAATGGCATTTTCCCGCGCATGCGCCACGTGCGGCGGCGTTTTCAAAAGCCACGTGCCCAAAAGCGGAACGAAAATCACCGAAGCCACCCAGCTGGCCAATAGCGCAATCACCGTCACGGCAAATATGGCAAAGGTGTATTCGCCCACCGTTGATTTGGCAATGCCGATGGGCAGAAAACCCGTGGCGGTAATCAGCGTGCCCGTGAGCATGGGCATGGCCGTCAATTCGTAGGCAAATGTGGCGGCACGCAGGCGGTCATAACCTTCTTCCATTTTGCGCACCATCATTTCAACGGCGATGATGGCGTCGTCCACCAGCAGCCCCAGCGCGATGATGAGCGAGCCGAGCGATACCTTGTGCAGCCCGATGCCCCAGTAATACATGAGCAGAAAAGTGATGGCCAGCACCGCCGGAATGGTGATGCCCACCACCAGGCCGGGGCGCGAATCCAGCACCCAGCGCCGCCGCAAGGGATGGGGGCCGCCGGGGCGCTTGTGCAGGCCCAGCGAGAGAAAGCTCACGCCCAGCACCACGGCCACGGCCTCCACCAGCACCCGCACGAATTCATTGACCGAGCCGGCCACCACGGCAGGCTGGTCTTGCACTTGCTGGAGCGTCATGCCGGCGGGCAGCGTGCTTTCGATGCGGGCCGCCGCCTCTTTCAGCGCCTTGCCCAGGGCGATGATGTCGCCGCCCTTGGCCATCGACACGCCCAGCGCAATCACTTCGTTGCCATCGTGGCGCACCTTCACTTGCGGCGGCTCCACATAGCCGCGCCGCACCTGGGCGATGTCTTGCAGGCGCAGCTGCCGCCCCGAAGGGCCGCGAATGGGCATGTCGCGCAGCGCCTGCACCGAGCCGAAAGCGCCGCTCACGCGCACGGGCGCCACTTCCAGCGCCGTTTCCACGCTGCCGGCTGAAACCACGGCGTTTTGCTGCCCCAGCTGCGCCAGCACGGCGTTCATGTCCAGCCCCAGCTCGGCCAGGCGCTTTTGCGAAACCTCGATATAAATTTTTTCGTCTTGCGCGCCGAAAATCTCCACTTTTGCCACGTCTTTCACGCGCAAAAGCTCCCGGCGCACATCATCGGCGATGGTTTTCATTTCAGCCTTTGAAAAACCGCCGCCGGATTGAAGCGCGTAAATCACGCCATAGACATCGCCAAAATCATCATTGAAATACGGGCCGATCACGCCCTGGGGCAGCGTGGCGCGCATGTCGCCGATTTTCTTGCGCACCGTGTACCAGATTTGCGGCACATCGCGCGCGGGCGAATGGTCCTTGAGCTGGAAGGTAATGGTGGTTTCGCCCGGCTTGGAATAGCTGACGATTTTGTCGGCATAAGGCACTTCCTGCAAAGCGCGCTCGAGCTTGTCGGTCACCTGCTCGGCCAATTGCTGCGCGCTGGCGCCCGGCCACCAGGCGCGCACCACCATCGCGCGGAAGGTAAAGGGCGGGTCTTCATCCTGCCCCAGCTGAAAGTAGGCGGCCGCGCCCAGCAGCATGAACGCCGCCATCAGATAGCGCACCAGCGGCGCGTGCGCCAGCGCCCAGCGCGAAAGATTGAAACGGCCGCCGCCCGCATTCACCTCACTGGCCTGCATCAATATTCCTCTTCTTTTCAATTGCGGCGGCGGCGTCATGAGCCGCCGGATGGGCATGCCCGCCCGGATGATTCATTTCAAGCTCCAGCCGCCCGGCAAGGCTTTCTTTTTCGTCATGGCGTTTTTTGTGACGCAATCCATTTTTCAATGACGTTCAATGACGGCGCGGTGCGCGTTTGAAAGGCTGTCCAAAGTCTGCCCGTGGCTGCGGCCAGTGCGGACATGGACACGGTCTCAAGGCGCTGTGCGGCGTTGCAAATCTCCGCCGGGTCACAAAAGCAGTCTGCGGTTTGCGCCTTGCAGCCCATTTCGACCCGCACGTTCGCCCCTTGCGGCCAGACTTTGAACAGGTTCTGAGAAGAAGAGGGCTTGTTTTCGCTCCTCTATTCATAGCATGAGGTCCTAGTGGAAATTGCGCGAGCGGCGTTTTCAATCGCATGAATTCGCTCCTGTTTCCGAAGCATGCGCATGATCTGGCGTGCCTGAGCGGCGTTGCCGGGCGGTGTTGCTGAGCCGTGTCATGGAGCGGTGGCGCTGTCCGGGCTGCCGGATGGCGGCGCGTCTTGGGCTTGCGCCGTTTCGGCAGCTTCAGCGGCTTCGGCGGCGGCCCGGGGCTTGTAGATGCTGACCTTCTGGCCCGGCTGGAGGGCGTGCACGCCGCTGGTGACGATTTGCATGCCCTCTTGCAGGCCGCCGCTAATCAGCACGCTATCGCCTTGCACGCCGCCCACTTGCACATTCAGCTGCTCAACGGCGCTGCTGGCCGGGTCATAGCGCCAGACGGCGGATTGGCCGTCAGCGGCCTGCCACAGGGCGCTGCCCGGCAGGCTCAGGGCGGCGGCGCCCGCCTGGGCGGCGCTTTCCGGCGTGACGTAGGCGGTGGCGCCCAGCGGGGCGCTGGCAGCGGCCTGGCCTTGCAGGGCGGCCTTGACGGTATAGGTGCGGGTGGCAGGGTCGGGGCTGGCGGCGATCTCGCGGATGCGGGCGGGCAGCTTCTCATCGCTGGCCCACAGGCGCACGGTGGCGTTTTGCCCAGCCGCCAGGCGCTGCGCCTGGCCTTCAGGCACGGCAAAGGCAATGTCGCGCGCGCCGTCGCGCGCCAGGCGCACGACGGGCGCGCCAGCGGCCACCACCTGGCCCGCTTCGGCATCCACGCCGGTGACAACACCATCGGCATCAGCCAGCAAATGGGTGTAGCCCGCCTGATTGCCCTGGGCAGCCAGCTGCGCGCGCGCCTGCTTGAGCGCCGATTCGGCCGATTGCAGCGCCGTGGCGCGCCGGTCCAGCTCCGCGCTGCTGATGAAGCCTTTGTCGCGCAGGGCGGAAAAGCGCTCCAGATCCGTGGCGGCCAGATCGCGCTGGGCCTGCGCGGCGGCCGTCTGGGCGCGCGCCGCATCGGCGGCAAGCTGGTAGTCGCGCGCATCCAGCCGGGCCAGAAGCTGGCCTTTTTTCACATGCTGGCCTGGCTCCACGGCGCGTTCGATGATCTTGCCCGCCACGCGAAAACCCAGGCGCGATTCCACTTCGGCCCGCACTTCGCCCGCATATTCGGGCTGGCTGGCAGCCGGGGCGGCGGCCACAGTCATCAGCTTGACGGCGCGCACAGGCGCGGGCGCGGCGGGATGCTTGCCGCAGGCGGCCAGCGCCAGGGCGGCGGCCAGGGCAGCGGCGGTGGCAAAGCGGTGGCGTTGCATGAAGGCGCTCCTTGAAAAGTGAAGCCGTCAGCGCGCTAAAAAATGCGCGCCCAGCTCAAATGCCAATGCAAAACGGCCCCTGCAGCGGGGCCGTTTCAGGCGGATGGCGGCATTTTAGAAATGCCAGAGCGCGCCTTGCGGCTTCAGGCGGCAGCAAGGCGCCGCACGCCTTGCAAGCGCCCTGCCAGAGCCAGTGCGGACCCGGGCGTGGATGTTGCAAATCTTCACTGGCTCACGAGACCCGTCTGCGGTTTGCGGCCCCGGTTTGCACTTTCGCCCCTCATGGCCAGACCATGAACAGGTTTTCACGCGGGGCTGCCGCGATACTGCGGCGCATATTCCTTCTGGTTGGGCAGCCATTGCGGGGCGAGCGAGCCGAACACCATGCCGATGACGGCGGCCAGCAAGCCCGCGAGCTGCTGCGGAAAAGCGGCCCGGAGCATGGGGCTGGCCACAAACAGCAGCCACACGCCCAGCCCCATCGCCACCGCCAGCATGGCCCCTTGCGTGGAAGCGCGCCGCCAGTAGATGCCAAACACCAGCGGCACGAACGCGCCCACCAGCGGAATCTGGTAGGCGCCCGAAACCAGGTCATAGATAGACGAGCCTTCCATCGTGATGGCGTAGGTGAGCACGCAGATGGTGAAGATCAGCACGCTGGCGCGCATGGCCTTGAGCGTGTGCGCGTCGCTCATGCCGGGGCGCAGATTGCGCAGGATGTTTTCCACAAAGGTGGTGGAAGGCGCCAGCAGCGTGGCCGAGGCCGTGGACATGATGGCCGACAGCAGCGCGCCGAAAAAGGCCACTTGCAAGGCGATGGGCATGTGGCTCATCACCAGCGTGGGCAGCAGCTTTTGCGGATCGTCGGTCAGCACCTGGGCGGCGTTGGGCACCACCAGCAGGCCCGCCATCACGATGAACATGGGCACGAAGGCGAACACGAGATACAGCAGGCCGCCCGCGATGGGGCCGCGCCGCGCCGTCTGCACGCTGTTGGATGACATCACGCGCTGGAACACGTCCTGCTGCGGAATGGAGCCGAGCATCATCGTGATGGCCGCTGCCACGAAAAACAGCCACTCCTTGGCGCCGCCCGTGGGGAAGAAACGGAATTTGCCCTCGCTGGCCGTGAACTCGAGCACGCGCTGCGCGCCGCCTGCCAGGCCGGCGGCGTACCAGGCAATGGCCATCAGGCCCAGCACGATGACGATCATCTGCACAAAGTCCGTCAGCGCCACCGACCACATGCCGCCGTACAGCGTGTACAGCACCACCACCGCCGTGCCCAGCGCCATGCCCCAGGTCAGTGAAATCGAGCCGTGGCTGAGCATGTTGAACACCAGCCCCAGCGCCGTGATCTGCGCGCCCACCCAGCCCAGGTAGCTGAAGATGACCATCAGCGAGCACACCACCTCCACCACGCGCCCGTAGCGCTGGCGGTAGTAGTCGCCAATGGTGATGATGTTCAGCTCATACAGCTTGCGCGCGAAAAACAGGCCCACCAGCACCAGGCACAGGCTGGAGCCAATAGGCTCTTCCACCACGCCGCCCAGCCCGTTGGCCATGAACTGCGCGGGCGCGCCCATGACGGTTTCGGAGCCGAACCAGGTCGCAAAAGTCGTGGCGATGACCACGGCCATGGGCAGGCTGCGCCCGGCCACCGCGTAATCGGCCGTGTTGTGTACGCGCCGCGCCGCATACAGCCCCACGCCAATTGAAGCCAGTAAATACAGGACGATAAAGCCCACGAGCATCGTGCAGCCTTTCAGGGTCAGGTGGTTGAAAAAAGGCGCGATTATTACCAGTGAACCCCGTCTTTTTTCAGAGGTTCGCAAATGAAAAAACAGGCAAGAAAAAACCGGCCCGCAGGCCGGTCTGACAGTGACCGTTGAAGCCGGTCAGTCAAGACAGGTGGCCACTGATGAGCTTGGTCATCTCGAACATGGAAACCTGGGGCTTCTTGAAGATTTCCTTGAGCTTGGCATCCGCGTTGATGTTGCGCTTGTTGGCGGCGTCTTGCAGCTTGTGCGCCTTGATGTATTCCCACACTTTTTTCGTCACCTCGGTGCGGGGCATGGGCTTGCTGCCGATGATTGCGGCCAGCTGCGGGCTGGGGGTCAGGGGCTTCATGAAGCCGCTGTTGGCGGCGGGAGCCTTCTTGGCGGCCGCAGGGGCCTTAGCAGTTGCTTTTTTTGCAGTTGCCATGATGGTTGATCCTTGGAAATAAATGTCCAGAACAAAAAAAAGCAGCCCTGATGCGCAGCGCCCCAAGGCGGCTGGCCGCGATGCTACTGGATAAGCAGAGCTGCGCAAGCGCGTGAAACGCCTTTTCGAGCTTCCGTACCCCGTTTTCTTACAAACTGGCACGCCTGTATTGACTTTGCGTTCCCCTTTTCATTCACGCCGCAACAGTCGTTTCAGGATTTGGAGCCGCCAATTGCAGGCAAAAGCACAAGAAAAAGCCGCCCGGAGGCGGCTTCAAACGGGGTTTCGGCGCTCTGAACAGGTTCTCAGAAACGAATGCCCGCCGGATTGTCAGCCGATGGTCCAGGAGGAGTGACGCTGGGCGGCTGGTAGCCGCTGGCATCTGGTGCGCTGTCTTCCGTTTTTTGAGGCGCTGCGGGCGCGATCTTGATGGGTGACAGCGCGGCCGGTGCAGGGCGCTTGTAGCTGGATGGCAGCTGGGAGGTTTTGGGGTAGCCAGCCGCGTCCAGATACTGGCCCCACTGCACATCTGAATAGCCCGCCAGGCGCTGGCCACCAATGGTGAGGGTGGGCAAAGTCGTATCGCCGCCCGTGAGCTTTTTCAGCGCAGCAATGTCGTTGTTGGTGGCGATGGTTTTTTCGGCGTAGGGAATGCCGCGCTGGTTCAGGTAGCTGCGGCCCTCGTCGCAAGGGGCGCAATCTGTGCTTGTGTAGAGGGTGACAGGGTATTTCTGCGCCACCTGGTTCAGCTCGTATGGCAGGCCGTTGGGAGCTGTGGCGGGCACGGGGCTGCCGCCGCTGCGCTGGGCCGTAATGGGCTGGCTGGCATTGACGGGTGGGTTGTCTGAAAAGGGGACGCGCCCATCAGGGCCGACCACGCGATAAACCTGCGCTTGCGCGGCGCCTGCAAGCAGAGTCAGGGCAGCTACGGGCAGAAGCAGTGAGCGAGCGGATTTCATTGGTCTGTTTTCTCCTAGTGAGTGGCACACTTTAGGCCATGCCTTGGTGGCGCAGGAGCGCATCCAGGCTGGGTTCACGGCCCCGGAAAGCTTTGAATGACTCCATGGCGGGACGGCTGCCGCCAGCCTCCAGAATGGCCTGGCGATATTTTCGTCCGGTTTCCAGGCTGTGCTGGCCGTCAGGCGTGACGGTTTCCTCAAAAGCAGCGTATGCGTCGGCGGCCAGCACTTCAGCCCACTTGTAGCTGTAGTAACCGGCCGCGTAGCCGCCCGCGAAGATGTGGCTGAAGGTGTGCGCCATGCGGCCCCAGGCCGGCGGGTGCAGCACGGCCACTTCCTGCCGCACGGCCAGCAAAAGGGCCTGCACGTCTTTCACTGGCTCCCTGGCGGTGTGCAGCAGCATGTCGAACAGGGCGAATTCGATTTGCCGCAGGGTTTGCATGCCGCTTTGGAAGTTGCGCGCGGCCAGCATCTTGTCGAACAGCTCGCGCGGCAGCGGCTCGCCCGTGTCCACGTGGGCGGTCATGTGTTGCAGCACGTTCCATTCCCAGCAGAAGTTCTCCATGAACTGGCTGGGCAGCTCCACCGCGTCCCACTCCACGCCGCTGATGCCGGAAACATCGCGCTCGTCCACCTGCGTGAGCATGTGGTGCAGGCCGTGACCGAATTCGTGAAAGAGCGTGGTCGCGTCATCATGCGTGAGCAAGGCGGGCTTGCCGTCCACGCCTTCGGCGAAGTTGCACACAAGATAGGCCACGGGCGTTTGCAGCCGGCCGGTGTCGGGGCGCAGCCAGCGCGAGCGCGCGTCATCCATCCACGCGCCGCCGCGCTTGCCGAGGCGCGCAGCAGGGTCCAGATAGAACTGGCCCAGCAATTGACCATTGCGCTCGATGCGGTAGAAACTCACGCTGCTGTGCCACACGGGCGCCTGATCGGGGCGGATGCTGATTTCAAACAGCGTCTCGGCAATGCGAAACAGCCCCGCCAGCACCTTGGGCAGCGTGAAATAAGACTTGACTTGCTGCTCACTGAAGGCGTAACGCGATTCGCGCAGACGCTCGCTCAGGTAAGTCCAGTCCCAGGGTTGCGGATCGTCCAGCCCCAGCTCCTTGCGGGCGTAGTCGCGCAAGTCCTGCACATCGCGTTCGGCGTAGGGGCGCGCCTTGGCTGCCAGCTCGCGCAAAAAACGCACCACTTCTTCGGGCGATTCAGCCATCTTGGGCACCAGAGAGACGGCGCCAAAGTCCGGGTAGCCCAGCAGCTGCGCTTCTTCATGCCGCAGCGCCAATATCTCCTGCATGATGGCCGTGTTGTCAAAGCGGCGGGCATCGCCCTCGGCCTGGTCGGAAGCGCGCGTGGCATAGGCGCGATACAGGCGCTCGCGCAGTGCGGAGCTGACGGCAAACTGCATCACCGGCAGATAGCAGGGCAGCTTGAGCGTGAGCTTGTAGCCGCTTTGCCCCTCGGCTTCGGCGGCGGCGCGCGTGGCGGCTTTCACATCGTCAGGCACGCCGGCCATTTCTTCGGCGCTGGCGTAGTACGCGAAAGCGTCGGTGGCGTCCAGCGCGTTTTCGCTGAATTTCTGCGTCAGCTCGGCGCTGCGCTCCTGAATTTCAGCAAAGCGCTTCTTGGCCTCGCCGTGCAACTCCGCGCCGCCCAGCACAAAACCGCGCAAGGCATTTTTCAGCGCCTGCCGCTGCTCGGCATTGAGCGCGTTGGCGTCGATAGCCTTGTATTTGGCATACAGGCGCTCGTCGCAGCCCAGGCGCGTGTAGAACTCGGCAATCTTGGGCAAAGCCGCGTTATAGGCGGCGCGCAGCTGGGGCGTGTCAGCCACGGCGTTCAGGTGGCTGACCACGCCCCAGGCCAGAGACAGCCGCTCGGTCGCCACATCCAGCGTGGCCGAAAGCGCCTGCCAGCTGGCGGCAAAGCCGGGCGCCGTCACCTCCTCCAGCGCAGCGCGCGCCTTGGCCAGCAGCGCGTCAATGGCCGGGGCCACATGCTCGGGACGAATCAAATCAAAGCGTGGAAGAGGGGAAAGATTGAACAGGGGGTTTTCAGCAGTCATGGCGCGGGCAAATGGGGCGAGGGAATAAAAAAATCAAGCGGCGGCAAACAAGGCAATGGGTGGAAAGGACGTGAATCAATCCAATCTGCCGCCAGGCTGTGGCTGAGCGTATATCCAGACGTACATTCAGAAAAAGCGTGCACTGAACGGCATGGAAACAAAAGCCGCCCGGCTCCTGCGAACGCCATACAGGCCTGGGCGGTCATGATATTCGTCTGTATGAGCCTGTATGAATATGAAAGACCTGAAAACACCGCTGGCCGGAAATATCCCTTCATGGCATGCCAGCCATGCGCCTGCGGCGGCCGGGTTTGCGCAAGCGCGCCGGATTTGCCGCAGATTCGCCGTTACAGTCAGTCCTTTTCATCGTTTGCAAAGGACAAGCCGGATGCTGTGGGATCTCATCGTTGCCGTAATCGTGGGTTTTATCGTGGGGCTGATAGCGCGGGCGCTCATGCCGGGCAATCAGAGCATGGGGTTTTTCGCGACGGCGCTGCTGGGCATGGCCGGGTCTGTACTGGCCAGCTATGGCGGCGGCGCGCTGGGGCTGTACCCGGCAGGCTCGCGCATGGGCTGGGGCGCTTCCATCATTGGCGCGCTCATCGCCTTGTTCATCTATAACCAAATAGCCAAAAAGCAGTGACAATATCCGGTTTTTCCAATCCCGCCGTTACTTGAAAGGAACTTCACATCATGGGCAACAAACTCGTTACCGAAGCCGATCGCAAAGCCACCAAGCCGTTGCCTGGCGCGCCTGCGCCCCGCTTGGGCGGCGGACAGCGCAAAAGCCTGGAGCGCGGCGCTCACACGCGCAGCAAGAAAAACGCTGGCAAGCGCCCGCATCAAGGTTGAGCGGCTTTTGCCAGCCATGAAAAAAGCGCCTCATTGAAGGCGCTTTTTTCATGGTCATGCCGCTTTGACGAAAAGCCTGCCTGCCCTTGTCTGAATCGCCGCAAATCCAAGCTGCATCAAGGCTGCATGCCTATTTGTCCTCGGACTGGCGCTGCCGTTTCCTGCTCCATCAGCTGCTCATGGCTTGGCTGCAAACGGCAAAAAAACGGACTGGGTTGGTTGAAGAATGAGCGCGGCATGAACGATAAAACTGTGCTGAGTGGGCGGCATTTTAGCTCCTTAATTCATAGCACGGTGTCCTAGTCAAAAATGCGCCAGTCGGTATTTTGACCCCCTTGAATTCGCTCCTGTTTTTAATGCACCCTGAAAAGCGAAAGATGGACCAGAAGCCCCCTTCGCCCGCCAGCCGCCCTGTGTTTCGATGTGGCCGCTTCGGCGCCTGCCCATCGGGCGGACGAAGGCCCTGACAGGCTTTCAGGCCAGCTTGCGCGCCGCTTCCTGCGCCGTGCGGCGCGCGCTGGCGTCCAGCGCGAGCAGGGCGGGCAGATCAGGCGCGGGGTGGCAAGCGGCGGCTTCCAGCGTGGACTGGATGACGGCGTGAATCTGGTCAAAGCGGATGCGGCCTTGCAAGAAGGCTTCAACGGCCACTTCATTGGCGGCGTTGAAGATGGCGCAGGCGCCTTCAGGCGCGCGCAGCACTTGCCAGACGAGGGCCAGGGACGGAAAGCGCGCGGGGTGGCCGTGGCTTTGCATGTCTTCAAAGGTCAGGCCCTGCAAGGCGCCAAAGTCCAGCGCGGGCGAGCCGGATGCCATGCGCTGCGGCCAGGCCAGGCCGTAGGCGATGGGCACGCGCATGTCGGGCGTGCCCAGCTGGGCGACGATGGAGCCGTCCAGATACTGAACCATGGAGTGGATGACGCTTTGCGGGTGAATGAGGGCGCAGAGCTTTTCAGGCGGCATGCCAAAGAGCCAGCGCGCTTCGATGATTTCCAGCGCCTTGTTCACCATGGTGGCCGAGTCCACGGAAATCTTGCGGCCCATGCGCCAGTTGGGATGGGCGCAAGCCTGTTCGGGCGTGACGCTGCGCAGCCGGGCCGGCTCCCAGGTGCGAAAGGGGCCGCCTGAAGCGGTGAGGATGATGCGCTCGACGCGCTGGCCCCAGGTGGCGGGGTCTTCGGGCAGGGACTGGAAGATGGCGGAGTGCTCGCTGTCGATGGGCAGCAGCGTGGCGCCGCCTTCGCGCACGGCGCGCATGAACAGGCTGCCGCCGACAACCAGCGCCTCTTTGTTGGCCAGCAGCAGGCGCTTGCCCGCGCGGGCGGCGGCCAGGCAGGGCGCCAGGCCCGCCGCGCCGACGATGGCGGCCATGACGGTTTCCACCTCTGCGCTGGACGCTATGTTTTCAATAGCTGCTGGCGCAGTATCCACGCGGACTTCAAGCCCTTTTTGCCTGATTTTTTCGGCCAGTTGCGCGGCGTGGGGGGCGCTGGCCATGGCTGCCACGCGGGGGCGGAAGCGCTCGCACTGCGCCAGCAGCTTGTCCACCTGCGTGGCGGCCGTGAGCGCGACGACTTCAATGCGGTCAGGATGGCGCGCGGCCACATCCAGTGTGCTGGCGCCAATGGAGCCTGTGGAGCCAAGCACAGCCAGGCGTTGTTTTTTCATGGGATGTCAGTCCATCAGCCCGATCAGCGCCAGCGCCAGGGGCAGCGTGGGCAGCAGGGCGTCTATGCGGTCGAGCACGCCGCCGTGGCCGGGCAGCAGGCCGCTGGAGTCTTTCATGCCGGCGCTGCGCTTGACCAGGGATTCGGCCAGATCGCCCACCACGCTCATGCCCGCCAGCAGCAGCACGCCCAGCGCCAGCCACAGCGGCCCGGCTTGGTGCAGGCGGGCAAACAGGCTGGGGCGGGCCGCGTCATCCAGCCACGCCCAGCCAGCGGCCAGCAGCAGCACGCCAGCCATGCCGCCCCACACGCCTTCCCAGCTTTTGCCGGGGCTGATGTTGCGGGCCAGCTTCGCGCCGTGCGTGAGGCGCCCGCCCAGGGCGCGGCCAGCGAAATAGGCGCCAATATCGGCCGTCCAAACGAGCGCCAGCACGGAAAGCAGAAAGTTCACGCCCATGCCATGCGCTTGCGCCATGGCCAGCCAGGCGGCCGTCAGCACTGCCAGCCCCGCGCACCAGCGCGCAATCAGCGGCACGCGCGGCCAGCCCGCCACGCCACGGCGCAGCAGCCACGCGCCGCCGGCGATCCACAGCGCGCCCACGCCCAGCCACAAGGCGGGAAGGGGGCGCGCTACCGCGCCGCCCAGCCACAGCCCGGCGCAAAGCGCCGCGCACAGCAGCCCCGTGGCAAGGGCTGGCGCGCCAGCCAGGCCGTTGAGCCGCGCCCATTCCCAGGCCGCAGCGGCAATCAGCGCCAGCGTCAGCGCCAGAAAAGGCGCGGCCACGGGCGCGAAAAGGGCGGGCAGAAAAACGGCCAGCAGTACCAGGGCGGTGATGACGCGCTGCTTCAGCATGCCTGCCCGTCCTGTGGCTGCACTTGCTCGGAGGTTTTGCCAAAGCGCCGCTCGCGCGCGGCGTAGGCGGCCAGGGCCTCGTCCAGCGCGGCTTCGTCAAAGTCCGGCCAGAGCCGGTCGCTGAAGAAAAGCTCGCTGTAGGCGCACTGCCAGAGCAGGAAGTTGCTGATGCGCTGCTCGCCGCCGGTGCGGATGAGCAAGTCGGGGTCAGGCGAGCAGGCCAGCGAGAGCGCTTGCCCCAGCGCTTCTTCGGTGATGGTTTCACCGCGCGCGGCCAGCCGGGCTGCGGCCTGCACGATGTCCCAGCGGCCGCCGTAGTTCAGGCACACATTGAGCGTCATGCGCTGGCCGCTGGCGGTTTGCGCCTCGGCCTGCGCCAGCGCGGCTTGCAGGCCCTCGGCCAGCGCGTTCAGCTGCCCGATAAAGCGCAGCCGCACGCCCGCTTCCTGCAAGGCGGGCACTTCGCTGGCGAGCGACTTGCCCATCAGACCCATCAGGCCGCTGACTTCATCGGGCGGACGGCGCCAGTTTTCAGAAGAAAACGCAAACACCGTCAGCGCCTGCACGCCGCGCGCCGCGCACGCCTGCACGCAGCGGCGCAGCGAAGCGACGCCCTGGCGATGCCCCACGATGCGCGGCAACAGGCGCTTCCGCGCCCAGCGGCCATTGCCGTCCATGATGATGGCAATGTGCCTGGGCAGCGGATGGGCGGAAGACGGCAAGAAAGGCATGGGCGGCGGAAAGCCAAACGGGCGGGCAGCGCGCTGGCAAGCGGCAATAAGCGTCGAGAGATGACGGAAACGGGGCCAGACTGGAAAAAAGCAGGCGCGCAAAGCCTGCCCAGCCCGCTCAAACAGCCATCACGTCTTTTTCCTTTTCGGCCACCAGCGCGTCAATCTCGGCAATGTGCTTGTCGGTGAGTTTCTGGATGTCGGCCTCGGCGCGCTTTTGGTCGTCTTCGGAGGCTTCCTTGTCCTTGACGAGCTTTTTCACGGCTTCATTGGCATCGCGCCGGAGGTTGCGGATGGCGATCTTGGCGCTTTCGCCTTCATGGCGCACCAGCTTGGTCATTTCCTTGCGGCGCTCTTCGCTCATGGGCGGCATAGGCACGCGGATCAGATCGCCCATGCTGGCGGGGTTCAGGCCCAGGTCGCTTTCGCGGATGGCCTTTTCGATTTTTGCGGCCATGTTCTTTTCCCACGGCTGCACGCTGATGGTGCGCGAGTCCAGCAGCGAGACGTTGGCCACCTGCGACAGGGGCACGTGGCTGCCGTAGTACTCCACATGAATGGTGTCCAGCAAGGCCGGATTGGCGCGGCCCGTGCGGATTTTGGTGAGGTTGTTCTTGAAGGCGGCGATGGATTGGTCCATCTTGGCCTGGAGGTTTTTCTTGATGTCTGCAATCGTCATGTTCGGCTCCTTCAGACGTGAACGAGGGTTCCTTCATCCGCGCCCATGACCACGGCCTTGAGGGCGCCCGGCTTGAAGATGGAAAACACCTTGATCGGCAGTTTCTGGTCGCGGCACAAGGCGAAAGCCGTGGCATCCATGATGCCCAGGTTTTTCGTCATGGCCTCATCAAAGCTCAGGCGCGCGTAGCGCGTGGCCTGGGCGTCTTTGCGGGGATCGGCGGAATAAACGCCATCCACCTTGGTGGCCTTGAGCACCAGCTCCGCGCCGATTTCAGCGCCGCGCAGGGCCGCCGCCGTGTCGGTGGTGAAAAAGGGATTGCCCGTGCCAGCGGCGAACACCACGGCCTTGCCTTCTTCCAGGTACTGGAGCGCCTTGGGGCGCACGTAAGGCTCCACCACCTGATCGATGCTGATGGCGCTCATCACGCGCGCCGTCAGCCCGGTTTTGTTCATGGCGTCGGCCAGCGCCAGCGCGTTCATCACGGTGGCCAGCATGCCCATGTAATCGGCCGTGGCGCGATCCATGCCCACGGCACCGCCAGCCATGCCGCGAAAGATGTTGCCGCCGCCAATCACCACCGCCACTTGCACGCCCATGCGCGCGACCTCGGCAATCTCTCCCACGATGCGCCCGATGACGGCCTGGTTGATGCCAAAGGCGTCGTCTCCCATCAGCGCCTCGCCGGAAAGCTTGATCAGAATGCGCTTGTGGGCAGGGGTGTCGTGTGGCATGAAGAGGCTCTCTCGTGTGCTTGTTGTGGGCGGAACGCATGGGCGGCAGGCAGTGTGTTCAGGCCCGGGCGGCCCGCCTGCCAAGGCAGCCGCCCGGCCAGGCCGGCTCAGCTCTTGCCTTGCGCGGCAGCCACTTGCGCGGCCACTTCAGCGGCGAAATCGTCTTGTTTTTTCTCGATGCCTTCGCCCACCACGTACAGGGTGAAACCCGTCACCTTGGTGTTTTTCTCTTTGAGCATTTGCTCGACCGTCTGCTTGTCGTTCTTGACGAAAGGCTGGCTGAACAGCGCCACTTCCTTGAGGTATTTCTGCACCGAGCCTTCCACCATCTTGGCGGCGATGTCGGCAGGCTTGCCCGATTCCTGCGCCTTGGCCAGGGCCACGCTGCGCTCGCGCTCGATCAGTTCGGCGGGCACGTCGGCGCTGGTCAGCGCCACGGGCTTCATGGCGGCCACGTGCATGGCCACGTCACGCGCGGCCACTTCGTCGCCTTCGTATTCCACCAGCACGCCAATGCGCGTGCCGTGCACGTAGCTGGTGACTTTGCCGCCCGCCTTGCGCACCAGGCGGCGGAAGCTCATGTTTTCGCCAATCTTGCCGATCAGGCCCACGCGCACGTCTTCCAGCGTGGGGCCAAAGCCGTCTTGCTCATAGGGCAGCGCACCCAGCGCGGCCACGTCGGCGGGGTTTTTCTCGGCAGTCAGCCGGGCAGCGGCGTTGGCCATGGCCGCAAAGCTGTCGTTCTTGGTCACGAAATCGGTTTCGCAATTGACTTCGACCATCGCGCCCACGCCGTTTCCGATGAAAGCGGCCACCACGCCTTCCGCCGTGATGCGGCTGGCCGCCTTGCCAGCCTTGGTGCCGAGCTTGACGCGCAGCAGTTCTTCGGCCTTGGTCATGTCGCCGTCCGCTTCGGTCAGCGCCTTCTTGCATTCCATCATGGGCGCGTCGGTCTTGGCGCGCAGGTCAGCCACCATTTTTGCGGTAATTGCAGCCATTTCTTGATTTCTCCGTTGATTCGTTCAGATTCAATTCACAAAAAAGGGGCTGCCAAGCCCCTTTGCAAGCGCCCAGGCGCTTCGCGTCACGCAAAAGCGCAGGCGGGCGCGGCTTCATCAGGCAGCGGCTTCGTCTTTCACTTCAACGAATTCGTCGCCGCTGTCAGCCACGGCTTTCAGCACTTCGTCCACGGCGTTGGCCTTGCCTTCCAGAATGGCGTCGGCGATGCCGCGCGCGTACAGCGTCACGGCCTTGGCCGAGTCGTCGTTGCCGGGGATGACGTAATCAATGCCTTCCGGGCTGTGGTTGGAGTCCACCACGCCAATGAGCGGAATGCCCAGCTTGCGCGCTTCGGCCACGGCAATCTTGTGGTAGCCCACGTCAATCACGAAGATGGCGTCAGGCAGCGCGGTCATGTCCTGAATGCCGCCAATGTCGCGCTCCAGCTTTTCCAGCTCGCGGGCGAACAGGAGCTGCTCTTTCTTGCTCATGTTGTCCAGCCCCGCTTCCTGCTGCGCCTGCATGTCTTTGAGGCGCTTGATGGACGTTTTGACGGTTTTGAAGTTGGTCAGCATGCCGCCCAGCCAGCGCTGTTCAACGTAGGGCATGCCGGCGCGGCGGGCTTCTTCAGCCACGATGTCGCGCGCCTGGCGCTTGGTGCCGACAAACAAAATGGTGCCCCGGTTGGCGGCCATTTGACGCGCGAATTTCTGCGCTTCCTGGAACATCGGCAGCGACTTTTCCAGGTTGATGATGTGAATCTTGTTGCGATGGCCGAAGATGAAAGGAGCCATCTTGGGGTTCCAGAAGCGCGTCTGGTGTCCGAAGTGGACGCCGGCTTCCAGCATTTCACGCATGGTGACGGACATGTGTTTTTCCTGAAGGTTGGGTCTTGAAACCCCGGCCCCTTGCCGCGCGTTGTTGGGGTTATGCGCGGCACCTTGGGCGGGCCGGGTCGGAATTTGTCTTGCCCTTGGCAGACTGGGCAAAACTTGCGGATTGTAGCTTTTCCGCCGAGTGACAGCCTGCGCCTTTTCTCGCTTCAGAGGCCATGGTCAGGCCGCCGAATCCGGCGCTGAATCCGCTGGCGCTTCCTTTTCGCCCTCTTGCGGCTGTGCCTCAGCCTGCGGCGCGCCGCCGTCCGCTGCGGCTTGCGGGTCTTCGTCCTCCTGCGCCGCATCTGCGCCAGGGTCTTCCTCGTGGTCGGCAAGCACGCGGCCATTGGCGTGCCTGAACAGCGCCCAGGCGGCCATGAACAGGGCGGCAATCACTGGCCCGGCCACAAAGCCCGACAGGCCAAAGAGCGAGAGGCCGCCAATCGTCGTCAGCAAAATCAGATAGTCAGGCAGCTTGGTGTCCTTGCCCACCAGCACCGGGCGCAGCGCGTTGTCGATCATGCCGATCACCAGCATGCCCCAAGCCGCCAGTCCCGCGCCCTGCCACACCGACCCGGTGGCCAGCAGATAGATGGCCACCGGCCCCCACACCAGGCTGGCGCCCACGGCGGGCAGCAGCGAGAGCACCGCCATCACCACGCCCCACAGCACGGCCCCGTGCACGCCCAGCGCCCAGAAGGCCAGCCCGCCCAGCATGCCCTGCACCACAGCCACCACCACATTGCCCTTGACCGTAGCGCGCCCCACCGTGGCGAACTTGCGCATGAGATAGCGCGTTTGCGCGCGCGACATGGGCACCGTGTCGCTGATCAGCGCCGCCAGCTGCCGCCCGTCGCGCAGAAAAAAGAACATCAGATAGAGCATGATGGCCACGTTCACCGCCAGCATCAGCGCGTTTTGCCCCAGCGCCAGCGCCCGCCCGGTCAGCATCTGCCCGGCCTTGATGAAGCCGTCAGAGAAGCGGTCCATCACGCTTTGCACGTCCACCAGGTCCAGCCGCTTCATCACGTCGGTCAGCCACTTGGGCAGCGCCGCCATGATCTGCTGCGCGTAGGCGCGGAAATCAATCTGCCCGTCGCGCATGCGCTCCACCAGCGCCGCCGCTTCGTTCACCAGCGCGCCAATCAGCAGCGTGGCAGGCAGCACCACGATCAGCAAGAAAGCCAGCAGCGTCAGCAGCGCCGCCGCATTGCGCCGCCCTTTCAGGCGGCGGCACAGCGCGTCAAACAGCGGGTGAAACAAAATGGCCATCAACACCGCCCAGAACACCGCGCCCCACAGCGGCGCCAACACCCACAAAAAGGCAATGGAAACAGCCGCCAGCAGCAGCAGGAAAACGGTGCGTTGCAGTTGTGGGGTGTTCATGGCGCGCGCACTATAGCCAACCAGGGATCCAACCGTGAACCGGCCAGCGCCCGCCGCGCGCGGCAGCAAAAAACGCCGCCCGCGAGCGGCTCGTGGAGCCAGCCTGGCCCATCTCAGCGCCTGTCTGCCATCTGTCCGCAGGCGCAGGCCGCGCATGGGCAAGGCTGAATGTTCAGCCGCTTTTTCGCTCCTCTATCCATAGCATGATGTCCTAGTAGGAACTGCGCTGAACGGTATTTCTGCCCGCCTGAATTTGCTCCTGTTTTCGTGAACAAGTTCTGATGCCGTCTGGCAGGCTGGCCCTTCCTCACCCGCTCTGCCGCGCGGGCAGCAGGCCGGGCAGGCGCTCCAGCGCCTGCTGCACGCGGCTGACGGCGGGCGAATCGCCTGCGCACGAGAGGGTGAGCTGCTCGGTGGCGCGGGTCATGGCCACATACAGCAGGCGCCACTCGTCTTCCTCGGCGGCGGCCTGGGCGGGCAGCAGGTCCAGCCGCATGAGAAAGACGTGCGGAAATTCCAGCCCTTTGGCGGCGTGCATGGTCAGCAGCTTCACGCTGGGGGCGTTCCAGTCCAGCTGGTTTTTCTTCTGCGCGGCGCTGCCGCTGGCATGGCCGCTGACAGAACCGCTGATATAGGCCTCGGCCTCGATGCCGCGCTGGCGCAGGGCCGTTTTCAGCAGCTCCCAGTTGCGTTTTTCGCGGCAGAGCACGGCAATGTCTTGCGCGGGCACGCCGCTTTGCACCAGCTCGTGTATGCGCGCAGCCAGCCCTTGCGCTTCTTCACGGCCCGTGGCAAAGCGCAGCAGATGGGGCAGCGGGCCGCGCCGCCCGGCGCTGCCGGGGTGTATGCAGGGCATGCGCGTGTCGCTTTCTTCGGCTTCATCCAGCAAGCCGCCCGCGCAGAGCATGGACAGGGCCAATATTTCCGCCGTGTTGCGGTAGTTGAGCCGCAGGATGCTGGTGCGGCCTTGTGCCTGGATGCCCATCTTGCTGAAGCTGGGCAGGCGCTTGCCGCTGCGCCGGTAGATGGACTGCGCATCGTCATAAAGCACCAGCAGCGACTGCGCTTCGTCGGGCAGCTGGGCCGCCATGCGCAGCCAGGCGGCTTCAAAGTCGTGCGCTTCGTCAATCAGCACGGCGGCGTAGGCGCCCTTGGGCACCTGGCCTTTGTGCATGCCCTGCTCCACGGCATCAACCAGGGCGGCCAGGTCCGCTTCCTTGTTGGCCTGCCGCTTGGGGCGCGGCAGGCGGCAGTCATTGAGCATGCGGCTGCACCAGCCGTGAAATGTGCTGACTTGCACTTGCTCGGGCGTGATGCCGCGCGCGGCCAGCTGGTGCTCAATGCGCCCGGCCAGCGGGCGGTTGTAGCAAAGCACGAGGATGGGGCGGCCCGTGGTGTTGCGCTGCGCCAGGTGCTGCGCGCGAAAGATGAGGATCATGGTCTTGCCCGATCCGGCCACGCCGTGAATCACGCGGTGGCCTTCGCCCAGCGAGCGGGCCGCTTGCTCCTGGTTCAGGTCCATCACCTGCATCAGGTCAGGAATGGCGAATTGGCCCGCCGCTTCAACGGCGGCCTTTTGCGCGGCAGACCAATTGGTGACGCGCACTTCGGGAAAGATCAGCCAGCGCACGCGCTCTTGCTGCCTGGCGCTCAGGCGCGCGGCAAAGCCTTTGTCCAGCAGGCTCCAGAGGCGCTCGCAAAAGGCGGCGGGCGGCACGCTGTCGGCCAAATCGGGCCGAAACAGCGTGTGGCTGGCGGGGAAGATGTCTTGCAGGCCCGCCGCCGCCGCGTCGTCTTCTGTCATCCGGCTCATCACCGCGCCCCAGCCAAAGGGCACGGCGCAATGGCCCTCGTAAGGGCCGCTGGTCTGCTTCAGCTGCGCATCGCGCTGAATCGGACTCATGGCCTGCAAAACGCACTCGTGCGCCTGCTTCATGGGATGCGGGCTGTTGCCGTCTTGCAAGGTAATGCGTGAGAGATTGGCCTTGCGGATGCTGCCCGGCTTCCAGTGCTTGACTTCCAGCACCAGCAGGCCGCGTTCGGGGTGGAAGATGACGAAATCGGGCTGCCTTTGCAGCCGCCCCACGGGAATGTCGTGCCACACCACGCATTCATCGGGCAGGCAGCGCCTGAGCTGCTCCATCACCAGGCGCTCGCCGGGGTTCTCGCAGGCATCGTGGATACGGGAATAGGTCTGGGGGAAAACGGCCATCTGTAAATGATACACATGGATAGTTACATGATGCACACGCCATCGACTTCCGTTTTTCGCATCAAATCCGCCCTAAGTCCTAGTGAAATCAGCGCAGGCCGCTCTCAAAATAAGAGTGTTTTGCAACCAAATGCGTGTATCTTTTTGCCTTTTGCGGCCTCTTGTGTTCCGTGGCGCCCGCCTGCCCTGCGTCAAGCGGCGCGCTCCGGCGCTGCCGGACAATTGCCCGTTTCGCCATTTCGCAACCCGCCGTCATGAGCTTTGCCCTGCCCCGCTTTCGCCCCCGCCTGCTTGACGCCCTGAAGGGCTACAACCGCGCGCGCCTTTCAAAAGACGTGGGCGCGGGACTGACGGTGGGCGTGGTGGCGCTGCCGCTGGCCAT
This sequence comes from Ottowia massiliensis, assembly GCF_900240305.1. Taxonomy (NCBI): domain Bacteria; kingdom Pseudomonadati; phylum Pseudomonadota; class Betaproteobacteria; order Burkholderiales; family Comamonadaceae; genus Ottowia; species Ottowia massiliensis. The sequence continues at coordinate 2,211,866 of NZ_LT964854.1, read as the reverse complement.
GGCCTTTGCCATTGCGTCGGGGCTGAAGCCCGAAGCGGGGCTGTTCACGGCCATCATCGCCGGCTTCATCGTGGCGGCGCTGGGCGGCAGCCGGGTGCAAATTGGCGGGCCGGCGGGGGCGTTCATCGTCATCGTCTATGGCATCGTGGAGCGCTACGGCGTGGGCAACCTCATCATCGCCACGGCCATGTCGGGCGTTTTTCTGTTCCTGATGGGGCTGCTGCGGCTGGGCACGCTGGTGCGCTTCATCCCGGTGGCCGTCATCATCGGCTTTACCAACGGCATCGCGGTGCTGGTGGCGCTGTCGCAAATCAAGGACTTTCTGGGCCTGCGCATCGCCAAGATGCCGGGCGACTTTTTCGGCATCGTCAGCACGCTGTGGACGCATCTGGACACTTTCAACGGCTGGGCGCTGGCGGTGGCGGCAGCTTCGCTGGCCGTCATCGTGCTTTGGCAGCACGGCGGCGGCTGGCTCAAAACGGCGCGCGTGCCCGTCATCGGCCCCATCCTGCCCTTTGGCAGCAAGCTCTCCAGCGTGCCCGGCTCCATCGTGGCGCTGACGCTGGCTACGGCGGCGGTGGCCGCTTTTGATCTGCCGGTGGAAACCATCGGCACCCGCTTTGGCGGCATACCGGCGGCGCTGCCTGCCTTCGCGCTGCCTGATTTCAGCTGGGGCACGGCGCGCTACATGCTCATGCCCGCCATCACGCTGGCGCTGCTCGGCTCCATCGAATCGCTGCTGTGCGCGCGCGTGGCCGACGGCATGATTGACGACCGCCACAACCCCAATCAGGAGCTGATGGCGCAGGGCATCGCCAACTTCGTCACGCCCTTTTTCGGCGGCATGCCCGCCACCGGCACCATCGCCCGCACGGTGACCAACGTGAAAAGCGGCGCCACCAGCCCGGTGGCGGGCATGGTGCACGCGCTGGCGCTGCTGGCCGTCATCCTCGTGGCCGCGCCGCTGGCCTCTTCCATTCCGCTGGCCACGCTGGCGGCCATTCTCATGTTCGTGGCCTGGAACATGGGCGAGTGGCGCGAGTTCGCCCGCCTGCGCAGCTACCGCATGCCCTACCGCGTGACGCTGCTGACCGTCTTCTTGCTCACCGTGGTGTTTGATTTGACGGTGGCCGTCGAATTCGGCATTGCCGCCGCGTGCCTGACCTTCATCTACCGCATCTCCAGCCTCTCGCGCGCCGAACAGCTGGACGCTGCCACCACCCCGCGCCTGGCCGGGCACGAAGGGCAGCTGCAAATCTGGCGGCTGTATGGCGCGCTGTTTTTCGGCGCCACCAAAGTGCTGGAGAACATGGAAGACCACCTGCCCGCGCGCGCGCTCGTGCTGGACCTCAAAAACGTCATCTACGTGGACTCCACCGGCGCCGAAGCGCTGGTGCACCTGGCCCGCGCCTGCGCGCGGCGCGGCGTGCGCCTGATCGTCAGCGGCCTGATGCACCAGCCGCTGGACATAGCCCGCCGCACCGGCTTTGCGGCCCAGGTTCAGCAGCAGGGCGAAGACTGCCTGCAACCGGATGTGGGCCGCGCCCTGGATGAGGCGCTGGCCAAGCTGGCGCAGCAGGCTTGAGGCCGCCCCGCGCCGCAGGCCCCTGCCGTCCGCGCTCTATTGCGTTCTATCGCGCTCCGCCGCCTCCTGCTGCGCGGCCAGCAGCCTGGCGATGGCTTGCGGATAAATCAAGTGCTCTTGCGTGAGCACGCGGGCGGCCAGGGTTTCAGCCGTGTCGTCCGGCAAAACAGGCACGGCGGCCTGCGCCAGGATTTGGCCGTGATCGAGCTGCGCCGTAACCTGGTGCACCGTGGCCCCGGCCACTTTGCAGCCCTCATCCAGCGCGCGCTGATGCGTGTGCAGCCCGGCAAAGGCCGGCAGCAGGCTGGGGTGAATGTTGAGCAGCCGCCCCGCGTAGCGGGCCACGAAACCGGGCGTGAGAACGCGCATGAAACCAGCCAGCGCCACCAGCGCGGGCTGGTGCGCGTCCACCGCCTGCGCCAGCGCGGCGTCAAACGCCTCGCGGCTGGCGTGCGCCGTGTGATCGACCACGGCAGTGGCAATGCCCTGCTCGCGCGCGAACAAAAGGCCCTTGGCGTCAGGCCGGTTGCTGATGACGGCGGCCACGCGCGCGCCCAGCCGCTCGCTCCATTTCTGCTGCCGCGCCGCCTGCACGATGGCCGCCATGTTGCTGCCCGTGCCCGAAATCAGAATGACGATGTTCTTCATGGGCGGAATTATCCGGACTGCCCCTGGCGCGCAAAGAAAGCAGCGGAAAGCACGGAGCCGCCATGCAGAGCGGAACGGCAGGCTGTTTCAGCTCCTGATTCAATAGCATGACGTCCTAGTGGAATAAGCGCGGGCACCGATTTCTACCCTCTTCAATTCGCTCCTTCTTTTGAAGATATGACGCCGCGCCAGGCCAAGGCCGTCATGCCCCTTCGCGCCCTCCGCTCCTTTCACCCGGCATGCCCCGGGAACCTGCTCATGGGCAGGGCCTGAACAGGCGCTTTGAGCGGCTTCTCAGACAAAGCCGCACTGCCGCCAGGCTTCAAAAACCGTAACGGCCACGGCGTTGGAGAGATTGAGACTGCGCTGGCCCGCGCGCATGGGCAGGCGCAAGCGCTGGGCAGGCGCGAAGGCGGCGAGCAGATCAGGCGGCAGGCCGCGTGTTTCCGCGCCGAAAACAAGACAGTCGCCCGGCACAAAGGCGTTGTCGTGCGCCAGGCGCTCGCCGCGCGTGGTCAGGGCAAAGCACCGCGCGGGATCAGGCTGGCGGGCAGCGAGAAAAGCGCGCCAATCCGCATGCCGGCGCACGTCGGCCCACTCGTGGTAATCCAGCCCGGCGCGGCGCAGCAGGCGGTCGTTCATGGAAAAGCCCAGCGGCTCAATGAGGTGCAGCGTGCAGCCCGTATTGGCCGCCAGGCGGATGACGTTGCCGGTGTTGGGCGGAATTTCGGGTTCAACCAAAACGATGTGAAACATGGCGCGAATTGTCCGCGCGCCGCCTGTCCGCAAGAGCAGCCAGCAGACCTGATTGAACGCGCAGGGCTGGACAATCAAGAATGATTCGCTCCTCAATCCATAGCACGGTGTCCTAGTAGAAACTGCGCGAAACGGCATTTCATACCCCTTGAATCTGCTCCTCTTTTCGAGGTGTACGACGATGGCGCGGGACAGTTGAATGCCTGCCCAGCCATGAAAAAGCCGCCCGGGGGGCGGCTTTTCTTCAGGCAGCGGATATGGGCTTCAGGCGTATCCGGCCAGCGCCTTGCGCATTTTTTTCATGGCGGCCACTTCGATCTGGCGGATGCGCTCGGCGCTGACGCCGTATTCGGCGGCCAGTTCATGCAGCGTCATGCCGCCGCTGCCGTCATCGCGCACATTCAGCCAGCGTTCGCTGACGATGCGGCGGCTGCGCTCGTCCAGGCTTTGCAAGGCGGTGGCAATGCCTTCGGTGGCCAGGCGGTCGCGCTGGGCGGCTTCGATCATGGCGGCAGGCTCATGGCTGGCGTCAGACAGCCAGGAGATGGGGCCGAAGGCGTGGTCGCCGTCATCGGCGGGCGCGGGGTCAAGCAGCACATCGCCGCCAGCCATGCGCGCTTCCATCTCGCGCACTTCTTCGGGCTTGACCTTGAGTTCTTCGGCCACGGTGAGCACCTGCGCCTGCGTGAGCGTGTCGCGCGGGGTGATGTCGGACTGGGCGTCTTCGGCGCGCAGCTCGTGCTTTATGGAGCGCAGGTTGAAAAAGAGCTTGCGCTGCGCCTTGGTGGTGGCGAGCTTGACGACGCGCCAGTTCTTGAGGATGTATTCGTGGATTTCGGCCTTGATCCAGTGCAGCGCGTAGCTGACCAGGCGCACGCCCTGATCAGGGTCGAAGCGCTTGACGGCCTTCATCAGCCCCACGTTGCCCTCCTGTATCAAATCGCCATGCGGCAGGCCGTAGCCCAGATACTGGCGCGAGACGGAAACCACCAGCCGCAGGTGTGAAAGCACCAGGCGGCCCGCCGCCTCCAGGCTGCCGCTGCTGCGCAGCTCGCGCGCGGCTTGCTGCTCTTCTTCTTGCGTGAGCAGGGGCAGGCGATTGACGGCGGTGATGTAGGCATCCAGATTGCCCAGCGAAGGCACCACGGCCCACGGATTGGCCACGGCAACGGCGGTGGATGCTTGGGCGGCAGGCGCGGCCGCCGACATGGAAACAGGGGCAGAAGCAGGCAATGCTGTGGTTTTCTCGGTCATATTGGCAAAAATGTTAGCACTCCCTTTGGAAGAGTGCCAAAAGGGAAGTTCAACCTTGGTTGTGCAAAGGTTTGTAAAACGCGCGAGCCGCCCTTGATTCATCCCGGTTCGCCCTGTTTTGTCTGATGGCGGCAGGGGTATTTCGCTGTGCGATGATTACTCACTATGCCTCGCAGGCCAGCAGGCCACATATCGTTTGTTACGACCCTTGCAGGAGATGCCTTCATGTCAGAAAACCCGAAAAACCTTTCCGGCGCCCCCATCGTGGATACGGATGAGCAGGAAACAAAAGAGTGGCTGGATGCGCTGTCCGCCGTGATTGACCGCGAAGGCGCGGAACGCGCGCATTTTTTGATTGAGGAAATGCTGGAACACGCGCGCCAGCACAGCATTGATCTGCCGTTTTCGGCCACCACGGGCTACGTGAACACCATTGAGCCGGATCAGGAAGCGCGTTGCCCCGGCAATATCGAGATCGAAAAGCGCCTGCGCGCCTACATGCGCTGGAACGCAATGGTGATGGTGGTGCGCGCCAATCGCCTGCATCCGGCTGACGGGGGCGATTTGGGCGGCCACATTGGCTCTTTTGCCTCGCTTGCTTCCATGCTGGGCGCGGGTTTCAACCATTTCTGGCACGCCGAAAGTGAAGGGCATGGCGGCGATCTGGTTTATTTGCAGGGCCATAGCTCGCCCGGCATTTACGCCCGCGCATTTCTGGAAGGGCGTATCACCGAAGAGCAGCTGAACAACTTCCGCCAGGAAACGGGCGGCAAGGGGCTGTCCAGCTATCCGCACCCCAAGCTGATGCCGGAGTTCTGGCAATTCCCCACCGTGAGCATGGGGCTGGGGCCGCTGATGGCCATTTATGAAGCGCGCTTTCTGAAATATCTGCACGCGCGCGGCATCGCCAATACGGAAAACCGCAAGGTCTGGGCCTTTCTGGGCGATGGCGAGATGGACGAGCCGGAGAGCCTGGGCGCCATCGGCATGGCCGCGCGCGAGGGGCTGGACAACCTCATCTTCGTCATCAACTGCAACCTGCAACGGCTGGATGGCCCGGTGCGCGGCAACGGCAAGATCATCCAGGAGCTGGAGGGCGACTTCCGGGGTGCGGGCTGGAATGTCATCAAGCTCATCTGGGGCAAGGGCTGGGACGATCTGCTGGCGCGCGATAAAAGCGGCAAGCTGCGCCAGCTGATGATGGAAACGCTGGATGGCGAATACCAGGTCTACAAAGCCAAGGACGGCGCTTACGTGCGCGAGCATTTCTTCGGCAAATACCCCGAAACCGCCAAGCTGGTGGAGCACATGAGCGACGAGGAAATCTGGAGCCTGCGCCGTGGCGGCCACGAGCCGAGCAAGGTGTATGCCGCCTTCCATGCCGCGCAGCACCACAAAGGCCAGCCCACCGTGCTGCTGGTGAAAACCATCAAGGGCTACGGCATGGGCAAGTACGGCGAAGGCAAGAACACCATCCACCAAACCAAGAAGCTTGACGATGAAGGCGTGCGCTACATGCGCGACCGCTTCAGCATCCCCGTGCCCGACAGCGAGCTGCCCAAGCTGCCCTACTACAAGCCAGCGGACGACACGCCCGAAATGCGCTATTTGCACGAGCGCCGCAAAGCCCTGGGCGGCTACCTGCCGCACCGCCGCACCAGGGCCGACGAGCAGTTCACCGTGCCCGCGCTGGAAACGTTCAAGGCCGTGCTGGAGCCTACGGCGGAAGGCCGCGAAATCAGCACCACGCAGGCCTACGTGCGCTTTCTGACCCAGCTGCTGCGCGATCAGGCGCTGGGGCCGCGCGTGGTGCCCATCGTGGTGGATGAATCGCGCACATTCGGCATGGAAGGGCTGTTCCGCCAGATCGGCATCTACAACCCCAAGGGCCAGCTCTACACGCCGGTGGATCGCGACCAGGTCATGTACTACAAGGAAGACAAGGCCGGGCAGATTCTTCAGGAAGGCATCAACGAAGCGGGCGGCATGGCCAGCTGGATTGCCGCCGCCACGAGCTACAGCACCTCGAACCGGATCATGATTCCGTTCTACGTGTACTACTCCATGTTCGGCTTTCAGCGCTTTGGCGATTTGGCCTGGGCGGCGGGCGACATGCAGGCGCGCGGCTTCTTGCTGGGCGGCACTTCGGGCCGCACCACGCTCAACGGCGAAGGCTTGCAGCACGAAGACGGCCACAGCCAGGTGCAGGCGGCGCTCATTCCCAACTGCGTCTGCTACGACCCCACTTTCGCGCATGAAGTGGGCGTAATCCTGCACCACGGCCTCAAGCGTATGGTGGAAAAGCAGGACAACGTCTTCTACTACATCACCCTGCTGAACGAGAACTACGCCATGCCCGGCCTGAAGGCGGGCACCGAAGAGCAAATCATCAAGGGCATGTACCTGTGCAGCCCCGGCGCACAAGCGCCCGTGCAGCGCGTGCAGCTGCTGGGCAGTGGCTCCATCCTGCGCGAAAGCCTGGCCGCCCAGGCCCTGCTGGCGCAGGACTGGGGCATTGCTGCCGATGTGTGGAGCTGCCCCAGCTTTACCGAGCTGGCCCGCGACGGCCAGGACTGCGAGCGCTGGAACATGCTGCATCCCACGGAAGCGCCGCGCGTGCCTTTCGTTGCGCAGCAGCTGGGCCGGCATGAAGGGCCGGTGGTCGCCTCCACCGACTACGTGCGCAGCTACGTTGAACCCATCCGCCCCTTCATCCCGAAAAACGGCGATGGCTCGGCGCGCAGCTTCAAGGTGCTGGGCACCGATGGTTTTGGCCGCAGCGACTTCCGCTTCCGCCTGCGCGAGCACTTCGAGATCGACCGCCATTACATCGTCGTGGCGGCCCTCAAGGCCCTGTCGGAAGAAGGCAAGCTGCCCGCCAGCAAGGTCGCCCAGGCCATTGCCAAGTACGGCATCAAGGCCGACAAAGTCAATCCCCTGCATGCCTGACCCGACGCACCCAGAGAGGACAACCCCAAATGGCACAAATTGAAATCAAGGTTCCTGACATTGGCGACTTCAAGGACGTCGGCGTGATCGAGCTGCTGGCCAAGCCCGGCGACGCTGTGCAGGCTGACCAGAGCCTGATCACCGTGGAAAGCGACAAGGCTTCAATGGAAATTCCTTCCAGCCATGCTGGCGTGCTCAAGGAATTCAAAGTGAAGCTGGGCGACAAAGTGAGCGAAGGCAGCGTGATCGCCATCGTGGAAGCCGCCGCAGAAGCAGCGGCTTCCGCGCTCGCCGCAGCCGCACCGAAAGAAGAGCCCAAAACGGCCCCAGCGCCCGCCAGTCAAGCGCCAGCCGCTATCAAAACGGAAGCGCCAGCCGCTCCGGCCACTCCTGCCGCTCCCGCCCCGGCAGCCGCCGCGCTGGACAACACGCGCCCGGCCATCAACCAGCCCCAGGGCCTGCCCCACGCCAGCCCCAGCGTGCGCAAATTTGCGCGCGAATTGGGCGTGCCGCTGGCCGAAGTACAGGGCAGCGGCCCCAAAGGCCGCATCACGCAGGAAGACGTGCAGAAATTCACCCAGGCCGTCATGTCCGGCAACCTGCAAACGCAGGCGCAGGCCGCGCGTGGCGGCATGGGCGGCGCAGGGCTTGATTTGCTGCCCTGGCCCAAGGTGGACTTCGCCAAGTTCGGCCCCATCGAGCGCAAGGAGCTTTCGCGCATCAAGAAAATCAGCGGCGCGAACCTGGCGCGCAACTGGGTGATGATTCCCCACGTCACCAATAACGACGAGGCCGACATCACCGAGCTGGAAGCCTTCCGCGTGCGCACCAACAAGGAAAACGAAAAGAGCGGCATCAAAGTCACCATGCTCGCCTTCGTCATCAAGGCCGTGGTAGCCGCGCTGAAGAAATACCCTGACTTCAACGCCAGCCTTGACGGCGACGCGCTGGTTTACAAGCAGTATTTCCACATCGGTTTTGCCGCCGACACGCCCAACGGCCTGGTCGTGCCCGTGCTCAAAAATGCCGACCAGAAAGGCATCCTGCAAATCAGCCAGGAAATGGGCGATCTGGCCCAAAAAGCGCGCGAAGGCAAGCTGGGCAGCGCCGACATGCAAGGCGGCTGCTTCACCATCAGCAGCCTGGGCGGTATCGGCGGCACGCACTTCACGCCCATCATCAACGCGCCTGAAGTCGCCATCCTGGGCCTGTCGCGCAGCAGCCTCAAGCCCGTGTGGGACGGCAAGCAGTTCGCGCCGCGCCTGACGCTGCCGCTGTCGCTCAGCTATGACCACCGCGTCATCGACGGCGCGGCAGCCGCGCGCTTTAATGCCTACCTCAGCCAGGTGCTGGCGGATTACCGCCGCATCCTGCTTTGATACGTTTCTGGCCGGAAAAGCCATTTGGGAGCCGAATGCCCGGCCGCCCGCCGGGCATTTTGTTCAGCCAGACAAGGAGGCGGCATGACATTTCCCTATCCGGTGCATTACGTTCCAGGCGCGCAGGCGCTGGAAAAACGGGCGCAATTGCAGCAAGAAAATGGTGGCTTTGCCGTCATTTTGGGCGACGATGAAAGCCTGGAACGCATTCAGGAAAATTTTGAATTCCACAGCAAAAAATCTCCGCAAGAGCTGATTGCGCAAGCCCTTGAAATCGATGCGCTGGAATGGTTTGCCAGCCAGCAGGCCGATATGGATGCTGACGCCGAAGAATGGCTGGACGTGGGCGCCGCCAGCATCAGCGCCCCGCATGGCGCAGAACCGCCCGAATGGCCCGCATCGCCCGAAGAAGCGCACGGCGAAATTCGCAGCCACCGCAACATCCTGACGGGCCGCTTTCTCGACACGGCCGCCCTGGCTTGCATACCCGCGCAAGAAAACTGGCAAATTTCCTGCTACCTGAAACTGGGCGGATGGAATGCATGCCCCCTGCCTGCCGAAATGGCCGCCATTTGCAAATTCTGGCAGGAGCGCCATGGCGCGCAAATCGTCTGCGCCACGGCTGACGTGCTGGAAATGCAAGTGGCCCGCCCGCCCCAAACAAAAGAAGAAGCCCTGGAGCTGGCGCAGCAGCAATATCTGTTTTGCAACGATATCGTTGATCAGGGCGTGGGCGATGTTGAATCGCTGGCAAAAACCCTGCTGTATTCCCCCGTCTGGTATTTCTGGTGGGATTGATTCCAGCGCAAATCGCCATTCGCTTTTTCCAATTCTTTTTTCCATTCATTCCAGGCCCCATGCCCCGCGCCACTGTCAGGCCCTTTGATGCAGACCGCCCAAGCGCCGCTTCGCACGCTCCGGCGCAATGGCAGGAACTGCGCGCGCCCGTGGGCGTGTTCGACGCGGGCATCGGCAGCTACGCGGTGGCCCGGCTCATCCAGCAGCACTACCCGTGGCAGGACGTGATCTACCTGGCCGATCGCGCCAGCTTCCCCTATGGCGGCAAAACCCATGCCGAACTGGGGCGCGTGGTGGGCGCAGCCATTGCCCGCCTGGCGGACTGGGGCGCGCGCGCCGTGGTGCTGGCTTCCAACGCGCCTTCCGTCATGGTGCTGCAAGAGTTGCAAGCCTTCAGCCCCGTGCCCGTGCTCGGCGTCTATCCGCCGGTGCGGCAGGCGCTGGCGCTCTCGCGCAGCGGCGAAGTGGCGCTGCTGGGCGTGGCCTCGCTGGTCAGCAGTCCGCAAATTGCAGCCTACGTGCAGCGCGAAGCGGCGGGCCGCGCCGTGCGCGTTGTCAATGCCTCGGCTCTGGTGGCCTTGGTGGAAAGCGGCGCGTTCCTGAGCGACGCGGCCGGCACGCAAACCCAGGTTCATGCCTTCATGCAGGCGCTGCTGCGGCAGCACCCTGGTGTGGATGTGTGCACGCTTTCCTCCACCCATCTGCCTTGGCTGCGCGCTTTTTTCGAGCAGGCCGCGCCGCAAGTGCAGTTTCTGGACCCGGCGCAATCCGTCGTGGAGCGCCTGGCCGCACTGCTGCCACAAGACCGCCCGGCCGATGGCCGCCCGGGCCGCCTTGTCTGCATGGCGACCGAATCGCCCGCCTGCCCGCTTGCGGGCCTGACCGAGACATTTGCGCGCCTGGGCGTGGCGCTCACGCCACACCTGGCTGCCTCGCCCCTGCCCGTGCCGCCCGGCCTTCAGGCCCTGTGGCCCGCTGCTGCGGCAGACGCCGCCAGCCGCACGGCTCCGCCTTCCTCCCCTTTTCATCCCTTCGCAAGACAGGAGACTCCCCGTGTCCACCATTGAAATCAAGGTTCCCGACATTGGCGACTTCAAAGACGTCGCCATCATCGAAGTGCTCGTCAAGCCCGGCGACACCGTGCGCCAGGAGCAGTCGCTGGTCACGGTCGAATCCGACAAGGCCAGCATGGAAATCCCCACCAGCCACGCCGGCGTGGTGAAAGAAATGCGCGTGAAGCTGGGCGACAAAGTCAGCGAAGGCTCCGTGCTGCTCACGCTGGAAACTGCCGAGGCTGCCGCCGCCGCCCCGGCTGCGGCTCCCGCTCCTGCGGCATCTGCTCCCGCGCCAGCCGCCCCGGCCCCTGCCAAGGCGCCAGCCCCTGCGCCCGTGTCCGCGCCCGCCCCCGCCAGCAGCCTGCCTGCCGACATCGAATGCGATGTGCTCGTGCTCGGCGCAGGCCCCGGCGGCTACAGCGCCGCTTTCCGCGCGGCCGATCTGGGCCTGTCCGTCGTGCTCGTGGAGCGCTACGCCACCCTGGGCGGCGTGTGCCTAAACGTAGGCTGCATCCCCTCCAAAGCCCTGCTGCACGTGGCCGCCGTCATCGACGAAGCCCGCCACCTCGAAGCCGCCGGCGTGCGCTTCGGCGCGCCCCAGGTCAATCTGGACCAGCTGCGCGCCCACAAGGAAAAAGTCGTCGCCAAACTCACCGGCGGCCTGGCCGCCATGGCCAAAATGCGCAAAGTCACCCTCGTGCGCGGCATCGGCGCGTTTGCTGACGCCTACACCCTGCACGTGCAGGAAACCGGCGGCAGCGGCCAGCAGCCCACTGGCGGCACAAAAGCCGTGCGCTTCAAGCGCTGCATCATCGCCGCCGGCAGCCAGGCCGTGCACCTGCCCTTCATGCCCGACGACCCCCGCGTGGTGGACTCCACCGGCGCACTGGCGCTCAAAAGCGTGCCCAAACGCATGCTCATCGTCGGCGGCGGCATCATCGGCCTCGAAATGGGCACCGTCTACAGCACCCTGGGCGCGCGGCTTGACGTGGTGGAAATGCAAGACGGCCTCATGCAAGGCGCCGACCGCGACCTCGTCAAAGTCTGGCAAAAGCTCAACCAGCCGCGCTTTGACCGCATCTTGCTGCAAACCAAAACCGTGGGCGCCGAAGCCACGCCCGACGGCATCAAAGTCCGGTTTGAAGGGCTGGATGGCGCCCGCAGCGAAGGCGTCTATGACCTTGTGCTCCAGGCCGTAGGCCGCACGCCCAACGGCAAGAAAATCGCCGCCGACAAAGCCGGCGTGGCCGTCACCGAACGCGGTTTCATCGAAGTCGATGCCCAGATGCGCACCAACGCGCCCCACATCTTCGCCATTGGCGACATCGTCGGCCAGCCCATGCTCGCCCACAAGGCCGTGCACGAAGCGCACGTGGCCGCCGAAGTCATCGCAGGCGAACTCAAGGGCGACGAAGCCCTGGCCCGCAGCGCCTTCACCGCCCGCGTCATCCCCAGCGTGGCCTACACCGACCCCGAAGTGGCCTGGGTCGGCCTGACCGAAGAGCAGGCCAAGGCGCAGGGCGTCAAAGTCAAAAAGGGCCTCTTCCCCTGGACGGCCTCCGGCCGCGCCATCGCCAATGGCCGCGACGAAGGCTTTACCAAGCTCCTGTTTGACGAAGCCAGCCACCGCATCGTCGGCGGCGGCATCGTCGGCACCCACGCGGGCGACATGATTGGCGAAATCGCCCTGGCCATTGAAATGGGCGCCGACGCCATCGACATCGGCCAAACCATCCACCCCCACCCCACCCTGGGCGAAAGCCTGGGCATGGCCGCCGAAGTGGCCCACGGCAGCTGCACCGACCTGCCCCCGCAGCGCAAGTAAGAGGCTGTTCGCTATCTGTTGATGGCGCGAAAAGCACGGACCCGGACCTTCCTGCGGCATTGCAAATGCCTCGTCCGGGTCACAAGATCCGTCTGTGATTTGCGCCTGGCCGCCCAACCCTGATCTGCCCACTCGCCCCGTGCGGTCAGATCATGAACAGGCTCTGAAAAATGAAAATCGACATCCGCATTCTTGACGGGCGCCTGCGCGCGCAAATGCCCGCCTACGCCACACCGGGCAGCGCCGGGCTGGACTTGCGCGCCTGCATCGACGCGCCGCTCACCCTGGCGCCTGGCGCCTGGCAGCTGGTGCCCACCGGCATGGCCATGCACCTGGCCGATCCGGGCTACGCCGCGCTCATCCTGCCGCGCTCCGGGCTGGGGCACAAGCACGGCATCGTCATGGGCAACCTGGTGGGCCTGATTGACAGCGACTACCAGGGCCAGCTCATGGTCAGCGCCTGGAACCGCAGCGCCACGCCGTTCACCATCGAACCCATGGAGCGCATCGCGCAAATGGTCATCGTCCCCGTGGTGCAGGCCACGTTCAACGTGGTCGATGCTTTTGCCGCCAGCGAGCGCGGCGAAGGCGGCTATGGCTCCACGGGTCTGAAATAAGCTGCATTGCTTGTTACAGCGCCACGCGCTGCCGCTGTCAGCGCCAGGGAGGCATCCGGCGTTAGTCTCGCCGTCACTTCGTTTTTTCACCAGGAGAGTTCACATGAACATCAAAAAAACCGCATCCCTGACGCTGGGCCTGGCCGCCGCGCTCACCCTCGCGGCCTGCCAGAGCAACCCCAACTACGGCTACTACCCGCAGCAGCCCTATCCGCAGCCGGGCTACGGCCAGTACCAGCAGCCGGGTTACCAGCAGCAGGCCTACTCCCAGTTTGGCCGCGTAGCGGGTGTGGACCTCATCCGCCGTGGTAGCAGCGGCAGTGATGGCACCGTGGGCGCCGTAGCCGGCGGCGTCGTCGGCGGCGCGCTGGGCCACCAGATTGGCGGCGGACGCGGCCGCACGGCGGCCACCGTCGCGGGCGCCGTGGGCGGCGCGCTGATTGGCCGCGTGCTGGAGCAAAACCTGAGCGGCGGCGGCTATGACCGCGATGTGTACCGCGTGACGGTGCATCTGGAAAACGGCGGCTCCCGCACATTTGACTACGCCGAGCCGCCCAACGTGCGCGTAGGCGACCGCGTGCGCGTTGAAGGCAACCAGCTCTACCGCTGATGGCGCTTTGCCGCCAGCTCATGAAAACGGCGCTTCATGGCGCCGTTTTTTTTGCCCTGATTTTTTGAAGCCGCCCGCTTTCAGCGCCATTGCGCGCCACGCAAAAAGCGTTTGCCCGCTGCCCTGCCGGGTTGCATCAGAAACAAGAGCAAATATGAAGGGCATGAAATACCGCTTCGCGCAGATTCCACTAGGACATCATGCTATTGATACGGGAGCGAATTGCAGCCAATTCCCTCTCGCGCCATGGTCACGCAGGCCGCCCGCTGTCTCGTGTGGACGCTTCGCCCATTGAAAAGGCGGGGGCAGGAATGAATAAACAGGCTGATTCACACTGGCGCGCGCCTTCTTCCCCACTCCGCCCTGCCTTTCCCTGCCCTGCCCTCTCACAGTCAGGCCGCGAACAGGGGCCGGGAAGCATCAAAAGAAGGAGCAAATTCAATGGGGTTGAAATTTCGTTCTGCGCAGTTTCTACTAGGACCCAATGCTATGAATCAAGGAGCGAAATAGCCTATCCGCCAGCCGCCCAGCTGGCGCTTATGCCCGCCACGGCCCGGCTCGCTTTTTCTGCTGCCTGCGCACAAAGCCGCGAGCGGACCTGAAAAGCGGCGGACAGCTTGATGGGCGTGCGGAAGGCGCAGCGCAGCCATACACGCATGAAAAAGCCGCCCATCCGGCGGCTTTTCGTTGGTTTGGGCGTGGGGCGCAGGCCCGGTCAGCCCACGGCTTCGGCGGGCTGGCGCTGGAGCATGGCGAGGATGTGGGCAATTTTTTCGCGCAGTTCGCGGCGGTCGCAAATGAAATCGACGGCGCCTTTTTCTTGCAGGAATTCGGCGCGCTGAAAGCCTTCGGGGAGTTTGACGCGCACGGTGTTTTCAATGACGCGCGGGCCGGCAAAGCCGATAAGCGCTTTCGGTTCGGCAATCACCACGTCGCCCATGAAGGCAAAACCGGCGGAGACGCCGCCCATCGTGGGGTCAGTGAGCACGCTGATGTAGGGCAGGCCCGCTTGCGCCAGGCGGGTGAGGGCGGCATTGGTTTTGGCCATTTGCATCAGGCTGAACAGGCCTTCTTGCATGCGCGCGCCGCCTGTGGCGGCAAAGCTGATGAAGGGGGTTTTGCGCTCGATGGCCGCTTGCACGCCGCGCACGAAGCGCTCGCCCACCACGCTGCCCATGCTGCCGCCCATGAAGTTGAATTCAAACGCGGCGGCCACCACGGGCATGCCCAGCACGGCGCCGCTCATGACCACGAGCGCGTCACTCTCGCCCGTGGCTTGCGCGGCTTCTTTCAGGCGCTCGGGGTATTTGCGGCTGTCGCGGAACTTCAGGGCGTCGGTAGGCGTGATGTCCTGGCCGATTTCATGGCGCTCGCCTTCATCCAGAAACAGGCCCAGGCGGATGCGCGCAGCCACGCGGTTGTGGTGGCTGCAATGGGGGCAGACGAACTGGTTTTGCTCCAGGTCGGTTTTGTAGAGCACCGTGCTGCACGAAGGGCATTTGAGCCACAGCCCTTCAGGAATTTGATGGCGCGCGGCGGTGTCGGTTTTGCGGATTTTGGGGGGCAGTATTTTTTCAAGCCAGGACATGTTTCAAGCTCTTTGCGTCGGTTGAGGTTCAATGCCATCGAGCGCCGCGCGGATTTCGCGCATGAAGCCGGCGGCGGCCTGGAGCCGATTGTCGGGCGCGGCGCTTTCCACCAGCTGAATCAGCCGCGAGCCAATCACCACCGCATCAGCCACGCTGCCAATGGCGCGGGCCGTTTCGGCGTTGCGTATGCCAAAGCCCACGCCCACGGGCACATGCACATGGCGGCGAATGCGCGGCACGGCCGCCTGCACCTGCGCGACATCCAGGCTGGCCGCGCCCGTCACGCCCTTGAGCGACACGTAATACACATAGCCGCTGGCCAGGCGCGCCACTTGCGCCATGCGCTCGTCCGTGCTGGTGGGCGCAAGCAGGAAGATGAGGTCCAGCCCCGCGCTTTTGAGCGCGGCGGCAAAGTCGGCGCATTCCTCGGGCGGGTAATCGACGATGAGCAGGCCATCCACGCCCGCCGCCGCCGCATCGCGAATGAACGCGCCCGCGCCGCGCCGCTGGTCATAGCGCTCCACGGGGTTGGCATAACCCATCAGCACCACGGGCGTCTGGCCGCCCTGCTGGCGGAAGGTTTTCACCATCTCCAGCACCTGCGCCAGCCCCGTGCCGCCCGCCAGCGCCAGCTCGCCCGCGCGCTGAATCACGGGGCCGTCAGCGTTGGGGTCTGAAAACGGCACGCCCAGCTCGATCACGTCAGCCCCGGCGCCCGCCAGCGCGTGCATCAGCGCAGGCGTGATGCCCGCTTCGGGAAAGCCCGCCATCACGTAGGGAATCAGCGCCTTGCGGCCTTGCTGCTTGAGATGTTCAAAAGTGGATTGGATGCGGCTCATGGCTTGGGAAAAAAGAAGGCAAAGGAATGAATGCGGCGCAAAAAATGGGGCAGAAGAAAGCGGCGCGCTCAGGATGAGGCCGCGCCACGGCGGCGGCGAGGCGCTGGCGCAGCGGCCAGCAAGCCGGTTTGCCGCTGGTAGAGGGAAAAGAGAAAGGCCACGCGCTCGGCATCGCCCGCATAGGTTTTGGGGCCGCCCGCCAGTTGGTAGGCCTTGTCCACCGCCGCGTCAAGCCTTTGATGGGCTTTGAGCAAGTCAGCGGGCATGGTCAAGGGGTCATACAAATCGGCCAGGCTGCTGCCCGGGTGGGCGGCGCGGGCGTCCAGCACGGCCTGCGCTGCGCTTTCGATGGCGGCTTGCGCTTTCTGGGTCTGGGCGGCGGGTGTTTTTTCTTTTTCTTCCGTATTGGCGCTGGGAAAAGGCCAGGGGAAATTGTTGTAGACGATGGCGGCGGAATAGCGATAGCGGCTTTCCAAACGCCCGCAAACCGCGCGCACCCAAGCGTTGTGCATCGTGCTGGAGAGGATGCCGAAGTGGAAAAGGGTGGCACCTGCAACAACATAAAGCTGGTTTGAAGCGATTACCTCAGCAGAAAGCAGTGCCATCGGTATGAAATTGCGCCGTTCTGAACTGACTGTAGGAATTGCTATGTAGTCGCTGAATGGCTGACGGATTTCTGCAAATAATGTTGGGGTTGCTGCCAGTTTGCGTGTTGTCGCCCGATCGCGGGAACTACGCCAATCGCGCACTGCGTTAATTCT
The DNA here is from genome assembly GCF_900240305.1 of Ottowia massiliensis. Taxonomy (NCBI): domain Bacteria; kingdom Pseudomonadati; phylum Pseudomonadota; class Betaproteobacteria; order Burkholderiales; family Comamonadaceae; genus Ottowia; species Ottowia massiliensis. The sequence goes on along the minus strand of NZ_LT964854.1, from coordinate 2,195,201 downwards.
TTCCAAAATCAGAGGGATTTTCCGTAAGTTTGATGGATTTGCGGCGCGTAGCCAAAGGCACCATCGGCGTGTTCCGTGCAGTAATTCCTCACCTCCAAGAAAAGGCCGAATATATTCAACAATGCGATCATCGGCATTAATCAGGGCAGTTCGGGTTTGATCATCAAGCGTGAAATTTCCATCGTCCAACGCAAAACTACCATATACGATTTCTGGCACATCACCAATAGCAGTGCGTCTAGAGTCGATAAGAATATCGGGCGCATCGACCAAATACGGGTTTATGTTGGCTACTGGAACTGCTTGCGCCTGCCCCTTGATGTCAGCATATTCATAGATGGTTTTCCCGACACGGTCTTGCAGCCCAAATCCGATAATGACGCAATGCACAGCGGCTTTACCGCGGGCTTCGTTGCTCCATTTGAATGTGCGGTGTGCAAAATTAATATGCACGCCTTGCGCCAAAAGCCACCCCCATAGAACCCCAACTTGTTCGCCCTGAGTGATGCTGTTGGTGGAAACAAAGGCGCAACACATTTGTGACTGGCTGGAAAACCCCTGCTGCAATTCGTTTTGCAATTGCCTTGCAGATTGTGCATATTGCGTGGCCTTGACATACCATGCGGCCACAAAATCAAGCACGCCAAAACCTTTTATTTTCCCCATGACGGCAGCGAAGTCTGTTTTTTGTGCGACGCTTTGTTCTTTTTTACCCACAAAGGGCGGATTGCCCAGCACGTAGCTGCACCGGCTGGCGGGCAGCACGTCATCCCAGTTCAGCGTGAGGGCGTTGCCGTGCACGATGCGGGGGCTGGTCACCAGCGGAATGCGGGCGAAGTACAGGCCGAATTCCTCGCTGGCGCGCAGGTTCATCTGGTGGTCCATCAGCCACATGGCCACCTGGGCGATCTGGGCGGGAAATTCTTCAATTTCGATGCCGTAGAACTGGTCCACATTGACGCCGATGAGCTGGTGCACGTCCACGCTTTGCTGGCCGGCATGGCCCGACAAGGCGGCGTCGGCGCGCAGCACATCCAGCTCCAGCAGGCGCAATTCGCGGTAGCTGATGACAAGAAAGTTGCCGCAGCCGCAGGCGGGGTCGAAAAAGCTCAGCGTGCGCAGCTTTTTATGAAACTCAAACAGCTTGTTGCGCTGGCGTTTGATTTTTTCAAACTCGGCGCGCAATTCATCCAGAAACAGCGGTCGAATGAGCTTGAGGATGTTTTCTTCCGATGTGTAGTGCGCGCCCAGGTGGCGGCGGGCCTTTTCGTCCATGATGGACTGAAACAGGCTGCCGAAGATGGCGGGGCTGATGGCTGACCAGTCCAGCGCGCAAGCCTTGAGCAGCGCCGCGCGGGTGTCTGCATCAAAGTCGGCAATGGGCAGGCTTTCAGCGAACAGGCGGCCATTGACGTAGGGAAAAGCGGCCAGTTGCTCGTCCAGGTTTTTGCTGCGCTGGCCTTCGGGCGTGTCAAGCACCTGAAACAGTTGCGCCAGGCGGGGGCCGAGATCGCTGCCGTCTTCGGAAGTGCGCTCTTCAATAAAGGCGCGGAAAGCCTGCGCGGGCTGGAAGATGGCCGTGTCGTCGGCAAACAGGCAAAACAGCAGACGCACGAGCAGCACTTCCAGCGGGTGGCCCGCATAGCCCGCGCTTTTGAGCGCGTCATGCAGCTCGCCCATGCGTTCGGCCGCTTTGATATTGACCGGGTTTTGCGGCTCGATTCGCTGGGGCTTGTAGCCCGCAATAAAGCCAAACAGGCGCACGTGCTTGTGCAAATCGGCCAGGCCAAATTCGGTGTAGCGGCCGGGCTGGCAATCCGTCAGGTCGTAAACACGAAAGCGGGCAAAGTCGCTGACGATGATGATCTGGGGCAAATCCCGCTCTGAAATGCCATCCAGATAGCCCTTGGCCTGGACATAGGCTTTGTCCAGGTCTTTGCCGCGCGATTTCTGTTCCACCAGCAGCATGCCGGGCCAGAACAGATCAACGAAGCCAGCGCCGCCGCCGTGCTTTTTGACATTCAACTCAAACGTAAAAACACGCTTGTTGGTAATGCCAAAGCAGTCGAAGAATTCAATCCAGAAAGGCTTGGCTTCCGAATCTTCATTGGCAGCGTCGGCCCAGCGTCGGCTGAAATTCAGCACGCGGGATTTGATTTCGTTCCAGGATAAAGGAGCCGGCATGGTGTTATTGGCCTTGCGGCCCTTGGGTCCCGTTGCCCGCCCCTTTCACCACATGCCCGCGCATGGAGGGGCGGTCGTAGAAATCAACGCCGTCGAGATCGGCCACGGTGCCTATGTCTTTGTCGCCACGGCCCGAGAGGCAAACCAGAATGGATTGGTCGGGCCGCATGGCGGGCGCGATTTTCATGGCGTGGGCAAAGGCATGGCTGGATTCCAGCGCGGGAATAATGCCTTCCGTGCGGCACAGGTGGTGAAAAGCGGCCAGCGCTTCGGCATCCGTAATGCCCACATATTCGGCGCGGCCCGTGTCTTTCAGCCAAGCGTGTTCGGGGCCGACGCCGGGATAATCCAGCCCGGCGCTGATGCTGTGGGTTTCAATAATCTGCCCGTCGTCATTTTGCAGCACGTAGGTGCGGTTGCCGTGCAGCACGCCGGGGCTGCCGCGCTCCAGGCTGGCGGCGTGCTGGCCGCTGTCCAGCCCGCGTCCGGCGGCTTCCACGCCGATTAACCGGGTTTTTTCAAAAGGTATATAGGGGTGGAATATGCCCATTGCGTTGCTGCCGCCGCCCACGCAGGCAATGACGGCGTCGGGCTGTTTTTCAGCGCCCAGCATTTTGGGCATTTGCGTCAGGCATTCTTTGCCAATCACGCTTTGAAAATCGCGCACCATCATGGGATAAGGGTGCGGCCCGGCCACGGTGCCGATGATGTAGAAGGTGTTGTCCACATTCGCCACCCAGTCGCGCATGGCTTCGTTGAGCGCGTCTTTCAGGGTTTTGCTGCCGCTTTCCACGGGCGTGACGGTCGCGCCCAGCAGTTTCATGCGGTAAACGTTGGGCGACTGGCGCTTGACGTCTTCCGCGCCCATGTACACCACGCATTGCAGGCCGTAGCGCGCGCAGATGGTGGCGGTGGCCACGCCGTGCTGGCCTGCGCCGGTTTCGGCAATGATGCGCGGCTTGCCCATGCGCCGCGCCAGCATGGCCTGGCCGATGACGTTGTTGATTTTGTGCGCGCCGGTGTGATTCAAATCTTCGCGCTTCAAGTAAATCTGCGCGCCGCCCAGTTCGCGGCTGGTGCGCGCCGCGTGATAAACGGGAGAAGGCCGGCCCACATAATGCGCCAGTTCGTTTTGGAATTCGGCCAGAAAATCCGGGTCATTCTGGTATTTGGCGTAGGCGCTTTTCAGCTCGTTGATGGCATAAGTCAGCGTTTCGCTGATAAAGCAGCCGCCATAGGGGCCGAAATGGCCGTTGGCATCAGGTTGTGAATTTGAAATCATGGCAGGGAAAATGTTTTCTGGAAAATGTTTTCAGAGCCTGCCCAATTCATGGGCGCAGCGGTTTGGCGCGCAGGCAGGGCCGGGAATGAAAAGGCCAGACGGGTTTTATCTGGCTGCCGGGTTGGGTCAGGCGCGGGGCGTGTCGGCCAAGGTGCATCAGGCATCGGCCTGGCGCACGGCAGCCACGAAGGCGGCCATTTTTTCTGCGCTTTTGATGCCCTTGAGGGGCTGCCCTGCTGGCCCCGTGGCTTCCACGCCGGAAGACACATCGACGGCCAGAGACAGCCCGCGCTGACGCAGTTCAGCGATGCCATCGCCCACGTTTGCAGGCGTCAATCCACCACTCAAGACGAGGTGAGCGGCAACGTTTGTTGGCAGGCGTGACCAATTGAATGACTTTCCGCCGCCGCCATAACCGGCGACGTGCGCATCAAGAAGAAGGGCTTGGGCCGATGCGTAATCGGCGGCAAATTTTAATAAGTCAAAACCAGCCGCCCCGTCCGCGCCGCCCGCCGCAATATCGCCGGCAATGTCATTGGGAATGCGCGCGGCGCGCCAGTAAGGCCGCCCGCACGCCTGGGCAATGGCGGCGCATTCGGCGGGCGTTTCATCGCCATGAAATTGCAGCGTGGCGCCGGGCACGAGCGCGCTGGCGGCCTGCGCGCTGGCGGCGGTTTCATTCACGAACAGCAGCACGGGCGTGACCAATGGCGGCAGCCGCCGCGCCAGCGCCGCCGCCCGCGCAGGCGTGACGTGGCGCGGGCTTTTGGGGTAGAGCACAAAGCCGATGGCATCCGCGCCAGCGGCCACGGCGGCGTCCACATCTTGCTCGCGCGTGAGGCCGCAGATTTTGATTCGGGTGCGTGGTTTCATGTTTTCAGGGCGGGTTTCATGGTTCTTTCCGGTTTGGCAGCGATTAAGCAGCCCGGAATGAAAAAAATCGCTCCCAGGCCAAATCACAATGGCGGGCATTCGGCTTTCGATTGCGCTGCATCGCAAGCGCCCCGGCTGCAATGCCGCTCAGAAAAACCGGTGATGCGCGGGTATTTTCCTGCGGTTTCAAACGAAGCTGCCAGCGCGAGGCAGCGCCCGCCTCGCAGGGACTGGCCTCGTGCCACCAGCCAGAGCGCATTAAAAACAGGAGCGAATTTGAGAGGGCGAAACCCCGCTTCGCGCCCTTTCTGCTAGGACCTATTGCTATGAATAGAGGAGCGAAAATCTGCCTATTCCTACGCCTTGCTCCGCCCGGCGAGGGTTCGCCGCACGCCGCACCCGGAGCCGCGCTTTTTGCGCCCACAGACGAACTTTGTGCAGGTTTTCAAAGCACGAGATCTTCCGGCCACAGAAAATAGGCGCCAAAGCGGCCCGTTTTGAATTGCCCGCCTGCTTTTTTGCCTTTTTCGGTCAAAAAGTGTTTGTCGTCGCGCCATTCCAGATAGCCCGCAGCGGTCAGTTTTTCGAGCATGGGTTCTGTTTTCATTTTGTGTTTCTGGGCCAGCTTGGAGGTGGTCAGCAGGCCGCTGGCGTTTTCGGCTTTTTCATCGTCTTCATGATGGGCAGCGGCCTTGTGCGCGGGGTGTGCGTCTTTTTCCACGACTTCAAGGGAAATGCGCACTTCTTCGCTGATGCGAATCAGGCGCTGGGCTTCTTCATAGGCATCCTGATAAAGCTGGTGATCATTCTGCCGCTCAATGAATATGCCCATTTCATTGTTGTTAATCTGGCTGAAGCTGTACAAATTGAGGCTGCCGATGATGCAGGCGTTTTCGCTCAGGTAGCACTTGGCATGGAGATTATTGCAATAGCTGGTGCGCACGTATTTGAGATTGCGCAGCCATTTGACTTCTTCGGGGTGCAAATCGGCTTTGCCGTAGATGATGCGGACGTCGATTTTGAGCCTGTCTTTGTCTTCCAGCAGTTCGCGAATCCGGTCATTGAGTTTCAGATAGGGGCTGATGATGATGAGGCGATCCCGCGCGCCCTTGATGATTTCCTCAAGGTGGTAATTAATTCCGCTGGTATTGAGAACCTGTTCACAATCTGTCCGTGGGTGCGAAAAGCGCGGAATCGGGTGCTCTGCGGCGTTGCAAATCCTCGCCGGGCCGCAAGGCCCGCCTGCGGTTTGCGCCTTGCAGCCTATCCCGATCCGCACTTTCGCCCCTCACGGCCAGATCATGAACAGGTTCTGAGGAATTTAGCCATGATTTTCTCCTTGTCAGTAGCGTGAAAATGGTTGAGGCAGCCATTCAAAGGCCGCCGTTTTTTCCGGCAATTGCCATTCGGGGGCGTATCGTGGGCCGAGAAAGTAAAGGCCGTCTGGCGCGAAGGTGGGCGCGGCGGCGTCGCGGCTGCGGGCGGCGATGACTTGCTGCATCCACTGCGGCGGGCGCTGGCCCTGGCCGATGGCGACCAGGCAGCCCATGATGTTGCGAATCATGTGGTGCAAAAAGGCGTTGGCCTCGAAGTCAAAGCGCCAGTAGGGGCCGCAGCGGGCCACGCTGGCGCGGGTGAGCGTTTTGACGGGGCTGAGCGCCTGGCAGGCGGCGGCGCGAAAGGAAGTGAAATCGTGCTCGCCCAGCAGATGGCTGGCCGCTTGCTGCATGGCCGCGCCATCCAGCGGGCGAAAGCTCCAGCCCGCACGGCCCGCTTCCAGGCTGGGGCGCACGGGCGATTCCAACAGGATGTAGGCGTAGCGGCGCGCCAAGGCGCTGGCACGGGCGTGGAAGGTTTCGGGCACTTCGCGCGCCCATTGCACGGCGATGTCAGGCGGCAGAAAGCGATTGACGCCGCGCACCCACGAAAAGAGTTCGCGCCGCAAGGGCGTGTCGAAATGCACAACCTGCATGAGGCCGTGCACGCCCGCATCCGTGCGGCCCGCGCACAAGGTGGCGATGGGCGTGGTGGCAAAAGCGGCGAGGGCGGCTTCCAGCCGGTCTTGCACGGTCTGGCCCGAAGGCTGGCTTTGCCAGCCCTGATAGGCCGCGCCAAGGTAGGAAATGCCCAGGGCCAGTCTCATGGGGTGTGGAAGTGCGGGAGGCGGAAATGCGAGGCGCGGCAGTCAGGGGCGGACCTTGCAAAACCTGCGCGCGAAGGCGGGCAAAGGAGGTTTTGCACGCGCAGAAGATGGCGCGGCGCTGAGCGCCTGTTCATGACCTGGCCGTGAGGGGCGAAAGCTCGGGTATCGGGATGGACTGCAAGGCGTAAACCACAGACGGGTCTTGTGGCCTGGCGAGGCTTCGCAAGGCCCACGGGCGCCCGGCGCCGCGCTTTTTGCACCCACGTGCAGGTTGCAAACAGGTTCTGAGGCCAGGCTCGCCGGTTGGTCCGCCCTTGTCTGGCCGCGCGGGCCGTTGGCGCAGGGATGACCGGCACCCTCATGTTTGCCGCCGCAAGGCAGGCTGGAGCGCGATGCTGCATGAGCCGCCTTTTGCCGCGCGGATGCGTGCCTTGCGTTGGGATGCCTTGAATCTGTCCGGCGGGCAGAAGCTGCCGCGTCATCAAGGCGCATGGCTTGGCATTTCGGAGCAGATTCTTGCTCCTTGATTCATAGCATGATGTCCCCGTCAGCTGGGCGGATAAGCCGTTTTCAGGGTGCCTGAATTTGCTCTTATTTTTGCGGCTCGCAACTGGTCTGCCGTTGCGGGTGTTCTGAAAGAGGAAATGAAAACGGCGTGCCATTTGGGGAAAAACGGCACGCCTGAGAAAAGCCCGGAAGCTGAAAAGGGCGGAAGGGTTAGCTGATTTCGTGCAGGAAGCGCTCCGCGCGAATCTTGAGCGCGCCGGTGGCTTCGGCCACGACTTCCTTGGCCATGAGACGCGCGCCTTCCGTGTCGCCAATGGAATGGAACTCCTGGGCGAGCGCCAGCTTGGTGGCCAGCGGGTCGTCGTCTGCGTCTTCAGGCTGCTCGGTGTTCAGCTCGGCGCCGCGAGAGTCGGGGTCGAGCGAGAGCGCGTCAATGTCGAACTCGATCATGCCGGAGCTGGGCGAGGAGGCCGCAGCCGCAGGCTTTTCTTTCTCCTTGGGAGCCGGGGGGGTGATGCTGTCAAGGTCCACGTCAAGGTCGAAATCAATCGTGGAGTCCAGCGCGGGCGCTACGGACGAAGGGCCTTGCGCGGCAAAGGCTGCGGAAAGCTCCTCTTTCTTGGCTTGCGTGGAGCTGACGGCTGGGGCCGGCGCCGCAGAAGCTGCGGGCTGCGGGCTGGCCTGCGCCGTTACCTGCGGCTCGGTGTCGGCGCCATAGTTGCTGGCAGCGGCGGCAGGCGCAGCGGCGGATTTGGCTCCTGGCTTGCCGCCTGGCTTGTACAGGCCGTTGCCGGGGTCCACTTCGTTGCCCAGAACGCAGATGGCGTCCCAGTCGCTGCCGCGCCCATTGGTCAGCGGATAGGCTTGCGTGGCAATGTCTTCCAGCGCGGCGGCGTCGCGCCGCTTGGCATAGATTTCAGCCAGCTTGCGATGCACGGAAACCCGGGTGGGATGCGTCAGCAGGGCTTCTTTCAGAATTTCTTCGGCCTGCATGTCGCGGCCATAGGCCAGATAGACGTCGGCCTCGGCCACGGGATCCACATCGCCCGCCGCGTCAAGCTGGCTGGGCGAATAGGCCATGGAGGTCTGGCCGGACATGGCGGATGAGTCGCTGTTGCGGCTGTCCGTTCTGCTGCCGCTGCTGTGGAAGAAGGAGTCAGGTTGCAGCCGGCTTTCGCTCAACCCGCTATCGAGCGGCGCCGCCTTTTTTTTTGACTGCCTGATTTTGTAGAAGCCAAGGCCCGCCAGCAGGGCAAGCAGACCGATGCCGATGCCCGGAATGAGAGGTTCCTGAAGCAGCGAATCAAGCATGGAAGGCTCTTCGGCCACGACTGGCGCAGGCGGCGTGACCGGCGCCGGAGGCTGCTCTGGCGGGGGGAGCGGGGGCGCAGGCGGCTCGGCAGGCGTTGTTTCCGCTGCTGGCGGCGCAGGCGGTTCGGCCACTGGCGAGGCGGGCGGCGCTTCTGGCGTGGCGGCCACAGGCGGAGGCGGAACTGGCGTGGCAGGCGGCTGCTGGGGTTCAACTGCGGCGGGAGCAGGCGGCGGCGCAGCAGGCGGCGTTGACTCAACCACAGGCGCAGTGGCGGGCACGTTGATTTGGGGCGCGGCGGATGGCGCGGCTGGCTCGCCGCCGCCCGGTGCAGCCGCAGTGCCTGCCGCAGCGGTTTGCAGTTGCTTGAGCTGGTCGATATTGCGTTTCAGCTCCGCTTCGCGCTCATTGTTTTCGCGCGCCTGGCGGTTCTGCGCGATGCGTTCTTCAGCCTGGGCGCGCGTCTTGCCACGTGTCAGGATCAGGTTGTCGCCGCTGGACTGGCGGGGCTGGGCCTCTTGCACGTGGGCTTGCACGGCGCCGCTGTCGCTGCGGCCAGCAGACGCCGTTGCCGTGCGGGGCGCGTGGCTGGCAAGGCCGGAGCGGTAAGCATGGAAATCCCGGCTCTGGGCCACCACGGCGCGGCGCGCGGCGCTGCGGGTGATGGCGCTGGCCTGCTCTTCAGTAGGCAGCGTGACGACAGCGCCCGCCTTGAGCAGATTGACATTGCCCCGGATGAAAGCATGCGGATTGGCGCGCTGCAAAGCCACCAGCATCTGATCAAGGGAGATGCCTTGGGGCGTGATGGAGGCAACCAGGCCATAAGCCGTATCGCCACGGCGGACGGTGACGGTCTCGCCGTCACCCGAAGCGGCGGCGGTCCTGGAAGAGCGGTTGGCTTTGGAAGGGCGGGCCGATGTCACCTGCTCAGCCACAGCAGGCTTGGCCCCTCCATTTTTTGAGGCTGACGTCTGGGCCTGATTGGCTTCTGCCGTCTGGCGCTTGCCAGGGTCTGCCGGGTCAATCAGCATGGTGTAGTCGCGCACCACGCGGCCGTTGGACCAGGAGCTTTCAATGACAATGCCCAGGAACGGCTCGTTCACGGGGCGCGTGCCGACCAGGCGCAGGTAAGACTGGCCGTTTTTGCGTTGATGCAGGGTGACGCGCACGCCCACGACAGCCGGGTTGTATTCCACGCCAGCAGCCTGGAAGGCCTGGGGCGAGGCTAACGTGGCTTGCAGCGTTTTGGCCTCGGCTTCCGAGATTTGGGGCACTTCGATTTCGGCGCGCAGCGGCTCGCCCAAGTGAGAGTGCACCGTGACGGCGCCCAGCGCGAAGGCGCTGACATCAAGGCTCAGACCTGCCAGCGCCAGCGTGGCGGCTGCGGCCAGTGTTTTTTGTTTCCACGGTGTCATGTTCAGTTTGTGCATGTTGTCGGAATTTGTCGTCGGAATTCCGCTCGCGCGGCTTCAGTCGTTCTGTTTTTTGCGTGCCCAACCCTTCGGGACCGCGAAGGGAATTAACCATAGCATCATCATTTGTGCCTGACAAGGCGAGACACGCGGTAACGTTATCTAACAAACCATATGCGCAAAAATGCACATGTTCTTGTTGTGGTCTGGCAACGTAACGTTTCCCGGCCCGCCACCAGCCAGGCTGGTGCGTGAAGGTGCTTATTGCTCCAGCAGGATGCGCAGCATGCGGCGCAGCGGCTCGGCGGCGCCCCACAGCAGCTGGTCGCCAATGGTGAAAGCGCCCAGGTACTGCGGTCCCATATTCATTTTGCGGATGCGGCCCACGGGAATTTGCAGCGTGCCGGTCACGGCCACGGGCGTCAGATCCTTCAGGGTGGCTTCGCGTGTGTTGGGCACCACTTTCACCCACTCGTTGTCGGCGGCGATCATGGCTTCAACGTCGGCCAGCGGCACATCCTTTTTCAGCTTGAAGGTCAGCGCCTGGCTGTGACAGCGCATGGCGCCCACGCGCACGCAAAAACCGTCCACAGGCACGGCGGGCGAGCCAAAGCCTTCGCCCTGCCCCAGGATCTTGTTGGTTTCGGCCATGCCCTTCCACTCTTCGCGCGAGTAGCCGTCGCCCAGGTCCTTGTCGATCCATGGAATCAGGCTGCCGCCCAGCGGCACGCCGAAGTGGACGGTTTCCTTCTCGCTCAGGCTGCGCTGTTTGCTGATGACCATGCGGTCGATTTCCAGGATGGCGCTCTTGGGGTCGGCCAGCAAATCGCGCACTTCGGCGTGCAGCGCGCCAAACTGCGTCAGCAGCTCGCGCATGTGCTGCGCGCCGCCGCCGCTGGCAGCCTGGTAGGTTTGCGTATTCATCCATTCGACCAGCCCGGCCTTGAAGAGCGCGCCCACGCCCATCAGCATGCAGCTGACGGTGCAGTTGCCGCCGACCCAGTTCTTGCCGCCCTTGGCCAGGGCGCTCTGGATGACGGGCATGTTCACCGGGTCCAGCACGATGACGGCATCGCTTTTCATGCGCAAGGCGCTGGCGGCGTCAATCCAGTGGCCTTGCCAGCCCGCGCCGCGCAGTTTGGGGAAGATTTCGTTGGTGTAGTCGCCGCCCTGGCAAGTCAGGATGATGTCGCACTGCTTCAGCGCCTCGATGTCGCGCGCGTCTTTCAGCGTTTTCTCGTTTTTTGCCTGGGCGGGAGCCGTGCCGCCTGCGTTGCTCGTGGAGAAGAAAACGGGCTCGATCAGCTTGAAATCGCCTTCCGCCTGCATGCGGTCCATCAACACGGAGCCGACCATGCCACGCCAGCCGACCAAGCCAACAACGTTACCGATTTTCATATTTGCTGCGCCTTTCCCTTCAGATGAAACAAGCGGCCCTTGCCAATGGCGGCACGGGCCAAGCGGCGGATTCTAGGGCGTGCAATTTGGCCGCCTAGCGGCAGCGGGCGCTATCCTGCAACGCTTTGACTCTTTTTTCAGCCATGTTTTTACTTGCCAGCCGCTTTCCAAAAATTTTCAAAACCGCCCTGGCGTCCGCTCTTTTGGCCGCCGCGCTGCCTGCTGCGGCCAGCGGCGAGAAGATCGGCGCTGTCAGCACGGCCTTCAAGCTGATCGGCCCCAATCACAAAATCGTGGTGGAAGCGTATGACGACCCGCTCGTGCAGGGCGTGACCTGCTACGTGGCGCGCGCCCGCACGGGCGGCCTCAAAGGCGCCGTGGGCGTGGCGGAAGATCGCGCCGAGGCTTCCATTGCCTGCCGCCAGGTTGGCCCGGTTGTTTTCAAAAAGCCGCTTGAAACGCAGGATGAAGTGTTTTCCGAGCGCATGTCCATTCTTTTCAAGCGCCTGCGCGTGGTGCGCATGGTGGATGTGCAGCGCAATGTGCTCATCTACCTCACGTATTCCGACAAGCTGATTGACGGCTCGCCGCAAAACAGCGTGGCCGCCGTGCCCATAGACCGCAGCACGCCCATTCCCGTCAGGCAATAAGCCGGGCAAGCCGTGGGCATTCTGTTGTTTCGCTCCTTTTCCAATAGCACGATGTCCTAGTGGAAAGGGCGCGAAACGGCATTTTGACCCCCTTGAATTCGCTCCCGTTATTGATGTCATCTGGCAAGCCGTGAGCAGGCCATCAATTCCAGAAGCGCCGAAGGCCGCTTGCGCACCGTGAATGGCAAGGCGGCTGCTTTGCGCCTGGGCCTGGCTAGCGGGTTTGCAGACCCTTGAGCTTTTCAAAGGCGGAAGCCATCGCGGTGCTGGGCGCTTGCGGCGCGCGGCCGCCCGGCTTGTTGCCGCGCGGCGGCGGGGCGTAGCGGTTTTCGCGCGGTTCGCTTTTGTCGTGCTTGCCCGTTTTGCCGGTGGCGGCGTCCAGCTTCATGCTCAGGCTGATGCGCTTGCGCGGCACATCCACTTCCAGCACTTTCACTTTCACGATTTGGCCGGTTTTGACGATTTCGCGCGCGTCGGACACAAAGCGGTTGGCCAGCTGGCTGACGTGGATGAGGCCGTCCTGGTGCACGCCCAGATCGACGAAAGCGCCAAAGGCGGCCACGTTGCTGACGGTGCCTTCGAGCACCATGCCTTCTTTCAGGTCGGCAATGTCGTTCACGCCTTCGTTAAAGCGCGCTACCTGAAAGCCGGGGCGCGGGTCGCGGCCGGGTTTTTCCAGCTCGGCGAGGATGTCGCGCACGGTGATAGGGCCAAATTGCGGCGTGGCAAATTGCTCGGGCTTGAGTGTTTTGAGCACTTCGGCGCGGCCCATGAGCTGGTCAATGGGCTTGCCGGTGCGGGCGATGATTTGCTCTACCACGGGGTAGGTTTCGGGGTGCACGCCGGTCATGTCCAGCGGGTTGTCGCCGCCGCGTATGCGCAAAAAGCCCGCGCTTTGCTCGAAGGTTTTGGGGCCCAGGCCCGTTACTTTGAGCAGCTGCTGGCGGTTGCCGAATGCGCCGTTTTGCTCGCGCCAGCGCACGATGGATTTGGCCACGGCGCCTGAAAGGCCCGAGACGCGCGCCAAAAGCGGCGCGCTGGCGGTGTTCAGGTCCACGCCCACGCCGTTCACGCAGTCTTCCACCACGGCATCGAGCGCGCGGGCCAGCTCGCTTTGGTTCACGTCGTGCTGGTATTGGCCCACGCCGATGCTTTTCGGGTCAATCTTGACGAGTTCGGCCAGCGGGTCTTGCAGGCGGCGGGCAATGCTGGCGGCGCCGCGCAGGCTCACGTCCACATCGGGCAGCTCCTGGCTGGCGTATTCGCTGGCGGAGTAAACGGATGCGCCCGCTTCGCTGATGACGACTTTTTCAATGGCGGGCAGGGTGATGCCGGGCTGGCTGGCGGCCATTTTGTGCATGTATTGGATGAGGTCGCCCGCCAGTTTGTCGGTCTCGCGGCTGGCCGTGCCGTTGCCAATGGCGATGAGCTGCACGCCGTGCTGCGCAATCAGGCGCGCCAGGGTGTGGATGCTGCCGTCCCAGTCGCGGCGCGGCTCGTGGGGGTAGATGGTGGCGGTTTCCAGCAGCTTGCCGGTGGCGTCCACCACGGCCACTTTCACGCCGGTGCGAATGCCGGGGTCCAGCCCCATGACGGCTCTGGCTCCGGCGGGAGCGGCCAGCAGCAGATCGCGCAGGTTGTCGGCAAAAACCTTGATGGCAACTTTTTCGGCTTCTTCGCGCAGGCGGGCGAACAGGTCGCGCTCGGTAGAGAGGCTGAGCTTGACGCGCCAGGCCCAGGCCACGCATTTGCGCAGCAAATCATCCGCCGGGCGGCCCTGGTGGCGCCAGCCCAGGTGCAGGGCGATGCGGCCTTCGGCCAGGCTCGTTTTGCCGTCTTCGGCCAAAGGGGTGATGAAGCGGGCCTCCAGCATTTCAAGCTGCCGCCCGCGAAAGACGGCCAGCGCGCGGTGGCTGGGCACGCGGCTCATGGGTTCGGCGTAGTCGAAATAGTCGCGGAACTTGGCCACTTCGGGGTCGGCCTCGTTCTTGCCGGCGGCCAGCTGGCTTTGCAACTGGCCTTCTTGCCAGAGCCATTCACGCAGGCTTTGCACGAGGGCGGCGTCTTCGGCCCAGCGCTCGGCCAGGATGTCGCGCACGCCATCGAGCACGGCGGCAATGGTGGTGAAGTCTTCGCCGCCTTCGCCTTTTTCAGCCTTCACAAAAGGCTGGGCGGCCTGCGCGGGGTCCAGCGTGGGGTCGGCCCAAAGCTGGTCGGCCAGCGGTTCCATGCCGAATTCACGCGCAATCTGCGCCTTGGTGCGCCTTTTGGGCTTGTAGGGCAGATACAAATCCTCCAGCTCCTGCTTGGTGGGCGCGGCTTCGATGGCGGCGCGCAAATCGGGCGTGAGCTTGCCTTGCTCCTCAATGCTTTTGAGGATGGCGGCGCGGCGCTCGTGCAGCTCGCGCAAATAGCCCAGGCGCATTTGCAGCTCGCGCAGCTGGGCATCGTCCAGCCCGCCCGTGGCTTCCTTGCGGTAGCGGGCGATGAAGGGCACGGTGGCGCCGCCATCCAGCAAGTCAATGGCGGTCTGCACCTGCGGCGGGCGTACGCCGAGTTCGGCAGCAATCTGAAGGGCAATGGGCATGGCAGTCGGGGAAGAAAAAGCGTGTGGCATGGGCGAAGGCTTTGTGTGTCGCTTCAAAAAAGGAGCAAATTCAGATACGTTGAAAATGCGTTTCCCGCCCATTTGGCGGGGAGATATTGCTATCAATCAAGGAGCTGAAAAAGGCTTGACTCAAACCCTCTTCCATACACGCAAGCAGTGAAACAGTGGGGCCGGAAACGGAAAACCCCTCATGCGCCAGAAGGCGGCATGAGGGGCGTGGAGTGTGGCAGAAGGCGTTCAGCGCGCCTTGCTCGCCTTACTTGCCGCCTGGGCCAAAAGCGCCTTGGGCGGCTTCCTTGGCCGCGCCTGCGGCCTCGGCGGCTTTTTGCGCTGCGTCATCAGCGGCTTGTTTGGCGGCATCCATGCCCTCGCTGGCGGCATTTTTGGCGTCTTGCACAGCTTGACCAGTGGCCTGGGCGGCGTCATGAGCCATTTCCTTGGCTTCATTCATGGCGTCATGGGCAGCTTCTTTGGCGTCTTGGGCGGCGTTCTTGGCATCTTGCGCGGCCTGGCTGGCAGCCTGGGCGGCTTCGCTGGCGGCGTCCTTGGCGGCTTCGCCTACGGCCTTGCCCATGTTGGTGGCGGCATCGCCCATTTGCTTGGCAGCCTCGCCCACGCTGGGCGCCTGGCTGGCTTGTTCCTGCTTGACAGCGTCTGCGGCAGAGCCAGCGGCAGGCGCTTCATTCTTGCCGCAGGCGGCCAGCATGGCGGCAGCGGCCAGGGCCGCCAGAACGAGAGATTTATCGAAGGACTTGTTCATTTTGTGAACCTCCATGAGTCACGAATATTGAAAACATGAGGCCAAGGCGGGCTGTGCCTCTGGCGCCATGACCGCCTGAGCCAAATCAAGATTCGCGCAGGCAAGTGAAGAAAATTATAGGAACGCCCTTGATTGCAGCGCCTTTTTGGGGTAGCAAAATGTGTCACTTTGGGCGTGCCGCTAAAGCCTGTCCGCATTCCGGCCGTGAAGGGAAAAAGTGCAAATCGGGTTGGGCTGCAAGGCATAAACCACAGGCAGCTGTTGCGACCCGGCGAAGATTTGCAAGATCCACGAGCGTTCAAGCCCGCGTTTTTCGCGCCCACGAACGGATTGTGAACAGGCTCTTACAAACCCAGCACGGATGCCGGAAAAGCAGGCATGCTGCGGCCCAGCCATTCGTCCAGTTCTGCGCGCAGCGTGGTGCGGCGATCGGCCTCGTGGCCTGCCACGCACACCACGCTATGCAGGGGAGAAAAGCGGCGCAGCGCCCAGGCGGGCGTCCAGAGCACGCCAGGCAGGTCAGCCGCGTGCGCGGCGCAGCAGGCGCGCGCTTCAATCTTGTGGCTCCACAAGCGCCGCCATTGCACGAAAAGCGGGTGCAGGCGCTGCACTTCGTCATAGCGGCTGGCCAGCAGCAGCAACTGGCCGTGACCGCGCAGCGCCCAGGCTTGCAGGGCATCGGCCACGGCGCGCTCGCCCAAGGGCCAGTCGGCAAAGTCGGGGTCGCAGAAGATGAGCTGGCTGAACTGCGCAGGCGCAGCGGCGGCATGGGCGATGGCATCGCGCACTGCCTGCCGGAAGGCTTCGCGCCCTTGCAGGGAGCCTTGCGGCAGTGCAGGCAGACTGGTGGCAGCTTCGCTTGGCATGGCGCGGGGCATTCGTAAGGGGTGATGAGACAATTCTCACATGGACATTACCCCTCAATGCGTCGTGGCGCTGACCTGGACGCTCAAAGACACCCTTGGCGAAGTGCTGGATGAGCTGGACAGCCCCGTCGAATTTCTCGTAGGCGGCACGGATCTGCTGCCCCGCATCGAACAAGCCCTGCAAGGCCACGCCAAAGGCGCGCGCCTGCAACTCAGCCTGGAGCCGCAAGACGCCTTTGGCGACTTTGACGAACGGCTCATCTTTTTGCAGCCGCGCACGCTGTTCCCGCAAGGGCTGGAAGAGGGCATGCTGGTTGAAGCCAGCGCCCTACCGCCAGGCGCCGCCGCCATGCCCGCTGACCGCATCTACACCGTAACCGACATCTACCCCGACCACGTGGTGCTTGACGGCAATCACCCCTTGGCCGGCATAGGCCTGCGGCTGGATTTGCGTGTGCACGACGTGCGCGAAGCCACGGCAGACGAAGTGGGCCATGGCAGCGCTGGCGCTAGCTTTTTCCGCGCGCAACCAGCGCCCCGCCCCGACCACGGCCATGCCCACAGCCACTCGCCCAACGGCTGCGGATGCAGCCACCAGCACTGAAAGCAGGCAGGCTGCTTTTCTGAATGAAACGCTGCGGGGGCAGGCCGCATCAGCACTTGCGAGCAATCTGAACGCCAGCGCAAAAAAGAAACTGCCAAAACTCGGCCGGCTTCAGCCCCTTAGCCGCGTGCGGCGGGGCAACAAGCTTTTGGGCAGCAGGCCATCGAACATGTGGGACAGCTCGGACATGCGCTGGTGCGCCACACGCTCGCCATGCAGATCAGCCAGAGCGGCCATGAGTTCGCCACGGGCGTACCACAGGGCTTGCGCGTCTTTGGAATGAAAGACGCGGCGCACGACAAGGGGATATTTGCGTGCGCCTTCATCACCCAGGGTATCCAGCATGGCTGCGCGGATGCGTTCGAGCTGCTCAACCACGCGCTCGGCATCATTGCCGCCAAAGCCCAGCCGCGAAAAGATATGTTTTGAAAACCAGCTCATGTGTTCATGTGTTGGAACTGCTTTGGCAAAAGAGAGCTTCCAAAAACAGCGCGCCCGTCTTCACAAGCTCTGGGCGCACCTCAAGCGCAGAAAGCCTCAAGTCACGAATTGTGACGTATCTATGGCGTCAAAGCGTAGCCAAATGTCTAACAAAAGCGAAAAACGTGAACGTTCCCTCAATCTTCACGCTTTGAGCCGGGCTGGATGGCGCAGTGACGCTACGGAAAAAGTTGCTTTGCCTTGCCATAAGGCAACCCTGGCTGGGCTTTGCAGAAGCCACGCGCTTTTCGCGCTTGATTCATGCGGCGTTTTCACGCGGCGCTGTTTGCCAGGCGATGCGCTGCCCGCGCGCCGCATTGCATGATTCTGGCCTTGGCAAGCGGTAAAAGCCTGAGCCGCTTTGCGCCTTCAGCCGCCGACAATGGGCTGAAACAGCATGACCTGATCGCCTTCGCGCAACTGCAAGCTGGCGCGTGCGCTGCGCGGCACGAATTGCGCATTGACGGCCGTGGCAATGCCTTCGGGTGCATGGCCCAGGGCCTGTACCAAGGCTGCCAGCGTGGAGCCGGCAGGCACGCGGTGCGGCTGGCCATCAAGCAAAAGGGTGATTTCGGCAGATGAGGACATGACAGAACAGCGCCGGATCAAGGCAAAGAAAAAGCGCCTGACGCTTTTGGGCTTCAGGCGCTTCATGTCTGTGGTGGGTCGTGCAGGATTCGAACCTGCGACCAACGGATTAAAAGTCCGCTGCTCTACCGGCTGAGCTAACGACCCGCCCGCTTCCGCTTCATTGCTGGAAAGCGAAGCGGCGGATTCTAGCACGGCCTTTCAAGTATGCGGATGCTGAAGCGCCCGGCCTTGCGCCAGCCGCTCCAGCATCCAGCCTGCGGCCACCAGGCCGAAGGTCGCGGTCACCGTCACGGCGGAGCCGTAGCCGTGGCAATTCAGATTGCGGTCGTGGCCTGGCTGCGGGCCGCAAGCCGCAGGCCTTGTCACTGCTTCGCGGCTGAAGACCACGTGCAGGCCGCTGCGCGCCTGCCGGTCTTTGCCGTCTTTGCCGCCCTTGGCCATGCTGCCCGTTTGCCGCAGGCGGGCGCGCAGGGCGGCCATCAGCGGGTCGTGCGTGACTTCGGCCAAATCGGCAATTTCCACGCGCTCGCCCTGGCGCTTGCCGCCAGCCGCGCCACAAGTGATGAAGAGCGCGCGTGTTTTCAGCGCCCAGGCCGCCAGCGCCTGTTTGGCATGCACCTGGTCGCAGGCGTCAATCACGCCGTCCACTGCGGCGGGCAGCAAGGCCGGCCAGTTGCCGGAGGCCGCAAAGTCTTCCACGCAATGCACCTCGCAGCCGGGGTGTATGAGCGCGATGCGCTGGCGCATGGCCTCCACTTTGGGCTGGCCCAGCGTGCTGGTGAGGGCGTGAATCTGACGATTGACGTTGGACTCGGCCACGTTGTCCAGATCAACCAGCGTGATGGCGCCCACGCCGCTGCGCGCCAGCGCTTCCGCCGCCCATGAGCCAACGCCGCCAATGCCTACCACGGCCACGCGCGCCACGCGAATGCGGGCTGCGCCTTCCGTGCCGTAAAGCCGCGCCAGGCCGCCAAAGCGGCGTTCCAGATCAGGGGAGTGCTGCTGCGTCATGGAGCGGGATGATCGCACGCTCCATGCGGCAGACGGCGGGCGAAAGTAGCAGGCAGCAATGGACGGCGCCGCGCGCGAGGCGGCCTTTTGCTTGCTGATTTGCATTGAAAACAGGAGCAAAACCAAGGGGATAGAAATGCCGCTCCGCGCAATATCCACTAGGACATAATGCTACGTTTTCAGTAGCTATATTATGGTAGAGGGCCAAGGCAGCCCCAACCGCACACCACCTCAATGCACTGCCCCTGCACGCTCAGCTGCTGCAAGCACCGGGCATACAGAGCGGCGTGCGGCCGCCCAGCGCCTTTCTCGGACGAGCATTGATCTCATCGGCCACGGCATCGAGCTGCTCTTGCGTGTAGACGCTCAAATCCGTGCCCCTGGGGAAGCGCTGATGCAGCAGCCCGCTGGCGTTCTCCTTTCCGCCTCTTGGCCAAGGACTGCGCGGCTCGCCAAAGTACGCGCCTTCATGCCCGTGCCTCAGCGGCTCGTGACAAGCCATCTCCTGGCCCCTGTCACAGCTCAGGCTCTTTCTCATTGGAGCGGCCATGCCGCTTGTCGCCGGAGGCTGGCAGCACGCAGCTGTGGCCGGGTTGGGGCGCAGCAGCTTAACCAGCAGAGGACCCAAGGCGTGGCGCGCCCGACCCAAGCGCCGATGGCGCGGGTGCTGCGGGCGCCTTCAATGCGATCACCTTCCAGATCGCCTTTTCAGTGGCCCGGCCGCTGGCGCTCATGGACTTTGGGCGGGCGCACATGGATGCTCAGCAGGCTCTTGATTTGCCCGCGCCTGTCTTGTCTCCTGGAGCGGGGCCAGCGCGTGGCACGGGCCGTGAGGCGTGGGCCGTTGCGCAGGCAGGCCAGCAAGGCCTTTTTGAGAGCGCCGCCGGGCTGTGCGCATAGCGGCAGGAGCTGATGCTTTCGTGTGACACGCGCTTGTGCCTGTCTGGGGGGCGCCGCCTCTAGAGGTGATCGGCCATTTGCCAGGGTAAGCAGCGCTTGCCGGAGTGAGCAGCACAAAGCAAGCGCTGGCGCACGCAGGCAAACAGATCGAACTGTGGGCACCGTTTCTTGGGGGGCGACTGAACTTGCAACGCCTGAGGCGGCGCATGTGAGCGAAGTGGCTGGCGTAGCCGCAGCCGCCGCTGTGGCGCTGGATTTCCCCGCTGATGGCACTGGGGCTTGCGCCCCGGCGCCAGGGCATGGCGTTCTGGTTCGCTGATTGGTATGCAGGCTCGGTGGTTCAGGGCCTCTCAGGGCCTCTCAGTTCCTTGGCAGTGTTGCACTTGGGGATTGGGGGCGCTGAGACTTGCGGGCAATTTGGCCATTCTGTTTGTGCGCTGGCAAGGACCTGGTTTTGCTGAGCCTGGCGGATTTTGTCCACATACTGGCCAGTTTTCTGGGCTGCGCTGGCCAGGGTGCCGGCCAAGCGGTCGGTATCGAATTTGCCCGGCAGCAGGCTGTTTAGCGTGACGCCGCGTGCGGCAAATTCGGGGTTGTACGCCAGAGCGGCGACAAAACCCGTCAGCCCCGAGCGCACGCTGTTGGACGGAGCCAGGATGTCGATGGACGCCTTGACTGCGCTGGAGGCGACATTGACGATGCGGCCAAAGCCGCGCTATGCCATGTCGGTGATGCTGGCACGAATCAGCTCGATGGGAATGAGCATGTTGGCCTGCACCGCCTGTTGCCAGGCAGCGGTGTCGAACTGGCGGAAATCGTCCGGTGGCGGGCCGCCTGCATTAGGTGCCGCGATGCCAAAGTCCTGCCGCGCGGCAAAGACGGCGGCATGCCTCTGCCCGATGGTGATGTCTGCCGCGACAGGCGGCACGCGCCCGCCCGCCGCAGCACTGGCTTGCAAGGCCGCTGCGCCGCAGGCCGCCACGACCACGTTCACCCTTCACGCACCAGCGCCTGCGCACAACCCAGGCCCGGCCAGACCCAGCCCTTTGTTGGCTCCGCACACGAGCGCCCATTTGCCCGCCAGCATCGCATTTGCGCTCCCTGTTCCTTTCCAGCCATTGCCTGTTTGCAGGTCTTTCAGATCCAGCGCCCGCCACAGCGGCCCCAGCGCCCAGACATCGCCCGCAGCACGGGTTCCCAGAAAGCAAAGGTCTGGCACGCGAGCCGACCGGAGCGTTGCTGCGACCTTGGGCGCAGCCTGGCGTCTCAATCAGGCAATCGACGTCAGCACCGGGTTCGAACCGACCCAGCGGCGTGGCCGGGATGCAGCGGCATGCAAACCACGTCACCTGGCAGATGTGCCCCGGCACACGTTTGGCAAATACGGCTTGATAAACGCCGCAAGTAATCGATCCGCCATGCCTCTGATCACTTGCCACTGCCCAAGCAGGCGCGGAAACGTCGAAATTGGGCCGCGCGGGCGTGGCGAGCGGATGCTGCCGCGCTTTCGGGCTGCGCCTGGGTCACCTAAAACAAGAGCGAATCCAGGCACCGAAAAGCGGGATCAGCGCAGGCTGATCTAGGGCATCGCGCTACGAATAAAGGAGCAAAATAACACCCTACATTCGAGTCTGCCCGCCCTGTCTGCCGCTCCGTGTTTGCCGCGCTTTGTCTCTTGCGCGCTGGATTGCCTGCGCCCGGCCTGTCTGGCCCGGGATTTTTGCGCTCATTTGCGCGCAGCTTCTACGCAAATGGGTGAGCTGACGCGGCAGGGGCAAAGCAGGCAAAGCGCGCGAGGCAGCTGGGCGCTGCAAGTAACAGCGAAAGCGCTGGTTTTGTCAGGGGTGGCGGCTTCCAGAGTCCCAGAGGGCCAAGGTTGGCGGTGCTTTAAAGGATTGTTCAAAGCCGTCTGTTTGCCAGAGCAAAAAGCGCTGCTTCAGGCGCTTTGGGGCTTGGCGAATCTTGAATCTTCAATGGGCCGCACGGGCCAACAAGAGCGATGGCGCGGCCTGCGGGCAGGGTAAAGCCGATGTCTTCCAGCACGCTACGGGTGGCCCAGGCGTGGTTCAGTTGCCTGACGGCGAGGGCGGCTTCAGGCGCGGGTGCGGGTGTAGACACGGGGGCCGTCATGCCAGCCCTTCCCGGCGCGCGCCCGCTTCGCGCCAGCGCTCGATTTCGCGCTTGACAGGCTCCAGCAGCAAATATTCCAGCGCCAGCAGCAACAGCACGACGGCGCCGATCCAGGCCAGGGTGGCGGGCATGTCGAGCTGGGCGCGGCTGGAGGCCAGGGCCGCGCCCACGCCGTCGGATGAAGCCAGCAGCTCGGCCATGACAACCACGCGCCAGGAGCTGCCCAGCGCCACGATCCAGGCCGGAAAGAGGTAGGAGATGACGTGGGGCAGGTAGATGTCGGTCACGCGCATGTGCCAAGGCAGGGCGAAAACTTGCGAGAGATCGCGCCAGCGCTGCTCCAGCGTGCGCGCGCCCTGCATGCCGCCCGCGAAAACAACGGGAAAGCTGGCGATGAAGACGGTGAAAACGGGCGTGCCGTCGCCCGTGCCGAACCAGAGCATGGCCAGCACCAGCCAGGCGATGGGCGGCGTGCCCAGCAGTACCGTGACCCAGGGGCGGGCCATTTACTCTTGCGTCAGGTTCATCACCTGCAAAAAAGCCAGCGCCACAGGCAGGGGCGGTCTGCTTGCTATTGGCCTGCTTGCCGTCGCCTGGCGCGCTTAACAGTTCGCCTTGCGTAATGCGCACTTCCGGAAACGGGCGCCACTACACGCAGTCGCGATGCGACAGGGGCAGCGCGTGCGGTTAGTGGACGGTGAACATGCCTTACAGCGCCTGCTGAAAATGCGCCTTGTCCAATTCGGATTTCAGGTCGCGGGTTTCAGGCCGTTTCGCAGCAGCTGTTTGTGGCGTGGAAACAGATCGAAGAAATCGGCGCCGTCCAGCTCCTTTTCGTTCAACCCGGAAAAAACCACGCCCCAGCCATAGGGAAAACAGCAGCTTGCCCCCTGAAATGTTCCTGCTCATGCGCCAGGGCGGAGCTGCCGCCGTGAGGTTGACCAGCTCCATCGCATCGTCGCGCGCCCGGCGCAGCGGGTTGGCGCTGGTTACCAGACTATGCGGAGTGCGCAGCTGCACGCTGTCTTTGTTGCCGCCAGCCAGGGCGTCGCGTCTCCTTGACCTCCAGCGCCAGCAGGCCCTGGCGCGGGCTGAAGATGAAGAAGTCAGGTTGCCTGGCCTGGGTTCCTACGGGTATGTCGTGCCAGACCAGACAGTCGTCAGACAGCAGGCGCTTGAGCTGGTGCAGCACCAGCACCCGGCGCTCGCCGGTGTCGCAGCGCCGGTCAACCTTGGCCAGACCTTGTGGAAAACGGCCATTTTTCTTCCTCGTTGCAGCGTTTGCGGATGCGTATCTGGCGTGCAGCAGGTTATTGCCTTGGGCGCGCCGCGCCGCTTGGCGCTGCGCATGCGCGCGGAAAGTGCAGCAGGATTGTCAAATCAAAAAGGCTATTTCAAAAAGGCCATTTCCGCCCGCTGGACAAGCGCATTCAGCTATGAAAAGATGAGTAACCGATGCCTTGGCCCGATGGATGCGCTGCCGCGAGCGCACAGCTCTGGGCAAGGGCTGGGCTGGCTGGAGCCAGAAGGGGGCCACGCCCGTGCCAAAGCTGTCTGTTTGCCGCTGCGACTCATGTTGGGATTGCTGCAAAAAAAGAAAGTGCCTGCCACCCGCCAGTGAGGCGATGCGGGCGGTTTTTGCCTGGGCTGTTCTGGGACTTCTGCGACCTTGCGCTGCCCAATGGCTGTGGCACGTCAGGGCAGGCGCAGCCTGTGACAATTAGATACACGCGCCTGAAAAGCTTTGCACATCATGCCGCCGTGCTTGCACAGTCTCCTGGTACAGCGAGCATGTTTTCCATTTATTTGGAGGGAAAAGACATGGCAACTACTGCCGAAGTGGCGCGAAACGTCAGCCAGCGCGTTCATAACGACGGGTTTTTAGGTTTGGACCGCAATGACAATCTCAAACAAACCGTGCACGAGCTGAAAGATTTGTCAAAAGATGAACGCAATGCGGCCATCGGGCAAATTTCGGATACAGACCTCAGGGCGCTGGCCGACGATGTCAACGCCAGCGGCCTGTTCGGTGCATCGGGCCTGTCTGCTGATGAACGGCGCGATCTGTTCAACACCCTGGCGCAAGGGCTAGACGGCCAGCAGCTGGGCCGCATGGCACAGGCCTTTGACAGCCGGCAAGACGTCATAGCCATGGGACAGGCCGTGGCCCGGCACGCCGATGCCGAAACCAAGCTGGCCTTTATCGAAGAAATGGCGCCGCGCACGGCAAATGGCGACTCTCTCATGCAGGCCTCTCACACGGAGGCCTCCCTGGGCGCCGTCAGCACCAGCACTGAGACGAGCGACAAAGAGGCCGAGGCCATTTTGGATGTGCTCAACAGCCTGGGCGGCGATGCCGCATCGTTCAACCAGGCCATCCAGAAGATGGACGACAAGACCCTGCAGGCCGTGGTGGACGCCGGACTGAACGAGACGATCACCACCACTTTTATGGACGCGAACGCCACCCGCGACTACTCGAGCGCCGCCACTACCAGCGTCAGCTACGACCCGCAGCAGCTGGAAAAACTGCTGGAAGTGGCCAAAGGCAGTGCCGACCCAGCTGTCAAGGCCAGGGTGTTTGCCGCAGCATCTGAGGGCTTGGACCAGGTGCGCGCAGCCACGGGCTTTCCTGTGTCCAGCGTTGGCGCCGACAAGGTGGCCCAGTCATTGCAGGGCAAGCTGACACGGCTGATGCAAACCGATGCGAGCGGCATCACCAAGCAGCTCAACGCCGCCAAAGGCATCAACGCCAGTACGCAAGAATGGCTGAACCAGCTCAACCCGTGGGGCAACAAGCGTATGCTCGATCACTACACTGGCGACAGCGGAAAATCCATGACACTGACAGAAATGGGCCTGAGCGTCGACCTGAAGCAGTTGGTGAACCAGGACGGCGCCTTCGGCAAAGAAGGCAGCATCCAGGGTCGCTTCATCCAGCAAGTGATTCAAGATCAAGACGATACCCGCTTCAAGAACGCGTACAAATGGGGCGATGAGATGGTCTGGGCCATGGGCAGCGGCGTGCTCGAGGGCGAGTTCAAGGGCACGGTAGTCAAGCAGGACGACGGCGCCTACAAGATCACAGGCTGCATCGAATACCACTACACCGACAGGTTTGAAGACCCCCTTGACACCTTCAACTGGTTTTCCGGCTCGTGGGACCCCTTTGGCACGCCTTATGACGTTGAAGAGCGCTGGACCGTGCCCATTGATGGCGTGTATTCCCAATAAGGTGCGTGCATGACGCGAGCGCAGCTGCCCGCTCGGCCACCTGGCGTCCAACCTCTTGGCAGCGCCAGCCGGGGGCTGCGCTGCGGCTGCCGCCCGCCCCGCCCGTCAGCGGGCGGGGCGCTGGGCTGGGGCGTGCTGGCGGCGCTTGCGCTGGTATTTCTGGCCGGTGCGTACCTGCTCAAGCAAACGGTGGGCTACTCGGGCGCGGTGCTAGGCGATCTGCGCGTCAGTCAGCCGTTGTTTTCTGGCGCGCGGGCACCTTACCGCCTGCAAGTCGGCAGGAAAACCGTGGGCTGGGTCAGCCAGCTGGACAGCTGGTACATCGAGCGCGGCTATGCCTATGGCACCCTGGCATCAGAGCAGGCCGCAGCAACGCCCCGGTCGGCCGCTTCCGCAGTCCAGACTTATCAACTGGCCTATTTCCTCTTCGATTGCCGCAGCAATGAATTCAAGCGCTATGAAAGCGACCGCGCCGCTTTCACGGCTGAGCTGGCCCGGCGCGGCCTGCCATGGCGCAATTTCATGAGTGGCGAAAACATTGTGGGCATGAAATACAACCAGCGCCGCTTTGACAGCCGCTGCGAGCCAGGCGCGCCGCGCTGAGGCTTCACACAGCACGGTTTTTCATGGCTGGCGAGTCTGCTGGCGCTTTTAAAAGCATAGCGGCTTTCGGCCGGAAGACGGGGGCAGCCCCAACCCCAACCGCACACCGCCTCAATGCACTGCCCCCTGCACGCTCAGCTGCTGCAAGCACTGGGCATACAGAGCGGCGTGCGGCCGCCCAGCGCCTTTCTCGCTGATTGGTATGCAGGCTCGGTGGTTCAGGGCCTCTCAATTCCTTGGCAGTATTGCACTTGGGGATTGGGGGCGCTCATAAAAAACGCGCCTTGAAGGCGCGTTTTTGCAAGGCTGGCGGGGGCCGTCAGAAGTTGTCGAGCACCGCCCCCTTGCTGGCGCTGGAGGCGTTGAAGGCGAATTTGGCGAGCACGCCGCGCGTGTAGCGCGGCGGGGGGGCTTGCCACTGGGCGCGGCGGCGGGCGATTTCGGCTTCGGGCACGTTCAGTTGCAGCAGCAGCCGGGTGGCGTCGATGGTGATGCTGTCGCCTTCTTCCACCAGGGCGATGGCACCGCCTGCTGCGGCTTCAGGGGCCACATGGCCGACGACCATGCCCCAGGTGCCGCCGGAAAAGCGCCCGTCGGTGATCAGGCCCACGCTTTCGCCCAGGCCCGCACCGATGAGCGCGCCGGTGGGGGCGAGCATTTCGGGCATGCCGGGGCCGCCTTTGGGGCCGAGGTAGCGCAGCACCATGACGTCGCCCGCCTTGATGCGGCCATCCAGAATGGCCTTGAGGGCGCTTTGCTCGTCGTTGAACACGCGGGCGGGGCCGGTGATGACGGGGTTTTTCAGGCCGGTGATTTTGGCCACGGCGCCTTCGGGCGAGAGGTTGCCTTTGAGGATGGCCAAGTGGCCTTGCTTGTAGAGCGGGGCGTCAAAGGGGCGGATCACGTCTTGCCCGGCGGGCGGCTCATCGGGCACGTCCTTGAGGTTTTCGGCCACGGTTTTGCCGGTGATGGTGATGCAGTCGCCGTGCAGCAGGCCCGCGTTCAGCAGCATCTTCATCACTTGCGGCACGCCGCCGGCGCGGTGCAGATCGACGGCAAGGTATTTGCCGCTGGGCTTGAGGTCGCAAAAGACGGGCACTTTCTTGCGCATGCGCTCGAAGTCGTCGATGCTCCAGTCCACGCCCGCCGCATGGGCGATGGCCAGAAAGTGCAGCACGGCGTTGGTAGAGCCGCCCGTGGCCATGATGACGGCCACGGCGTTTTCGATGGATTGGCGGGTGACGATGTCGCGCGGCTTGAGGTCTTTTTTGACGGCTTCGATGACGGCTTTGGCCGATTCGCGCGCGGAGTTTTGTTTTTCATCGTGCGGATTGGCCATGGTGCTGGAGTACGGCAGGCTCATGCCCATGGCCTCGAAGGCGGCCGACATGGTGTTGGCCGTGTACATGCCGCCGCAGGAGCCGGTGCCGGGAATGGCGTGCTGCTCCACGTCTTTCAGCTCCTGGTCGCTGATCTTGCCGGCGGCGTTTTCGCCCACGGCTTCAAACACGCTGACGATGTTCAGGTCTTGCCCGTGCAGCTTGCCCGGCAGGATGGTGCCGCCATACACGTAAATGCCCGGCACGTTGGCGCGCAGCAGGCCCATCATGCCGCCGGGCATGTTCTTGTCGCAGCCGCCAATGACGACCACGCCGTCCATCCACTGGCCCTGCACGCAGGTTTCCACGCAGTCGGAAATGACTTCGCGGCTGACCAGGCTGTATTTCATGCCTTCGGTGCCCATGGCCATGCCGTCTGAAATGGTGGGCGTGCCAAACACCTGGGCGTTGCCGCCCGCTTCGCGAATGCCGACAATGGCCGCGTCCGCGAGCTTTTGCAGGCCGCTGTTGCACGGCGTGATGGTGCTGTAGCCATTGGCCACGCCGATCATGGGTTTCTGGAAATCGCTTTCCTCGTAGCCCATGGCGTAGTACATGCTGCGGTTGGGCGCGCGCGCCTTGCCCTGGGTGATGTTGGCGCTGCGGCGGTTGATGGCCAGGCGCTGGCTGCCGCCGCTGTCACAGTCGCAATTGCAGTCGTTCATGGGAAAACCTCGTGGGGTGAATGAAATGGCAAGAGGAAAAGCCGTGCATTCTAGGTCTGCGCCTGCGGCACAAGCCTGCGATATAGAATCGCGCGCTTTGCAAGTCTTTGCCCTGCGGGCGTCGTTCAATGGCAGGACCTGAGCTTCCCAAGCTCAAGACGTGGGTTCGATTCCCATCGCCCGCTCCACTCCAGCTTTTATTTCAGCCTTTCATGGCGCGCCGCAAAGGCCCATGAAGGGCTTCAGCCCGCCTGGCCCGCCGTCGCGGCCCTTCCAGAAATTCCGATCCGGCAACGCCCGGCCCCATCCGGCAACGCCGGCCCCAATCCGCTGGCGCTGGTTTCGGCAAGCATCAAAGCGGCCCAGGCAAAGCGCGAATCCAGGCGCAAGCGCCCTTGCCGCATGACGGCCGCAAGCCCGCCCCAAGGCCAAAGAGTCAGCCTGGCGCCCGGCGCGCTTTGCGATGCACCCCGCCTGAACGCCCGCCGCGCCCGGGCGCAACCGCCTGCCGCGCGAAGGCGCCTCCAGTCCCCCGCTTCCATTCTTTCGTCCTGCTGCGGCCAGCCGGAGCGTCAGGCTGGCGAATTCCTAGAATCCGCCCCTTTTGAATCCTCTTTGCCGAAAGGAATGCTCACATGTCCCTGAAAAACGTCACCCCCGGCGACAAAGCGCCCGAAGCCTTCAACGTCGTCATTGAAATTCCCATGCACGGCGACCCCATCAAATATGAAGTGGACAAGCAAAGCGGCGCCCTCTTCGTGGACCGCTTCATGAGCGCCGCCATGTACTACCCCGCCAACTACGGCTACGTGCCGCAGACGCTGGCCGGCGACGGCGATCCGGTGGACGTGCTGGTCGTCACTCCCGTGCCGCTGCCGCCCGGCGTGGTTGTCACCTGCCGCGCCATCGGCATCCTGAACATGCAAGACGAAGCGGGCAACGACGCCAAGGTGCTGGCCGTGCCCGTTTCCAAAAAGCTGCCGCTGTATGACGGCTGGAAAACGCCTGACGACGCGCCGCAAAGCCTCACGCGCGCCATCACGCACTTTTTCGAGCACTACAAAGACCTGGAAGCAGGCAAATGGGTCAAGGTGCTGGGCTGGGACGGCCCCGAAGCCGCGAAAAAGGAAATTGCCGACGGCATCGCCGCCGCCAAAAAGTAAGCCCGCGCAAAGCGAGGCGGGGCCGCCGCCTCTGCTTCTTCACCTTCGCTCCTTGCTCCCGTTTTGCTTTGATTTAGCTCCTTGATTCATAGCATGAGGTCCTAGTGCAGACTGCGCAAGGCCTGCTTTTCATGCCCCTGAATCAGCTCCTGTTTTTGAATCAGCAAAGCGGCCTCTTCGCTGCCCCCGCCCCCTCTTCACGCGCTTTTTTCTTCACGCGCCCCTCGCATGAATGCCCCTGCTGACACCCCGCTGGCCCAGGCCGTCATCGCGCAGGCCGTGCAGGGCCTGGAAAGCACGGGCTGGCTGGACGACGCCGGCGCGCTGCGCCAGGCCGCGCGCGAAAAGCCGGGCGAGCGCCCGGCCCAATACCTGCGCCGCGCCTGGCTGCTGGGCGAGCGCCTGGGGCTGACGCAGGCGCTGGAGCAGGCGCGCGCCGCGCTGGGGCTGGCCCTCATCGCGCTGGCGCTGGCCGTGGCCCTGGCCGCGCTGGGGCTGGAGCGCGCCGCGCTGGGCGCGGAGCGCACCATCAACGCCGCTGCGGCCTTGGCCGCCCTGCTGGGGCCGCACCTGCTGGCGCTGGCCGTCTGGCTGGCCGCGCTCATGCTGCCCAAACAGCTGCCCAAACAGCTGCCCGGACAACTGCCTCAAGCCAGCGGCGGCGCGCTGCTGGGGCGGATGGCCTGGCGGCTGGCCCAACGCATGGCACAGCGGGTCGCCTCGCGCGCCAGCCGCCGCCTGGCGCGCTCCGGCTCGAATGCGGCCCGGCTGCTCGATGCCAGCGCCACCGTCTTGCAGCGCCTGCGGCTTTGGCCCTGGCTTCTGGGCGGCATCAGCCACGGCATCTGGGCGCTGGCCTTCGCGCTGGCGCTGGCGCTGCTGCTGTTTGACTTTGCCTTTCGCGCCTACAGCCTGACCTGGGAGACCACCATCCTCAGCAGCCACGCCTTCGCCGCCTTCGTGCAAGCCAGCGGCTGGCTGCCCGCGCGGCTGGGCTTTGCCGTGCCCGACGCCGCCGCCGTGCAGCAGGCCCTGGCGGTATCGGCTCCGGCCTCCGCCACCCTCGCATCCAGCGCCGCCGCCGCGAATCAAAGCGCCTGGGCCTGGTGGCTCATGGGCTGCGTATTCACCTACGGCCTGCTGCCGCGCGCCCTGCTGGCCGCCTTTTGCCTGTGGCGCTGGCGGCAAGGCCTGGGCCGCCTTGCGCAGCCCGATGCCGCCCTGCCCGCAGACTCGCCCGAAGCCTTGCTGCACGTGCGGCAAGTCTTCGCCCGCCTGGATGCCCTCGCGCCCGCCGTCGTCATGGACGCCGAGCGCCCCGCCCCTTGCAGCGAAAGCGCCGCCAGCGCCCACGCCGCCAGCGCAGCGCCCGCGCTCATCGGCTTTGAACTGCCGCCGGAGCTGCCCTGGCCCCCTGCCCTGCCGGCCAGCCCCGCGCTTCGCATCCTGAATGTGGATGGCAGCAGCGCCCAGCGCCAGGCCGCCCTGGCCGAGCTGGCCGCGCGCCCGCCCGCCGCCTTGCTGCTGGCCTGCCACGCCAGCGCCAGCCCTGACCGGGGCGCCGCCCGCTTCCTGCGCGAAGCCGCCCGCCACGCGCCGCGCACCGCGCTCTGGCTCGTGCCCGCAGACGAAGCGGCCCAGGCCGGGCACGCCGCGCGCTGGCAAAACTGGCTCCGCGCCGAAAAGCCGGGCGCCGCCCTGCTCGCCAGCAAAGCCAGCGCCCTCGCCTGGCTGCAAAAGCCATGACGGCATTGCCGCAAGCCGCGCAACCAGTTCAGAAAAAAGAGCAAATTCAGGGTGCCTAAAAACGGCATCAGCGCAAATTACACTAGGACCTCATGCTATGAATCAAGGAGCAAAATAAGCCCCCTTGATTCCGCCGCCCGCCAGCCCCCTGAAAACAGCGCGGCCTGCGGTCATGCCCGCGAGACACATCCGCTAACATTGCCCGCTTGTCCGCACACACAGGAGTAGGCCCTTGGCCAAACGCACCTTTCTCGACTTCGAGCAGCCCATCGCCGAACTCGAAAACAAGATTGAAGAGCTGCGCAACATGCAATCGGGCAATGAGGCGGCGGTAGACATCACCGAAGAAATCGACCGCCTCAGCCAGAAAAGCCTCAAGCTCACCCAGGACATCTACCGCAGCCTCACGCCCTGGCAAATCACCAAAATCGCCCGCCACCCCGACCGCCCCTACACGCTGGACTACGTCAAGGGCCTGTTCACCGGCTTCATTGAGCTGCACGGCGACCGCCACTTTGCCGACGACCAGAGCATCATCGGCGGCCTGGCGCGCTTTGGCGGCCATGCCTGCGTGGTGATCGGCCACCAAAAAGGGCGCGACACCAAGGAGCGCACCCTGCGCAACTTCGGCATGACGCGCCCCGAGGGCTACCGCAAGGCGCTGCGGCTGATGAAAACGGCCGAAAAATTCGGCCTGCCCGTCTTCACCT
Organism: Ottowia massiliensis; assembly: GCF_900240305.1. Classification (NCBI taxonomy): domain Bacteria; kingdom Pseudomonadati; phylum Pseudomonadota; class Betaproteobacteria; order Burkholderiales; family Comamonadaceae; genus Ottowia; species Ottowia massiliensis. The sequence continues at coordinate 2,163,993 of NZ_LT964854.1, read as the reverse complement.
TCGTGGACACGCCCGGCGCTTTTCCGGGCATCGACGCCGAAGAGCGCGGCCAGTCTGAAGCCATCGGCCGCAACATCTATGAAATGGCGCAGCTGCGCACGCCCATCATCACCACCATCATTGGCGAAGGCGGCTCCGGCGGCGCGCTGGCCATTGCCGTGTCAGACCAGACGCTGATGCTGCAATACGCCATCTATTCCGTCATCAGCCCCGAAGGCTGCGCCTCCATCCTCTGGAAAACCGGCGAGAAAGCCGCCGAAGCCGCCGAAGCGCTGGGCATCACGGCCCCGCGCCTGAAAAGCCTGGGCCTGATCGACAAAGTAGTCAGCGAGCCGACAGGCGGCGCGCACCGCGACCCGCAGCACATGTGCACCCTGCTCAAGCGCGCCCTGGGCGAAGCCTGGCGCCAACTCAGCGCCCTGGAGCCTGAAGAGCTGCTGGAGCGCCGCTACCAGCGCCTGCAAAGCTACGGCCGCTTTGAAGCGGCCCCCGCCTGAGGGCCTGCTCAGCGCCTGGCCGCGAGGGGCGAAAGCGCCGCCCCGGGCGAAGCGGCGCTCAAACCACCACCGGCTCCGGCTCCAGGCGAATGCCGAAGCGCTCGTAAACGCTGGTCTGAATGGCCTTGGCCAGCGTCATCACTTCGCCGCCCGTGGCCGGGTGGTCGGCCGCGCCCAGGTTCACCAGCACGAGGGCCTGCTTTTCATAGACGCCCGCGTTGCCCATGCGCTTGCCGCGCCAGCCGCAGGCGTCGATCAGCCAGCCAGCGGCGAGCTTGACGCGGCCATCGGGCAGCGGGTAATGCACCACCTGCGGCTCGCGGGCAATGATGTCGCGGCACTGCTCGGCCGTGACGGTGGGGTTTTTGAAAAAGCTGCCCGCGTTGCCCAGCACGGCGGGATCGGGCAGCTTGGCACGGCGGATGGCCACCACCCAGTCCCGAATCTGGCTGGCCGTGGGCGCAGCCACGCCTTCTTCCGCCATGCGGCGCTGCAAATCCAGGTAGCCCAGCTCGGGCCGCCACTGGCGCGGCAGGGCGTAGCGCACGCGCAAGATGGCGGCGCACCCGGCCAGGCCCAGCCCGCCCGGCTCGGCGGGGGCGTGCTTGAAGATGGAATCGCGGTAGCCGAAGGCGCATTGCGCCGCGTCCAGCGTGAAGGGGCGGCCCGTGCGCAAGTCAATGGCATCCAGCGAATGAAAGCGGTCTTGCTGCTCCACGCCGTAAGCGCCAATGTTCTGCACGGGCGCTGCGCCCACCGTGCCGGGAATGAGCGCCAAGTTTTCCAGCCCCGGCAGGCCCTGCGCCAGCGTCCATTGCACAAAGCCGTGCCAGCTTTCGCCCGCGCCTGCTTCCACGATGGTGTGGCGCGCCGTCTGCTCCAGCACGCGCAGCCCCGGCACTTCCATCTTGAGCACGGCGGCGCGCACTTCGCCCGTGGCCAGCACGATGTTGCTGCCGCCGCCCAGCACCAGGCGCGGCAGGCCCGCCAGCTCCGGGGCGGCCAGCGCCTGCCGCAAGTCTTGCTCGCTGCGCACGCGCACCAGCGCGGCAGCGCGCGCGGCAATGCCAAAGGTGTTGAAGCTCTGCAAGGGGGCCTGGCGGGAGACAAGCATGTGACAATTGTGGCATTGCCTTTTTGTTGCAGGAGATACAGATGCCTTCATTCGACACGGTGTGCGACCCCGACATGGTGCAAGTGCGCAACGCGGTGGACAACGCCGCCAAGGAAATCGGCACGCGCTTTGACTTCAAGGGCACCAGCGCCGCCATTGAACTCAAGGACAAGGAAATCACCCTGCTGGGCGATGCCGACTTCCAGCTCCAGCAGGTGGAAGACATCCTGCGCGCCAAGCTCGCCAAGCGCGGCGTGGACGTGCGCTTTCTGGACAAGGGCCAAGTGCAAAAAGCCGGCGGCGACAAAGTCAGGCAGGTGGTGAAAGTGCGCAGCGGCATCGCCACGGAAGACGGCAAGAAGATTCAGAAACTCATCAAGGACAGCAAGCTGAAAGTGCAGGCCGCCATCCAGGGCGAAGCCGTGCGCGTGACGGGCGCCAAGAAAGACGACTTGCAAGCCGTCATGGCCCTGCTGCGCAAGGAAATGAGCGCACTGCCGCTGTCGTTCAACAACTTCCGCGACTGAGAAAAACCTTATGCACTCACCTTCCTTTGTCTTGCTTGCCGCCTTGTTTGCCGCCTTTCCGGCAGCGGCGCAAAACGTTTCCCTGCAAGGCATGATGGGCAGCAAAGCGCTGCTGGTCATCAACGGCGGCCGCCCGCGCGCGCTGGCGCCGGGCGAAAGCGCACAGGGCGTCAAAGTCATCTCCACCGGCGCGGATCAGGCGGTTGTCCTGGCCGACGGCAAGCAACTGACCTTGCGCGTGGGCGCCACGCCCGTGAATGTGAGCGGCGCCGGCAACAGCCGCATCGTGCTCACGGCTGACGCGCGCGGCCATTTCGTCACCGGCGGCAGCATCAACGGCAAAACCGTAGAGTTCATGGTGGATACCGGCGCCACGGCGCTTGCCATCGGCCATGCCGAAGCCGATCGCATCGGGCTGGACTACCAGAGCGGCCGCCCTGTGGGCTTGCGCACGGCCAATGGCGTCGTGCGCGGCTGGCAAATCCACGTGGACAAAGTGCGCGTAGGCAATGTCACCGTGCATAACGTGGAAACCGTCGTCACCCCCATTCCCATGCCCTTCGTGCTGCTGGGCAACAGCTTTCTCAACCACTTCAGCATGCGCCGCGAAGGCAGCCAGATGACGCTGGAAAAGCGCGGCTGAGCGGCTCAGGCCTCTTCGCCCCACCCTTGTCCTCGCCTTCCACCCCTCATGCGCCGTCAGTCCGTCCACGCCGCTTCTGCCGCCCTGGCCCTCTTTCTGGCCGAACCGGCCTGGGCGCAGGCCCACAAATGCCAGACGCCTGGCGGCCCTGTCACCTACTCTGACCAGCCTTGCGCCAGCGCACAAGCCGGAGGTCCCATCACCCTGCGCCCCAACAGCATGGACGGCAGCGAAGGCCGCGTGCAAGACCAGCGCGCCGCAGCCGCGCAGGCTGCACCGCCCGCCAGCCGCGCGGGCCGCGCCAGCAGCCACCACTCAAACAGCTGGGCCTGCCGCAATGCCCTGCGCAGCCTGCAAACCCAGCCGCAGCGCGTGGATGCCGAGCAGTTTGAGCAGGAACGCCAGGCCGCTTCCCGCGCCTGCGGCCATGAAGTGCGCGCCAAGCCGCCCAGGGAACCCAAAGCCCGGCCGCTGCGCAAACAGCGCGCCGCCAGCTCGCCTGCCAGCCGCGAAAAACGCCGCAGCAAGCCGTGACGCCTGGCATCAGACACACCCAAAACAGGAGCAAATTCAAGGGGCAAAAAAGGCGCTCCGCGCAGTTTCCACTAGGACATCACGCTATGGATAAAGTAGCTAAACGGCGCCACGCCTGCGGCTTGCCCGTTGTGCCCCTTCATTCCCTGAAACAGCGGCCACGCCAAAACCATCCGGCTGATGAAAAGAGAAAAATCAATCTGGCGTTTTTTATTACCCAGTGAATCATGTTTTCCCGGGGATATGAATGTCTGATTCAAGACGCTGAATCAGCGGCGGAAATCATCGTGAATTTCCGGATTCATGATCTGAATGAACTGAAAATGACCGCCCGAAGCCATTGCCGGGCGGTTTTTTCATGTGATGAAGGCTGGCATTTTCAAAAGCCGCCCGCCAGCGCCGGAATGAATGGCCCGCAGCGCTTCCGGCCCGCGCGGAAGGGCTACACCCAGCGCCGCACGCGCTGAGCGTAGCGGGCATAGTCCGCGCCAAAGCGCGCGCGCAGCGCGGCCTCTTCAGGGCGGATTTGCAAGGTGTTGAGCACCGCCACAAAAAGCGGCAGCGCCAGCAGCGCAGCGGCATTGCCCAGCCACACGGCCCAGCCTGCCAGCGCCAGCAGCATGCCCAGGTACATGGGGTTGCGCGTGTAGCGATACACGCCGCCCGTGACCAGCGCGCGGGCGCGCTGCGGCGCCAGCGGATTGACGGTGGTGCGCGATCGCGCGAAGGCCCACACGCCCGCCAGCGCCAGCGCGCCGCCCGCCGCCGCCAGCGCCAGGGCTGCCGCCCAGACCCACGCACCGCCGCCCGGCGGCCAGAGCTGCCCGGCAGGCACGCTGCGGGCCAGCTGCCACATGAGGGCGGCGCAGGCTGCGTCGATCACGGGCGGAGGAATCTTGTGGGCGTACCAGGGCGAAGGCATGGCGCGGAATTTACCGGCCCTATTTACCCGCCGTAGCAGGCAGTAGCATCCGGCGGCCCGGCCTTCATGCCCCCGGAACAGGTTCTCATACCCCAATAAGCCGTTTGCGCCCGTAGATCAAGCGCGGGCAGCTATCAGAAACAGAGCAAAAAGGAGTGTTTTCCATGCATGAGCTGCTTCATCAGCTGGTGCGCCGTTTCAACCTGGAGGCGGCGCAGGCGCGGCAGCTGTGGCAAATGTCGCAACTGCACGCCCGGCCGCCCGCCTTGCGCGGCTGGCTGGAGGAGGCGCTGGCGGCCGTGGCGGCGCTGCTGCTGGGCGCGGGGCTGGTGTTCTGGGTGGCGGCCAACTGGCCGGAGCAAACGCGCGCTTTCAAATTCAATGCCTTGCAGGCGGCGGTGCTGCTGCCCGCGCTGGCGGCGCTGGCCCTGCCGCGCCTGCGCACGGCCTGCCTGCTGCTGGCCACGCTGGCGCTGGGCGCTTTGCTGGCGTTTGTGGGGCAGACGTATCAAACGGGGGCCGATCCCTGGCAGCTTTTCGCCGCCTGGGCCGCGCTGGCGCTGCCGTGGGTGCTGGCTGCGCGCCGCGCCTTGCTGTGGGCGGCCTGGCTGCTGCTGGCGGCGCTGGCGCTGGCGCTGTGGGGGCTGCCGCTGGAATTGGCCCGGTACGAGCTGGCGCATCCCCGCCTGCAGCTGGCGCTGGCGGGCTGGGCGCTGCTGCTGGCGCTGCCTTGGCTGCTGACCTGGCTGGGGCTGGCGCCGTCGCGCCATGCGCACTGGCTGGCGGGCGGGCGCGCGCCTTCGCTGCTGCTGATGCGCGTGGCGGCGCTGGCCGTGCTGCCGGTTTGGGTGGCGATGGGGCTGATGGGGCTGATGGGGCTGATAGAACGGGGGGGCGGCGCGCTTTACACCATCTGTCTGCTGCTGACTGCAGCGGCGGGCTGGCTGATGGCGCGGCTGCGCGATGTGGCGGCGCTGGGGCTGGCGCTGCTGGCGCTGGATTTGCTGCTGCTGGCAGGGCTGGGCTATGGCCTGCTGAAAAGCAATACCAACGTGATGGGCATGCTGCTGGTGGGCGCCGTGGTCTCGGCTGCGTGCCTGGGCGGCAGCGCCGCGCTGCTGCTGCGGCTGCAAAGGCAGTGGCTGGCCGAAGAAGGCTGCGGGTAAAAAAACAGTGGGCACAAAGGAGCATGAACATGCATCACGCATCTGAAGCGCAAAAACGCGCGGGCGCGCTGCCGCCTGAGCTGCGTCTGGCCGGGCTGGGCATTCACGCGGGCCTGCTGCCGCCGCAAGCGGCCGAGTGGACCGCGCAGTGGCGCGAAAAGAAGGCGCGCGGCGAAGGGCTGGCGCACTGGATTTTTGCGGTGATGGGCTTTTTCGGCTCGCAGCTGCTGGTGTGGCCGCTGCTGGCGCTGGTGGGCTTTTTGTTCTGGAACATGCTGTCCGTGCCATTGGTGCGGCTGGCGGTTTCGGGCGCACTGCTGGCAACAGGCGCTTTCATGCTGCGCCCGCCAGTGGGCATGGCGCACGCGCAAATCGGTTTTGCCGTGCTGCAAGCCGGTTTGGTGGCGCTGTATCTGAGCCTGATGATGTTCGGCTTCATGGGGCCTGAAGGCGGCCTTCTGCCAGACACGCTGGGGCTGATTTTTCTGGCCGTGCTGACGGCCAGCGCGGCGCTGGCCGGGCCTGCCTGGGCACAGGCGCTGCTGGCCGTGCAGGCCACGGTGGTGGCCCTGGGGCTGTTCGGACGCTGGACGCTGTTTCATGACGGTTTCCTGTCCTGGAGCATGGGCATGCCCGTTTACGCCATCAACGCCGCCGTGCTGGCGCTGGCATGGGCCGTGCTGGTGGCCAGCGAAGGCCGCGTGCCTGGCCGCCACTGGCTGGCTGCCGTGCAGGCGCGCTGCTCACCGGCCCTGACAGGCATGGGCGTGGCGCTGGCGCTGTGCGTGGCGCAAGTCAATGCCAGCCACTTTTTCGCAGCCGTAACGCTGCGCAAGCTGGCGTCAGGCTCGGCAGAGGCCGGTGCGCTAGCCGTGCCGCTGCTGCATCTGGGCCTGGGGGCCGCGCTGCAACTGGCCCTCACGCTGGCCGCCGCTGGCTGGCTGATGCGGCACTGGCGCTTGCGGCAAGCTGGCGCGCGCAGCCTGGGGCTGTTCGCGCTGGCCTATGGCGTGCTGCTGCTGGCGTGCTTTTTCATTCCGCTGATTGGCGTGGTCACGCTGGTGGGCACGGTGGCGCTGGGCACGCACCGCCGCCGCCTGCTGGCGCTGGCGCTATTCGTTCTGCTGCTCGGCCTTTCAGGCTTTTATTACGCCCTGCACTGGCCGCTGGTGCAAAAAGCCGCCGTGCTGGCCGCCACCGGCGCGGCGCTGGGCGCGCTGCTGGCCGCGCTGCGCTGGGGCACAGCCAGCCGCCGCGCCCGGCAGGCATGGAGCAGCGCCAGCCTGCTGGCACCTGCCGTGCCCGCCAGCGCCGCCGCGTGGGCCAGCCTGGCGCTGATCGCCCTGGGCACGCTGGCCGCGCTGGCGCTGGTGCGGCACGACGTGGCCGGCAAGGAAGCCGTCATCGCGCGCGGCGAAAAAATCTACGTGGCGCTGGCCCCGGCCGATCCGCGCTCGCTCATGCAGGGCGACTACATGGCGCTGCGCTTTGACCTGCCCGCCAACATCGCCGGCGAACTGGCCGTGCGCGAAAACCGGCCCTGGGCGCCCGCGCCGCGCATCGTGGCCCGGCTGGATGCGCGCGGTGTGGCCCAGCCGCTGCGCGTGGCCCGCCCCGGCGAAACGCTGGCCGCCGATGAGCGCCTGCTGCCCGTGCTGCACAAAAACGGCCGCTGGACGCTCGTGACCGACGCCTACCACTTCCCCGAAGGCCGTGGCCGCCCCTTCCAGCAGGCCCGCTACGGCGAATTCCGCACCCTGCCCGATGGCCGCGCCTTGCTCGCCGGCCTGGCAGACGGGCATTTGCAGGCCATTGAGCCAGCGCCCGCCAGCCAGGCATGGAAAGAGGCGGAAGACGAAACGGAAGACGAAACGGAAGACGAAACGGAAGACGAAACGGAAAACAAAACACAAACCCGCGAAGGCAGCCGCGCAACCGGCGATGCGAAAACAGAATGAAGCCAACGCGGCTGACATGAATGAAACAGCGCCCGCAAGAGCCTGTTCCAGGCGGCCCCTGCCCGCCTGATCACATCAAAAACAGGAGCTAATCAAAGGGCCGGAAACACCTCTTTGCGCACATTCCACCAGGACATCACGCTATTAATAGAAGAGCGAAACGGGCTGGCGGCACATGCTCCAGATCCAGCCCCCGCCTGTCTCTGAATCTCAAGGCCGGGTGATTTCAGGGCCGTAGCGCAAGTTCAGCGGCGCCAGCCAGGCGCGCAAATCGGCGTAGGCAGCTTGCACGGCGGGCGGCGGGCCTTTCACGCCCAGGTCGATGTGGCGGCCGTATTCGGGGTGATCCATGCTGGGCAGGCTGAAGACTTTCACCTGGGGGTGCGCCGCTTCCACGCGCTCCATAACGGGAGTGAGCGCCGCCTCGATGGAGCCGAAGATGATGACCGAGCGCTCCAGCTGGCGCGCGCCTGCATCCAGCCGCCCGGCGTATTCGTGCGTCAGCACCCATTCGATCATGGGCCAGGCCATGACGGGAAAGCCGGGCATGAAGTGCACGGCACCGCCGCCGGGGCCGCTGCAACTGAAGCCGGGAATCTGGTTGTAGCTGTTGGGTATGAGCCGCGCGCCCGCTGGCAGCACGCCCATTTGCAGGCGGCGCTGGTGGTCAGGGTGATCGGGCTGCCAGGGCTGGCCCTGCTCGCGCGCGACAGCCTGCATGCGCGCATCAATCAGCGCCCTGGCTTCAGGGTGCGGCTTGAGCGCCACCCCCAGGGCGGCTGCAGCGCACTGGCGCGTGTGGTCGTCCGGCGTGGCGCCGATGCCGCCGGTGCAGAACACCGCGTCGCCCGAGGCGAAGGCGCGGCGCAGCGTGGCGGTGATGCGCGGCGGCTCGTCGCCTACGTATTCGGCCCAAGCCAGCGCCTGGCCATGGGCGGCCAGGATTTCGATGCACTTTGCCAGGTGTTTGTCGCTGCGGCGGCCCGAGAGGATTTCATCGCCGATGATGATGAGGCCGAACACCGGGGCGTTCACGGCTTGTCCTCATACGGGTGCTCTTGCAGCCAGCTTTGGTAGTCAGGGTGCTCGCGCAGGGGCTTGAAGCAGTAGCCCAGCGCTTTGGCGTGGCCGATGAACTGCTTGAGCATGCCGCCTGTGACCCAGCCGTCGTGCCCTTCCCACATGCTGGTGCCCACCAGCAGCACGGGCTGGGGCGGAAGCGCCTTGAGGGCGTTGCGGGTCAGCTCGTCATAGGGCTTTTTGCCTTCGGTCCAGTCTTTGCTGGCCAGAAAGGAGGCGGTCGTCCAGTTCACGTGCTTGTAGCCGCAGGACTGGGCTGTTTCCAGCAGGCGGGGGGAGGCGCGCCCTTCCACGTGAAAAAGCTGTAGCGGCGGCTTGCCGGTGTAGTAGTTCAGGCGCTCGGCGGACTTGTCCAGGTTCTCGCAGTACTTGCTGCCTTTCCAGGTGAACTCGCGCCCGGCAAAAGCGCCGTCGTGTATGCGCATGCGAAAGCGCGGCTCGCGCCCCGGCAGGTCGCCATTCCATTCCACACGGTCCCAGGTGCGCGCGGCCGTGTCATGCCCTTCGCGGGCGCGCGCCTTCCACCACGGCCCCCAGGCGCGGTCCAGCGAGGTTTTGCCGTTTTTCTGCTTTTCGTTGGCCGAAAAGAATGTGGCCGTCACGCCTTGCGTGTGCAGGGCTTCCACCAGCATGGGAGCCGATTCCAGATGGCCTGTTTCCAGCGCCAGATAAAGCGGCTGGCAGGCCCCGGGCGCCGCCACGGGCGCTGCGGGGGCTGGCGCGGGCGCGCTTTGCGCCGCCGCTGCCAGGCAGACGGCGCTTGAAGCAGCCAGTCCTGCGGCTCTGATCAGCGGGCGGCGCAGCAAATCAAGTTGTCGGGTCATGAAAAATCCTCAAAAATATCGCCAATGGCAAATGCCGGAACAAAACCAGCGGCACGAAGTAACTTATTGTAGTTTCCATATTCCAGTTGTCACGAAAATAAGCCGTTTCTCCTGATTCCGGAAATCAGGCCCCACCGTGAAATTTTTCTCATATTTCCTGCGATTCATTCCCACGCGCGAGCAACTCGCCAAACACCGCGCAACCCGCTGGCTGGCCCCTTGGCTGGGGCAGCGCAAGCTCTGGCACTTCTCGCGCCGCAGCGTGGCGCTGGGCATGGCCATTGGCATTTTTTTCGGTTTTCTGCTGCCCGTGGCGCAAATTCCGCTTTCGGCGGCCACCGCCGTTGTCTTGCGCGCCAACGTGCCTGCCGCCATGGGCAGCACACTGGTGACCAACCCCATTACCTTCGCGCCCATCTACTACCTGGCTTGGCGCACGGGCGCATGGCTCACCGGCCATGAAGGCGCCGCTCCCGCCAGCTTTCCGGCAGCCGAAGCAGTCAGCGCCGCTTCCGGCCCCCATGGCGCGCCGCCGCCCGGCCTGTGGCAGCGCATTCAGGCGCTGGGCAAGCCCCTCATCGTGGGCCTGGCTGTTTTCGCCTGTGCGGGCGGCTTGGCAACCTACGCGCTGGTTTCGCTGGGCTGGTGGCTGCACGTGCGATACAAGCGCTGGCGGCGCCAGCCCCGTTAGCTGCGCCAGGGCCAGGAGCCGGTCGCAGCGGCGGCCAGCCAGCTGGCCCACTGGCGGAGCCAGCATGAGGCAGCGATGCCAAGAGGGCCAATTTGAAAACCAGCTGGAATTCCGTTTGCCTTTTCTCTTTTCTAAACCCGCCGTTTTCCCTTCGCCCCTTTCATTGATCCCATCAATTTCAGTGATTTCTGATGGATTCACAGCTTTGCTCTGACGGGTAGTACAAAAGCCTTTTTCTCGCGCGTCTGCATTCTTTGAATCAGGCCGTACAGCTGCTTGGCCGCTTTGCAGTCTTTTTGCGCTCTCCAAGCGCTCCATGTCCGCCCGCCTGATGGGGGAGGCAGGCTTCCAAACTCCTTTTCAAACGCGCTCCTTCCTGTTGGAAGCTGTTCAGAGCCTGGCCGCGAGAGGCAAAAACGCAGATCCGCATGGGCTGCAAGGCCCAAGAACGTCCGGGTCCGCGCTTTTTGCGCCTGCGAACGGAATTCGAGCAGGCCTCAAGCCCCCGTGATCAACACTTTCTTGATCTGCGTCTTGTTGCAACGCACAAAAAATGCTTGCAAAGCGCATCGACGCTTCTAAAATCCCCTTGCTGCACTGCAACAAGCTTTTTGTGGCATGGCAGCGGTTTTTTCCCCTTTTATGTTTTTGAAGGAATCTACATGCTGACCCCTGAACAACTGCTGGCCGCCCAGAAAGCCAATATGGAAGCCCTGCACGACCTGACCACCAAGGCTTTTGAAAGCGTTGAGCGCCTGGTTGAGCTGAACATGACGGCCACCAAGGCCATGCTGGACGAATCAGCCGCTCACGCGCAGGCCCTGCTGGGCGCCAAGGACATGCAGGAGCTGCTCGCCCTGCAAGCCAGCGTGTTCCAGCCTCTGGCAGAAAAAACCGCCGCCTACAGCCGCCATCTGTATGACATTGCCGCAGGCGCAAGCGCCGAATTCGGCAAGGCTGTGGAAGCCAAGGTGGCCGAGTCGCAAACGCAGCTGTCCAACCTGGTGGAAAACACCGCGCAAAACGCCCCAGCCGGCTCTGAAACCGCCGTGGCCATGATGAAAAGCGCCGTGGCTGCCGCCAACAATGCGTATGAATCGGTGCAAAAAGCCGTGAAGCAAGCTTCCACCGTGGCCGAAGCCAACTTCAACGCCGTCACCGCCAACGCAGCCAATCTGGCCAAGAGCGGCAGCAAGAAGCGCTGATACCGTTTGTCTCCTTGGAGCCTCCCTCGCGGAGGCCACTTGCGGGCCACGCCTTTTTTCAGGCGTGGCCTTTTTTATGGCTGCGGGCCGCTTGCGCATTCAGGCCAGCGAACAGAGAAAAATCTGGCGTGAAAAAACACGCCAGAGCCATCAGGCCCCGGTGCCTTTCATGCGCGCTGGCGCACAACCAGGCGCTTTCAATTCAGCCTTGCTTTGAAACCTGCTTGCAGCAATGACCTGGGGCGCAAAGGCAAAAGACAGCCTCTGTCAGACACGGCTGATGAATGTGATGAATAAGGCGGCACTTTCGGCGCACTCCTGCACGCCACATAAATTCAAAAACAGTAGCAAATCCAATAGGCAAGAAATACCATTCAGCGCAGGTTCTACTAGGACCTTATGCTATGGATAAAGGAGCAAAATAAGAGGGCAGGATGCGGGCATGGAATGCAGGTATGCAAAGGCTTGCGCGCCTGCCGCCTGCGCCCAGGCCTTTGCAGGCGGCTTTCTCCGCACCCGGCCAGGCTGGGGGGTGGTTTGCAGCAAGGCGTGCGCGGGCGGCGGACAATGCTCCGCCGCGCGTGGCGCGAAGCTTTTTGTGGCACTACCTCAGAGGAAAAACACATGACCCGGCCTGATTCTTTGCTTGACTCTTCTTTTGACCTGTTCGTCATCGGCGGCGGCTCCGGCGGCGTGCGCGCGGCCCGCATGGCGGCGCAGCGCGGCGCGCGCGTGGCGCTGGCCGAAGGCAGCCGCATGGGCGGCACTTGCGTGAACGTGGGCTGCATTCCGAAAAAGCTCTACAGCTACGCCGCTGGCTACGCCGAAGCGTTTGAAGAGGCGCGCGGCTTTGGCTGGCGCTGGCCGCAAGCAGCCGCGCCGCAGCTGGACTGGGCCGCGCTCAAAAGCGCCCGCGCGCAGGAAATTGCGCGCCTGAACGGCGTGTATGAAGGTTTGATGACGCAGGCGGGCGTTGCCGTGCTGCGCGGCCAGGCCGGCCTGCTGGGGCCGCAAGCGGGCGGCTTGCAGGGCGTACAAGTCAGGGCCGCTGACGGGCAGCAGACGGCCCATGCCGCCCGCCACGTGCTGATTGCCACTGGCGGCATGCCGCGCCGCGCCAGCGTGCCGGGCGGCGAGTTGGCCATCACGTCAGACGAAATGTTTGACTTGCCCGCCTTCCCGCGCCGCCTGCTGGTGGTGGGCGGCGGCTACATCGGCTGCGAAATGGCCAGCATCTTTCACGGGCTGGGCGCTGATGTCACGCTGGTTTACCGGGGCGAGCAGGTGCTGCGCGGCTTTGATGACGAAGTGCGCGCCTTCGCGGCCAGGCAAATGCAGCAGGCGGGCGTGCGCGTGCTCACGCGCTGCGATGTGCGGCGCATCAGCGCCGGTGCGGATGGCGCGCGGCAAGTGGAGCTGACCGATGGGCAGATCATCACCGCAGACGCCGTGCTCTACGCCACGGGCCGCGAGCCGAACACGCGCGGCCTGAACCTGGCCGCCGCCGGCGTGGCGGTGGATGCGGGCGGCCACATCGAAGTGGATGAGCACTTCGCCACGCGCGCGCCGGGCATTTACGCCATTGGCGACGTGGTGGGCCGCATGGCGCTGACCCCCGTGGCGCTGGCAGAGGGCATGGCGCTGGCCGATCAGCTGTTTGGCCCCGCGCCGGGGCAGCCTGCGCGCCAGATGAACTACCGCAACATTCCCACGGCAGTGTTCACGCACCCGCCCATCGGCACGGTGGGCCTGACCGAAGAGCAGGCGCGCGCGGCGGGCCGCCCCATCCGCGTGTACCGCAGCGATTTCAGGCCGCTGCGCCACACGCTTTCGGGCAGCAGCGAACGCGCGCTGGTCAAGCTCATCGTCGATGACGCCAGCGACCGCGTGATCGGCCTGCACATGGCCGGGCCTGACGCGCCCGAAATCACCCAGGGCTTTGCCGTGGCCCTGCAATGCGGCGCCACCAAGGCGCAGTTCGACGCCACCATCGGCATTCACCCCACGCTGGCCGAAGAGTTCGTGACGCTGCGGCAAGTGGCGCGCAACTGAACCAGGCAGGCGAAAGAATGGCAAAGACGCCAAAAGGCCGGCTGATTGACTGATGACGGCCCAAAAAGTCAGCCGCCGTTTGTTTGCCCAGCGGGTTCTTCAACAAACAAAGAGCCGTTTCCGTTTCATCAGAAAGCGGATTCAAGGCGCGGCGCCCTGACCTGGCAGGCCCATTGCCTATCAGCTTCCTGCCGCCTTCCCGCTTTCCGTGGCTTCTCCCGGAAAGCGGGCCAGCGGGCGGGCCGGGAAGATGCGCAGTAGGCCAGGTGCCGCCAACGGAGAACGCCTTGCGGTCCGGCTCCGGCCTGCCGCCCCTTATGGCAAGCCATCAGCAGGGCCTGGAGCGGCCAGAAAAATTCTGGAAGAGCACAAGTCAATTGAAGGATGAACCCCGCTTCCCGCAGCATCAGGCAAGGGGGCATTCAGGTCTGGCCGGCGGCCTGTAACTGGAGACGGAAACGCGTTGGGTCCGGGGCCATGTCCGGCTTGCGCTTCGTGTTCACGCACGGGCTTTGAACAGGCTCTCTTCACGCCCGGGCGCGAGGGTTTTCAAAAAGCGCCTGGCGCTGGCATTTGTGGAGCCGGCGCTCCTGCCGGGGCCTCTTTCGTCTTCCGGCCTGCGCCCCGGCCATCAAGGCATGCCGTTTTGGCATTTCAAAAATATTTCGCTCCTCTATTCATAGCATGAGGTCTTAGTGGAACGGGCGCTGGCGCCGCTTTTCATGCATCTGAATCAGCTTCTGTTTTTGTAGTGATGCCACCCGCTCTGATTTCTTTCCAGGCTCACCGGTTTCAAAGTGGCGGGCCTGGGCTTTGGATGCGGCTGATGCCGGAAAATCGCCGCCCATGTCTGCCTCTGCTTCTTTTGCCCTTGTGCTGGCCTCTACTTCGCGCTACCGGCGCGAGCTGCTGGCGCGGCTGGCGCTGCCGTTTGAGACGGCCGCGCCTGATGTGGATGAAACCCCGCGCGCGGGCGAAGCCCCGCGCGAGCTGGCCTTGCGGCTGGCGCTGGAGAAAGCGCAGGCGGTGGCAGCGCGCAAGCCGCAGGCCATCGTGATCGGCTCTGACCAGGTGGCTGATTTGCATGGCCAGCCGCTGGGCAAGCCCGGCACGCACGAGCGCGCCGCCGCGCAGCTGGCCCGCATGAGCGGGCAAACCGTGCTGTTTCACACCGCCGTGGCCGTGGTGCAGGCCAGCCGGGGCTTCGCGCAAAGCAGCCTGGCCACTGTCACGGTGCGTTTTCGCACGCTGGACGCCGCCACGATCGAGCGCTACTTGCTTGCCGAGCAGCCTTACGACTGCGCGGGCAGCGCCAAGAGCGAAGGGCTGGGCATTGCCCTGCTGCAAGCCATTGAAAGCGTCGACCCCACGGCGCTCATTGGCCTGCCGCTGATTCGCACCGCGCAACTTTTGCGCGCCGCCGGGCTGACGCTGCCGTAAAGCCCAAGAGCAACGCGCCATGAGCCATTCCGCCCCGCCCGCCAGCGCCCTGCCCGCTGGCACGCTGTTTTTGATGCCCGCGCCGCTGGACTTTGGCTGCGAGCCGCCCGCGCCGCTGGAAGCGGCCTTGCCGCGCCTGGCGATTGAGACCGCCGCGCGCCTGGCTTTCTGGGTGAGCGAAAACGCCCGCTCCACCCGCGCCTTTCTCAAGCGCGTGAACGCCATCGCGCCGCTGGCGCAGCCCTTGCAGGCCGTGCAAATTGCCGAACTGCCGCGCGCCGCCCACAAGCAGGGCGATCACGCAGGCGGCGGCGGTGCGCGGTTTGACGCACGCGCCCTGCTGGCCCCCGCGCTGGCCGGGCATGACATGGCCCTGATCAGCGAAGCAGGCCTGCCCGCCGTGGCCGACCCCGGCAGCTCCATCGTGCGTGCCGCGCATGAAGCGGGCGTGCCCGTGCAGCCGCTGGCCGGCCCCAGCTCGCTGCTGCTGGCGCTGGCCGCCAGCGGGCTGAATGGGCAGAGCTTTGCCTTCAACGGCTACCTGCCGCAGGAAGCGGCGGCGCGCGCGCGGCGCATTCGCGAGCTGGAAGCGCTGGCGCTCAAAACGGGGCAGACCCAGCTTTTCATTGAAACGCCCTACCGCAACGCCGCCTTGCTGCACGCGCTGGCGCACACCTTGCAGCCCGCCACGCGCCTGAGCGTGAGCCAGGGGCTGACGCTGCCTGCGGCCCGCTGCCGCACGCTGCCCGCCAGCGCCTGGCGCCAGCTGGGTGCAGACGCTGCGCCAGGGCGCGAGCCGGCCATCTTCGCCATCGGCCTTTGAGAAAAGCCCGCGCGCCATGAACGACCGCCAACTGCTGCGCTACGCCCGCCATCTGCTGCTGGACGAAATCGGCTTCGAGGGCCAGCAAAAGCTGCTGGATGCGCATGCGCTGGTGCTGGGCGCGGGCGGCCTGGGTTCGCCCGTGGCGCTGTATCTGGCCAGCGCGGGCGTGGGCCGCATCACGCTGGTGGATGACGATGTGGTGGACCTGGGCAACCTCCAGCGCCAAATCCTGCACACCGAAGCGCGCGTGGGCCGGCCCAAGGTGGCCTCCGCCCAGGCCGCGCTGGCCGCGCTCAACCCCGAAGTGCAGGTGCATGCCGTGCCCCGCCGCGCCAACGAGGCCCTGCTGCGCGAGCTGGCCGCGCAGGCCAGCGTGGCCGTGGATTGCAGCGACAACTTCGCCACGCGCCACGCCCTTAACCGCGCCTGCGTGGCGCAGCGCGTGCCGCTGGTGGCGGGCGCGGCCATTGGCTTTGATGGGCAGGTTTCAGTGCACGATTTGCGCCAGCCCGGCGCGCCCTGCTATGCGTGCCTGTACCCGCCCACGCAGACCGTGCCCGAGCGCCGCTGCGCCACCACGGGCGTGTTCGCGCCGCTGGTGGGCATCGTCGGCAGCATTCAGGCCGCTGAAGCCCTCAAGCTGCTGACCGGCGCTGGCCAGAGCCTGGCAGGCCGCCTGCTCATGGTTGATGCCCGCGCCATGCGCTTTACCGAGCTGAGCCTGCCGCGCCACGCGCATTGCGAGGTGTGCGGCGCAGCAGCGGCATGAGAGGCTGTTCCGAGCCGCTTCAGGAGCGCTGATTTTTGCTCCTTGTTTCATAGCATGATGGCCTAGTGGAATCAGCGCAGACGCCAATATTGGCTCCCTTGTATTTGCTTCTGTTTTTGACTCCCGTCGCGCAGACTGGCCAGGATCGCTGCGCTGCCGCCTTGGTTTTCCAGCCGCTTCCAGACTGTTTCGCGCCATCAATAAAGGGAGCGAATAAGAGGGGGCATAAAACCCGTCTTGCGCTGTTTCCACTAGGACGTTATGCTATCAATAAAGAAGCAAAAAAAAGCCGTGGATTCAGGCCCTGCCATTCGCCGCCAGCGCCCTGTCTGTCTCCGTTCGCTGCTTCCGGCAGGCAAGGCATGAACCCGTGGAGCGCCCGGTCAGACCGTCCGGGCCAAAACAGGGGCTGCTGGCATACTCGCCCGCTTTCCCCACGCGTTTTGAAAGCCCGGATTCATGGTTGAGTCTTTTACTTATGAGCAGCTGATCGCCTCTGGAGAAGGGCGGCTGTTCACGCCCGAAAGCGGCCGCTTGCCGCTGCCGCCCATGCTGATGTTTGACCGCATCACGCACATTGACGACGACGGCGGCGCGCACGGCCTGGGGTGCATTCGCGCGGAGCTGGATATCAAACCCGATTTGTGGTTTTTCGCCTGCCACTTCCAGGGCGACCCCGTGATGCCCGGCTGCCTGGGGCTGGATGCCATGTGGCAACTCATCGGCTTTTACCTGACCTGGCTGAAACTGCCGGGGCGCGGGCGCGCGCTGGGCGCGGGCGAAGTCAAGTTCACCGGCGAAGTCGGCCCCGGCGTGAAGCAGGTGGTGTATGAAATCGACATCAAGCGCGTGATCAAGCGCAAGCTGGTCATGGCCATTGGCGACGCGCGCCTGCTGGCCGACGGCAACGAGATTTACACGGCCAGCGATTTGCGCGTGGGCCTGTTCCAGCGCGGTCAGGCCGCAGAACAGGGGTAAGACACATGAGCGCCAGGCAACGGGTCGTCATCACGGGCGCGGGCATCGTCTCGTGCATAGGCAACGACGAGGACAGCGTGGTGGCTTCGCTGCGCGAAGGGCGCAGCGGCATCAGCGCCATGCCCCTGTTTGCCGAAATGGGCCTGCGCAGCCAGGTGGCCGGGCAGCCGCGCATTGACCTGGACGCGCGCATCGACCGCAAATTGCGCCGCTTCATGGGCGATGCCGCCGCCTATGCCTATGTCTCGCTGCAAGACGCCATCGCGCAGGCGGGGCTGACGCCCGCGCAAATTTCGCACCCGCGCACGGGCCTCATCATGGGTTCGGGCGGCGGCTCGCCCACCCACCAGATTGAGGCGGCCGACATCCTGCGCAGCAAGGGCATCCGCCGCGTGGGGCCGTATCAGGTCACGCGCTGCATGGGTTCCACCGTTTCGGCCAACCTGTCCACGGCCTTCGGCATCAAGGGCATCAACTACAGCATCACCTCCGCATGCAGCACCTCGGCGCACTGCGTGGGCGCGGCCGCCCAGCAAATTGCCTGGGGCATGCAGGACGTGATGTTTGCCGGCGGCGGCGAAGAGCTGGGCTGGGGCCTGGCCACGCTGTTTGACGCCATGGGCGCGATGTCGCACAGCTTCAACGCCACGCCCGAAAGCGCCTCACGCCCTTACGACGCGGCGCGCGACGGCTTCGTCATCGCTGGCGGCGGCGGCGCGCTGGTGCTGGAGAGCCTGGCGCACGCCAAAGCGCGCGGCGCGCACATCTTGGCCGAGATCGTGGGCTTTGGCCTTTCTTCGGATGGCCAGGACATGGTCGCGCCTTCCGGTGAAGGCGCCATGCGCTGCATGCGGCAGGCCATTGAAAGCGTGGAAGGCCCCATCGACTACATCAACACCCACGGCACTTCCACCCCCGTGGGCGATGTGCCCGAGCTGCACGCCCTGCGCGCCGTGTTCAGCCCCGACGGCAGCGGCGCAGGCGTGCCGCCTTTTTCATCCACCAAATCGCTCACCGGCCATTCGCAAGGCGCCACGGGCGTGCAGGAAGCCATCTACTGCCTCTACATGCTCAAGCACGGCTTCATCGCCGGCAATATCAACGTGGAAAACCCCGATCCTGCCGCGCACGGGCTGCCGCTGGTTACGGCTTCGCGCCCGGCCAGCCTGCGCACCGTGCTGTCCAACAGCTTTGGCTTCGGCGGCACCAATGCCACGCTGGTTTTGCGCCAGTTTGAGTGAATTCCAGAGAAACGCCAAAAACACGTTATACTCGCCGCTTCACCAAAACGCGGGAATAGCTCAGTTGGTAGAGCGCAACCTTGCCAAGGTTGAGGTCGCGAGTTCGAGCCTCGTTTCCCGCTCCAGGTTATATGCCTGCAAAACCAAACCGGTTTTAGCGGCAAAAAAATGAATTTTGCGGGAATAGCTCAGTTGGTAGAGCGCAACCTTGCCAAGGTTGAGGTCGCGAGTTCGAGCCTCGTTTCCCGCTCCATATAAAAAGAAAAAGGAAGCCAGCGCTTCCTTTTTCTTTTACGCAAAACCCTTCGGCGCGATAGCAAAGCGGTTATGCAACGGATTGCAAATCCGTCTAGCCCGGTTCGACTCCGGGTCGCGCCTCCAGATTGATTGGTTCTTTTCCAGAACACAAGCCGCTCGTCCGCATGGATTGGCGGCTTTTCTTTTGGCAAGCGGCCAATGCGCTCAGGCCGCAGCCGCCAGGCCAGAGCCTCTTTTGCCAGCGCTGCGCTTACCCAATCGCGGCCACGCGCAGGCTGCGCACCATCCAGAAAGGCTTCATGCCAGGATGAGGAAACATTTATGCACAATGATGGACGCTCATTTTCATTTCGTCATCCGCCATGTCTTCCTCTGCTTCTGCGCGCCGCCTGCAACAGGTTGCTGTTTTGCTGGTTGCGCTGGCCTTGGCCGCTATTGCTGTTGCCTTGTATGCCAGCCAGCGTTTCTCCGCCCAGCGGGGGCCTTGGGCGCTGGCCGTTTTGCCTGAACAAATCGTCTGGCTCTCGGTCGATGAGCAACTGTGGCGGCTGAACGCGCACGGCAAGCGCGAAGCCAGCATCGACACCCGGCAGTCTCTGGGCGGCGCCGTGGGCGTGCTGGCAGCCCATCCTTCAGGCCAGCTCGTGGCCTGGGTGCGCCAGCAAACGGCGCTGCACGTGCTGGATGCCCGCAGCGGGCAAGCGCGGCACCGCATCAATCCGCAATGGCCTGCCGATTTGCGCAGCCATGCCGATGAGGCCATCCACCTGGCTTTCGCGCCTGATGGCCGCTTTGCCATTGCCACTGGCGGCGGCCATGCCGTTGTTCTGTTCGATGCCGCCGGCCGCATGCTGGCCCGCACGCCCGCCAACACTTACGTTTTCACCAACGCTCTTTGGTGGGCCGATGGCGATTGGTGGACGACCGATACCAACCGCATGGCGCTCGTGCGGCTGGACGGCGAGACGATGAGCGAAAAAAGCCGGATTCCGCTCACCCAGCGCCAATCCGCCTGGCTTTATCTTGCTGAAGCCGCCGCGCCCTCGCATGGCGCGCCACGCAACGGCCGCCAGCCGCTGGCCACCATTGCGCGCATGTCCAATGGCATGAAATATGGACGGATGAGCGACGTATTCGCAGACGGTTCGCAAGCCGACTACGCCCAGCCTGCCGCGCCCCATATGCTGGCCGCCAAGCTGGGTGAACAGCTGGCGCCTCGCGCCGCCGCCTGGCTGGGCGACCAACTGCTGGTCACGGATGGCGTCAGCCGCGCCGTGCGCGTGTGGGACCGCTACCGCCGCCAGCAGGCGGACTGGGGTGATGCCGCCACGCAGGCAGCGCTGGCGCAAATCAGCGCCAGTCACCAGCGTTGGCACACGCTGTATCTGTCATCGCTGGGCCTGGCGGGCCTGTTGCTGGCAGCCGGCCTGCTGCTATCTAGGCAAGCGGAACGCCTGAAGGCGGCCGCCCGAAAGCTTCCTCCGCCTCTGCCTGCGGTGAGCAAAGGCAGCGCGCCTTTGCAGCGCCCCATGGCCGTCCATCCGCCGCCAGACGCCCGGCGCAGCCCGCAAGCCTGGTCCTCCATCGCTGTCTCGCTGCTCGTGCCTGGCGCGGCCCAATACCAGCAGGGGCGGCGTGGAGCCGCGCTGTTTCTCTTCACGCTATGGCTGCTCCTTTCCCTGCAACTGGCCTGGGTGTTGTGGATGGACTGGGGCGCACGCGCCTCCGTCAGCCGCGCCTTCATATGGCTGTCATGCTGGCTGTGGCTCATGCCCGGGCTGGTTTCCGCTGGAAACGCCTGGCAAATGCGCCAGAAGCAAATGTCCGCACGGGGCGGACGTCACTCTCAAAAACATAGCAACAAATCCAGCCTGCACTAGGACTCAAGGCCGATTTGCCCCAAGGCCGCCCAACCGCTAACCGCCTGCCCTTGGGCAAAATTCCGCCCGCTGGCCCCCTGGCCGATTTCCATTCACTTTCTTTGCTCCATTTCGCTTCCATGATCCTGCGCCACGCCTTCATTCCTGCCCACAACACACGCCTGGCCAATTTGTGCGGTCCGGCAGACGAGCACTTGCGCACCATCGAGGCCGGGCTGCAAGTCAGCATTGCCCACCGCCACGAGCAATTCAAGATTGACGGCCCCAAAAAAAGCGCCGAACGCGCGCTGGCCGTGCTGCAAGCGCTGTATGAAATGGCGGGCAAGCCCCTGCGGCCCGACGCCGTGCAGCTCATGCTGGCCGGCGAAGAAATGCCGCTGTCGCAAGACGCAGACGGCGCGCCCGTGCTCAACACCCGCCGCGCGGGGCTGAAAGCGCGCACGCCCAACCAGAGCGTGTATCTGGAAAACATCGCCAGCCACGACATCACCTTTGGCATTGGCCCCGCTGGCACGGGCAAAACCTTTCTGGCCGTAGCCTGCGCGGTGGATGCGCTGGAGCGCCACGCCGTGCAGCGCATCGTGCTCACCCGCCCTGCCGTGGAAGCGGGCGAGCGCCTGGGCTTTCTGCCAGGCGATCTCACGCAAAAAGTCGATCCGTATCTGCGCCCGCTCTACGACGCGCTTTATGACCTGATGGGCTTTGACCGCGTGCAAAAAGCCTTCGAGCGCAACCAGCTTGAAATTGCCCCGCTGGCCTTCATGCGCGGGCGCACGCTCAATGACGCCTTCGTCATCCTGGACGAAGCGCAGAACACCACGCCCGAGCAGATGAAGATGTTCCTCACCCGCATCGGCTTTGGCGCGCGCGCCGTCATCACGGGCGACATCAGCCAGATAGACCTGCCCAAAGGCGCATCCAGCGGGCTGGTGGACGCCGAACGGGTGCTCAAACGCGTCAAGGGCCTGGCCTTCACGCGCTTTACCTCGGCCGACGTGGTGCGCCACCCGCTCGTGGCCCGCATCGTCGATGCGTATGACGCGCAGCGCAAAAGCAAAGCCGCCCCTGCCAAGGCGCAAGCCGCCGCCCAGGAGCAGGCATAGCCGCGAGCCGCCCCTATGCGCCTTTATCAGTGGGTCCTGACGGCAGCGGCGCTCACGATGTCGCTGCCGCTGGCCTTCTTGCTGCATTCGCAAATCACGCGTGAGCAAACAACCGGCATCGCCGTCATGGCAGGCAGTCTGTTGCTGCTCTGGAGCGTGACCGTGGCCGTCTGGCGCCGCTGGCGCGGGGCCTTCACCGTATCGCTGGCGCTGGCGGCGCTGTTATGGCTGCCGCTATGGCTCATCACCAGCGGACGCATCGCCTTCATGCTCCGGCACGGCGGCATGGACTGCGCCTCATGCCAAGGCTCGCCCATGGTCTTTCTGTTCCACATGGTCATGGAACAGATGTTTTTCGTGCCGCTCACATTCGTGCTGCTTGCTGGCGCGCGCTGCGTCTGGCAATGGCGTCAAACAAGCAAAACGCGCCCTGACACCCAAACGAATCAGGCTTGCGCACATGCCAGCGAGAAAATGCGCGAAATCATTTGAACCACTCTCGCCTCCAGCTGGTTTTTCATGCCTGCACATTCGATTTCTGATTTCGGATCGGATTCGCTCAAATCCATTCTTCACTCCAAACGCGCCTACGCCTACATTTATTAGCCGCATATTGGTCAATGGCGAGCGCGTGGATCTGCAAGCCACAGGCTGCCAGGGTGCGCACCACCCGAGGTCTACCCGCCCTGGAAACAGTTCTACAACACCTTTGCCCGCTGGCGTCAGCGCGGCGTGTGGGATGTGCTGCTGGCGCTGTTGCGCCAGCAGGTGCACGCCAAGGCGGGCAGGCGGTCCAAGCCCAGCAAGGCCATCAATTGACCCCTAGTCGGTCAAGACTGTCACAAAGGAGACAGCACGGTTCGGCACATGGCCAGGCTTCCGGGATAACTTTGAGGATGGTTTTTAGCCGCCGTACACCGGAAAAGCGCGGGTCAGCTCGGCCACTTTGGCGCGCACGGCGGCCAGGTTGGCTTCGTCGCGCGGGTTGTCGAGCACGTCGGCCACCAGGTGGGCGGTGGCGCGCGCTTGTTCTTCCTTGAAGCCGCGCGTGGTCATGGCGGGTGTGCCGATGCGCACGCCGCTGGTGATCATGGGCTTTTCGGGGTCGTTGGGGATGGCGTTTTTGTTGATGGTCATGTGGGCGGCGCCCAGCACGGCTTCGGCTTCTTTGCCGGTGATGCCTTTGGCGCGCAAATCGACCAGCATCACGTGGCTTTGCGTGCCGCCGCTGACGATGCGCAGGCCGCGCTGCGTGAGTGTTTCGGCCACCACTTGCGCGTTTTTCTTGACCTGCTCGGCGTACTGCCTGAATTCGGGCGAGAGCGCTTCCTTGAAAGCCACGGCCTTGGCAGCGATCACGTGCATGAGCGGCCCGCCTTGCAGGCCGGGGAAGACGGCGCTGTTGATGGCTTTTTCATGTTCGGCTTTCATGAGGATGAAGCCCGAGCGCGGGCCGCGCAGGCTTTTGTGCGTGGTGCTGGTCACCACATCGGCGTGCGGCACGGGATTGGGGTATTGGCCGCCGGCAATCAGGCCCGCGTAGTGCGCCATGTCCACCATGAAGATGGCGCCCACTTCCTTGGCCACGCGGGCAAAGCGCGCCCAGTCGATTTCCAGGCTGTAGGCGCTGGCGCCGGCCACGATGAGTTTGGGCTTGTGCTCGCGCGCTTTGCGCTCCATGGCGTCGTAGTCGATTTCTTCCTTTTCATTCAGGCCGTAGGAAATCACGTTGAACCATTTGCCGCTCATGTTCAGCGCCATGCCGTGCGTCAGGTGCCCGCCTTCGGCCAGGCTCATGCCCATGATGGTGTCGCCAGGCTTGAGAAAGGCCAGAAAGACGGCTTCATTGGCGCTGGCGCCGCAATGCGGCTGCACGTTGGCTGCTTCGGCGCCAAAGAGTTTTTTCACGCGGTCGATGGCCAGCTGCTCCACCACGTCCACAAATTCGCAGCCACCGTAGTAGCGCCGGCCGGGGTAGCCCTCGGCATATTTGTTGGTCAGCTGCGTGCCGGCGGCTTGCAGCACGGCGGGCGAGGCGTAGTTTTCGCTGGCGATCAGCTCGATGTGGTCTTCCTGGCGCTGGTTTTCGGCCTCAATGGCGGCCCAGACTTCGGAATCGGTTTGCGCGATGAGATTGCGGCGGTCGTACATAGGAATGCAGGGTGGTTGGACGGGTCGTTCAGGCCCCGTGGCGGGGCCGCCCAGGCGAGCGGCGAAAACGGCGGCGCGCTTCCCCGTGGTGTCCACGTCGGCCTCCAAAACCGGTTCTGACTGTGAACCGGCTTTTTGGCGGCTTCATCGCCAGTCGCGCGCGGCGGCGAGTGTAGCGATTGGGTATGCGGCGGCTGGCGCACTGGCTGGTGCAGTCTCGCGGCAAGGCAGGGCCTGCATGCGCTGGCGCAGCTCCTGCCGCCGGAACTGCCACCACAGGCCCGCCGGACCGCGCTGCATGGGCAGGAGAAAAGCCTGACCGGCAGCGCAAGGCAGTGCGCTGGCGCTTTCTTCCCATAGCTTCAATGGCCCGCCAGGCACGGCTGCCTGCAATTGGCGCAGTCCACTGGCGGGCTGCACGGCGATGGTGACCGTCACAGGCTGCATCGCCGCCAGCCAGCTGGTGAGCAAGATGGGCGCTGCCCACCCGCACAGGGCCAGCATGCCGTCCGTGGTCAATGCCAGAAGGCATTGCCAGGCGCGAAAGCGCAGCCTGAACAGCCAAGCCCCCCGGTCAGAGTTTTGCGGCTCGCACAGCAGCCAGATGAAGGCGGGCGGCCCTGTTACCGCCAAAGCCAGAGCAAACAGCGCAGTGCCAGACCAGGAGCCTGCCGGCCAGATCAGGGTGTGCGGCGCCAAGGCTGCGGGCAGCAGTGGCGTGCCGCTGGCCAGCAGCAGCGCGGAAGCCGCCGCGAGACAGCGTGTGCGAGGCGAATCCAGCAATTGCTCTGGCGCTGCGTGGCGCAGCAAGTCTTGCAGCGGCGGCAGGGCCACGCCCCGCGCAGCCAGCGCCTGCGTCAGCGGCAGGGCTTGCAGATGGGCCTGCCACTGGCGCAGGCGGCTGGGGCTGCTCCAGTCCGTCAGGCCATTGGACGGCGAGCCGGTTTGCAGCGCAGGCGCGGGCCGTCCTGCGGGCTGCCACACCTCTAGCGTGAGCCTTTGCCAGCCTGATGGAGTGCGCACGCGCAGGCAGGTCGGGGGCGGCGCGGCGGCGCTGGAGAAGATGACCTCATTCCAGCGCCACTGCGCCTTGCCGCTGCGCAGATCGTCCAGGCTGACCGACCAGCTCGTGCTCATCCCCAGCCAGGCGGCCTGGCGCGGCAGGCCCGTTTCCACCCGCAAGGTTTGCTCATCCAGCCACAGGCGCCCATCGGCGGATTGGCGCATGCAGCGCCAGACCATCAAACCCCATATCAGCAACAGCGCCAGCAGCGGTGCGAGCCACCACTCCTCGCGCCATCTCATGTGCGCGATGACGATGACGATTGCCACCATGCCCGCCAGCAGCGCGCCATAAATGACATATGCCAGCCGCATCATCCCCAGAGTCAGCTGATCCAGCCGGCTGGGCAGCGGCGCGGGCGGGATGCGCCATTCAAAACAGGCGCGGTTCATGAAACGGTTCTTTCATGGAAGCACATCAAAGAAAGGAGCAAATTTGATGGGTCTGAAATGGCGATTGCGCCCGTTTGGCGGGGAGGTATCGCTATGAACAAAGGAGCGAAATTCATCATTTCCCTGCCGTTTCATTGCCAGGCCAATCCGCTTTTTGTAGCGCAAATGAAAACGGCCGGGCGGCCCGCGCACAAAAAATACCTGGCGGCTTGAAATGAAAACGCCTGTCATCTGACAATCGCGCCTTTTTGAGCAAAAGGAAACAGAGCATGAGCAAGACATGGCATTTGCGCGCCGTGGCAGGCGCAGCCGCGCTGCTGGCGGCGCAAGGCGCGCTGGCGCAAGCGGGGCAAACGGCACAAAACGCAGCCGATGACAAAACGCCCACCCTGCAAGAGGTGAAAGTGGTCGATACCGCCGAGCAGGCCTGGAAGCAGGCGCCGGGCGTATCCACCATCACGCGGCAAGACTTGCAAACGCCCCCGGCGGGCGACTTGGCCGAAGTGGTGCGCAAGCAGCCGGGCGTGAACCTCACGGGCAACTCCACCAGCGGCCAGCGCGGCAACAACCGGCAGATTGACCTGCGCGGCATGGGGCCGGAAAACACGCTCATCCTGATTGACGGCAAGCCCGTGCACAGCCGCAACTCGGTGCGCTACGGCTGGCGCGGCGAGCGCGACACGCGCGGCGACATGAACTGGGTGCCCGCCGATGCCGTGGAAAAAATCGAAGTGCTGCGCGGCCCCGCCGCCGCCCGCTACGGCAGCGGCGCAGCCGGCGGCGTGGTGAACATCGTCACCAAACCCATACCCGACAAGCTGGGCGGCAGCGCCAGCGTGTACTACCAGCGCCCGCAAGACTCGCGCGATGGCGGCTCCAAGCGCGCCAGCGTCAGCCTGGCCGGCCCCATCTCGCCCATGCTGGGCTTTCGCGTGAACGCCAACATCGCCAAAACCGGCTCCGACGCCTGGGACATCAACCGGGGCCACGCCTCCACCCGCACGGGCATCTTCCGGGGCACCTTCCCCGCCGGGCGCGAAGGCGTGCGCAACCGCGACGTGGCCGGCCGCCTGTCACTCAAGCCCTCGGAGCGCCACACCATTGACCTGGACGCCTCCTTCAGCCGCCAGGGCAACATCTACACGGGCGACACGCAAAACACCAACAACTTCACCACCGACGCGCGCGGCCGCCTGGTGGCCACCTCGCAGCGCGTGCTGGACGCCATCGGCTCCGAAACCAACCGCATGTACCGCAGCGCTTTTGCCCTCACGCACAAAGGGCGCTACGACTTCGGCAGCTCGCAAGCCTGGCTGCAATACGAAAGCACGCGCAACACCCGCATGGACGAAGGGCTGGCCGGCGGCACCGAAGGGCTGTTTTCCAGCAACCACTTCAGCACCGCCAAACTGGAAGCCATTACCGCCCACGGCGAAGCCAGCATGCGCGGCCGCTGGGGCAGCCTGGCCCACATGATGACCGTGGGCGCGGAATGGGCGCACCAGAAATTCAGCGACCCCAACTCCATGTCGCAAGCCGCCACCGAAGGCGGGCGCGTGCCCGGCATCGCCGTCCGGGCGCGCAGCAGCGAAATCAGCGCGCGCATCGCCTCCGTGTTCGTTGAAGACAACATCGAACTCACCCGCGCCACCCTCATCACCCCCGGCCTGCGGCTGGACCACCACAGCAAGGCAGGCGGCAACGTCAGCCCCTCGCTCAACCTCTCGCACTACTTCACAGACCGCCTCACGCTCAAAGCCGGCGTGGCTCGCGCCTACAAAGCGCCCAACCTCTACCAGCTCAACCCCAACTACCTGCTCTACAGCCGGGGCATCGGCTGCTGGGGCGGCCACGGCTCGTGCTACCTGCAAGGCAACCCCGACCTGAAGGCCGAAACCAGCATCAACAAAGAGCTGGGCATCGAATACACGGACGACACCGTCCAGGCCGGCGCCACCCTGTTCCACAACGACTACCGCAACAAAATCGAAGCGGGCCACGACATCGTGGGCAACGCCACCGGCGGCACGGGCCCGTACGCCAACTCCGAAATCTTCCGCTGGAGCAACACGCCCAAAGCCGTCATCTCCGGCCTGGAAGGCACCTTCAGCTACCGCTTCAGCCCCGCGCTGACTTGGCGCAACAACTTCACCTGGATGCTGCAAAGCAAAAACAAGCTCACCGACGAGCAGCTGTCCATCATCCCGAAATACACCCTCAACTCGCGCCTGGACTACAAGGCCCTGCCCGCGCTGGATGTGTTTGCCGCCGTCACCTTCTATGGCCGCCAAAAGCCCAACAAATACGACTACCAGGGCCTGCCGCTCACCGGCGAAGAAACCCGCAGCCTCAAGCCCTACGGCCTGGTCAATGTGGGCGGGCAATACGCCTTCACGCCCGATATTGCCCTCTCGTTCGGCATCAACAACCTGTTTGACAAGCGCCTCTACCGCATGGGCAACGCCATCGGCGTGAACCGCCCGCGCACCATCTACGGCGCAGGCGCGGCCACCTACAACGAGCCGGGCCGCTCGTTCTACGTGGGCCTGTCGGCGCGCTTTTGAGAGCCTGTTCAGAGCCTGGCCGCAAGGGGCAAACCGCAGACGGATTTGCCTGTGACCCCGCGAAAATTTGCAAGGCCACAGACCGCCAGCCTCTCGAACAAAACCTTCCGGCAAGCCGCCGCATCCCTTGGCAGGAAGCGGCGGCTTTCTTCTGCCTCCTGAACGCCAGCATGGCCTGCGTTTCACCGGATCAGCCGCCGCATCACATCAAAAACAAGAGCGAATTCGAGTGCACGAAAAATAGCATCTGCGCCCATTCCACTAGGACATCACGCTATGAATCAAGGAGCGAATCAAGGCTTGTTTCCCGCTTCGCCATCGCCGTGCGGGCTGCTTTGCATGGGTGCCGGGTAGCGTCAAAAAACGAATGCCTGGCGCGCGCGGGCAAATCCGTCTTGACTGGAGGGGGGGGCGGTATGCCTGCCCGCCCCTTGCGGCCAGGTGATGAAGGCCAGAAGGCATCAAAAACAAGAGCGAATGCAAGGGGTAGAAAAGTGGCTTTTGCGCTCATTTCACTAGGACCTATCGCTATGGATTCAAGAGCATAAAACTCGCATCTCCACGAAGCGCCCGCCACTTGCGTCAGGTATTTCAGACCCGATCCGCAGCCATTTCCTGTTCTTTCTCAGAGCCTGTTCTCCAATCAAGCCAAGCGTCGAAAGCTGGTGATCTTGACGAATGCATCAACCGATGCATCGCCAAGCGCAGCGTCCTTGCTCAGTCAGGCCAAAGACCTTTCAGCAGTCCAGTGCTTGGGCGGTGCCTTGATGCCGTGCCGCTTATGGCGTCTGATCACTTGCACATTCTCCAGCCGCCCAGTCCACGGCCGCGTCGAACAAACGCAGGCCGGCTTCGGAGAGGTTGGTGAAGCTGGCGTTGTCCAGAAAGAACATGACGCGCCGGGCCGGGGCCAGGGATTCGTAGTCCATAGTCGCACCTTTTTCGTAGCCGAAGATGGCCGCTTTTTCCGGCTGACCGTAGAGCGTGGCGATGGTGATCGCGCCCAGGCCCGGCTGGCCCCAGCTCATGGGGGCCTGCTTCGCATAGACATTGGCCGCACCCGCTGGCAGGCCGGCCGACATGGGATGCGGCGCGTGCGCCAGCCACAGATAGCGCTCCTTGGGCGCTTCGCCGTAGTCCGTGCCGCTGCGCTTGCCGGTCATGGCCAGGTCGTCGAGCAAGTCGTTTTCCCAGGTCAGCAGCGGAGCAGCAAGCTGCCGCCAGCCGGGGTGGACGTTTTTGGCCGCCACGGTGGAGGAGATGATGACCAGCGCCATGCCTTGCGCGTCTTGCGGCGGGCAGCAAGGTCAGGGCAGCGAGGGCGGCCAGATGGTGTCGGCGTGTGGTCGTGAGGCGAAAAGCGCCAGGCGCAAGACGATGGAGGGGGCAAGGGCAGGCTTGCGGGAGCGGTTCAAAGTCTGCCTGTGAACGGGTTATGAAGCCGCTGGTTATCCGCTATTGGTTTGATAGCTTCAAGTCCCTTGAAATTGGGCGGAAGGGACGTTTTCAGGGGCCTGAATTTGCTCCCGGAAAAGGAGTGAAACGCGCACAGCCCGGGCCGGTTCCGGCTTGCGCGTTTCACGCCTGCGAGCCGCTTTGAGCAGCTTCAGAACTCGAACCCTGCCGTGAGCGACACCTGGCGCGCGTCGCCCAGGGCCAGGCCGAATTCGTTCACGCTGGAGGTGTAGTAGGTGCGGTCAAACAGGTTTTTCACGTTCAGCTGGAACTTGACTTTGCGGCCCTGAATGGGCGTTTCATACGTGGCAAACAGGTTGGCCACGGTGTAGGAAGGCAGCCAGAAGGTGTTGGCCGAGTCGCCCGCGCGCTTGCCCGCGTAGCGCACGCCCGCGCCCAGGCGCAGCTGGCCTTGTCCCCAGAGCTGGCCGGCGTTGTAGACGGCGTTGGCCGAGGCGGTGACGTGGGCGGCGTTCCACAAACGGTTGCCCTGGAATTTGGGGTCGCGGGTGGTTTTGGCGTCAATCAGCGCCAGGCTGCCAATGAAGCTCCAGCGCGGGTTGATTTCGCCGGCCACGTCCAGCTCGATGCCGCGCGAGCGGGCCGCGCCGGAGGTGCGCCATTCGGTCAAGCCCGTGTTCTGGTTGAACTGCGAGACGAGCACGCTTTTCTTGCGGATGTCAAAAAGCGCCAGCGTGCCGGTCAGGCCGCCCGCGCTTTCGTATTTGGCGCCCACTTCCCAGGACTTGCCGCTTTCGGGCTTGACGCTGGAGTCAATCAGCCCGCTGGAGTGCGGGGCGATGGTGGAGATGGGTTTGAGCGACTGGCTGTAGCTGGCGTAGAGCGAGACGGCGGGCGTGAGCTTGTAGACCACGCCCAGGCGGGGCAGCCATTTGCCGTCGCGGGTGTTGGTGTTGAGCTTGAAGGGGCGGCCCCGGCCCGCGCGCTGCGCCCAGTGCAGATAGCGCGCGCCGGCGGTGACGATCCACTGGCGGTTCAGGTGGATGGCGTCCTGAAAGAAAAGCGAGTGGTTGTGCAGCAGGTCGCGCTGGTCGCTGTCGCCAGCCACAACGGTTGTGCCCGGCCGCACGCGGCCATACACAGGGTTGAGGTAGCTGAAAGCGTTGTCCACGCCGCCGCGAATCATGTCGGCGCGGTAAATCTTGCGGTATTCGGCGTCCATGCCGAATTGCATGTCGTGCTGCATGCCGCCCAGTTTGGTGCTGCCGTCGATGTAGGCGGTGCCGTAGCTGTCGGCGCTGAGCGCGCCCCGGGTGCCGTCGGCGCGGCGGCGCAGCAGGCCGGTGGCGGTGTTGATGCCCATCAGGCGCAGCTGGTTGGCGTCATACGTTTCGCGGTTGTAGCTCAGGCTCACGTGGCCCGACCAGCCGGGCGTGATGCGGTGATCCAGCGAGAACTGCGCCAGGTGGCTCTTGCCCTTCATCTGGTTGAACGGCTCGTCCAGGCGGCGCGTGGCGGGAATGTCCAGCGGCTTGTTCGTGCGCGGATCCAGCGCGGTGCCACGGTCAAACGGCACGTTGTAGTCACGGAATTCGTACCAGAGCACGGCTTGCGTGTCGCGCCCGTACCAGGCCAGCGAAGGGGCCAGCAGCACGTCACGCCGCTTGCCGAAGTTGCGCCAGTAATCTTCATTCGTGTAGTCGGCCACCAGGCGCCAGGCCAGGCCGCTGTCGGCCACGGGGCCGGTGGCATCCAGCAGCAGCCCCGCGCCGTTGCGGCCGCGCCCGTAGCTGGAGCCGGTCACGCTCAGGGCCGTGCGCGGCTGCATTTGGGGCTTTTTGCTCACCACGTTCACCACGCCGCCCGGATCCATGATGCCGTAGAACATGGAAGACGGCCCTTTGAGCACCACCACGCTTTCGGCGGCGGCGTTCATGCCACGGCCCTGCACCAGCGGCATGCCGTTGTGCATGATGGAGCCGTCGCGGTTGCCGCCAAAGCCGCGCTTGAGGATGGTGTCTTGCGTGCCCGCCAGCGTGTTGCCTTGCGTGATGCCGCTGACGTTCATCAGCGCATCGTCCATGTAGCGCGGGCGCTGGTCGCGCAGCACCTGAGCAGAGACGGCGTTGGTCACTTGCGGCACTTCCAGCGCGGGGGCCAGCGAGCGCAGCGTGGACGCATCGGGCACGGGCTGGTAGCTGCTTTCATGCTCCACCGGCACGGGCGCGGCGCGCCCCACCACCGTGACAGCGCCCAGCGTGCCGGCGCTGCCGCTGCCCGCTGCGTCGCCAGCGGTGACCTCCTCGTCCGCGTCGTCACTTTGAAGCGCGGAAGCGTCAAAAGCGGCCGCAGCCGTTTGCACATAAGCCAGCGCGGGCAGCAAAACAATGGCCGCGCAAATGCCGCGCAGCGCAAATCCAGGCGAATGGAATAAAGCCATGATGAATGCGAAGAAATGAAATCGATGAAATTGAAAAACGCCGCCCGCGCAAGGTCTGGCGGCGGGCAGCGGCGCACGAAGCACAGGTATTTTCATTCGCATTGCATTTTTTTGCCCTTCACGATGAGATGACACAAATGCAAGCTGCGGCATCGCCGCGCAGGCAAACGTCAGGCTTATCTGAAAGCGGTGTTCGTGCGCTCAGCGCTGAACCTCTGAACAGGCTTTCAGGACGGCCTTTTTTTCTTGAACTTTCAAAGCGCAAGAGCAATGCCCGCAGCATGAAGATGAAGCGGCTCCGCGCTCATTCTTTGCCTGGCTTTTGCGCTGGCCAGGCGTCAGACGCCGCCTGCTCCCGTTCCGCCCACGCGGCCAGTCTGCTTTTCGTCTGGCGCAGGCGCTTGGGTTGTCAAAAAACAGGAGCAAATCAAAGGGCCATGAAACGGCGTTTGCGCAGTTTCTTCTAGGACCTCATGCTATTGTTTCAGGAGCTGATCTGGCTCGCTTTCTGGTTTTGGCAGGCATAAAAAAAGCACCGCGCGGAGGCGGTGCTTTCATTGACGGCGGTGCCGCGGGGTTTACAGCGCTTTCACCAGTTCGGGCACGGCTTCAAAGAGGTCGGCCACCAGGCCGTAGTCGGCCACGCTGAAGATGGGGGCGTCCGGGTCTTTGTTGATGGCCACGATGACGCGGCTGCCGCTCATGCCAGCCACGTGCTGGATGGCGCCGGAAATGCCCACGGCCACGTACAGCTGCGGGGCGACGATCTTGCCCGTCTGGCCCACTTGCAGGTCATTGGGGGCGTAGCCTGCATCCACGGCGGCGCGGCTGGCGCCGATGGCGGCGCCCAGCTTGTCGGCCAGCGGAGTGAGCACGGACTGGAACTGCTCGGCGCTGCCCAGCGCGCGGCCGCCGGAGACAACGACCTTGGCGGCGGTCAGATCGGGCCGGTCGCTCTTGGCCAGCTCCTGGCCGACGAAGCGGCTCTTGCCGCTGGCGGCCACGGCGGGCACGCTTTCCACGGCGGCGCTGCCGCCCGTGGCGGCTGCGGCGTCAAAAGCCGTGGTGCGCACGGTGATGACTTTCACCGCATCGCCGCTTTGCACGGTGGCAATGGCGTTGCCCGCGTAGATGGGGCGCTCGAAGGTGTCGGCGCTGTCCACCTTGGTGATGTCGCTGATTTGCGAAACATCCAGCTTGGCGGCCACGCGCGGCGCAGTGTTTTTGCCGCTGGCGGTGGCGGGAAAGAGGATGTGGCTGTAGCCGCCAGCCACAGCCAGCACTTGCGCGGCCAGGTCTTCGGCCAGGCCATGCTCCAAGGCCGGGCCATCGGCATGCAGCACTTTGGCGACGCCGGCCACTTGCGCGGCGGCTTGCGCGGCAGCGGCGGCGTTGTGGCCTGCGATGAGCACATGCACATCGCCGCCGCATTGGCGGGCGGCCGTGACGGCGTGCAGCGTGGCGGGCTTGAGGGAGGCGTTGTCGTGTTCGGCGATAACGAGGGCGGTCATGACGATTCCTTTCTCCTTGTCAGATCACTTTGGCTTCGTTCTTGAGCTTGCTGACCAGCTCGGCCACATCGGCCACTTTCACGCCGGCGCTGCGGGCGGGCGGCTCGGCCACCTTCAGGGTTTTCAGGCGTGCGGCCACGTCCACGCCCAGGTCTTGCGGCGTGATGGTTTCCAGCGGCTTTTTCTTGGCCTTCATGATGTTGGGCAAGGTGACGTAGCGCGGCTCGTTCAGGCGCAAGTCAGCCGTGACGACGGCGGGCAGTGCCACCGAGATGGTTTGCAGGCCGCCGTCCACTTCACGCGTGGCTTGCAGCTGCTGATCCTTCACTTCCAGCTTGCTGGCAAAAGCGGCTTGCGGCCAGTCGGCCAAGGCGGCCAGCATCTGGCCCGTCTGGTTGGCATCGTCGTCAATGGCCTGCTTGCCCAGCAGCACGATTTGCGGCTGCTCCTTGTCCACCACGGCCTTGAGCAGCTTGGCGACGGCCAGCGGCTGCAATTCGGCGTCGGTCTGCACCAAAATGGCGCGGTCGGCGCCAATGGCCAGCGCGGTGCGCAGGGTTTCCTGGTTTTGCGCCACGCCGCAAGAGACGGCGACAACTTCTGTCACCACGCCTTTTTCCTTCAGACGCACCGCCTCCTCCACGGCGATTTCGTCAAAGGGGTTCATGCTCATCTTGACGTTGGCGGTTTCCACCCCGCTTTGGTCGCTTTTGACGCGAACCTTCACGTTGTAGTCCACCACGCGCTTGACGGCGACAAGTGCTTTCATGCTGCTTTCTCCTTAGGTGACTGATGAGAACGATGTGATGCAAACAATTTTATTCGGCAGGTGTTACGTTTTAACCGTATGAGCGGCAGGCTCAGGGTTATCCCTAGGGCGCTTGAATGCCTGCGAACGGGGCTGCGCGGCGGCGGGCTTCAGGCGGTGTTTTCAGCCGCCAGACGGCGAAACGCGAGCCTGTGGGCAGTGTCTGGTTCAGCTCCTTGATTGATAGCGCCATCGTGAGCTTCCACTAGGACATCAGGCTGTTTTCAGGCCGTAAATTTGCTCCTTTTTCTGATGCTGTCTCGCATGTCTTTCGTCTGCGAGGGCCGCCCGCATGGCGGGCTGCGTGGCAGGGGAGAAAACTAGAATTCGCGCTTTTGCCGCCTCTGCATTGCCTCATGAGTTCTTCTCTGTTGCCCCGGATCGTTGAGCGCGTGGATCGCCTGTTGGCGCGATACGCCCAGTTACGCAGCGCCAATGCCTTGCTCAAGCTGCAAGTGCAGGCGCTCACGCAGGAGCGTGACAGTCTTCAGTCACGCCTGACAGCGGCGCGGTCGCGCAATGAAGAGCTTCTGAGTCATCTGGCCCGGCTGGGGCAGGAGGCGCCGCGATGAAGCAGCCGGTGACCGCGCCTGCCGCGCAGACTGAAGTGCAAATCATGGGGGAGAGCTACGTGCTGGCCTGCCCGGCGGGCAGTGAAAGGCGCCTGGCCGAGGCCGTGGCCCGCGTGGATGAAGCCATGTGCCAGATTCGCAGCAGCGGCAAGCTGCGCGCCCGTGAGCGTATTGCGGTGCTGGCGGCCCTCAATCTGGTGTTTGACCGCGATACGGCTGCGCCAGCCAAGGCGGCGCGGCCTGCCGCTGCGCCTGAAGCGCCCGCTTCAGGCGAGGGTCTGCCCGCCAGCGATGAGGCTGCGCTGGCAGCCTTGTTGCAGCGGCTGGATGAAGCCTTGGCGGACGATGGCGCAGAGGAATGAACGCATGGCCCGCGCTGCTTTGGCTGTCTGAAGCAGATTTGTCTGGGCGGCGGAAAGGCTGAAGGAGCGATGCGGCGGAGGTGGCGCTTTGCGGCATTGCAAATGCCTTGATAGGCCAGCCCATTCGCGGTTCGCTCCCCCGGGGCAGACTTTGAACGGGTTCCGGCGCATCTGCCAGAAGGGCCGTTTTTTTGCGTTTGATGGCGCAGCCGCTTCCTGACGCTTCCTGAATTTCGCGCTTGAAGAGCCTGGCCGCATCGCGCGTCATCTTGTTTTGTTTCTGTATTTTTTCTGTGCTGGCTTCTGGCTTTTGGCAATCCGCCCTCACTGCTGAACAGGCCAGCGCCTGGCCGCTGTGGCTGCGCGTGAGCGCGGCCGTGTCTGAGCTGGCGGCCTTCTGGCCGCTGCTGCTGGCTTGCATTCCGGCCTTGGCGATTTGCCTGGACCGTGTGGCAGGTGAGCCGCCCATGCGCTGGCACCCCGTGGCGTGGATGGGGCATGCGCTGCTGTGGCTGGGCGTGCGCATTGCGCCGCCTGCCGCATCGGCTTCTTCAGGCGCGGATTGGCCTGCCTTCTGGCGTGGCGCAGCGGCCTGGCTGGCAGGCGCGGGCCTGTTTGCGGGGGCGGCCTGGGGGCTACAAGCCTGGCTGCTCACCCAGCCCGCCTGGCTGGCCACGCTGGCGCTGGCGCTGTGCCTGAAAACCTTGCTGGCCTGGGCCATGCTGCATGACGAGGTGCTGGCGGTTGAAGCCGCCCTGCAAGACGGCCTGCCTGCGGGGCGCGCCCGCCTGGCCCGGCTGGTGAGCCGCGACACGGCGCAGCTCACATCCGGCGAAGTGCGTGAAAGCGCCATCGAGAGCCTGGCTGAAAACCTGAACGACTCGGTCATTGCCCCGCTGCTGTGGTTTGTGCTGCTGGGCCTGCCAGGCGCGGCGCTCTATCGCTTTGCCAATACGGCAGATGCCATGTGGGGCTACCGCGGCGCGCGCGAGCTGGGCGGCGTGGCGCGCCAGTGGGAATGGGCGGGCAAATGGGCCGCCCGTGCAGACGACGCCCTTTCCTGGCTGCCCGCCCGCCTGACGGCCGCGCTGCTATGGCTGGCGGCCGGGCGGCTGGCCTTGCGGCGCGGGCGGGCGCTGGCCGCCTTGCCAGAGCAGGCACGCCAAACCCCGTCGCCCAATAGCGGCTGGCCCATGGCCGCCGTGGCGCTGCTGCTGGGCGTGCGCCTGGGAAAGCCGGGCAGTTACACCCTCAATCCCGCAGGCCGCGCGCCTGAGCCGGTTGATCTGCTGCGCGCCTGCGCCCTGGGTTCGCGCGCCATTTTGGGCGCTGCGCTGCTGGGCAGCTTCGCTCTGATGGCGCTCATCCTGGCGTAGCAGGGGCTGAAAATTTGTTCAGAGTTTGAATCGGCGGCGGCGAACCGGTCAGACGAAACCGCCGTTATCCAAGCGCCACAATGGCAGCCCGGCTTTGCCCGACGCCGGTTTTGACGCAGCGCGAAAGCGGCGCCCGGCTCTGGGCCGCAAAGCGGCCATCAGCCTTGCATGCGCCGCGCGCTGGAATCAAAGAGCCGGATCATCCCCAACAAGATAGGAGCGACTTTCATCATGTCATCAACCCAATCTCTTTCCATCGGCATTGCGGGCGCGGGCCTGCTGGGGCGCTTGCTGGCGTGGCAGCTGTCGCGCGCGGGGCACCGCGTGAGCGTGTTTGACGTGGCCCGTGGCCCCGGCCCCGTGTTCCGCAGCCAGGCGGACGATTCTGATGTGCCCACGGCGGCAGGTTTCACGGCGGCGGGCATGCTCAGCCCGCTGGCGGAGCTGGATACGGTGGAGCCTGCCGTGGCGGCGCTGGGCTGGCGCTCCATCGCCCTGTGGCGCGACATTGCCGCCGCGCTGCCGCAGCGCCCCATGTTCCGCAGTGAGGGCAGCCTGATGCTGGCCCACCGCGAAGACCTGGGCGCGGCGCAGCGCGTGCTGGAGCGCCTGCGCACGGCCTGCGAAACCCAGGCCTGGCAAAACCTAAGCCCCCCCGAAGGCGTGCAGCCGCTGGAGCTGGCGCGGCTGCGCGAGCTGGAGCCTGCCTTGCAAGGCCCCGCGCACGCCTGGCTGCTGCCGGGCGAAGGGCAGCTGGACGCCGTGGCCATGATGATGGCCCTGCACGACGACAGCCCTGGCGCGCAATGGCACTGGAGCCGCCCCGTGCGCTGCGTGGAAGAAAACGGCACGCTGCACTTTGCAGACGGCGGCCAGGCCGCGTTTGACGCCGTGATCGACACGCGCGGCGTGGGCGCGCAAGCCAGCCGGCAAGGCGCATGCGCCAGCGCATCGCCCGTTTTTGACGTGCGCGGCGTGCGCGGCGAAGTCATCTGGCTGCAAGCGCCCGCCCACGGCCTCACGCGCCTGACACGCCTGCTGCACCCGCGCCACGGCGTCTACATCGTGCCGCGCTCGCCCGATCTGCTCTTGATTGGCGCCAGCGAACTGGAAACCGAAGACCGCAGCCCCGCCAGCCTGCGCAGCACCGTCGAGCTGCTGGCCGCCGCCCACAGCGCCATGCCCGCCCTGGCCGAAGCGCGCATCCTGCGGCTGGACGTGAACCTGCGCCCCGCGCTGCCCGACAACAACCCCTGCACCGAATGGCGCGGCCGCTGCCTGCGCATCAACGGCCTGTTCCGCCACGGCTGGCTGCTGGCCCCCGCGCTGACCGAGCAGGCCATGCAACTGACAGGCTGGCTGAAATAAGAGCCTGTTCAGAGAGCCTGGCCGTGAGAGGCCAAAACGCGGCCCCGGGATGGGTTGCAACGCCGCAAAGCGCCCGGATCCGCGCTTTTCGCGCCCACGGACAGGCTCCGAACAAGCTCCAGGAGCGCAACGCGGCAAGCTGGCAACGTGAAATACACGGCGTATTCGCTACTCTATTCATAGCAATACGTCTTAGTCGAAACTGCGCAAGGCGGTATTTCGACCCCATCAAATTCGCTCTTGTTTTTGATGCCGCCCGACGGGCTGGCTTCAAGAGACCTTCTGCGCCCGGCAGCCGCTTGGCACGGCCAAGCAGCCCGGCTCAATCGCGTGAAACGGGCAAACCCTTGAGCTTCATGCCCGCCTGTAGCTTGCGCTGGCCGAACCAGCCTTGATTCACTTCCAGCACATAGCGCACGGGGCGGCTGGAGCAGTGCGTGTTCTCGTCCAGCGGCTGCATGTCAGCCAGATTGACGATCACGCCGTCATCTGCCACAAAGGCGGCAGTCAGGGGAATGAGGGTGTCCTTCATCCAGAAGCACTGCACGCCAGGCCGCTCGAACACGAACAGCATGCCTTCGTGCTCAGGCATGCTGCGCCGGTGCATCAGGCCCACCTGGCGCTGCCAGTCGGTTTGCGCCAATTGAACATTGATGTGATGCATGCCGATAGTGAGCGTCGCGCGGGGCAAATCCATTTGCGGCGCAGGCGGCGTGGCTTGGGCGCAGGCCAAAGCGGGGCAGAGCAAAGCGGCGGAAATCAGGGTTTTCATGGGTGAAACTCGAAAAAAGCAAAGCGGCTCCAGGCAAAGCTGGCCGCTAAAATCGCGCGTGGCCTTGCAGGCGCGAAACGCGCCGCAAACAGGCGGGAAATTGCAAAGGCCCGCGCCATTTTCCTTGTTTTTACCGGAGAGATGATTCAATGTACCAGCACATCAAAGTGCCAGCCCAGGGCGAAAAAATCACGGTCAATGCCGACATGTCACTGAATGTGCCGGACCAGCCCATCATTCCCTATATCGAAGGCGATGGCACTGGAGTAGACATTACCCCCGTCATGCTGAAAGTAGTGGACGCGGCCGTGGCCAAAGCCTACGGCGGCAAGCGCAAGATTCACTGGATGGAAGTCTATGCAGGCGAGAAATCCACCAAAGTCTATGGCCCCGACGTATGGCTGCCTGACGAAACCCTTGAAGCCGTGCGTGACTACGTAGTTTCCATCAAAGGCCCGCTCACCACGCCCGTGGGAGGCGGCATCCGCAGCCTGAACGTGGCCCTGCGCCAGCAGCTTGATCTGTATGTGTGCCTGCGCCCCATCCAGTATTTCAAGGGTGTCCCCTCGCCTCTGAAAGCGCCGGAGAAAACCAATATGGTGATATTCCGCGAAAACAGCGAGGATATTTATGCCGGCATTGAATTTGAAGCCGGGTCTGAAAAGGCGAAAAAAATCATCAAGATATTGCAGGACGATTTTGGCGTAACCAAAATCCGCTTTCCTCAAACATCAGGCATCGGCATCAAGCCCGTATCGCGTGAAGGCACCGAGCGCCTGGTGCGCAAAGCCATTCAATATGCCATTGACAACGACAAGCCCAGCGTGACGCTGGTGCACAAGGGCAACATCATGAAATTCACCGAAGGCGGGTTCCGCGACTGGGGCTATGCCCTGGCCAAGCGTGAATTCGGAGCGGTGGAAATTGACGGCGGCCCGTGGTGCAAGTTTGCCAACCCCAAAACAGGCAAGGAAATCACCATCAAGGACAGCATTGCCGACGCCTTCCTGCAACAAATCCTGCTGCGCCCTGCCGAATACAGCGTCATTGCCACGCTCAACCTCAACGGCGACTACATCTCTGACGCGCTGGCCGCGCAAGTAGGCGGCATCGGCATTGCTCCCGGCGCCAACCTGTCAGACACAGTCGCCATGTTTGAGGCCACGCACGGCACGGCCCCAAAATACGCAGGCAAAGATTATGTGAACCCTGGCTCTGAAATCCTGAGCGCCGAAATGATGCTGCGCCACATGGGCTGGACGGAAGCGGCCGATCTCATCATCAGCAGCATGGAAAAATCCATTCTGAGCAAAAAAGTCACCTACGACTTCGCCCGCCTAATGGAAGGCGCCACGCAAGTGAGCTGCTCCGGTTTTGGTCAAGTGATGATCGAAAACATGTAACAACTCAGCCGGTTGCCAGGAAAACCCCGTTCTCGAATAGAGACCGGGGTTTTTCTTTTCTGATTCGGCCGTGCGGCAGAAACTGCTCGCACTTCCTATGCCAACAGCGCCTTGCGCTGCTGCTCGGCCAGCCAGCGCGCGCGGCTGACGGACATGAGAATGCCCAGCGCCACGCCCAGCGTCACCATCGCCGTGCCGCCGTAGCTGATGAAAGGCAGCGGCACGCCCACCACGGGCAGCACGCCGCTGACCATGCCGATGTTCACGAAAGCGTAGGCAAAGAAGATGGTGCTCACCGCCGCCGCCAGCAGCCGCGAAAACAGCGTGGGCGCCACAGCGGAAAGGGCCAGCGCGCGCAGCACCAGGCACCAGAAGCCAAAAATCAGCAGCAGGTTGCCCGCCAGGCCGAATTCTTCGGAAAAGGCGGCAAAGATGAAATCGGTGGTGCGCTCGGGAATGAACTCTAGATGCGTCTGCGTGCCCTGCATGAAGCCCTTGCCGTGCAGCCCGCCCGAGCCGATGGCGATCATGGCTTGCAGGATATGAAAGCCCTTGCCCAGCGGGTCGCGCATGGGGTCCAGCAGCGTGCACACGCGCTGGCGCTGGTATTCGCGCAGCACGTGCCAGTCCACCCCGTCGGCGCAAAGCTCATCGCCAAAAAACACGATGCCCGCCACGCCCGCCAGCGCCAGCGCCACCGGCGGCAGCACCCAGCGCCAGGGCAGCCCGGCGAAAAAAATCACGGCCAGGCCGCTGGCCATCACCAGCAGCGCCGTGCCCAGATCAGGCTGCTTCATGATGAGCGCCACCGGCACGGCCAGCAGCGCAAAAGCGCCCGCAAAGTCCACCGCCCGGCTGCGCCCCTGCCCCTGCCGCCACTGAAACCAGCAGGCCAGCATGAGCGGCACGGCAATCTTCATGATCTCGCTGGGTTGAATCACCACGCCCACATTCAGCCAGCGCTGCGCGCCTTTTTTGGTGATGCCAAACAGCGCCACCGCCACCAGCAGCAGCACGCCCGCCGTGTAAACCGGCACGGCCAGCCGCATCAGCCGCTGCGGCGGCGCTTGCGCCACCACGAACATGATGGCCGCCGCCAGCAGCATGTTGCGCCCGTGCATGACAAAGCGCGTGCCGTGGTCAAAGCCGGAGGAATACATGATGGTCAGCCCCAGCCCCGCCAGCAGCAGCACGGCGGCCAGCAGCGGCCCGTCAAACCCCCGGAACATGGGCAGCACGCGCTGCCACCAGGGCGGCGTGTCAAAAGCAGTGGCTTGCATGGATGAAAAAGCAAAAGCGCAAAAGAAAAACGGCGGCGGCAGGCGGCCTGATTATGAAATAGGCGGCAGGAATCGCTCTTAATTCAATAGCGCAAAGTCCTGGTGAGATG
Source organism: Ottowia massiliensis (assembly GCF_900240305.1). Classification (NCBI taxonomy): domain Bacteria; kingdom Pseudomonadati; phylum Pseudomonadota; class Betaproteobacteria; order Burkholderiales; family Comamonadaceae; genus Ottowia; species Ottowia massiliensis. The sequence continues at coordinate 2,122,697 of NZ_LT964854.1, read as the reverse complement.
GCGCGAAAGCCGTTTTTCACTCGTCAGATTTGCGCCTCTTATTGAGTGAAGTTTTTCTGCTTTCTTCAGGGCGCAGGTTCTGCCTGGCCGTTGCTGCGCCAGCAAGGCGGCTTTCGCCAGCCGTTCTGGGGCCTGCTCGGAGTTTGTCTGTGGAGACGAAAACATGGCCTCGAACACTCTTGGCCTTGCAAGTCTCAGCAGGCTACAAGACCTCCCGTTTGCGTTTTGCAGCGCATCCCGATTCCTGCGCTTTTGCGCCCCATGGCCAGACTGCAAGCAGGATCAAAGAAGGAAAGCTGCCGCGATTAGCTCCTCTATCCATAGCATGATGTCCTAGTGGAGCTTGCGCAGGAAGGCATTTCAGCCCCCTCAAATTTGCTCCTCCTTTTGAGTTCAATCAGGCTGGCGGGGCCGCTTTGTGAGCTGGTTTTCAGCTTTGCCCGGCAGACAGGCGGGCCTTGTGGCGCGCGATTTGCGCTTGCACCTGGGCGGGGGCCGTGCCGCCCAGGGTGTTGCGTGCGTTCAGGGCGGCTTCGAGGGTGAGGGCCTTGTCGTAGACGTCGGCTTCGATGCGGGGGTCGAAGGCTTGCAGGGTTTCCAGGGGCAGCTCGGCCAGGTCCACGCCTTGCTGCTGCGCGGCTTTGACGGCGCGGGCCACGGTTTCGTGGGCGTCGCGGAAGGGCAGGCCTTTTTTCACCAGGTAGTCGGCCAGGTCGGTGGCGGTGGCGTAGCCCCGGCTGGCGGCCTGGCGCATGGCGGCGGCCTGGACGGTGATGCCGCCTTCGCGCGCGCCGGTTTGCGCGTTGGGCTGGCCGCCGATCATGTCGGTGAAGATGCGCAGGGTGTCGCGCACGGTGTCCACGGTGTCGAAGAGGGGTTCCTTGTCTTCCTGGTTGTCTTTGTTGTAGGCCAGGGGCTGGCCTTTCATGAGGGTGATGAGGCCCATGAGGTGGCCGGCCACGCGGCCGGTTTTGCCGCGCGCGAGTTCGGGCACGTCGGGGTTTTTCTTCTGCGGCATGATGGATGAGCCGGTGGTGAAGCGGTCGGCGATGCGGATGAAGGCGAAGTTCTGGCTCATCCAGAGCACGAGTTCTTCGCTCAGGCGGCTGATGTGCACCATGACGAGCGAGGCGGCGGCGGCAAATTCAATGGCGAAGTCGCGGTCGCTGACGGCGTCCAGGCTGTTTTGGCACACGCAGGGCCGGCCTTGTTCATCGACCATGCCCAGCGCGCGGGCGACGCTTTCGCGGTCGAGCGGGTAGGTTGTGCCCGCCAGGGCGGCGCTGCCCAGGGGCAGCTGGTTCACGCGCTTTCTGACGTCTTGCATGCGGGCTTCGTCGCGGGCGAACATTTCGACGTAGGCCAGCAGGTGGTGGGCGAAGCTGACGGGCTGGGCCACTTGCAGGTGGGTAAAGCCGGGGAGGATGGTGTTCACGTTGCGTTCGGCCACGCTGATGAGCGCGGTTTGCAAGTCGCGCAGCAGGCGGCTGATGAGGTCGATTTCGCCGCGCAGCCACAGGCGGATGTCGGTGGCGACCTGGTCGTTGCGGCTGCGGCCGGTGTGCAGGCGCTTGCCGGCGTCGCCCACGAGCTGGGTCAGGCGCGCTTCGATGTTCAGGTGCACGTCTTCCAGCGCCAGCTTCCATTCGAACTGGCCGGTTTCGATTTCGCGGCGGATTTGCGCCATGCCTTGCTGGATGGCGGCCAGATCGGCGGCGCTGATGATGCCTTGTGCGGCCAGCATGCCGGCGTGGGCCAGGCTGCCGGTGATGTCGGCTTCGGCCAGGCGCTTGTCAAAAAAGACGCTGGCGGTGTAGCGCTGCACCAGCTCGCTCATGGGTTCGGAAAACAGGGCGGACCAGGCTTGGGATTTCTTGTCGAGTTGGTTGCTCATGGGCTTTCGGGGAAAAAAGCAGGGTAGGGCTGAAAAAGAGATTTGAAAAACAAACGCGCCCAAGCCGGAAAAACGGCGAAAAAAAATGGCAAAAGCGGAAAAAGGCGGCGTTTGCAGGGCTGGCGCTTGTTGTGGTTATCACAAATAATTGACACACTTTCCTGTGTGTTGCAAAGCCCGTGAAAGATTCGCAAATTTTATCGACCCTCACAGGCCGCCAGCGCAGCGCGCGCGCCGTGGCTGCGGCGGCGGCGCGCGCCGAGACGCCGCTGGTGTTTGACGTTTGCCGCGCGGGCGTGGTGCTGCGCGCCGTGCTGGGGGTGCAGGCGGCGCAGGCGGCGGCGCTGCTGTTCATGCCGGGCGGCGCGCTGGAGTGGCTGCTGCGCCTGGCTTTTGTCACGGGCGGCACGCTGCCGGCCACGCTGCTGTGGCTGGTGGCCGGGTGCAGTTTGAAAAAACCGCTGGCGCGCCTGCCCGTGCAGGCGCAAATGGCGGCGGGCGTGGCGCTGGGCGCGCTGGCAGGGCTGGCGGCCTGCGCCATTCTCATGGCGCTGACGGTCGATGTGCGCGCCGCGCCGCCCTGGCTGGCCAGCGCCGTGGCCGGGGCGCTGCTGGCGGCCGTGCTGACGGCGGCGCTGATGTGGCGCGTGCGCGGCCGCGCGCCTGCGGCCACCACGGCGCGGCTGGCGGAGCTGCAATCGCGCATTCGCCCGCACTTTCTGTTCAACACGCTCAACACCGCCATCGCCCTGGTGCGCGGCGAGCCTGAAAAGGCCGAGCGCGTGCTGGAAGACCTGGCGGACTTGTTCCGCCACGCTCTTGCCGAGCAGGGCGACAGCGCCACGCTGGCGCAGGAAATCGAGCTGGCGCGGCGCTATCTGGACATTGAGCAGATCCGCTTTGGCGAGCGCCTGCGCGTGCAGTGGTCGCTGGATGCGCGCACGCTGGCCGCGCGCCTGCCGCCGCTGATCTTGCAGCCGCTGGTGGAAAACGCCGTCAAGCACGGCGTGGAGCCTAGCCCCAGCGGCGCGCAGCTGCGCGTTTCCACGCGCCTTCGCGGCCAGGTCGCCGTGATCAAGGTCACCAACACCGTGCCTGCCGGCCAGGGCCGCAAGGGCCACGGCATCGCCCTGGGCAATGTGCGAGACCGCCTCAAGCTGCTGCACGACATGGAGGGCAGCTTCAAAACCGCCCTCATCGGCGATCTCTACCAGGCCCGTCTGGAAGTGCCCATGACCACCGCGCAAATCCGCGCCGCACAGGCCGCGTCTTCTTCCCGCCACCACTGAAAAGGCCACCGCCGACACCCGCCATGAACAAAACCGCCCAGCCCAAAGCCGGCAAGCCAAAAGCTGGCAAGCCCGAAACCGGCGAGCCAGAAACCGGACAGTCCGAAAAGCCCCTGCAAGTTCTCGTCGTGGATGACGAACCCTTGGCGCGCTCGCGCATGCGCAGCCTGCTGGGCGATTGCCGCAACCCCCGCGCCGAATTGGCCGCCGAAGCCGCCAACACGCCTGATGCGATGGATTTGCTGGTGCGCCAGCGCTTTGACGCGGCCCTGATCGACATTCACATGCCCGGCGCCAACGGCATGCAGCTGGCCCGCCAGCTCAATGCCTTGCCCGCGCCGCCGCCCTTCATCTTCGTCACCGCCTACGCCGAGCACGCGCTTGACGCCTTCGAGCTTGACGCCGTGGATTACCTCACCAAACCCGTGCGCTGCGATCGCCTGGAAGCCGCCTTGCAAAAGGCCGTGCGCGCCCGCCTGGCGCGCGCCGCCCAGGGCGACGCGCTGGACGGGCAATGGGTGCTCATTTCCGAGCGGGGCCGCGCCCAGCGCATACCGCTGGCCGAAGTGCTTTATTTCAAGGCGGAGCAGAAATACGTCACCGTCCGCACCGTCGCCGCCAGCTATGTGCTGAACGACAGCCTCAACCAGATTGAAGCCAAGTACCCGGGGCGCTTTCTGCGCATAAACCGCAACGCTCTCGTGCTGCCCGCCGCCATGCGCGCCATCGTGCGCCAGCGCGACTTCATCGACGGCGAAAGCTGGGCCGTGCGCCTGGCTGGCGTGGATGAGCTTCTGACCATCTCCCGCCGCCAGGTCAGCGCCGTGCGCCAGGCGCTGGGGCAGGAGTGAATGGCGGGTGAAGGCATCAGAGCCTGCCCGGAGCCTGTTCGTAGGCGCGAAAAGCGTGAACTGGGGCGCTCCAGGGCCTTGCAAGCGCCACGCCGGGCCGCCTCTGCGGCCCGCGTGCGGTCTGCCGCCTTGCAGCCCGGCCCGATCCGTTCTTTTGCTCCTTGCGCTCAGGCTCTGAACAGGTTCCTGGAAACAGGTCAATTTAGCTCCTTTATTAATAGCATTACGTCCTAGTAGAAACTGCGCGGAACGGTATTTCAACCCCCTGAATTTGCTCCTGTTTTCATTACTTTCCGGCGTCTTTGGCAGCCCGTCAGCAGGCTGGGGCAGACTGCATGCGAGCAATGGAACACCGCGTTTACCCTCTGGTCATGCATCTCTTGCGATAGTAGGATTCGCCCCTCTGGGCCGCGCTGCATCCGGGAGCAGCGCTTCTGGCTGAATGCAGCGGCCCAGCCGTTTTCGACTTCCTCTCAACCCAGGTCACAGGCAGTATCAAATGGCCGTCTCCGTACGCATGAATCCGGAGCTCGAGAAAGAGCTTGAACTCGCCGCCCAGAGCAAGGGCATTACCAAATCGCAATTCATCATTGACGCCGTGGAGCACGCGCTGGGGCGCAAAGACCCCTATCAGCTGCTGCTGCAAGTGCGCGCCGAAATGGACCAGGCCCTGCAAGGCGAGGCCATGAACGAAGCCCACGGCGCCACGGCGGCCTCCCCTTACGACACAGGCCGCACCCGCGCCGCCCTGATTGCCAAGCTGAGGGCCAAACATGGCCTCGGCACTGATTGACGCCAGCGCCCTGGCGGCGCTGTTCGGGCGCAACCCGATCCAGACACAGAAGTACGACGAGCTGCTGGCGCTGGCTTCGCTGGAACACTGGGCGCTGGCCACCACATGGCCCTGCGTTGCCAAAGCCTGCGCCCTCATTGCGCCGCCCGGCCGCTTCGCCCTGCTGAACTGGCTGGGCAAGGAAGCCATCTTCATCTTCCCCTTTGAGCAGGCGGCCCTGCTGGACTTCTCCGCGCTGATGAAGCGCCACACCCAGCCCCCGAAAGACGAAGCGGGCCAAAAAGGCGGAGAAAGCGAAATGGACCTGGCCGAAGCCTCGCTCTACCGCCTGGCCGTGGAAACGGGCGTGACCCGCATCATGACGCTGGACGGCCTTGACTTCGCCCGCTACCGCCTGCCGGACGGGCGGCAGTTTGAAATTCTCTGAAGCCCGCCGCCGGCATGACCGCCCCCGCCCTGTCGCCGCAAGACCTGCAAGCCATCGCCAGCGCCGCCCCCCAGTGGCGCGGCGGCAATGTGGCGGTGGTGCAAACGCCCCATGCGGGCCGCGTGGTCGTCAAAAGCATGCGCGCGCCACGGCACCCGGCCCGCTACCGGCTGCTGGGCGCGCTGGCCGGGCTGCTGGGCGCACCCTACCTCAAAACCGCGCCGCTGCTGGGCGGCGCGGCCGGGCAGGCGCTGGAAGTGCGCCGCCTGCGCGCCCTGCATGCCGCAGGCGTGCGCGTGCCGCAGGTGCTGCACGTGGCACCAGACCACTTCGTCATGCAATGGCTAGGCCCGGGCGACCTGGCCGCCGCCTTGCGCCAGCGCCACCCGCAAGCGGCCGCGCTGTGGCGTGAAGGCGGCGAAGCGCTCACACGCATTCACTGCGCGGGCCAATGCCTCAGCCAGGCCTTTGCCCGCAACATGATCGTGAGCGAAACAGGCGCGCTGGCCGGAATGATCGACTTCGAAGACGACCCCCTGCAAGTCATGCCCCTGGCCGACGCGCAAGCGCGCAACTGGCTGGACTACCTGCACAGCACCCTGTGGCTGGCCCCCCTGCCCCAGGCCGAGGCGGACGCCTGCCTGGACGCCTGGATGCAGGCTGCGCCCGCCGCCACGCGCGCCCGCTTCACCCACGCCTGCCAGCGCCTGGCCTGGCTGCGCGCGCTGCCCACGCATCGCCGCTGGGGGCGCGACACCGTCTCGCTGCAAGCCGCCGCCGCCGCCGCCCGCCGCTTTCTGGGCAGGCAGGCGGCGCCATCCGCGTGAAGCGCGCCCGGCTAACCCGCCATGAGCGCCATGCTTTTCAAACTGCCCATCCACGCCGCCCCCGGCGCCCGGCGCACCGAGGCGGCAGGCGCCCACGGCGCGGCCCTGCGCGTGCGCCTGGCCGCCCCGCCCGTGGACGGCAAGGCCAACGCCGCGCTCATCGACTGGGCTGCCCGCGCCTTCGGCGTGCCCAAGGCCAGCGTGCAACTGCTGCACGGCGCGGCGGGCCGGCAAAAAACCCTTGGCATCACCCTGGCAGACGAAAAAGCCCTGCAAGCCGCGCAGGCGCTGGTGGCGACTTGGATGAAGCCAGACGCCTGAAAGCCTGCCGCCCCACCTTCCCGCAGGCAAAACCCAAAGCGCCGGCCCTCAGCCTGCGCGCTGGATGAAATGCCAGCCCGCCTTCCAGCCGCCAGATCGCATGGCCTGAACGCATGACTTGGGGAGCCTCAAAAACAGAAGCAGATTCAAGGGGCCAAAAATGCCATCCGCGCAGATTCCACTAAGACATCATGCTATTGATTTAGAAGCAAATCAACGCGCTCGTCACGGCCCACCCGCTTTTGCGCCGCTCTTGTCCCTTCACTGCCCGCGCCCTGCCCCGCTTTGCCCGTCGGTCAAAACCAAACGGCAACGCTGATTCCGCCCAAGCGCGGCCTCTGGCTCAGACGGCCTTGCGGCCCCTCCAGCCGCTTGCGCCGGGGCGGGCGGTTGGAGGAGCAAGCGCGCTCTTGGCGAATCAGCGGAAATCGCGGGCGATCAAAACGCCTTGCTCCAGCACGATGTAGAGATTGCCGTCTACGCCGTATTTCAGGTGCTGCACGGGCGGCAAAGCAAACTGGTCTGGGTGCTTGACAAAATCGTCCAGCGAGGCCGGCACGCGGGTTCCCGTCAATTGTTTGATCACCCCCTGGCTGGATACGCGATACAAAACGCTGGAGCCGCGATCGGCCCACCGGGCTGCCAGCACAATCTCATTATCTAGCACCGTAAAGGCGATCACCTTTCGTGGCCTGGGAGTGAACTCGGCCCTCTCATCTGGCCTTAAATCGATATCGGTTTTCGAGCCATCCGAAAGCCGGTGCCATACAAATGACTTGGAGCTTGTTTCCTCCAGCGCATGAATATGGCCCTGGCGGTCGGCATCCAGCGTCCGGATATTTTTTCTGTAGCCGTCCAGCGTTTTGACTTCGCCGCTGCTGCTGATGGTGCGAATGCGCGTGTTATCGCCACCGTCAATCACGTAAAGCAGGCCGGAAGCATCGGCTTCCAAATCATGCGGCGCCTGAAACTGCGCCATTTTGCCGCGCCCGTCTACAAAGGAATCGGGCCTTTTGCCCGGCATGCCTGCCAGCAGGTTGTTTTCGCCCGCCGCATTTCCTTCATATTTGAAAATGCCCGGAACGAAATAATTCCATGCGCCGGCCCTGTCATACCAGTCCAGCCTTTCTGCGCTCAGCGCACGGTTGTATTTGAATCTCGCGGCGGCATAGCCCGCCACGTAGAATGCGCCGGTTTTCTCGTCACGGTAAAAGCCGCCGGGAAACCTTGCCATGGCGCCCTGCCGCTCCAATACTTCCGGGCTGAAAAGCGAGAGCGCCGTTTCCACTTTTCCGCCGCTCAGTTTCCTGATTTTCGGCGGCATTTGCCGCGCCTGCTGCGCAGGGGGCGTGGAAAAATCATCTTTCAGGCAGTCGTCGCCTGTTTCGGCCAGATAAATCGCATCCTTGTCAACAACAATGCGCTCCAGATAGGAAAACCGCGCTTCGCTGGCCGAACCGTCCATGGACTGGCAATGATTCAGATCAGCCATGGCCGTGCCTGTCAGCAGCTCGAATTTGAGCTGGGCATTTGGCTGTAGCGTCGGCGTCGGTGTTGGCGTCGGCGTCGGTGTTGGCGTCGGCGTCGGCGTCGGCGTCGGTGTTGGCGTCGGTGTTGGCGTCGGCGTAGGACTCGACGTCGGTGTTGGCGCTTCAGGCCCCGAATCGCTGCCGCCGCAGCCTGTCGCCAGGCAGGCGGCCAGCACAGCCGCCATCAGGGCGCTGCCGCAATGCCATGTTTTAGTAACCATAATTTTAGTAGCCATAAACTTCAACCTCCGAATAAGAAAGCCACGATGCCATATTGGCCGCTTCAAGCATGATGTAGCGGTAATTGCCGCTGGCAGGAATGTAATAGGGCGTCAGGTCAAACTGATCGGTCGTATTTTGTAGGCGATGGGATTCGCAGGTATTTCAGCCCTGGCTTTGCCCGTTCGACAAAACAAAATGGCAACGCTGATTGCGCAAATTCCGCCCAGGCGCGGCCTCTGGCACAAACGACCGTGCAACCCTTCAGCCGCTTGCGCCGGGACGGGCGGCCAAAGGGGCAGGCGCGCCAGCGGCGAATCAGCGGAAATCGCGGGCGATCAAAACGCCTTGCTCCAGCACGATGTAGAGATTGCCGTCCGCGCCGTATTTCAGGTGCTGCACGGGCGGTAGACGGAATCGTTCCGGATGCTCCAGAAAATCCTGCGGCGTGGCGGGAGCCTGCTCACCCGTCAATTGGGTGGCCACGCCCTGGCTGGAGACGCGATACAGAGTGCTGGGGCCGCCTGTCACCGTGTGGGTCGCCAGCACAATGCCATCGCCAACCACCGTAAAGGCATCCACTGTTCGCAGTCTGGGAGAAAGCTCGCCCACCTCATTCGGCCTCAGTCTGAAATCAATTTTCGAGCCATCCGAAAGCCGGTGCCATACATAACTTGAGCCACTGACTATTTCCTCCAGCGCATGAATATGGCCCTGGCGGTCGGCATCCAGCGCCCGGATATTTTTCCTGTAGCCGTCCAGCGTTTTGACTTCACCGCTGCTGCTGATGGTGCGAATGCGCGTGTCATCGCCGCCGTCAATCACGTAAAGCAGGCCGGAAGCATCCGCTTCCAGATCATGCGGCGCCTGAAACTGCGCCATTTTGCCGCGCCCATCCACAAAGGAATCGGGCCTCTTGCCCGGCATGCCTGCCAGCAGGTTGTTTTCGCCCGCCGCATTTCCTTCATATTTGAAAATGCCCGGAACGAAATAATTCCATGCACCGGCCTTGTCATACCAGTCTGATATTTCGCTATTTGGCCCATAGTTATAGATGATTCGTGTGGCCGCATAGCCTGCCACGTAAAACGCGCCGCTTTTTTCATCGCGATGGAAACCGCCGGGATACCTTGCCATGGCGCGCTGCCGGGCTGGTGAATCCGGGTTATACAGAGAAAGCGCCGTTTCCACCCTTCCCTTGCTCAGTTTCCTGATTTTCGGCGCCACCTGCCGCGCTTCCTGATCGGGCGTCATGGCGGCTGGCACAGGCGTGGAGAAATAGCGCCTCTCTGGGCAGGCGCCGCCTGTTTCCGTCAGGTAAATCGCGTCCTTGTAAACAACAACGCGCTCCAGATAGGAAAACCGCGCTTCGCTGGCCGGGCCGTCTGTGGACTGGCAATGCTTCAAATCAGCCTGCGCCACGCCCGCCAGCAGCTCGAATTTGAATTTGGCATTTGGCTGTGGCGTAGGCGTGGGTGTCGGAGTAGGCGTAGGAGTTGGCGTCGGCGTGGGTGTTTCAGGCCCCGAATCGCTGCCGCCGCAGCCCGCCGCCAGGCAGGCGGCCAGCACAGCCGCCATCAGGGCGCTGACAGAATGCAATGTTTTAGTAGCCATAAATTTCAACCTCCACAAAAATATGAAAAAACAAATGCCCGGAATTCAAGGCGTATTGCACGCAAAGAATGCCGGGCTGCTGAATCAGCGGAAATCGCGGGCGATCAAAACGCCTTGCTCCAGCACGATGTAGAGATTGCCGTCTACGCCGTATTTCAGGTGCTGCACGGGTGGCAAAGCAAACTGGTCAGGGTGCTTGACAAAGTCGTCCAGCGAGGCTGGCGGGCGGGTTCCCGTCAATTGTTTGATCACCCCCTGGCTGGATACGCGATACAAAACGCTGGCGCCGCGCTCAACCCATCGATCCGCCAGCACAATCTCATTGTCAAGCACCGTAAAGGCGATTACCTTTCGTGGCCTGGGAGTGAACTCAGCCCTCTCATCTGGCCTTAAATCGATATCGGTTTTCGAGCCATCCGAAAGCCGGTGCCATGCAAATGATTTGGAGCTTGTTTCCGCCAGCGCATGAATATGGCCCTGGCGGTCGGCATCCAGCGCCCGGATATACCACTGCCGGTAGCCGTTCAGCGTTTTGACTTCGCCGCTGCTGTTGATGGTGCGAATGTGCGTGTAATCGCCGCCGTCAATCACGTAAAGCAGGCCGGAAGCATCAACTTCCAGATTATGCGGCGCCTGAAACTGCGCCATTTTGCCGCGCCCATCCACAAAGCCGCGATCATCCAAAAGAAACTCGGGCCTTTTGCCCGGCATGCCTGCCAGCAAGTTGTTTTCGCCCGCCGCATTTCCTTCATATTTGAAAATGCCCGGAACAAAATAATTCCATGCGCCGGCCTTGTCATACCAGTCCATCCTTTCTTTGCCCATCATGTGGTTGTATTTGAATCTCGCGGCGGCATAGCCCGCCACGTAGAATGCGCCGCTTTTCTCGTCACGGTAAAAACCGCCGGGAAACCTTGCCATGGCGCCCTGCCGATCCAATACTTCCGGGCTGAAAAGCGAGAGCGCTGTTTCCACTTTTCCACCGCTCAGTTTCCTGATTTTCGGCGGCATTTTCTGCGCCTGCTGCGCAGGGGGCGTGGAAAAATCATCTTTCAGGCAGCCATTGCCCGTTTCGACCAGATAAATCGCGTCCTTGTAAACAACGATGCGCTCCAGATAGGAAAACCGCGCTTCGCTGGCCGGGCCGTCTGTGGACTGGCAATGATTCAGATCAGCCATGGCCGTGCCTGTCAGCAGCTCGAATTTGAGCTGGGCATTTGGCTGTGGCGTGGGCGTCGGAGTTGGTGTCGGCGCAGGACTCGGAGTTGGCGTAGGAGTTGGTGTGGGGGTTGGCGTGGGTGTTTCAGGCCCCGAATCGCTGCCGCCGCAGCCCGCCGCCAGGCAGGCGGCCAGCACAGCCGCCATCAGGGCGCTGCTGGAATGCCATGTTTTTGCAGTCATCAACTTTCACCTCCGAATCAGAGTAAAAAAAAACAAAAACCGGGACGCCAAATTGGCCGTTTCAGGCATGGAGCAAAGTCATTGCCGCTTGCAACATCTCGTTTCTAACATGCGCACGCGATTCTGCGACGGCATTATTGATATGCAAAGGCTTGTTCCCGGAGGCTTCATTCGTATTGACAAATATTAAATTCGCCGTCTTTGACTTGACCCAAGTCAAAATAAAGCCAAAACCGCAGCTTCAATGCTTTGATTGAAATCAAAAAATGGGTATTGCTCCGCCCATAAGGTATGCCCTCATTTCAGCCTTGATGGAGGATGACCACGATGGAGACAGCCGAAGCCGCGCGCCCGCAGGCCGATGCCGCAAAAAACGCTGCCGCAAAAAATGCCGATGCCGCGCCAGAGCTGAAGGCGCCGGAGCTGGTGTGCCCTGCCGGCAGTCTGCCGGCGCTCAAAGGGGCGATTGACGAGGGGGCCGATTGCGTTTATCTGGGCCTGCGCGATGCGACCAATGCGCGCAATTTCGCGGGGCTGAACTTTGATGAAAAGGCCATTCTCACGGGCCTGGCTTACGCGCACGAGCGCGGGCGCAAGGTGCTGATGGCGCTGAACACTTACCCGCAGGCGAGCAACCCCGCGCCCTGGAAGGCGGCGCTGGACAAGGCGGCGGCCTGGGGGATTGACGCGGTGATCCTGGCCGACCCGGGGCTGATGCGCTATGCCGTGCAGCGCCATCCTGATTTGCGGCTGCATTTGTCGGTGCAAAGCTCGGCCACGAATCACGAGGCCATCAATCTCTACCGCGATCAGTTCAACATCCGCCGCGCGGTGCTGCCGCGCGTGCTGTCGCTGGAGCAGGTGCGGCAGGTGACGCAGCGCACGCCGGTGGAAATCGAGGTGTTCGGCTTTGGCAGCCTGTGCGTGATGGTGGAGGGGCGCTGCGCGCTGTCGTCTTACGCCACGGGCGAGTCGCCCAACACGCACGGCGTGTGTTCGCCCGCCAAGGCGGTGCGCTGGGCGCAGACGCCCAAGGGGCTGGAGTCGCGCCTCAATGGCGTGCTGATTGACCGCTACGGCCCCAATGAGAACGCGGGCTACCCCACGCTGTGCAAGGGCCGCTTTGACGTGGCCGATGAGCACGGCTACTACGCGCTGGAGGAACCCACCAGCCTGAACACGCTGGATTTGCTGCCCCAGCTGGTGCAGATGGGCGTGCGCGCCATCAAGATTGAAGGCCGCCAGCGCAGCCCGGCTTATTCGGCGCAGGTCACGCGCGTGTGGCGGCAGGCCATTGACCACTGCATGGCGCAAAGGCACCTGTACACGCCCAAGACCATCTGGCTGACCGCGCTGGATCAGGTGGCAGAAGGCCAGCAGCACACGCTGGGGGCCTATCACCGTTCATGGAAATGAAGCGAAAGGAAACGGCATGAGCACTGAAGCAGCGAACTTTCCCCCCGTAGGCGGCGGCAACGGTGGCGGCAATGGCGGCAGCGATGCGCCGCCGCCCTCCATCCTCTCTCACGTTTCGCTGGGCACCAACCGCTTTGAGGAGGCCGTGGCCTTCTACGACCGCGTGCTGGCCACGCTGGGCGTGGGCCGCGTGATGGACTTGAGCGCGCAGCGCGCCGTGGCCTATGGCCGCGCCTTCCCCGAGTTCTGGGTGCAGGCCCCTTGCGACGGGCAGCGCGCGCAGGCGGCCAATGGCGTGCACGTGGCTTTTCTGGCCGCTTCGCCGCAGCAGGTGCAGGCTTTTCACGCCGCCGCCCTGGCCGCAGGCGGCACGGATGACGGCGCGCCCGGCCCGCGCCCGCACTACGGCCCGCAGTACTGGGGCTGCTTCGTGCGCGATCTGGACGGGCACAAGATTGAAGCCATGGCCTGGCTGCCCGCCGCGTGATTTCGCGGCCTTGTTCCGGGCCATTTTTCGCTCCTCGATCAATCGCACGATCTCCCCGCCAATTGGGCGGGGATGCCGTTTTTTGATGCCCTGAATTTGCTCTTTTTTGCTGTTTCCGGGTGCGCCGCCTGTCCGCTTGTCCATCAAGCCGCGCCGCGCCCCGCAGGAATTTTCCGCAACCCTCCCCACGAAAAAACCATGCAACTCGCCCTTGGCCCCCTGCTTTACTACTGGCCGCGCCTGACGGTGTTTGACTTCTACCAGGCCGCCGCCGAATGGCCCGTGGACATCGTCTATCTGGGCGAGTCCGTCTGCTCGCGCCGTCACGAGCTGCGCCTGTCTGACTGGCTGGACATTGCCCGCATGCTGCGCGACGCGGGCAAAACGCCCATCCTCTCCACCATGGTGCTGCTCGAATCTACGGCGGATGTGGGCAACATGCAAAAGCTGGTGAACAACGGCGAATTCATGGTGGAGGCCAGCGACATGGGCGCCGTGCGCGGCGTGGCGGGCAAGCAGCCTTTCGTGGCCGGGCCGCACCTGAACCTGTTCAACGCCGACGCGCTGGAGTGGATGGCCAGCCTGGGCGCCACCCGCTGGGTGATGCCGCTGGAGATGACGCGCGAGCAGCTGGCCACCGTGTTGCAAGGCAAGCCCGAGGGGCTGCAAACCGAGGTGTTCGCCTTTGGCCGCCTGCCGCTGGCCTTTTCGGCGCGGTGCTTCACGGCGCGGCACTACAACCTGCCCAAGGATGACTGCGGCTTTCGCTGCATTGAACACCCGGACGGCCTGCTGCTGAACACGCGCGAGGGCGAGGCCTTTCTCACCATCAACGGCATCCAGACCCAGTCCGCCCGCATCCACAGCCTGCTGACCGACATGCCCGATCTGCTGGCCCTGGGGGTGGACGTGCTGCGCCTTTCGCCCCAGTCGCAGCACATGGATCAGGTGGTGGCCGCCTTCGACCACGCCCGCCACGAAGGCCGCGCGGCCCCCGGCGCGCTGGACGCCCTGCGCCCGCTGCTGCCCGCCGCCCCCTGCAACGGCTACTGGCACGGCAAGCCGGGCATGGACCTGGTGCTGACGGCGTAAAGCGCGGCAAGCCTGCGGCAGATGATGATGCAAAGGCTGGCGAATCCCGCCCTTGAATTCCGGCTCGCATTTCACTCCTTCATTTCGCTCCTTCATTCATAGCAATACGTCCTAGTGCAGATTGCGCAAGCGCCCTTTTTCACAGCCTAAATTTGCTCCTTCTTTTGATGCAAACCATGCCTGACCACGCCCGTCAGCGCCCATTGCCGGTTTTCAGGCCGCCATGCGGCGAGACAATCGCTGCCTTGCCCGCCTTTTCATTTAAGCCATGACCGCCACCCCGCCCTGCCCTGCCGCCCCGCCGACCGCTTCCATCGCCCTGGTCACCGGCGCCACGGCCGGGTTCGGCCAGGCCATCAGCCGCGCACTGCTGCAAGCGGGCTGGCGCGTCATTGGCACGGGCCGCCGCGCAGACAGGCTTGAAACCTTGCGGGCGCAGTGGCCTGAAGCCTTTTGGCCCCTGGCGTTTGACGTGGCCGACCGCGCCGCCGCCCAAGGCGCCCTGGCCAGCCTGCCCGCCGCCTGGCAAGACGTGGACCTGCTCGTGAACAACGCGGGCCTGGCGCTGGGCCTGGAGCGCGCCGACCAGGCCAGCCTGGACGACTGGGACCGCATGATCGACACCAACATCCGGGGCCTGGCCACCCTCACCCGCCTGCTGCTGCCGCAAATGGTGCGGCGCAACCGGGGCTACGTCATCAACATCGGTTCCATCGCGGGCGACTGGCCCTATCCGGGCGGCAACGTCTATGGGGCCACCAAGGCGTTTGTCAAACAGTTCAGCCAGAACCTGCGCGCCGATCTGGCGGGCACGGCCATCCGCGTCAGCAACGTGGAGCCGGGCCTGTGCGGCGGCACCGAGTTTTCCAATGTGCGCTTCAAGGGCGACGATGAACGCGCCACCAGCGTGTATGCCGGCGTGCAGGCCATCAGCCCCGAAGACATCGCCCGCATCGTGCTCTGGCTGGTGCAGCAGCCCCTGCATGTGAACGTGAACCGCATTGAAGTCATGCCCGTGGCGCAAAGCTTCGCGCCGCTTTCCGTGGCGCGCGGCTAAGCCCTATCCCATTTCTTTCCATCCCTTCACTTTCCAAGGAAACCGCCATGCAACAGGCCATCTCCGCTTCCGCCGCCACGCCGCCGGCCGCCTACACCCTGCCCGCGCCCGTGGGCGCGGCCCTGTCGCTGCTGCCTGCCTACCCAGGCTCCATGCTGCTGGTGGCCGCCATCAACCTGGCCCTGGCCAGGCATCTGCCCGAAGACGTCACGGCCCTGCTCGAAGGCAAGCGCCTGGCCATTCGCGTGCGCGACGCGCGGCTGGACTTTGACTTCACCTGGCAAGGCGGCAAATTTGCCCCCTGCGCGCGGCACGCCGAGCCAGACCTGGCCATCAGCGCCAACGCGCAAGACTTCGTGCTCCTGGCCCAGCGCAAGCAAGACCCCGACACGCTCTTTTTCAACCGCCGCCTCATCATGGAAGGCGACACCGAACTGGGCCTGGTGGTGAAAAACGCGCTCGACGCGCTGGAGCTGCCCGTGCTCGACCCGCTGTACTGGACGCCCCAGGCCGTCTTCACCCGCCACGCGCCGCAGCCCCTGCAAGACCTCGTGCAGCGCCTGCCCAAGCTGCCGCTGCCGCCGCTGCCGCCCTTCATCCGCAAGCCCTGAAACGAAAACCCAAGCGCCATGCCCGCCCACGACCCATCCCTGCCCCTGGTCTACTCCTGCTCCGGCTGCTCCAGCGCCGCGCAGCTTGCCAACCACGTCGCCGTCAAGCTTGACCGGCGCGGCCTGGCTGAAATGTCGTGCATCGCCGGCGTGGGCGGCGACGTGCCCTACCTCGTGAAAATCGCCAAATCGGGCCGCCCCATCGTCGCGCTCGACGGCTGCGCGCTCGTGTGCGTGAAAAGCAGCCTCGCGCGCCACGGCATCGCGCCCGACCGCCACTACCAGCTCCAGCAATACGGCGTCAAAAAGCGCACCCACGAAGACTACGACCCCGAGCAGGCCGCCCAGGTGCTCGCCCAGGTTGAGGCCGATCTGGCCGCACAGCCCCTGCGCCCGCCGCAGGAAACGGCCGCGCCGCCCGCCCAGGCCGAAAGCGGCGGCCCGGCGCGCCCTTGCCCCGCCCCCCGCGCCGCCAGCACGCCCGAGCCATCCCGCGCGCCGCATGCCGAACGCCATGAAACCGCAGCCGCCTGAGCGCGCCTGCGCCCGCCGCCTCATCGTGGGCATCTCCGGCAGCAGCGGCGCCACCTACGGCCTGCGGCTGCTGCAAGCCCTCAAGAAAACCGGCCTGCAAGTGCACCTGGTCATCACCCCCGCCGGCTGGCTCAATTTGCGCCACGAAACCGGCGTGACCGACACCCAGGCGCTGCAACTGGCCCACACCCTGCACGCCAGCACCAACCTGGCCGCCAGCATCGCCAGCGGCTCGTTTCAGACGATGGGCATGATCGTCGCCCCCTGCTCCATGCGCACCCTGGCCGCCATCGCCCACGGCCTGGGCGACAACCTGCTCACCCGCGCCGCCGACGTCACGCTCAAAGAGCGCCGCCGCCTCGTGCTCATGACGCGCGAATCGCCCCTGAGCCTTATTCACCTGCGCAACATGACCGCCGCCACCGAAGCGGGCGCCATCATCTGCCCGCCCATCCCCGCCCTCTACCAGCGCCCTGCCAGCATCGACGAAATGGTGGACCACAGCGTGGCCCGCGCGCTCGACCTGCTGGGCCTGCCCCAGGGCCTGGCCGGCGAGTGGGAAGGCTTCTAGCGCCTGTGCGCAGCCCGGCCCCAAAAAGAACGGTTCGGGCAGGCCGGGCGCAGGCCCAGCGGAAGCGGCTATTTTTCGCTCCCGAATCCATAGCGTCATGTCCTGGTGGAACGGGCGCAAAAGCCTTTTTGACCCCCTTTGTATTCGCTCCTGTTTCTGATGCAGCCCCCGCTGGCGATCCGCCGCCTGAGCGCCTGTCCGCAATCTGCCTGCGGGCGCCAAAAGCGCGGTCTCGGGCACTCTCGGGCGCTGCAAATGCCTCGCCAGCCGCAAGGCCCGTTTGCGGTTATCGCCTTGCAGCCTGATTCCGCCCCTTTCACCCCCTTCGCCCCTCTCATTCAAACCTTGAACAGACTCTTGGCGCAAAGCGAAGGGCCGCCCTGCGCTGATCAGCGCAAGCCGTCTTTCCTCTGCCCTTTCTCCACCGCCCGCCTTGCGCGCGGCAGCCTGGCGAAAAGCATCCGGCCATATCAAAAAGAGGAGCGAATACCGGCGGACAAAAAGACCGTTTGCGCACGTTCCGCCAGGACCTCATGCTATGAATCAAGGAGCGGATTTCGGCGCGTCATGAAAGCGCTATCGGCTGGCTTGGGGCTGGCTTGAAGCTGATCGGGGCCGCTTAGGGCCGCTTAGGGCGGCGGGAAGGTTGGACTGGGGCCGAAGTGGCGTCACTCCCCGGGCCAGGCCGCTGGCGTTTCAGGCTGCCTTACGGCGCCAGGGCTGGCAGCGGGCGTTTCCGGCTCCGCTGCGGGCAGCAGGCTGGCCACGCGCTGCGTCAGGGCGTCACGCCCGGGGTCAAAAACGGGCGGCGCGCCGGGGCGCTCTTCCCAGTCCGGGTGGGCGCGGGCCGGGCGCAGGGCATCCGCCAGCGTGGCTGTCAGCTGGCGGGCCTGGGCGGCTTGCTGGCTGCCCTCTTCCCATTCGGCCGCGCGCAGCTTGTGCTGGGCGGCGTGCCCGCGCTGCGTGAGGGCCTGGTTGAGCGCCAGAAGGCGCGCGGCCAGCAGGGCCAGCACGGCGTCTTGCGCCGTAAGTTCCTGCGTGCCGGTGAGGCGGCCGCGCAGCTTGCCAGCCAGGGGCTGCCAGCCACCGCTCAGGGCGCTGCCAATGGCGCCGCCCAGCGTGGCGGCGGCGCCCAGCGACAGGCCCGCCAATGCCACGTCGGCCACCGCGCCGATGCCCGCGCCAATGGCCGCGCCCAGGCCCAGGCGGCGGCCAGCTTCTTTGAGCAAGGCAGGGTTGAACAGGTCGTCCTCCCAGCGCTGGGCCAGTTGCGGCAGGCTGGCGGCTTCGGCGTCTTCCGGCCCGAAGGCGTGCGCGCGCAGCAGCGCCTGCGCGGCCCGGCGGGCATGGGCCGCGCAGTCTTGCTGGAAGGCGTGGATGAAGGCGTCGCGCCGCGCCGGATCGGCGTATTCGCCTGCGGCGATGGACCGGCGCATGGCGGCCACGCTGACAAGGGCGCTGGCGATGGCCAGGCGCGCGGCGCGCTGGCGGTCTTGCGCCTGCTGCTCAAGCTGGCGGGCAATGTCTTCAAGCTGGCGGCGGCGCTCGGGCAGCAGCGCGGCCAGGTCGCGGTACAGCGCGGTTTCGGCCCCGTTGAAGGGAGCAACAGCGTCAAACGCCGCGCAGGCGTGCAGGCCCGCATCGCGCAGGGCGGCGCGCCAGCCGTCCTGGCGGCTGCCAGCGGCGCGCACGAAATTGAGCACGGGCATGATGGGGCGCGCACACCAGGCCAGCGCTTCCATTTCGGCACGGTATTTGGGCAGCACGGGCGCGCGCGTGTCGATGACGAGCATGGCCGCGTCTGCGTGTTCAAGCAGGGCGCGCAGCACTTTGGCTTCCTGCTCGAAGCTGGCATGCGCTTCGGGGCCGCTCAAAAAGGCGCGCACGCGGTCGGTGCGGCTGGGGTGCGCGGGCAGGCTTTGGGCGGGCAGCTCTTGCAGGTAGTCGAGCAGCGCCACGGCGTCTTCCAGGCCCGGTGTGTCGAAAAAGCGCACGGCCACTTCGCCTTGCAGCAGCAGGTCGATGCGCTCGACGTGCCGCGTGACGCCGGGCCGGTCAGAGACTTCGCCAAACGCCGCCCGCCGCGTGAGCGTGCGCAAAAGCGAGGTTTTGCCTGCGTTCGTGTGGCCCACCACGGCAATCCGCAAGGCAGACGGGGCGGCGGATGAGCCGGACGCAGACGCCTGCGCGGGGGCTTCGGGCGGGGTGCTCATGGAGGCAGGCGCGGTCATGGGCGCGAATTGTCGCCGGGGCGGCAGCGCCGGGCGCAGAAATCAGCAGGCGGCGCCAGGCAGGGGTGAAGGCCCGCCCCGGGCGCGGCTGCGGGCATGAAAGCGGACATGAAAAAACCCCGGCAGCCCAAAGCGGCTGCCGGGGTCTGGATCGCCAGGGGAATCAGTGCCCTGCTTCAGCGCCCTGCTCATGCCGGCCCGTGAGCGCGACAAGAGCAGGATGGAGACGGGCGGATACCGACGGCATGCGCAGCGGCGCGGATGAAGCGCGCCATTTCACCCCCTTTATTTTGCTCCTTGATTCATAGCATCAGGTCCTAGTGGAAATTGCGCGAGAGGGTGTTTTGTCCCCTCTGAATTCGCTCCTATTTCTGATGCTTCCCACGGCACGGGCGCTTTGGCGTCCGCGCCGTGGTCAGCTGGCGCGCTTCAGGGGTGCTGCTCCAGCGCGTTGCCCAGGCCTTCGGCCACTTCCGCGTATTCGGGAATCTGGTCGAAGTTCATGTAGCGGTAGATGCCGGCCTTGTCGGAGTCCACGATGCCCATTTCCTTGAGGTATTCCTCGCGGGTGGGCAGTTTGCCCAGGCGCGAGGCGATGGCCGTGAGTTCCGCCGAGCCGAGAAAGACGTTGGTGTTCTTGCCCAGGCGGTTGGGGAAGTTGCGGGTGCTGGTGGAGATGACGGTGGCGCCCGCGCGCACTTGCGCCTGGTTGCCCATGCACAGCGAGCAGCCGGGCATTTCGGTGCGCGCGCCGGAGGCGCCGAAGGCGGCGTAGTGGCCTTCCTTGATGAGTTCGTTTTGATCCATCTTGGTGGGCGGGGCGATCCACAGCTGCACCGGGATGTCACGCTGGCCGCCCAGCAGTTTGGCGGCGGCGCGGAAGTGCCCGATGTTGGTCATGCACGAGCCGATGAAGGCTTCGTCGATCTTGGTGCCGGCCACGTCGGAGAGGGTTTTGGCGTCGTCCGGGTCGTTGGGGCAGCAGACGATCGGCTCCTTGATTTCGTTCATGTCGATTTCGATGACGGCGGCGTATTCGGCGTCGGCATCGGCTTCGAGCAGCTGCGGGTTGGCGAGCCACTCCTGCACTTTTTCAATGCGGCGCGCCAGGGTTTTGGCGTCCTGGTAGCCGTCGGCGATCATGTTTTTCATGAGCACGACGTTGGATTGGAGGTACTCGATGATGGGCGCTTTGTCCAGCTTGATGGTGCAGCCGGCGGCCGAGCGTTCGGCGGAGGCGTCTGACAGCTCGAAGGCTTGTTCCACTTTCAGGTTGGGCAGGCCCTCGATTTCCAGGATGCGGCCGGAGAAGATGTTTTTCTTGCCCGCCTTGGCCACGGTGAGCAGGCCCTGCTTGATGGCGTAGAGCGGGATGGCGTGCACGAGGTCGCGCAGGGTCACGCCCGGTTGCAGCTCGCCCTTGAAGCGCACGAGCACGCTTTCGGGCATGTCCAGCGGCATGACGCCGGTGGCGGCGGCAAAGGCGACCAGGCCGGAACCTGCCGGGAAGCTGATGCCGATGGGAAAGCGCGTGTGGCTGTCGCCGCCGGTGCCCACGGTGTCGGGCAGCAGCAGACGGTTGAGCCAGGAGTGGATAACGCCGTCGCCCGGACGCAGGGCAACGCCGCCGCGTGTGCTGATGAAGGCGGGCAACTCGCGGTGGGTTTTGACATCGACCGGCTTGGGGTAGGCGGCGGTGTGGCAGAAGGACTGCATCACCATGTCGGCAGAAAAGCCCAGGCAGGCCAGGTCTTTGAGTTCGTCGCGCGTCATGGGGCCGGTGGTGTCCTGGCTGCCGACGGTGGTCATGCGCGGCTCGCAATAGGTGCCGGGGCGAATGCCTTTGCCTTCAGGCAGGCCGCAGGCGCGGCCCACCATCTTCTGCGCGAGGGTGAAGCCCTTGCCGGTGTCCACGGGGGCCTTGGGCAGGCGGAAGGCGCTGGAAGCGGGCAGGCCGAGGAATTCGCGCGCCTTGGCTGTCAGGCCCCGGCCGATGATGAGGTTGATGCGGCCGCCGGCCTGCACTTCGTCCAGCAGCACTTCGCTCTTGAGCGCGAAGTCGGCAATCTTCTGGCCGGCTTTTTCGATACGGCCTTCGTAGGGGTAGATGTCGATGACATCGCCCATGTTCATCTGGCTGACATCCACTTCAATGGGCAGCGAACCAGAGTCTTCCTGCGTGTTGAAGAAGATGGGGGCAATCTTGCCGCCCAGGGTGACGCCGCCAAAGCGCTTGTTGGGCACGAAGGGGATGTCTTGCCCGGTGGCCCAGATGACGCTGTTGGTGGCCGATTTGCGGCTGGAGCCGGTGCCGACCACGTCGCCCACGTAGGCGACGACGTGGCCTTTTTTCTTCAGGTCTTCAATGAACTGGATGGGGCCGCGCTTGCCGTCTTCTTCGGGCTTGAAGGGGGCGTCGGGGCGGGTGTTTTTCAGCATCGCCAGGTAGTGCAGCGGAATGTCCGGGCGGCTCCAGGCGTCGGGGGCGGGGGAAAGGTCGTCGGTGTTGGTTTCGCCGGGCACCTTGAAGACGGTGACGGTGATTTTTTCGGGCACTTTGGGGCGGCTGGTGAACCACTCGGCATCGGCCCAGCTCTGGATGACGGCCTTGGCGCGCGCGTTGCCCGCCTTGGCCTTGGCGGCCACGTCGTTGAAGAAGTCGAACATCAGCAGCGTTTTCTTGAGCGCGCTGGCGGCGGCGTCGGCGACGGCGTCGTCCTTGTCGTCCAGCAATTCGATGAGCGGGTGCACGTTGTAGCCGCCGACCATGGTGCCCAGCAGCTCGGTGGCCTTGGCGCGGCTGATGAGGGCGACCTGAATGTCGCCATGCGCCACGGCGGCCAGAAATGAAGCCTTGACTTTGGCCGCGTTGTCCACGCCGGGCGGCACGCGGTGGGTGAGCAGATCCATCAGGAATTCGGCTTCGCCAGCGGGCGGGTTTTTGATGAGTTCGATCAGCTCTTCGGTCTGTTTGGCATTGAGCGCCAGCGGCGGGATGCCCAGCGCCGCGCGTTCGGCGACGTGTTCACGATAGGCTTTCAACATGTGGGATTCTCCTTTTATGGGTATGAAAACGAAAAACGCTGGCTTGCGTTGAGCCAGGTTCAGGGTTTTTGATCAAACAGGCTCTGGCGGGGCATCTTGTCCATTTGCGCGGAGAACTCGCGCTGCTCGGGCGACATGCAGCCGTCGGCAATGCGCTTGCCTTGTTTCTGGTCCATCAGCATGGATTTGTTGCCCAGTTGCAGCCACAGGGCGCGGGCGCGGGTGTCTTCCAGGCGCACGGCGCCGGTGCGGCTTTCCATGGGGCGCATGTGGTAGCGCAGCTTGCCCATGTGCAGGAAGAAGTGGCCCGGGTTGTCGGCGTCAGGCTCCAGCGAAACCTTGGTGTTCAGATCGCAGGAAATCGTGCCGGTGTGCACGAGTTTGGCGATGTTTTTTTCAGCTTCCGTCAAAGGCTGATCAACGGCGGCGGCAGGCACGGGTTTGGGCGCTGCGGCCTTGGATTTGGCGGGTTTTTTGGCAGCGCGCTTTGCGGGCTTTTTGGCCGCTTTTTGCGCTGCGGCGGGCTTTTGGGGCTTGTTTTCGGCGGCGTGAGCCGTGCCCAGGGACATCAGGCAGGCGGCGGCGAGGGCGATGAGAGCGGGTTTCATGGTGTGTGCTTTCTCTTCAGGGTTGCGGAAAGATCAGTTGGAAAACCAGGCGCGCGCCTCGCGGGGAAGCGCACGGCCTGTGGCGTGGGCGCGCTCCAGCAGCTGCCAGTAGTGGCGGTAGCTGGCGCGGTCATGCAGACGGCCCTGATGGCTGATAGGCCCCCAGTGGGCTTGCTGCGCGGCCAGAAGGATGGCCGTGGCCTCGTCGATCTGGCGCTCGTCAGGCGCGAAGGCTTCGAGGATGGGACGGATTTGCGCGGGGTGAATGCTCCACATGCGCGTGTAGCCCAGCTGCTGCGCGGCACGGCAGGCGGCTTGCCTGAGCGCGGCGGCGTCATTGAATTCAGTCACCACGCAGTGCGAGGGCACTTTGCCGAAAGCATGGGCGGCAGAAGCGATTTCCAGCTTGGCGCGCACCACGAGCGGATGGCTGAACTGGCCTTGCGCGCCCATGCCTTGTGCCGGTATGGCGCCTGCATGGGCCGAAACAAAGTCCATGAGGCCAAAGCTCAAGGATTCCACGCGCGGATGGGCGGCAATTTCAAACGCCCGGTGCACGGCGGCGGGCGATTCGATCAGCGCATGCAGCGGCAGGCCCTGGGGGTAAACGGACAAGAGGGCTTCTTCGGCCCGGGTTACGTCATGAACCGATTCCACCTTGGGCAGCATGACGTAGGCCAGGCGATGCCCGGCGCGGGGCAGGATGGCGGCCAGGTCTTGCGTGAATGCGGGGTGATCCACGGGATGAACGCGCACGCCCACGCGGGCTTTTGCAGGCGCGGACAAGGCCAGCTCGCCAACCAGCGCGGCGTGTTCGGCTTCGCCGCCAGCGGGCGCGCCGTCTTCACAGTCCAGCGTGACATCAAACACGCAGGCGCCAAATTCTTCCGTCATTTCGGCCTGCAATTGCAGGCTCTTGCGCATGCGCGCTTCCACGCCGCTGTAGTGGTCGCACACGGGCAGCATGCCCCGGCTGGCCTGCGCGGCCAGCAGCACGCTGCGGGGATGCAGGGCAAATGCGCTCAGGTTTGTCATGCGGCTCTTTCGGCTATTGAAAACAAGATGGAAACCGGCTTCTGGCGCGAACGGGAAAGGTTGCAAAACGGTTGAACCGGCGGCACTGACATTCAGGCATACCAGTGCGGGGTGTTGGTTGCCAGAGCCTGCTTTCGATTTGTCCGTGGGTGCAAAAGTGCGAACAGGTGAGTCTTGTTTTGTGCGGTTTACTCTGTTTTTGAGAGCAAATTCCAGCCTCCGAAGATGCCTCTGTCGCACGCTTTTATTGACTTTGATGCCATCAAATCAATAGCGAAATGGCGGATGACTTCAGGAGCTGAACCGGCGGTCAAACCGGTTCGCGGCAAGACTCGAAACAGGTTCTTACAGCAAGTGCTTGACGCCTTCTTGCTCGCCTTGCAGTTCGGCCAGCGTCTTGTTGATGCGCTCCTGGCTGAAAGCGTCGATTTCCAGCCCCTCGACCACTTTGTATTCGCCGTTTTCGCAGGTCACGGGAAAACCGAAGACCACGCCTTGCGGAATGCCGTACCAGCCTTGCGAGGGAATGCCCATGGTGACCCATTCGCCATTCGTGCCCAGCGCCCAGTCGCGCATGTGGTCAATGGCCGCGTTGGCAGCGCTGGCTGCCGAAGACAGGCCGCGCGCTTCGATGATGGCCGCGCCGCGCTTGCCCACGGTGGGCAGGAAAACATTGGCGTTCCATTCCTGGTCGTTAATCATGTCTTTCACGCTTTGCCCGTCAATGGTGGCGAAGCGGTAATCGGCATACATGGTGGGGGAGTGGTTGCCCCAGACAGTGAGCTTTTTGATGTCTTTGACCGGCTTGCCCGTTTTTTCGGCAATCTGGCTGGCGGCGCGGTTGTGATCCAGCCGCAGCATGGCAGTGAAGTTCTTGGCCGGCAGATCGGGGGCCGATTTCATGGCGATGTAGGCATTGGTGTTGGCGGGGTTGCCAACCACGAGCACTTTCACGTTGCGGCTGGCGACGGCGTTCAGCGCCTTGCCTTGAGCCGTGAAGATTTGCGCATTGGCGGCCAGCAAGTCGGAGCGTTCCATGCCTGGGCCGCGCGGGCGCGCGCCCACCAGCAGGGCGTAATCCGCATCCTTGAAGGCCGTCATCGGATCCGAATGCGCCTGCATGCCTGCCAGCAAAGGGAAAGCGCAGTCTTGCAGCTCCATCATCACGCCCTTGAGGGCCTTTTGGGCTTTTTCATCGGGAATTTCAAGCAATTGCAGGATGACAGGCTGATCTTTGCCCAGCATTTCGCCAGAAGCGATGCGAAACAGAAGGGCATAGCCAATCTGGCCTGCTGCGCCAGTCACGGCAACACGGACGGTTTTTTTGCTCATATCCAGGAGTCTCCAGTGGGTTGGTTTGAAACAAGGAAGGGCGGCTGCCACAACCAGATCCGCAGTGAGTTTAACGGTTTCGCCGGTTTCTGTCCTGTGTCTTATATAAGATATGATTGATGGCAATGAACAGCGTTCTCCCATCAGAGGCACCCACGGCCAGCCTGGCGGCGCAGCCAGCGGCAACGCCTTCATTCCGGCCGCTTTATCAACAAATCAGGGATCTGATCCTGCGCAGCCTGCAACAAGGCGAATGGAAGCCCGCAGAGGTGATTCCCAGCGAAATGGAGCTGGCGGCGCGGTTTGGCGTCAGCCAGGGAACGGTGCGCAAGGCGATTGACGAACTGGCCGCCGGGCATTTGCTGGTGCGCCGCCAGGGGCGGGGCACCTTTGTGGCCACGCACGCCGAACAGCAGGTGCAGTACCGTTTTTTGCGCTTGATGCCTGATGTAGATCAAGCAGATGCGGAACAGCCCGCGCAACGGGAAATCGTGGAATGCAAACGCGCCCGGGCCACTGCCGATGTGGCGCGGGCGCTGGCCTTGAAAACGGGCGAAAGCATCATCCAGGCGCGGCGCGTGCTTTCATTTGGCGGCATTCCCACCATCGTGGAAGACCTGTGGCTGCCTGGCGAACCTTTCAGGGGGCTGACGGCGCATCGCCTGTCGGCGTATCCGGGTTCCTTGTACGCTTTCTTTGAATCGGAATTCGGTGTGCGCATGGTGCGTGCCGATGAAAAGATTCGCGCGGTTTTGCCTGACGTGCAGCAGGCGGCTCTTTTACAGATTCCGGTTTCCACGCCGCTGCTGAGCGTGGAGCGCATTGCTTTCACCTATGGCGACCGCCCCATGGAGCTGCGCAAAGGCTTGTACCGCACGGATTCACGCCACTATCACAACCGTCTAAGTTGAAGAAATAGAGATGTTTTTCTATTTCCCGTCAAGCCTCTCCAGATTTCGCAAGCTTGCGAAGATATACACGTCGTTGCAATAGAATCCGCAAATTGCTTCACTTCAAGGTGTCTTATAAAAGACACATGACTATCGAAGCATCCCTCCCACGAAAAGGAAGTACTCATGACAGAAGCAGCCCGCAAACGGCCTGAATTCAGAAACCTGAATGTCTTCAAGGATTTGACGACTTACCGCCTTCCTTGGGCCGCGAAGGTTTCCATCCTGCATCGCATCAGCGGCGTTCTGATGATTCTGATGCTGCCTTTCATCATCTGGCTGTTCGACAAGTCGATTTCGTCCGAAATCTCTTTCATGCAGTTCACGGCTGCGTTCGAACACGGCATCTGGATATTTCCCGCCTTCATTGTCAAGCTCGCGGTGCTGGCGCTGATCTGGGCGTTCATGCACCACTTGTGCGCAGGCATCCGCCATATCTACATGGAGCTGACGCACAAACTGAGCAAGGAGTTTGGCAAGCGTTCCGCATTGGTGGTGCTGGCGGTGAGCCTGAGCCTCACCGTGCTGCTGGGCGCCAAGCTGTTCGGGCTGTATTGATTTGAACTGGAGAAAGAAATGGCTGCTGTGAATTACGGTTCCCGACGCCTCGTGGTAGGCGCGCACTATGGCTTGCGCGATTGGCTGGCGCAGCGCGTATCCGCCCTGGCGATCGTGGCTTTCACGCTTGTGCTGGTGGCGCAGATTCTTTTGACCAGCGGCCCGCTGGACTACACCCGCTGGGCAGCGATCTTTTCTTCGCAATGGATGAAGACGCTGACCTTCACGGCCATTGTGGCGCTGGCATGGCACGCCTGGGTCGGCGCCCGTGAAGTGCTGATGGATTACGCCAAGCCAACCAGCCTGCGCATGGTTTTCTATATGTTGGCCATCGTCTGGCTCATCAGCTGCGCAGGCTGGGCCGTTCAGGTTCTGTGGCGCCTGTAAGCGACTGTCTTTCCCGCAAGTTTTTTCCCCACGAACATGACATACACCAAAGACAAAATCACCGTCCGCAAATTTGACGTGGTCATCGTCGGCGCAGGCGGCTCCGGCATGCGCGCCTCGCTGCAACTGGCGCGGGCGGGCCTGAATGTGGCTGTGCTCTCCAAGGTTTTCCCTACCCGCTCCCACACGGTGGCCGCCCAGGGCGGCGTTGGTGCCAGTCTGGGCAACATGAGCGAAGACAACTGGCATTACCACTTCTACGACACCGTCAAAGGCGGTGACTGGCTGGGCGATCAGGACGCCATCGAATTCATGTGCCAGGAAGCGCCCAAGGTGGTTTACGAGCTGGAGCATTTCGGCATGCCGTTTGACCGCAACGCCGACGGCACTATCTATCAGCGCCCCTTTGGCGGCCACACGGCCAACTATGGCGAAAAACCCGTGCAACGCGCCTGCGCCGCTGCCGACCGCACGGGGCACGCCATGCTGCATACGCTGTATCAGCAAAACGTCAAGGCCCATACCACCTTCTTTGTCGAATGGATGGCGCTTGATCTCATTCGAGATGCCGATGGCGACGTGGTGGGCGTGACGGCGCTGGAAATGGAAACAGGCGATTTCTACGTGCTGCACGCCAAAACCGTCTTGCTGGCCACGGGCGGCGCGGGCCGCATTTTCGCGGCCTCGACCAACGCTTTCATCAACACAGGCGATGGGCTGGGCATGGCCGCCCGCGCGGGCATTCCGCTGCAAGACATGGAGTTCTGGCAATTCCACCCCACGGGCGTGGCGGGCGCTGGCGTTTTGCTGACGGAAGGCTGCCGCGGCGAGGGCGCCATCTTGCTCAACTGCAATGGCGAGCGTTTCATGGAGCGTTACGCCCCAACGCTGAAGGATCTGGCGCCGCGTGATTTCGTGTCCCGCTCCATGGACCAGGAAATCAAGGAAGGCCGAGGCTGCGGCCCCAACAAGGATTACGTGGTTCTCAAGCTTGACCACCTGGGCGCGGAAACCATCCACAAGCGCCTGCCCTCGGTGTTTGAAATCGGCATCAATTTCGCCAACGTGGACATCACCAAGGAACCGATTCCCGTGGTGCCCACCATCCACTACCAGATGGGCGGCATCCCCACCAATATTCACGGCCAGGTTGCCGTCCAGACCAGCCGCAGCGACAACGAAATCGTCAATGGCCTCTACGCCGTGGGCGAATGCTCATGCGTCAGCGTGCACGGCGCCAACCGGCTGGGAACGAATTCCCTGCTTGACTTGCTGGTTTTCGGCAAGGCAGCTGGCAATCACATCATCAAGCATCACGAACAAGGCTCGCACAAGCCGCTGCCAGCTGATGCTGCTGATTTCTCGCTGGAGCGCCTCAACCGTGTCGAGAACAACCCCAATGGCGAGTACTCGCAGGATGTGGCCAACGAAATCCGCCGCACCATGCAGGCGCACGCGGGCGTTTTCCGCACGCAGGCGCTCATGGATGAAGGCGTGGAAAAAATCAACGCCTTGCGCGAACGCGCCCTGTCCGTAGGGCTGGCAGACACCTCCAAGGTTTTCAATACCGCCCGCATTGAAGCGCTGGAAGTCAACAACATGATCGAAGTGGCCCAGGCCACCATGACTTCCGCTGCGGCCCGGCATGAATGCCGTGGCGCCCACAGCGTGCTGGATTACGAACATCCCGCCGATTACGAGCCAGCTCCTTTGGGGCGTGATGACGTGCACTGGATGAAGCACACGCTATGGCACAGCGCGACCAACAGCCTCTCTTACAAGCCTGTCCGCACGCAGCCGCTGACCACCGAGACGATTCCTCCCAAAGTCCGCACGTTCTAAGCGCAGTTACGCGAACTTTCTTTCCAGGCCCCGCAAAAAAGAGGCGAACACGATGCAAAAACGTACTTTCAAGATTTACCGCTACGACCCGGACAAAGACGCCAAGCCCCGCATGGAAACGGTTGAGCTTGAATTGCAAGGCAATGAACGCATGCTGCTGGATGCGCTTGTCAAGCTCAAGGCGCATGACCCCAGCCTGGCCTTCCGCCGCTCCTGCCGCGAGGGCGTCTGCGGCTCTGACGCGATGAACATCAACGGCAAAAATGGCCTGGCGTGCCTGACCAATTTGCGCACGCTCAAAGATCCGATCGTGCTCAAGCCCCTGCCGGGCCTGCCCGTGGTGCGTGACTTGATCGTGGACATGACCCAGTTTTTCGCCCAGTACGAATCCATCAAGCCCTATCTGATCAACGAAACCCCGCCGCCTGAAAAAGAGCGCCTCCAATCGCCGGAAGAGCGCGAAGAACTCAATGGGCTGTACGAATGCATCCTGTGCGCCAGCTGCTCTACCAGCTGCCCCAGCTTCTGGTGGAACCCTGACAAATTCGTTGGCCCCGCCGGGCTGCTTCAGGCCTACCGTTTCATTGCCGACAGCCGTGACCAGGCCACCAACGCGCGCCTGGACAACCTGGAAGACCCCTACCGCCTGTTCCGCTGCCACACCATCATGAATTGCGTGGACGTGTGCCCCAAGGGCCTCAATCCCTCAAAGGCCATCAGCAAAATCAAGGAACTCATGGCGCGCCGCGCGCTGTAAACGGCTGCTGCCATCACGGCCATCCTGCACTGTGCGCGATATGAAAGACACCCAGGCCTTTCTGGATGCTCATGAACTGGGCAAGCTCAAGTGGCGCTGCCGCCGGGGCATGCTCGAAAACGACTTGCTCATTGAAAAATTCTTCACGCGCAGCGGGCAGGCCATCACCCGCGTTCAGGCGGACGCCCTGCTGCAACTGATGAATCTGGCTGACAACGACCTGCTGGATCTCCTGCTGGCCCGCAAGGAGCCTTCGGGTGATCTGGATTCGCAGCCAGTGCGCCAGGTGCTGGCCTTGCTCAGGGGCTGAAAGCACGCTTTACCACCTATTCACCGAGGAGATGACCATGAAACTTTCAGAAAACAAAGCCACCCTCTCGTTTGCCAACGGCAAGCAGCCCATTGAACTGCCTGTTTATGAAGGCGCGATTGGCCCGGACGTGATCGACATCCGCAAGCTCTACGGTCAAACCGGCATGTTCACGTACGACCCCGGTTTTCTCTCCACGGCTTCATGCCAGTCCACCATTACCTACATTGATGGCGACAAGGGCGAACTCCTCTACCGTGGCCACCCCATCGAGCAACTGGCCGAACAGTGCGATTACCTCGACACCTGCTACCTGCTGCTCAAAGGCGAGCTGCCCAACGCCAGCCAGCGCGATGAATTTCACCAGCTCGTGCTCAAGCACACCATGGTGCACGAGCAAATGCACTTTTTCATGCGCGGCTTTCGCCGTGACGCGCACCCCATGGCCGTGCTCACGGGCCTGGTTGGCGCCATGTCGGCCTTCTATCACGAGAACACCGACATCCATAACGCCGAACACCGGGACCGCGCGGCCATCCAGCTCATCGCCAAAATGCCCACGCTGGTGGCCATGGCCTACAAATACGGCAAGGGCGAGCCGTACATGTATCCGAAGAACCATCTCAGCTACGCGGGCAACTTCCTGAACATGATGTTCGCCACGCCTTGCGAGGATTACCAGGTCAATCCCGTCATTGAACGCGCGATGGACCGCATCTTCATCCTCCATGCCGATCACGAGCAGAACGCCTCCACCTCCACCGTGCGCCTGTGCGGCAGCTCCGGCACCAACCCGTTCGCGGCCATTGCTGCGGGCGTGGCGTGCCTGTGGGGGCCGGCGCACGGCGGCGCCAACGAAGCCTGCCTGCACATGCTGGAAGACATCCAGAAAAACGGGGGCCTGGCCAAAGTCGGCGAGTTCATGGAAAAAGTCAAAGACAAAAACTCCGGCGTGCGCCTCATGGGCTTTGGCCACCGCGTCTACAAGAACTACGACCCCCGCGCCAAGCTCATGCAGCAAACCTGCAATGAAGTGCTGACCGAACTGGGCCTGGAAAAAGACCCCCTGTTCGCCCTGGCCAAGAAAGTCGAGCAAATCGCCCTGGAAGACGACTACTTCGTGCAGCGCAAGCTCTATCCGAACGTGGACTTCTACTCTGGCATCGTCCAGCGCGCCATCGGCATTCCCGTCAAGCTCTTCACCGGCATCTTTGCCCTGGCGCGCACCGTGGGCTGGATTGCCCAGCTCAACGAAATGATCGGCGACCCTGAATACAAGATTGGCCGCCCCCGCCAGCTCTACGTGGGCGCGCCCCGCCGCGACGTGAAGCTGTAATTTCCCTCTTGACTGCACACGCTTTCAGCCCGCCCTGCGCGCTTCGCGCTGGCGGGCTTTGCTTTACCCGCTGGCGGCCCTTTCATCCGGCCGGCAAGGGCGGATTCAAGGCGTCACGATGCTGCCGCCAGGCTTCTGGCTTTCCAGCCCGGCCAGCACAGCCTGATCCGGCGCGCACTCCGGATGCCCCGTCCCATGAAGCCTCCGCTTTTTGCGAATGGATATCATGCGTCCGCCTGCGGCCTGGCAAATCCTCAATGGGCCGCGAAACCCATCTGCGGTTTGCCTCTTGCTGCCCATCCGATCTGCGCTTCGCCTCTCACGGCCAGACTCTGCACAGGCTCCAAAGCGCCCGGCCGCAGATTCCAGGGCGTACAGGCCAAGCCCCGTATGGGTTGATCTGTCCGGCAACATCAAAAACAGGAGCAAATTGAAGGGGTCAAAATGCCGTCTCGCGCACTTTCCACTAGGACATATCGCTATGAATAAAGTAGCTAAATGAGCCTGCCGCCCATTGGCTGTTCATCCGTCCTTCGCCTTGCCCGCGCCTTGCCATTGCGCCCTGCCCTTTCAGCGCCCACGGCCAGGCCGTGACCGGAGCCTTGGGCATTGCCACGAATGGGCTTTCTGTTTCTTTTCTCTCTTTCCGCTTTTTCTTCTATGACCTTCACTCCCAGTCTCCGCGCCGCCGCCGTGGCGCTGCTGCTGGCAGGCGGCGCCGTGCTGCACGGCTGCGCCAGCCATCCCGAAACCAGCCAGACGGCCCAGGCGGCCCATGCGCCGCAGGCCGCGCCTGATGCACAGCCGCCGCAGCCGCCCAATGTGCTGGCGCAAGTGGCCGCCGGCGTGTACCAGGCCCGGCTGGACAACGGGCTGACGCTCATCGTCAAGCCTGACCGCCGCTCGCCCGTGGCCGTGCAGATGCTGTGGGTGCGCGTCGGCTCCATCGACGAAGTGGACGGCGCCAGCGGCATTGCCCACATGCTGGAGCACATGATGTTCAAGGGCACCAAGCAATTAGGCCCCGGCGAAATCTCGCGCCGCGTGGCGCTGCTGGGCGGGCGCGACAACGCCTTCACCACCTCCGACTACACGGCGTATTTCCAGCAAGTGCCCGCCGCCGCGCTGCCGCAAGTGATGGCGCTGCAAGCCGACAGCTTTGAAAACAACCAGTGGCCCGATGACGAATTCACGCGCGAGATGGCCGTGGTCAAGGAAGAGCGCCGCCTGCGCACCGACGACCAGCCCCGCGCGCGGCTTTATGAGCAGCAGATGGCTGCCGCCTTCGTGGCCTCGCCCTATCACCGGCCCGTGATTGGCTGGA
Source organism: Ottowia massiliensis (assembly GCF_900240305.1). Classification (NCBI taxonomy): domain Bacteria; kingdom Pseudomonadati; phylum Pseudomonadota; class Betaproteobacteria; order Burkholderiales; family Comamonadaceae; genus Ottowia; species Ottowia massiliensis. The sequence goes on along the minus strand of NZ_LT964854.1, from coordinate 2,090,049 downwards.
TGGGCGATCTGGATTCCATGACGGCCGATGACGTGCGCGCCTTCCGCCAGAGCTGGTATGTGCCCACCAACGCCGCCGTGGTGGTGGCGGGCGATGTGGACCCGGCCGACGTGCTGGCGCTGGCGCAAAAAACCTATGGCCGCATCCCCGCCCGCGCCGTGCCCGGGCGCAAGCCCCGCCCCGAGCCGCAGCAGCACGGCCCGCGCCGCCTGGAGCTGCGCGCCCCGGCCGAGCAGGCCGTGGTGTCGCTGGTGTTCAAAGTGCCCGGCCTGCAAGGGCTGGCAGCCACGCCTGAAAACGGCGACGCGCTGGCCCTGACGGTGCTGGCCGCCGTGCTGGACGGCTACCAGGGCGCGCGCCTGGAGCGCGCCCTCGTGCAAGGCAAAGACCGCGTGGCCGACAGCGTGAATGCCGACAACGGCCTGATGGGCCGTGGCCCGCAGCTTTTCAGCCTGCTGGCCGTGCCCGCCAAAGGCCGCACGCCCGCGCAGGCCGAAGCAGCGCTGCGCGCCGAAGTGGCCCGTATCGCCCGCGAAGGCGTGGGCCAGGCCGAGTTGGAGCGCGTGAAAACGCAGTGGATTGCCGGCCAGGTTTACAAGCGCGATTCCGTCATGGCGCAAGCGCAGGAGCTGGGCAGCTACTGGGCGCTGGGCCTGCCGCTGGATGCCGATGAAAAACTCATCGAACGCCTGCGCGCCGTCACCCCCGCGCAAGTGCAGGCCGTGGCCCGCCAATACTTTGGCGACGAGCAGATGACCGCCGCCACGCTGGCGCCCCAAAGCATGAAAAACCGCCCGCGCCCGCGTCCGGCCCCCGCCGGGCTGCGGCACTGAAGGGCGCGTTGCCGACCAGCCGCCGCTTTTTGCCATTGCCCGTTACAGCCATGTCCGCTCATCCAGCCGCTCCAGCCGCTTCCCAAGACCCGGCGGCCTTCTGGAACCGCCGCTACGCCGCGCCCGCCTATGCCTATGGCACTGCGCCCAACGCCTTTTTCAGCCAGCAGCTGGCCGATTTGCCCGCCGGCCGCCTGCTGCTGCCTGCCGAAGGCGAAGGGCGCAACGCCGCGCACGCGGCGCGCATGGGCTGGCAAGTGGCGGCCTTTGACTTGAGCGAACAAGGCCGCCGCAAGGCGCTGGCCCTGGCCGCCGCCTTTGGCGTGGCCGATCGGCTGGCCTATCAGGTGGGCAGCGTGCAAGACATGCCGCTGCCGCCCGGCCAGTTTGACGCCGCTGCGCTGGTTTTTGCCCACTTTGCGCCCGCCATCAAAAGCGCCAGCCACCGCAAAGTGGCGCAGGCGCTGGCCGCTGGCGGCCACCTCATCTTCGAGGGCTACGCCAAAAGCAACCTGCCGCGCGTGCGGGCCAACCCCGCCATTGGCGGCCCGCAAGACGAGCAGGCGCTTTTTTCGCTGGACGAAATCCGCGCCGACTTCATCGACGGCGCGGGCCTGGAGCCGCTGGTGCTGCAAGAGACCGTGGTGCAGCTGCACGAAGGGCAGTTTCACAACGGCGCAGCCAGCGTCATCCGCTTTGTAGGCCGCAAGCCCTGAGAACTTGTTCGCCCTGGAATCCACCGTTCATTTTGCTATCGGTTCAATAGTGAGCAGTCCTACAAAACATTGCGACAGAGGCGTTTTTGAAGCCCTTGATTCGCTCTTGAAAAAGGAGCGAAACACGCCAGAGCAGCGCTGGCGCACAAACAGACTCCGGGCATTGAACAGGCTCGCAAGCCAGGCCCAAAACCCCATCCTGAAATCTTCTGCATCCGGGAAACACACCATGACTTCTTTTGCCCCCGCCGCGCGCCGCGCCCTGCTTGCAGGCGCTTGCGCTTTTGCCGCCCTGCTGGCCTGGCCCGGCCGCGCCCAGGCCGCCGCGCCCATTGAGCACTTCACCCTGCCCAGCGGCGCGCAAGTCTGGTTCGCAACCAGCCCTTCCATTCCCATGCTGGACGTGCAAATCGACTTTGACGCCGGCAGCCGCCGCGACCCCGCCGCCAAGGCAGGCCTGGCCGACGCCACCGCGCTCATGCTCACCAAAGGCGTGCGCGCCGAAGGCCGCCAGCTGGCGCTGGACGAAAACCGCCTGGGCGAAGCCTGGGCCGACTTGGGCGCGCGCTTTGCCGCCAGCGCCAGCAGCGACCGCCTGAGCATCCGCCTGCGCAGCCTGACCGACGAGGCCCTGCTGCCCCGCGCTGTGGCCCTGGCCGCGCGCGAAATCGCCGAACCGGCCTTTGCCCCCGCCGTGTGGGCGCGCGAGCGCGAGCGCATGTCGGCCGCCATTGCCGAATCGCTCACCCGCCCCGGCCCCGTCGCCCAGCGCGCGTTTGGCACCGCCGTGTACGGTGGCCACCCCTACGGGCGCGACGCCACGCCCCAAAGCCTAGCCGCCATCACCGTGGCAGACATGAAAGCGCTGCACCAGCAAGCCCTGGCCGCCTGCCGCGCCAAAGTCAGCCTGGTCGGCAGCATCACCCGCGAGCAAGCCGCCGACATCGCCGCCCGCCTGCTGGCCCGCCTGCCCCAAAGCGGCAAAAACGGCAAAAACGGTGAATGCGCCCCCCTGCCCGCCGTGCTCGAAGTGCCGCCGCTCAAAAAAGCCGAGCGAATCGACATTCCCTTCCAATCCGCTCAAACCCACGTGCTCATCGGCCAGCCCGGCCACAAGCGCAGCGACCCGGATTACTTCGCCCTGCTTGTGGGCAACCACGTGCTGGGCGGCAACGGCTTTTCATCGCTGCTCATGAACGAAGTGCGCGAAAAACGCGGCCTGAGCTACGGCGCCTACAGCCACTTCCAGCCCGCCCTGCACGCCGGCGCCTTCTCCATCGGCCTGCAAACCCGCCCCGACCAGGCCACCCAGGCTGTGCAAGTGGCCCGGCAAGTGCTGCAAGACTTTGTGCGGCAAGGCCCCACCGAGGCCCAGCTCAAGGCCGCCAAAGACAACCTCATCGGCGGCTTCGCCCTGCGCATGGACAGCAACGCCAGCCTCCTGGCCCAGGTTTCCAACATCGCCTGGAACGGCCTGCCTGACGACTACCTGGACACTTGGACGCGCCAGATCGAGCAAGTCAGCGCCAGCGACGTCAAAGCCGCCTTCGCCCGCGTGCTCCAACCTGAGCGCATGGTCACCGTCATCGTTGGCCCCAAGACAAAGGCGGCAGATACGGCAGACGCCGCCCGCGCCGCGCCCGCGCATTGAGGCCCTTTCAGCCCAGAAAAAAAGCAGCGCCCGGGCGCTGCTTTTTTTCAACGCGGCGATGCATTATTGCCCGCGCATTATTGGATTGCGTGTTATTGCCTGGCCGCCACGGCATATACCGTGAATTTCGATGACTGGTCCTTCAGGTTGAACCGTTCAAAAAATCCTCTGTTTTCAGCAAAGGCCATCACGTAAACAGCCGTATGCGAAAAGGCGTCTAGTAAATCCTTCATCAGCAGGCTGCCATAACCCTTGCCCTGATGATTTTTGTGAACGGCCAGCTCCGTCACATGGGTTTCCACCACATTGTCGCCGTAAGCCCGCAGCAGGCCCACGGCAGCGCCATCGGCCACCGCCAGCCTGTAGATCGAGGCGGAAAACATTTTCCTGATTTTTTCGTCCGAATAGCCGCGACCCCAGCCATTGGATTCATAGATATCATTGATATCTCTCAAATATGCCGATAAATCGGCGCCATTCCTGATGATTTCCATCTTTCATCTCCAGTAAAAGATCATGACGCAACGGTCACGGCTTTCATGGCGGCCCCATACTGCCGTTGCCTGTCGCCCAATGGCTGCCGCAACCGCCGTCGAAGATAAATGGAAGTTTTCATGCCGTCAAGGCTTTTCGCGCCGCGTGCGTCGCACTTGATTCAGGGCTCCCAAAAAATCATGTTCGCTTCCGCATTGATAACAGATTTTCCACTCTGCATCAGGACATTGGCTTATTTCCGCCTTTTGATTTTCTCTTTTTTAACATGCGTTTCCGGCGTGGGGCATGCGCTGCGCAAGCTACTGCACGCTTTCCCGCCACTTTTGCTTGGGCAGGCGCCGTTTTCAATCATGACAAAATCGAATGGAGCATATTTTGAAATGATGCTTGGAAAATGCTTCCCAAAGCCGCCGTCGGCGCTGAAATAAAGCGGCATGCCGGGTGATTTGATGGCATAGCCGCCCCAAAGCGTGGTATTGCGCCGCACGCCCCAGCGTTGCAAATGCGCCTTCACGCCCAGCGGCACGAAAAAGCGTTTGGCTCCGGAGGCGATTTCCTGAATGGCGCGGTAATCGAGATGGTCACAATGACCGTGCGAAATCAGCACGGCGCCGATTGCCGGCAATTCGGCCACAGCGGGCGCGTGGGTCATGGCAAAAGGCCGGCCCGTGAAGAATGGCTTGGGTTCCAGATAATGGAAATGCGGGGAAACCAGCGGTTCTGGACCGCGCCGTGGGAATATGCCTATGCTTGCAGCGGCCTGGCCTGATCCGCTGGCAGGCGGCATCACGCCTGTTGCAGCGCTGTCAGCCAGGCCAAATAGTCCGCCGCGCTCTGCGCTGCCGCCTGTTGCGCGGCTTCGCTGTACCCGGCGTTGCTGTCTATCGTATGGAAGGCAAACGGCGGGCGGTAGTCTGCGCCGCAGTATTTCGCCGTGAGTTCAAATGGGCGCAGCGCTTCGGCGACGGTGCAGCCGACAGTGCCGTCTGCGCGGTAGTCTTTGGCAGGCGCGCCGAGCGAAACGGCGAGCGCAATTTTTCTGCCTGCCAGCGCTTTGCCCTTCGAGCCGTATGCCCAGCCATAGGTCAGCACTTCATCAATCCACTGCTTCAGCAGCGGCGGGCAGTTGAACCAGTACACGGGAAACTGCCACACCAGCGCAGCGTGGCTTTCTACCAATTTCTGTTCAGCGGCCACGTCAATCTTGCCCTGGGGATAGGCGGCGTAGAGTTCATGAACCGTGAAGCGATCGGCATGCCGCCGCAGCGCAGCCGCCCAATGTTTATTGACGGTGGATTGCGCAAGATTGGGGTGGGCGAGAATGATCAGGGTTTTAGGCATGGCAATCTCCTTGAACAAGGTGAAATGAAAGCGCCGGGCCAGCGCTTTCATCAGGCCGGCCAGCATTTCGCCCCGCTCCGGCCGTTTTGACAAAATAACCGGAGCACGGGAATTCTGATTTTAGGCACGGCCTCATTCAAATACCTGCTTGCGCTTTCATGAAGTCACATGGCTTTCAGAATGGCCATCATTTTTTCCATACCGGGCGCAAGATTGCGCGCCTGATAAACCGCCAGCGGATCGGGAAAGTTTTATTTGAGAGATTTTGCTTTTATCGCTTCAGACATTGGGTGATTTTCAGCCAGATGATTTTTTGCACGTTTTGAATTTTCTGCGCCGGGACGGCAGGCGGCAGCCCATAACGCGGCCGCGCCTTTGCTCCTGATGGGCTTGTGTGAATTCACGAAAAGAGGAGCAAATTTGAACCCATGAAAATGGCTGCTGCGCCCATACCACTAGGACATCACGCTATGAATCCGGGAGCAAATACAGCTTGCTTCCACACTCCGTCATGCCTGCGCAAACCGCCAGCTGCCGGCCTGGTCCGCATGGGCGCCTGCTTCGTTGGAAAAGGCTGGGGCAGGGCGGCGAAGCAGGCGGGGCGTGGCCAGCCCTGCCAGTCCGTCACATTTGACGACACATGCAACAAGCTTTGCCGCCCCGCAGATAATCCGCCTTCCGGCGCGTGAGACTTTCTTGCACGCGCTTTTTCAACCCGACGGCTGTAATGCTTTTCAGAAATGTTCGCATCTGAAGCCGTTTTTTCCTCCTTCATGCCATGAACTCCCCTGCCCTGCGCCGCCGCGCGCTGGCCCTGGCCGCCTTGACGGCCTGTCTGGCCGCCCATGCCCAAACTCGCCCCGAAGCGGACGATGCCCCTGATGACGCCACGCTGCAAACCGTGACGGTGAGCGCCAGCGCCGATGCCTCGGCCAAAGGCTTGTCGCGCGCTTATGCCGGCGGGCAGGTAGCGCGCGGCGCGCGCGTGGGGCTGCTGGGCACGCAAGAGGTGATGGACACGCCTTTTTCCATCACCAGCTACACCAGCGAGCTGATTGCCGACCGGCAGGCGCGCAGCGTGGGCGATGTGCTGCAAAACGACCCCGGCGTGCGCGTGGCGCGCGGCTTTGGCAATTTTCAGGAGGCGTATTTCATGCGCGGCTTCATCGTCAGCTCGGACGACACGGCCTACAACGGCCTGTATGGCCTGCTGCCGCGCCAATACATTGCCGCCGAGCTGTTCGAGCGCGTGGAAGTGCTGCGCGGCGCATCGGCCTTTCTCAATGGCGCGGCGCCCGGCGGCGGGGGCCTGGGCGGCACGCTCAATTTGCTGCCCAAGCGCGCGCCCAACGAGCCGCTTTCGCGCGTGGAGCTGCGCGCGGGCAGCGGCGGCGAAAAGCAGGCCGCGCTGGATGTGGCGCGCCGCTTCGGGCCAGATCAGTCCAGCGGCATCCGCCTGAACCTGGCGCGCCGCCAGGGCGGCACGGCCATTGACCATGAGAAAGCCAAACTCTCGCTGGCCGCGCTGGGGCTGGACTGGCGCGGCAGCCGCACGCGCATCTCCGCCGACATCGGCTGGCAAGACCACCGCCTGAACCAGACGCGCACCAACGTCACGCTCTCGGGCGTGACGCACGTGCCCGCGCCGCCTGATGTGCGGTCCAACTTCGCCCAGCCCTGGACGTATTCCGACGAGCGCGACGTTTACGCCACCTTGCGCGCCGAGCACGACGCAAGCGACGCCGTCACCGCCTGGGCCGCCCTGGGCTGGCGCCACGGGCAAGAGGCCAACTCGCTGGCCAACCTCACCCTGCACAACGCCGCCACGGGCGCGGGCACGGTCTACCGCTTTGACAACACGCGCGAAGACCACGTGCGCACCGGCGAAATCGGCGTGCGCGGGCAGGCGCGCACCGGCGGCGTGGGCCATGAATGGGTGGCCTCGGCAGCCGCTTTTGATTTCAGCAAGGACAACGCCTACGCGATGGACTGGCGCAACACCCTTGCGGCCAACCTCTACCAGCCCGTCTATCACGCGCAGCCCGCCTTCGGCCCCAGCGCCTTGCGCGGCGGCGATCTGGCCAGCCCGAAGCGCACGGGCCGCACGCGCCTGAGCAGCCTGGCCCTGGGCGACACCCTCTCGCTGCTGGATGAGCGCTTGCGCATCACCCTGGGCCTGCGCCACCAGCGCATGGACATTCGCGACTACGCCTACGGCAGCGCGCAGCAAACCGCGCGCTACGACAAAAAGCGCACCAGCCCCGCCGTGGGCGTGGTCTACAAGCCCGTGCAGGGCCTGTCGCTTTACGCCAACTACATCGAAGGTTTGAGCCAGGGCCAGACCGCGCCCGGCACCGCCGTGAACGTGGGCCAGATGCTGCCGCCCTACGTCTCCAAGCAAAAGGAAATCGGCCTGAAATACGACGCGGGCCGCCTGGGGCTGGGGCTGGCCTTTTTCTCCACCACCAAGCCGCGTTCGCTGCTGACAGCCGACAAGGTATTCACCGCGCAAGGGCGCGACCGCCACCAGGGGCTGGAATTCACCGTCTTTGGCGAAGCCGTGCGCGGCCTGCGCCTGCTGGGCGGCGCCACCTGGCTGGACGCCAGGCAAACCCGAACGGGCGAAGCCCGCACCGAAGGCAAGCGCGTGATTGGCGTGCCCCACCTGCAAGCCAATCTGGGCGCCGAATGGGACGTGCCCGGCGCAACCGGCCTGGCGCTGGACGCCCGCCTCATCCACACCGGCGCCAGCTACGCCGACGCCGCCAACACCTTGCGCGCACCCGGCTGGACGCGGCTGGACGTGGGCGCGCGCTACCTGATGGAAGTGGCCGGCCGCGTCGTCACCTGGCGGCTGCGCGTGGACAACGCCACGAACCGCCGCCACTGGGCCTCTGTGGGCGGCTACCCCGGAAACGGCTACCTCGTAGCCGCCGCGCCGCGCCGCTACACGCTCAGCGTGAGCGTGGATTTCTGAACCTGGCCGGCCTTTTCAGAAGCCACTCCTTGATGCTGACTGATGCTGACGCGGCCCGCCAAAAATGCTCCTTGAAAAAGAGCATTACGTCCTAGTGAAATAAGCGCAGACGCCTTTCAAAGCGCCCTCAAATTCGCTCCTGTTTTTGATGTGGCGCCGCCCTGCCCTGCTCTTTGCGCGTGGCCGCCCGCCGCCCTGTTGCCGGGCGTCAGGCGGCTTGCATCGCGCCAGCGGCCTCTTGCCCGGCCTGCCGCACGCTCAGGTGCAGACCCAGCGCGGCAGCCACATTCACCAGCGCATCCAGCGAGAACTTGTCGATGCGCCCGGCCACCAGATCGCTCATGCGCGGCGCGGTTACGCCGCACAGGCGCGCAGCGGCGGCCTGGCTCAGGTTCTGGCGCTGCATGGCGAGGCGGATGCCGCGCATCAGCTCGGCGCGCAGTTTCATGTTTTGCGCTTGCTGCGGGGTGTCGCAAATGGCGTCCCACACGCTTTCAAAGCGCGCGCACTCATTTTTACGGGCTGTCATTCTGATCGTCCTATCGGTTTATGAATGCCTTGTTTTGATTTGCCTGAAATGGGTTCTTGCAATTTCCAGATCCTTTTGCGGTGTTTTCCGGGTCTTTTTCTGGAATACGTGCAGCACATAAATGGCGTCTTCAAATTGGGCCGCGTAAATGATGCGCCATGTTCCGTCTGCGCACCAGATGCGCAGTTCCATGACGCCGCCGCCTACGGTTGTCATGGGTTTTGCATCTAATGGGGATGTCCGCGCTGTATGGCGTCTAGCGCGAAGCCCGCTCTTTGCCGGGCTTCGTCCGGCATGGCCCGTATGTCTTGCAGACTGCGGCCCATGAATTCAATTGGTTTTTGCCTATGAATCATGAGATTAATGCCGGACAACTAATTAACAAGATTCTGGATTTCAGCATATCCAGCCGCAGAAATAACGTGAAATAATGATGACACCTCAAAAATTCTTATCTTTCCTGCAGGGCAAGGTCAAAACCCCTCTCAACACATGCCGTATATTTTATCTGTTCTGATAACTATATCAAGCAATATTTGCCTTGCAGGATGCAGATCAGGCAGGTGCGCTCCAGCCCCATGTCTCTGCCGTGCGCCTGCTGGCGCGGGACGGAAAACTGATGAAAAAGCGCGTTCAGCAAGCCCCCGCCACGCCCTCGGCCAGCCCCTGCCGCAGCGCCTGGGCCACGGGGGCGAAGCTGCGGCGGTGCCACGGGGTGGGGCCGTGCTGGCGCAGGGCGGCCAGGTGGGCGGCGGTGCCGTAGCCTTTGTGGGCGGCGAAGCCGTATTGGGGGTATTCGGCGTCGATTTGCTCGCACCAGCGGTCGCGGTGGACTTTGGCGAGGATGGAGGCGGCGCTGATGGCGGGCACTTTGGCGTCGCCGCCGATGATGGCTTCGGCCAGCATGGGCAGGCGCGGCAGGCGGTTGCCGTCCACCAGCACGCGGGCGGGCACCAGGCGCAGGCCGGCCACGGCGCGCTGCATGGCCAGCAAGGTGGCTTGCAGGATGTTGAGGCGGTCGATTTCTTCCACGCTGGCCTGGCCGATGGCGCAGCACAGGGCTTTGTCCTGGATTTGGTCAAAAAGCTGTTCGCGGCGGCGGGCAGTGAGTTTTTTGGAGTCGGCCAGGCCGGCGATGCCCTGGCGCGGGTTCAGGATGACGGCGGCGGCCACCACGGGGCCGGCCAGCGGGCCGCGCCCGGCTTCGTCCACGCCGGCGGCCAGGCCCGGCGCAGCCCAATCGAGCGGAACTTGTTCAGCGCGCAAGAAGGTTCTGGATGGCATGGCAGGCGAGCTGGGGGGTGTCGCGCAGCAGGTCGCGGTGCAGCTGGGCGAAGCGCTCTTGCGTGGCGAGAACGCGAACGGGGTCTTCCAGCCAGGCCAGCGTGGCGGCGGCCAGCGCCTGCGGGGTGGCGGCGTGCTGGATGAGTTCGGGCACGATGAAAGGCGCGTCAGCCGCATCAGCATGCGCGCGGGCGGCCACGCCGGGCGGGCGGCGCAGCCATTGGGCAGGGGCGCACAGGATGTTGGGCAGGCCCACCCAGGGCAGCTGGCGCTGGCGGCGCATGAGCCAGTAGCTGGGGGCGGGCATGGCGTAGGCGATGACCATCGGGCGCTTGAACAGGGCCGCTTCCAGCGTGGCGGTGCCGCTGGCCACCAGCGCCACATCGCACGCGGCCAGGGCCTGGTGAGACTGGCCGGGCAGCACGTGCACGGCTTCGCCCAGCCCGCTGGCGGCGGCCAGCGCGCGCACGCGCTCCAGCAGGTGCGGCACGGCGGGCACGAGAAAGCGCGCGCCGGGGCGCGCCTGCCCAATGAGCGCGGCGGCGCGGAAAAAGCGCGGGGCCAGGTGCGCGATTTCGGCGCTGCGGCTGCCGGGCAGCAGGGCAATGACGGGCGGGCTTTCTGAACTGACAGCGTCTGCGCGCGCGGGCAGGCCCAGGCTGGCGCGGGCGGCATCAGCGTCTGGCTGCATGGGAATGTGCTGCGCCAGCGGGTGGCCCACGTAAGTGGCGGCGATGCCGTGCTCGCGCAGCCAGTCAGGCTCGAAAGGAAACAGGCACAGCACGAGATCAGCCGCCGCTTTCAGGCGCGGCAGCTTGCCCGCGCGCCAGGCCCAGAACGAGGGGCTGACGAAGTGCACGGTTTTCACGCCGGCGGCTTTCAGGCGCGCTTCCAGCGCGAAGTTGAAATCAGGCGCGTCGATGCCGATGAACGCGTCGGGTCGCTGCGCCAGCAGCCGCGTGCCCAAGCTGCCGCGCAGGCGCAAAAGCGCGGGCAGGCGCGGCAGCACTTCCAGATAGCCGCGCACCGAGAGTTTTTCCACGGGCCACCAGGCGTCAAAGCCTTGCTGCGCCATGCGCTCGCCGCCAATGCCCGCCGAGCGCAAGCCGGGCCAGGCAGCGCGCAAGGCCGCCAGCAGATGCGCGCCCAATAAATCGCCCGATGGCTCGGCGGCGGCAAGGGCGAAAAAAGGCGAAGGCGCAGGCGTGGCGGTCATTCCGGCAAAATATTATTTGCGATTCTTGCCTGATTTTTCCTTGCCGGCATTTTCATTTTCACCGGCGGCCCTGATTTCATCCACCGTTTCCTGCATGAGTTGCTGCATTTTCGGTATCACCTGCATCATCATGTTTTGCGAAATCTGCACCGATTTTTGCAGAACCTGCGGCATTTTGCGCGTCATGGTCTGGCCGGTGGGCGTTTTGTAAAAATCGATCAGCCCGTTGATTTCTTCCTGCGTGAAAATGTCGCGATAAACCACCATCAATTGCGGTTTCATTTTCTCCCACGTCACTTCTTCGCGTATGATTTTGGCCATGCGCGCCGGCAATTTGTCGACAGCGGCCTGCTGCTTCGGGTTCATGCGCTGGCCTTGCAGCGCCTGGTTCATGCCGTCTTTCATCACCTGCTCCAACTGGGCGTGGGCGGCATCCAGCGTTGATTGGGCTTGCGTGAGATTGAGCAGCTCCTCGATCGATGCGTCCGTGGCAGGCGCGGCGCAAAGGTTGAAGGACAGGCAAAAGGCGGCGAGCGCCAAAGCGGATTTGAGTTTCATGATGAAAGTCCGATTGATTGAAAAAAGAAAAACGTCAGCTCAGCAGCGCGCGCAACCAGTCCGGCAATGGCGCCGATTTTTGCGCCTGTCGATCGACCCAGATGATGGTGGCGCCGCCGCTGGCGCAGATTTCGCCGGGTTTTTCGGCTTTTTCCATGGTCACCCAGGTTTCAAACGAGCTGCGGCCTGATTCGCCCGCGTACATTTTCAAAAGCACCTGGCCCGGATATTCAAACTGGCGGTGAAAATTGCAGAAGGCGTTAATCACCACCGGCCCGAAGCCGCGCGGGTCCACCGGGCAGCCGATTTTGTGCAGCCAGTCCACGCGCGCCACGTCCATGTATTGCAGATACACGCTGTTGTTCACATGGCCGAGCGCGTCCATGTCGCCCCAGCGGATGGCAATCAGGCTTTCGTGCATGGGCTGGCGCTGGGAAAGATCGGGCAGTTCGATTCGCATAAAAAGTCGGAAAGAGTGAAAAGGGCAAAGCGGCGCATTATCTTTTCGGCGGCGCGGGCAGCGGCAGGCGCTGCAACTGGCGGCGCAGGGCGGCCAGCGCCGATGCGCTGTGGCCGTGGCCGCTGGCAGGCGGCGCATAGCGCCAGGCTTCCAGCGCCAGCAGGCTTTGCCGCCACGGCTGGCGCAGCTCTTGGGGCCAGGGGGCGGCCTGCACGGCGGCGGCCAGCGCGCGCGGCGTGGCGCTGGCGGGCAGGGGCAGGCCCGCTTGCGCCAGCCGCTGGCGGGCATGGGCCAGGGCGCGCAGCCAGGGGTCGCGCTGGCGGCGCTCCCACAAGGCCCAGCCGACGGCGGCCAGGCCCGCCAGCGCCAGCAAGATGCCGCTCAGGCGCAGCAGGCTCATCCAGTCGGGGTTGCGCATGCCCAGGCTTTTCATCAGGTCGAACTGGCGGGTTTGCGTGTAGTTGATGACCCACTGCTTCCAGGAGTTGTCCGCCGCTTCCCACAAGGCGCGCAGCTGCGCCAGCAGGCCGGGGCTGAGGGTGTTGATGGCGCCGGCCATCAGCCCGTCGGGCGCGCGCAGGCGCTGGTACTGGCCGATGCGGCCGGGCATGACGGCGCCGGTGGGGTCCACCCGCGTCCAGCCTTCATCTGGCAGCCACACTTCGGCCCAGGCGTGGGCGTCGGCGTTGCGCACGGCCCAGTAGCCGTCCACGCTGTTGAGTTCGCCGCCCTGAAAGCCGGTGACGATGCGCGCAGGCACGCCCGCGCCGCGCATGAGCAGCACAAAGGCCGAGGCAATGTGCTCGCAGAAGCCCTCTTTGGAGTCAAACCAGAACGTGTCGGCGCTGTGCTGGCCGCTGACGCCCGGCTCCAGCGTGTAGGTGTAGCCGCCCGTGCGCAGGCGTTGCAGGGCAGCTTGCATCAGCGCGCGCGCGTCGCCGCCGGTTTGCTGGCGCATTTGCCCGGCCAGCGCCTGCGTGCGCGGGTTGCTGCCGGCGGGCAGTTGCAGCCAGGGGCGCAGATCGGGCGGGCGGTCTTTGCGAAAAGGGTTTTTGAGGCCGTAGCGAAACTGCGGATGGCTCACGGCGCGGTAGCGCAGCAAGTCGGTGATGGGCCGCCAGCTCATCCATTGCATGTCGGCCGTCATGCGCGCGCGCATGCCCGCAGGCAGCTCAAGCGGCTGGCTGGCCACGTCCAGCGGCAGCAGCCACAGGCGCTGGCTAGGCTCCAGCGTGACTTCGTAGCGCACGGGGCTGCCCGCCACCTGCAAGTCGCCGGGGCCGGGCATGAGGGTGGCCGCGTCTTCGGGGCCTTCGGGGCCGCGCCCGCTCTGGCTGCCGTCTGCGCGGCTGCCAGGGCCTGGCGCGGCGGCCGTCCAACGCCGTCCGTCAAAGTGCGAGAGCACGGGGCCGCGAAAGTACAGCGCGCTTTGCGGCGGCGGGCTGCCGTCGAACTTGATGCGCATGGCGATGCCTTCGTCCAGCGCCAGCTTGGCCACGCTGCCCACTTCCATGCTGGAAGACAGGCCCGTCTTGCCTTGCAGTGCGTCACTGGGCAGGCCCCACAGCGGCGCAAAGCGCGGAAAAAGCAGAAACAGCGCCAGCATCAGCGGCGCGCCCGTCAGCGCCAGCCAGCCGGCCATGCGGGCCGATTCCAGCAGGCTGGGCCGCCCCACGGGCCGGTGGGCATTGACCAGCGCCGTCAGCAGCCCCAGCAGCCCCAGCAGCGCGGCGGCGGCCGCCAGCATGGACTGCGAGTTGAAAAAGCCCGCCAGCAGCAGGAAAAAGCCCAGGAAGAACACCACGAAGGCATCGCGCCGCGCGCGCAGCTCCAGCGTCTTGAGCGCCAGCAGCGCCGCCAGCAGCGCCACGCCCGCCTCGCGCCCCAGCAGCGTGCGGTAGGAAAACAGCGTGCCCGCCAGCGCCAGCCCCAGCGCCGCCAGCAGCGCCCAGCGCCCCGGCAGGGGCCGCTGCGCCACAGCCAGGCGGCCGCGCCACAGCAGCACGCCAGCGGCCAGCGCGCTGCACCAGACGGGCAGGCTGCCCGTGTGCGGCAGCACCACCCAGGCGATCACGAGCAGCAGAAACAAGGTGTCGCGCGCGTCGCGCGGCAGGCTGGCAAGGCGTTGTCTGAAAGCGTTCATGTGGTCAGCGGCGGCAGGCCGTGGCCCGGCAGCATCAGAAAGAGGAGCAAATAAAGCGGCATAAAAACGGCTTCTGCGCAGTTTCCACTAGGACATCATGCTATGAATCAAGGAGCGAAATAACGGGGTGTTCGCCTGCGGTTTTTTGGGAGCCTGTTCAGAGTCTGACCCTGCGGGGCGAAAGCCTGAAAACCGGAACGGGCGGCAGTCTCTCAGCACAGCGCCAGCGCCCGCAGGCAGCGCAGCTTGTGCGCTGCGCCGCTGTCAGGCTCGATTTCCAGCCCCGGCAGGCGCAGGCCGTATTCCAGCTGGCGCGCGTCAGCCGCCAGCACCCAGGCCGCCAGGCGCGACAGGCGCGATTCCGCATCAGGCGCGCCCGTGCGGGCAAAGTCCAGCCACAGCTGCTGGCGCTGCAAGTGCTGCGCGTCGCGGCTGACCAGCTCGCCGGATTTGGCGAACTTCTTCCACACCACCTGCCGCAGCGTGTCGCCGTGCTGCCAGGGGCGCACGCCGTCAAACTCGCCCGGCGCGCGCTCGCGGCTGGCGGCCTGCCCCGCGCCCGCGCGCGCCTCGCCCACGGGCAGCGGCGGCGCGTTCACCTCCGGCGCGGGCCAGGCCAGCACCTGGGCGGCAGGCTTCCACACCGTCCAGATGCGGAAAGCGCCCAGCGGAAAAAGCGTCTGCACCACCAGCAAAGGCGCGGCGTGCAGGCCGCGCCGCGCGGGGCAAAAGCTCGTTTGCAGCGCCGCCTCGCCGCGCGCGGGCACGTCGGCCCAGGCCCAGCGCGCGTCTTCGCGGCCTGCGCCCATCACCGCCAGGCCAATGGCATGGCGCGGCGCGGCGCGCGCGCTGGACAGGCGCACGTCCAGAAACGCCGGCTGCCCCGCAAACACCGGCTGCGGCGGCAAGAGCTTCAGCCCCAGCCCGCGCAAAGTGCCGTGCCCCACCCATACGCCCGCCGCCGCGCACCCGGCCAGCAAAAAGGTAAAGAGGTAGCCCAGATTGAGCTGGTAGTTGATGGAGGCAATCAGCAGCACGCCCAGCGTGAGGGCCAGCATCAGCCCCGCCCGCGTGGGCAGGATGTACACGTTGCGCTGCGTGAGCAGCACGGCGTCGGCCGCCGTCAGGCGGCCCTGCCACCACTGGCGCAGGCGCGCGCGCCACTGCCACCAGCGGGGGGCGCGGAGGGTTGGAGCGGTCATGGTTTTTCTGCGGTTTTTGTGGTTTTTCCGGCTCTGGAAACAGGCGGTCGATTCGCTTTTGCGGTTTTGGATTCGCTTTTGAATTCGCTTTTGAATCAGCCGATTCGCGCCATTTCGTGTTTTTCAAATCCGCTTTTCGCATGCGCACCGGCGTATTTCCAGGCCGGCGGCTGCGAAAAAAACGGTTGGAGCCCGCTTGCCGGGCCTTGGCGCGGCGTCAATCCCCTTTTTCGCCCGGCGTTCACGGCAGCGGCACCGCTTCCAGCATGGCCTGCGTCTGCTCCAGCGCGCCCCGGCCTGCGGCGCTGGCGGGCGTCATGCGGTGGGCGGCGCACTGCGGGAAGATGGCCTGCACATCGTCCGGGGCCACGTAGTTGCGCCCCTCGATCAGCGCCTGCGCGCGCGCGGCGCGCATGAGGGCGATGCCCGCGCGCGGCGACAGCCCCTGCGCAAACCACTGGCCCGAGCGCGTGGCGGCGATCAGCTCCTGCACGTAGTCCAGCAGCGGATCGGCCACATGCACCTGATCGACAGCCGCTTGCAGCGCGGCCAGATCGGCGGCCGAGAGCACGGGCGGCAGCGTCTCCAGCATCTCGCGGCGGCTTTGGCCCGCCAGCAGGGCGCGCTCGGCGGCGCGGTCGGGGTAGCCCAGGCTGATGCGCATCAGAAAGCGGTCCAGCTGCGATTCGGGCAGCGCGTAGGTGCCCAGCTGCTCCAGCGGGTTTTGCGTGGCAATCACGAAAAAAGGCGAAGGCAGCGGGCGCGTTTCGCCTTCCACGCTCACCTGCTTTTCTTCCATCGCTTCCAGCAGCGCGCTTTGCGTCTTGGGGCTGGCGCGGTTGATTTCGTCGGCCAGCAGCACTTGCGAAAACACGGGGCCGGGGTGAAAGGTAAAGCGCTCGCTCGCGCGGTCATACACCGACACGCCGGAAAGATCGCTGGGCATCAGATCGGCCGTGAACTGCACGCGCGAGAACGCCAGCCCGAAGGTGCGCGCCAGCGCCTGCGCCAGCGTGGTTTTGCCCACGCCGGGCACGTCTTCAATCAGCAAATGGCCGCCCGCCAGCAGGCACACCACGCTGCCCTGCACCTGCGCGGGCTTGCCGGCGATCACGCCATTGAGCTGGCGCAGCACGGCCCGGATTTTTTCGGTGATTTGAGGAGAAACAGAAGTTGCAGTCGTCATGCCCATGAAGTTAGCGGATTGGGAAACAAAATTTCACGAAAGACTCAAAAAAATAGCCCGATTGACAATTACTGCCGCCGCCACGCAAAAAAAACGCCGCAGCCTGCAACCAGGCGCGGCGGTTTTCCGGATGGCCCAGCGCCCCGGACCCTTCACGGCCTGCCCGCAAGAGGCGAAAGGCCGAGCCGAAAAGGCTGGAGCAAAAAGACGCGGCAGGCCGGGCTGCCAGGCGCCGCCCGGCGGGCGGCGCAGCAGCTTTCACACGCCCCATACCACGGCCTTGCCTTCGGCCGCGCTGGCTTCCAGCAGGCGCACGAAGGGGGCCACCAGCTGATGGGGCAGCACCGGCTCATCGGCTTCTTCGTCATCGCCCTCGCCATCTGGCGCGGCGCTTGCCTCGGCTCGGCTTTTTTCCGCCGCTTCGCTTTCGGCCACCGCCTGCCGCAGCGCGGCAATGGCCGCCGGAATCTGCTCCACCGTGATGATGCCCGTGGCGCCCGGCGCCTTGCCGATGATTTTGAGCAGTTCCTCGGCGCTCGATTGCAGCATGATGACTTCAGCCGCCGCCTGCGATTTGAATTTGTAGAGCATGGTCTCTCTCCTTTCCCAAAACAGTGTTTATGCCGGGCGGGCAGGCGGCCAAATGCCGCAAACCCGCGCGGTTTTCTCATTTGAATACCGTGAAAATCACGGCAAAACGGATTTTCGCGCTTTTCGCGCCCACGGCCAGATGGCAAACAGGCTTTCAGGCCCTGGCCGGCTTAACCCTGTTTATTTCCGCGCGCGGTTTTGCGCGGCCATTTTTGGCTCGCGCCGCAAACTCAAAGCGGCTTCAGGGCGCGGGCAAGGCTGAATGCGCGGCTCTGTTTCGCTCCTGCATTCATAGCAAGATGTCCTAGTAGAGATTGCGCAAAGCGGCATTTTCACCCCATTGAATCCGCTCTTGTTTTTGATGTTTTTCCAGCGGGCGGGGCCGTCCGGCAGCCCCGGCTTCAGGGCTTGTTCAAGTGCCGGGCAGGCTTTCTGGGCAGGCGCTCAGGCTGCTGAGGGCCTGCGCCGCGCGCGCCAGCCGCCCAGCAGCGCGGCCAGGCCCGGCAGGATGATCATGGCCCAGATGATCTTGCTCAAATGCGCCTGCACCCACGGCAGGTTGCCAAACCAGTAGCCCGCCAGGCACAGGCCTATCACCCAGACGAACGCCCCCGCCACGTTGAACAGCGTGAAGCGCCTGCGGCTCATGGCCGCCACGCCCGCCACAAAGGGCGCGAAGGTGCGGATGAAGGGCATGAAGCGCGCCACGATCACCGTCACGCCGCCGTGGCGTTCGTAGAAAGCGTGCGCCGCGTCAAACGCCCGGCGGTTGAACAGGCGCGAGTTTTCCCAGTGAAAAACCTTGGGGCCAACGTAGCGGCCAATGGCGTAGTTGCACTGGTCGCCCGCAATGGCCGCCGCCAGCAGCGCCAGGCAGGCCAGCGGCAGATCCACCAGCCCCGCGCCGGCCAGCGCGCCGGTGATGAACAGCAGCGAATCGCCCGGCAAAAACGGCATCACCACCACGCCCGTTTCCACGAACACGATGAAAAACAGCAGCGCATACACCCACGCGCCGTAATCGGCCACGAAGGCGCCCAGGTGCCTGTCCACATGCAAAACGAAGTCAAGAAGTTGCGCAATCAGATCCATGGGGCGGCGATTATGGGGCGGCGCAGCGCGGCCTGCCACCGCCCCCGGCGCAAATTCGCGCGCGGGCTGGAGCGGGCTTTTGCGGCAATATGAAAGTGATTTTCAGGCTTTCAGCGCGCGAAACGCGCCAGCGCGATTCATGATTTGCCTGCCAGGCATTTTCTGGATATTCAAATATTCGCGCTCACATTCATTTGATGCAATACCCTGCGGCAGGCGTGCCGAAAACACGCCCCGGATCAAGCGGATGCGGGATGCTCCTTTTTGCTTTTTTCAGCTTCGGCCAGGCCCGCCGCGCCCTGCGCCGAATGATGCCTTGCCTCCTGGCAGGACTTTTTGAATCCACAAGATTAATCAGGTTTTCTTCCGGCGCGATTTCACGGAATCATTTTTTCATGCGCCATTGCGTTTCAGGCAGGCAAGGCCGCGCGGCCCGCAGCCGTTTCTCACGGAAAGCCGGTCAAAAGCGCGGCGCGGCGGCACTTCAATAGCGGTTCGGGAGCGGTTCAATGGCGTCCGCCTGGAAAGCCCGCCCGTCTTTGCGCTTGACAAAAATCAAGCTATTGCGCCGGGCCGCGCCGAGCCATACGCAGTTATACGCTAGCATCGCGCGCCATCCGGCGTTCTGGCGAATAAGGCCCCTGACGCCAAATTGAATGGAGTGAATGTATCTTGATTTTCATCAAGAAAATCAGGGCAGGCAGAACAATGACGGAAAGTATTTTGACGCGCCGCCAGGCGCTCGCCGGGCTGGCGGGGTTGCTGGCGTATTTTTCATTGTGGGCGGCTTTGCCCGCCGCGCTGGCGGCCAGTTTCCCGCTGGATGTGGTGGAGGGCATTTACTGGGGGCATGAATGGCAGTGGGGCTATTACAAGCACCCGCCGCTTTCTTCCTGGCTGCTGTACGTGTTTTTCCGCTGTTTTGGCGCGCTGGGGCCGTATTTGCTGGGGCAGTTGTGCGTGGCGCTGGCGCTGTGGCTGACATGGCGGCTGGGGCGGCGGGTGCTCGAGCCGCCGCAGGCGGCGCTGGGCAGCGCGCTGCTGCTGGCGGTGTTCTATTACACGCTGCCCTCGCTGGAGTTCAACCACAACCTGGCGCAGCTGCCCGTGTGGGCGGGTTTTCTGTGGGCCTTTCATGTGGCGCTGACGGAGAGAAACCCGGCTTTCTGGCTGCTGCTGGGCGCGCTGGCGGGGCTGGGGCTGATGGTGAAGTATTCGGTGGCGGTGCTGCTGGCCGCCGCCGGGCTGTTCATGCTGGCCACGCCCGCGCGCCGCCTGTTGCGCACGCCGGGGCCGTGGCTGGCGCTGGCAGCGGCGGCGCTGGCTTTTTCGCCTCATGCGCTGTGGCTGGCGCAGCATGAATGGCTGCCTTTTGTTTATGCGCATGAGCGCGCCTTGGAGGCGGGGCACGGCGGCGGGCGCGGCAGCGCGCTGAACTTCCTGGGCGCGCAGGCCGCCAGCCACGCGCCGCTGGCGCTGCTGACGCGGGCGCGTTTGCGCTGGCCTGCGGCGGGCGGGGCTGATTCACGGCCACGGCGCGCACGCGAGGATTTGCTGTTCGTGTGGTTCATGGGGCTGGCTCCGGCCTTGCTGCTGACGCTGGCGGGGCTGGCGCTGGGCGTGGGGCTGCATGACCAGTGGGGCATGCCGATGTGGGGCTTGTCGGGCCTGATGCTGGTCAGCCTGCTGCCGCGCGATCCGCAGGCTCTGGCGCGGCAGGGCCGCCGCCTGCTGGCGGGGGTGGCCGTGTGGCTGGCGGCGCTGACGGCGGCGATGGCGGCCCTGCTGGCCTGGGGCGCGCAGTGGCGCGGCAAGCCTTCGCGCATGGACTGGCCGCAGGCCGCGCTGGCGCAGGCCGTGCAGGCCCAGTGGCAGGCCCTGAGCCGCTGCCCGCTGGACAGCGTGAGCGGCGACGGCTGGCTGTCGGGCCTGGCGGCTTCGGCCCTGCCCGGCCCGCCTTCGGTGATGGTGGAAGACGACCCGGCCTACTCTCCGTGGATGAACGCGCGGCGCGTGCAGCGCTGCGGCAGCCTGATGCTGTGGCCCGGCGGCGGCAAAACGCCTTCGGCGCCGCTGCTGGAGGAGGCGCGCGGCCTGGCCGTGCGCGAGGGCCAGTGGCAGCTGCCGTGGGGCAAGCTGCCGGGCCGCGAGCCGCTGCGGGTGCGCTGGCGCGCCTATATTCCGCCTGCCTGCCTGAAGCAGGACTGAGCGCTTGTTCCAGGGGCAGGCTGTGAGCGCGGCCTTTATTCGCTCCTTCTTCCATAGCATGATGTCCTAGTGGAATCTGCGCAAACGCCATTTTCAGACCCTTTAATTTGCTCCTGTTTCTGATGCTGCCAAGCTCCCGCTCCGGCCTTTCTCTGCCGCTTCGCCTGGCAGGCCGGCGCCTGCCATTGAGTCGCTGCGCCGAGTCATTGCATTGCGCCCTTGCCGCCTCCGGAGCTTTCGCCGCCCTGCCCCGCCATGATTGCCCTTTCCGTCATCCTGCCCGTCTATAACGATGCCCAGGCGCTGGCTGCGTTTTTGCCCGTTTTGTGCGAGTGGCTGGGGCAGCGGCCGGGGCGGCAAGAGATCGTTGTGGTCAATGACGGCAGCCGTGACGCGGTGGATGCCGCCTGCCGCGCCCAGCAGGCGCGCCTGCCCGCCCATGTGGCGCTGCGCTTCATTGCCTTTTCGCGCAATTTCGGCAAGGAAGCGGCCTTGAGCGCGGGGCTGGCCGCCGCGCAAGGCGATTGGGTGGCCATGATGGACGCCGACGGCCAGCACCCCGTGCCCGTGCTGGCGCAAATGCTCCAGCTGGGCGAGAGCGGCGCGGACATGGTGGCCGCCATTCAGGCCGAGCGCCCGCACGAAGGCGGGCTGATGCGCCTGCTCAAGCGCGGCTTTTACCGCTTCATGCAGGACAACGCGCGCTATGAAATCAGGCCCAGCGCGGGCGACTTCCGCCTGATGCGCCGCAAGGTGGTCAATGCCCTGCTGGCGCTGCCCGAGCGCCAGCGCTTCATGAAGGGGCTGTATGCCTGGGTGGGTTTCAACACCGTGTATCTGCCCTTTGCCGCCCCGCCGCGCGCGCAGGGGCGCAGCAAGTTCAACTACGCCAGCCTGATGGAGCTGGCGCTGGTGGGCATCACTTCTTTTTCGCAAAAGCCGCTGCGCTGGATTTCGCGCACGGGGCTGCTGGTGTCGCTCGCTTCCATGCTCTACGGCCTGTTCATCGTGGCCGACACGCTGCTGTTCGGGCGCGACGTGCCCGGCTGGGCCACGGTGGTGGCGGGCATCATGTTTTCCGCTGGCGTGCAGCTCATCTGCCTGGGCGTGATGGGCGAATACGTGGGCCGCATTTATGAAGAAGTGAAGCAGCGCCCCATCTACGTGATCGACTACGAATGGCAAAGCGGCGGGCCGGACAACGCGCCAGGCCGTGCGCCAGACGCGCCGCCGCCGGAGCCGCTGCCATGAGCGCCGCCTTGAACGCCGCCTTGAACGCCGCCGCCCGGCAGGCGGGCTGCTTCGCGCTGGTGGGCGCAGCGGCGGCGGCCACGCACTTTGCGGCGCTGGTGCTGCTGGTGCGCGCCGGGCTGGCGCCGCAGTGGGGCAACGTGGGCGCGTTTGCCGTGGCCTTTGCCGTCAGCTTTGCGGGGCATTACCGGTTCACCTTCCGGCAGGCCCGCGCGGATGCAAATGCGGGCGCGCGCGGGCGCTGGCTCGCCAGCCTGTGGCGCTGGCTGGCCAGCTCGCTGTGCGGCTTTGCGCTCAATCACGCGCTGTTTCTGGCGGGCCTGCGCCTGCTGGGGCCGGCGGCCTATCAAGCGGCGTGGCTGGCCGCCACCGCGCTGGTCACGCTCGCCACCTTTGCGCTCGGCAAGTTCTGGGCTTTCAGCCATGAAACACATCACCCTCAACGTGGATGACCTGGGCCTGTCGCCCGCCGTCAATCAGGCCGTGTGCCGCCTGGCTGCGCTGGGGCGCGTGCACGCGGCCAGCTTCATGAGCCTGGGCCGCATCGCGCCCGATGAGCTGGCCGCCTTGCGGCAGGCGGGCATCGACATCGGCCTGCACTTTGACCTCACGGGCCTGGCGCGGCAAGGCACGCTCGGGCAGGTGATGGCCCGCAGCTGGCTGCGCGCCTGGCCCGCCGCCGCGCTGCAAGCAACCATCGCGCGGCAGATGGATGCCTTTGAAGACCAGATCGGCCAGCCCCCCGCCTTCATCGACGGCCACCAGCACGTGCACCAGTTTCCGCAAGTGCGCGAGCGCCTGCTGGCCGAAGCGCGCCGCCGCTACGGCCCGCCCGTGGCCCTGCGCAGCACGCGCCCGCTGCTGGCCGACGCCAAATCGCGCCTCATCCACGCCCTGGGCGGCCGCTGGGTGGACCGCCACTGCATGCACTGGCGGCAAAACGCCTGCCTGGGCGGCGTCTATGCCTTCGACGGCGACGCCGCCGCCCTTGCCCGCCGCTGGCAAACCTGGCTGGCCGCCGCCCCTGCGCAAGGCGCGCTCATCATGTGCCACCCCGCCGTGCCCGATGCCGGCTGGCAGGACGAAATCCGCCCCGCCCGCGAACGCGAATGGCACTGGCTCGCCAGCGACGCCTTCGCCGAACTTTGGCAGCAGCACGGCTGCCGGGGGCAGGCGTGGGGAGAGATGCCGGAGCGGGCGGCCTGATTGAACACATGCCGCCCGCTTTGAATACGCCGCCATGACTTTCTGCTGAAAGCCAATAGTGGCCGATATTTGGTTTCTGAATTCACGCAGGATTTTGCTGGCGGAAAGAATTGAATAGGAAAACTGGCATTCCTGTTCAATGGGCGCATGGTTTCAGCCGCGCTTTGGACATGCCTTTTCCTGCTCCATTCGCATGGCATCGTGATTCAGGCGGCCCATCCATTCGTGCGCCAGCCAGGCGCCATAAAGAGAAGCTGCAAATACACAGCTTATTAAAACCACTATCAACCATCCCAGCGCCACTGCCCGCCAGCCATGGCGATAGCGGGTGCGGCTGAATGTTTTGTGCCCGGGCGGCGGAAATTGACGATGCCGCAAAATGCTGCTCGCAAACCTGCCGTGAATCATGACCATGATGGCTGTCATGCTCAATGGCGTCAGCGCCAGAAAACCATACAAAACGATTTCAGCGCCATAAGGGTGGCAAAGCACAAATTGGGAATCTTTTGCCACGCGTTTTAGCCATAGCACAGCCAGCGCCATTGGCGCCAATGGCATGAGCGCCTTGGCAATCAGCATCAAGCGTTCACGCAGGGTGGCGATGGGAGCAAATGCCGTTTTTTCCATTTTTGCCATTTCCTGCATTCTATCCAGCCTGGTTCCCCGGATACAGGCTCCGCCTACTTATGCTAGGCGCGTTCAAAGCTGCTTTCCGCAAATCCCCCATGCCCGCCCCCCAGCCTGCCCGCCCCATCCGCGAACTGCCCGACGAACTCATCAGCCAGATTGCGGCCGGCGAAGTCATCGAGCGCCCCGCCTCGGTCGTGCGCGAGCTGCTGGACAACGCGCTGGACGCCGGGGCCACGCAAATTGCCGTGCGCCTGCTGGCCGGCGGCGTGCGGCTCATTGCCGTGGAAGACGACGGCAGCGGCATCGAAGCCGCGCAGCTGCCCACGGCGCTCAAGCGCCACGCCACCAGCAAGATCGCCAGCCTGGACGATCTGGAATCGGTCGGCACGATGGGCTTTCGCGGCGAAGCGCTGGCGGCCATTGCCTCCGTGGCCGAAACAACGCTGCTCTCGCGCACCGAAGGGGCCGGCAGCGCCTGGCAGCTTCAGGCGCGCACGGGCGAATTGCAGCAGGCCGCACGCGCGCGCGGCACCACCGTGCAAGTCAAAGAACTTTTCTTCAGCGTGCCCGCGCGGCGCAAATTCCTCAAGGCCGACGCCACCGAACTGGCGCACTGCGTGGAAGCTTTGCGCCGCCACGCGCTGGCGCGGCCCGACGTGGGCTTTGCCCTGTGGCACGAAGGCAAGCTGCTGGAGCAATGGCGCGCGCAGCCCGCCAGCTTGCCGCCGCAGCAGGCGCTGGCGCGGCGCATGGCCGACGTGCTGGGCGAAGACTTTCTGGCCCGCAGCCTGCCCGTGGCGCATGAAGAAGGCGGCGTGCGCGTGACGGGCCGCGCGGGCCTGCCCGATGCCGCCCGCAGCCGCGCCGACCAGCAATACGCCTGGGTCAATGGCCGCTACGTGCGCGACAAAGTCATCAGCCACGCCGCCCGCAGCGCCTATGAAGACGTGCTGCACGGCCACCGCCAGCCCGTATGGCTGCTGCACGTGCAAGTCGATGCCGCCCGCGTGGACGTGAACGTGCACCCCACCAAAATCGAAGTGCGCTTTCGCGACAGCCGCCAAGTGCACCAGGCCGTGCGCCACGCCGTGGAAAACGCGCTGGCCGCCAGCCGCGCCGCGCAAGCGGGCGGCGCAGCGGCGGGCGGCACGGCCAGCGTTGAGCGCGACACCCCTGATGCCGCCCCGGCCAGCGCCCACGCGGGCGAACAGCGACCCTTGACGCTGCACACGGCCCCGCATGCCGCGCGGCCAGCGGCCTGGCCGCCCGAACCGCGCGTGCCGCCGCAGCGCATGGCCGAAGCCTGGGTTGCCATGAGCGCTGGCCCCCGGCACGAAATCAACGAGCCGCCCGCCTTCCCGGCACAGCAGACGGGCGAGGCGGACGGCCCCGAAGCGGACAGCCCCGAAGCAGACGGCCCATTAGGCCGCGCCGTCGCGCAAATCCACGGCGTCTACGTGCTGGCCGAAAACGCCGCCGGCATGGTCATCGTGGACATGCACGCCGCGCACGAACGCATCGTTTACGAGCGCATGAAAGCGCAACTGGCCGCCTCGCGCGTGCAAAGCCAGCCGCTGCTGATTCCCGCCACCTTCGCCGCCACCTTGCAAGAAGCCGCTGCTGCGGAAGAGCACGCCGCCACGCTCGCCTTGCTGGGCCTGGAAATCACGCCCTTCTCGCCCAAAACCCTGGCCGTGCGCGCCGTGCCCGCCCCGCTGGCCGCAGGCAACCCCGTGGCACTGGCGCGCGCCGTGCTGGCCGAACTCATCCAACAAGGCCCCCTGCCCGAAGGCAGCGCCGTGCTGCAACGCGCCCACCACGAAATCCTGGCCACCATGGCCTGCCACGGCGCCATCCGCGCCAACCGCCGCCTCACCCTGCCGGAAATGAACGCCCTGCTGCGCCAAATGGAAGCCACCGACCGCGCCGACCAATGCAACCACGGCCGCCCCACCTGGCGGCAACTCTCCATGAAAGAGCTGGACGCGCTCTTTCTGCGCGGGCGCTAGAAAGCTGTTCGCCGCCTGGTCTTGATGGGCGATGGGCCGGATGAGCCGAGACGGCCGCTAGGCGGCAGACCCTGCGCCCAGTTGCATCAAAAACAAGAGCGAATTTGAGGGAGTCGAAATGCCATTCTGCGCCCATTTCACTAAGACGTTCTGCTATGGATCAAGGAGCGAATTCAGTCTCTCCTTTCCTTCCCTTCTACGCCGAGCGGGTCATTCGCATTCCCCCTGCCTGCGCGAGCGCGGAAATCCTCAGAAACGGCGGGTTCAACGAACAGGCTGGCCCGCTCGCGCCTTGCCGCCGCCCTGCCCTCTTGCGCAGAGAAAACGGCGCGGAGCGAAAGCCGGGCGGCCCTGGCTGGCTCCGCCGCCATGCCTTCGCGCGCCTTGCAGATCCGCCATGAGAAGGCAGAGCGGTATCAAAATCAGGAGCGGATTCAAGGGCTGAAAATGCCGCTCGGCGCAGGTTCCACTAGGACCATGCGCTATGAAAACAGAAGCGAAATAACGCCCTTGCGCCTTGTCTTCTGCTCATGCCTTGCGCATTCCAAATGCCTGCATTCCGGCTCGCAGCCCCTTGCGGCCCGCTTGCAGGCGCGGGCGGCGGGCGGGCCGTCAGCGGCTGAGCGACTTCATGGCGCGCTGCGCTTCGCGCTTGCCTTCGCGTTCCTTGATGGTGTCGCGCTTGTCGTGTTCGGCCTTGCCCTTGGCCAGGGCGATTTCGCACTTCACGCGGCCATTTTTCCAGTGCAGGTTCAGCGGAATGAGCGTGTAGCCCCTTTGCTCCACCTTGCCGATCAGGCGGCGGATTTCGTCGCGGTGCATGAGCAGCTTTTTGGTGCGCGCCGCCTCGGGGCGCACATGCGTGCTGGCGGTGCCCAGCGGGTTGATCTGGCAGCCAATGACAAACAGCTCCCCGCCGCGAATGACCACGTAGCCGTCGGTCAGTTGCGCCTTGCCCGCGCGCAGCGCCTTCACTTCCCAGCCTTGCAGCACCATGCCCGCTTCGTGACGCTCTTCAAAAAAGTAATTGAAGGCGGCCTTTTTATTGCTGGCAATGACGGGGTTGGGCGTTTTGGAAGCGGTTTTTTTCTTGGCGGCCATGCGTGAAGAAAGGCTGAATGAAAAGCGGGAGGGAAGGCAGGAAAAAGGCTGAAACCCTGTGGGTTTCTAGAATTTGCGGCTTGACGCCCAGGCCAGCCGAAGGCCAGGCGCGCGAAAAACGCGAGATTTTCCATGAAAACCGTCCGCAAATCCGTTCTTATCTGGTATAGCGCCCACGAGATGTTCGAGCTGGTGCGGGACGTGGCCCGCTACCCTGAATTTCTGCCCTGGTGCAGCCTGGGCCGCGTCATCGGACAAGACGCGGACGGCAAGGGCATGACCGCCGAAGTCGGCATCGCCTTCAAGGGCCTGAAGCAAAGCTTTGTCACCTACAACACGCACATTGCAGACCGCGAGCTGCGCATCCAGCTGGTCAAAGGCCCCTTTTCCACGCTCAATGGCCTGTGGACTTTCACCCCCGTGGGGCAGGCGGGCGAGCGCGCCTGCCGCGTGACGCTGGCGCTGGACTACGGCTTTGACAGCAAGGCGCTGTCGGCGCTGGTCGGCCCCGTGTTCGACAAGATCGCCGCCACGATGGTGGACGCCTTCATCCAGCGCGCCGAGCAGGTGTACGGCCAGCCATGACGAACGCCGCGCCGCCCTCATCCGCCTCACCCGCCGCCAGCCCCCCCTCATGCGGCGGCGCCAGCGGCCTCATTGGCGTCACTGTCGCCTGGGCCAGCGCCGCGCGCCAGGTACAGCTGGCCCGCCTGCAACTGCCCGCAGACGCCACCCTGGCGCAGGCCGTGCAGGCCAGCGGCCTGCTGCAAGGGCTGCCTGAAAACGCGCGCGCCGCGCTGGCCTACGGCATCTGGGGCCGCCCCTGCGCGCCCGGCGCGGCCTTGCAAGACGGCGACCGCGTGGAAATCTGGCGGCCCCTGCGCGTCGATCCCAAACGGGCGCGCCGCGAGCGCTTTGCCAGCCAGGGCGCGCGCACCGCAGGCCTGTTCGCCCGCCGCAGACCCGGCGGCAAAGCCGGGTATTGAGAGCCTGTTGGCAATCCGGCGTCCGCCGCGCCGCTTATCCCCGCACGATTTCGCACGATTCAGCCCGGCTCGTTCCACTTGCTCCATTTGTCCCCATCGCCCAGGCCCAAGCCTGTGGAAAAGCCGTGGGCAAACCGGTATGGCGCGCGCAAGTGCCTGCGCGGCAAGGCGGCGCATGATTTGCCTGAAAAATGGGCAGGGCGCGCCAGCCAGGCGCGGCGGTTTTGCACACGCGCCGGGCGCAAAGCTGTGGGCAAGCCGTGGACAAGCCGGTACGGCGCGCGCAAGTGACTGAAAGCCAAGGATTCGCCGCCGCTGCCTTCTTTTTTGGCAGCGCCGCGCTCGCGGCCCCTGGCGCGAGAACCTGTTCAGAGCAAACCGGCTTTTTCACACCCTGCGGGCGCAAAGCTGTGGAAAAGCCGGGGGCAAACGTGTATGCCGCGCGCAAGTGCCTGACGGACAAGGAAATGGCCGCCGTGCCTCGTTTTTCAGCACCTTTTGCCACTGGCGGCCCGCCGCCATCCGCCTATCAAGCGGAGGAGAAGGACGAGGCGGCAAACCTTGCGCAAACATTATTAAAAATGCCGCTCTGCGCCTATCCGAAAGTGGCAGCGTATAAAAAAAGAGACGGCTATCGCTGCCAATAGTCATCTCGGGTTATTTCGAATCCTTCCCAAACCCGCCGCACCAGCAAATGCTGTCTGCAGTGGAACCTCAAGCAATCCAACGGGATTTCCGCAAGGAAAAAGCTTTTTTCTTGCGGTGATGGCGAGGTTCATGGAACTTCTTGGAGACTGATTGTAAATAAGGGAAGGCTAGCTTTATCGTGTGCGGGCTGCTTATTTCAGACCTTTTTCTTCCAACCAGTTTTCCAACACATCAGTGATTTCCACGTTATTTGCTTCGATAAAGGCGAAATGACTGTTGCCGCGTATGCCGATGTCAGGCAACTGCACAACGCTCGCGTCGCCGCCGTGGCGATTTACGCAGTCGGCAAAGGCTTGCGCCATACGGATGCGTTCAATCCACCGCTGCGATGCCCAATGCGGGTTCTCTACCGAAATGTAATCACCGTCATAGATGATGATGGGCATTTGGGTCAGCAGGGCGAAACGTTCAGTACTGATAGGCTGCGAGAGTGAAATGTTGGCGGCGTCGTTAGCGGGTGTGGCAACGCTCGGCATTTCTTTTTCGGGGAAAACAAACTCGGTGCCGGGTTCGTAGGAAACCACGACTTTCACTTTTTCAGGATTTTTCAGCACGGTCTGCCAACCGGGGCCGCCGCCTTGTGAGTGGGCAATCAACACGTCTTCGCCAATACGGTCGAACACGGCGGCAACGGCATCGGATACCACATCCAAATCATACGCACCGGTGTTGGGCGTGATTTGGCGCAAAAACTGGTTCAGGCTGGCGGCATCTTTGGGAAACTGACCGTCTGCAAACAGATTCGGGAAGATGCCCATGCGGAAGTTTTCAAACCAGAATTGATCGTGAGGCAACACGGGGGCAGCAGGGTGATGGCTCCGTTGTAAGCCCGAGTAAGGGCGGGTAATGGCTTCGGCAGAGCGGGAGCAAATTCAGGGAGTATGAAATGCCGTTTTGCGCACTTTCCACTAGGGATTGTTGAAAATCACCTCTTATGGCTGCAATCCCGCCATGGAAAGATGAGTATCAAACGACAAGCAGTGAGCGCTAATGACCCCGCACTGCCTGGGCACGCCTGGCGATGCAGTGCCAAGAGGCGCGAATAAGCGCTTGATTTGCAGAGGCCGTGCCGTGGATCGTGTGCACAGGCAGCCCCTGGCGCGATTGGCCTGAAGAATTTGGCAAATGCAACACCGTCTTCAAGCGCTTTCGCGACGGGGGCAAGGCAAAAACTCTTTGATGCCGTCAGCGACCAGCCGGATATGCAATACGCCATGGCCGATGCCACGACCGTGAAAGTGCACCGTCACAGCCCGGGCGCGGGACTCAAAGCCAGGCCATAGGCCACTCACCCGGCAGGATACGGGCCTTGTGCGATGCGCCGGCAATCTGCTCAAGTTCGCTCTGATGCCATGCCAGCAAAGGAGACCAAGAACTGATCCGGAACCAAAAGTTTGGGGCGCTGCTGGCGCTGGCAGACAAAGCGTTTGATGTTCAATGGCTGATAGAGCCATTGCAAGCGCAAGGCGTGCCAATCGTGATCCCGCAAAGACCCAATCGACGCCGGCCTTTGCTCATTGTTTTGGCTCCTTTTGGGATTTTCCTTTTGGCTTCCCTTTCTGGCTGTTCTCTTGCCGCCCGGGCCTGGCAGCCCCGGGCGCTGGCTTTCAGAACCAGTTCATGATTTGAACGTGAGGGGCGAAAGAGCGGATTGGGATGGGTCGCAACGCCGCAAGCCGCGCCCGAGGCCGCGCTTTTCGCTCCCACGATGCGAGCAGGCTCTCAAGCCAGTTTGGCGGCCACCCACTCTTGCACGCTTTGCAGGGCCTGGGGCAGCGCGGCGACGTTGGTGCCGCCGGCCATGGCCATGTCGGGCTTGCCGCCGCCTTTGCCGCCTACTTGTTGGGCAACGAAGTTCACAAGTTCGCCCGCCTTGATGCGGCCCACGGTGTCGGGCGTGACGCCTGCGGCCAGCTGCACTTTGCCTTCGGATGTGGCGGCCAGCACGATGGCGGCGGTTTTGAGCTTGTCTTTGAGCTTGTCCATCGTCTCGCGCAGGGTTTGGGCGTCTGCGCCATCAAGGCGGGCGGCGAGCACCTGCACGCCATGAACGCTGACGGCCTGGCTGGCCAGTTCGCCGCCCTGTGCGCTGGCCAGGCGCCCCTTGAGCTGGGCCACTTCTTTTTCCAGCGTTTTGATGTGATCGAGCGTTTGGCGCAGGCGGCCTTGCAGATCGGCAGCGGGGGCATGCAGGGCGGCGGCGGCCGATTGCACGGCGTTTTCGGTGGCTCGCGCCCAGTTCAGGGCGTTCAGGCCCGTGATGGCTTCCACGCGGCGGATGCCGGCGGCCACGCCGCTTTCCATGACGATTTTGAACAGGCCAATGTCGCCGGTGCGGGCCACGTGGGTGCCGCCGCACAGCTCGCGGCTGGCGCCGATGTCGAGCACGCGCACGGTGTCGCCGTATTTCTCGCCAAAAAGCATCATGGCGCCGGTTTCGCGGGCGCTGTCGATGTCCATCACGCGCGCTTGCGTGGCGGTGTTGGCCAGGATTTCGGCGTTCACGCGGCGTTCGATTTCGGCGATTTCTTCGGGCGTGACGGGCGCGCCGTGCGTGAAGTCAAAGCGGGTTTTGGCGGCATCGACGAGCGAGCCTTTTTGCTGCACATGGCTGCCGAGCACTTCGCGCAGGGCCTTGTGCATGAGGTGGGTGACGCTGTGGTTGCGCATGGTGGCCTGACGGCGCAGCGCGTCCACTTGCGCCTGCACGGCGTCGCCCACCTTGAGCGCGCCTTGCGTGAGCGCGCCGTGGTGGCCGTGCACGCCGGCCTTGATTTTTTGTGTGTCGGCCACTTCAAACACCACGCCGGGGGCGGTGAGCAGGCCGGCATCGCCCACCTGGCCGCCGCTTTCGGCGTAGAAAGGCGTGGTGTCGAGCACAACCACGCCGGCCTGCCCCGCTTTCAGTTCGTCCGCGCTGGCGCCATCGGCGTATAGCGCAACGACGCGGCAAGCATCGTGGGTCATTTCCTCGTAGCCGGTAAAGACGCCCGCTTCGCCATCGTATTCGAGCAGCTTGTCCATCTTGAACTTGCCGGCGGCGCGGGCAGCGTCTTTCTGCTGCTGCATGGCAGCATCGAAACCGGCTACATCCACCGTCACGCCGCGCTCTCGGCACACGTCTTGCGTGAGGTCGAGCGGGAAGCCGTAAGTGTCGTGCAGTTCAAACGCCACGTGACCATTCAATACAGAACCGGAAGCGTTTTTATTTGCCCAATCTTTTATAGCCTCCACCCATTGAGGCAACCAGGTTCCAGACTGGCTGAGTGATTTTCCCCAAAAATCCGGGTAAATATAAGAAGCACTTTCCAAAGTAAGCATGTCCCGCCTAGGAATAACGACACATCGTTTCCCGTGAATATTTACATGGGCAAGCGCCCTAAACTCAGTATGTTCTTTTGGAGTAGATAATTTCTGACCCTTTTGAGCATTTCCTCTTTCGTAACTAGGAAGTCTCGACCAGGCGATACCAAACTCAAGAAAGTTGATACCCTTTTCCAGCGTCTCGAAGAAGCGTTCTTCCTCGGCCTTAAGCGTTTCGGTGATGTGCGCCTCCTGCTCGACCAAACGCGGATAGGCGCTGCCTATTTCGCGCGCCAGATCAGGCACGAGCTTGTAGAAAAACGGCTGCTTTTGCCCCAGCTTGTAGCCGTGGCGGATGGCGCGGCGGATGATGCGGCGCAGCACATAGCCGCGCCCTTCGTTGCCGGGAATGACGCCGTCGGCAATGAGAAAAGAGCAGGCGCGGATGTGGTCGGCAATCACCTTCAGGCTGGGCACGTCCATGCTGAAGGGCACGCCCACTTCGCGCGCGGCGGCGCGGATGAGCGCCTGAAACAAATCAATCTCGTAATTGCTGTGCACGCCTTGCAAGATGGCGGCCAGGCGCTCCAGCCCCATGCCGGTATCCACGCAGGGCGCGGGCAGGCGGGTGACGCTGCCGTCTTCATGCATTTCAAACTGCATGAACACGTGGTTCCAGATTTCAATGAAGCGGTCGCCGTCTTCATCGGGGCTGCCGGGAGGGCCGCCGGGCACGCCGGGGCCGTGGTCGTAGAAGATTTCGCTGCTGGGGCCGCAAGGGCCGGTGTCGGCCATCATCCAGAAGTTGTCGCTCTTGTATTTGCCGCCCTTGTTGTCGCCGATGCGAATCACGCGCTCGGGCGGCAGGCCGATGACTTTCGTCCAGATGTCATATGCCTCGTCGTCTTCGTGATAGACGGTGGCCAGCAGGCGCTCGGGCGGCAGCTTGTAGACCTGCGTGAGCAGCTCCCAGCCCCATTGCAGGCTTTCTTTCTTGAAATAGTCGCCAAAGCTCCAGTTGCCCAGCATCTCGAAAAAAGTGTGGTGGCGCGCGGTGTAGCCCACGTTTTCCAGATCGTTGTGCTTGCCGCCCGCGCGCAGGCAGGCTTGCACGCTGGTGGCGCGGTGGTAGGGGCGCTTGTCGGCGCCCAGAAACACATCCTTGAACTGCACCATACCGCTGTTGGTGAACATGAGCGTGGGGTCGTTGGCAGGCACCAGTGGCGAAGAAGGCACGATGGTGTGCCCGCGCGCGGCGAAAAAGTCGAGAAAAGTCTGGCGGATTTGCGCCACGGACATGTGGGGGACTGAATGGGTCGTCATGGTTGTTGTGAAGGAAAAGAATCAGGGCGCAGCAAATCCACTTGCACGCCCCTGAACTGGAGGAAATCGGCGTCAAACGTGCCCACGGCGGCTTCGTGCTCAATGGCCAGCGCGGCCAGGTGGGCGTCATTGGTCAGGTTGCCGCCCGCGCCGCATTGCAGCAAGAGCTTGAAAAACAAATCGGCATGGCGGGCGCCCGGCTGCGCCAGCACGGCATGCGGATGCGCCAGCCACTCGTCCACCACGCCTGTGGCCTCGGCCACCGACAAAGGCGCGGGCATCACGCGCGGATGCGTGGCAATGCGCACAAAGCCAATCAGCGCATTCCAGGCAAAGGCCACGTTCTGGCTGGCAAACGCCTGCTCCAGCCAGACCGTGGCCGCCGCATGCTGGGGGCTGCTGGCATTGACGCTGTAAACCAGCACATTGGTATCAGGCAGCTTCACGGCGCGGTCTCAATCTGCGGCGGCTTTGCTTGCGGCATCTGCGCTGGCGGCGGGCTGCTGCGCTGCATGCCTGGAGCGGCCAGAACGGCGCGGCGGCTGTTTTCGCTGCGCTTGCCACTCGGCATGGAGCCGGGCGTCCAGCGCCAAAAATGCCTGCACGTCCAGCTCGCCTG
Source organism: Ottowia massiliensis (assembly GCF_900240305.1). Classification (NCBI taxonomy): domain Bacteria; kingdom Pseudomonadati; phylum Pseudomonadota; class Betaproteobacteria; order Burkholderiales; family Comamonadaceae; genus Ottowia; species Ottowia massiliensis. Next base: position 2,056,431 of record NZ_LT964854.1, on the reverse strand, counting down.
CCAGCTTGCCTGGCTGCCCGGCGTCTGGCTGCTGTGGCAGTCCCATATGGAACGTGCGCTGCACAAAACGCGGCACGGGCCGCGCGGGCGCTTCAGCCGTCATGGGCACGATGCGGGCCACGGGCTTGTTGTGCCGGGTGATGATGACTTCTTCGCCCCGCTCGGCGCGGGCGACGTATTCGGACAAACGGGTCTTGGCCTCAAACAAGCCCACAGTGGCCGCGCTCGCGGCCGGCATGGCGGCAGTCATGTGGGGTCTCCTTGCGAAAAAACAGGCCAAGCGCACGGCCTGGCCCAACTGGTTGAATCAGCCAGATTCTAGGCGGCATCGAGACAGTTCGCCGCAAACCAGCGCATTAAAAAGAGGAGCGGATTCAAGGCGCATTGAAACGGCATTGGCGCACATTCCGCCAAGACACCATGCTATTGATAAAGAAGCGGAAAAAGCCTTTTTCTGCTTTCCTGGTGCCTGAACCTTGGGGCAGGCCATCAGTCAAGACACGTCCAGCTTTGCTTTCAGGAGCTAAAGATGGCCCTGGAAGCTGTTCATAGTCCGACTACGAGCCAGGTGCGATCAGCTGCTTGAGCGCGGCTGGCTGTATTTCGCCCAGCCCCGGGCGCGCAGCTCGCAGGCGGGGCAGTGGCCGCAGCCCCAGCCCCAGGGGTGGCGATGGGTGCGGTCGCCCAGGTAGCAGGTGTGGGTGTGCTCGGTAATCAGACGCACCAGGTCTGCGCCGCCGCCTGCGGGGTCGGCCTGCTGGCCCAAATCGTGTGCGAGCTGCCAGGTTGCGGCCTTGTCCAGCCACATGAGCGGGGTGTCGATGACGTAGCGGCGGTCCATGCCGAGGGTGAGCGCCACTTGCAGGGCTTTCATGGTGTCGTCGCGGCAATCGGGGTAGCCGGAAAAATCGGTTTCGCACACGCCGGTGACGATGACGCTCAGGCCGCGCCGCCAGGCCAGCGCCGCCGCCAGGGTGAGAAACAGCAAATTGCGGCCAGGCACAAAGGTGTTGAGCATGCCGCCGGCTTGTGTTTCGATGGCGATGTCGCGCGTCATGGCGGTGTCGCTGATCTGGCCGAGCACGGGCAAATCGAGCACGTGGTCCTCTCCCAGCCGCCCGCTCCAGGCCGCAAAGCGCTGGCGCAGCGCAGCAAGCACGGCCAGCCGCTGCGTCAGCTCCACGCGATGGCGCTGGCCGTAGTCAAAGCCGATGGTTTCCACGCGCTCGTAGCGCGTGAGGGCGTAGGCCAGGCAGGTGGCGGAGTCCTGCCCGCCGGAAAACAAAACGAGGGCATTGCGGTGTGCTTCAGACATGGCGGTGAAAGGGACAACAAAGATGAAGGGCGGCCAGATCGCTGGCTTTGGCCATGCTGGAGGTCTGGCGCTGGCTGGGCTTGCGGCCTCGGGCCTGAAGCGGACACGGCCTTCTTGCCCGCCATGGCCGCGCGGACTGACAGCCCGCCTTAACCGGAACCTGTTCAGCATCTGGCCGCAAAGTCTGACCGCCAGAGGCGGCGCATCAGGATGGAGCAGCAAGGTGTAAACGGGCTTGTGCTTCACGCACAGCTCACTTGCATTCAATTTGCAGCCCGGCGAGGGCTTGCAAGGCCGCAGATCGCCCGAGTTTGCGCTTCTGGCGTCTGCGAACGGGGTGTGAACAGGTTATCTGGAGGATCAAGAAGCGGACAACTTGGCCCGCACGGGCGTTTTACCCTTGGCGGCAGGCGGCAGCCAGCTTCTGGCAAGCACCATGAAACAGCAGAAACAGGAGCAAATTCAGGGGTATCGAAAAGCTGCCCTGCGCTGGTTTCACTAGGACCTCACGCTATGAAAAGCGGAGCTAAATGAGGCGCTGAACCTAAACCCGGCGCATGAAGGCTGGGCTGCGAGCAGGCTCTCACGCGCGGGCCGCGCCGCTCGCTGGCTTGTCCGCGCTGGCGCACAGCGCGTCGGCGCGGGCCTGCGCGGCGGCAAAGTCCAGCGCGCCGCTGTAGATGGCGCGGCCGCAAATCACGCCTTCAATGCCTTCGCCCTGCACAGCGCAGAGCTGTTCGATGTCGCTCATTGAAGACAGGCCGCCGGAGGCGATGACGGGAATGGAAAGCGCCTGCGCCAGGCGCACGGTGGCCTCGATGTTGATGCCGGTGAGCATGCCGTCGCGGCCTATGTCGGTGTAGATGATGCTTTGCGCGCCCCAGTCCTGGAACTTGCGCGCCAGATCGGTCACTTCGTGGTGCGTGGCGCGGCTCCAGCCGTCGGTGGCCACTTTGCCCTCGCGCGCGTCCAGGCCCACGATGATGTGGCTGTCAAACGCGGCGCAGGCGTCTTTCAGAAAACCGGGGTTTTTGACGGCGGCGGTGCCGATGATGACGTGGCTGATGCCCGCGTCCAGGTACTTTTCAATGGTGTCCAGATCGCGGATGCCGCCGCCCAGCTGCACGGGCGCCTGGCCCGCCACTTGCCGCAAGATGGCGCGAATGGCCGCCATGTTCTGCGGCTTGCCGGCAAAGGCGCCATTCAAATCAACCAAGTGCAGGCGGCGCGCGCCTTGCTCCAGCCAGTGCGCGGCCATGTCGGCGGGCGCTTCGCTGAAGGTGGTGGCCTGGGCCATGTCGCCTTGCTTGAGGCGCACACAGTGGCCGTCTTTCAGATCAATTGCGGGGATGAGAAGCATGGATGCTGCTGGGAAAGAAGAGAAAACCGGTGCATTCTGGCGTGCGCGCCAGCGGGCGCAATGAGTGTTTTCCTGCAAGAAACACGCCAATGGCCGGCAGCCAGGCTTACTGCCGCTGCCATTGCTGGATGGCCACGGCCATTGAATCGGCTTCGCGGCGCTCCTCGCCATAAGGAACGGCCACCCACCCGGGCGCGGCCGCGCCTTCGCGCTGGTAGTGAATCTCCAGAAAAGCGCGCTCGATGGTGACGGACTTGGACTTGGAGCGGCTGCCGAACTGGTAGCCCCAGCCGCCAGAGGAAAAGATGGCGAAGCTGCCGCCATGCTTCGTATCGGTATGGATTTCAGACTCTCGCTCCACCTTCACGCCAATGACTTCGCGCGGCGAAAGCAGCAAGCGCTCGTAGCCGTTGCCCCAGACACAGGCGAACAGCGCGTTGTTCTGCCTGTCCAGCGCCAGCACGCCGGGCTGCGGCCACGTCCACTGATGGGCGGCCACAGGGCGCAGGCCGTTTTGCTGCGCCTCGGCGGCCATGCGCTTGGCGCAGGCGCTGTAGCGCACGGCCTTCCAGGGCTTGAAAACCAGCAGCTCCAGCAGCTTGGTGACGCCCACAAAGACCAGGCACAGCACCACGCCCACAAGCAGCAGCGCCAAAATGGCCTCGCCCATGCCATGTTTGAAAAACGAGCTGAGCACATTGGCAATGAGCACGAGCAGCAGAAAGCCGCCAATGCCCAGCACCGTCCATGCGCAGATTTGCTCGGTTTGGCGCACGGCGTGGAAAGTGCGGCTGTCTTGCGTGGAGCCGTATTGAATGAGCGCATTGTTTTCCATGTTGAATCTCCTGAGCGGGTTGAATGAACGGGGTGAATGAAAGCGAATAAGGCGTTGAATGGGCGTCTGCACTTTCACGAATTTCGGCGCCGGCCGCCGCAACCGGTTTTGCCTGCCATTGGCGCGGCCGTCTTGGCCTCCAATGGCGGCGGCGACTTTATCGCAACTGGCACTGGGGGGGGCGCATCTGGCCGTTCAGGGCTTGCCCGGTCATGGGCGCGACGGGCGCTGCTGCCCAATGAAATACCAAGCCGGAATACTTCATGGATATTTTCAGAATATTGCTGCGGATTTCAGGCCGGAAAGTTTGTCTGCTTATTTGGAGAATCCTGCAAAGACATGCCTATGACCCGAAAATCCGCAGTCCATTCAAAAAAAATCAAGGAAGCATCGCCGCAAACCTGATAGAAAATACCTGAAAAACCAGTGTTTATTCTTGGCAGTCCCGGCTCCAGAGGCCCGCTAGATGTGGATGCTGAAAGGCGCGAGATGCCCTGCGCAGTGCGGGCAGGCGCAGTCATTTACTCGCCCGTTTTCCGGGCGCGCTGCTGAATGAGCGCCGCCCTCGCGGCCTTCACGGATTCCAGCGCAGGAAATTGCGAAACAGGCGCAAGCCCTGTTCCGCGCTTTTTTCGGGGTGGAACTGCGTGGCGAACAGGTTGCCGCGCGCGATGGCGCTGGCAAAGCGCAGGCCGCCATATTCGGTCTGGCCCGCTACGTCTTCGGCGCGGGCACAGCAGGCGTAGTAGCTGTGAACGAAGTAGAACCACGGCTCGCCGCCATCCGCTTCTTCGGCCCCGGCGGCCCTGCCCTCGCCCGGCGCGGGCGGGTTGCGCACGCCTTCCCAGAGCGGGTGCCGGACGCCTGAATGCGTGCAGGGGCGCACGCGGTTCCAGCCCATTTGCGGCACTTTGTAGGCGCTGCCGTCAGGCGCGCGGCGGCCCGCGAAGTCGAATTTCAGCACTTCACCCGGCAACAGCGCCAGCCCTGGCGTGCCAGCAGCGGTGTGGCCTTCGGCACTGTGCTCCAACAGCATTTGCATGCCCACGCAAATGCCCAGAAGCGGTTTGCTGGCAGCAGCTTGCAGCACGGCTTCCTGCAAGCCGCTGGCTCGCAAGGCGGCCATGCAGTCGCCCATGGCCCCCTGGCCGGGGAGGATGACGCGCGCGGCATCGCGCACGGCCTGCGGCTGGCTGGTAACAGCCACGCTCACGGGCAGGCCCTGTGCGGCATGCAGCACGGCTTGCGCCACGGAGCGCAGATTGCCCATGCCGTAATCAACAATGGCGACGGAAGTAGAGGTCATGGCACATCAAAAAGAGAAGTCAATCTGCATGGTCTGTATATGCAAATTTGGGCCCCATTATCCCAATAAAAATCGCCTTCACGCGCCACATGAAGGCGATTGTTGAAATGGCCGCTTGTCACCAGAATGGCGAAAAACCGCAATCCGCTTTCGAGCAAAAGAAGAAGTATTCCTGGTAGTCTCCTCCATCAATTCTGATGAGAGCCGCGCGGCTGGGTCTAATTCCCCAGCGCGCTTTGCGCCCATCTTCCAGCGTCATGGAGCCAGAAGCGCTGCATGAAATCATGGTTAGCTTATGCGTCCAGTCCCAGCGGCTAATTTGCCGCGCTTTTGAAAAATAGCGCCGCACTGTAGCGGCGTCCGGATGAAATGTATTGCAATCCGGCTCCCCTATTCCCTTTTTGCTCTCACTATAACGTTCCACCTGAATTGTCTTGATGGGCGGCAGTGACGAAGGGCATAGCGTGATCCTATCGTCAGCAAAGTCCTCTTCCAAGACTTTTACACAGGAATCATGAATAGTCATTTGCTGGGCCAAAGATATGTTGCCAGACGTCAGAATGAAAGGCAGGAAGGCTAGCCATTTGAAATTCATGACGATTTATCTCCATTGAGCAGTCAGCGCTTTCGAACTAGTTTTACAGGAAACCGGCGGATGAGCGAAGACTGTCGATTCTGGTATTGAATATTCACCGCGCAGATTCCCGGCAGAGCATTGAGGTTTATGCATGCCTTCGTTTCCAGAAAAAATTGCCTTCATGCACTGCTCATGAAGGCGATTGCTGAAAGAGCGCTTATTACCAGAACGGCGAGAAACCGCAATCTGCTTTCGAGCAAAAGAAAAAGTATTCCTGGTATGCCCCTCCATCAAGCCTGATGAGACCTGCACGGCTGGGCCTAATGCCCCATTCTGCTTTGCGTCCGCCTTGCAGCGTCATAGAGCCATAAGCGCTGCATGGAACCATGGTTAGCGTATGCATCCAGTCTTGGCCGCTGATTTGCCACGCCTTTGAAAAATAGCGCCGCACCGTGGCAGCGTCCGGATGAAATGTATTGCAGTCCGGCTCTCCTGCTTCCTTTTCGCTTTCACTGTAACCTTCCACCTGAATCGTTTCGATCGGCGGCAGTGACGAAGGGCATAGCGTGATCCTATCGTCAGCAAAGTCCTCTTCCAAGACTTTTACACAGGAATCATGGATAATCATTTGCTGGGCCAAAGATATGTTGCCAGACGTCAGAATGAAAGGCAGGAAGGTTAGCCATTTGAAATTCATGACGTTTTATCTCCATCGGGCTGTCAGCGCTTCCGAACCTGTTTTACGGGAAACTGCTGGATGAGCAAAAACTTCCAATTCTGGCATTGAATATTCATTGCGCGGATTTCTGGTGGGGCATTGGGGCTTATGCGTGTCATCGTCTCCAAAACAAATTGCCTTCATGCGCTGCGCTTGAAGGCAATTGTTGAAATAGACGCTTGTTACCAGAATGGCGGGAAACCGCAATCCGCTTTCGAGCAAAAGAAGAAGTATTCCTGGTATGCCCCTTCATCAATCCTGATCAGAGCTGCGCGGCTGGGGCTAACGCTCCATTCTGCTTTGCGTCCATCTTGCAGCGCCATTCTTCCATAAGCTTCACATGAAACCATAATTATCTTATGCATCCAATCCTGACGGCTAATTTGCCGCGCTTTTGAAAAATAGCGCCGCACCGTGGCAGCGTCCGGATGAAATGTATTGCAGTCCGGCTCTCCTGCTTCCTTTTTGCTTTCACTGTAACCTTCCACCTGAATCATTTCGATCGGCGGCAATGGCGATGGGCATAGCGTGATCGTGTCGTCTGCAAAGTCCTCTTCCAATATATCCACGCAGGCATCATGAACAGGCATCTCTTGGGCCAAAGACATGACGCCAGGCGTCATAATGAAAGGCAGGCAGACTAGCCATTTGAAATTCATGACGGTTTATCTCCATTGAGCTGTCAGCGCTTCCGAACCTGTTTTGCGGGAAACTGTTGGGTGAGCAAAGACTTCTGATTCCGGTATTGAATATTCTCTGCGTAGCTGCTGCGTCAGCCATTGAAGGGACTCATTTTGCTGGGTTGTTACTTGTTCAAAAATATAATATTTTTTTCTGAGCTTGCTTTCCTTGATTTCCTCCCGCATCCGGCTGGCGACATCAGCCGACAGATTTTCATATTTTAGCGTTTTCCCGTCTGTGGTGGTAATCAGGAAGTTGAAACTGCCATCCAGATTGCTGGTTTCCTGATGACTTTTGGCCTTGTAAGACATGCCCACCAGTTCGATTCCAATGGAGTCGCTATTGGAGGGAAAGCGCTCCCCCGCCGGTTTCTTGCTTTCCCGCTGGTTTTCTTTTGTAGGATTGAATTTTTCATTCAGCTCCGTTTCTTCAGGCGAACAGCTTTTTTCCTGTGCGCAGCGGCTTCTAAGTGGCCCCACATGATTTGTTTTCCGCTTCAGCGAAGCCGTCTGATAAATGGTTCCATCCTTGTCAATCAGAAAATGAGCGCCATTGGCTCCTTTTAGCGCATAACTATTCAAGGTGGAAGAAACTGTGGGTGAATCTGTCTGGTGAATTACCAATCCATTCACCTCTGGCATTTCCTTGCGCTCAATCTTCGGGCTGATGGTTTCGCGCCCTGCCGCCGTTTTCAGCAGCACTCTTTCATGCTGGACGTGGCCTTTGTCGTCAATGTTGAGCTGTGAGGCGCCGGTTGCCGCGCCTTTGGCGTCTGCCGCTGCGGCTTGCTGCTGGCCTGCCAGGGGCGGGCGGGCATCGCGCGCCATCCGCGTGAGCGTTTGGCTGTTGCCGGGCGTGGAGGGGCTGGGGGCTGGCTGCGGGCTGTCTGCGCCGGTGGGCTGCGGCTGGGGCGCATCGGGCAGGGATTGAAGGCTGCTGCGGGAGGCAGTGCTGGATATTCCGTTCATGGCCTGCTCCTTGATGAAAAACCCTGACATTCGGGCAGGCCGAAGGTTATACGTAATATTTATTCCTTGCAATATGTATGTTTCATTTATTGTTTATTTGTTTGTGAAGTTTGTTAACCGTCATTTTTTGCAAGCCATTCTGGCATTCAGCTTCTTTGCCACCGCTTTTGTGGAATTCGATTTCAAGGAGAAAAGGCGAAGGACTTGAATGGCAAGGCGGAAGCCGGACGGAACGCACGCTGTCTGGCTCCATGTCGGGTGCCCCGCATCAATGACGCAAGGAGCGCCGGATAGCCGCGCGCAAGGCTGGCCTCACAGGCTGCCTTTGGTGGAAGGCACGCTGCCTGCCGCGCGAGGGTCGGGGGCCACGGCCATGCGCAGGGCGCGGCCAAAAGCCTTGAACACGGTTTCGATCTGGTGGTGGGCGTTGTCGCCGCGCAGGTTGTCGATGTGCAGGGTGATGAAGGCGTGATTGGCCAGGGCCTGGAAAAACTCGCGCACCAGCTGCGTGTCGAACTGGCCCACCATGGCACTGGTGAGCGGCAGGTGGGCGAAAAGACCAGGGCGGCCTGAAAGGTCGATGACCACGCGGCTCAAGGCTTCGTCCAGCGGCACGTAGGCATGGCCGTAGCGGGCAATGCCGCGCTTGTCGCCCACGGCGGCCTTGAGCGCCTGGCCGATGGCGATGCCCACGTCTTCCACGGTGTGGTGGCCGTCAATGTGCAAATCACCCACGCAGTCCACGTCCAGATCAATCAGGCCGTGGCGGGCGATTTGATCAAGCATGTGGTCAAAAAAGCCGATGCCGGTGGCCAGCCTGGCGCGGCCTGCGCCGTCCAGATTCAGGCGCACGGCAATGCGGGTTTCGGCGGTGTGGCGGGCGATTTCGGCGGTGCGGGCAGTATTCATGATTTCATCGTGATTCAGATTATTGAAAAATGCCGGTCAAAATATTCAGGCGGAAATTTATTTTGACGGCGCTCCATTTTGACGGGCTTGCGTTTTCAGCGGCAGACGGTTTTCTTTTTGGATTTTGCCTTGGGCGCAGGCAATTCATCATGCAGGGCGGCCGCCAGCCGGGCCAAAAAGGGCCGGTTTTCAAGCTCCTGTACCAGCAGCATGGCTTTTGCGCCCGGGTAAGGTATTTCACGCGGCGCATTGGGCATGAGCGATTGCGCCGATTTCGCCGGCTTGACGAGAAACCGGTTATCGTAAATGCCGCCGATAACCTTTCCCCGGCAGTAAATAATGTACTCTCCCATCATGGCCCGGTGGCTGATGCCTTCGGCTTCCGATAATTGGTCCAGCACAAAATCGAGATATTGCCTGCTTGATGGCATCGATCCCACCGCGCTTTCATTCCGTTTTGCATTCATTCAGGCAGGCTGAATGGCCGCATTCAGGGCGTCAGCCAGCGCGGCCGTGAGGGCGGCGAGCATCCGCGCGTTGTCGCTGGCGCTGCCCACTGTCAGGCGCAGGCAGCCCGCCAGCATGGGGTGCATGGCTGATACATCGCGCACCAGCACGCCGCGTGCCTTCATGCCCTCGAACACGCAGCGGGCGAAGGCGGCGGCCTCGCTGGCGGGCGCGCCCTCAGGGGCCACGCGCAGCAGCACCATGTTGCCTTCACTGGGGTAAGGGCGCGTGCCGGGCAGGCGGTGCAGACTGGCTTGCAGGCGCTCGCGCTCCTGGCGAATCAGCCGGGCCTGCTCGTCAAACACGCTGGCGTGCTCCAGCGCGAAGAGCGCGCACTCAATGTTCAGGCTGCCCAGGTTGTAGGGCGGGCGGGCTTTGTCAATCTGGCTGATCAGGCGCTCATCGCCCATCAGATAGCCCACGCGAACGCCGGCCAGGCCGAATTTGCTCAAGGTGCGCATCACCAGCACATGCGCGTGCTCGGCAGGGCGCTGGCGCGCGGCGTCCAGCCAGGTGCGCGCAGCAAAGGGCTGGTACGCCTCGTCAATGACTGCAATGCCGCCTGCGCGGCCCTGCGCCTCGATCAGGCGGGCCATCGCTGCCTCGTCCCACAACGTGCCTGTGGGGTTGTTGGGGTGTGACAGCCACAGCAGCGCGGGGCGCAGCGATTCAATGGCGGCGAGCATGGCCGCTTCATCCAGCTGAAAGTCGGGCCGCAGCGGCACGGCGTGAAAGTCCATGTGATGCAGGTGTGCCGCCAGCGGGTACATCACGAAGCTGGGCATGGGCGCCAGCATGGCGGCGGGCTGCTCGCCGTCCTGCCGCGAGCAGCACAGCGCCAGCAGGGTGATCAGCTCGTCCGAACCATTGCCCAGCATCAGCGCCCAGCCCTCGGGCAGTCGCGCGTGGCGGGCCAGGGCCGCTTTCAGGTCATTGAAGCGCGTGCCCGGATAACGGTTGATGGCCACGCGCCCCAGCCGCTCGCCCAGCGCCTGCTGCAAGTCGGGCGGCAAGCCGTAGGGGTTTTCCATGGCGTCCAGCTTCAGCAGCCCTTCGGAAGACTGAACCAGGTAAGCGTGCATGGCCTGCACATCGGCGCGGATGCGCTCCAGCGCGGGCAAAGGGGCGGAAAGGGCGGCAGAAGAAGAAGGCGTGGGCGAGGTCATGGCAAGGCGCGCGAGACGGCAGTCAAAGAAACGAATGTTACAGAGGCAGCAGGCGCCAGCCGCCCAAAGGCGGGGTCAGCAGCGTTCGCACCATCAGCCAGAACGAAGCAAAAACAGGAGCAAATTTGATGGGGTTAAAAAGCCGTTCTGCGCAGGTTTCACTAGGACCTCATGCTATTTATTACAGAGCAAAAAAAGGGCTGCGGCCTTGCGGCCAGCAGCCCTTGTGTGCGGGAGGAGATGGCGCGGCTCAGGCCAGTTGCGCGTGCATTTCCTGCACGGAGATGACGCCGAGCTTGTCCATGAATTTCATGCCTTCGACCACGGCTTCGGCTCCGGCGATGGTGGTGAAGGTGGTCAGGCGCGCCTGCAAGGCGCTGGTGCGGATGGCGCGGCTGTCGGCAATGGCGTTGCGGCGCTCTTCCACGGTGTTGATGACCATGACGATTTCGCCGTTTTTGATGGCATCGACGACGTGCGGGCGGCCTTCGGTCACCTTGTTCACGGTTTCGCAGGGCAGGCCAGCGGCTTCAATGGCGGCGGCGGTGCCGCGTGTGGCGATGAGGGCAAAGCCCATTTCGTGCAGGGCGCGGGCGATTTGTACGGCTTGCGGTTTGTCATGGTTTTTGACGGTGAGGAAGACTTTGCCGGGGGCGCTTGCTTGCGCGCCCTGTTCGCCGTGCGCGCGCGGCAGGCGTTCGCCCGCGCCGATTTGGGCCTTGACGTAGGCTTCGCCGAAGGTTTTGCCCACGCCCATGACTTCGCCGGTGGATTTCATTTCGGGGCCGAGGATGGGATCGACGCCGGGGAATTTGGCGAAGGGGAAGACGGCTTCCTTGACGCTGAAGTAGGGCGGCGTGATTTCGCGCGTCAGGCCCTGCTGCGCCAGGCTTTGTCCGGCCATGCAGCGGGCGGCCACTTTGGCCAGGGAGACGCCGGTGGCTTTGCTGACAAAGGGCACGGTGCGGCTGGCGCGGGGGTTGACTTCGAGCACGTAGATGACGTCGCGCAGGCTGCCGTCTTCGGTTTTTTGCTGCTGGATGGCAAATTGCACGTTCATCAGGCCGACCACATGCAGGGCCTGGGCCATGGCGCGGGTCTGGCGCTTGAGTTCTTCCACGGTGGCGGCGCTCAGGTAGTAGGGCGGCAGCGAGCAGGCGGAGTCGCCGGAGTGCACGCCGGCCTGTTCGATGTGTTCCATGACGCCGCCGATGAGCACCTGGCCGGCGGCGTCTCGCACGGCGTCCACGTCGCATTCGATGGCGTCGGAGAGGAAGCGGTCGAGCAGCACGGGCGAGTCGTTGCTGACTTTGACGGCTTCGCGCATGTAGCGCTCCAGGTCGCGCTGTTCATAGACGATTTCCATGGCGCGGCCGCCCAGCACGTAGCTGGGGCGCACGACGAGCGGGTAGCCCAGGGCGTCGGCTTTTTCCAGCGCTTTGCTTTCGGTGCGGGCGGTGGCGTTGGAGGGCTGGCGCAGGCCGAGCTGCTGGAGCAGTTGCTGGAAGCGCTCGCGGTCTTCGGCGGCGTCGATCATGTCGGGCGTGGTGCCGATGATGGGCACACCCGCTTTTTCCAGGCCCAGCGCCAGTTTGAGCGGGGTTTGTCCGCCGTATTGCACGATGACGCCGGCGGGTTTTTCCTTGTCCACGATTTCCAGCACGTCTTCGAGCGTGAGCGGCTCGAAGTAGAGGCGGTCGGAGGTGTCGTAGTCGGTGGAGACGGTTTCGGGGTTGCAATTGACCATGATGGTCTCGTAGCCGTCTTCGCGCATGGCCAGCGCGGCGTGCACGCAGCAGTAGTCGAATTCGATGCCCTGGCCGATGCGGTTGGGGCCGCCGCCGAGAACCATGATTTTTTTACGGCTGGTGGGTTCGGCCTCGCATTCTTCTTCGTAGGTGGAATACAGGTAGGCCGTGCGGGTGGCGAATTCGGCGGCGCAGGTGTCCACGCGCTTGTAGACGGGGCGCACGCCCAGCGCGTGGCGGCGCGCGCGCACGGCGTGCTCATCCGAGTGCAGGAGCTTGGCCAGGCGCCGGTCGGAAAAGCCTTTTTGCTTGAGGGCGCGCATGGCGGCGGCGTCCAGCGAGGCGAGGGCGGCCTGGCCTTTTTCGGCCACGAGGCGGTCGATGTCCAGCTCGATGCGCACGATTTGCTCGATTTGCACGAGGAACCATTTGTCGATTTTGGTGAGCTGGTGCACTTCATCCAGCGTCCAGCCGGCGGCGAAGGCGTCGCCCACGAACCAGATGCGCTCCGGGCCGGGTTCGCCCAGCTCTTTTTCCAGCGTTTCGCGGTCTTTGGTTTTTTCGTTCATGCCGTCCACGCCCACTTCCAGGCCGCGCAGGGCTTTCTGGAAAGACTCTTGGAAGGTGCGGCCAATGGCCATGACTTCGCCCACGCTTTTCATTTGCGTGGTCAGGTGGCGGTCGGCCTGCGGGAATTTCTCGAAGGCAAAGCGCGGGATTTTGGTGACGACGTAGTCAATCGCCGGCTCGAAGCTGGCGGGCGTGGCGCCGCCGGTGATTTCGTTTTTCAGCTCGTCGAGCGTGTAGCCCACGGCCAGCTTGGCGGCGACTTTGGCGATGGGAAAGCCCGTGGCTTTGGAGGCCAGCGCCGAAGAGCGCGAGACGCGCGGGTTCATCTCGATGACGATCATGCGGCCGTCTTTGGGATTGAGGGCGAACTGCACGTTGGAGCCGCCCGTGTCCACGCCGATTTCGCGCAGCACGGCAATGCTGGCGTCGCGCATGCGCTGGTATTCCTTGTCGGTGAGCGTTTGCGCGGGCGCGACGGTGATGCTGTCGCCGGTGTGCACGCCCATCGGATCGAGGTTTTCGATGGAGCAGATGATGATGCAGTTGTCCGCCTTGTCGCGCACCACTTCCATCTCGAACTCTTTCCAGCCCAGCAGCGACTCTTCAATGAGCAGCTCGCTGGTGGGCGAGGCTTCCAGCCCGCGTTTGGCGATGGTTTCAAACTCTTCGGGGTTGTAGGCCACGCCGCCGCCCGTGCCGCCCAGCGTGAAGCTGGGGCGGATGATGGTGGGAAAGCCCACGCTTTTTTGCACTTCCCACGCTTCGGCCATGCTGTGGGCAATGCCGCTGCGCGCCGATTCAAGGCCGATGCGCGTCATGGCGTCCTTGAACTTCAGGCGGTCTTCGGCCTTGTCGATGGCCTCGGGCGTGGCGCCGATCAGCTCGCACTTGTATTTGTGCAGCACGCCGTTGCGCCACAAATCCAGCGCGCAGTTGAGCGCCGTTTGCCCGCCCATCGTGGGCAGGATGGCGTCGGGGCGCTCCTTGTCGATGATTTTTTCCACCGTCTGCCAGGTAATCGGCTCGATGTAGGTCACATCGGCCGTGGCCGGGTCGGTCATGATGGTGGCGGGGTTGCTGTTGATGAGGATGACGCGGTAGCCCTCCTCGCGCAGCGCCTTGCACGCCTGCACGCCGGAGTAGTCGAACTCGCACGCCTGCCCGATGACGATGGGGCCTGCGCCGATGATGAGGATGCTTTTGAGGTCGGTTCTTTTGGGCATTTGATAGAAGTGGGCTGGGTCGTGTTGGGGTTCCGGCAGCGGGGCCGCGCATCCGTGGCAAGGCGTTTGTGGCGAGCTGTTCCTGGCGAGATGTCCGTGGCAGGCAAAGCAAAGGGCGCCGCAGCGCCCTTTGCGCTTGTCCGCGTTACTCGTGCAAATCGCGCGTGAGCTTTTCCAGCAGCGCCTTGGCGCGTTCGGCGGGCATGTTTTTCTGCATCAGTTGCAGCAGGCCGTCGCCTTCCACCAGCGGGCGCAGCACCTGGGCTTCGGCTTCGTAGAACTTCACCGTCCAGGCGGCCAGCTCGGCGTTGAATTCCTCGTCCGTCCAGCTTTTGCCTTTGGCCAGCAAGGTGATCAGGGGCATGGCCTTGTGCTCGATGAAGGACTTTTTGTAGGGCTTTTGCGCCCAGCGTTCGGAAAACCATTCCTTGTGGGGCGAAGGCAGCGTGAGCATGCGCTTGGCAATGGCTTTTTCAAGCGGGGCCTGGGGGAAGGGGTAGAGCTTCATGTTGTTGTGACTCCCTTGGGATGGTGGATGAGAACCGGGCGTTCAGGCCGCCGCCTGGCGCGCCTGCCGCATGCTGGCCGTGAAACGGTCAAACAAATAGGCGCAGTCGTGCGGGCCGGGCGAGGCTTCGGGGTGGCCCTGAAAGCAGAAAGCGGGCCGGTCGGTGCGCTCCAGCCCCTGCAAAGTGCCGTCAAACAGGCTGATGTGGGTGGCGCGCAAATTGGCGGGCAGCGTGGCGGCATCCACTGCGAAGCCGTGGTTTTGGCTGGTGATGATCACGCGGCCCGTTTGCAGGTCTTTCACGGGGTGGTTTGCGCCGTGATGGCCGAATTTCATCTTGAAGGTGCGCGCGCCAAAAGCCAGCGCCATGAGCTGGTGCCCCAGGCAAATGCCAAAGGCGGGCACGCCCGCTTCAACGATTTCGCGCGTGGCGGCAATGGCGTAGTCGCACGGCTGCGGGTCGCCCGGGCCGTTGGAGAGGAAAACGCCATCCGGCTTCATAGCCAGCACGTCGGCGGCGGGCGTTTGCGCGGGCACCACCGTCACTTTGCAGCCGCGTGCGGCCAGCATGCGCAAGATGTTGTATTTCACGCCGAAGTCATAGGCCACCACGCTGAACTGCGGCTCTTGCTGCGTGCCGTAGCCGCTGCCGGGCTGCCATTCGGTTTGCGTCCAGCCGTAGGGCTTGGCGGCGCTGACTTTTTGGGCCAAATCCAGGCCGGCCATGCTGGGGGCGCTGCGGGCGGCGGCCAGCGCCTTTTGCGCATGTTCGGCGCTCAGGCTTTCGCCGGGGTCCAGCGCCAGCACGGCGCCGTTTTGCGCGCCCTGGGTGCGCAGCAGGCGGGTGAGCTTGCGCGTGTCAAGGCCTGCAATGGCAACCGTGCCCTGGCGCGCCAGGTATTGCGGCAGCGTTTCGCTGCTGCGGAAATTGCTGGCCAGCAGCGGCAAGTCTTTGATCACCAGACCGGCGGCCTGCACGCGGGCGCCTTCCACGTCTTCGGCGTTCACGCCGTAATTGCCAATGTGCGGATACGTCAGGGTGACGATCTGCTGGCAGTAGCTGGGGTCGGTGAGGATTTCCTGATAACCGGTCATGGCGGTGTTGAACACCACTTCGCCCACGGTCATGCCGGCTGCGCCAATGGCCTGGCCGGTGAACACCGTGCCGTCGGCAAGCGCAAGAAGGGCTGGGGGGAATTTCGCCTGAAGGGAGGCTAGCACTGGGTTTTCTCCGTTGAATGGGCACAGCAGACGCCCAGGCCAGATTCAAAAAAAGCCCTTGACGGGCTTTCGGATGATGCGGCGGGGATCGACAACGGGAAAATTGCGCTGGGCGGCCAAGTGTGCTGAAACAGCTGCCGATTATATGCGTGGGGTATATGCGTGAAGGCCTTGCGCTTCATCAAGCGCCGGCCTGCGGGCTGCTACCAGAATCGCCCGCAAGCCTTGGCGCAGCCAGCGCGGGCAGCTCTCTTTTTTGAAGTGACCGCGTTCATTTCCGCCTTCTCTGCCTTCTCCGCCGCTCCATGTCCGAATCCGCTTCCGAAGTTTCCTTGTCCGCCCTGCCGGCCCACGCGGCCCGCTTCTTTGGGCAGGCGCCGCACTGGCATTTGCTGGCGGCCCTGCCCGCAGGCGATGCCGCTGGCGGCGCGCGCGCCCTGGCCCGCCTGCTGGCCTTGCTGCCCGCCGCGCGCCGCCTGCCGGAATGTCCTTCGCGCCTGACGCTGACTGCCGTGCTGCCCGCCGCTCCGGCGCTGGCGCAGGTGCGGGAGGCAGGCGGCGCGGCCATCGCCCCGCTGCTGCACCGCCTGGCGCCGCAATGGCATGGCCTGCTGCCGGGCCTGCATGCGCTGGACTTGGGCGGCGGCGACCGCCTGCTGCTGGCGCTGGGCGCGGTGGCGGATGCGCTGGCCGAGCTGCACGGTGCGGCGCATGGCCTGGCGCTGCTGGGCCACGGCTGGCCCGCCCTGCTGCCCAAGCTGCCGCCGCTGTGCCAGCCGCAAGCGGGCCTCTGGCTGGAAAACGCCGCTCAACCGGGGCTGCAACAAGCCCTGCGCGCCTGCGGCATGCAAGAGGCCGCTGATGGCTTTTGCCACTACGCCCCGCAATGGCGGCCGCGCCCGCGCGTGGCGGACCGCATGGCCGCTCCCATGCCGCATGCTGCTGCGCCCGCGCGCTGCTTCATCGTGGGCGCGGGGCTGGCCGCCGCCAGCCTGGCGGGCAGCCTGGCCGCGCGGGGCTGGCAAGTGGCCGTTCTGGGCGCGGGCGCGCAGCCTGCCGATGGCGCAAGCGGCCTGCCAGCGGGCGTGGCCGCAGCGCATGTGTCGCCGGATGACTGTCTCCTCTCGCGCCTCACGCGCGCGGGCGTGCGCGCCACCCTGGCCCGCGCCGCCCGCCTGCTGCCCGATGGTGAAGGCGCGAGCTGGGCCGTCAGCGGCGTGCTGGAGCGCCACGCCGCGCAAGACCGCCGCCTGCCCGAAAGCTGGGCCGCTTTCCTTGGCCCAGACGATCCGGCCAACCCCGGCGCGGCTCCCGCCAGCGCCGCGCAGCTGGCGCAGGCGGGCCTGGCCGGCGCGCCTGCCGGAGCGCCCGCCCAAGAGCTTTCTGAAGCCCTCTGGCACACCCATGCGGGCTGGATTCGCCCGCCCGCGCTCATCGCCGCGCAGCTGGCCGCGCCGGGCATTGAATGGCGCGGCGGCCAGCGCGTGGCCCGCATCCGCCGCGCGCCGCATGGCTGGCAGGCGCTGAACGAGCAGGGCGAACTGCTGGCTGAGGCTGATCTGGCCGTCATCGCCGCAGGCTTTGACACCCGCGCCCTGCTGGCCGCCTCTTTTCCGCAAGCCGCCGCCGTGCCCCTGACGGCCCTGCGCGGGCAGGCGGCCTGGGGGCATGCCGCAGACCTGGCGACGGGCGCGGCCGAAGGCGCGCTGCCGCCTTTTCCCGTCAATGGCCACGGCAACTTCATTCCCGATGCCGCAGGCATCTGGGTCACGGGCAGCACCTTCGAGCGCGGCAGCGCCAGCGCCACCCCGACCGACGAGGGCCACGCCGCCAACTGGCAGCGCCTTGCCGAGCTGCTGCCTGCTGCCGCCGCCCGCTTGCAGGCGCAGTGGCCCCAGGCCAGGCGCTTTGCCGCCGTGCGCTGCGCCGCGCCCGACCGCCTGCCTTTCATCGGTCCGCTGGCTCCCGCCTTCTGGCAGACGGCCGAAGCGTTTGAAGCGCCCGAAGCGCCCGCCCCCGCCTTTGAAGCGCCCTGGGTCTATGCGGGCCTGGGCGCGCGCGGCATTGCCCTCTCGGTTCTCGGCGCCGAGGTGGCCGCCTGCTGGCTGCATGGCGAGCCGCTGCCCATTGAAAAAAGCCTGGCGCGCCATTTGCTGGCGGAGCGGCTCAAGGCTTCAAGGCGGCAGACGGATTGCGCAGCCTGATGAATGGAGCCGCGTTTTCAGGCTGGACAGGAAGCATCAAAAACAGAAGCAAATTCAGAGTGCAGAAAAGTGGGGTATGCGCAGTCTGCACTAGGACCTAATGCTACGAATAAAAGAGCGGAAAGCAGCACACCCAAACCTGCCCGCCCTCGCCCTGTTTCCCCCCATTCATTGCCTGCCCCCGGTCCGGTCTGGGGTTTCGCGGCCATTCGCGTGCAGCTTGCGCACGGCTTGTGCGCGGCTTGAATTGAGCGGGCTGACGCTGAGCAGGCAGGGCAGTCAAAGCGCTGTTTTTGCCCAGGCTGGCTGCCTGAAGTTCAGCGGACTATGGCTTGCGGCGCTTTGAGAGTCTGTTCAAAGCCCGTCCGTGGGTGCGAAAAGCGAGGCCTTTGGCTCTGCAAATTCTCAATGGGCCGCAAGACTCCCGTTTGCGGCTTGCGGCCCATCCTGGTCTGAGGCCCCTCGCGGCCAGGTCGCAAATAGGCTCTTATGGCTGGCGCTGGTGCCAGACGGTGCGGTTCAGGGCAGTGGGCCAGCCTTGGGCGTCGCGGGGCAGGCGGTCGTCCACGTTGTCGCCAAAGCCGGTGATGTAGAGGCGATCGCCTTCAATGCGGGCCAAATCTTTGTCGCGATTGTTATCAGTGGTTTCCCATATATAGAGGCGGTCGGCCTGCGTGCCGTCGGACAGGGTAACGCGGTCGGCAATTTGCATGTAGCCGGTTTCCGTTTCGGTTTTCACGGGCTGGCCCTGACAGGCTTGCCCCAGATATTCGCGCTCGGTTTCCGTCCACGCATAAAGGCCGTCGGGGCGGCGGGTAATGGTGACGTCGGAAATGGAGGATTTGTAGGCGACCTGGCCCGCCTGCACGCGGGAGGATGAAATATGGCAGGCCATTTGCCACCGGCCTTCATAGGCAAAACTGGCAGAGGGCGTTGAAGGCGTAGGCGTAGGCGCGGGCGTGGGCCTGGGTGTAGGCGCGGGCGTGGATGTAGGCGCTGGAGTGGGCGCATCGGACGAATCGCTGCCGCCGCAGCCTGCCATCAGCGCGGCGATGACGAGCGGGGCGAGGAAAAAGACTTTTTTGTTCATGGCGCAACCTTTGCTGCATTGAAATGATTAAATGGATAATGAACAGGTTTTTCCATTCGTGGGCGAAATGGCTTCAACCTGCGGCGGCGGATTCTATGGATAAAAATATTAAATGCACATTTATTTTTGTTGAGTCGTCCGTGGTGCGCCAAAAATGAAAAAGGGCGCCTGAAAGCGCCCTTGCAAATTCATGCGGCTGGCCGCGCGCCGCTTACGGCGCGGCTTTTTTGCCGGTTCTGGCGGTTTTGCCGGTTTTCGCGGCGGTTTTTTTGACGGCGGCTTTCCCGGCAGTTTTTGCAGCGGTTTTCGCAGCGGGTTTTTTGGGCGCGGCGGCCTTGGCGGCGCGCGGCTTGCGCGAGCGTTTGGCTTTGGCGGCGCGCTGCTGGATGTGGGCGAGCGCTTCTTGCACCTGGTCGATGAGGATGAGGCACAGATCGCCCGCTTGCAGGCGGTCGAGGGCGTGGTCGATGGCGGTGAATTCGCCGTGGATTTCTTCCACGTGGCTGGCGCGTTCGGCGCCTTGCAGGCCCTGGCGCAGCAGGGCGAGGACTTCGCCGTCGGCGCGGCCGCGCTGGCAGGCGTCCTGGTAGAGGATGACGTCGTCGAAGGCTGCGCCGAGGATGCGGGTTTGTTCGCGGATGTCTTCATCACGCCGGTCGCCCGCGCCGCTGATGACGACGCTGCGGCGGCGCGCGGGCATGTTGCGGATGCCGCTGACCAGGGCGTTGATGGCGTCGGGGTTGTGCCCGTAGTCGGCGATGACGGTGGCGCCGGCGTAGTCGAAGATGTTGAAGCGGCCGGGCACGGCGCTTTGGTCGCTGGTGAAGGAGGCCAGGCCGCGCCGGATGGCGTTCCAGGGCAGGCCCAGGCTCCAGGCTGCGCCGACGGAGGCCAGCGCGTTTTCCACCTGAAAGCCGATGAGGCCCTTGTGGGTGATGGGCACGCGCGAGAGGGGCAGGCGTTTTTCAAAGCCGCGTTCGGCGCAGACGATGTCGCCGTCTTGCACATAGACCACGCGCTTGCCTTGCGCGAGGTGGGTTTTGATGACGGGGTGCTGGCCGTCTTGCGCGAAGAAGACGACGCTGCCGGGGCAGCGGGCGGCCATGGTGACGACGTTGGGGTCGGCGGCGTTGAGCACGGCGCTGCCGGTGGGGGCGACGTTGAGCACGATGACGCGCTTGAGCACCATCAGGTCTTCGAGCGTGGTGATGTAGTTCAGGCCCAGGTGGTCGCCCGCGCCGAGGTTGGTGACGATGGCGACGTCGCATTTGTCAAAGGCCAGTCCTTCGCGCAGCAGGCCGCCGCGCGCGGTTTCGAGCACGGCGGCGTCCACGTCGGGGTGGGCGAGCACGTTGCGGGCGCTGCGCGGGCCGGAGCAGTCGCCGGAGTCGATCTGGCGGCCGTTGGCATAGACGCCGTCGGTGTTGGTCATGCCCACGCGCAGGCCGTGGGTGGCCAGCAGGTGGGCCGTCAGGCGCACGGTGGTGGTTTTGCCGTTGGTGCCGGTGACGGCCACGAGCGGGATGCGGCCATTGGCGCCGTCGCTGCCGCTGGGGAACATGTGCTCGATGACGGCTTTGCCCACGTCGCGCCCTTTGCCGAAGGAGGGGCTGACGTGCATGCGCAGGCCGGGGGCGGCATTGACTTCGACGATGCCGCCGCCTTGCTCCTCCAGCGGGCGCAGCACGCTTTCGCAGATGACGTCCACGCCGCAGATGTCCAGCCCCACGGTGAGCGCGGCTTCTATGGCGCGGGCGGCCACGTCGGGGTGCACGTTGTCGGTGACGTCGGTGGCGGTGCCGCCGGTGGAGAGGTTGGCGTTGTGGCGCAGGATGACGCGCTGGCCCCGGGGCGGCACGCTTTCGGGCGTGAGGTCTTGCCCCTTGAGGCAGGCGGCGGCGATGGCGTCGATGCGGATTTGCGTGAGCGAGGTGCCGTGGCCTTTGCCCCGGCGCGGGTCTTTGTTCACTTCGGCCACCAGTTCGCGCACGGTGTGCTTGCCGTCGCCGATGACCAGCGGCGGCTCGCGGCGGGCGGCGGCCACGAGCTTGTTGCCCACCACGAGCAGGCGGTAGTCGTTGCCGGAGAGGTATTTTTCGACCATGACGTCGCCGTACTGGGCCGCTTCCTGCCAGGCCAGCTCGAAGTGGGCGCGGCTGCTGATGCCGACGGTGACGCCTTTGCCCTGGTTGCCGCCTTGCGGCTTGACGACGACGGGCAGGCCCACTTCCTGCGCCACGGCCCAGCCGTCTTCCAGATCGGCGGCGGGGCGGCCCAGGGGCACGGGCACGCCGGCGGAGTGCAGCACTTTTTTGGTCAGGTCCTTGTCTTGCGCGATGGTTTCGGCGATGGCGCTGGTGCCGTCTTCTTCAGCGGCCTGGATGCGCCTTTGCCGCGCGCCCCAGCCCAGTTGCACAAGGCTGCCGCGCGTGAGCCGCCGGCAGGGAATGCCGCGCTTGAGGGCCGCTTCGACGATGGCGCCGGTGGAAGGCCCCAGGCGTTCGTCTTCGTCCAGATCGCGCAGCTCGGCCAGCGTGGCGGCGATGTCAAAGGCTTCGCCCGCGTAGGCGGCGCGGCACAGCTCTTGCGCGCGGGCGAAGGCCAGGCGCCCCACGGCTTCTTCGGTGTACTGCACCACCACCTGGAACACGCCCGGCTCTTCGGTTGGCGTGGTGCGGCTGAAGGTGACCTGGCAGCCCGCTTGCGTTTGCAGCGCCAGGGTGGCTTGCTCCAGCACGTGCGCCATGGATACGGGCTTGCTGGAGCGGGGCACGTGCAGCGCGCCCACGCGGGGAAAGCGCTCGCGCAGGCGTTTTTCAAACGCCTTGTCCAGGCTGCGTTCGGATTCGTCGCATGACACCACGGCTTCAATGGCGGTGTGGCGGCTCCACAGGTTCGGCCCGCGCAGGGCGCGGATGCGGGTGACTTCCATGAGGGGTTCCTCGAAAAAAACGGGGGCGGGGCGGAATGGACGCGGGGCAGGAACGATCAGGCCGGGGCGGGTCAGAAAAGCATCAGAAAGAGGAGCAAATTCAAGGGGCTGAAAAGCGGCCTTGCGCTGTTTCCACTAGGACATCATGCTATGGATTAAGGAGCGAATATGGCTCTTCCAGCTTGTCCGGCGTGGGCCTTTGATTCTTCGCTTTGACCCTTCGCTTTGACCTTTCGGGTTTCTGCTTTCCGGTTTGTCAGTGATAGGCCGACATGGCCACGCTCTTGCGCATGTGCAGCAGGCCCGCGTGCACCAGCTCGGTGGGCAGGTTCAGCGCCCAGGCGGCGGCCACGGCGGCCAGGATATGGCGGCGCACGTCGTCAGGCGCGTCGCAGCCGATGCGCGTGCGCGTGGAAGGCGGTACGGAAAGCATTTGCTCCGGCCCGCTGCCTTGCGCCAGCACCACGCCTTGCGGACGGGCGAAGACCACGCGGCCGCCGCGCGCGCGGTGGGCGGTGAGCGCGGGGTTTTGCTCGTCCAGGCTGAAGAGCAGCACTTCGCCGTCGCTGTATTCGGCCAGCGTCAGCACGGCGGGGTCATCGGCATTGAGCACGGCCGCGCCCGTGGGCAGCACCACATCGACTTGCGTGCGCGCCACGCCGGGCATTTGCTGCGCCTCGCTCACGTAGTGCTCCTGCAAGCCTTCGTGCGAGGGCATGGCCAGCACCACGCCCACCTGGCAGCGGTCGTACGGCAGCCCTTCGGCCAGGATGTGGCGGGGCGTGGTTTCAAACACGGCGGCCTGCACGGTGCGGTTGATGAGCATGCGCTCGCCGGCGTCGTAACCGCGCGAGTCGCTTTTGGAGAGCTGGCGCGCGCCCAGAAACAGCCCCTCCTGGCAGGCCAGCGCGGTGCGCAGCCCGTGCAGGTGCAGCCAGGAAGACACCAGGCGCGGCGCGAACGACGACGCGCCGCCGCCCAGCATGCCCACGATGGGGATGCGGCCGCTTTCGCCCAGCGGAAACAGGTGCTCCACGATGGCCTCGCCCACGGGCGGCGGGTCATAGACGCTGGGGCGCAGGTGCATCCGCAGATCCGGCCCGGCGTGCACGCCCACGATCACGCCCTGGCCGGGCAGGGGCGCGGCCAGGTCTTGCGCCACCAGGTCCACGCCAGCAATGTCCAGCCCCGTCACGCGCACGGCCAGCGCGGCCAGCGCGGCGGTGCCGGGGTGAATGTGCGACGTGGCGTCGCTGCCGTTTTGCGTGCTGTGGGCTTCGGCGTAGCGCGTGGCGGCCACCACCCTGCCGCCGGCCACCAGCAGGCGGCAGGCGTGGCCGGGAATGAATTTTTCGACGATCACGTCATCGCCCAGCGCGTCGGCGGCCTGCCAGGCGGCCATGACCTGCTCGCGCGTGGCAAGGTTCAGCGCCAGTCCGCGCTCGCGTCCGCCAATGGCGGATTTGACGGTGACGGGCAGGCCGATGTCTTCGGCGGCTTCCCAGGCGTCTTCGGCGCTGTTGGCCACGCGGCCTTCGGGCACGGGAATGCCCGCGCCTTTGAGCAGGCCGCGCAGCAGGTCTTTGTCGCGCGAGATGCCCGCTGCAATGGCGCTGGTGCGGTCCGTGGTGGTGGCCCAGATGCGGCGCTGCGCCGCGCCGTGCCCGAGCTGCACCAGATTGCTCTCGTTCAGGCGGATGCAGGGAATGCCGCGCGCCAGCGCCGCGTCCACGATGCAGGCGGTGCCGGCGGAAAAGCAGCGCTGCTCGCCCAGCGCCTTCAGCCGGGCGATGGCGGCGGGCACGTCATACGGCGTGCCGTTGATGGCGGCCATGACCAGATCGCGCGCCGATTCCAGCGCCAGGCGGCCCACGGCTTCGTCAAACGCGCGGATCACCACTTTGTAGACCGCGTGCTCGCCCGTCATGCGGGTTTTGCCGAAGGCGGTGTTCATGCCCGCCTGCATTTGCAGCTCCAGCGCCACGTGCTCCATCACGTGGCCGGGCCAGGTGCCTTCGCGCAGGCGCTGCAGGAAGCCGCCGCGCTCGCCCACGCCGCACTTGTGTTCCACCAGCCCCGGCAGCCAGGCCGTCAGGCGCTCGTAGTAGCCGGGAATGGTGTTGGAGGGGAAGTCTTCCAGCTCGCCGATATCGAGCACCGCCTCGATGATGGAGCGGTAAGTCCACACGCCGGGGCCGCGCACCCAGTTCATGCGCAGAATCTTCATGTCGGCGAATTTCCGTTGCGGCGCAGCCAGTTGCGCGCCATTTTCTGATTTGCGCGCAGCGGCGGGAAGACCGGCGGTTTGGGCCTTGATCTGCAAAACGGGGCCAAAAACCGGGCCATAAAATGCGCCGCTTTCTTGCGGGCGGCCCTGGTCTGCATGCCGTTCGCCGCGCTGGGGGAGAAAACGCATTTCGTTCGTCCTTTGCCTGAGGTGTGGTTGTGTGCAAGGGTACGGATTGTCTCTATTTGCCGCAGCCGTGCCCTTGGCGGCTTTTGTTTCTTTTGTCACGAATATGTCTGCACACCAGCACGAAGCACGCCCCGGCGCCAGCATCAGCCTGACGGCGCTGGCGCAGGGCGCTTCCCTGCGGCCCGGAGAGAGCGTCTGGGCCGCCCTTGAAACCGATCTGGATGAGCGCCTGCGCTTTGGCAAAGGCGCTGTTTTGCTTACAAATGAGCGGATTCTGGCTTTTCAGGGTGATGAAAAAAAATGGCAAAGCCGTGACTTATTGCCCGGTCTGGCGCTTCAGCACACCGACCACGCGGGCGTAGGCACGCTGCAATTGCGCGATGCCAGCGAGCGCCTGGCCGTCTGGCGCTTCACGCTGGGCCGCAACCCGGCCGCGCTGGCGCTGCTGGCGCAGTTCGAGCACCTGATGCAGCAGCTGGACTTGCCGCCGCAAAAGCGCCAGCCCCTGCCCGCCGAGCCGCAGGAAGACGCACCGGAGGCCGAAGACGAAAAACCGCCTTCCACCTGGACGCTGTTTCGCCTGTGGCGCTTTGCCCGCCCCTACAAGAGCCGTCTGCTGGCGGGCTTTGTGCTGACGCTGGCGGCCACGGCGGCCACGCTGGTGCCGCCTTACCTGACCATGCCGCTGATGGACAAGGTGCTCATCCCCTTCCAGAACGGGCAGGCCATCGACGCGGGCTACGTCGCCATGCTGCTGACCGGGCTGCTGGGATCGGCCCTGCTGGCCTGGGCGCTGGGCTGGAGCCGCACCTACATCCTCTCCGTCGTCTCCGAGCGCATGGGCGCCGACTTGCGCACCACCACCTACGACCACCTGCTGCGCCTGTCGCTCGAATACTTCGGCAGCCGCCGCACGGGCGACCTCATGGCGCGCATCGGCTCCGACACCGACCGCATCAACACCTTCTTGTCGCTGCACCTGCTGGACTTCGCCACCGACGTGCTGATGATGCTGATGACCGCCACCATCCTCTTTTCCATTGACCCGAAGCTGGCGCTCGTCACCCTCGCGCCGCTGCCCGTCATTGCCTGGCTCATCCACACCGTGCGCGACCGCCTGCGCACCGGCTTTGAAAAAATGGCCCGCGTCTGGGCCGAGGTGACCAACGTGCTGGCCGACACCATTCCGGGCATCCGCGTCGTCAAGGCGTTTGCGCAGGAAGGGCGCGAAAGCGAGCGCTTCCGCACCGCCAACCGCCACAACTTCATCGCCAACGACCGGCTCAACCGCCTGTGGTCGCTGTTCACGCCCACTGTCACGCTGCTCACTGAAATCGGGCTGCTCATCGTCTGGGCCTTTGGCATCTGGCAAGTCAGCCGCCACGCCATCACCGTGGGCGTGCTCACGGCCTTTGTGGCCTACATCGGGCGCTTTTACACGCGGCTGGACTCCATGAGCCGCATCGTCTCGGTCACGCAAAAGGCGGCCACGGGCACGCGGCGCATTTTTGAAATCCTGGACCACGTCTCCAGCGTGCCCGAAGCGAAAAACCCCGTGCCGCTCGACAACGTGCAAGGCCGCATTGAAGTGCGCCACGCCGCCATGCGCTACGGCAACCGCTCCGTTATCCGCGACCTCAGCCTCACCATCGAACCGGGCGAAATGGTGGGCCTGGTCGGCCACAGCGGCTCCGGCAAAAGCACGCTCGTCAATCTCATCTGCCGCTTTTATGACGTGACCGAAGGCGCCATTCTGGTCGATGGCGTGGACTTGCGCCAGGTGCGCGTGGCCGACTACCGCCGCCACATCGGCCTAGTGCTGCAAGAGCCATTTCTCTTTTTCGGCACCGTGGCCGAAAACATCGCCTACGGCAAGCCTGAAGCCACGCGCGAGGAAATCGTGGCCGCCGCCCGCGCCGCCCATGCCCACGAATTCATCCTGCGCCTGCCGCAAGGCTACGACTCGCTCGTGGGCGAGCGCGGCCAGGGCCTGTCGGGCGGCGAGCGCCAGCGCCTGAGCATCGCCCGCGCGCTGCTCATCAACCCGCGCATCCTCATCCTCGACGAAGCCACCGCCTCGGTCGATACCGAAACCGAGCGCGAAATCCAGAAAGCGCTGGACAACCTCGTCAAAGGCCGCACCACCATCGCCATCGCCCACCGCCTCTCCACCCTCAACAAGGCCGACCGCCTCATCGTCATGGACAAAGGCCAGAAAGTGGAAGAAGGCGCCCACGATGAACTCATGGCCCGGCGCGGCCACTACTGGCGCCTCTACCAGGCCCAGGCGCGGCAGGAAAAAGCCGAGCGCGAACGCATGCTGGCCGGCGCCGATCACGCCCATCTGGCCGCCGTTTTGGCCACAGACGCGCCCCCCTGCACATTCCCCAACCCACCCCAAGAGGCCGCGCAATGAGCGCTGACTTCACCCTGGAGCGCGACGCCTTTGGCCGCCTCATCCTCACCGACGCGGCAGGCCGCGCCCACACGGGCGTGGCCGCCGTGCGCGCCTTTCCCATCCACGCCCCCGGAGAAGGCATCAGCCTGCTGGACGCCGACGGCCACGAATGCGCCTGGATCGCCCGCCTGGCCGATCTGCCCCCGGCCGCGCGCGCCCTCGTGACCGAAGCGCTGGAGCAGCGCGAATTCATGCCAGCCATCCAGCGCGTGCTGGCCGTCAGCAGCTTTGCCACCCCCAGCCACTGGCACGTGCAAACCGACCGGGGCGAAACCTGGCTCACCCTCAAAGGCGAAGAAGACATCCGCCGCCTGGGCGCCGACCTGCTCATCATCAGCGACGCCCACGGCGTGCAATACCTCATCCGCAAGCTGCAAGACATGGACCGGCAAAGCCGCAAGCTGCTCGACCGCTTCCTCTGAGCGCGCTCCGCAACCCTCCCGAATTACTCAAAAGCAGGAGCAAATTCAAAGGGGCCGAAAAGGCATCTCGCGCCCAATACACTAGAACATTATGCTCTGAATAAAGGAGCAAATTCAGGGCATATCTGCCGCCTGCTCCATGCCCTCTTTCCTCTTGCAGCCGGGCGCTAGGCAAGCCTTGCAGCAGCCAACCACGGGCCTGCCCTGCTTCACCGCGCCCTCATGAGATGGGGCCAGCTTCCTTGCGCATCTGCCAGCGCCAGACCGGCGCGCGTTCAATGGCGCGAAAACACCGTTTCCAGTGGCCGATACACACGCTCCTTCGTGCTGACGCTCACCTTGTCCCAGGCTGCAATGGCATAAAAGCGCTTGGGCTTGCCTACGGTTTCCCAAACCATGACGTGAATAGGCGGCCTGCCGGAATCAAACCCCTCGCTGCGTTTCCAGCTTGGCCCCAGCCATTCATCCACGGAGCGGGCAATGTTTTCGTCGGTAGTCACGGCATCGGCTGCCAGCATCTGCCCATCCGCGCCACGCGCAGCGCCTCTGGCCACGAAATCATGGGCCAGCCGGGTTGTTGCCAAATCCAGCGGCAGCGATGCTTTCATCGCGAAAATCAAAAGGTTCCACACCCGGAATCTGCAAGGATTTCAGATCGGTTTTGTCGGACGGCGAACATGCGGGCAGAGCCATTGCAATCAGGCAAATGGCAAACAGGCGGTGCGCAAGGCTGACCATGATCAATGGCTAATGGCGCGAAAACACTGACTGTATTGGTCGATACGGGCGGCCTTCCGTGCTGACGCTGACTTCATCCCAGCTTGCAAGCGCATAAAAACGTTTATGCCATCCTGTGGTTTCCCAGACCATGACGTGAATATGCGGCCTGCTGGAATCAAATCCCGCGCTGCGTTTCCAGCCTGGCCCCAGCCATTCATCCACCGAGCGCGCAATATCTTCATCGGTGGTTGTGGCGTCGGCAGCCAGCGTTGGCGCATTGATACCGCGTTTTGCCCCCCTTTCAACGAATCTTTCGGCCAGTTCGGCGGCCGTCTCCATAAGCGGCACGGAGCTTTCGTCACGGAAAGGAAAAAACTCCACGCCCGGAATGGGCAGTGAAAGCAGATCGGTTCTGTCAGGCGGCGAACATGCAGATAACGCAACGGCAAGCATGCCCCATACAAGCAGGCGGCGCATCAGATTAAACATGAAGAAGGCAGAGAAAAATCAATTGAACGCGCATGGCATTCACCCATTTCTCATTCCACTCTGATTAATGTGTGTGCGCTTGCCATTGTTTTTTTTCACGAAAACAATTGCGCTCGCTCAAGGGCGCGAATAGACCGATATGATCGGGCGGTATTTACGTCCTTCCTTGTTGGCATACACCTTGTCCCAGGTTGCAATAACATAAAAGCGCTTGTGCCAGTAGCCTGCGGTTTCCCAGGCCATGATGTGAATATGCGGCCTGCTGGAATCAAACCCCGCGCTGCGCTGCCAGTCCGGCCCCAGTAATTCATCCACGGAGCGGGCGATATCCTCATTTGTCAGTGTGGCATTGGCTGCCAGTGTGGGGGCGCCGCCAAAGCCATTTGCCCCCTTGGCCGCGAAACTGTCCGCCAGTTCGGCCGCCGTTTCCATGAGCGGCGCCCAGCTTTCATTGCGGAAGGGGTAGTGCTCCACACCCGGAATGGGCAAAGATAGCAAATCGGTTCTGTCGGGCGGCGCGCATGCAGGTAGTATGGCTATAAACAGACTAAAAATAAACAGACGCAATAAAACAAACATGGTAATGTGTAATAAAGCACATCAGCAAATGCAGTTGTGGAGTGGCAGCCAACCTCGCCAAAAAAAAGCGGCTGCCACAATCACTATTTGTGTTTATTGCTGGCGTACCAAGGCTGCTTTGGCATTGAAAGCGGTTTCAGCCGGGCCTCGATAGCGTTCACCATCAGCATATACGGGCATAGCCAAACCTTGTAATTGCAGCGCGATTTTAGTGCGATCGCCATTAGCTTGACTCACAATCTCATCTACCATGAGATTGGTCAAGCCTGTAGCAGTGCCAGAAGCACGGCCCAAGCTGGCAGCGCTAATACTGGCCCCCAGAATGGATTTGACGAGAGTGCCGGTTTTTGTGCCGTCAGCGTTGAGCTTGTCAACGCCCGCACGCATAGAGCCAGCGTAATAGCCCAGCGTCTCGGCGTTTTTGTAGTAAAGCTCGCCATCTCTATTTGAGACCTGCTGTTTGAAGAAATCGATAGGAGACAAGCCTGTGCCCGCACCTTGCAGCTGGGCCAGTTGTTCACCTATGATTTTTGAGCCGCCTTCTGGATCATTGCGCAAAACTTCCGAAATATAAGTGCTTAATCCCAAGCCTGCTCCTTGTGTGTCTGCCTGATTGAGCTGATTGGTGATGCCTCGTGGATCCGTGTTCATCAAGGTCGTCATGCGCCCCGTAATGTCCTGGATATTGGGGTTGGCCGCCGAGCCCACGAGAAGGGCGTTTTGAACGGCGCGCATGCTGGATACGACATCTGCCGCAGATGAAAATATTTTTCCCTTGACAGCAGCCTCTCCGCTTTTTGCTGCCCGGTCCAGCAGCTTATTGACGGTTTCGGTCCTATAGGACACGCTATAGCTGCCTTGACTGGTGTAAGTTGTCTCACTGACTCCGGCTTTAACCACATTGTTCAGCACGGACTGGGGCAGGCTGTTGATGGCCTGATCGAATGAAGCGCGGCCTTCGGACGTGCCCGTGTCAAAGCTGTTGAGCACGGTCAGGATGGCTTTGGCGTCCTTGTCCACGTGTTCCGTCATGGCTACGCCAAGGGCAAAGGGGCGTCCGTAATCATTGTCAGCCGTGCGGGGCGACATGGCTTCGATATAGGCACTGCGGCTTTGCAGCGAACCCTTATTGGCAACCGACTCGGCCAGCAGCTGCGTGTCATCCCGGCTGTCAAAGGCGCTGGCCAGGCGGGCCAGATCCTGACCCTTACCGCCTTCAGCCAGTGTGTCAAACAGAGCGCGTTTTTCGTCATGTGACAGACCGCTAGCGCCAAAAATGCCTGTGGCATTGACATCGCCAGCCAGTTCCTTGAGGTCGGCATCCGATAGTTTTGACAAGGCCTCACCCCGCTGGGCTGGCGGCAGTTGCTTCAGATCGTCTAGCGATTTGTGTAGGTTGCCATTGCGTGAAGTCCACAGAAAACCATCATCGCGAACGCGCTTCTGAATGTTGGAAACAACTTGGTTGACAGACATGTCTTTGCTCCTTGCTTGGGTTGAAAACATGGCTATTCAAACATTTCACGTAGGTTTGCGATAGCTGGGGTAACTATGCAGATGGCCCGAAATGGAGGCGCGGACATAAGTGGATACCCTGGGTTTTGGCGCAGCGCCCGAGGAGCGGCCGAGGAGAAAGGGGCGGCTATCATGTAACAATTTAATGCAAATTGCCTTGCTTTCGCGGTAATTCGCATCAATTGTCGGGCAACACGCCCTCAAAAGACCTGAGAAGCCGTCCTCAAAGAGGGAATATGCGGCAAACAATCGTCATGTTCATTCAAGTGGCATGAGCGATAAGCAGTGGCAAGTGCTGGCCAAACACTTTGCTGAAATGAACAAGAGAGGACGTCCTCGGGAGCACAGCGCCCGAAACATGATTAACGCCATCTTCCATATACAAGCCACGGGTTGCCAGTGGCACGCACTACCCAAGGACTACCCGCCCTGCAAACAGGTCTGCAACACCTTTGCCCGCTGGCGTCGGCGCGGCGTGTGGGACGTTCTGCTGGCGCTGCTGCGCCAGCAAGTGCGCGCCAAGGCAGGAAGGCGGGCCAGGCCCAGCACAGCCATCATCGACTCTCAATCGGTCAAGACCGTCTCAAAAGGGGGCAGCGCGGATATGACGCAGGCAAAAGAGTCAAAGGGCGCAAGCGCCACATAGCCTCAGACACAATGGGGCTGCTGCTGGCCGTGGTGGTGCACTCGACTGGCATTCAAGACCGGGCAGGAGTCAGGGCTTTGCAGATCAGGCTGTTCTTGTACTTTGAGAGTCTGAAGACCATCTTTGTCGATGGCAGCTACTCGTGCAGCCTGATCAATTGGGCACTGAGCATGTTGGGTTGGAACATGCAGGTGATCAAGCGCTGCCAGCAGCGCGTCTTCAGGGTATTGCCCAAGCGCTGGGTTGTGCAGAGGACTTTTGCCTGGCTGAGTCAATCTAGAAGAATGAGCAAGGACTACGAGGTCAGCGTGGCTTCAGCCGAAGCATTTATCAAGATTGCTTGCATTCGGCGCATGGTCAGGCCCTTGAGATGATTTTGGGGACAGCCTCTCAGGCGGATCACGCCAAGGTATCTCAGCACGGCAGCGATAGAGTGCAGCATCGACAAACAGGCGAGATTGACTGCAGGGCATCCCATATGGGCCAGCCCTGCCAGACAAAAGGTCTTGGACGTGTGCCCATTGGGCATCTGTCAAGGCGTGTCACGCTCCTGATCATGTTACATGATCAGGATTTGAGACACGCCCTAAATATAAGAAAGCCTAACGAATAAATCCCCATAAATTATAGTAACCATTCCTTAGAATTCCTCCTGACGTTTCAGTAGGCAACTGCTCATATGCAGAAGAAACAACTAATGCTGCTTCACCATTATTGTTGTATGCAGCAACCATTCTAGGTAGAACTTGAACAGGATCGAATCCATTACGGCCATTAAGAGAGGGACCCGAAAAAGATCGAATTATCTTATTTGTTGCCGCACTGTACACACTCCAACGTCCCTCACCACTGATCGTAAGCAAATCTCCATTCCGATTAAATGTATTAACAAAAAAACCTGACCATTTTCCCAAGCAGGGAACACCCTTAGGCAATTCTTGTTGGCTCCATTGGCCACCAACCCCATCTTTTACATAAACATAACATTTGTCACTGCTAGCATCCGCAAACTCACCCCCTGGCATCAAGTTGTATGCATAAACGCGCCCGCCATCCCCTACGACCAAGGGAAAGACTTTGGCTGTATTCGCAATAAAACCTGCTGTATTATTGGCGCTTCCATCAAACCACGCGCGTCCAATATCGTTAACTTGCCAGTCATTTCCTACATCAGCAACCGCAACGAATCTAATATCTGATGAACCAATAGTTTGCACCCATTGTACAGCAGCATATCCTTTGTTAATATGTGCAGCGCTTAAACTACCTCCACTTTGGCGCGAGTCCATAATTCGTACATCTTCAAACCCACCATCAAATGTTCCTCGAGAAACCATGACATTGACTCTACCAGTTTTTTGCTTAGCAGAAGAAGCCCAAATCATATTTCCGGAACTATCCATACTAAAAACTGATCGGTCTGCAACATTAATATTCTTGAAAATATGTCGTTGCCACTGTGTATGTCCCGCAGGCCGATAGCTAATCGCACGGCGCTCTACGATTTCACCTTTATCACTACCCTCCTTGGGTTCCCAATAAAGATGATGAATAGCAATATTTCCCGCATTATCTATAGCAGGCTCATGCACTTGAGAAAATCCTAATAGATCAGGAAAGTCTGTTAACGGTTCTGGAGCAGACCAAGTGCCTGTCGTGTTTTCATACCGTGAAAACATAAGAAATGTACATAAAGCAGGAGGCTTCTCATAACTATCCGACAAACAGTTATTTTTTCCAGGCCAAGTAACAATAACATTACCATTTGGAGATCCAGCGATACTTCCAACAATGAATCGCGAATGACTACTCGTACTCTCTCCTAATAACAGAGGGGTACTCCACGTAGCTACGCCATCAGCATTTACCTTGCCGCGTATCACATAAACAGACGATGCCATTCCTTGCGTATTTGATCTAGTGGCATAAAGCATAGTAGCATTTCCAGCGTCATCCAATACAACGCCATTCCCTATTGTTGGCGTGTTTTGAGCTGTCTCTGCAGTAGCCGCAACTAATTACGCTGTTACGTGCTCGCCCAAGACGTCCTCCAACCCCAAGCGCAAAGGTCGGTTCAGCGTAGCGACATCGCACAGCAGGTTTTGCTTTTGGTTCAAAATAGGTTCGCAAAGCTTGATACGTTCTAACAATTGCTTGCCTTAACTTTTCAATGCCTCGACGTGGGGCAAGCCTTGGATAGCTACCACAATGTGACGTTTGACGTTTAAAGACTATCCTCAAAGCCATTCCAGAAGCCTGCATATGCCGGATGCAAGCGATCTTGACGAAGACTTCAGCTGATGCCACGCTGATCTCGTAGTCCTTGTACTGCTTTCCCAATTGACTTATCCTGAGACGCCAAAAGTACATAAACAGCCTGATCAGCAAAGCCTTGGCTCCCACCCGGTCCTGAATGCCTGCTAAAGGCGCCACCACGGCCAGCAGCAGTCCCATTATGTCTACAGCAATATGGCGCTTGTGCCTTTTTGAGACGATCTTGACGGATTGGGAGTCGATGATGACCACGCTGGGTCCGGTCCGCCTGCTCGTCTTGGCGCGCACCTACTGGCGCAGCAGCGCCAGTAGCACGTCCCACACGCTGCACTGGCACCAGCGAGCAAAGGTGTTGTAGACCCGTTTCCAGAGCGGATAGTTCTTGGGCAGCGCGCGCTACTGACAGCCAGTGGCTTGCATATAGAAGATGAGAAGATGGCGTTGATCATGTCTCGGGCGCTGCGCACCAGCAGCCTGCCTGCGCGTTTACCTGCCGGAAAGTACTTTTGCACAATCTCCAACTGTTCATCGCTCATGTCGCTTAGGCACATGACAATCGTTTGCCGCAAACTCCATTTTTGAGGACAGCCTCTAAAGAGGTGCCACGTCTTGATGAAGAAGCATGCCCAGGATTTAATGGCGGCGCTACCGGGCGGCAGCGGTGAGCTTCACATACACCTGCGTGAGCGCACGGGCGAGTTGCTCGGGGCGGTGGATGAGGGCAAAGCCGCGTGAGCCGAAGAGATGCGGCAGGTAGTCGTGCGCTTGCTGGTCGATGGTGACGCAGAAGGGCACGAGGCCGGCCTGGCGGGCTTCGTGCACGGCGTGGCGGGTGTCTTCCAGACCGTAGCGGCCTTCGTATTGGTCCAGGTCGTTGGGTTTGCCATCGGAGAGGATGAGCAGCAGGCGCTGGCGTTCGGGCCGCTGGCTGAGGCGCTTGGTTCCGTGGCGGATGGCCGCGCCCATGCGGGTGTAGTAGCCGGGTTTGATGGCGGCCACGCGCTCTTGCGCGGCGGTGTCCCAGCTTTCGCCAAAGCGTTTGAGTTCGTGGATGCGCACGTTGCGGCGCACGGACGAGAAGCCGAGCATTTCAAAAGGGTCGCCAACGCTGTCGAGCGCGCCGCCGAAGACAAGCAGGCTGTCGCGGATGAGGTCGATGACGCGGTCGTCTTGTGTGGCGTAGGCGTCGGTGGAGAGCGAGATGTCGGCCAGCACGACGCTGGCCAGGCTGCGTTCGGTGCGCACGCGCTGCGAGAAGATGGGGGGTGATTCGCTGCGGCTGATGCCCTGGCGGTGATGATCGACGCGAAAGCGCACCCAGGCATCCAGGTCCAGCTCTTCACCTTGCAGCAGGCCGTGCTGCCAGCGGGGGCCGGCGCGCAGGGCTTCAAAGCGGCGGCGCACCTGGCGTTCGGTGGCGCGAAGCTTGTAGCGGTCGATGGCGCTCGCCTCGCGTTTTTTGGGGTCGTCGCCGGATTGCGCTTGCGCCGCCTGCTGGGCGGTGTCGGCTGTTGTGCCACTGACTTTTTCTGCGCTGGCTTCGACAGCTTTGTCTTCGGAGCGGGGGCGCAGGCGCTGGGCGCGGCATACGTCGGGGCGCAGTGTGTGGGCTTTGAAGTCCCATTCGGGCAGGGGTTCGCCTTCGCCCACGGGCAGATCGTCCCAGGCGGCGCTGGGCAGGTCGAGGTCGAACTTGACGCGCGCGGCCAGCGTTTCGCCGCCTTTGGCGATGGCGAGTTCGTCCATGTCGTCGGCCACTTTGGTGGCGTCGTGGTCGTCTTGATCGTCGCCCGCGCGATTGACGCGAACGAATTCGCCCCAGCTCAAGATGGATTCGGCGCGGAAGAACATCATCAGCCCGTTGCGGTTGCTGGTGTCTTGCGTGCGGCTGGCGCGGCGGCGCTTGTTGTCTTGCTGGGTGTGTTTGTTGTTGCGCGGGCGGGCGGCGTCGGGGTCGTCGTCGCGCGCCCGCGCAACAACAAACAC
>NZ_LT964854.1:1857083-2021077 GCF_900240305.1 Ottowia massiliensis | reverse complement strand
TATATGAGACACGGTTGATATAAATGGAAAGTCTGTCTGAGGCGGACGAGGACGATCCTGAGTAAGCACGTGTAGGTTCGTCGGCAGGGTCGGATGGGTATAAGAGACAGGCAGCCAGAGCCAGACGGGCGCGGTATCGACGGCGTGGACGATGGCCGTGTTTTCCGGCACGCCGGGCAGCGGCTGGGCCGGGTCGCTCCAGGCTGGCGATTGGGGGCCGGCGGCGGCAAAGTCGCGCAGGGCCTTGAGCGTTTGCACGATGGCGCGCTCGGCCCGCTGGCCTGCCGTGCTTTTTATTTTTTCGGGCGGGGTGCGCTGGGCCAGGTGGGCATCCACCAAGCAGCAAAAGCGCTCGCGCAGGCCGGGGTAGGTGCGCAGGGCGCGGCGGGCAGCAGCCACGTTGTCGGCCAGCCAGCCCGCAGACGTGGTTTCATGACTGGCGGCAAGAGCGGCCAGCCACAGGTAAAGGGCACGGTTGAGTTCGCGGCTGTCGAACACGGCAATGGTTGGCGGCAAAGCCAGGGTTTCGCCGTCCAGCGAGGTGACGGCGGCGCGCTCGCCATAGCCCGCGATTTTCTGAACCCAGCTGCGCCGCCCGCCGATTTTTTGTGCCGAAGCGGTCGCCACGCGCACGGCAGCGTCGCCCCCGGCTGCGCGAAACAGCAATTCAACGGCACGGGTCACGTCCTCCAGCGGCACGGCCGCTTCCATGAAGGAAGGGTCCGCCACGCGCATGATGAGGCGGTGCCAGCGTTCGCCCACCCACTCTTCCATGATGCTTGCTCCGTTGTTGCGGCTTTTTGAACGCGTTCAGTCTTGCGGCGCCCACACGGCCTGCACCACTTCGTCAAGGGCAGCGGC
The DNA here is from genome assembly GCF_900240305.1 of Ottowia massiliensis. NCBI lineage: Bacteria > Pseudomonadati > Pseudomonadota > Betaproteobacteria > Burkholderiales > Comamonadaceae > Ottowia > Ottowia massiliensis. The sequence continues at coordinate 2,020,216 of NZ_LT964854.1, read as the reverse complement.
GGTGTCGTGGTCGTCGGTGAGGGCATCGACGATGGCGGCGCGGCAGGCTGTGCGTTCGTCCAGCCCGGCCACGATCAGGCGGCCTGCCACCACCAGCAAGCGCGTGCTGACGGTTTCTTCAAGGTCTTGATCCGTCAGGCGGCGCAAGGCCGTGGCCAGCCGCACCAGGCGCGTAGCCAGCTCAGGGCTGGCATGGGCTTCTTTTTCGATAATGCGCTGCTCCACATCAGCCACGGGGTAGTCAAAGCCCAAGGCCACAAAGCGCTGGCGCGTGCTGGGCTTGAGGTTTTTGAGCAGGTTCTGATAGCCAGGGTTGTAGGAGACGACCAGCATGAAGCCGGGCGGCGCTTGCAGCTGCTCGCCCGTGCGCTCGATGGGCAGGATGCGGCGGTCGTCGGTCAGCGGGTGGAGCACGACGGTGGTGTCTTTGCGGGCTTCCACCACTTCATCCAGATAGCAGATGGCGCCCTGGCGTACGGCGCGCGCCAGCGGGCCGTCAGACCAGACGGTGTTGCCGTCGCCGATGAGAAAGCGCCCAACGAGGTCGGCGGCCGTCAGGTCGTCATGGCAGCTCACGGTAATCAGCGGGCGGCCCAAGCGGGCGGCCATGTGTTCCACAAACCGCGTTTTGCCGCAGCCCGTGGGGCCTTTGAGCAGCACTGGCAGGCGCTGCCGGAATGCGTGTTCAAACACGCGGCATTCATCGGCCTGTTCGGCATAAAACGGAATGGCGGCCTGGGCCTGATCGGTTGCGGACATCGGCTTTCTCTCTTGATGAAACGACAAAAGGCTGAAAAAAAATCGCCGCTCCCTCTTGCAGGTTGCGGCGATCGGGATCGTCAGACAGATGGGGGGCGCATCACGGGTTTTTCAACGCTCCGCACATCTGTCATTGCTGGCGCACTGCGGTTTTATTCACCGTGGCGCACGCGCTGGGCCACGCCGGGCATCACGCCGCCACGGCGGCCATACCAGTTGCCTTCCACCGGCTCGCCGCCGATGAAGAAGCTGGCGAGATACAGCACCAGACCGATCAGGAAGGCCACGCCGCCAAACAGGCGCACCCAGTAGAAGAAGACGATCTGGTCTTGCGCGGCCATGAAGGCCATGGCGCCATCGGTCGGGAAGCGTTGCAGGTAGATCTGCACCGCGCCGGCCAGCGTCAGCGCCAGGGTAATCACGCCCATGCCGACGCTCATGATCCAGAACGACCAGATTTCCACCGTCTGCGAAGCGCGGCTGTTGGCCACGCGGCCGCGCAGGGTGGGCATGGCGTAGCTGATCAGGCAAATCACCACCAACGCATAAGCGCCATAGAAAGCCAGGTGGCCGTGCGAAGCCGTCAGCTGCGTGCCGTGCGAGTAGTAGTTCACCCACGAGAGCGTGTGCAGGAAGCCCCAGATGCCAGCGCCCAAAAAGCCCAGCACCGTGCAGCCCAGCGCCCACACCACGGCAGCCTGGTTGGCGTGGTCACGGCGGCGGCGTTGAACCATGCGGTAGGCAAACAGCGTCAGCAGGAAGAAGGGAATCGGCTCCAGCGAGGAGAAAATGTTGCCGACCAAGTGCCAGTAGCCCGGCAGGCCGATGAAGTAATAGTGGTGAGCCGTGCCCAAAATGCCCGAAAACAGGGCCGTGGCCATGATCACGTAAATCCACTTGTCCACCACTTCGCGGTCAGCGCCAGTGGTCTTGATGAGCACGTAGGCCAGCAGCGAAGCCAGAATCAGCTCCCACACGCCTTCCACCCAGAGGTGAACCACGAACCACCAGTACATCTTGTCGCGCACCAGATCGTGCGGGTTGTAGAACGAGAACAGGAACATCAGCGCCAGGCCCCACAGCCCAATCATCAGGATGGTGGTGACGGTGGTCTTGCGGCCTTTCAGATAGGTCATGCTCAGGTTGAACAGCATGGCCAGCGCCACGATGACGATGCCTACCTTGGTCGGCAGCGGTTGCTCCAGAAACTCGCGGCCCATGGTCATGAGCAGGTCATTGCCGGTCAGCTCCGCCAGCCGGGCGTAGGGCACCAGCAGATAGCCCAGGATGGTGGCTGCGCCTGCTACCAGAAAAATCCAGAACATCAGCAGCGCAAGCCCCGGGCTGTAAAGCTCGGTTTCCGCTTCTTCGGGCACCAGGTAGTAGGCTGCGCCCATGAAGCCGAACAGCAACCACACGATCAGCAAGTTCGTGTGCACCATGCGGGCCACATTGAACGGAATGTGCGGAAACAGAAAGTCGCCATAGATGTACTGCACGCCCATGACCAGACCAAAAATGATCTGGCCCACAAACAGGCCCAGCGCTGCAATGAAATACGGCTTGGCGACCGCCTGCGACTTGTATTTGAGGGTAAAGGTGGTATTGCTCATGATGGATGAATCCTCTCGTGCGGCGATCAGCCTTCGATATTGGGCGGCCAGCTTTCAGTATCGATTTCGCCGGTCCATTTCAGGAACTCGACGAGGTCGTCGAGCTGCTCATCCGTCAGGTTGAACTGCGGCATCTGGCGGCGGCCCTTTGCGCCCAGCGGCTGCGCCTGCATCCAGCCTTTGATGAACTCGGCGCCGCCATCGTCTCCGCCACGGCGTTTGTAAACGTTGCCCAGCTCCGGCGCGAAATACGCGCCCTCGCCCAGCAGCGAGTGGCAGCCCACGCAGTTGCGCGTTTCCCAGATTTTCTTGCCGCGCACCACCGCTTCGCTCATTTGCGACTGGTTGCTGCGCTCAGGAATGCGGCGTTCGGAATCAAACACCAGCCCGATGAAGATGAAAATGAAAAACAGCGACCCACCGTAGAAGATGTTGCGGGCCATCTGCTTGGTGAACCCGCTTGATGCTCCTGAACTCATGGTTCAATTTCTCCGAGGTTGAAAAACGACGGTGGAGCATAGCGAATCTCAAAAACCCATCCTTGAAACAAGTCAAATACGCCGGATTTCCATCGGTTCGGTCTCTGAAGGGGAAATTTATATTGATAATAACAATTCTCATTTGGAATAAAGAGATGAATTCCTCCCGCCGCGATATACGCATTTGTGGCGCTTTTTCCGCGAAAGGCCATGCGCCTGGCCTTCCTGAGCAGCATGCGCCGGGCCGATACGCCAGCGCCCTGCCCTGCTAGCATGCCCGCCCCTGTTTCACTCGCAAAGGAGATTTGCCATGACCTCATCCCCAAGCCCCTGCGCCGCCCGCCTGCTGGCCGCCGCCTGCGCCGCCGCCGTGCTGGCTGGCTGCGCCAACGTCACTGAAGGGCAGCGCAACGTCATGATCGGCACCGGCGTGGGCGCGGCGGCAGGCGGCCTCATTGGCGATGGCCGGGGTGCGGCCATTGGCGCGGCCGTAGGCGCGCTGGGCACCTACGCCTGGACGCAGTACATGGAAAACAAGCGCCGCGACATGGAGCGCGTGGCCGCAGGCACCGGCGTCAGGGTGGAGCAGACGGCCGACAACCAGCTCAAGCTCAGCGTGCCCAGCGACATTTCCTTTGCCACCAACAGCGCGCAAATCGTCTCCAGCCTGCGCCCTGTGCTGGACACCTTTGCCAACGGCCTGAGCCAGCAGCCGGGCCTGGAAATCGTCATCGTCGGTCATGCCGACAGCAGCGGCAACGACGCCATCAACGACCCCCTGGCCCGCAACCGCGCCGCCAGCGTGCGCGACTACCTCGTCTCGCGCGGCGTCAGCAGCGCCCGCATCCAGACCGAAGGGCGCGGCTCGCGCGAACCCATCGCCAGCAACGCCACCGCCGAGGGCCGTGCGCGCAACCGCCGCGTGGAAATCTTCCTGGCCGAACGCGCCCAGCAGCAACCCGCCTACCAGCAGCCAACACATCAGCAACCCGCGTATCAGCAGCAGCCCGGCTACTCCACTCCCGTCGGCACTCCCATGAATTGATGAGGCCTCATGAGCCGCCTCCCGCTGCCCGCAGACTGGCTCGTGCCGGACTGGCCCGCCCCGCCCGGCGTGCGGGCCGTCTGCACCACACGCTCTTGTCCAGCAGGTGACGCGCCTTCGGCCGCGCCCTGGGGCGGCTTCAACCTGGCGGATCACGTCGGCGACGCACCGCAGGCCGTGGCCTCACACCGCGCCGCGCTGGCCGCCTGCACGGGCGCGCGGCCTGTTTTTCTGGAGCAGGTGCATGGCTGCCGCGTGGCGGAACTTGATGCTTACGCGCCTGACGGCCAGCCTGCTGATGCCGCCGTTACCGCCAGCTCCGGCGTAGCCTGCACCGTCATGGTGGCCGACTGCCTGCCCGTGCTGCTGGCCCGCGCGGATGGCGCAGCAGTGGCTGCCGCCCATGCGGGCTGGCGCGGGCTGGCGGGCGGCGTGATCGAAGCTGCGGCGCAGGCCGTGCGTCGCCTGGGGCCGCACCCGCCCGCATCTGCAGCGTCCGCCACATCCGCCGTCGAAGTCGTGGCCTGGCTAGGCCCCTGCATCGGCCCTGACGCCTTTGAAGTCGGCCCTGAAGTGCGCGCTGCCTTCACCGCCGCCCGCCCTGAAGCCGCCGCCTGCTTCACCCCTCGCCCCGGCGGCAAATGGCTGGCCCATCTGCCCGCCCTCGCCCGCCAGCGGCTGGCCGCGCTGGGCATCCCCGCTTGGGGCAACGACGGCAGCCCCGCCTGGTGCACCTTCAGCCAGCCGCAGCTTTTTCACTCCTATCGCGCCCGCCCCGTCACGGGCCGCATGGCCGCCTGCGTCTGGCTGCAAGCCGGGCATCCCTGAATTCATCCCGCTCAGGTAACAACCGTGCGGCCCAGTGTCGCTCAGGCGTATTAAAAACCGGAGCAAATCTAGCGGGTATAAAAATCCCGTTTGCGCCCGTTCCACTAGGACCAGCAGCTATGTATTTGATAGCTGATTCAGGCTTCTTTCAGCGCCCGCCGCCTGCAATAACGCCCGCCGTTTACCAGTTTGGGTTGTTGCTGCCTACAAGATCGCAGAGACTCAATCGTTTGAAAGCATGCTGCCTCTGAATTCGCATAATGCAGCCGGCCTCCAGACTGGCTCATTAGGTGACACAGCAATCTGTTTTGTAGGCGAGAATCCAGTCATTACAACCTACGAAATGAAAATGAAGCGCGTCACGCAAGACGACATTGGCGCGGCTGTAGCCAAAATAACCAGAGCGCCAACCAGAATTCACAACCGCCTGTTTGTCACCACGGATGCAATCAACCCTATGGTGACTGAATACATCGCAACGTTTTACGAAAACTGGCAGCATTGAGATTCTTATTTTTGATTGCATCGAATGTATGCAGCACCTTCTGCACCATTCCATCGCATTCGAGAGAATTACCTCAAAGCTTATCAGAAACTGGCTTTAGACGAGCCAGATTCATCTGCCGGCCAAACGTTACAAGAAGCATTTCCGGGATTGTGCCAGACTGCGAAAGCAGTGAATGAATTCAGCGATTCAGAAATCTGCAAGGCAATAAAAGAGCTTCGTCCAACCATTACGCAAATCCCAAAACACAGATTTGCCAAGCTATCCAGCCCGTACCTGGACGTCTCAGTCGTCAGACTCCTCAAACTCGCTTCAGAAACTAAAGCAAGATCAGTGTTTCCCTGGTTCACGCCTGCGCCTTGCGCGGGTCCAGCGCGTCGCGCAGGGCGTCGCCCGTGAAGGTGAGCAGCAGCAGGGTGACAACCAGCACGCCGAAGGTGGAAAGGGAGATCCACCAGGCGTCGATGTTGTTTTTGCCCTGGCTGAGCAGCTCGCCCAGCGAAGGGGTGCCGGGCGGCACGCCCAGGCCCAGGAAGTCGAGCGAAGTCAATGCCAGAATGGCCGCGCTCATGCGAAAGGGCAGGAAGGTGACTACGGGCGTCAGGCTGTTGGGCAGCAGGTGCCGCCACACCAGCCGCCAGCGCGATACGCCCAGCGCGCGGGCGGCGCGCACGTAGTCCAGCTGGCGGTTGCGCAGGAATTCGGCGCGCACGTAGTCCGACAGCCCCATCCAGCCGAACAGGCCCAGCAGCACGATCAGCAGGCTCACGCTGGGCGATAGCACGGCGCTGAAGATGATGAGCAGATACAGCTCCGGCATGGCGCTCCAGATTTCAATGAAGCGCTGGCCCGCCAAATCCACCTTGCCGCCAAAAAAGCCCTGCGCAGCGCCTGCCGCTACGCCCAGGGCCACGCCCAGGGCGGTAAGCGCCAGGCCAAAGAGCGCGCTGACGCGAAAGCCGTACAGCAGCTGCGCCAGCAAATCGCGTCCGCGATCATCGGTGCCCAGCCAGTTTTCGCGCGAAGGCGCGGCGGGCGCGGGCGCGTCTGAAAAGTAGTTGATGGTCTGCGCGCCATACGGATTGGGCGGATAAATGGCCCAATTTCCGGGTTTTTCAAATTGCTGGCGAATATAGGGATCAAGATAATCGGTTTCCGTGTGGAAATCGCCGCCAAAAACCGTTTCCGGATAGCTTTTGAATATTGGAAAGTAATAAGCGCCTTCGTAGCGCAATATCAGCGGCTTGTCGTTGGAAAGCAGCTCCGCCAGCAGACTGAGGGCCACCAGCACGGCAAAAGCCATCAGGCTCCAATACCCCAGCCGGTGGCGCTTGAAGCGCAGCCATGCGCGGCGGGCAGGGGAAAGCGAGGCGAAATCAGGCATGAGTCAAATGCGGGCCGCTTATTCCTCAAGACATTCTTATCCGAATTATCCAAAACGGATTCAAGGTTTATTTCCAAACTGTTTTATTCAATTGTGAAGATGCCATGATTGCTCACGAAGCCTTCCAAGTTCATCAAATAGCTTGCTCAAATTGGCATTGATAATTTCAGAGGTTTTGAAGGCGCCTGTCGTTTACATCATGTTTTCAAACTGCCATTTTCTGACCGTGGCGTTGTTCCATTATTGAGCGCTGGCAGCTTTTGCGTCTTTTAATAAAAAGGCAGGAAACCGCCCTGCAAGGGCTGGCTTCCTGCCTTTCGGGTGGAGCGGTTTACAGCAGATTCATCTTCTTGGCCGCTTCGGTCAGTTCATCGCGGAATTTGGGGTGGGCGATGCTGATGAGCGCCTTGGCGCGGTGCTGGGCGCTTTGGCCGCGCAGCTGGGCGACGCCGTATTCGGTGACGACGTAGTCGATGTCGTTTTTGCTGGTGGTCACATGCGTGCCGGGCGTGAGCGTGGGGGCAATGCGGGAGATGGTGTCGTCCTTGGCGGTGGAGGGCAGCACGATGAAGGCCTTGCCGCCACGGCTGCGGTTGGCCGCGCGCACGAAGTCGGCCTGGCCGCCGGTGCCCGAATAGGGCTTGATGCCTTGCGATTCAGAGCCGCACTGGCCCAGAAAGTCAATCTGCATGGTGGCGTTGATGGCAATGAGCTTGTCGTTTTGTCCGGCCAGGTAGGGGTCGTTGGTGAAGTCCACGGGGTGCATTTCCACGGCGGGGTTGCGGTCCATGAACTGGTAGAGCTTTTTGCTGCCCAGGCCGAAGGTGGCGATCATCTTGCCGGGCAGGTAGTTCTTGCGGCGGTTGGTGATGACGCCCGCTTCCACCAGGGTCATGATGCCGTCGCCGATCATTTCGGTGTGCACGCCCAGGTCTTTCTTGTGGGTGAGCTGCATCACCACGGCGTCAGGAATGGCGCCGTAGCCGATTTGCAAGGTGGCGCCGTCTTCGATCATGTCGGCCACGTATTTGCCAATGGCTTCCTGCACGGGGCCGATCTTGGGCAGGCCCACTTCCAGCACCGGGTCTTCGCTTTCGGTCAGGGCCGTGACTTGCGAGATGTGGATGTGGCAGTTGCCAGCGGCGAAGGGCACGTTGGGATTGACTTCCAGCACCACCGCGCGCGCTTTCTTGATGGCGGCCATCGTGTAGTCAGGCCCCAGGCTCAAAGAGAACCAGCCGTGCTTGTCCATGGGCGAGGCCATGCTGAACACCACGTCGGACTTGACCAGGCCCTGCTCGATCAGCGCGGGCAGCTCGGAGAAGTAGGCCGGCACGTAGTCAATCCAGCCCGCTTGCGCGCCTGCGCGCGAAGGGCCGCCCACAAAGTAAGCCAGGTGGCGCACGTTGCGGCTCGTTTCAGGATCGAAGTAATCGTATTTCTGGATGGGCAGGATCTGGCCCACCGTCACGCCTTCAAACTCGCGGCGCTGATCGCTCAGCGCTTTGAGCAGCGTGGGCGGCTCGGCCACGCCCGTGGGCACGACGATGGCATCGCCGTTTTTCACGACGCGCACGGCGTCATGGGCAGAAAGGCGTTTTTGGGCATACAAAGCTTCAAAGCTCATGGTTGTCTCCTTGAAAGGTTATGGAAAAAACAATCCTTGCCTTCATCAACTCAGTCGAATTTGACGCGCGGATCCACCCAAACGTAACACAGGTCAGACACCAGCCGCGTCACCAAGCTGATGAGGGTAAACAAATACAGCGTGCCCAGCACCACCGGGTAGTCGCGGCGGATCACGCTTTCATAGCTCAGCAGCCCCAGGCCGTCGAGCGAAAACAGCGTTTCAATCAGCAGCGCCCCCGTGAAAAACGCGCCGATGAACGCCGCCGGAAAGCCCGTGACGATGGGAATGAGCGCATTGCGCAGCACGTGTCCATAGAGCACCTGCCGCTCGCCCAGCCCTTTGGCGCGCGCCGTGAGCACGTATTGCTTGCGGATTTCTTCCAGAAAGCTGTTGCGCGTGAGCATGGCCGTGGTGGCAAAGCTGCCCAGCACCATGGCCGTCACGGGCAGGGTCACGTGCCAGAGGTAATCGGCCACCTTGCCCCAAAGAGACAGCTCGTCGAAGTGGGCCGACGTCAGCCCCCGCAGCGGAAACCACTGCAACTGCCCGCCAAACACCACCAGCAGCGCCACGCCCAGCACAAAGCCCGGAATGGCGTAGCCAGCCAGCAGCAGCACGGTGGTCGCCAAGTCAAAGCGCGAACCCGCGCGCACCGCCTTGGCCACGCCCAGCGGCACGCTCACCAGGTAAGAGATGAAAAACGTCCACAGCCCCAGGCTGGCCGAAACCGGCAGCTTCTCGCGGATGAGCTGCCACACATCCTTGTTCTGGAAAAAACTCGTGCCCAGATCAAAGCGTGCGAACTGCCGCAGCATGATGAAAAAGCGCTCGTGCGTGGGCTTGTCAAAGCCATAGAGCTTTTTGATCTGCGCCAGCCGCGCCTCATCCACGCCCTGGCCGCCCCGGTAAGTGAGCGCGCCGCCTTCGGCCGCGCCGCCCGCCGCCTTGGCCTCGGCCAGGTACTGCTCCACCGGCCCGCCCGGCACGAACTGCAAAACGATGAAAGTCAGCAGCAGCACGCCCAGCAGCGTGGGCAGCATCAGCAGCAGGCGTTTGGCAATGTAGGCAGACATGGCAAGGCTGACGGCCCGCCGCAGCGGCAGGCCCTGAATCCATCACGCCCCTAGCCTACTCCATTTCACTTCATTTTTGATAGCTGCCCGCGCTGATTCCACGGGGACTTGTGGCCGGTTTGGCCTTGAAACCCAGCGCCAGAGCCAGCCTTGCCGCCAGCGCGGCCCATCCGCCCTGCTCCGCCTGCACGCCGCATCCGTTAAAAACGCCGTTTTGCCCCGCCCCGCCCGCGCCATGCGAATCGCCACCTGGAACGTCAATTCACTCACCGCCCGCCTGCCCCACGTGCTCGACTGGCTGGCCGCCAACCCCGTGCAAGTGTTGGCGCTGCAAGAGCTGAAGATGGCCGACGAAAAATTTCCGCACGACGCGCTGGCCGCCGCTGGCTACAGCGCCGCCGTTTACGGGCAAAAAACCTACAACGGCGTGGCGCTGCTGCTGCGTCAGCCGCTGGCGGCTGAAGACGTGACGCGCGGCATCAGCGGCTTTGCCGACGACAACGCCCGCCTCATTGCCGCCACCGTGCCCGCGCCGGGCGGGCCGCTGCGCCTGGTCAATGGCTATTTCGTCAATGGGCAAGAGCCAGGCTGCGACAAGTTTGATTACAAAATGCGCTGGCTCACCGCCCTGCACGGCTGGCTGCAAGCGGAGCTGGCGCGCCACCCGCGCCTGGCGCTGGTGGGCGACTTCAACATCGTGTCCGAAGACCGCGACAGCCATGACCCCGTAGGCCTGGCAGGCGCCATCCTGCACACCCCGGAAGAACGCGCGCACTTTCGCAGCCTGCTGAATCTGGGCCTGCAAGACGCCTTCCGCCTGTTCGAGCAGCCGCCGCAAAGCTTTTCATGGTGGGATTACCGCCAATTGAGCTTTCAGAAAAACCGTGGCCTGCGCATTGACCACATTCTCATCAGCGCGGCGCTTGTACCGCAAGCGCGCGCCTGCGCCATTGACCGCGCCCCGCGCAAATGGCAGCGCCCCAGCGACCACACGCCCGTGGTGCTCACGCTGGAATGAAAAACGGTTTTCTCCCCTTTTTCCGCTTATTGCCCGCCTAGCATTCGGCCCCGCTAAAATCCGCCCCCATTCACTATTGCCTTTCGGAAAACACCATGAAAAAAACACTGGCGCTCGCCCTGCTGCTTTCGCTGCCCATGCTGGGGCAGGCGCAGGATGGCGAGAAAAACAGCGGCCTCATCAAAAGCGTTTCCGGCGCCGTCTCTGGCGCAGTGCAAAGCGGCAAAGACATCATCAAGGGCGTCAAACAAGGCTGGGATGAAGGCCGCCAGGGCGGCACCAGCCTGGACGACGCCGTCATCATCCACGACCGCAAATTCAAGGATTACGTGGAAATCAGGATTTTCTCCGTCAATCTTGATGCTGGCGTGTACACCGTGAATATCGGCATCAAAAATAAAACCGACCGCATCGTCCGCCTCACCAACCTGATGGAACAGAAAAACCTGCAATTGCTGGACCAAGACAAATACGTGGCTTATTCCGGCTCCGTGGACAATGACATCACGGTGCCCAAAAGCGCCGCCATCAAATACACCTTTTATTTTCCCTCCAGCGCCCTTGTTTCAGCCGCGAAAACCCTGCGGCTGTACGAAGAAGACATTCCCCTGAATTAAGCGCCAGAAAACCGGGCGCCAGAAACCTTCATTTTCCCGCCTCAAACATCAAAGGAGAAACGCCATGAGCACCTGCGCCTGCGCCGCCGCTGCGGCCGCCGCCGCTGCCGCCAACCAGCCGCCCCACCAGCACGGCCCCGGCTGCGGCCACACCGCCATCCGCCACAACGGCCACGTGGACTACCTGCAAGAAGGCCACCTGCACCACCCGCATGAAGGCCGCGTGCAAGAGCACTCCATCGCCGTCTCCGACACCAACCCCGAAGGCTGCACGCCCCCTTGCGCCGGCCACGAGCCGGGCCATGTGCACGGCCCCGGCTGCGGCCACGAAGCCGTGCCGCACGGCAACCACATCGACTTTCTCGTCAATGGCCGCCTGCACCACCCGCACGGCGACCACTGCGATGACCACGGCCCCGTGGAAGTTGTCCAGGGCTGACCCTCGCCTCATCGCCCAAGCAAGCCAGCGCCTTTCATCGCGAAGGCGCTGGCTTCTTTCTTTCCGGCCCCGCCTTCGCCTGCTCTTCGCCGCCTCCTCAGAAACCTGCGCGCCAGCACCTTCCAGTTGCGGCTCATTCGCTCCTTTTCCGATAGCTGCCCGCACACGTTCCACTAGGACCATCGTCATTTTCGAGGCTGATTTTTCGCTATTTAAACGAAAGCAAAATCCGGACGAACGCCGCCGCATGCGCGCTGGCGCGCTCATCCGGGAACCTGTTCAGCGTCTGGCCGTGAGGGGCAAAAGAGCGTGAACGGCGCGCGAATGGCATCGCCAGCTCTGCGGCGGCAGACAGCAGCGCCTGATCCTGGCTCGCGCTCTGCGCCGCCCTGCCCTGCTCTTTCTGGATGAAGCCTCCGCCCTGATGCGCAGGCCCTGTCTGGCAAACGCGCCAATCTGAGCCGCCTCATGCCAAATGCCCGCGCGACGCTGCCCTCCCAAATGCGCGCGCCCGATGAACAAGGCGCAGCCTGCAAGCCGCTCCGCATGTCCGGCTACACCTGAAAAAGGAGCAAATTCAGGGGGTCGGAAATGCCATACCTCGCACATTCCATCGGGACTTCATGCTATCAAGAAAATAGCGAAATAACGCCGCCTGTCCCATGCCTTGCGCGCCCACGGACGGGCTCTGAACAGGCTCTCAGGCCATCAAAAAGCGATACAGGTTGCGCAGCATGCCTGCCGTTGCGCCCCAGATGTAGTGCTCGCGCCCCGCTTCGTCCGTGTACGGCATTGAAAACCACTGGCGGCCATCGGCCATCTGGTGGCGGCGGTGGTGGGCCGGGTTCATCAAAAAGGCCAGCGGCGCTTCAAACACCTGCGCCACTTCATCCGGGTTGGGCCGCAGCGCAAAGCTTGGCTGCACCAGCCCCACCACGGGCGTGACGGCGTAGCGCGTGCCCGTCACGTACGCCGCCAGCTCGCCCAGCACCTGTACGTGGCGGCGCGCCAGGCCCACTTCTTCCTCGGCCTCGCGCAGCGCCGTGGCCGCCGCGCTGGCATCTTCCGCATCCGCCTTGCCGCCCGGAAAAGCCACTTGTCCGGCGTGGCTGGACAGGTGCGCCGTGCGCTGCGTCAGCAGCACTGTCATCCCTTGCGGGCGCTGTACCAGAGGCATCAGCACCGCCGCTGCCGCCAGCGGGCGGCTGGCGCCGGGCAGGTCAGGTTCGCGCCGCACTTCCGGCTGCCAGGCGGGCGGCGCGGCAAAGCGCTGGCGCAGCGCCTGCGGCGTCAGCCGGGCGGCTGCCACGGTGGGCAGGTGCGTGTCCACCCCGCACACCGGAATCTGGCGCGGATCAAACAATGCATGCATGACGGGCTGTGTGACAGGAGCGCGGCACAAAGGGTGTGCGGAGCGCGGGCGCCGCCCCGCTCAAGCACATGGCAAGGCGCTGCGGCAATGGCTGGCTGGCTGGCGCCTCAGTCTTCAGGCACCAGGCAGGCTTGCACCACCTGCAAGTCATTGTCCTTGGCGAAATTCATCACGAAATCCCAGGCCATAGGTTCATGCTGGCGCAGGGCGGCGCTCAGAACCACGCATTTGATGTTGTTCATGGTGGTCGGCACGCACCAGGGCGAGTAGCAAAGGCGCGCGTCAGACGGCGCGCTGCCCTTGGGGCGGAACTGGCTCATCACGCCAGCCAGGCGTTCGGCCCAGTCGCTGGGCCTGAAAGCGCGGCCCGAGCTGGTGATGCCCTGAATGAAAACCTGGCTGTCGGGTGAGCGGGGGGGTGCCATTGCGTATGCGGTTGCGGCGGCAAACGGGCGCTGCCGCCTGTTGTTCGCCTGTTGTTTTATGTGGCGATGGGTGTAGCAGAGGTGCAAAACCGGCGGATTTTACGCGGCAAGCCAAGGAATCGGGCCTGCCCTAGAATTCACGCGCCGGGCCGCGCTGCAAGCGGCCCGGCATCTTTTTTTTGCAAGGAATCGTTGCCATGTCTGCCCCTGCCGAAGCGGCCTCGCCTCACACCATGAACACCTACGCCCGCCTGCCGGTGGCCATGGAGCGCGGCGCGGGCTGCCGCCTGTGGGACGTGAACGGCAACCGCTATCTGGATGCGCTGGCCGGCATTGCCGTGAACACGCTGGGCCACGCCCATCCGAAGCTGGTGCCCGCCTTGCAGGAGCAGGTGGGCAAGCTCATTCACTGCTGCAATTACTACCACGTGCCCGATGCCGAGCGGCTGGCGGCGAAGCTGGCCGCACTTTCGGGCATGACCAACGTCTTTTTCTGCAACAGCGGGCTGGAAGCCAACGAGGCCGCCCTCAAGCTGGCGCGCAAATACGGCCACGACAAAGGCATTGCCAATCCGCAAATCGTGGTGTGCGAAAAAGCCTTTCATGGCCGCAGCATCGCCACGCTCAGCGCCACGGCCAACCCGAAAGTGCAAAAGGGCTTCGAGCCGCTGCTGCCCGGCTTCATCCGCGTGCCGCTCAATGACATTGAGGCGCTGAAAAAAGCCACTGAAGGCCATCCGGATGTGGTGGCCGTGTTTTTTGAAACGATTCAGGGCGAAGGCGGCGTGAACCCCGCGCGCGCCGAATACCTGCGCCAGCTGCGCCAGCTTTGCGACGAGCGCGGCTGGCTGATGATGATTGACGAAGTGCAGTGCGGCATGGGCCGCACCGGCAAGTGGTTCGCGCACCAGTGGGCTGGCATCACGCCTGATGTGATGCCGCTGGCCAAGGGCCTGGCCTCGGGCGTGCCCGTCGGCGCGGTGGTGGCTGGCCCCAAGGCCGCCCACATCTTCCAGCCCGGCAATCACGGCACCACTTTCGGCGGCAACCCGCTGGCCATGCGCGCGGGCGTGGAAACCATCCGCATCATGGAAGAAGAGGGCCTGGTGGCGCATGCCGGCGAGGTGGGCGCGCATCTGAAAGAGGCGCTGCAAACGGCGCTGGGCGGCACGGCGGGCGTGAAAGAAGTGCGCGGCCAAGGCTTGCTGATCGGCATCGAACTGGACCGCCCCTGCGGCGCGCTGGCGCTGCGCGCCTTGCAGGCGGGCCTGCTCATCAGCGTGACCGCCGAGCGCGTGGTGCGCCTGGCGCCGCCGCTCATCCTCACGCAGGCCGAGGCGGACGAAATCGTCTCCATCCTCGTTCCGCTGATCAAAACCTTTCTGAAAGAAGAAGCCGCGCCATGACCGCACCCGCCCCCATCAGGCACTACCTTCAGTTTTCCGATTTCACGGCGGACGAATACGCCTACCTGCTGGAGCGCGCCGCGCTCATCAAGCGCAAATTCAAGGCCTACGAAAAACACCACACGCTCACCGACCGCACGCTGGCGCTCATCTTTGAAAAAGCCAGCACCCGCACGCGCGTGAGCTTTGAGGCGGGCATGTACCAGCTGGGCGGCAGCGTGGTGCATCTGACCTCGGGCGACAGCCAGCTGGGCCGCAGCGAGCCGGTTGAAGACACCGCGCGCGTCATCAGCCGCATGGTGGACGCCGTGATGATCCGCACCTTCGAGCAAGAGCGCCTGCAGCGCTTTGCCGCGCACTCGCGCGTGCCCGTCATCAACGGCCTGACCAACGAATACCACCCCTGCCAGATCCTGGCCGACATCTTCACCTACACCGAGCATCGCGGCTCCATCTGCGGCAAGACCGTGGCCTGGATAGGCGACGGCAACAACATGGCCAACACCTGGGCGCAGGCCGCCGCGCTGCTGGGCTTCGAGCTGCGCGTGTCCACCCCGCGCGGCTATGAAGTGGACACCGCGCTGGCCGCGCTGGACGGCGGCGGCAAGGGCTGGCAGAACTTCGCCGACCCCCGCCAGGCCTGCGCGGGCGCTGATCTCGTCACCACCGACGTGTGGACCAGCATGGGCTACGAAGCCGAAAACGAGGCGCGCCGCAAAGCCTTCGCCAACTGGCGCGTGGACGAAAGCCTGATGCGCATGGCCAAGCCCGACGCCCTGTTCATGCACTGCCTGCCCGCGCACCGTGGCGAAGAAGTCACCGCCGAAGTCATCGACGGCCCGCAATCCGTGGTGTGGGACGAAGCCGAAAACCGCATGCACGTGCAAAAGGCCCTGCTGGAATACCTGCTGCTGGGCCGCCAGTAATTTCTCTGCCCTTCCCCGCTCTCATGAGTTCCGCCGCCCTCGAAATCACCGCCGACACCCCGCCGGCCGCGCTGCTGGCGCACTTCGCGCCGCATCTGAAAATCGCCCACCAGCTTCCCGGGCGCGTGCGCCTGAAACTGAGCATGAAAGCATTGGACGGCATCAATTTCAGCGCGCTGGAAAGCAGCGCCGACGCTTTCTCCGCCGTGCTGGGGCAAATTCGCGGCGTGCGCGCCATCAAATGGAACCTGCTGGCGCGCTCCTGCACCGTGGAATACGACACGGCCATCATCCCTGATGCAGCCTGGCCCGACCTGCTCGCGGGCGCGGACAGCGCCGCCGCCCAGGCCCTGCACGCCATTCTTGAAGAAACCCATGCCAGCCTTCGCTGCGCCGCCAACGCCTGATGCAGCGGCCTGGCCGGCCACCGCCGCCGCGCTGCGCGCCGCCCTGCAAGACGAGCAGGCCGCCTACGCCTACTACAGCGCCGCCCTGGCCGCCTTTGGCAGCTACGCGCCCTGGCCCGCGCTGCACCAGGCGTGCGGGCAGCGCATCCAGTCGCTTGCGGGGGCCCTTGCCGCGCTGGGCCAGCCTGCGGGCATCGCGCCCATGACTGCGCCCATCGCCCCGCCCCAGCTGGGCGCGGGCTGGCGCGCCAGCATCGAGCGCGCCATGAACGGCTGCATTGCCAGCGCCGGCCTTTACCAGCGCCTGCAAACGGCTCCCGTCAGCAGCGCAGCCGCCCGCCTGTTCCAGCGCGCGCAGTCTGATCTGCTCACGCGCCACCTGCCCGCCTTGCAGCGCGCCTGGCAGGCCGCCGCCGACCTGGAGCGCTACCACGCCCTGCAAGGCATTGCGCCCGCCCAGGCCCACACCCGCCACGGCCTCATTGGCGACACCGTGGAGCAGCTGCTGGCCCTGCTTTCCCGCCAGGGCGGCCTGTTCGGCCTGGCGGGCGCCTTGTTGCGCGCCGCCCATCCGGCGCTGCTGGCGGGGGCGTTCACCGGCAGCGCCGCCGTCCAGGGGATGCGACACGCGCGCACCCCAGCCCACCCACCGCAACCCCACAACCAGGAGAACTGACTCATGTTGCCTTTGATTCCCTTCATCGCAGGCGCAGCCGCCGGCGTCGCGGCCACCGAGCTGTGGCGGCGCGGCAAAGTGCAAAGCGCCGTTCAGGCCGCCAGCGGCAAGCTGCGCGCCAGCGCCGCCAGCGGCCTCGAAAGCGTGCGCCAGAGCAGCGCCAACCTGCGCGAAACCGTGGCCGACGCCCTGCATGACAAATGGCAGGCCCTGCGCGGCGGCAAGCACGGCCAGGAGCAGGCCGGCCAGGCCGACCCGGCCCAGCCCGCTGCCATACCCGCCCTGCCCGCGCCCGAAGCCCAGGCCCGCCAGCCCGCCAAAGCGGACAAGGCGGCGCGGCCCGGCGCCCGCAAGCCCAGGGCGGCTGGCAAGCGCGCCGCCAAGCCTGCAGCAAGCGCCGCCGAAGCCAGCGCGCCCGAAGCCGCCAGCGAACCGGCGCGCGCCGCCAAGCCCGCCCGCCGCCGCCCGCCGCGCAAAAAGGCTGCCGCCCCGGACTCTGCTGCTGAATGATGGCCGCCGCCCCGTTTGCCCGCGCCTTCGCCGCGCCTTGGCCCGCTGCGGATGCCGCCGCAGGCGCGCCCTGGCCCGCGTCTGCCTTGGCGGCATGGCCCGCATCCGCGTGGCCTGCGCCCGCATGGCCCGCGCCGTGGCAGGCCCAGCCTGCGCAGACAGGCGGCGCGCCCGCCGCCGTCGAGCAGCGCACCCTTGCCGATGAATTCGTGCGCGGCTTCGTCACCAGCGGCCTGCTCGCCGCCCTGCAAAGTCAAGGCTGCCAGCCCCGGCTGGACTGCCGCACGCTGCGCCTGGCCGTGCAAGGCGGCACGGCGCTGGCCAGCGGCGTGGCCGCCATGCGCGCCCTGCGCGGCACGCAATATGCCCAGGCGTTGCTCAGCGTCGCCGCAGGCGCTGCCGCCGTGGCCGCTGCCGAATACTTTCTGCAAACACCTCACCCTTCCAACCAGGAAACCGCTCATGGCCAAGAACCAGACTAACCGCGACAACACCCAGCAAGCCTTCCAGAACAACGCCCAGCAGGGCGACTGGAACCAGTGGAGCGCCGCGCAGCAAGCCGCCGCGCAACAAGCCGCCCAACAGGCCGCTTACTGGGCCGCCCAGCAAGGCCAGATGCCCTGGGGCCAGCCCCAGCAGCCGTGGGGCCAGCAGCCCTGGGACGCCGCCTGGGCGCAAGGCGCACCCGGCTACGCCCCGGGCGCTTATCCGGGAGCTTATCCGGGCGCTTTCCCCGCTGGCGCGGCCGCCCAGACGCACGGCACGGGCTGGCTGGGCTGGCTCAGCAACCGCCAGATGGAGCAATTCATCATCGGCCTCGTGCTCGGCGGCGCGGCCGCCTACGTGCTGGGCGACGCGGACAAGCGCGCGCGCCTGCTGCGCATGGTGATGAAGCTCTATGCCGGCGTGGCCGGCAGCGTGGAAGAGTTCAAGGAGCAAATCGCCGATCTCAAGGCCGAAGTGGCCGCCGAACATGGCGGCTTTGCCGACGAAGACTGATCCCGTTCGCCCCGCAGGCGGCCTGCCGCATCTGGCCCGCTGCCTGCGGCCCGGCTCCAGCCCGCCCCCGCGCCCGCCGCCGTTCCACACAGGCGCATCGCTGGCCCTGGCAAGGCCTGCAAAGGCAAGGCAAAGGCTGTTTTCGCTCCTTGATTGATAGCAAGACCTCGCCGCCAATAAAGCGGCAACGGCCTTTTGGGCGCCTTTGAATTTGCTCCTTTTTTTGGTGTTCGTTTCGCCCGTCTGAAAGGCCGCCGCCGCTGGCCCGCGCCTTCCGCCTTCTGCCACCCCGCCTGCGCGGCCCTCACCCACCCCTGCCGACCNTCCAGCCCCGCCTCCCGAAACCTGCCCGCGCAAGCCGCGCGCCTGTTCGCCTCGCTCACGCCCGCGCACCAGGGGCGCGGCCGCGTGCGCTACCGCTACCGCCTCACGCCCGGCCTGCCCGCGCTCGCGCCGCACGCGCTACAGCGCATGGCGCAAGAAATACCGGGCGTCACCCGCGTGCGCCTGAACACGGCGGCCCGCTCCATCGCCCTGCACTATGAGCCGGGGCGCACCGGCCCCGAAGCCATCGCCCAGGCCCTGCTGCGCCTGCCCGCGCTGGCTGCCACCGGCGCTTGCGGCACGGCGCTGGCGGCCGATTGCAGCCACGGCGAAGGCGGGGGCCTGATGGGCGCGGGCGGCGAAGTGCTCGCCAGCGCTGCCCTGCTGCTGACCACGCGCAAGATGCCCCAGTCGCTGGGCCGCCCCGCCACCCTGGCCGTTTCCCTGCCGCTGTATGCCGACGCGCTCAAAGACCTGTTCACCGAAGGGCTGAACTCCCACGTGCTTGAGGCCCTGGCCGTGGCCATCTCCACCGCCAGCGGCGACCAGCTCGCCGCCAACACCACCCTGTTCATGCTGGCGCTGGGCGAATACCTGGAGCACTCCATCGCCCGCCGCTCTGATGATTTGCTCAAGCACCTGCTGCACCCTGACGCGGGCAGCGTCTGGGTCGAGCGCGAAGGCAACGAAGTGCAAGTGAGCGCCACCGACGTGCAAGTGGGCGACACCGTCATCTGCGCCGCCGGCAACCTCATCCCCGTGGACGGCACCGTGCTCGGCGGCGAAGCCACCGTGAACGAAGCCAGCATGACCGGCGAAAGCATGCCCGTCGTGCGCCGCCGGGGCGACACCGTGCTCTCCGGCACCGTGGTCGAAGAAGGCCGCGTGCGCGTGTACGCCGAGCGCGTGGGCGCGGGCACCGCCAGCGCACGTATCGCCAACTACGTGCAGCACGCCCTGCAAGTCAAAAGCGGCACGCAACTGGCCGCCAGCCGCCTGGCCGACAAGCTCGTGCCCGGCGTGCTGGGCCTGGCGGGCGCGGCCTGGCTTTTCTCGGGCGACTGGCGGCGCGCCGCCGCCGTGCTCCAGGCCGACTACGCCTGCGCCCTCAAGCTCGCCACGCCCGTGGCCTTCAAATCCGCCATGTACGCCGCCGGCCGCCAGGGCCTGCTCTTCAAGGGGGCCGACGCGCTGGAGCGCCTGGCCGAAGCCGACACCTTCGTCTTCGACAAAACCGGCACCCTCACCACGGGCCGCCTGGCTGTGACCGACACCTTCGCGTATGACCCCAACTTCGGCCCGGCCGACCTGATCGACCTGGCCGCCTCCGTTGAAGAGCACTACTTCCACCCCCTGGCGCAAGCCGTGGTGGAAGCCGCCCGCCGCCAAAGCGGCCGCCATTTCGACCATGAAGAAGTGCGCTTCATCGCCGCCCACGGCGTGGCCAGCGTGGTGCAGGGCAAGCGCATCGTCGTCGGCTCGCGCCACTTCGTCGAAGAAGACGAAGGCATCGACATGAGCGCCTATCTGGACGACATCGACCGCCTCATGCAAGAAGGCAAAACGCCCCTTTACATCGGCTTTGGCGGCAAGCTGCTGGGCATCATCGGCCTGAAAGACACCGTGCGCGACAACGCCGCCGAAACCGTCGCGCGCCTGCGCGCGCTGGGCGCCAGGCGCATCGTCATGCTCACCGGCGACCACGAAGACCGCGCCGCCGAACTCGCCCGCCACCTGCGGCTTGACGAATACCACGCCCAGCTGCTGCCCGAAGGCAAGGCCGCCCTGCTCTCGCAAATGAAAGCGCAGGGCGCAAAAATCGCCTTCATCGGCGACGGCATGAACGACGCCCCCGCCCTGGCCGGCGCGCATGTGGGCATCGCCATGCAGCGCGGCGCCGACCTGGCGCGCCTGACCTCCGACATCGCCCTGCTCGAAGACGACGTAGGCCGCGTGGCCGACGCCAAGGCGCTGGCCGCCGCCACCATGCGCCGCATCGACGGCAACTTCAAATTCACCGTCGCCGCCAACACCAGCATCCTCGCCGCCGCCGCCGCTGGCTGGCTCACCCCCGTGGCCTCCTCCGTGCTGCACAACGGCAGCACCATCGCCATCTTGCTCAACGCCCTGCGCGGCGGACTGGCCAGCCAGGCCCAAAACGCCCAGGAAGCCAAAAACGCAGCCCGCGCCAGACGCGCAAGGCCAGCAGCCCCGGCCGCTGGCTGAACGCCGCAACGCCGCTGCCTCCTCCGGCAGCGGCCTTTTTCATGCCCGCCTCCGCCCGCCAGAGCCGCCCGCGTTGAAGCCGCTCAGGCGCTTGGCAACGTGTCTTTGAGGCGCCGGAAATGGCCGCAGAATCGGCGCCAAGCATGAAAATTGCATGCTTCACAGGCTTGACGCGCCATCGCCGTCTGCCAAAAACGCCCGACAACCGCCGCCCATGTCCTCCCGCCGCTTGGCCTTTCCCTTTCGCCTGCCCTGGCATCGCGCTTTCCTGGCCGCTGCGCTGCCGCTGGCGCTGGCCGGGCGGCAGCTGTGGCAGCTGCTGCAAGCGCCGCAGGAAGGCGAGGCGCCTGTTGCCGTGTCGCCCTGGAGCCTGCCGCTATGGGCGCTGGGGGCGGCTGCGGCCCTGCTGTGGCTGCTGTGGGTGCTGCGCTTTTGCCGCAAGGGCCGCGTCATCCTGGATGAAAACGCGCTCACCGTGCAGCACGCCGGGCAGACGCTGGTGGTGCCTTACGCCTGGATCCGCTCCATCAACTTGCTGCGCCGCGCGGGCTACCAGTGGCTGCGCGTGGAATACGAGGGCGGCATCGTGCGGCTGCCGCACGCCATGCTGCCCACCGGCAAGGCTTTCGACAAGCTGCGCCGCGGCCTGCGGCACATGGCCCGGCTCACGCGGCAGAGCACGCTCATGCAGGCCACCGATTCCTTCGTGGAAGTCGAAGACAACCTGCCCGCTCCCGCCTCCACCACGCCGCCCCGGCGCGCGCGCCTGCTGCTGTGGCTGAACGCCTGGCTGGCCCTCACGGCCCTGCTGTGGTGGGTGGCGCTGGCCTGGCTGCCCACTGCGCCCAGCTTTGACAACGCCGTGCGCGAGACGCTGGCCCAGCAGTCCCGCCAGGCCTCGCCCTTCGGGCCGCAGTCGCTGGATGCCGGCCTGGGGCCGGTCTGCCTGCCGCTGGATGACGAACCCCGGCCCGATGGCCGCTCCGCCAGCCCGGGCGGCATGGCCTGGCATGAAGACTTCATTGACGAAGCCGCCCGCCCGCAAGCCCAGGCCCAGGCCCGGCAAGCCGGCCAGGCCGGCGCGGCCAGCGCCGCTGGCGACGGCGGCGCGGCCCTGCCTGATAGCGCCGCCGCCCCGGGCCGCCGCCTCCAGCAGCTGCGCGCGCTGGCCGACGCGGGCGTGCTGGAGCGCACCCGCATCAACATCCCGCTCAATGGCGCGCTCTACCCCGCCACGCGCTTTCGCCTCAGCCGCCAGGGCTGGGCCAGCAGCGGCTGGGACAGCCAGCCGCACTGCTTTGAACTCGGCTGGCGCCACTACCTGGGCCTGACCGGCTGGCACAGCGAAACGCCCGACAGCAACCTGGAGCGCAGCTACTACGCCGTGCGCGTGCGCACCGGCCCCAGCGCCAGCCAGACGCCCTACTGGGCCAGCCACCCCGCCGTGCAGCGCGCCTTTGCCGACACCCTGGGCCGGGCGCTGCGGCCCGAAATCCGGCAAATCGTCCTCGTGCGCGAAGCCAGCGGCTGGGCCGGCCAGCAAACGCGCGGGCGCGCCGCCCGCTCCGAAAGCGGCTGGAAATACTGGCAGCGCGAGCTGGAAATCCTCTGCGGCAAGGCGCAGCGCCAGCTCCTGCTGGCCTGGATCGCCCTGCGCGGCGGCGGCGCGCCCAGCCAGACCGAGGCGCGCCAGGCCATCGAAAAAATCCACGGCGCGGCTGCCGCCAGCGCTGACGCCCAGAGCTGCCTGCACCTGCCCGGCCACCCTGACTGGCCGGTGGATGAAGAACTCAGCGCCCAGCCCGCGCGCTACAGCGTCGCCCTCTACGCCCAGGCCGAGCGCGCGCCCGAAAGCCGCGTCGTCACGCGCACCCTGCCCTACCTGCAACGCCTCAAGGAGCTGGGCGTGCTGCACAGCGAGCGCCGCAGCATCAGCGCCCGGCGCGGCCCGCAGGCCGGCCAGATGGTGGAAGCCGACGTGTACGAACTCACCCCCGCCATGCAGCCCGCCCAGCACCGCGACTACGCCTGGTGCCTGCCCCTGGGCGAACCCAAACTGGACATCATCGACCTTGACATCGCGCCCCCCAGCGCCTCTTACGGCCTGCTGCCGCACTTTCGCTACCGCCTGCTGCGCACCTACCCCCACCCGCCCGACTGGGCGCAGCGCAGCGATTTGCAGGCCCGCTGGCCCGAGTTGCGCGACGCGCTTGCGCGCGGCCAGTTTTGCGAGGGCGAATTCACCTACGACATGGCCCGCCACGAAACCGCTGGCGGCAGCGCGCGCTGCCGCTGGGCGTATGACGCGGGCGCTTCCTGAAAACCCGTTCAAAGCCTTTCCGTGAGTGCGCGGCCCCGGGCGCCCGCCCCAGTCCCGGCCCCGAGGGCTGCCGGAAGGCATCAGAAAAAGGAGCGAATTCAGGCGGCCTAAAACGCCGCTTGCGCCCTTTCCACTAGGACCTCATGCTATGAAACAAGGAGCGGAATAAGGGGCCAGCAAGGGGGGGGAATGGCTTGCTGGCGGATGCCTGGCGCCGGGCTGTCATGCCCGCCCTGCCCCTGCGCCCTGCCCTCCCACGGGAGACGGCGTTTCAGCAGCCTGCCGGGCGGAGCTGGCCGCCCGGCGCGGATTGGCAAGGCCGCAGGAGCTGCCCGGAGCCGCTTTTTTCGCGTTCACGGGCGGACGCTGCGAACAGAAGGGTTTCTCACGCCTTGCCTTCGGGCCAGTAGTGCGAGTCAGGCAGGCTGCGCGCGCCGAAGATGGCCTGGCCCACGCGCACGGTGGTCGCGCCTTCTTCAATGGCCCATTCAAAGTCGCCCGACATGCCCATGGACAGCTCGGCCAGGGCCGCGCCTTGCGGGGCGTCTTGCCGCAGGCGGTCGCGCAGATCACGCAGCAGCGCAAAGCACTGGCGCACTTGCGGCTCGTCGGTGGTGTGCATGGCCAGCGTCATCAGGCCGCGCACGTTCAGGCTGGCGAAGGCGGGCAGCTCGCGCATGAAGGCCAGCGCCTCTTGCGGCGCCAGGCCGAATTTGCTGGCTTCGCCGGAAGTGTTGATTTGCACCAGCACGTCCAGGCTGCGGCCCAGCGCTTGCAGGCGCGCGTCCAGCGCCCGGGCCGCGCGCAGGCTGTCGAGCGCGTGAAATTCGCTGGCGAATTCGGCCACCAGCCGGGCCTTGTTGGTTTGCAGGTGGCCAATCAGGCACCAGCGCAAACCGGGCATGTCCTGGCGCATGGCCTGCCACTTGCCGTAGGCCTCCTGCACTTTGTTTTCGCCCATTTCGCGCACGCCGGCGGCCCAGGCCAGGCGCAGGCGCTCCTCGGGCACGGTTTTGCTCACGGGCAGCAGGCGCACGTCTTGCGGACTGCGGCCGCTGCGCTGGCAGGCGGCGTCCATGCGGGCGCGTATGGCGGCGATGTTGCGGCGCAGGTCTTCTTCGGTCAGGGCGGTTTCAAAGGGCATGGTTTTCGTGGGTGTTTTTGGGGAGAAGAAAGGCCGGGTTTCAGCCCAGCTCACGGTGGCGCGCCAGCGTGCTCCAGCGGGGGGCGAACTGGCGGGCCAGCTGCTCGGCCAGATAGACGGAGCGGTGCTGCCCGCCCGTGCAGCCAATGGCCACGGTGACGTAGCTGCGGTGGTCTGCGGCCAGGCGCGGCAGCCAGGTTTGCAAGAAGCTGGCGATGTGCTCTTGCATCTGCGCCACTTCGGGCTGGCGCGTCAGGTAACCGGCCACGGGCGCGTCGCGGCCCGTGAGCGGGCGCAAGGCCGGTTCGTAGTAGGGGTTGGGCAGCATGCGCACGTCAAACAGGTAGTCGGCGTCCAGCGGCGCGCCGCGCTTGAAGCCGAAAGACTCGAACACCAGCGTGAGGTGCGCGGCGGGCGCGGCGATCACGCTTTTGACCGCCGAGGCCAGCTGCGCGGGGCGGATGTGGCTGGTGTCAATCACATGGGCGCGGCTGCGCAGGCCGTCCAGCATTTCGCGCTCGCGGGTGATGGCTTGCGCCAGGGCGGGCAGGGCGTCGGCGTCGGCAGGGTGGATGGCCGAGAGCGGGTGGCGGCGGCGCGTTTCGGAAAAGCGCCGCGTCAGCGTTTCGTCATTGGCGTCCAGAAAGATGACGCGCGCCTGCCCGCCCAGCGTTTTCAGCAGCGCGGGCAGCTGCGGCAGCGAGGTGCGGCTGCGCGCGTCAATGGCCACGGCCACGCGCCCCGTGCCCTGCATGGCGGGCAGGGCCAGAAAAGCCTGAAGCAGCTCGGGCGGCAGGTTGTCCACGCAGTAGTAGCCCGCGTCTTCCAGCGCGCGCAGGGCCACGGATTTGCCGGAGCCGGACATGCCGGTGATGAGCACCAGATCAAGCGCGGCGGCAGCGGCGGGAGCATCAGAAGCGGCGGACATGGGAGCCTTTCCGTATCAAAAAAGGAGCGAATTCAGGGCATCAGAAAACGGCATCTGCGCAGTTTCCACCAGGACATCATGCTATCGAACAAGGAGCGAATTCAGGCCGCATCATCCGCCACCCTATCCGCCGCACCGCCTTCCGCCCTGCCCTTTCGGGCGCGGGCTGTTTTCCGCACGCCGCCCGCTTCAGGCGCTGCAAGCTCCGCAGCGGCCGGGGCCTGCCCGGCGGCCAGCATTTCGCGGGCGTGGGCCAGGGTGGCGGCCGATTGGGGGTCGCCGCCGAGCATGCGGGCGATTTCGGCGTCGCGCGCGTCGCCTTCGGCGGCTTGCACGCGGCTGCTGGCGCCTTCGGCGCTGCTTTGCTTGCTGACGACCAGCTGCTGGTGGGCGCAGGCGGCCACTTGCGCCAGGTGGGTGACGCACAGCACCTGCCGGTCAGCGCCCAGCTGGCGCAGCAGCTGGCCGACGGTGACGGCCACGGCGCCGCCCACGCCGGAGTCCACTTCGTCAAACACCAGCGTGGGCACGCTGCCCAGGCGGCTGGTGGTGACGGCGATGGCCAGCGCCAGGCGCGAGAGTTCGCCGCCGGAGGCCACTTTTTCGAGCGGCCGGGGGCTGACGCCCGCGTGGGCGGCCACGAGAAAGGCCACGTTTTCCAGCCCGTGCGCGGCGGCTTCTCCGGGCGCGAGGGGGGGCAGTTCGATGACGAAGCGCCCGCCGGGCATGCCCAGGCGCTGCATGGCCTGGGTGACGGCTTCGGCCAGCCGGGGGGCGGCTTCGGCGCGCGCGGCGCTGGCGCGGCGGGCTTCTTGCAACCAGGCGGCGCGGGCAGCTTCAGCGCGCGCTTGCAGGGCGGCCAGGTCGGCGGCGCTGTCCAGCCGCGCCAGTTCGGCCTGCCAGGCGGCCAGGGTGGCGGGCAGTTCTTCTGGCGGGCGGCGCCAGCGGCGGGCCAGCGAGAGCCATTGGCTCAGGCGCTCATCGACTTCGCGCAGGGCTTCGGGGTCGGTTTCGGCGCGGGCCAGCCAGCCGCTGAGCGAGTGGGCCACGTCGCCCGCTTGGGCGATGGCCGCTTCCAGCAGCTCGGCCAGGGGGGCGAAGTCAGGCTCGATGTGGCTTTGCGCCTGCAAGGCCGCTTGCGCCTGCTCCAGCGCGGCCAGGGCGTTGCTGCCGCCGCTGTCGCTGTCGCCTTGCAGGGCTTCGCGGGCGGTTTGCGCGGCGTCGATGAGGGCCTGGGCATGGGCCAGGCGCTCGTGGCGCTGGTTGAGTTCGGCCCATTCGCCTTCGCCGGGGGCGAGTTTTTCGAGTTCGCCGATTTGCCATTGCAGGCGCTCGCGCTCTTGCGCCAGGGTTTCTTGCGCGGCGCGGGCTTCGTCCAGCTGGCGGGCGGCGGCGCGCCAGGCGTGCCAGGCGGCGGCCAGCGGCGCGGTGTCCAGCCGCGCGTAGGCGTCCAGCAGGGCGCGGGTGGCGGCGGGCCGGGTGAGGCTTTGCCAGGCGTGCTGGCCGTGAATGTCCACCAGCCACGCGGCGGCTTCGCGCAGCTGGGCGGCGGTGGCGGCCGAGCCGTTGATCCACGCGCGGCTTTTGCCGCCTGCGTCCACGGTGCGGCGCAGCAGCAGCGTGGCTTCTGGCTCAAAGCCCGCTTCTTGCAGCCAGGCGGCCAGGGGCGCGGGGGTATCGAATTCGGCGGCCACTTCGCAGCGGCTGGCGCCTTCGCGCACGGCCAGGGCGTCGGCGCGCGCGCCCAGGGCCAGTTGCACCGCATCGAGCAGGATGGATTTGCCCGCGCCGGTTTCGCCGGTGAGCGCCGTAAAGCCCGCTGAAAAGTCCAGCTCCAGCTGCTTGACGATGACGAAATCGCGCAGGCTCAGGTGTCGCAGTGCCATAGGTCAGACGGCTCCTTGGTTCCAGTGGAGTTTGTGGCGCAGGGTGTCGAAATAGCTCCAGCCTGCGGGGTGGAGAAAACGGGCCTGGTGCGGCGAGCGGCGCACCACGATGCTGTCGCCATGCTGCAAGGCGGCGACCGACTGGGTGTCAAAACTGGCGCTGGCTTGCGGGCCACCGACCACGCGGATGACGATTTCCGCCGGATCGGCCAGCACCACGGGCCGGTTGGAGAGCGCCTGCGGCGCAATGGGCGCAAGCACCCAGCCCGGCAGCTGCGGATGCAGGATGGGGCCGCCCGCCGCCAGCGAGTAGGCGGTGGAACCCGTGGGCGTGGCCACGATCAGCCCGTCGGCCCGGTAGCGGGCGATGAAGCGGCCGTCGGCATGCGCTTCCAGCTCCACCATGCTGGCGGCCGCGCCCCGGTGCACGACCACGTCATTGGCGGCCAGCGCCTCGAACACGCAAGCGCCTTCGCGCAGCACGCGGCCGTGCATGAGCGCGCGCTCGTCGCTCTCGTAGCGCCCTTGCAGCAGCATGGGCGGCAGCAGGTGGCGGTATTGATCCAGCGCGATGTCGGTCACAAAGCCCAGCCGCCCCTGGTTGATGCCGATGAGCGGCATGCCAAACGGCGCCATCTGCCGCGCCAGCCCCAGCATGGTGCCGTCGCCGCCCACGGCCACGCCCACATCGGCGCGGCGGCCCAGCTCGTCCACGCGGGCCACGTCGCAGCCCACGGCTTCCAGCCACAGCGCGCGGGCGCATTCGGCTTCCACCAGCACGTGCAGGCCCAGCTCTTGCAAAAAGGCGTGCACGTCCAGCAGCGCCGCGCGCGAGGCGTGCAGGGCGCTGCCGCTGATTGATTCATGGTGCTTGCCCACCAGGGCCGCGCAGCGAAAAGGCGCAAAAGCAGGCGCTGTGCTCATCACGCGCGTTCTTCGTTCAACATGCCGCGAATGAGCTGGAAAAGCTCGCGCCAGGCGCGGCCCTGCCGCACGCCCTGGCCGGGCGCGCTGGCCACGGCGGCGGCCTGCGCGCGGTCTTTGCGGGCCTGGCGGATGAGGGCGCGCAGCTGCTGCGCGTCGGTCTGCGCAAAGCGCGCCATCCACTCGTTCAGCGCGGCCTGGCTGGCGGCGGCATCCGGGGCGGCAAGGCGCTCGCGCCAGTCTTCGGCGGCGTGCAGCAGCAGCGTGTCTTGCGCCGCGCCCTGGCGCTGCTGCTCCAGCGCGGCGTGAATGGCGGCAATGCCGTCTTCATCCAGCTGGCGCATGAGCTTGCCCACGTATTGGCTCTGGCGGCGGCGGCCTTCAAAGTCGGTGATGCGCGCCAGCTCCGCCAGCGCATCTTCCAGGCGCGCGGGCAGCGCCAGCGCCTCGCGCAGCGCCGGGCGCAGCGTCAGCAGCGCCTCGCCCAGCGCCTGCAACTGGGCGCTTTGCGCCTTCAGCTCGGTTTTGCTGGGCGCGTCGCCGCCTTTGAGGGCGCGCCGGTATTGCTCGTCCAGCTCGCTGCCTTCGGCCACGAACTGGCCGCGCACAAAATAGCCTTTTTTCGGTTTTCTCGCCATTTTTAAAAATCAGTTTCCATTCATTTTTGAAAGGGTATTCAAAATAATCTCCCGGGGCAGAATGAAACCCATGCCGAAAAGCCTGTTTGCATGCACTCTCCGGCCAGAAACATCATGTTTGCCAGCGCTGTTGCAACAGGCCCCGCAACGGCTGAAATTCGGCAGGGCGCGCGCCCGCCTTCCGCATGAAAAGCGTGTATGCCCGTTAATGATGCCCGCCCCCGGAAAAACCCATTGCATAAATGCCTGCGGCAATACTTTCGCCAAAAGAAACCATGAGAAACCGCAAGTATGATAGCCGCACCATGCGCAAACCCGTGAACAAACCCGAAAAAACCGCTTCCGCCGCTTCTTCTTTTGCGCCTGCCGCCAGCGCGCAAACGCTGCCCGGCTTTACCCACAGCCGCGCCCAGTTTGAAGAACTGGCGGACGCCGCCATGAGCCATGCCCGCAAGCTGGGCGCCAGCGACGTGGCCGCCGACGTTTCCGAAGGCGCGGGCCTGTCGGTCAGCGCGCGCCAGGGCGAGCTGGAAACGGTGGAACACAGCCTTGACAAATCACTGGCCGTGACGGTGTACATCGGCCACAAAAGCGGCTCGGCCAGCACTTGCGACTTCTCGCCCCAGGCCGTGCGGCAAACCGTGCAGGCCGCCTACGACATCGCCCGCTACATCACCGAAGACCCGGCCAGCGGCCTGCCCGACGAAGCCGACGTGGCCGGCCCGCAGGCCGCCAGCCTGGACCTCGATCTGTTCCACCCCTGGAACCCTTCCGTGGAACAAGCCCTGGCCCTGGCGCTGGCCTGCGAGCAGGCCGCGCTGCAAACCAGCCCGCACATCAGCAACAGCGAAGGCGCCGGCGTTTCGGCCCAGCAAAGCCACTTTTTCAGCGCCCACAGCCACGGCTTTCGCGGCGGCTACGCCAGCTCGCGCCACAGCTTTTCCGTCTCCGTCATCGCGGGCCAGGGCGATGCCATGCAGCGCGACGGCTGGTTCAGCGCCGAACGCAACGCCGCCCGCCTGGCCAGCCCCGAAGCCGTGGGCCGCTACGCCGCCGAGCGCGCGCTCAGCCGCGTGGGCGCGCGAAAAATCAGCACGCGCGAATGCCCCGTGCTTTTCGAGGCGCCCCTGGCGGCGGGCCTGCTGGGCCACTTCGTGCAAGCCGTCAGCGGCGGCGCGCTCTACCGCAAAAACACCTTCCTGGCCGGCTCGCTGGGCCAGCCCGTGTTCGCCGGACACGTGGAAATCACCGAAAACCCCTTCATTCCCGGCGGCCGTGGCAGCGCCCCGTTTGACGGCGAAGGCGTGCGCGTGACGCCGCGCCAGGTGGTACAGGCCGGCCGCGTGGCGGGCTACTTTCTGGGCAGCTACTCGGCGCGCAAGCTGGGCATGAAAACCACCGGCAACGCGGGCGGCTCGCACAACCTGCGCCTGTACTCGCGCCAGACCAGCGCGCAAGACGATTTGCCCGCCATGCTGCAAAAGCTGGGCACGGGCCTGTTCGTGACCGAACTCATGGGCAGCGGCGTGAACTACGTGACCGGCGACTACTCGCGCGGCGCCAGCGGCTACTGGGTGGAAAACGGCCAGATCGCCTACCCCGTGCAGGAAGTCACCATCGCCGGCAACCTGCGCGAGATGTTCCTGAACCTGCAAGCCATTGGCGCCGACGCCTACACCTACGGCGCCAAAACCAGCGGCTCCGTGCTCATCGCCCGCATGAAGGTGGCTGGCTCCTGAAAGGCTGTTCAACGCCCGGGAACCCATCCGCCGCACCCGCCAGGCAGCATCAAAAACAGAAGCAAATTCAGGCAGGTAAAAATGCCGCTCTGCGCATTCTGCACTAGGACATCATGCTATGAATAAAGGAGCGAAATAACGCCGCCCGGCTGGCGGCGGCGGAAACAAACCCGGCCTGCGCCCACAAAACACCGCGCCAGCTTCCAGCTCCATTGCCTGACTCCACCGCCCGGCTTCACCGCTGACTTCACCGCACGACTTCACCGCCTGACGCGCGGCAAGCGCGCGCCGCCCCAGCCGTACGCCCCAGCCGTACCATTCGCCCCTGCCTTTTTTCGCGCCGCGCGCTGCGGCGCTCCACGTTTTCTCAAAAAATGGCCCATCACAAAATCCTCATCCTCGATTTCGGCTCCCAGGTCACCCAGCTCATTGCCCGCCGCGTGCGCGAGGCGCACGTGTATTGCGAAGTCCACCCCTGCGACGTCAGCGACGAATGGGTGCGCCAATACGCGGCTGACGGGCAGCTCAAGGGCGTCATCCTCTCCGGCAGCCACGCCAGCGCCTATGAAGACAGCACCGACCGCGCGCCGCAAGCCATCTTCACGCTGGGCGTGCCCGTGCTGGGCATTTGCTACGGCATGCAAACCATGGCCCAGCAACTGGGCGGCAAGGTGGAAGGCGGGCACAAGCGCGAATTCGGCTACGCCGAAGTGCGCGCCCACAGCCACACCGCGCTTTTGAAGGGCCTGCAAGACTTCTCCAGCCCCGAAGGCCACGGCATGCTCAAGGTGTGGATGAGCCACGGCGACAAAGTGGCCGAACTGCCGCCAGGCTTTGCGCTGATGGCCAGCACGCCCACCTGCCCCATTGCGGGCATGGCCGACGAAGCGCGGCACTTTTACGGCGTGCAATTCCACCCTGAAGTCACGCACACCGTGCAAGGCCGGGCCATGCTAGAGCGCTTCGTGCTCGATATCTGCGGCGCCCAACCCGACTGGGTGATGCAAGGCCACATTGCCGAAGCCGTGGAATCCATCCGCCAGCAAGTGGGCAGCGAAGAAGTCATCCTGGGCCTCTCAGGCGGCGTCGATTCATCCGTGGCCGCCGCGCTCATTCACCGCGCCATTGGCGACCAGCTCACCTGCGTGTTCGTCGATCACGGCCTGCTGCGCCTGAACGAAGGCGACATGGTCATGGACATGTTTGCGGGCAAGCTCCACGCCAAAGTGGTGCGCGTCGATGCCAGCCAGCTCTTTCTCGATGCCCTCAAAGGCGTGAGCGACCCCGAACAGAAGCGAAAAATCATCGGCAAGCTCTTCGTCGATGTTTTCAAGGCCGAAGCCGAAAAACTCAAAGCCAGCGACGCCACACGCAAAGGCGCCACCTTCCTGGCCCAAGGCACCATTTACCCCGACGTCATCGAAAGCGGCGGCGCCAAGAGCAAAAAAGCCGTCGTCATCAAAAGCCACCACAACGTCGGCGGCCTGCCCGAACAACTGGGCCTGAAACTGCTGGAGCCGCTGCGCGATTTGTTCAAGGACGAAGTGCGCGAACTCGGCGTAGCCCTTGGCCTGCCGCACGACATGGTCTACCGCCACCCCTTCCCCGGCCCGGGCTTGGGCGTGCGCATCTTGGGCGAAGTGAAAAAGGAATACGCCGACTTGCTGCGCCAGGCCGACGCCATCTTTATGCAAGAGCTGCGCTCCACCATCGAACCCAACAGCGGCAAAAGCTGGTACGACCTCACCAGCCAAGCCTTCACCGTCTTTCTGCCCGTTAAAAGCGTAGGCGTGATGGGCGACGGCCGCACCTACGACTACGTCGTCGCCCTGCGCGCCGTGCAAACCAGCGACTTCATGACGGCCGATTGGGCGGAATTGCCGTATGCGCTGCTGAAAAAAGTTTCTTCAAGAATCATTAATGAAGTGCGGGGGATTAATCGGGTGACGTATGACGTGTCTTCCAAGCCGCCTGCGACGATTGAGTGGGAGTGAATGACTGAATTCATTCTCACAAAATATGACCATGAGTAATTTATGTCGTTTCCAGATCCGCCTGCTCCATTTTTAGAGGTAAAGATTCATGACATCTCCATATGTCCCAGCGTATGTGCATTATGTGCAGGTTATGAAGGAGGAGAATGGCGTGCCAGAGCATTTGCCGAACATACTATGGAATGGCTTCCTGAGTTTTGCTTAACAGCAGAAGAGTTGGAAGACTTCAGGCCTGGTACGGCAGTTAAAATGATTAGAAAAGCTGCGAGACTCGTCTATCAAACTGATAAATACAAGTCGCGCGGAGAATTTGGGGAGCTATTTTTGCATATCGCGTTGCGTCAAGTTCATAAATCAATTCCTGCTATCAGTAAAATTTACTGGAAAGACTCAATTAATAATACGATTAAAGGTTATGACGCCGTTCATGTAGTAGAAGTTGATGGCGAGTTACAGCTTTGGCTTGGTGAGGTTAAATTCTATGAAGATGCAAATGATGCAATAAGAGATGTCGTTAAAGAAATTGACTGCCACACGAAAATGGACTACATGAAAAATGAAGTCGCTTTGATCGCAAACAAGCTGGATAGAAATTCATCTCACTATTCAAAGCTCAGCAAGCTGCTTGATACAAATACTTCATTGGATGAAGTTTTTGACGTTGCATGTATTCCGGCACTGATTACTTATAACAGTTCTGCTCTGAAAAAGCATAGAAAAGTAACGAGCGAATATAATAAGGAACTTCAAAATGAAGTGATGTCTATTAGGGAGACTTTTAAAAACAAGCTATCCAGCCTGTCACTGCCGGTTAGAATTCATCTTTTTTTAATTCCACTAAATGAAAAGAAAGTGCTTATTAAATATTTGGATGAAAGCTTGAAGGGGTTTCAGTGATGTTAAATCCTGATGAAATTAAAAAATTATTAGAGCAAAATCAAATTGATAATACTAAGGCATTTGAAATTCTTCAATCTATTTGTGTGCTTACCAATCAATCCCAAGGTGATAATGGCAGCTCCATACAGGAATTAATTTTACGTGTATTAGATAGACGTAGAGAATTTGATGAATTTGATGAAATACTGAATGGATTAATCCGCCATTATGGTCTTTATCCATACCTTAATACAAAATCATTAAAAATAAAGGATGCTCTAGCTAGAGAGCTTCATCGCCCAAGTCTCATTGCGGCATCTGAAATTCAGATTCTGGAAAATTTTGAAAAAGATGAGGGGCTAGTTTTTCATAGGGTTCAAGCGGAAATTTTTAGGCGCATCCTCCTTGATGGTGAGAGTGTCGTGTTGAGTGCGCCAACCAGTTTCGGAAAAAGTGCTTTAGTTGATGCACTAATAGAAAGCGGTCGATTTGATAATGTTGTGATTGTAGTGCCAACAATTGCACTTATTGATGAAACAAGGCGTCGCCTTTTTAGGATTACAGAAACTCACAAAATAATTACGCATGCGTCGCAAGAAATTAAGAAAAAAAATATTTTTGTATTAACGCAAGAGCGTGCAGTGGACTTCCCCAATCTACCTGAAAATATTGATCTTTTTGTACTGGATGAATTTTATAAACTTGATCCTCGTGAAGATTCACAACGTGCAATGACGCTCAATCATGCATTCTATAAGATTACAAAAAAATCCCGACAATTTTATCTCTTGGGACCAAATATACAAAACATCCCCAAGGGTTTCTCCGAAAAATTTAGATGCAGATTCATTAAAACAGATTTTGCTACTGTAGTGACAGAGTTAATTCCAGTTCGACCAAAGAAAAATGAAGAGATGGAAGAATTACTCAATTTATGTGGTGAAATTGATGGCCCTACACTAATTTTTTGTGCTTCACCAAATAAGGCTCGTCGGGTTGTGCAAATGTTGTCTGAAAAATTAAACAGGCCAAATGTAGGTATGCCGGATGCTGCTCAATGGGTTGGAGAAAACTATCATCCAGAATGGACTTTGGTTAGAGGACTTCAAAGTGGGATTGGGATGCACCATGGCCGAATGCCGCGAGCACTTGCACAACTTTGCGTAAAAGGATTCAATGAAGGACTGCTTCCAATTCTTGTTTGCACATCAACTCTTATTGAAGGCGTAAATACTAAAGCAAAAAATGTGATTATTTTCGACAACAAAATTGCAAGAAAGAAGTATGATTTTTTCACATTCAATAATATTAGAGGGCGGTCTGGAAGAATGTTTAAGCATTTTATTGGCAATGTCTATGTTTTTCATGAACCACCCCATGAAGAACTTCCATTCGTGGAAATTCCTGTTTTTTCTCAAGATTCCCAAAATACCAGTGAGAGTTTATTAATTCAACTTGATGAAGATGATCTGCAGGACGAGTCGCGAAAGCGACTGGAGCCATATTATCAGCAGCAGATTCTTGACATTGATGTTATTCGTCAGAATGCTGGTATTGAACCGAGGGATCAGATCGCGTTGGCTCACCATTTGGTGGC
The DNA here is from genome assembly GCF_900240305.1 of Ottowia massiliensis. Classification (NCBI taxonomy): domain Bacteria; kingdom Pseudomonadati; phylum Pseudomonadota; class Betaproteobacteria; order Burkholderiales; family Comamonadaceae; genus Ottowia; species Ottowia massiliensis. The sequence continues at coordinate 1,985,506 of NZ_LT964854.1, read as the reverse complement.
AGAGGGCCGAGAAGAGCTTTGCAGACTATCTTGGACTGACTATCCTAAGTGGGAGCAATTGCTCTATCTTTGTAAAAAGATATGGGATTTCTTCATAAAATCAAATGGTCGGGTTGGAGGGGTTAGTTCAGGAGAACAGCTTGCTTTTAAGATCAAACAAATGCAGAGAACGCCATTGAAATCTATAATATTACAAGAAGTTGATAAAGGAAAAGATCCAGATTATGTAGTTGAAGAGTTATTGGAATTTATTAGACAATGGCCACAATATCGCTTCCCTAAATTGGCAATGGTTGTTTGTAGAATTCATAATGCAGTCTTAGAAAAATTGGGGGGAAATCTTCCAAAGTCTGACTATACTCTGTTTGCAGGGCAGGTGGAAAGTCTTTTTTCTGATCCCTCGCTGATAGCATTAGATGAGTATGGGATCCCTTTTCCTTTAGCGAAAAAACTAGAGAATGCTTTAGCGTCTGATGGTCTCCTTGATAAGGCACTATCAAATTTAATCAATATAGAGATGAATAGTTTTGATTTAACTGATTTTGAGAAAGATTTAATTAGTGATGTGAAATCATCAATAATGCGAATTTGATAAGATTATAAGAAAGTTTCCATGCTTTCCTTAAATAATTGGTGATTTATAATTGTATTTTTAACTAATTCGATCACTGACAACGGTGCGCACTCCTCCGCCTTGTCCTTGTTATTGATGCTCCTATAAGTGTTCCGCCCCTCACCATAAATGTCGGTGACGTTGCAGGCGAGGTGGGCGCAGCTGGTGGCGTCAATGTCTCGCAGGTAATCAAACAGGATGTCTTGCGTCTTGGCGCTTTCGGTCGCCGTGCGGCGCAGTACAGGTTCTTGCAGCAGGCGAGCGAACCAAGCCACAGCGCCCTCAGCAGGGGCAATTGCTTTTCAACTGGCTGCATTCGGACGTGCAGGCTCAGGCAGTAGGTATGGGACCGCTAGCTTGGCACGCAGCGCCACCCCTTCCCCGGCTCAGGCCTTGACGTACGCATCCCGGGCGAAATCAAGAATGAATGCACCGCCCTGCTGCGCCAGACTGACGCCTTCTCCATTGAAAAGCTGCACTTTGCCATCCCCCCACAGCGGCAAAAACGGATACGACCTCGCCAGCAATGCCCTCACCGCCTTCCTGCCGCTCCAATCCGTCGGCGTCATGGCGATGACCGCGCCTGCGGCTACGTGGCGGCCCTGCGCGCCGTACTGGCCAGCGATTTCATGACCGCTGATGGGGCTGAGTTGCCGTATGCGCTGCTGAAAAACCGGGCGGCGCATCACCCGCGAAATGCGCGGCCATCTGGCGCATGACGCGTGGCGTTGCCAGCACAAGCAGCCTGCGTCGATTGAGCGGGAGCCAACCTGCGTTCAGCCTTGCGACAATCGCCGTCTTTCAACCACTTCTTGCAATATGAACAAGCGTTCGTTTTCCCGCGTTTTGCTCGGCGCCGTCGCTGGCGCGTTTCTGCTTCCTGCCGCTGCGCTGGCGCAGGCCAAAACCCTGGTGGTGGCCTCCAGCGCCACATATGCGCCTTTTGCCTTTGAAAACAAGGACAAGCAGATCGTCGGCTTTGACATCGACATCATCAACGCCATTGCCAAAAAGCAAGGGCTGGCGCTGCGCATCGTCAATACGCCGTTTTCCAGCATCTTCGCCTCGCTGGGCAATGGCGATGTGGATTTGGTGATTTCAGGCGTCACCATCAACGACAAGCGCAAGCAAAGCTACGATTTTTCCGACCCCTACTTTGATGCGCGGCAGCTCATCGCCGTGGCCCAGGGCAGCAGCATCGCTTCGCTCAAAGACATTGCGGGCAAGAAAGTGGCCGTTGTGAGCGGCTCCACGGCTGACGATGTGAGCAGCCGCGAATTCGGCAAGGCCAGCCCCAACATCCGCCGCTTTGAAAGCACGCCGCTCATCATCTCCGAGCTGGCATCGGGCGGCGTGGATGCCGCCATTGGCGACAACGGCGTGATTGCCTACCGCGTTTCGCAAACCCAGGGCCTGAAAACCGTGGAAGACCCTCATTTCCCGAAAGAATATTTCGGCATCGTGCTTCGCAAGGGCGACAAGGAATTGCGCGACAAAGTCAATGCCGGCCTGGCCGCCATCAAGGCAGACGGCAGCTACGGCGCCATTTACAAAAAGTGGTTCCATCAGGAATATGCGCCGCAATAAGCCTGCCCGGGCATAAAACGGCAAAAGCAAAACGGGGCAAGATTTTTGATGAATCTTGCCCCGCATTTGTTTTGCCCCATTTTGCCTGGCCAAAGCCATTCGCCTGAAATTTCCATTCAACGGAAACGGCAGCCGCTTTCATCAGGCCCCTATTTGAATCAATCAACAGCGCACAAGCGCCATCGCATGGAAGAAAACGCACCGGTCATGTGGTTCGGGTGGTTCCGCCCGGACATTCTGGTTGAATACCGGCAACTGTTCTGGGAAGGCATGCTGGTCACCGTCGGCATGACCGTGGCCTGCATTCTCATGGGTTGCACACTGGGCTTGTTGATTGCGCTGGCGCGCCTGGCCCATGCCCGGCATCAGCCCTGGAAAGCATTTTGCAAATACCTGCTGCGCTGGCCTTCCACGGTTTACGTGAGCTTTTTTCGCGGCACGCCGCTATTCGTGCAGATTCTGCTGATGCACTTTGCCGTCATGCCGCTGCTGGTTCACCCGGCAAACGGCCTGCTGATCTCCGGCGAGCTGGCCCGCGAACTCAAGCAAAGCCACGGCGCGCTGCTCTCCGGCGTGGCCGCGCTCACGCTCAATTCAGCCGCCTACATTTCTGAAGTTTTTCGCGCCGGCATTCAGTCCATCACGCGCGGCCAGCGCTTTGCCGGCATGTCGCTGGGCATGACGCCCGCGCAAGTCATGCGCTACGTTGTGCTGCCGCAAGCCTTTCGCCGCATGCTGCCGCCGCTGGGCAACAACATGATTGCCCTGCTGAAAGACACCTCGCTCGTTTCAGCCATCGGCCTGGCCGAACTGGCCTACGCCGCCCGCACCGTGGCCGGAGCCTATGGCCGCTATTGGGAGCCTTATTTGGCCGTGGCGCTGATTTACTGGCTGATGACTTTCGTGCTGACTTTGGGGCTGCGCAAGCTGGAGACGCATTTGGGGCGCAGCGAATTAGGGTAATTAGGGTAATTCAATGCGCCTGCGCTGACAGAGGCGGCTATTGCTTGAATGATGCGCGCAATGAATCACCCGGTTGCGGCTTATTCATGAAACATGAATATCGCAAATAAAACCGTCAAATGCCTTTTTGACAAAGCGCCATGAAGATATTGGCGGGCGCTTTGTCCTGTTCATCCTGTTCACAAGGCGCTTTTTGGCATATCCGGCGCCGCTGCCTTTTCACTCAACCGCCCCCGCTTCACCGCTTCCAGATAAGCGGGCGCCGCCGCTTGCGGATCGCAGCCCAGTGCGCGGACCACGCAGATGCCGCTGGCGCCGGTTTGGGCGGCGGCGGCGGCTTGTTCGGGGGTGAGGATGCCGCCGATGGCGGTGACGGGGCGGCCTGCGGTGGCTACCCAGAAGGCGAGGTTGCCCAGGCCTTGCGGGCGCCAGGGCATGTTTTTGGTGGTGGTGGGCCAGATGGGGCCGCAGGCAATGTAGGCGGGGGCGAGGCTGCGGGCGCGGGCCAGCTCCCACAGGCTGTGGCTGCTGATGCCCAGGGGCAGGCCGCTGGCGGCCAGGCCCTGGCGCTGTTCGGTGGTGAGGGCGGCAAGGTCTTCCTGGCCCAGGTGCAGGCCGGTGCGGGCGGCGTGTCCGGGGTGTGCGCTGATGAGCTGGCGGGCCAGTTGCCAGTGGTCGTTGATGAACAGGCGCGCGCCGGCCCGGGCGCAGGCGGCCATGCCTTGGGCGAGGGTGTCGCGCAGGGCGGCGCGCCAGGCTTCGTCGGGTGCGGACGGGGTTTTGATGCGCAGTTGCAGGGTGGGCACGCCAGCGGCCAGGGCTGCTTGCAGGGCGGGGGCGTTGTCCACGATGGCGTAAAGGCCGATGTCCGGCGGGTTGGGTTGATGGCCGCTGGCGGGCTGAAAGAGGCTGGCGGCCGCTTCGGCTTGCAAGGCGGCGCTGAAGGCCCGGGCGGGGTCTTCGTGGCCGAAGGTGAGCAGCGGCATGTAGCGCGGCCCGCTGGCAAAGCCGGGGGCGGCGGCGGCGGGGCCTGCGCCTTGCCCGGCGGCGTAGCCGTGGGCGATGGCGTGGGCGGTGGCGGCCTTGGCGAGCACGAGGGCATCGGCCGCCACGAAGCCCAGCGCCAGGGCGCTGGCGGCGCTGCTGGCAAAGGTGCAGCCGGTGCCGTGGGTGTGGCGGGCTTGGCGCAGGCGCGGCAGGGCCAGCCAGCCGCTGGCGTGGGGGGTGTCCATCCAGTCCAGCGCCCAGCCGGGCCATTCGTCTGGCGCGGCGGATGCGGCCAGGCCGCCGTTTTCATCGGCCGCCAGGGCGTCGCCGCCGGTCACGCAGACGGCTTGTGCGCCCATGTCGAGCAGGCGGCGGGCGTGGCGCGCGGCGGCGGCCATGCCGCGCGGGCGGTCTGGGCCGCCTTCGCCGCACAGGCGGGCGGCTTCGGCGGCGTTGGGGGTGATGAGCGTGGCGCGGGGCACGAGCAGCTCGCAATAGGCGCGCAGCACGGCGTCACTGGCAAAGGCCGCGCCGGTGCTGGCGCCGAGCACGGGGTCGATCACCAGGGCCACGGGCGCGCGCTGGCGCAGGGCATCTACCCAGCGGGCCACGGTTTGCACGTTTTCCACGCTGCCCAGCAGGCCGGTTTTGATGGCGGCGGGCGGCATGTCGCCTGCCAGCGCGGCCAATTGGGCCTCCAGCTCTTGCGCAGGCAAGGGGGTGACGCGGGTAACGGCCTGCGAGTTCTGCGCCGTGACGGCGGCCACCACCGGGCACAGGTGCACGCCGAAAGCGAGCGCCGCGCGCTGGTCGGCTGCCAGGCCCGCGCCGCCGCCGCTGTCGTTGCCGGCGATGCTCCAGAGAATGGGTTTGCGGGCGGGTTCGCGGCCGGGTTCGTGGGCGGGTTCGCAATCCGCTTTGCGGCCAGATTCATGTGTGGATTCAGTCATGGCCGGGCAAGTTAGCACACCAGGCTCGCCAGACAGCGCAGCCGCCAGGCGCGATCAAAACGGTCACAAGCCGCCGAACGCCGCTTCAAGGCATGCAAGAGGCTCGCGCCTCATCTGCCAGCGCAAGGGAAAAAGAAGCTGATTTCTGCCGGGCAAGGCGTTGGGCCTCGCTTATTCTCGCTCCTTCATTCATAGCATGATGTCCTAGTGGAAATTGCGCAAGAAGGCATTCAGGACCCCTTGAATTCGCTCCTGTTTTTGATGCCATCTGCATGGCCCAGCGAGGCATTTGCCAGGCCGCAGGGCGCCTGAGTCCGCGCTTTTCTCGTCCGCAGACAAACCGTGAACAAGTTCTCAGGGTTTCATCCACTTTCCCTTCGTGCTGCAACGCATCAGAATCGCCGCGTTCCGACAAAAACTCGCAAAAAGGAAAAAACGACATGAAGAAGATCACCGCCATCATCAAGCCCTTCAAGCTGGAAGAAGTGCGCGAAGAGCTGGCCGATGTGGGCGTGACGGGCCTGACGGTCACGGAAGTCAAGGGCTTTGGCCGCCAGAAGGGCCATACCGAGCTGTACCGGGGCGCTGAATACGTGGTGGACTTTCTGCCCAAAGTGCGCATTGACGTGGTGGTGGCCGACGATTTGGTGGACCGCTGCGTGGACGCCATCCTCAAGTCCGCGCGCACCGGCAAGATTGGCGACGGCAAGATCTTCATCTCGAACGTGGAGCGCGTGGTGCGCATCCGCACAGGCGAGGAGGATGAAGCGGCCATCTGACCCCGGCCCCAGGCTCCGCCCGCCAGCCGCTTTTTCAAACCGCGCGCAATGCGCAAACGACCGCCTCACCCGGCGTTTTTTTACGCCTGCGGCAAGGCGGCGCAAGGCTGAAAAGCCGCTTTCACCCGGAAACGGAAAGCCAGGCCCCAAACCGCCGCCCCCCGCCCGCACCCCGCCCGAAAAAAGGCACAAACGCGGCCCCCGGCCCCCCCAATACAGCCCCCACCGGCAACCAAAAGGGAACCCCCGGCCCCCCCGCCCACCCCTGCCGCTCCCGCCCCGGCAGCCGCCGCGCTGGACAACACGCGCCCGGCCATCAACCAGCCCCAGGGCCTGCCCCACGNGACAGGTGACGTCAGGGAGGACTATCGGCGGAGGAGATAGGGCACACAGCACGGAACACGATCGTTGCGCGTCAGACAGATCCGAACACAGAGTCGATCGGGAGCGGGAGGTGGCATGAGGAGGACTGGACGCGTAGGCAGGGCGGCAGCGTCGGATGTGTATGAGAGACAGGGCGTGAGCAGGCCCTCATGGGAGGGTGGATTCGGAGAAACCGGCTGGCCCGCGTTGCGCCCTGCCCCCGGCCTTGCCTTCATGTCTTTTCGCCTCTTGGGGCAGTCCATGAAAAATGCCTGGCCGCATCAAAAACAGGAGCTGATTTCGGGGCTTGAAAATGGCTCTTGCGCTCATTCCATTAGGACCTAACGCTATGGTTTGAGGAGCGAAATTCTTGCGAAGCAAAAGCCGCCTGCCTTCCCTGGCCGCCCTCTCGGGCTGCCGGCCCTGACCGCTCACCGCGCCCGGCTGAACAGGCCGATGCCCGCCAGCACCAGCGCCGTGCCCGCTGCCAGCCAGGGGGTGAAAGGCTCGTCCAGAATGAGCACGCCCATGCCAATGGTGGCCAGCGGGCCGATCAGGCCGATTTGCGCCGCCAGGCTGGCGCCCAGGCGCTCCACCGCCATCATTTGCAGCAGAACGGGCACGGCAGTGCACAGCGTGGCGTTCAAAACCGAGAGCCACAGCACCGGCGCGGGCACGGCGGCCGCAGCCAGCGGGCGCGTGATCAGAAAGTGGCCGATGCAGCACAGGCAGGCCACCACCGTGGCCAGCCCCACCAGGCGCATGGCGCCCAGGCGGCGCACGAATTCGCCGCTGAAAAACAGATAGGTGGCGTAGCTGGCCGTGCCCGCCAGCACCAGCGCCGCGCCCAGCGCCGTGCCCGCCGTGTGGGGCAGCTGCATCTCGCGCCCGAACACCAGCAAAGCGCCGCTGTAGCTCACCGCCACCGCCAGCCAGTGCCGGCGCGTGGGCCGCTGGCCGCGCAGCGCCCAGGCCAGCGCCATCACCAGCGTGGGCGTGAGATACAGAATGAGCCGCTCCAGACTGGCGCTGATGTATTGCAGCCCCAGAAAGTCCAGCAGGCTCGACAGGTAGTAGCCCGACCCCCCCAGCCCCAGCACGCCCAGCCAGTCGCGCCCCTTGAGCGCGGGCCGCCCGCGCCCGGCCCACCAAGCCATGACAGCAAAAAAGGGCAGCGCCAGCAGCATGCGGTACATCAGCAGCGTGACCGCATCCGCCCCGTGCCGGTAGGCGAGCTTGACCACGATGGCCTTGCCGCTGAAGGCAAGCGCGCCCAGCACGGCCAGCGCCATGCCCAGGCCCAGGCTGGCAGGCGCCGCCGCTGAAGCGGCAGAGGCAGAGGAAGAAGCAGGCGTGTTTTCAGACATGGCGGCAACAGGGCGGGCAAGCGGCGGGCGGCCGGGCTTGGCTCCGGCGGCTCATTGCACCTCGGCGATCAGCTCGATTTCCACGCAGGCGTCCAGCGGCAGCCGGGCCACGCCAACGGCGCTGCGGGCATGCGCGCCACGCTCGCCAAACACTTCCATCATCAGCTCGCTGGCCCCGTTGGTGACCAAGTGCTGCTCCACAAAGCCCGGGGCCGAGCTGACGAAGCTGACGAGCTTGACAATGCGGCGCACCTTCTCCAGCCCGCCAGCGGCCGCATGCAGCGTGCCCAGCAGATCAATGCCAATGCCGCGCGCGGCGGCCTGGCCCTCTTGCGTGCTGATGCCTGCGCCAAGCTGGCCCGTCCACACCGCGCCGTTGCGGCGGGCGATATGGCCAGACAAATAAACCAGATTCCCCGTGCGCACAAAAGGCAGGTAAGCGGCGGCTGGCGCGCTGACGGCGGGCAAGGCAATGCCCAGGCGGGCGAGATTTTCCTGTGGCGTCATGGTGTCGTTCCTTTCCTGTGAATGATGGCAAAGACGGCGCAGTATGACCGCCCCCATTGCTGCTTCATCGCTGCTTCATTGCTGCTTCATTGCCGCCCGCAGGCGTGACAAACGCCGCGCGCGCCGGAAAAACCGCGCCAGCGCAAGACAATCCGCCCTTTCCACCTTCTCGCGCCGCCCCGCCGCCCGCCCATGCCCGCCCCCGCGCAGCACATCCACTCGCCCGCCAACCCTCTTTTCAAAGACCTGCGCCGCCTGGCGCAAGACAGCGCCGCCAGCCGCAAGCAAGGCCGCGCCTGGCTCGAAGGCGACCACCTGGCCCGCGCCGCCCGCGCGCGCCAGGTGCGCCCGGCGCTGGCCGTGTTCGCCGAAAGCAGCTGGCAGCAAAGCGCGCACGAATGGGCTGGCCTGGCGCGCCAGAACATCGTGCTGGCCGACCCCCTCTTTGCCGCCCTGAGCGCGCTGCCATCGCCCGCCCGCATGGGCATCGTCATCGAACTGCCCCTGCCCGCGCAACCCGCCCGCTTCGCGCCCGGCGCGCCCACCCTCGTGCTCGACCGCGTGCAAGACGCAGGCAACACCGGCTCCATGCTCCGCAGCGCCGCCGCCTTCGGCTTCACCCAAGTGCTGGCCCTGCAAGGCACCGCCGCCCTCTGGGGGCCGAAAGTAGTGCGCGCGGGCATGGGCGCGCACTTCGCACTGCACCTGTTCGAGGGCCTGCAGCCCGAAGACATCGAACAGCTGGCCGTGCCCCTGCTGGCCACCAGCTCGCACCAGGGCCAGTGGCTGCACCGCACCGCCCTGCCCTGGCCCTGCGCCTGGCTCATGGGCCACGAAGGCCAGGGCGTCAGCGCCGCGCTCGCCCGCCAGGCCAGCGCCCACATCCGCATCACCCAGCCCGGCGGCGAAGAATCGCTGAACGTGGCCGCCGCCGCCGCCATCTGCCTGCACGCCAGCGCCGCTGGCCGCGAGGCAGGCGAATGAGCGAACGCACCACAGTTATTTCGCTCCTACATCAATAGCAAATCGTCTTAGTAGAAACTGCGCCGAATGGCGCTTTAACCCCCTCGAATTCGCTCCTTTTTTTGACATACAAGGGCGAGGGTGACGCTTTGGAACCTGCTTGCAATCCGTCTGCGAGTGCAGAAAGTGTGGATTTGGGCGCGGCCCCGGACGCTCTGCGGTGTTGCAAACCCCTGACGGGCCACAAGGCCCGTCTGTGGTTTGTGTTTTGCAGCCCATCTCGATTCCCAGGCTTTCGCCCCTCGCGGCCAGATCATGAACAGCCCTCCAGTTTCAGGCCAACCCTTTTTCTCTCCGTTCTTTTTTCGCGCTTGACCGAAAATCCACATTCCGTATTCCGGCAAGATACGCATGCGAATTCATCCCTCAAAATCCGAGGCGTTATCCTGATGACAAGATTCCTCATGCGGGATTATTTTGATGCGGGCTGTCAGGGTTTATCGTTCGGAATGAGTTTGACGCAGTATAGATGGATAATCTTAAATACAAGGTATAGCGCCGGGCATGATGCAAATACACATAACATTCCGATTGCATCATGATATAGTATTCCGGCGCTGGCATAGACTATCATGAACCATGATATATGTTATAGAAAGCATCAAAATCCATATGTATTCTGATGAGAAATAGGATCTTTTTCTGCAGTACGGGCAAAGAATGCGGCGGGGCACTCGCGAATGAGGGGTCAAAGGCCATCCGGGTTCATAATCTAAAGACCGGAAAAGCCATACGCGCAACGGAAATTCAATGTTGAAAGAACAAAAGGGGCATTTCTTTTTGATCATTCGGGCAGACCTTGGGGTTCAGATACGGGCAAATGATTTTGCCAGCACGGCCAGACGCTGAACGGTTTTTTAAACAAACATGAAAAGCCCCCGGGCTGCAACCTGCAAACACGCACGGCTGGCGGTTTAGATCATGCGGCCGGTGAAATGAATGCGCCCCGCAAGCCGCACATTTCACTCTGTTTGCGAAAGCGAATTTCAGGCGCGGAAAACGCCTTTCTCGCACGGTTCGACTGGATTTACTGCTATCAAAACGGCGGCGGAATAAACGGGCGGTTTGCAAGGCATGGAGGCTGCGCGGCTGGCGCGCGGCCCGCCTTACGGCCGGTTTTCAGAACGTGGCGATCAGCGAAATATTGAAGCTGCGGCCGGGCTGGGCGGCCAGCTGGAAGCGCCGCCAGTCGGCGGCGGAGCTGGCGTCGTAGCTGCGGGCGTTGCTGTAGAGCCAGTGGCTTTTGTTGGCCAGGTTTTGCACGCCCGCATCCAGCCGTAGGGCGGGGGTGATTTGCCAGTAGGCCCACAGGTCCAGGCGGCCAAAGCCGGGCACGCGGATGAATTCCACGCTGGATTCGGTCAAGCCGCTGCCGGTGTTGCGGTAGCTGTTGCGGTTGGTGCTTTGGGCCTGTTTGCCGCGCGCGAAGGTGCCCAGCAGGTTCACGCCCCAGGTTTTGCCGGGGGCGTCGTAGCCGATGCCGGCGATGAGTTTGGCGGGCTGCACGGTGTCCAGCGGCACGTATTTGTCGCCTTCGTAGCTGGAGCGTGATTCGCCCTTGCTGTAGCCGAAGGCCAGGCTGCTGTAGAGGCCCTTGAGGGCGGGCGTCCACGTGCCGTGCTCCAGCCGCGTGCCCAGCTCCAGGCCGTAGATGCGGGCCGCTTCGTCGCACAAACCCGCGCCCGCTTCCAAAGTATCGGCAACGTGTTTTTCGATGTCGTCCTCTCCCGACCACGCCGCCGCAATCCCGCCTTGCGCATGACGGCTGGCGGTGTCGTCCAGCCGGTTTTTGCACAAAATGACGATGCGGAACGATTCAGGCAGCGATAGGGCGAGCGTCAGTGCTGCCAGCCCGTTTCCGGCAATCAATACGTCGCAATCGGTTTGCATGGTGTTGTCCTTGTTTGAGAGGTCGTCTGAAACGGTATAGTGGATTAATCAATGCCCCGACATATGCGACATGGTATTGAGCAGCACCACGCCCAGCAAAATCAAACCGATGCTGACAATCCCAATGAAATCAGCTTTCTCACCGAAAAACACCACGCTGACTAAAGCCGTTAAAACCAGTCCCACGCCTGCCCAAATGGCGTATGCTGTAGCCAGCGGCATGGTTTTCAGTGTCATAGACAAGGCCCAAAAACACACCGAAAAGCTGACTACCACGCCAATAGAAGGCCACAGTTTGCTAAACCCGCCACTCAGTTTGAGCATGGAAGAACCGCAGACTTCGCTTAAAATTGCTACAGTCAGAAAGAGCCAGTGCATTTGCATGTTTTTACCTGATAAATGAAAGAAAGTATAATTATATCAATGCAATAAAATAAAAAACAGTCTTGTTTTTAAAGATTTTTTGTGCGCAAACCCCGTCTTGGGAAAGCAGGCGGGCGGTATTTTCAGGCTGCACCCATTACGAACGGCAAATCAGGCGGGTCCCATGCCGTTGAACACATCCCCGCGTTTGAGTCCTGCCGCGAAGTCGAGCATACGCTGCAAAGGCAGTTTGGCGGCTTCGCCCAGCTTTCTGTCCAACAGGATTTCGTTGTGTCCGCTTGTCAGGGCGTATTTGATGCCGCCCAGCGAATTCATCGCCATCCACGGGCAGAACGCGCAGCTTTTGCAGCTTCCGCCGTTGCCCGCCGTCGGGGCGGCGATAAATTCTTTGTCGGGCGCCTGCTTTTGCATTTCGTGCAGGATGCCTAAATCGGTCGCCACGATGAATTTTTTTTCAGGACGCGATACGGCGGTTGTCGCGGTTGCCAGCCTTGAAGATGGTGACCAGGTGCGCGGGGGCGTTGGCAAACATGCCGGGGTAGCGGTCACGCGGGTAGCGGGTCACGCCGATGAAGTTCTTGTATTGCGTGTAGAACACCGAGCCGTTCAGGCGCACGCCGGGCGCGGGGCTGCCTTTGACGCCGATATCGAAAGTGTTGCTGGTTTCGGCCTCGAGGCCAGCGTCGCCCACGACGATGCAGTTGCAGCGGTAGATGCCGCTGCGCCACAGGCCGTAGCGTTCGCTGCTGGTGGGCGCGCGGCCGCTGCGCCGCCATTGCACGTAGGCGGCAAACTGCGGCTGCAAATACCAGCTCAGGCTCAGGCTGGGGCTGATGAGGGTGGTGGCGGCGCTTGATGAGCCGTAGAGCCTTTGCAGCTGCGCCAGGGTCATGGAGGGGCTGACCATGTTGGCCAGATTGCGCAAACGGCTTTGCACGCGCTCGATGCGCAGGCCGGGGGTGAGCACCAGGCGCTGACTGCCAGCACGCAAGGTGATGGCGTCTTCGGCAAACACGCCCAGGCGGGTGGTGGTGTTGTCAGGAAATGGGCGCTGCAAATCGGTGGGGGAGTTGTGATAGGACTCGGTGCTCTCCAGCGGGTGTTCGTTGGCGTTGCGCGAGGCGCTCACGCCCGCGCGCAAGCGGTGGCTGCCCCAGCTTTTTTCCAGCGTGCTGGCCAGCCCAAAGCTGCGGTTGCGGTTGCGCGCCCTTTCGGTAAAGGCAGTGCGGCTGGTGTTGGTGAGGGTGTCGGTGGTGTCATCCATCAGGGTGTATTGGCCGTAAACGCGGGTTTCAAGCTGGTCAAACCAGCCGCCGGCAGGCGTCCACAAGTGGGTCAATTGCAAGGTGTCGCGCGCGGTTTTGGCGTTCTGCCAGGAAAAGCTGCTTTCGGTGCCGCGCAAGTTGCTGGCCAGCCAGGAAGACTCGTATTGCGAGCGGTGCCGGCGGCGCAGCAAATCGGCAGTGAGGCTGAGCGTATGCCCGGCGCTGGCGCGCCAGTCGCCCTTCAAAAGCAGGGCGTTGGAAGTGATGTCTTCCGGCTCGCTGCGCATGCCTAAAGGGCTGCTGTTTTTGGCCTCGCGCCCATCGCGGCGCACGTAGCTGAGCAAGCCGTCAAAAGCGCCGCTGCGCCCGGCGGCCGTCACGGCCTCGGTCCACATGCGATTGGCGCTGGCGTAGCCCGCTTTCAGGCCCAGATAGCTGTTTTTGCCCTCGCGCAGATAGTCGCGCGCCGATTTGGGGCGAAAACTCACGGCCCCGCCAATGCCGCCCGCCGATCGGCGGCTGCCCGTCGTGCCCAGCTGAATATCCACGCCGCCATACACCTCCGGGTCAATGAAATCGCGCCCCATGCTGAAAGTGCCGGTGCTGGCGGCCCGGCCTGACCAGGCAATGCGGTCCACGGCATCGGGCAGCTCCACGCCGTCAAGATCGATGGCCACGCGGTTGCCCTCCACACCGCGCACGTTGTAGCCCGAAGAGCCGCCCCGGTTGTAGCGCGTGTTGTCCATGCCGCTGCGCGCCGTGCCCGAAACCAGCGAAGGCGCCTCCACCAGCGGCTGATAGCGCATCACATCGGCCATGCTGCCCGCCTGCTCCAGCGCGCGGCCCTGAACGCGCGCCGCCGCGCCAGGCTCCAGCTCGGCAGAAGCGCTCACCTGCACGGCAGGCAGCGAGGGCGCTTCACGCGGGGCATCCGCCGCCGCTCCGGCTGTTTTCGGCGCTGTCTTTTGAGCGGCCTTCTGCGCTGCCCTTTGCGCCTGCTCGCCCGCCGATATGGCGCTCGCCTGCTGCGCCATCACCAGGCATGCGCCCTGAACACCCAGCGCCAGCAGACGGCGGGCAAAAAGAGAAGAAGAAACGTTCGTTGCCATTTCAGTTGCCAGTACAAAAAAACAGAAAAGCGGCTGGCGTGTACCCTGCAAGGCGGGCAGCGGCATGGCCGGCCGGAGCTTGAAACAAAAAATGGCAATTCTACATTCTGGATACGAATCATTCGTATTAATAGTCGTATGAAAAGGACCGGAAAAGGCTCTGACAATGGCGCGCGGAGACCTCCAGCCGGATGCAGGGTAGCGGCAATGAAGAGGCAAGGCACAAGCCAAGAGGCGATAAAGGAAGGCGGGGACTGAGCTTCGCTCATTAAGTGATAGCTACAAGTCCTAGGGCCTGTTGAGAATTACCGAGATTGAATCACAGCCGAAGCCAGATAGATCGCTGCCTTGAAGCTGGCATCGGTCTTGTCACTGCGCATGGCTATGCGCTTGAACTCCTTGAGCTTGCCAAAGAAGTTTTCTATGANAGGGCCTGTTGAGAATTACCGAGATTGAATCACAGCCGAAGCCAGATAGATCGCTGCCTTGAAGCTGGCATCGGTCTTGTCACTGCGCATGGCTATGCGCTTGAACTCCTTGAGCTTGCCAAAGAAGTTTTCTATGAGGTGACGCCAGCGGTACATGTGCTCATCAATGGCCAAAGGCCGACGTCGATTGGATCTTTGCGAGATCACGATTGGCACGCCTTGTGCTTGCAATCGCTCTATCAGCCATTGAACATCAAACGCTTTGTCTGCCAGCAGCGCCTCAAACTTTTGGTTCCGGATCATCTCTTCGACTCCTTTGCTGTCATGCCGCTGGCATGGCATCAGAGCGAACTTGAGCAGATTGCCCAGCGCATCGCACAGGGCCAGTATCTTGGTGCTCACGCCCCCACGCGAGTGCCCTATGGCCTGGCTTTGAGTCCTGCGCCCTGGCCGTGACGGTGCACTTTCACGATCGTGGCATCGACCATGGCGTATTGCATATCCGGCTGGCCGCTGACGGCATCAAAGAGTTTTTGCCAGATATCGGCCTTGACCCAGTCACGAAAGCGTTTGAAAACGGTGTTGCATTTGCCGAATTCTTCAGGCAAATCNGTGGCATCGACCATGGCGTATTGCATATCCGGCTGGCCGCTGACGGCATCAAAGAGTTTTTGCCAGATATCGGCCTTGACCCAGTCACGAAAGCGTTTGAAAACGGTGTTGCATTTGCCGAATTCTTCAGGCAAATCGCGCCAGGGGCTGCCTGTGCGCACGATCCACAGCACGGCCTCTACAAACAAACGGTTGTCCGTGCCTCTTGGCCCTGCATCGCCAGGCTTGCCCAGGCAGTGCGGGGCCATCAGTGCCCACTGCTTGTCGCTCAATACTCTTCTTTCCATGGCGGGATTGCAGCATAAGAGGGGATTCTCAACAGGCCCTAACCGCGACAACACCCAGCAAACCTTCCAGAACAACGCCCAGCAGGGCGACTGGAACCAATGGAGCGCCGCGCAGCAAGCCGCCGCACAACAAGCCGCACAACAAGCCGCACAACAAGCCGCCCAACAGGCCGCTTACTGGGCCGCCCAGCGTGCCGGGCCGCGCGGGCTGGGAATTGCGCGCCGTGGTGCAAGCCGCCCTGAGCGTGCTGGCGCAGACCCGCGCCCTCGGCCCGCGCGCCCTGGCCACGCGCCCCGTGCTGCGCCGCCGCGACGCGCCGCGCGTGCTGTGGCGCTGCCTGCTCATGTGAGAGGCGGCTCACCCGTGCGTCCGTGAGCGCAAAAAGCGTGGATTGGCGCTTTGCGGCGTTGCAAGTCCTCGCTAGGCTGCAAGGCCCGCCTGCGGTTTGCATCTTGCCGTCCATCCCGCTTCCCGAGCTTTCGCCCTTCACGGCCAGGCCATGAACAGGCTCTGAAAAAAAGCCCTTGGCCGCAGCAGGCCAAGGGCTTTTCTTCAGAAAAATCGGGCCGCCGCACCGCCAGCGCGGCGCCGGCCTCCGCATCAGCGCGGCGTGGCGTCGTCCACATCCACGTAAGCGTCGCCCGCAGCGTGCGTGTAAACGGGCGCGGAAGCAGGCGCTTGCAGCGCGGGCGGCTGCGGCGGATGGGCAATGCGCTCGCCCAGCCCCATCTCCAGCCGGTCAATGCGCATGTGCAGCTCGCGGTTGAAGCCTTCCACCGTCTGCGCCAGCTTGCTCAGCTCCGGCTGGGCGGAATGCTCGCGCAGCCCCATCTCGGCGCGATCCACGCGCGAAAGCGTTTCCTGGCTCACCTTTTCCAGCGTCTCGCTCAGGCGGTGCATTTCCTGATCCAGATGCGCGCGCAAATCGGTAAAACGCGAAGCCTCGGCCTTGTCTGCCAGCTCGCGCTGCGCCGCCAGCTCCTTGGCGTGGCGGCGCGTTTCCACCAGCACCGTGCCCTGAATGTAGGCAATCATCAGCACAAACATGCACGACACCCCCGCCAGCAGCCCCAGCATCACCAGCCCCAGCGGGGCCTGCACGTCAGCGACGATCAGAGACAGATGCGTCGGCTCCATCATCACCCCCCAGTTGGCCCCCACAAAGGCCAAAATGGCAATACCAACCAGCAACAGCAGCAGCGAACGCAGGGACATGACGGTTTTTTCCTGTGCAAACGAAAGGGTGATGAGTTTAATGGCGCGCCCCTGAACGCTGGTTCCAAAGCGCCATTCCAAAACGCCTCAAAGCACCCAAAAAGCGCCGCCCGCGCGAACGCCATATCAGAAGAGCAGAAGAGCCACGGCAGGCAGGGCGCGAGTGATCCGGCCCGCTGGCGCGGACGGCGTGACGGTTTGCCGCAGCACGATGCTGCAAGAACCCGCCCAGAGGCGCCATGCCGCGCTTGCCGCCAGGGTAAAGGCGCTGGCCGAAACGCAAGGCACGGTCTCGCGCCATAAGGTTTTGCGTTGCTTTCCAGATCCATCGGATTGCCCATCTGATTCGCTTCGCAGGTCTGATCAAGCCGGTGGCCGCCCAGCCACGCAATTTCACTGGAATACCGGCGCTCTTTCCAAAAATTCAGCGCAAACCACGTGGCATAGGCTTCATTGAGCGCCAGCGCGTTGGACAGCTCCTTGTTCCGATAGGTGTTAAGGGCCTCGCCAGACGGATTCTTTTCAATGTCGTACTGGTTGCTTCCGTCATGAAAGCCGCCTTCCGCCCTGGTTGCGCCTTGCAGGTAAGCCACGGCATGGCCGTATTCGTGCGCCATCACGTCCCAGTCAAAAGACTTGAGAGAACCCAGGTGCATTTCAGACACCTTTTTTNGATTGCTTCCGTCATGAAAGCCGCCTTCCGCCCTGGTTGCGCCTTGCAGGTAAGCCACGGCATGGCCGTATTCGTGCGCCATCACGTCCCAGTCAAAAGACTTGAGAGAACCCAGGTGCATTTCAGACACCTTTTTTCCTCCATCGCTGCCAGCCCTGTGAAAAGCCTCTCTTGGCGTGGGACGGTTGGTGACGACTTTCTTGAAAACGGGCGCTTAGGGAATGCCTGCGATGGGTTTGACATGCTCCGTCAGTTCATACAGGGCCTGGAAAACAGATCAGGAGTTGGCTTCGGCTTCGCTGATGTGGTATTTGTTATCTTTATGTGCATCATCAGGTTTGATGTTTATTTCTTCTTTTTGATCAAACAGCGATATCAAGGGGGTAAAATTATCGGCATCTTTAAAAATACCAATATTAAATCTATCGTGCTTGCCAAGAAGCTGCACCTGGTATTTCAAGTCATCAACGGGAGATATGAATTTAAGCTCCCCATTTTCATCCGACCGGCCATAAGCAATCAGCTCAGCCATCTTTCAAAAGGAAGTGGTTCTTCTTCCCCTGGATGGTTTTTTCCATTGCTCATGCTTTTTATTGACTTTAGAGACCAATGACTGGTATTCATCGTGGTTCCTGAGACTGAATCTGGCTATTGAATGCAGCAGATTTGTTCCAAGCCAGTCGTAATAAACCTTCCCATTATGCAGTAAGATGCTGAATTGTATTCCGCCATTGAATTCATTGGATTCAAAATCAGCTAAAATATGATACCAACCAGCTTTCAAAAATTTTGGCCTGAATTTAGCCTCTGCCGTCGGCCCCGGGCTATCCAGCGGCAACTCCGCTGGCACCTCAATGCCCGTCAAATCCCGGTGATTGGCTCCAACTACCTTGAATTTGATCTTGCCATGCAGGCCCTTTTCCAATCGGATGAATGAAAACTTCATCTCGAATTCATCCACCGGTATGCCCGGCTGTGGATTGGGAACATCCACCACGATTTCAGCCATGGGTTCCATCGCAGGCGGCGTCGCCATTGCCGCCTGCCAGCCCAGCGCCAGCATGGCCAGCAAGGCCCACCGGAGCCAGCGCCCCAGCAGCGCATGAAAGCCGCAAAACGGCAGCTTGCGCCGCCCGTCGATTGACAAATGTTCCAGTTGCATCGCTTCGCTCCTTTCCGTAAGTGGTCACTCGTTTAAATAGCGGAATCCATCGTAAGCCGAGCATGGCAGTCTTTGCAATATCAATTGAGCGCCTCGTTTCCCAAATTCGCCGCTGCCCTCTGCAACGCCCGTTGCGTTAGTAATGCCCACACAGTTTGACGGATCAGACTCCACCGCTGGCAAGCGCCAGAAATGGCATTCAGGATCGCCGTCATGCTTTATCTGGAAACACAGTGTTCGCAGATAAATACCCAGAAAGCTTGTCATTCTCGTGATTTGCGGCCCGCAAGAATATATTGCCATTAGCGCTGACAGGCGGAAGCCATTGGAATATGCGTTTTCTGAAGATCGGAAACTGTTTTTCCGCATGGAGCGCAACGCCTTTCAGACCGTTTTCAATTCAGGCCGCTTTTAAAACAGCCCGTCCACATCAACCAATATGCTGGCCTTGTTTGATTGATGGAGCGGCATGCCCATTCACCGCGTTTGCCGCGCTGGCGGGGCGTGCGCACGCAGCTCCTGCGCTGAAGCGCCCAAGGCGGCAGGCGCTTTGGGGCCATTTGCTCTTTGCTGGCAGCGCGGGCCGCCGCTGCGGCCGTTGCAAAATCGTCCGACTTTTCGCCTGTCTTCTGCTACCTGTTTTTTCCATGCCTGCTTATCTGCTGCCCGCTGGAGCATTGCCTTGCTGGCCCGCTGACCGTCTCGGCAGCGGCGCGGCGGCTTTGAGGTGCAGGCGTTGCGCGCGGGCGGGCGAGCTGGCGTTGGACCTAGTCTCAGCCGGGCGTGCTGGCACAGCAGCGCCAGACCGAAACCGGCTTGAACGAACTGGAGCGCTGCCTGGCGGCCCGCTCCGCACAACCTGAGGAATCCCAACCATGAGCAAGACCATTTCCCTGACCCGCTATCTCGTTGAAAAGCAGCGGGTGGACGGGCACATTCCCGCGCATTTGCGCCTGCTGATCGAAGTGGTGGCGCGCGCGTGCAAGCGCATCAGCCTGGCCATCAACAAAGGCGCCGTGGGCGGCGTGCTGGGCAGCGCAGGCAGCGAGAACGTGCAGGGCGAAGTGCAGAAAAAGCTCGACATCATCGCCAACGAAGTGCTGATTGAGGCCAACGAATGGGGCGGCCACCTGGCCGCCATGGCCAGCGAAGAGATGGAGAGCATTCACGTGGTGCCCAACCGCTACCCGCAGGGCGAATACCTGCTGCTGTTCGATCCGCTGGACGGCTCCAGCAACATTGAGGTGAACGTGAGCATTGGCACCATCTTCAGCGTGCTGCACATGCCCGAAGAAAGCCGCAGCGTGCAAGAGAAAGACTTTCTCCAGCCCGGCTGCCGCCAGGTGGCGGCGGGCTACTGCATCTACGGCCCGCAGACCACGCTGGTGCTCACCGTGGGCGACGGCGTGGCCTCCTTCACGCTGGACCGCGAGCAAGGCAGCTTCGTTCTCACGCAAGACAACCTGGGCATTCCCGAAGACACGCACGAATTCGCCATCAACATGAGCAACATGCGCCACTGGGACGCGCCCGTGCGCCGCTACATCGACGAATGCCTGCAAGGCAAAGACGGCCCGCGCGGCAAGGACTTCAACATGCGCTGGATCGCCAGCATGGTGGCCGACGTGCACCGCATCATGACGCGCGGCGGCATCTTCATGTACCCGTGGGACCAGCGCGAGCCGGACAAGCCCGGCAAGCTGCGCCTGATGTACGAGGCCAACCCCATGGCCTGGCTCATCGAACAGGCCGGCGGCGCGGCCACCAATGGCCGCCAGCGCATTCTTGACGTGCAGCCGCAAAAGCTGCACGAGCGCGTGAGCGTCATTCTCGGCAGCAAAAACGAAGTGGAGCGCGTCACGCGCTACCACCAGCAAGCGGGCCAGACCCAAGGCTGACCCAGGCTGAGGCAGGCGGCTTTTCGCTTCTGAAAAAGGAGCGAATTCAAGGGGCTGAAAATGGCTTTTGCGCCCGTTTCACTAGGCCGAATCGACATTCACCCCACCCACAAGGGAATCGATGCGAGGTAGAGGAAAGCCAGGAAGTGGGAGGGCTTGCGGTCGAAGCGAGTGGCGATGCGGCGAAACGGTTTGAGCCTGGCAAAGCAACGTTCGATGCGATTGCGTAGTCGGTAGAGTGCCTTGTCGTAGGCACGCGGTTGCTGGCAGCTGCGAGGCGGGATCACCGGCTGGGCGCCGAGCGAGTGGATCTGCGCCACCAGTTGCCAGCTGTCATGGCCTTTGTCGGCCAAGACGTACTTGGGCTTGAACCCGGCCAGCAGCGCTGGGGCTTGTGTGATGTCGTTACGCTGGCCGCCAGTGAGGATAAATCGCACCGGGCGGCCCTGGCCATCCACCGCCATGTGGATCTTCGTGCTCAGACCTCCTGGGCAACGCCCCAGAGCCGGGTGCGTTGCCCCCTTTTCCGGTCGCCGCCTGTGCGTGCGCCCGGACAATGCTGCTGTCAATCATCAGATACTCGTTGCTTCGATCCTGAATCAGGGACTGCGACCCCCGCTCCCGGATGCCCCTGGCCGCCCAGCGGGTGAAGCGCTTTTGCACGCTCTTGCAGGCTCCGTAGCGCGTCGGCAGATCGCTCCAGCGCGCCCCGGAGCGCAACACCCACAGCACGCCATTGACGAAGCTGCGGTTGTCCGCTGCCGTAAGCCCAGGGTCACTGGCCTTGCCTAGGAGCAGATCTTCGATTCGCTCCCATTGGGTTTGGGTCAATTCGTAGCAGCTGGGCCGCGGATGCTTGGTCTCGGACATCCGCCGGAGATACCGGATGAATGTCGATTCAGCCTAGCGTCTGGCCACGGTCTGTCCATGCAATGAGTCCGGAACGGGCAAGACGCTGCCAACGAATGCGCAAGACTGAATACCAGAGGACGAAAGCGCGAAGCCATTTTTGCTCTTTTATCCATAGCAATAGGTCCTAGTGGAAACTGCGCTGAATGGCATTTTCGCCGCTTCAATTAGCTCCTGTTTTTGATGCCGCATGGCCCGTGAGGCATGCCAGGTTTGTGGCGCGGGCGGGCAGGAACCCGCCGCTTCATCCATTCCGCAAGCAAGTTGCGGACGGAGGCTCCCGGCCCCGGAGCCTTGGCGCAGGCTGGCTTCGCGGCTCCTTTTCTGAAGCGGTTTCCACGCGCCTTCGCGCCCTGGTCCAACAAGGGGGCTGAAACATAATTGCCGCCATGAGTGCGAACGCAACAGAAGAAATGCCCGTGAGGCCCATCAGGCGCATGCGAGGGCCGTGGAAACCCGCGCCTGCGCTGCAAGCCTCGGCCTGGCTGCATCTGCTGGGGCTGGGGGCCGTGGCGGCCCTGCCGCAGAGCTGGCCCGCCTGGCTGGGCGTGCTGCTGGCCAACCATGCGGCGCTGGCAGGCGTGGGGCTGTGGCCGCGCAGCCAGGGGCTGGGGCCGAACCTCACGCGCCTGCCGCCGCAGGCCGCCGCGCGCGGCGAAGTGGCGCTGACGTTTGACGACGGCCCCCATCCGGAAGTCACGCCCCGCGTGCTGGATTTGCTGGACGAAGCGCGCATGCGCGCCACTTTCTTTTGCGTGGGCGAGCGCGTGCGCCGCCATGCCGCCCTGGCGCGCGAGATGACGCGGCGCGGCCATGTCATTGAAAACCACACCGAAACGCACCCGCATGCTTTTTCCGTTTACGGCTGGCGGCGCATGTCGCGCCAGGTGGCGCAGGCGCAGGCCAGCATCGGCTCGGTGACGGGGCGTGCGCCGCAGTTCTTCCGCGCCGTGGCGGGGCTGCGCAATCCGCTGCTGGACCCCATCTTGCACCGGCAGGGCCTGTTGCTGGCTTCATGGACGCGCCGTGGCTACGACACGCGCTGCGCCGACGCTGGCGTGGTCACGGCGCGCCTGACGCGCGGTTTGGCTGCGGGCGACGTGCTGCTGCTGCATGACGGCAACTCCGCCCTTGCGCCCGACGGGCGGCCCGTGGTGCTGGCCGTGCTGCCGCGCCTGTTGCAGGCCCTGCGCGGCCAGCGCCTGCGCAGCGTGCCGCTGAACGAGGCTTTCAAGGGCGGCGAAGCCGTCTGCCCGCTGGACAAGGTGGCGGCATGAGCGGTCTGCATGATGCCTTCACGCCAGACGAGCGCGCCTTGCAGCGCGCGCTGGTGGATGCGGCCAGCCAGCGTTTTCGCGCAGGCGGGCGCTTTGCCTGGCATTTCGCACGCGGCAAGCTGGGCGGCGATCCCATGTTTCTGGCCTTGCTGCGCATGGGCGCGCTGCCGCCGCAGGCGCAAGACTTTCTGGATCTGGGCTGCGGCCAGGCCGTGCTGGCTGCGTGGCTGCTGGCTGCGCGCGACCGCTTTGAATCCGGCGCGTGGCCCGCAGGCTGGCCCGAGCCGCCGCGCGTGCGCCGCCTGCGTGCGCTGGAGCTGATGCCCGCCGACGTGGCGCGCGGGCAGGCCGCCTTCCGCGCGTCAGGCGACGAGGAGCGCGTGAGCGTGGAGCAGGCCGATATCTGCCAGGCCGCTTTCGGCGAGGCCGCCGTGGACGTGGTGACCATTCTTGACGTGTTGCATTACATGCCCTTGCAGCAGCAAGACGATGTGCTGCGCCGCGCGCGCGCCGCCTTGCGCCCCGGCGGCACGCTGGCGCTGCGCGTGGGCGACGCGGCAGGCGGCCTGCGCTTCAGGCTCAGCCTGTGGGCCGACCAGCTGGTGACGCTGGCGCGCGGCCACGGCCTGGCGCGCCTGCACGCGCGGCCCCTGGACGAATGGGCGGCAGCGCTGCGCGCGCTGGGCCTTGCGGTGCAAACCGCGCCTACGCCGGGCGGGCTGCCTTTTGCCAACACCTTTCTTATCGCCCGCGCGCCAGCTTCTCCAGCATGACGCAAGCCCTTTCTCCCATTAAGCCGCTGGCCGTGAGCGCCATGACGGCCACCACCGCCCTGGGTGCGGGCTGCCAGCCGCTGCTGGCCGCCTTGCGGGCCGGGCGCAGCGGCCTGAAGCCGTGCGACTTTGAAACCGCCCGCCTGCCCACCTGGATAGGCGAAGCGCCGGGCATCGACGGCGCCACGCTGCCTGCCGCGCTGGCCGCCTACGACTGCCGCAACCAGCGCCTGGCCTGGCTGGGCCTGCAAGCCGATGGCTTTTTGCAAGCGGCGCGCGCGGCCATCGCCCGCTACGGCGCGGACCGCGTGGCGCTGGCACTGGGCACCAGCACCTCCGGCATTCTTTCCACCGAGCTGGCCTACCGCGAGCGCGGGGCCGATGGCGCGCTGCCCGCCTGGTTCGACTACCGCGCCACGCACAACACGGGGTCGCTCACGGCCTTCGTGCGCGAGGCGCTGGGCCTGCGCGGCCCGGCGCTCACCCTTTCCACGGCCTGCTCTTCTTCGGCCAAGGTGTTCGCCGCCGCCCAGCGGATGATGGCCGCCGGGCTGGCGGATGCGGCCATTGTGGGCGGCGTGGATTCCATGTGCCTGACCACGCTGTACGGCTTTGCCTCCTTGCAGCTGACGGCGCCCGAACCCTGCCGCCCGTGCGACGCGCAGCGGCAGGGTCTGTCCATCGGCGAGGCGGCGGCCTTCGCGCTGCTGGAGCGGCCCGGCGCGGCCAGCGGCGATGCGGATGGCGCGGGCGGCGTCATGCTCGCCGGCTGGGGCGAATCCAGCGATGCGCACCACATGTCATCTCCCCACCCCGAAGGCGCGGGCGCGCGCGCAGCCATGCAGCAGGCGCTGGAGCGCGCGGGACTGCGGCCCGCCGACATCGGCTACATCAACCTGCACGGCACCGCCACGCAGGCCAACGACGCCGCCGAGGCCGCCGCCATCAGCGCGCTGTTCGGTCCCGGCCACGCGGGCAGCGGCGTGCCGTGCAGCTCCACCAAGGGCATGACGGGCCACACGCTGGGCGCGGCCGGCGCGGTGGAAGCCGTGATCTGCGCACTGGCCCTGCGCCACGGCCTGCTGCCTGCCAGCGTGGGCACGCGCCAGCCTGATGCAGCGCTGGCGCTGAACGTGGTGATGCAGCCCGCGCCCGCGCCCGGGCTGCGCCACGCGCTATCCAACTCCTTCGGCTTTGGCGGCAGCAATGCCAGCCTGGTTTTTTCTCTTTCACGCCCTGACGGGGAGGCCGCATGCTGAATGCGTGGATTGAAGGCATCGGCCTGCTCGGCCCCGGCCTGGACGGCTGGCCGCAGGCGCTGGCCGTGCTGCGCGGCGAGGCGGGCTGGGCCAATGCGCCCGCCGCTCTGCCCGCGCCCGAGCTGCTGCCCGCCGCCGAGCGCCGCCGCGCCAGCCGCATCGTCAAGGCCACGCTGGCGGCGGGCCTGCAAGCCTGCCGCCAGGCCGGGCGCGACCCCGCCAGCCTGCCCGGCGTGTTCGCCAGCTCCGGCGGCGACGGCCACAACTGCCACGCCATCTGCGAGCTGCTGGCAGGCGAAGACCGGCAGGTCTCGCCCACGCGCTTTCACAACTCGGTGCACAACGCCGCCGCTGGCTACTGGTCGATCGCCACTGGCGCCACGCCCGCTTCGCAAACGCTCAGCACCCACGACGCCAGCTTTGCCGCCGGCCTGCTGGAAGCCATGGCGCAAGTGGCCACCGGCGGCCAGCCCGTACTGCTGCTGGCCAGCGACAGCGACCACCCCGAGCCGCTGCGCGCCTGCCGCCCCGTGCCCGACGCCAGCGCGCTGGCGCTGGTGCTGGCCCCTGCGCCTGGCCCGTGCGCGCTGGCCCGCCTCAGCCTGCCCTGCCGGGGCGCGCTGGTCGAGGGCGTTGCCGACACCGTGCAATCCGTCACGGCCCGCACCGATGCCGCGCTGGCCGCCCGCCTGCAAGCCTTATCCAGCATGGCCGCCGCCCTGCCGCCCTGGCTGGGCCTGCCGCTGCTGGCGGCGCTGGCCGCGCCCGCTGCGGCAGGCCGCACCAGGCCCCACGTCCAACCCCAAGCCCAGCCCGTGGCGCTGACCTACCTGCCGCCGCAAGTGCTGCGCGTTGAGATCACGCCGCTGGCTGCCAGCCCCGCCGCGCCATGAACACTGACAGCACCGGCCGCTTTTTCAACGCCGCCGCAGGCCAGGGCCACGGCTGGATCGCCGCCCGCGTGCCCCACCAGGGCCGCATGTGCCTCTTGGACAGCGTGCTTCAAGCCAGCGAAAACGGCCTGCTGTGCGCCGCCGGCAGCCACCGCGACCTCGGCAACCCCTTGCGCCAGCAAGGCCGCCTGGGCGCAGCCTGCGGCATTGAATACGCCGGGCAGGCCATGGCCCTGCACGGCGCGCTGCTGGCCGAAGCCCAAGGCCATGCCGCGCCCGCTGGCGGCATGCTGGTGAGCGTGCGCGCCGTCACCTTCCACGCCGCGCGGCTGGACGGCGTGGCCGCCCGCCTGCTCGTGAACGTGCTTTCTGACGCCGTCAGCGGCCCCACGCGCCTGTACCGCTTCACCCTCCATGCCGAAAACATTCAGGCCGAAAACGGCCCGCTTCTGCTGCAAGGCCGCGCCGTGGTGCAGCTGACGCCGCCGCGCGCCCCCAGCGTTCCCTGACACCTCCATGACCGCCGCCCGCACTCCCGCCGCCGTTTCATCCGCCGTCTCATCCACACCCCGCCGCGCCCTCGTCACCGGCGCCAGCGGCGCCATCGGCAGCGCCATCGCCCGCGCCCTGGCCGCACAGGGCCTGCACGTGCTGGCCCACGCCAACACGCGCCTGGACGCCGCCGAAGCGCTGGCCGCCAGCATCCGCGCCGCAGGCGGCAGCGCCGAAGCCCTGGCTTTTGACGTAACCGACGCCGCCGCCAGCGCCGCCGCGCTGCAACAGGCGCTGGCGAGCGGCCCCATTCAGGTGCTCATCAGCAACGCAGGCGCGCATGACGACGCCGTTTTTGCCGGCATGAGCGCCGCGCAGTGGCAGCGCGTGATCGACGTGAACCTCAACGGTTTTTTTAACGTGGCCCAGCCCCTCATGCTGCCCATGCTGCGCGCGCGCTGGGGCCG
The DNA here is from genome assembly GCF_900240305.1 of Ottowia massiliensis. Classification (NCBI taxonomy): domain Bacteria; kingdom Pseudomonadati; phylum Pseudomonadota; class Betaproteobacteria; order Burkholderiales; family Comamonadaceae; genus Ottowia; species Ottowia massiliensis. The sequence goes on along the minus strand of NZ_LT964854.1, from coordinate 1,959,373 downwards.
CATCATCGCCATCACCTCCGTGGCCGGACAGGCCGGCAACCGCGGCCAGACCAACTACGCCGCCGCCAAAGGCGCGCTGCACGCCGCCGTAAAAACCCTCGCCCTCGAATGCGCCAGCCGGGGCGTCACCGTCAATGCCGTTGCCCCCGGCATCATCGCCAGCGACATGTCCGCCCGCGCCTTTGACGAAGACGCCATCCGCCGCCTCGTGCCCATGCAGCGCGCGGGCCAGCCGCAGGAAGTGGCCGACCTCGTCGCCTTCCTCGCCAGCGACCGCGCCGCCTACATCAGCGGCCAGACCATCGGCATCAATGGCGCGCTGTATCAGTAGGGGCCTGTCCGTGGATGCAAAAGAAAAGCGCGGACTCGGGCGGTCTGCGGCGTTGCAAATTCGCCGGGCCGCAAGGCCTGTCTGCGGTTTGCGTCTTGCAGCCTGTCCCGATCTGCCGCCCTCACGGCCAGGCTCTGAACAGGCGCCAAGCCCGCCAGCGCACGCGTTCCGTTCACGAGCCAGCCTCTATTTCGCTCTTTAATTCATAGCGTAACGTCTTAGTGAAACGAGCGCAAAGCGGTATTTGAAGCCCTTCAATTTGCTCCTGTTTTTGATATATCCAGACAGGCCCAGCCCGCAGGCGTGCCGCACAAGCCGCTTTCGTTTAGGGCCTGTTGAGAATCTTCCTGTTGTGCAGCAATTCCGCCATGAAAAGATGAGTATTGAGCGACAAGCAGTGGGTACTGATGGCCTCGCACTGTCTGGGCAAGCCTGGCGATGCAGGGTCAAGAGGCGCGAACAGGCGCTTGGTTTGCAGAGGCCATGCCGTGAATCGTGCGCACAGGCAGCCCCTGGCGCGATTGGCTCGAAGAATTTGGCAAATGCAACACCGTCTTCAAGCGCTTTCGCGACGGGGTCAAGGCCGGTATCTGGCAAGAACGCTTTAATGCGGTCAGCGGCCAGCCGGATATGGAATGCGCCATGGCCGACGCCACGATCGTGAAAGTGCACCGTCACGGCCCGGGCGCGGGACTCAAAGCCAGGCCATAGGCCACTCACTCGGGGGGCGTGTGCGCCAGGATACGGGCCTTGTGCGATGCGCCAGCAATCTGCTCAAGTCCGCTCTGATGACGGGCCAGCGGCATGCCAGCAAAGGGGGCCAAGAACTGATCCGGAACTGGCTTTGGCTGTGATTCAGTCTCGGTCACTCGGTCATTAGCAGGCCCTAGTCAAACGTGTACGGTCCGGAGCAAGGCGCGAACCGCTGCGAGCCTGCTCTCTCTGCGTGGCTTCTCCGCGTGCGTGGCTTCTCCGCGTGCCTGTTTGCTGCTGGCCTCAGAACCTGAGCTTGGCTGTGAAGGCAAAAGCTCAGGAGTCGGGATGGGTTGCAAGGCCCAAGAGCGCCCGAGACCAGGCCCCGTCCGCGCTTTCCGCCCTCACGGACAGACTTTGGACAAGTTCTCATGCGCCAGCGCGGCATGCCGGCTCCAAGCGCAGCGCTCGTAAACTGCCAGGCTGCGCGCGCGCCCTGGCCTTCCTGCCCCGCTTTTTCTCCGCCTTTTCCCCCGTCTTTTCGTCATGCCTTCCGCCACGTTTCCGGCCCAGTGCCATCAGCCCATCGGGGTGTTTGACAGCGGCGTGGGCGGCCTTTCGGTTTTGCGCGCCTTGCGCGCGCAGCTGCCGCATGAGCACTTCATTTATGTGGCCGACAGCGCTTACGCCCCGTATGGTGAAAAAGGCAGCGCCTTCGTGGCCGCGCGCTGCCTGGCCATTGCGCGCGAGCTGGTGGAAGACCACGGCGCCAAGGCGCTGGTGATTGCATGCAACACGGCCACGGCGGCGGGCGCTGATGCACTGCGGGCGCGCTGGCCGCAGTGGCCCATCGTGGGCATTGAACCGGCGCTCAAACCGGCGGCGGCGCGCACGCGCACGCAGTGCGTGGGGGTGCTGGCCACGCGCGGCACGCTGCAAAGCGCACGCTTTGCGCGCCTGCTGGCCGCGCAGCCGCCGCAAGTGCGCTTTGTTTTGCAGCCGTGCGACGGGCTGGCCGATGCCATCGAGCAAGAGGCCATCCTGCCCGATGGCGGGCTGCATGCAGGCCGCACGGATGCGCTGATCGCCCGCTACCTGGCCGCGCTGGGGCCGCTGGGGCCGCAGCCCGGCGCGATCGACACGCTGGTGCTGGGCTGCACGCATTACCCGCTGGCCGAGGCCGCCTGGCGGCGGCACGCGGGCCTGAAGGCAAAGGCGGATGAAGGCGAAAACGAAAGCGCGGATGCCGTGGCGCTGCTGGAGCCAGGCCCGCCCGTGGCCCGCCACGCGCGCCGCCTGCTGGCAGCGGCCGGCCTGCTCAACCCCGGCCCGGCCCCCGGCACGGTGCGGCTGCTGGCCACGGGCAGCGCGGCGGCCTTGCTGGCGGCGGCGCAGCGGCTGAATCTGGCTGCGGCTGAATCGGCGCCGGGCACGGCTTGAGGCGCAGCATGGCCATTGCCCAGTCATTCATTCAGGAGCTGCTGGCCCGCGCCGACGTGGTGGAGGTGGTGGGCCGTTACGTGCAGCTGAAAAAAAGCGGCGCCAACTTCATGGGCCTGTGCCCGTTTCACGCCGAGAAAACGCCCTCTTTCAGCGTCAGCCCCGCCAAACAGTTCTATCACTGCTTCAGCTGCGGCAAGCATGGCGACGCCATCAACTTTCTGATGGAGCACACCGGCGCGAGCTTTACCGAGGCCGTGCACGACTTGGCCCAGCAATGCGGCCTGTCCGTGCCCGAAGACACGCGCAGCCCGCAAGAAAAAGCGCGCGACGCGCAGCAAAGCCAGCGCCGCGCCACGCTCTCGCAAGTGCTGGCGCGCGCCAGCCAGGCCTACCGCCAGCGCCTGAAAGACGCGCCGCGCGCCATCGGCTACCTGAAACAACGCGGCCTCACCGGCCAGATTGCCAGCCGCTTTGCCCTGGGCTACGCGCCCGAAGGCTGGCGCACGCTGGCGGGCGTTTTTCCCGACTACGCCGATCCGCTGCTGGTGGAAAGCGGCCTGGTCATCGCCGGTGAAGGCGAAGGCGGGCCAGAGCGCCGGTATGACCGCTTTCGCGACCGCATCATGTTCCCCATCCGCTCTGTCAAAGGCGAAGTCATCGGCTTTGGCGCGCGCGTGCTGGGCAACGAAAAGCCCAAATACCTCAACTCGCCCGAAACCCCCGTCTTTCACAAAGGCAGCGAGCTGTATGGCCTGTATGAAGCGCGCGCCGCCCTGCGCGAAAAAGGCTATGCGCTGGTGGTGGAAGGCTATATGGACGTGGTGGCGCTGGCCCAGTTGGGCTTTGCCAATGCCGTGGCCACGCTGGGCACCGCCTGCACGCCGCAGCACGTGCAAAAGCTCTTTCGCTTCACCGCCAGCGTGGTCTTCAGCTTTGACGGCGACGCCGCCGGCCAGCGCGCGGCGCACAAGGCGCTGCAAGCGGCCTTGCCCTACGCCAGCGACACGCGCAGCGTGAAATTTCTCTTTCTGCCCGGCGGTCACGACCCCGACAGCTTCATCCGCACCGAAGGCGCCCAGGCCTTTGCCGCCGCCGTGGCCGCCGCCGAGCCGCTCTCGCGCTTTTTGCTGCAAACCGCCGCCCAGGACTGCGACATGAGCAGCGCCGAAGGGCGCGCCCGCTTTGCCGCCCAGGCCCGCCCCTTGTGGCAGCAACTGCCCGCCGGGGCGCTGGCGCAGCAAATCCTGGCCGACATCGCCCAGCAAACGCAAATCGACGCGCGCGAGCTGGCCCAGCTTTGGGGCCAGAGCCGCAGCGCATCAGGCGCATCAGGCACACACGCCCGCAGCGCCCCATCGCCTGGGCCGGGCCAGCGCCCCCGGCGCGGCAGCGCAGGCGGGCCGGATGAGCGCTGGCATGACCGCCGCAATGACGGCTGGCATGACGGCTGGAATGACGGCTGGAATGACGGCTGGCCAAACAGCGCCGCCCGCCTTCGCGCTGCCCCGGCCAGCCGCGCCAGCCGCGCCCTGCAAATCGTGCTCACCGACCCCGCCGCCTGGCCCGCCCTGGGCGAGCCAGACCAGCACCTGCTTTGCAGCCAGCCCGCCCCCCACGGCCCGCTTTTTGCCTGGCTCGACAGGCAATTTCACGAACACGGCCCCCAGCCCTGGGCCGCCCTGCGCCAGGCCCTGCACGGCCACCCGCTGGAAGCGGCCGCCGTGCACGAAGTGCAAACCCTGCTCGCGCTCGAAGGCATCGCCAGCGACCGCGACGACTTGCAAAGCGTGCTGCGCGGCGCGCGCGTGGAAGACATCAAACGCCGCATGGACGCCGCCCTGGCCGCCGGCGACATGCAGGCCTACCGCCAGCTCATGGCCGAACTGGGGCAGCTGCGCGGTGGGTGACAGCCCGCAATCCCATCCGGCCGCCACTTTGTGAACGGCCACTTTGAACAGGTTTTCAGAACTTTATGCTCTGGAACCAAGAGCAAAAACGCCCAAAAACGCCCAAGAACGCCTTCCCGCGCACACCATGACTTCATCACGCAAAACCAAGGCGGCGCTTCAGGCCGCGCCTGATTTGCATGCCCAGCTGGGCTTGCGCCCCGGCCAGTCCATCGAGCTGCTCAAGGAGCTGCACATCCTGACCCGCGATGGGCGGCTCAATCAGGACTCGCGGCGCAAGCTCAAGCAGGTCAATCACCTGCTGCAATTCATTGAAAAAGTGCGGCAAGAGCTGCCGCCGCGCGAAGGCGGCCTGCTGCTGGCCGACCGCGGCGCGGGCAAGTCGTATCTGGGTTTCATGCTGTATGACCTGTGGCGCACAAGGCACGAGCCGGGGCGCGAACTGGGGCATCTGTATGGCATTGAAACCCGCGCTGATCTGGTGGAGCGCTCGCGCGAGCTGGCCGCGCGCCTGGGTTTTGAGCGCATGAGCTTCATCAACACAAGCGCCGCCGAGTCTGCGGCCAGCGCCGCGCTGCCGGATGTGTTTGACGTGGTGACGGCCCTGCACGCCTGCGATACCGCCACGGATGACGCCATTGCGTTTGCCCTGCGCAAGCAGGCCCGCGCCATCGTGCTGGCCCCTTGCTGCCAGGCCGAGGTGGCTGCGCGGCTGCGCATGAACAAGGCGCTGCAACTGGCGCGCACGCCGCTGGCCGAGCTGTGGCGCCACCCCTTGCATACGCGCGAGATGGGCAGCCAGCTCACCAACGTGCTGCGCTGCCTCTACCTTGAGTCGCAGGGCTACGCCGTCACGGTGACCGAGCTGGTCGGCTGGGAGCACAGCATGAAAAACGAGCTGATCATCGCGACGTGGACGGGCCACAAAAAGCGCAGCGCCGCCGAGCGCCTGCAAGCGCTGCTGGCGCAGTTTGGCCTGGAGGCTTTGCTGGCCGAGCGCTTTCCCGCCTTGCGGGTTTGAGCGCCTGTTCAAAGTCTGCCCGCGGGTGCAAAAAGCGCGGTCTCGGGCGGTCTGCGGCGTTGCAAATCCTCGCCGGGCCACAAGGCCCGTCTGCGGCTTGTGCCTTGCAGCTCATCCCGATCCGCACTTTTGCCCCTCACGGCCAGGCTCTGTACAGGTTCTGGGAACCTGTTCAAAGGGGAAGGCGGGCGGGTGTTACGCTTCAAAAAAAGAAGCGAATTCAAAGGCATTGAAAATGGCTCCTGCGTTTATTTCACTAGGACCTCATGCTACGAATCAAGGAGCTGAATTCACGCCTGCCAAAGCGGCGTGTTCCTGATGGCTGGGGCGCAGGCCGGAAGGTGAAAAAGGCCCCGGCAGCGCTGGCTCCGCGCATGCCAGCGCTGGGCGCTCTCTGAACTTTTTTGAAGACAGGCGCGCCCGGGTGCGGCGGAGGAACGTTCGCGGCGGCCTTTTGCGGCGGCCTTTTGCGGCGCGCCAGCCCTCTTGAAGCCGCGCGCGGCGCTCGCACCTGCCGGGGTTTCCATTGCCGCGTTTTCCCGCGTTTTGCCGCTCATGCCCCATTGGCTTGCACGGCTGGCCGCCCGGCTTTGCAGGCTGGGGCAGCCAGCGCCTATTCCTGACGATCTTTGGCAGGCCACGCTGCTGGGCCACCGCTTTTTGGCGCGGCTGCTGCCGCATGAGCAGGCGCGGCTGCGGCGGCTGGCCGCGCATTTTCTGGCGCAAAAAGAGTTCACGGGCGCGCATGGCCTGCAAGTGACGGACGGCATGGCCGTGGCCGTGGCGGCGCAGGCCTGTTTGCCGCTGCTGCATCTGGGCGGCGCGCGGCGGCCAGAGCAGGCGCTGGCGCTGTATGACGACTTTGTGGGCATCGTGCTCCAGCCGGGGCCGGCCATTGCCCCGCGCCAGCGGCGGGACGAGGCCGGCGTGGTGCACCGCTACGCCGAGACGCTGCTGGGCGAGGCCATGCCAGGCGGCCCGGTGATGCTGAGCTGGCCCGACGTGGCCGCCGCTGACGCGCAGGCCCTGCGCGGCTCCAACGTCGTCATCCATGAATTCGCCCACAAGATCGACATGCACGCCGGCCCGGCTGATGGCTGCCCGCCCCTGCCCGCAGGCTTCATGGGCGCGCGTTCAGCGCGCGAAGGCCGCCTGCACTGGCATGCGGTGTGGCAAAGCGCCTATGAACGGTTTTGCGAGCGGCTGGCGCTGGCGGAGCGCTTTGGCGCGCCCGCGCCCTGGCTGGATGCCTATGCGGCGCACTCGCCGCCAGAGTTTTTTGCGGTGGCCTGCGAGGCGCATTTCACCGCGCCGGAGCGCTTTGCGCTTGAGCATCCCGATCTCGCGGCCGCGCTCAAGGCGGCGTTTCGCCAGCCTTGAGCTGTTCGCAAGCCGTCTGCGGACGCGAAAACGCGGACACAGGCGCTTTTTGGGCCTTGCGGCCCATCCCGATTTCCTGGCTTTTGCGCTTCACGGCCAGACGGCAAACAGGCTCTCGCCCCTTGGAACGCGCGGAGATGGTTGCGGTCCGGATCTGAGGCGCCAAGCGCGGCAGGGGCGGGTGACGGGTGCCGTGAAGCAGCGGGATCTATGCTCCTCGATCCATAGCGTTATGTCCTAGGTCGAATCGACATTCACCCCACCCCACAAGGGAATCGATGCGAGGTAGAGGAAAGCCAGGAAGTGGGAGGGCTTGCGGTCGAAGCGAGTGGCGATGCAGCGAAACTGTTTGAGCCTGGCAAAGCAACGTTCGATGCGATTGCGTAGTCGGTACAGTGCCTTGTCGCAGGCACGCGGTTGCTGGCAGCTGCGAGGCGGGTTCACCGGCTGGGCGCCGAGCGAGTGGATCTGCGCCACCAGTTGCCGGCTGTCATGGCCTTTGTCGGCCAAGACGCACTTGGGCTTGAACCCGGCCNCCTTGTCGCAGGCACGCGGTTGCTGGCAGCTGCGAGGCGGGTTCACCGGCTGGGCGCCGAGCGAGTGGATCTGCGCCACCAGTTGCCGGCTGTCATGGCCTTTGTCGGCCAAGACGCACTTGGGCTTGAACCCGGCCAGCAGCGCTGGCGCTTGCGTGATGTCGTTACGCTGGCCGCCAGTGAGGATAAATCGCACCGGGCGGCCCTGGCCATCCACCGCCATGTGGATCTTCGTGCTCAGGCCTCCTGGGCAACGCCCCAGAGCCGGGTGCGTTGCCCCCCTTTTCCGGTCGCCGCCTGTGCGTGCGCCCGGACAATGCTGCTGCCGATCATCAGATACTCGTTGCTTCGATCCTGAATCAGGGACTGGGACCCCCGCTCCCGGATGCCCCTGGCCGCCCAGCGGGTGAAGCGCTTGTGCACGCTCTTGCAGGCTCCGTAGCGCGTCGGCAGATCACTCCAGCGCGCCCCGGAGCGCAACACCCACAGCACGCCATTGACGAAGCTGCGGTTGTCCGCTGCCGTACGCCCAGGGTCACTGGCCTTGCCAGGGAGCAGATCTTCGATCCGCTCCCATTGGGTTTGGGTCAATTCGTAGCGGCTGGGCCGCGGATGCCTAGTCTCGGACGTCCGCCGGAGATACCGGATGAATGTCGATTCGGCCTAGCGTCTGGACGAAAAAAACGCCGCCCGAAGGCGGCGTTTTGATGAAAGGCTGGGGTGGCTGATGGGACTCGAACCCACGACGACCAGAATCACAATCTGGGACTCTACCAACTGAGCTACAGCCACCACGTAAAACGGCAAATTATAGCGGGGGTTTCAACGCCCGGCTTCTTCTGACGCAGCGCTCTTGGGTTCTTCCACCAGGATGCGGGCCTTGAAGCGCTGCTTGAGCAGCTCGTAATAGGCCAGCGCTTCCGCCGCTCCCCAGGCTATGTCGTATTGCTGGCGCATCTGCTGGGCAACTTCAGTCTTGGTTTCCGAGCGGGGCACGATTTTTTCAATGCGCGCCAGGGTGTAGCCCTGCTCGCCCAGATCGACGCCGATGAAGGCTGGCAAGGCGCTGGCATCAGCGCGCAGCACGCCTTCAACCACGGCGGCGGGCAGATCGTGCGTTTCTTCGCGCGAGAGGGTGATGGCGGCGGGCAGGCCCTTGGCTTCTTCGGGCTTGGCTTTCCAGGCGGCAAGTTTTTCCGTGCCTTCCTTGCGGGCGGCTTCAGCGGCGCGTTCGGCAATCAGGCGCTCGCGCACGGCGGTTTTCACTTCGTCAAACGGGCGTGGATGGGCGGGCGTGTGCTTGACGACGCGGCCTGCCACAAGCTGGCCAGGAGCGAATTCGATGGCTTCGGTGTTGTTCTTGCGCTCCAGCGAATCAGGCGCGAAGAGGGCGGAGAGGAATTTGGCATTGGCCAGGGGCTTGACGATGGCGTCTGGCTGCACGGTGCGGGTGACGTTGGTGGCCGTCTGGATGTTCAGTTTGAGCTTGTCGGCCACGGGTTGCAGGCTGTCGGGCTGCTCGTACACGTCGTTGCGGAAGGCTTCGCCATGCTCGGCGGCCAGTTTTTGCGCCTGCTCGGCGAGCAGCTGCTCCTTGAGCTGGTCTTTCACCTTGTCGAAGGCTGGCACGTCGGCGGGTTTGAGATCGGTGAGATGAACGATGTGGTAGCCATAGTCGCTTTCCACCACGCTGCTGATATCGCCTTTGTGGGCCAGCGCGAAGGCGGCTTCGGCAATCGCGGGTTCTATGCCCCTGTCTTTGCGGAAGAAGCCCAGGTCGCCTCCATGGGCGGCGCTGGCATCATCTTGCGAGGCGCGCTTGGCTACTTCAGCGAAGGCGGCGGGGTTCTTGCGCACTTCATCCAGCAGCTTTTCGGCTTCGGCCTTGGCTTTTTCGCGCTCGGCGGCAGGCGCGCTCTTGTCGGCGGCGACAAGGATGTGGCTGGCGCGGCGCTCTTCAGGCGAACCCAGTGTGGCCTGGTTGTTGTCGTAATAGGCTTTCAGGTCGTCATCGCTGATGCTGGCCTGCTTTTTCATGGCGTCTGCGTCCAGCACCACGAATTCGATGTCCACCGCTTCGGGCGCCTGGTAGTCGCTCAGGTGGCTGTCGTAGAAGGCCTGCAACTCGGCTTCCGTGGGCTGAAACTGCTTGGCATAGCCGGAAGCGGGCAGGCTGAGAATCTGCACCTGGCGCTGCTCCAGGAAGGCATCCATCACGGGAGCAACCTGTGCGGGCAGCGCGAAGCCGCTTTGCGTCACGCCCGCCAGCACCTGGCGGGCGGAAAGGTCGGCTCGCACGCTGTTTTCGAACATTTCTGGCGTCATGCCCTGGCGCGCGAGCACCTCACGGTAGCGGGCCATGTCAAGCTGGCCATCCGCTGAGCGCAGGGAAGCGATGAAGGGGTCTTCACGAAGCTGCCTGGCCAGGCGCTTGTCTGTGGTGACCAGGCGCATTTTCTGCGCAGCCACGGCCATGACGCGCTCGCGCAGCATCTGCTCCAGCGTGATGCGGCGCATCTGCGGCGTGTCCAGCAGGCTGACATCTACGCTGGGGTTGGCTGAAGTGATGCGGTCCACCTGCTGGTGATGCGCCTGGTCCCATTGCTGCTGGGTGATATTGTGCCCATCGACCGTGGCCACCACCCGCGCGTTTTCATTGAAGCGCGTGTAGCCTTCAATGCCGAACAGCACGAACGAAGGAATGATCAGGATGAACAGCAGCCACATGAAAAATTTCATGTGATGCCTGAAAAAGTCGAACATGGCCGGAAATTCCTGGAGCTGGATCTGAAACAAAAAAGGCGAACGGGGGTGTTCGCCTTTGTGTGAATGCGGGTGGTGGGTGCTGAGGGGTTCGAACCCCCGACCTACGCCTTGTAAGGGCGCCGCTCTACCAACTGAGCTAAGCACCCCCGCTTGCAGGAAGGAAACGGCGTATTCTGCCTGAAATATGCGCGTTTTTTCGCGCGTTAATTGAGCGCGTCCTTGAGCGCCTTGCCCGGACGGAATTTGGGCACGCGGGCTGGCTTGATCTTGATGGCGGAGCCGGTTCTTGGGTTACGCCCCGTGCGCGCGGCGCGCTTGCCCACGGCGAAAGTGCCAAAGCCCACGATCGAAACCGTGTCGCCTTTGCGCAAGGTGGCTCGCACGGCATCTACCGTGGCTTCCAGGGCGCGGGTGGCTGCTGCCTTGGAAATATCTGCATGCTGCGAGATGTGCTCAATCAGTTCTGTCTTGTTCACGGACGACCTCTGGGTCAGATGGCATGGTTTGTTTGGTGGGTGCGCGGGGCCGCAAAGGGGCCGCGCCATCGCGTTTTCCTGCCCTTGCACTGGCCCTGTGGCGGGGCTGGCAGACAGTCAAACTGATTCTAGACGCAGGCTTCAGACCTCATGACGCAACTTCAATTATTTGCTTCAGAACGTATATTTATGTGTTCTTGTGTTGGCCGTTTTGCAACGCGCGCTTGCGGATTTCGGGCACGGAACGTTGCAGGTAGTAGGCCATGGACCAGATGGTCAGCACCGCTGCTGCCCAGAGCAGCAGCGTGCCCCACCAGCGGGCGTTCAAGCTCCAGAGCGCGCCGTCATACAGCAGCAGCGCAATGGCGGCCATTTGCGCGGCCGTTTTCAGCTTGCCTGCCATGTGCACGGCCACGCTTTTGCTCGCGCCAATTTGCGCCATCCACTCACGCAAGGCGGAAATGGCAATTTCACGGCCCACGATGATGAGCGCAATGAAAATGTCGGCTCGCTGCAAATGCACCAGCACCAGCACGCAGGCGCATACGAGGAATTTATCCGCGACCGGATCGAGAAAAGCGCCAAAAGCCGAGGTCTGCCCCAGCCTGCGGGCCAAAAAGCCGTCCAGCCAGTCGGTGAAGGCACACAGCATGAACAGCCCCGTAGCCAGCAGGTTGCACACAGCTTCCGACAGCGGCAGATAGAACACACCTACGATGAGCGGTATGAGAAAAATGCGCGCCCAAGTCAGCAGGGTGGGAATCGTGAGAAACATGGCGGGCGATTGTGGCATGTGAGCAGCAGGCGTCAGATGGGCAAATCGCTATCTCTGGCGATGAAACACACTCCGTCATTACTATCAAAAAAATAGTAATTGATTTGGAGAGGAAGAGCGCTTGCAAGAAAACAGTGCCACGCAGTGAATTGGGGCTGTACGATGCGTTTTGCACTGTAGCTGCAGCGCATTGACTGCCAGTGGAGAGCCTTGTCCAACAACTTTTGGCTTTCCTCAAAGAGAGAATTTGCAGCAAACTATCGTCATGTATCCAAGTGACATGACCGATGAACAGTGGAATGCAAAAGCGCTTTCCGACAGGTAAACGCGCAAGCAGACCCCGGGCGCACAGCGCCCGGGACATGATCAACGCCATCTTCCATGTGCAAGCCACAGATTGCCAGTGACTTGCGCTTCCCAAGAACTACCCGCCCTGGAAACAGGTCTACAACACCCTTACCCGCTGGGGCCAGCGCGGCGTGTGGGAGGTGCTGCTGGCGCTGCTGCGTCAGCAAGTGCGCGCAAGGCAGGAAGGCAGGCCAGGCCCAGCGCAGCCATCATCGACTCTCAATCAGTCAAGACCGTCTCAAAAGGGGGCAGCACGGATATGACGCAGGCAAAAGAGTCAAAGGCGCAAGCGCCACATAGCCTCAGACACAATGGGGCTGCTGCTGGCCGTGGTGGTGCACTCGGCTGGTATTCAAGACCGAGCAGGAGCCAGAGCTTTGCTGATCAGGCTGTTCTTGCACTTTGAGGGTCTCAAGACCATCTTTGTCGATGGCAGCTACTCGGGCAGCCTGATCAATTGGGCGCTGAGCATGTTTGGCTGTGAGTAATGAGAAACGAATCGAGATAGGCGGCAAGGCAGCTAACCACAGACTAGCCTTGCAGCCCGGTAAAGATTTACAACGCCGCAGGTTGCCCGATTCCACTCTTTCGCACCTACGGACAGATTTTGAGCAGTTTCTCAGTACGCAGCCTGGACCATCATCAGCGGTAACCCTTGAAGCCGTCGCCGCCGTCACGGCGCTTTTTGTTACGGCTCATCATGTCGATGCTGGTGCGCATGGGGTCGGGCTGGCCGGGCGCGCCGTGGCTGGGGCCATTGTTGTTGCGGCGGCCATGCAGATTGGTCTGAAGGGGGTTGATGTGGCGCGGCAGGCGGTCGTCGTCATCGTCGCTGTCGCGCGCGGGGCGATCCGCTTTGGGGCGCGGCTGGACGCTGCGGCTTTCGCCGCTGCGGCGGTTGCGATTGCGGTAGCGGTTGCGGCTTTTGCCAGGCGCAGGCTTGCCTACGGCTACTGGTGCTGCAGCCTGTTCGCCGGAGTTTTCCGCGCCCTCGGCGGGGCTGGCGTCTTCGGCCGCTTTGGCAGCGAAGGATTGCGCCGGCTTGACCGCAGATTTGCGCTGGGCCAGGGCGGCCTTGTTGTCACGGATGCGCTGCATCATTTCTTGCCGCGCAGCGCGGGCGGCGGCTTGCATGACTTCGCGGCCGGGGGGCTTGCCCAGGCCGCCCCAGAGGGTTTGGCGGCCCATGGCAATGGGCTCGGCTTTTTCGCCTTCTTCAGGGCCGAAGTCTTCGAGAATTTGCACCGGAATCTGCTGGCGGGTGAATTTCTCGATTTCGTGCATGAAGCCTTCTTCGTCCATGCACACCAGGCTGGCGGCTTCGCCGCTGGCGCCCGCGCGGCCCGTGCGGCCAATGCGGTGCACGTAGTCTTCGGGCACGTTGGGGATTTCGTAATTGACGACGTGCGGCAGCTCGTCAATATCAATGCCGCGCGCGGCAATGTCGGTGGCGACCAGGGCGCGCAGTTCGCCGCTTTTGAAATCGGCCAGCGCCTGGGTGCGCGCGCTTTGACTCTTGTTGCCGTGCAGGGCCATGGCCTTGATGCCGTGTTTCGTCAGATATTCGGCCACGTGGTTGGCGCCGTATTTGGTGCGGGTGAATACCAGCACCTGGCTCCAGCCGTTTTGGCTGATGAGGTGGGCCAGCACTTCTTTCTTGCGCGTGCGGCCCACGGGATAGATGACCTGGCGGATGCGTTCAACCGTGGTGTTTGGCGGGGTGACCTGGATGCTGAGCGGGTTTTTGAGCAGGCTGGCCGCCAGGGCGCGGATGTCATCGCTGAAGGTGGCGGAAAACAGCAAGCTCTGTTTTTGCTCGGGCAGCAGGGCCAGGACTTTTTTCACGTCGTGGATGAAGCCCATGTCCAGCATGCGGTCGGCTTCGTCCAGCACCAGAATTTCAACGGCAGACAAATCGACATGCCCTTGCCCCGCCAGATCCAGCAGGCGGCCCGGCGTGGCCACGAGAATGTCGATGCCTTTTTTGATGCGCTCGATCTGCGGGTTCATGCCCACGCCGCCAAAAATGACGGCGGATTTGAGTTTGAGATGCTTGCCGTAAGCACGCACGGATTCCTCAACCTGCGCGGCCAGCTCCCGCGTGGGGGCCAGCACCAGGGCGCGGATGGGCCGGGGCGCGCCTTTGGCTGGCGCGGTGGCCGATTCGGACAGGCGATGCAGCATGGGCAAAGTAAAGCCTGCGGTTTTGCCCGTGCCGGTTTGCGCGCCAGCGAGCAAATCGTGCCCCGCCAGCACGGCGGGAATGGCTTGTTCCTGAATGGGGGTAGGGGCGGTGTAGCCCTGTTCTTGCACGGCCTGCACAATGGCCGGCGCCAGTTTCAGATCTTCAAAGTTCATTCTGAAAGCGGAGCGCCCCGCTTTTTGGAAAAGGGGGCATCACGAACCAGCCCAATCTGCCGAGCCATCATGTGTATTGACGAGCGCGGCAGGCCAGTTGAGAGCCGGTTGGTTGGTCAAATAGGCAAAGGCGGGCCATTCCTGATCAGCCCGCAGCCTCAGCAGACTGCTGTCCTGCGGCAAACTGGTGGGCCGTAAAGGAAGGAGTGATTATTGCACGAAAAGCGTTTTTGATAGCTCGTGTCATCAATCAGGCGAGCTATACGCCAGTCGCTGCCAGATGGACAGCGCCCAGGAAGTTGAGAGCCGTCTTGTCATAACGCGTGGCGATGGCCCGGCATTGCTTGAGCCTGGCAAAGAAGTTTTCGATCAGATGGCGGGCTTGGTAAAAATGCGGGGCGTAGTCCCGAGCCGCCTTCTTGCAGCTGCATGAGGCAATGACAACGCCTTTGCCTTGGGCCGGCAGCAGCTCGAGCACTAGAGCTTGGGCGTCATAGCCCTTGTTGGTGATCACGGTTTCGGCCGCTGTTTGAGCCAAGAGCACGTCGGCCCCTTCGAGGCCGTTCGCCTGCCTTGGCATTTGGCGCTCAGCCCGCCGCGGCTGCGTCCGATGGCTTGCGGCGCCCCCTTTTATCCCTGCACCGTGCTGGTGCACTCGCACGATGGCCGCGCCGATCATCGTGTACTCGTTGCCGGCCTGCTGCGCCAGGGCTTCGAAGACCCGTTGCCATACACCGCTATGGCTCCAGCGACTGTGGCTCAGGTGCGCCACCCGGAAGTCTGCGAAACGTGCCGGCAGATCGCGCCAGGGGATACCGGCCCGGTAGCGGCACGGCATCGACAAACAAGCGGTTGTCCTGTGCTCCTGGCTGGCCGGCACGTCCGGGCAGCCAATCCTTGATGCGCTCCCACTGATCGTCGCGCAACGCGTATCTTCTGGTCATGGCCCCTCTTCTGGGCTCTCGCCCGCAGGCTTCAGGCTCGGCTCTTGATGATTGATGACAAGCCCTAACAGGGTTTGTGTATATCGGCTCCTGATAGAGCTTCAGAGAGCGCGACGTGCCAGCACCATGCGCGTGAGATGAACTACGGAAGTAGCTTGCATCTTGCTCATGATGTGGGAGCGGTGCTGCTCAATGGTTTTGATGCTGACATTCAGCTTGCGGGCAATAAGCTTGCTGGTCTGGCCTTCCAGAACGTTTTGCATGACTTCCGCCTCGCGCGGAGTGAGCGATGCCAGGCGGCGCTCGAATTCCGGACAAGGCGCAGGTTCTGGAGCTGACACAGAAGCAGAAGCCGCAGGAGACAAAGAGGTGCGGTTAAAGGCGCGCGCGAGAGCGACTTCCAGTGCGTTTTCCTGGAAGGGTTTTTCCAAAAAAGTGACGGCACCTTTTTCCATGGCCTGCACGGCCAGGGGAACGTCACCGTGGCCTGTCATGTAAATGACGGGCAAGGAAGGCCGCGCCAAGGGACCGGATATCTGGCGTTCGATAAGGATGTCGTGCACTTGCAGGCCACTCATGACGGGCATGCGAACGTCAAGCAGGAGGCAGGCCCGTTCGCGCGCAGGAGCATCAAGCGAAGCAAGGGCTTGCAAAGCCGGTTCTGCATCCTGGAAGTCATGTACGTGATAGCCCAAGCCGATGAGCCACCATTTGGCCGTCGCACAAAAATCGGCGCAGTCATCAAGCACGTAGATAGTGCGGCCTATGGCATATGGGGCGGCCTGCGTGGGAAAGACAAGCGAAGACATCAGAGACCTTCCTAAAGTGCGGTCGGTGCAGACGCTTCATCTTCCGTGCGACTGAGGGGCAATGCAACGTGAAAAGTGCAACCGCCTTCAACGTTGCGGCTGAACCATAGGCGGCCATGATGCAACTCAATCAAGCTGCGGCAAATGTTCAGGCCAATGCCCAGCCCTGTGGGCTTGGTGGAAGCAAAAGGCATGAACAGACGAGCAGCTGCTTCATCGCCCATACCGCAGCCAGTATCAGCGATGGCAATTTCCACATTGCCAGCGCTTTCATCCATACGGCTGCTGATTTGCAGTCGGCGCTGACCCGCAGGGGTTTCCTGCATGGCATCAATGGCGTTGCGCAGCAGGTTGACGAGCACCTGCTGAAGCATGACGCCATCACCCTGCACCTGTGCATTTTGATGGTGCAGCTGAATGCGCAGTTCGATGGCGTAGCGCTTGAGTTCCCAATCCAGCAGAGTCAGGCTTCCATCCAGTAGGGTGTGCAGATTTACAGGCTCGCTCCGGGGTTGGCGCGATTGGGTGAATTCGCGCACGCGGCTGATGATGCTGGAGGCGTATTGCATTTGATCCAACGCCAGCTGCACGCCCTGCTCCAGCATCGACAGCAAGGCAGCGTTAGACGGTTGAACTGCGACAGCTGCCATGCGCGCCTTGAGGCCGCGCAGCACGTTGGTGACAGCACCCAGAGGTTGGTTCAACTCGTGCGCCAAGGTAGTGGCCATTTCGCCTACAGCCACGTTGCGTGAAGTGAAAAGCAGGCGTTCGCGATCTTCTAAATGACGGCGTGTGGCGCTATCGCTGCTTTCCACAACTGATAAGTCCGCCGTTTCAGATGTCAGTTTTGTCAGGCGCAGCGCAGCCCCGCCAGCATGTGATGGCAACGGACGCAAGCTGGCCAGCCAGCGCGGCGAGGAGGAAGGCAAGACAGCAGCGCAGCCTTTTTCACCCTGGTGTTCAGTCGGGAGCAGCAGCGCCACCGTGCCTTGCCAGCCACCTGCCGCCAGCGCTTGCTCGCTGTCGACCGGAGCGCCATGCAGCTGTGCTAGCACGTCATTCAACGTTTGGCGCCTGTCTTTCCGGGAGAGCGCCAGCCAATCCGTGAAAAGCGGAGAGCACCATTGCAAACGAGCGGGTTCGCCCGTAAAAAGGGCAACGGCCTCATCCTCAAAAACCAGCCAGGCTTGCTGGCCCAAGCGGGCCGCCTGGGCAGGGGTTGCGGGGCGGGTGGCAGACAAGGTCATGCGTGAATTGGAAATCAGGCTTCCTCTTCAGATCCCAAGTCTTCCTCCAGGCGGCCGCCACACTGACTCAGCTGCTGACGCAGACGTCCAATATGCGGCTGTAACTGCTGGCGCAGGCTGGCGCTGGCATGCAGGCGCACCTGCCATTCACCTGCGCCCGACTGAGTCAGCCGCAAGCCCAGAGCACCAGAAGTGGCACCAGCCAAAGGCAACTGCAACTGCCATTGCTGTCCCTGTCCATTAATAGCCATAGACTGCACCGCTCCCTGATGCTGCTGCAATAGCGCGGGAGAAGACGGCGTAATGGACTGCGCCGTAATGGCTTGCTGCTGCGTGGCAACCACCGGCGCGCCCGCGCCTGTCATAGCCTCTCCAGCGGAGACAGCTGTTACTTCACCTCGAAATGTTTGCAAGCCTGATAAAGGAGCTTGTGACAGCGTTGAAGGCAACTTCTCAGCCCAAGGCAGGGGAGCAGGAGCCGGCTGATCAGAAAGCTGCGCACCAGAAGAGCCTATCTCTTCATCTTCCACGCCGGGATGCAGTCGTGCTCTCAACAAGGCTTCATCAAAATCACGCTGCATTTTGGGACTGACGCGGCTAGATGCATGGGCGCTGCGGACATCATGAACATTTTGGGCATCACAAGAGTTGCGAGCGTCAGCGGAAGCGGAGCAAGATGCGGATTGGGCAGAGGAAGTAGTGGCGGTAGCGCTCATGGCGAGCCTCTTTCAAACGACAGTGCGTGCACTAATTGACGTAAAAGCCGGTTATAGCAACGGTCAAGCAATGTGAAGCTGCAAGGGTACAGCGGTTGGTCGTAGGAAGCACATGAGATTGTTATGTATATGTAACTTTAAGCATCGAAATGCGAACAAACCGCTACAAGAATGATGACGATGCGCCGTAGCCTTAGCAAAAAGCATTGAGAATGACCCATTCACTGTTTACCGCTTTCTTTGCAATTGCAAGCAACAGCTCCAAGGAAAGCTGCGCGCCAGACCCCACACTTTTTGTGTACACGGACAGACTTCGAACAGGTTCTGAAAGCACAAACTGGGCAGATTCACGTCCTTGTTTCAATAGCATCTTGCGCTTGTTTCTTAGGCGGCAGACTCTTTTTCACTCCTCTATTCTCGCTCCTCTTCCAAGAGCAACTCTGCGCCTGCCGCCCGGCGAAATTCAGCATCTACAAATAAGCCACACACGAATTTAGGCGAGAGTTTCTACACGGGCTGAACGATAAAAACAGTAATGCCAAACCAGCCTGTTCCAAGGCAGCAGCTTTCCCTGCCGCATACACGCTGGCGATGAAGCCGCCAGTGTCATGCAATTCGGCTGTTTTACTCAAGCGCGCCTGTTTCAGCCGTCCGGCACAAAAAACGGCCGCCCGAACTTGAAGCAGGCGATGCGGGCCACATCTGCGGTGCACCGCAGATGTGGCGGACGAGCAGCCTGTTTTCTTTATATCTGTTTGAGACAATTCTTTGCTGTGGACATCAACCAATTAATACAAGTTATTGCCGCTGGCGCGCTGCCCGTGCTGTTCGCCATTACAGTGCATGAGGCGGCACATGGCTACGCGGCGCGCCACTTTGGCGACCAAACGGCCGCCATGATGGGGCGGCTTACGCTCAATCCGCTCAAGCACATTGACCTCTTTGGCACTGTGCTCATGCCGCTGCTGTTGTATTTCGCGACCAGCGGCGCTTTCGTTTTTGGCTATGCCAGGCCCGTGCCGGTCATCGCTCGCAATCTGCGCAATCCCAAAACAGACATGGCTTGGGTTGCACTGGCCGGGCCTGCGTCCAATTTCGTCATGGCGTTGCTGTGGGCCGCCATGCTGCTGGGCTTGCGTGCAGGGAGCGTAATGGAGCCGTTTCTCGTGCTCATGGCCCAGATCGGCATGACCACCAACGTGGCTTTACTGGCGCTGAACTTGTTTCCGCTACCGCCGCTTGATGGCGGGCGCGTGCTAGCCGGGGCGCTGCCACCGCAGGCCGCACTGACGCTGGCGCGTGTGGAGCCTTTCGGCTTTTTCATCGTGATGGGACTGATCTTGATGGATGTGCTCGACTGGCTCTGGATGCGGCCCATCATGGGCGCAACTTACTGGTTGATTGAGATGCTGCTATCGCCTTTTTTCCGCTGAACCGAACACCTGTCGAATCATGACTCCCGCCTCACACACTCCCACCCGCATTCTCACTGGCATTACCACCACGGGCACGCCGCACCTAGGCAACTACGTGGGCGCCATCCGCCCCGCCATCCATGCCAGCCGCCAGGCGGATACGCAAAGCTTCTACTTTCTGGCCGACTACCACGCGCTCATCAAATGCGATGAGCCTGCGCGCATTCAGCGCAGCACGCTGGAAATTGCCGCCTGCTGGCTGGCCGCCGGGCTGGACGCGGAGCAAGTGACTTTCTATCGCCAAAGCGATATCCCTGAAATCCCGGAGCTGTGCTGGCTGCTGACCTGTGTGACGGGCAAAGGCATGCTCAACCGCGCTCATGCCTACAAGGCCGCGCAAGACCAGAACGAAGCCGCAGGCCGCGAGCTGGACGACGGCGTAACGGCGGGCCTGTTCATGTACCCCGTGCTGATGGCTGCCGACATCCTTATGTTCAGCGCCCGCAAGGTGCCCGTGGGGCGCGATCAAATCCAGCACATTGAAATGGCGCGCGACATTGCCGCCAGCTTCAATCACCTCTACGGCGAGCACCTCACCGCGCCTGAAGCCGTGGTTGATGAGCACGTAGCCCTGCTGCCCGGTCTGGATGGCCGCAAGATGAGCAAGAGCTACAACAACACCATCCCCCTCTTTGCCCCGCAGGAAGAACTGCGCAAGGCCATCATGGGCATCGTCACCGACTCGCGCGCGCCCGGCCAGGCCAAGTCCACAGAAGATTCAGCCATCTCCGCGCTTTCCCGCGCCTTTGCCACCCCCGCCGAAACCAGGGCTTTCGCCAAGGCTTTCGCCAGCGGCATTGCCTGGGGCGACGCCAAGCAGCAGCTATTCGAACGCATCAATGCCGAAATCGCCCCCATGCGCGCGCGCTACCAGCACCTGATGGCGCACCCTGAAGAAGTAGAAGCCGCCTTGCAAGCAGGGGCCGCCAAAGCTCGCGCGCAGGCCACCCCCTTCATGCACACCCTGCGCCGCGCCGTGGGCCTGGCCTCGCTAGACATGACTGTGTCCACGCTGCCCGACAAGCCGGCTCCCGCCGCAACCGCCCTGCCGCAATTCAAGCAGTACCGTGAAGCAGACGGACTGTTTTATTTCAAGCTCACTGGCGCAGGCGGCCGCGTGCTGCTGCAAAGCCGCAGCTTCATCGCGCCCCGCAAAGCAGGGCAAGCCGTGCGCCGCCTGCAAACCGAAGGCGCGGCCGCACTGTCTTCACTGCATGCTTCGCTAGAGCCTGTGGAAGATGAAGCCGCGTTGCTTCAAGCCTTGGCCGCTCTCCAGGCAGCGGCAAAGTAAAAGCATCCGTACTTGAAAACAGGGCATCAACTCATAGGCTCATGCGCTGAAAACACGCATTCAGAAACGCGGCTGAACAACAAGCCACAACGCCAGGCGGCACCGGTGCAGGCAGCAGCCGCATGGCGGCCTGATGAGAAAAGGCGCAAAACTCCTTTTCACCTTCTTCATTTCAGCGTCCCTGATGCCCCTATCACCCTGATGCAAAACAGGCAAAACGGCTGAAAAAGCCGCCCCTCGCGCAGCTCCATCCACCTTCGCAGACCTCCCTGCCATGAACACCCCGCCCATCCGCCAGAACCGCCCCCTTAACGCCCTGCGCCCCGTGCGCATCACACGCCACTACACCCGCTACGCCGAAGGCTCCGTTTTGATTGAAATGGGCCACACCCAGGTTTTATGCACGGCCTCCATTGAAGAAAAAATTCCGGTCCACAAACGCGGCAGCGGCGAAGGCTGGGTCACCGCCGAATACGGCATGCTCCCCCGCGCCACCCACACCCGGGGCGAGCGCGAAGCTGCTAAGGGCAAGCAAAGCGGCCGCACCCAGGAAATCCAGCGCCTCATCGGCCGCGCCCTGCGCGCCGTTTTTGACCTCAAAGCGCTGGGCGAACGCACCTTGCGCCTGGACTGCGACGTGCTCCAGGCCGATGGCGGCACCCGCTGCGCCAGCATCACCGGCGCCTTCATCGCCGCGCACGACGCCGCCGCCTGGCTGCTGGAGCGCGGCCTCATCGCCGCCAGCCCCATCCGCCAATCAGTGGCCGCCGTCTCCGTGGGCATCGTCGGCGGCCAGCCCAGACTGGATCTCGACTACGCCGAAGACTCCGCCTGCGACACCGACATGAACGTCATCATGACCGCCGACGGCCGCTACGTCGAAATCCAGGGCGCCGCCGAAGGCGCCCCCTTTACCCGCGCCGAAATGGACGCCCTGCTCGCTCTTGCCGCCCAAGGCGTCGCCGAACTCACCGTACTCCAGCAACAGGCGCTGGTCGAGTGAATGCCCGTGGCAAGCAAATACCCTGACCGGAAAACAAAAATCAGGGTATTTACCAAGCCGGCGGCTTGTCAGCATATAGATACAATCAAACCATTCTGTTACCTTGGCTGTAGCAGAATCCTTGAAGGGGTGAGCTGCTCCTGCTGGCAAATTGCTTTTTAATGCAAGATCATATTTTCAATCCAAAATGGCTGGAAACATTGGAAACAGCGCCATAGATTTATTAAAGCGCATATCATGAAGCGAGATTATATCGCCCATATTCGCAAAACAGATGGCGTCGTTCAGTCTGTTCAAGATCATTTGATGGGAACAGCTGCCATTGCAAAATGTTTGACGGGGAAGCTGGGCTTGGAGCTGGCAGGCGAGCTGTTGGGATTAATGCACGACTTCGGCAAGTATTCCCAGAAATTTCAGAAATATATTGAATCAGCAGCGGGCATCAATCCTGATATTGATATGGAAGACGCACTTCCAGGCGGCAAAAAAATTGACCACTCCACCGCCGGTGCGCAATGGGTTTACCGCGAATTGAGAAAATTCGGTGCAGCGCAGGGCATCGGCGAATTGTTCGGGCAAATGCTGGGGTTGTGCATTGCATCGCACCACGGCGAAGGTTTGATTGACTGTTTGGACGGCGAAGGCAACGCCGTATGGAAAAAACGGTTTGAAAAAGAGGACGAATTGACGCATTTGGCGGAATGCGAGCAAAATGCCGATAAAGCTGTTCAGCAAAAGGCAGATGAATTGGCAGGAGAAAACCTGATTCGCAGCCTGCTCAAAGCGGTGAAGCCGATTCTTTCCGACTCAAGAATCAATGAAAAAATCAAAGAATTTTATCTTGGCTGCCTGACCCGTTTCCTATTCAGTTGCCTGATTGATGCCGACCGTATCAACAGCTCGGATTTTGAGCGGGAAGCGCAAAAAGAAGTACGCCGCTTGACTGAAAAACCAAATTGGCAACCGGCGATTGATAAATTGGAAGCCAAATTAGCAGGTTTTGAAAACCGTTATCCCATTGACGAAATCCGCCGTCGAATTTCAGACGACTGCCTAAAAAGAGCAGCCGATTCTCAAGGTATTTATACGCTGACCGTGCCGACCGGTGGCGGTAAAACATTGGCCAGTCTGCGCTATGCCCTCCATCATGCGCAAAAGCACAATCTCGACCGTATTATCTACATCATTCCCTATACTTCCATCATCGACCAAAATGCCCAAGCCGTGCGCGAAATTCTCGGCGAAGATTGGGTGCTCGAACACCATTCCAATTTAGAACCCGAAAAGCAAAGCTGGCAGGACAAACTGCTATCCGAAAACTGGGACAAGCCCATTGTGTTTACCACGATGGTGCAGTTTTTGGACGCATGGTTCGGCGGCGGTACGCGCGGCGCACGCTATATCCACCCGATGACCAATGCGGTGCTGATTTTTGATGAAATCCAAACCCTGCCCGTGAAATGCGTGCATTTGTTTTGCAATGTGCTGAACTGGTTGGCGGCATTCGGCATAAGCACGGTGGTCTTGTGCACGGCGACGCAACCTTTGCTCGGCGAATTGGGTTTGCAGAATTTTCCTGAAGGAAAAAGAGAAAGTATCTCTGCACGTGGTTTATTAAGGCTGTCAGAAAATGCCGAAATCATGGGCAAGCATCAGGATTTGGACAAATTGTTTGCTGATTTGTCGCGCGTGAAAATCCGATTCAACGAAAAAGCAGGTGGCTGGAATGTGGCAGAAGCAGGCGCGTTTTTGCTGGAACAGTTTCAGACGACCCCAAGCTGCCTGTTTATTGTCAATACCAAAAAATGGGCGCAGGAGCTTTATCAATATTGCAAGGCGCAGAACGTACCGCCTGAAGCCCTGTTTCATTTAAGTACCAACCAATGCGCGGCGCACCGCAAAGCGATTTTTGACACCATCAAAGCTCGTCTGAAAAACAAACAACCCGTTATCTGCATCAGCACCCAGTTGATTGAAGCCGGTGTGGATATTTCCATGGCTTGCGTAATTCGCGCTTTGGGTGGGCTGGACAGTATTGCCCAAGCGGCGGGACGTTGTAACCGGCAGGGTGAGAAGAAAGGTAAAGGACAGGTTTGGGTGTTGAATTTGCAGGAACAGGATTTTACGCAGATATTGCCCGATATTCAGGCAGGCAAAACCCATACCGAACGCGTGTTTCGCGATTTTATCGGACAGGATATTTTGCAGCCTGCCGCGATGGAACGTTATTTTGAATACTATTTTTACCAGCGCAGCGATGAAATGTCGTATTCCGTCAAAAACAGCGCAACGGGTTCACTGCTGGATTGGCTGAGCGATAACGCGCTGAATCCTTATGGAGAAAAAAACAATAAAAGAAGCAAACCGTTGCCGTTGCTGATGCAATCCTTCAAAAGCGCAGGGCGTGCTTTCCAAGCCATAGACGCGCCGACACACGCTGTGATTGTGCCGTATGGCGAAGGTGCGGAACTCATTGCCAAACTCTGCGGGGAATGGGATCCGAAAGAAATGCGCCGAACTTTGCAAAAAGCCCAGCGTTACAGCGTAAACGTATTCCCCAACGTTTGGGATAAATTGCAAAAAGAAAATGCCTTACACGAAACCATTGAAGGTTCGGACATTTATTATTTGGATGAACGCCATTACAACGATGAATTCGGCTTGTCTTTAGATGAAACAAGTGGAATGACTTTTTACGATTTATAGGAGAAATATGAACAGCAAAATCAGTTTCCGCGTATGGGGGCGGCAAGCCTTGTTTACCGACCCTGTTACCAAAATCGGCGGCGAAAAATTCAGCTACCAAGTGCCGACATACGAAGCCATTAAAGGCATCGTCAAAAGCATTTATTGGAAACCCACCTTGATTTGGCATATCGACCGCATTCGTGTGATGAAACCCGTCCGTACCCAAAGCAAGTCCACCAAACCGCTGGACTGGAACAGCGGCAACACTTTGGCAATTTACACCTTTTTGCAGGACGTGGAATACCAAGTGGAAGCCCATTTTGAATGGAATGAGCATTGGGAAGAATTGGCAGGCGACCGCAATTTCGGCAAACATATCGCCATTGCCAGAAGAATGTTGGAACGCGGTGGGCGGCAGGATATTTTTCTCGGCACGCGCGATTGCCAAGGCTATGTCGAGCCGTGCACTTTCGGCGAAGGCGAAGGGTTTTACGATGAAATCGATAATTTGGATTTTGGCCTGATGTTCCACAGTTTCGGCTATCCCGAAGAAACTGGAAAGCCCGAATTGGTCAGTCGTTTTTGGATGGCGAATATGCAAAACGGTGTGATTGAGTTTCCAAGTGTCAACGATACAGAAGGCCGTCTGAAAACTCGATTTATCCGCAAAATGCAGCCTGAAAAACCGTTCAAGCGCGGCGAAAACGTCAAGCCTGTGGAAGACGAAGCCAAGGAGCTGGAATTATGAGCTGGATGCAGAAACTTTATCGGACGCATGAAAACATTTTGGAGCAGTGTGTTACCGATGATGCCGAGCCACTGACACCGGTTGGGCATACCATCCAAAATGCGCACATCGTCATCGTGATTGACGGTCAGGGTAATTTTCAGACGGCACGCGTTATGCCGCCGAAAACAGCAATTCTGCTGCCTGTAACAGAGTCATCAGAAAGTAGGTCTGGCACTAAACCGCCGCCACATCCATTAGCAGATAAAATTCAATATGTTGCGAGAGATTATATTGATTACAGTGGTAGTAAATCAGCTTTCTTTAAAGAATATTTCACTCAGTTAAAACAATGGTGTGATTCTGAATTTTGCCATCCCAAAGTAGTGGCTGTATTGAATTATGTTGC
The DNA here is from genome assembly GCF_900240305.1 of Ottowia massiliensis. Taxonomy (NCBI): domain Bacteria; kingdom Pseudomonadati; phylum Pseudomonadota; class Betaproteobacteria; order Burkholderiales; family Comamonadaceae; genus Ottowia; species Ottowia massiliensis. Next base: position 1,934,030 of record NZ_LT964854.1, on the reverse strand, counting down.
CAAAGGCAATGTAATTTCTGATTTAGTAAAGGCAGGTGTGTTAATGCTTGATTCGGATGGCAAAGTATTAAACAAGTGGGAAGCCGAAGGCGATGCGCCGCCGATTTTTTCTGTGCTGCCGAAAACTAAAGGCGAAATTGAATTCGGTGCGGCACTGGTTTGCTGGCAAGTAGAAATATCAGGTGATGTTCAAAGTAGAACATGGGAGGATTCGTCTGTACGCCAATCTTGGATTGATTATGTATCTGAGGGAGATTCAGAAAGAGGCTTCTGCTTTATTCAGGGAAAAGAAGCCATCGTCTCTACGCTTCATCCAGCAAAATTACGTCATACTGGTGATAAAGCAAAATTAATTTCATCAAACGACAAATCAGGCTACACCTTTCGCGGGCGTTTTGCCACCGCCGAAGAAGCCGCCAGCGTATCGGCAGACGTATCCGCCAAGGCACACAGCGCGCTGCGTTGGCTGATTTCCCGCCAAGGCATCCGAAACGGCGACCAAGTTACCGTCGCCTGGGCAATCAGCGGCAAGCCCGTTCCATCGCCGATGAAAGACATTTCCAGCGAAATTGATTGGGATAATTTGGACATAGGTGCGGTTGAAGATTCTGATGAAATTGCCAAGCAAATATCGTCTGAAAACTCAGAACCGTCCCCCGATTGGTCGACAAATATCGGACAAGCTGCTGCGCGAATCATCAACAAGAAACTGCACGGCTATCAGGCAGAATTGAAAGAGCACGAACAAATCTCCCTGATTATGCTCGATTCTGCCACGCCGGGGCGCATGGCATTAATTTATTACCAAGAATTTCTGCCCGCCGACTATTTCACCAATTTAGACGCATGGATTGACGATTTTTCTTGGTATCAGCGTTACAGCATTGAAGTCCCAAACGGCAAAAAAACCGACAAGCGCACCCAATGGCGCTTCGTCCCGCCGTCGCCTTACAGCATTGCCGATACCGTGTACGGCAAATCCTTATCCGACACGCTCAAAAAACAGCTTTACGCTCGACTTCTGCCCGTTATCGCAGGCGGAACATCCGTGCCGATTCCCGAAGATTTGGTGCAAAAGAGTTTTCAGGCAGCCTGCAACCCGAACGGCTGCGAAAACTGGGAGTGGCAAAGAAACATCGGCGTCGCCTGCGCCCTATACAAAGGCTGGCGCGCCCGTCATCACGATTTATCACAACGGAGAACTTACCCTATGAGCTTGGATACCCAAAACCGCTCGCGTGACTACTTATACGGCAGGCTGCTTGCCGTCGCCGAAAACACCGAATCCTACGCCCTGTATTTGACAGGCGAAAAACGCGCCACCACCGCCGAACGCTATATGCAGCGTTTCGCCGAACACCCGTTTGCCACATGGCGCAATATTGAGCTAGCGTTGAAACCCTATCAAGAACGCCTGCGCAACAACGGCAAGGATACCGGTGCACAGGCAATTGGCGAAATCATGGAATTATTTGCTACCGATGATTTCACCTGCGACGACAAATTAAGCGGCGAATTTCTCTTGGGCTACCATTGCCAAAAAATAGGAATCGCCCGCCGTATTGCTGAGTTTTCAGTCAACAAATCCAAAACTGACGAGCAACCCATTTAAAGGAGAACCAAAACGAGCTTGACCAAAAAAATCGACTTCGCCTTAATCCTGAAAGTAACCAACGCCAACCCCAACGGCGACCCTTTGAACGGCAACCGCCCGCGTGCCGATTTCCAAGGTTTTGGCGAAATGACCGACGTGTGCCTGAAACGCAAAATCCGTGACCGCCTGCAAGACAGCGGCGAGAGCATCTTCGTTCAATCGGACGAAAAGAAAACCGACGGCATGACCAGCCTGGCCAACCGCGCCAAAGACAAAGATGTCGGCTTGGGTGCGGATGCCTTTAACGCCAAAAAAGCCAACAAAGACGACACCGCCAAGAAAGCCTGTGAAAAATGGCTGGATGTACGTAGCTTCGGACAAGTCTTCGCATTCAGCGGCGACGGCAGCAGCGGCATTTCCATTGCTGTGCGTGGGCCCGTTACCATTCAATCCGCATTCAGCGTTGAGCCGATTAACATCACCAGCACCCAGATCACCAAAAGCGTCAGTGGCGAAGGCGACGGCACGAAAAAATCTTCCGATACCATGGGCATGAAACACCGCGTCGATCACGGCGTGTACGTTGCATTCGGCGCGATGTCGCCGCAGCTTGCCGAGCGCACCGGCTTTTCAGATGGCGATGCCGAAAAAATCAAAGCCGTACTTATCAAACTTTTTGAAGGTGATGAATCATCAGCCCGTCCTGCAGGTAGCATGCAAGTGATGAAACTTATTTGGTGGGAACACAACTGCAAAGCAGGGCAATATTCATCCGCTAAAGTTCACGGCTGTCTGACAGTTCGTCCGGATGGCAGTTACGAGCTGAAGAATCCTGATGGTTTAATTCCGCAAGAAATTGACGGCTTCTGAAAACACTCAGAAAGATAGTTTTGCTTTCAATCAAGAGCCAAGGGGAAAATCAGGACTCGCGCCTGATTCCCCTTTCCGCCCTGCAACACTACGCCTTCTGCCCGCGCCAATGCGCGTTGATTCACAACGAGCAGGCGTGGGCAGAGAACTATTTGACCGCGCAGGGCAAGGCGTTGCATGAGCGGGGGGATTCGGGCGAGCCGGAAACGCGCAAAGGCGTGCGCTTTGAGCGGACGGTGCATGTTTCGGCGGAAAAATTGGGCATCAGCGGCGTGTTGGATTTGGTGGAAGTGGAAACGAAAACAGGTCGTCTGAAACCCGTGGAATACAAACGCGGCAAGCCCAAACCCGACCCAATGGACGAAATCCAGCTTTGCGCCCAAGGCTTGTGCTTGGAAGAAATGACGGGGCAAACCATCTTCGAGGGCGCGCTGTGGTATATGCAAACCCGCCACCGCGCCCCCGTCGTATTTTCAGACGACCTGCGCACCCAAACACTCGCCACCATCGCCGCCGTCCGCGAACTCCTAAACAGCGGACAAACCCCGCCGCCCGACTACGGCAAACGTTGCAAAGCCTGCTCGCTGGTGGAAATTTGCCAGCCGGAGTTGTTGGGGAAACGGGATAGGAGTGTGGGGCATGTGGCGAGGTTGTTTGCTGAATAAATGGAGGTAATATGCAAGACAAGCATTCAAGAAGTTTGGACATCAATTATTCGCATCCGTGGCAATATTTTCTACTGGTGTACGCTTTGAGCGCGCCGTTTTGGCTGCTGTCTTTGTTTCTCAAACACAGTCCCCTACCTGATAATCTGCCGCTGACCGACATCGGTGCGGCGCTCACTCCGACGGTTGCCGCTGCGTTGCTGCGTTACCGCGAGGGCGGAATGGCAGCGGTGCGCGGACTGTTTGGGCGTGTGTTTGATTACGGGCGGATAAAGCATTCTGCCTATTTTTGGACGGCGATACTGATTTTTCCCCTGCTTTATCTACTAACTTATATCGCGATACGCCAAACAGGACAAACCATACCTGCCTTATCCGTATCGTTTGCGCCGCTTGCCGGGGCATTCGTCATGTTCTTTATCGCAGCAGTTGCCGAGGAATTGGGCTATGCATCCTACGCTACGGAGAGTCTGCAACGGCGTTTTACTCCGCTTGTTACGGCGCTGATTATCGGGGTACCGTGGGCATTGTGGCATTTGCCGTCCATGATTGCCGTGGGGCAGTCTGCTGAACTGATCGCGTGGGGGCTGGCAGGAACGGTTGCCGTGAGGATTATCTATGTATGGCTGTATAACGGCAGCGGCGGTTCGGTATTTGTATTGATTGCGTGCCACACGGTTGCCAATACCGCGCGTACGGGCTTTCCGGGCGGACGGGCGGCATATGAAAACGGCGACGGCATGATTCCATACGGAATTATCATCATCGCGGCGGTAATTGTGATGGTTTTTTGGCGTAAGGCAATGTGTTCGCCATATGATAGAGGTAAGTTATATTCATAAGTTCAGCAACCTGTCCATTTTTTTCAGGTAGCCTGCACAAGCCATTGCCCTAAAAGTGCAGTTAAGCTTTAAGTAGCAAGCTTGTAGCTTGTATCCATCTGCTCAGTGATGGAGATTTGCCAGCCGGAGTTGTTGGGGAAACGGGATAGGAGTGTGGGGTATGTGGCGGGATTGTTTGGGGAATCAACCATTCTGATTATCTGATTATTTAATGCGAGGAACTAGAATATGCATTGGTTTGAATGTTTAATAAATATTTTAAACAGGATGGATAGGAAAAGAAGCATGTTTGTTTTATCACTTATTAACAATCCTATTAATATCTCAGAAACAGATGTTAGAAAATACCTTCCGAGTAATTTAGCAAAGGTTTTATGTACACTTAAAAAGTATGCATTACTTAGTTTAGAAGATAAAAATTTCTTTATCAATAAGGGAGTTGAAAATTTTGGGATTAAGTTGTATGTATTAAATAACAGAGGAAAAGAACTAATCATTGATAATTATAAATTTATAGAAAATGATTATCGTGAAAGGATCAAGGATGATTTAGTTAAAAATCATCTCACTGGCCTGGATAAAATATCCTATAAAAAAATAGTTAATCTTTATGCATTTTATGCGTTTAGTGAATTTGTTTTCTATATTTTATTAGGAGTTATAGAAAAAATTGACAACAGAAGGTATAAAATAAATGAAGAATATATGGATCATTATAAAATGATTTGGTTTTCGAGATATTTTACCAAGCAAAGCCATCTTTCTGATTTAATTTTTAGAAAAGGAATTAGCGCACATGTAAACTCAAGAAACTCTGAACTATTTCAAGGTTATGTAGATGTAATATTAGATAAGTATATAAGCTTTCATCCAAATTATATAAGGTTTTTAGATTCTAATGATAGTCAAATTTTTTCAAATATGAGAAGTTTAGTTGAATTAATTTCTTTTCTATCTTTTCAACATGATATTGAGCAGCATAGTATTGAAGATGTATTTGATCAGCAAGTAACTATTGACAAGTGTAAGCTACATAAATTTGGATTTTCTAAAGATGAGATTAAATTCCTTTTTAACACCATGAATGAGTTAGGAGTACGTGAGCATGATAGGATAGCAACGGAATTAAATTACGACCAAATAAGAATAAATGATATTAATTTAAAGTTTGCAATTAGAACAGTTTCATCTGGTTATTTAACTAATATGAAAAAAATAGGTAAGTGGTTTGAGAATGGATATATTCAAAAGTATCTGAAAGATAAACTCAATAGTAATCGATTTATTGTAACAGATGGCATAAACAATCCAAAAGAGAAATATGATGCAGATATGATTATTTATGACAAGGCATCTAATCTAATTTATTTCTGCCAAATTAAACATAGAATAACCACAATACATCCATTTTTTAGTGATGAATTTAATGAATATTGCAGAAATGAATCGCTAAATCATGGTATTGATCAGTTATGTCATCTAAGATCAAATATATTAACTTCAGGAGTTAGGGAGCGTCTTGTATCTAGATTGGGTAAAAAAATTATTGGGAAGATAGATATAGAAAGGAATTGTCGATTTATCTTGTTACATTCTATTGAAAATCTTGATATGTGTACTAAAAATGGTATATCAATGTATGAATGGAATACTTTTAGAAATCTTCTCCAGGGAAGTATGTCATCTTTTGAAAATGGTGACTTTAATCAAATAATTTATGATAATGCTTTAATTGACTTCTCAGATATTATGAATGTTCAAGATTATTTAATTAAAGAAATTCAGAAATCTTATGATAATCAAGGTAGCTCCCTTGGTCCAGCCAAAGAGTGGGAAATGTTAAATGGTGCAAGAGTTTTATTCATGTTTAACACATCTATTCGTTGCATGAATAGATCCTTCTTTACATCAAAATGGACTTCTTGGGATATTCCACTAATCATTTAATGCTTGTACATAGTCACTATTTGGGTACATCCACTAATCTACAACTGCGATCAAAATCCAAGGAGCCTCCCCATGCGCAAACTGCAAAACACACTCTACATCACCACCCAAGGCAGCTATCTGCATAAGGAACGGGAAACGCTGGTGGTAGAGCAGGAGCGTAAGAAGGTAGCGCAGTTGCCGGTGCATTCCATCGGGCATATTTTCTGTTTTGGGAATGTGCTGGTGTCACCGTTTTTGCTGGGGTTTTGCGGCGAAAATAATGTGAATTTGGGGCGTTTTTTACCGAAAACGGACGTTTCTTGGGGCGGCTTCAGGGGCGGCAGAGCGGCAATGTGCTGCTGCGTCGGGCGCAGTATCGGGTGTCGGAGCAAAATCCCGTGCCGATTGCGCGCAATATCATCGCGGCGAAGATTCAGGCGAGTAAGCGGGTGCTTCAGCGGCAGATTCGCAATTATGGCGAGAATGCGGCGATTCAAAGTGCGGTCAATGCTTTGAATATTTCGCTGCGGCAGTTGAAGGGCGCGGCGGAGCTGGACGTGGTACGCGGCATTGAGGGCGATGCGGCGGCGCATTATTTTGGCGTATTCGGGCAGCTTTTGAGCGAAAAAAGCGGCTTTTCTTTTGACGGGCGCAACCGCCGTCCGCCCAGAGACGGGGTGAACGCGCTACTGTCGTTTGTGTACAGCATCTTGGGCAAGGACATTAGCGGCGCGCTGCAAGGCGTGGGGCTCGATCCTCAGGTGGGCTTTCTGCACGCCGACCGACCGGGGCGCGACAGTTTGGCGCAAGATATTTTGGAAGAATTCCGCGCATGGTGGGTGCTTTCCTTGATTAACCGTGGGCAAATCAAACCGCAGGATCTTGTTACCGAGGCAAGCGGTGCGGTAAACCTGAAAGCCGAGGCGCGTAAGCTGTTGTTCCAAGCTTTGCAGGCGAAAAAGCAGGAAAAAATCGTTCATCCGTTTTTTGGGGAGGAAGTGGAAATCGGGCTGTTGCCGTATATTCAGGCAATGCTGTTGGCACGCCATTTGCGCGGGGATTTAGCGGGATATCCGCCATTTTTGATGAGGTGATGCGCGGAAAATTTTCATGTTGATATTGATTACTTATGACATTTCCTTTGAGGATCCGCAAGGCCCGGTCCGGCTGCGCAGGATAGCGAAATTGTGCCAAGATTATGGCGTGCGTGTGCAGTTCTCTGTTTTTGAATGTGATATATCGCCCGATCAATGGGTGAAGCTAAAAATCGGGTTGCTTGATGTTTTCAACCCAGCAGTTGACAGCTTGCGCTTCTACTATCTAGGCAGCAAATGGCGGGGCAAGGTAGAACATTATGGAGCTCGGCCAGCGGTGGACGTGTTTAGGAGCACGCTGATTATTTAGTGATCGCTGATGGCTTGCTCCCATGAAAACACTGGCAGGTTAGCGAACGCTTCGGTTTTTCAACTATTAAGACGAATTTCCGCAGTTTGTATGGTGCGAGGACGACCGCTATACTTCCCTAACTCCCTGGGAATCAGATAGGTCAGCGAAAATTAACTTCTAATTGTCTGATTTTTAAAGAGTTTTCAAGCAGGGAGCAGCCGCCTTCGGGCGGCTGTGTGTTGAAACCTCTTTTGCTTCGTTTTTCATGGCGCATATCGCGCAGCCGCCTTCGGGCGGCTGTGTGTTGAAACATAAACACCAACATACACCGCGCCCGCATTTTCAGGCAGCCGCCTTCGGACGGCTGTGTGTAAAAAAGAGAATCAAATGAACTAAATCTGCCTAAACGCGCGAGACTTTGGCGGCGGTATATTAAAAGTCGGCGATTCGATGGATAACTGACCGGATTTATAAAATAAAGCCGATTCGCTTTGAATCAATACCGTGCAATGAGCTGGGCGGCAAGATTTCGGCGGGCAAGGTCAGCGGAGCGATGAGATACAAGATCGTTGTCGTTATATTCGATAATTAAACGCTAGTATCTTCGAATGTTATTTTCTCTTTTTCCGCGTCTGCGTAAATTCAAAGCCAGTATGACGATGAATCTAGACAAGGATTTGGACTAAATCATTTCCAGGCTTCCGGAAATCTTTCTTCGTCATTTAAACAAGGCCGTTGTACCATTGGTTATTACCATTAAAAACTAATTTATTTCTGCTGCCGACGTTAGCGCGACATGGTGCATTCAGCCTGTATCTAAAAACAGGGGAAGTCAGGGCGTTGCAGACCAACCTGTTCATTGCGCCTTGAACGCTTGCGGGCCATCTTGCCAATGGCGGCGATGCGTGCGGGTATGGCAATGTTCGACTGGAACACACGTGATCAAACGCCATGAGCAGCGCATGGCTCCAGGGTACTAACAAGCGCTGGAGGAGAGGACTTTGGCCCAACTGGGCAGAGCTTGATTTGAAGGCGGGTTTTGAAAACCCGGCAATCAGGAGCGGCTGGCATCCACTGCGTCGCGCAGGGCCTTGCCGGGCTTGAAGTGGGGCACCCGGCGTTCGGGAATGGCAACGCTCTGGCCAGTGCGGGGGTTGCGGCCCAGGCGCGGGTTGCGGCGCGTCACGCCAAAGCTGCCAAAGCCGCGAATTTCGATGCGCTGGCCCTGTTCCAGGGCGTCGCTCATGGCTTGCAGCAAGGCGCGAGCGGCGGCATCCGCGTCTTTCTGGGTGAGCCGGGGAAAGCGCTCGGCCAGCAGTTCAACAAGATCGGAGCGGGTCATGGTGGCGTTTTTCTGGTTGTTGTTGCGGCATGTCTGAATGGAAAACCGCCGCCTGGGCAGCTGTCACGCCCGGAGGGCATGGCGGCGCCAGCAGGCGGCGGCGGGGCAGCGGTCCGGGCCGGTCAGGACTTGTCGCTGTCGAGCTTGGCGCGCAGCAAGGCGCCCAGGCTGGTGGTGCCGGCGTGGCCTGCGTCCTGGTTCAGGCTGGCCAGGGCTTCCTGCTGGTCGGCCGCGTCCTTGGCCTTGACGGACAGCTGGATGCTGCGATTCTTGCGGTCGATGTTGGTCACCACGGCGGTGACTTCGTCGCCCACTTTCAGCACGGTGGTGGCGTCGTCCACGCGGTCGCGGCTGATTTCGCTGGCGCGCAGGTAGCCGGTCACGTCTTCGCCCAGTTCGATTTCAGCGCCCTTGGCGTCCACGCTCTTGACCTTGCCGGTGACGGTCTGGCCTTTTTCATTCACGGAAACGAAGGTGGTGAAGGGGTCCTGGTCAAGCTGCTTGATGCCCAGGGAGATGCGCTCGCGCTCCACGTCCACGGCCAGCACGATGGCTTCCACTTCCTGGCCTTTCTTGTAGTTGCGCACGGCGGTTTCGCCCGGCTCGTTCCAGGAAAGGTCGGATAGGTGCACAAGGCCATCAATGCCGGAAGACAAGCCAACGAACACGCCAAAGTCGGTGATGGACTTGACAGGGCCTTTGACACGGTCGCCGCGCTTGGTGTTCTGCGCGAATTCCTGCCAGGGGTTGGGCTTGCACTGCTTCATGCCCAGGCTGATGCGGCGCTTGTCTTCGTCGATTTCAAGCACCATGACTTCGGCTTCTTCGCCCAGGCTGACCACCTTGCCGGGCGCCACGTTCTTGTTGGTCCAGTCCATTTCGGAGACGTGAACCAGGCCCTCGATGCCCGGCTCCAGCTCCACGAACGCGCCGTAGTCGGCAATGTTGGTCACGCGGCCAAACATGCGGGTGCCGGCGGGATAGCGGCGCGCCACGCCCAGCCACGGGTCGTCGCCCATTTGCTTGATGCCCAGCGAGACGCGGTTTTTCTCGGTGTCGAACTTGAGAATCTTGGCGGTGATTTCCTGGCCGGCCTGCACCACTTCGCTGGGGTGGCGCACGCGGCGCCAGGCCATGTCGGTGATGTGCAGCAGGCCGTCAATGCCGCCCAGGTCAACGAACGCGCCGTATTCGGTGATGTTCTTGACCACGCCTTGCACGATGGCGCCTTCCTTCAGGGTTTCGAGCAGCTTGGCGCGGTCTTCGCCCATGCTGGCTTCCACCACGGCGCGGCGGCTGAGCACCACGTTGTTGCGTTTGCGGTCGAGCTTGATGACCTTGAACTCCATCGTCTTGTTTTCATACGGAGTGAGGTCCTTGGTGGGGCGCGTGTCAATCAGCGAGCCGGGCAGGAAGGCGCGGATGCCATTGACCATGACGGTCAGGCCGCCCTTGACCTTGCCCGTGGTGGTGCCGGTGACGAAGTCGCCCGATTCAAGCGCCTGTTCCAGCGCCAGCCAGGAGGCCAGGCGCTTGGCGGTGTCGCGGCTGAGGATGGTGTCGCCATAGCCGTTTTCGATGGAGCCGATGGCCACCGAGACAAAGTCGCCCGGCTGCACTTCAACTTCGCCCTGGTCGTTCTTGAATTCGTCAATGGGCACGTAGGCCTCTGACTTCAAACCGGCGTTCACGACCACGAAGTTGTGCTCCACGCGCACGACTTCGGCGGTGATGACTTCGCCAGAGCGCATTTCGGTGCGCTGGAGCGACTCTTCAAACAGGGCGGCAAAAGATTCAGACATTAAAGATGCTTTCTTGGACGCGGCAGCGCTGGAAAAAGCGCGCTGCGTCCGGGTTTGCGGGCTGGCCCGCAAGAGGTTGAGGTTTAAAAAAACCGCCAGCGCCTTGCAGCGCCAGCGGAGCTTGCGGCGGCCTTGCTGGCCTTGCGGGGCTAAAAAGGCTGCCTGTCCTGCCACCAGTCCAGCACCTGCTGCACCGATTGCTCGATGCTCAAGCAGGAGTTGTCCAGCGCCAGGGCGTCTTGCGCGGCTTTGAGCGGTGCGGCGGCGCGGGAAGCATCCCGCGCGTCGCGCGCCTGAAGGTCGTCGCGAAGGCGGGCGATGTTAGCCGAAATTCCCTTTGCGGCCAATTGCTTGTAGCGGCGCTCGGCCCGCGTTTCGGCGCTGGCCGTGAGAAAAACTTTCAGCGGCGCATCGGCAAACACCACCGTGCCCATATCGCGCCCGTCGGCCACCAGCCCCGGCAAGCGGGCCATGCCGCGCTGCAAGTTAAGCAAGGCGGCGCGCACGGCAGGCAGCGGCGCCAGGGCCGAGGCATCCATGCCCGTTTGCTCGCTGCGCAGGGCTTCGCTCACATCGCGCCCGTCCAGCCAAACGCGGCCCGCTTCAAAGCGCAAAGGCAGCGCGGCGGCCAGGCGGGCCAGCGCCGCCTCGTCATCCAGCGCCACGCCGGCCTGGCGCGCGGCCAGCGCCGTGGCGCGATACAGCGCGCCAGAGTCCAGGTAATGCCAGCCCAGCCGCGCCGCCAGCGCCGCCGCCAGCGTGCCCTTGCCGGAAGCCGTGGGGCCGTCTATGCAAATCACGGGCACGGCGCGCGCGGGCCGCGCGGCGGCAAACAGCGTCTCGAAATAGTCCGGAAACGTCTTGGCCACGCACTTCGGGTCTTGCACGCGCACAGGCAGCGCGGCGGGGTTGAAAGCCGCCAGGCTCGCGCACATGGCCATGCGGTGATCGTCATAAGTGCAAATGCTCACCGCGCGCCAGCCGCCCGCCAGCGCCGGGGGCGTGATGCGGATGAAATCGGCCCCTTCCTCCACCGCCGCGCCCAGCTTGCGCAGCTCGGCCATCATGGCGGCAATGCGGTCGGTTTCCTTCACGCGCCAGCTCGCAATGTTGCGCAGCGTGCTGGGGCCATCGGCATACAGCGCCATCATGGCCAGCGTCATCGCCGCATCGGGAATGTGGTTGCAGTCCAGATCAACCGCCTTCAGCGGCCAGGCCCCGCGCCGTGCGCGCAGCCAGCCGCTGCCGCCCTGCACATCCGCGCCCATCAGGCGGGCCGCCTCCACAAAGCGAATGTCGCCCTGCACCGCATCCAGCCCCAGCCCTTCAATCACAAGGCCCTCGCCGCCCTCCGGCGCCGACAGCGCCCCCGCCGCAATGAAATAACTGGCCGAAGACGCATCCGCTTCCACCAGCACTTCACCCGGCGACTGATAGCGGCTGCCTTCGGGAATGACAAAACGCTCCCACCCCTGCCGCTGCACCGCCACGCCAAAGCGCTCCAGCAGCGCCAGCGTGATGTGGATGTAAGGCCGCGAAATCAGCTCGCCCTCCACCTGCACCGTCACCTCGCGCTCACGCGCGGCCAGCGGCAGCGCCAACAGCAGCGCCGTCAGAAACTGGCTGGAAACATCGCCGCGCACCCGCACCGGCGCATCCAGCGCCAGCGGCGGCACGCCCTCCGCTTCGGCAATGCGCAGCGGCGGAAAACCCGGCTGCCCCAGCTCCTCAATGCGGCAGCCCAGCCGCCGCAGCGCCGCCACCAAATCGCCAATGGGCCGCTCGTGCATGCGCGCCACGCCCGACAGCTCATGCTCGCCGCCCAGCAGCGCCAGCGCCGCCGTCAGCGGCCGCATCGCCGTGCCCGCGTTGCCCAGAAAAAGCCGCGTGGGCGACGCCGGCGCGCGCCCGCCCAGCCCCTCAATCAGCACCTCATCAGCCCGGCCATCGGCGCGGCGCACGCCGCAGCCCATCTGCGCCAGCGCCTGCAACATCACCCGCGTGTCGTCGCTATCGAGCAGGCCGCGCACCCGCGTCGCGCCCTCGCTCAAGGCCGCCAGCAGCAGCACACGGTTGGAAATGCTCTTGGAGCCAGGCAGCCGCACCCGCCCCTGCACGGCGCGCAGGGCGGGGACATCCAGAAATTCAGTGGTGAACATGGTTTTCGCGCAGGGGCCGGGCGCTACGCCCTGGCCGGAAGCAGGCTCTTTTCAATCCAAAAAGAGGAGCGAATTCAGGGGTATAAAAGTGTGTCTTGCGCACTTTCCACTAGGACATCACGCTATGGATTCAGGAGCGAATCAGCGCCCATGCCGCTTGCGCCAGCTGGCGCACAGCAGCGCCAGCGCCGCGCAGGCGGCCCACAGGGGCCACAAGCGCCACCGGGCCGTCCAGACGGCGTAAGGGGTGAGGTGGGTGTGGCCCTCGAATTCGCCCGTGAGCACGCCGCGCGTGGTGCGCGGCTGCATGTGCGTGACCTGGCCGTGCGCGTTGATGATGGCGGTGGCGCCCGTGTTGGTGGCGCGCAGCATGGGGCGCTCGAATTCGCGCGCGCGCATGCGGCTGATGGCCAGGTGCTGGTCGATGGCCACGCCGTCGCCAAACCAGCCGATGTTGCTCAGGTTCACAAAGGCGGTGGGCGCGGCCGCCGGGTCGCCAAAGCGGGCGGCCAGCTCTTCGCCAAACAAGTCTTCGTAGCAGATGTTGGGCGCCAGGCGCTGCGCTTGCCAGGCGAAAGAGGGCTGCGCCAGCGCGCCCCGGTTGAAGTCGCCCAGCGGAATGTTCATCAGCTGCACGAACCACTTGAACAGCGGCGGAATGAATTCGCCAAAGGGCACCAGGTGGTGCTTGTCATAGCGGTAGGCCGCGCTTTGGCCGGGCGCCAGGCCCATGACGGAGTTGGTGTAGCCCTCGCTGGCGTTGCCCAGCGGCACGCCGATGAGGGCGGCTTGCGCGCTCTGGCCTTCGCGCGCTGCGCCGTAGCGCCGCAGCAGGCCCTGCCAGTAGCCGTCGGGCAGCTGCTGCGGCAGCACGGGAATGGCGGTTTCGGGCGCGATGACCAGGGTGGCGCGGGCCTCGCGCAGCTCTTGCCCGTACCAGCGCAGCGCGTCAATCACGCCCGTGCCGGGCACGAACTTTTCATCTTGCGGAATATTGCCTTGCAGCAGCGCCACCTGCATGGGCGGCAGGGGGTTGGCCGTGGCGGTTTGCGATTCCTGGTTGAGCCACCACGTCCACGACACCAGCCCCAGCACCAGCAGGGCCACTTGCGTGGCTTCTTCGCCGTCGTGCTTTTGCATGGCATACAGGGCGATGAAGGCCATGAGCCAGGCGGCCACGAAGCCAATGCCATACACGCCCACCCAGCGCGCCAGCGGCGCGAAAGGCCCGTCCACATGCGCATAGCCGCCCGCGCCCCACGGAAAGCCCGTCAGCAGCGTGCCGCGCGCCAGCTCCGCCAGCGTCCACAGCGCGGCAAACAGCAGCGCGGCGCGCAGCGCCTTGATGCGCGGCGGCGCGCCTGGCGCGTTGTCATCTTCTTTCTCGCGCTCTTTCTCGTGCGCAAGGGGCATGCAGGCCACGAACAGGCCGGCCGCCGCGCCGTAATACAGCGCCAGAAAACCCGCCAGCGCCAGCACCGCCAGCACCGCCAGCGGCGCGGCCAGCCCGCCGTAGGTGTGCATGGAAATGAACAGCCACCAGAACGTGCCCGTCAGCCAGCCCAGCGCGAACAGCCAGCCCAGCGCAAAGCCCGCGCCAAAGCGCACGGCCGGGCGGGCGCCAGCGGGCGGCTGCGCCATGCGCGCCGTCATGCGGTTGGTGGCCTGCCGCGGGGCCTGCACGGCCAGGCGCAGCGCCACGCGCGCCAGCAGCGCCGCCAGCGCCCCCAGGCCCAGCATTTGCAGCCACCAGTGGGGCTGGCCGCCCAGCGGATCGGCCAGCGCCACGGCTTGCGTCAGCCCGGCCAGCACGGCCAGACCGCCAGAAAGCGCCCACGCGCGGGGAGAAAAAGCACTCATGACGCCTCATCCTTCAATGCAGGGCGCGCCAGCGGCAGCACGCGAAACCAGCGCACTGCGCCGCCCTTGGTCAGCAGCACGCGCAATTGCAGCCCGCCCAGCGTGCACTGCTCGCCGCGCACGGGCACGCGGCCCATTTCATGCGCCACCAGGCCGCCGATGGTGTCAAAGGCCACGGGCAAGTCTGCGTCCGCCACCGTGCCCAGATGCACGCCAAAGGCCTCGTTCACCTTCTCCAGCGGCGTGTGCCCGGCCACGCGCCAAGTGCCATCGGCCAGCGCGAAGATGTCGCCCGTTTCAGCCTCGCCGTCGAACTCGTCCTCGATTTCGCCCACGATCTGCTCCAGCACGTCTTCAATCGTGATCAGCCCCGCCATGCGGCCAAACTCGTCCACCACGATGGCCATGTGATTGCGGTTGATGCGAAAAGCGCGCAGCAGATCGTTCAGCCCCTTGCTCTCGGGCACGAACATGGCCGGGCGCACCAGCGTGCGCACGCTCAGCTCGGGGGCGCGCTGCAATTTGAGCAAGTCCTTGGCCATCAGGATGCCGGTGACGTTCTCGCGCTCGCCCTGATAGACGGGAAAGCGCGAATGCGCCGTGTCAATCACCGTGCGCAGCAGCGCTTCGTAAGGCGCGTCAATGTCGAGCATGTCCATGCGCGGCGTGGGCACCATCACCTCCTTGGCCGTCATCTCCGCCAGGCGGAGCACGCCTTCGAGCATCACGCGGCTGTCGGCGTCAATCAGCTGCTTGTCCTCGGCCTCGGCCAGCGCGTCAATCAGCTCATGCGTCGAATCCACGCCCGGGTTCAGAAATTCAATGAGCCGACGGAAAAAACTCCGCTTGTCTTCAGAACGCCCTGGGCGCTCATGCGCGCGGGCCGCGTGAGGCGCTGAATGTGGGTCAGGCACGGTGGGTCATGCAGCAGTTGAAACAGAAGGCAAAGGATAGCGGAATTGCCAGACGCGTCAGCGCGAACGCAAACGCCGGATGCTCCCAAAAAAAGCGCCGGACGCAAGCCGCGAAAAACGGCTCCGCTCCCGGAGGCAAAGCATGAAAACCTGGCCTTGGGGGCAGCCGTCTCTGAACCGGTTCTCAGGCTCCGCGCCCGCGCGGCTTCAGCCCTGGCTGGCAAAGCCTTGTTTAGCTCCTCTATCAATAGCATGATGTCCTAGTGAACACTGCGCGGGACGGCATTCTTGCCCCTTTTATTCGCTCCTGTTTTTGATCCAACCCGGTGAAATGGATCCGTCTGAAGGCCCGCTCCGCCCACATCAACCGCTCCCGCGCCTCAAGACGCCGGCGCAGCAATTCAGGACGAAGCGCAAGGCGGCTTTGAAGTGCGCTTCATTTTTTGTCCCGCCCTGCCCTGCCCCGCCAGCCGCCCAAAGCCGCCTTCCTGCCCCACGGGGCTGGCCGCAGGCAGGCCCCGGAGCCAGAGGCATGCCCTTGCAAGGCCATAAAAAAAACAGGCCCATCGCACGGATGGGCCTGTCTTCGCGCGGGCTGCGGGCGGCCCGCAGTCAAGCGCCCTCGGCGGGCGTTGTCACCAAGGCGTATTCCTTGATGAGATGCAGCAGGTCGTCTTCCGAATAGGGCTTGCCCAGGTAGTGGTTCACGCCCAGCTCTTCGGCGTGGTCGCGGTGCTTTTCGGCGATGCGCGAGGTGATCATGATGACCGGCAGGTCTTTCAGGCTGGCGTCGGCGCGGATGTTGCGCACGAAGTCAAAGCCGTCCATGCGCGGCATCTCGATGTCGGAGAGCACCACGGCCGGGCGTTCTTCGCGCAGGCGCTCCAGCCCTTGCAGGCCGTCGGCCGCGAGGGCAACGCGGTAGCCCTCGCGCTGGAGCAGGCGCTGGGTGACGCGGCGCACGGTGATGGAGTCGTCCACCACCAGCACGAGCGGAATGCCGGACTGCGCGGCGGCCGCCTTCTTGTCTTCGCTGCCCTTTGCGCCCTTTGCGCTGAAAGCCTTGGCCTGCGCGCCGTACACCGTGGCCAGCGCCACGAGGTTGTAGATGAGCGCCACGGCGCCGGAAGCCAGCGCGGTAACGGCCACCAGGCCGGGCAGGCGCGAGAGCTGGCGCCCCAGGCCCTTCACAACCACTTCCTGGTTGCCCAGCACTTCGTCCACGTGCACGGCAATGCGCTGGTCGGCGCTTCGGAAGATGACCACGGGCGTGCTGCGCGAAGGCGGCTCGGTGCTGCGCGGAGAGTTTTGCAGCAGCGCGCCTGCCCAATAGAAGTGCAGCGCCTGGCCTTCGTGCATGAAAGTGCCGTTTTCGTAGGCCTGCTGGAGCACTTCGGGGCCGGCGCGGTGAATGATGTCCACCTGGTTGGAAGGCACGCCAATGGACAGCGCTCCCGCGCGCACCATCACCACGTGGGTGACGGCGGTGGTCAGCGGCATGACGAGGCGGAAGGTGGAGCCTTTGCCTTCGGTGAAAGTGGTTTCGATGCGGCCGCCCAGCGCCTGGATTTCGGTGCGGACCACGTCCATGCCCACGCCACGGCCCGCCAGCTCCGTGACCTGCGACATGGTGGTAAAGCCGGGCGCGAAGATGAGGCTGGCGATTTCCTCATTGCTGAGCTGCTGGCCGGCCTTGATGAGGCCGCGCTCGACGGCGCGGGCGCAGATGCGCGCGGCATCCAGCCCGCCGCCGTCGTCGTGGAAGGCCACGGACACGTCGTTGCCGGACTGGCTCACGTCAATGGAGATGGTGCCGGTGGCTTCCTTGCCCCGGCTGGCGCGCACGGCGGCCTGCTCAATGCCGTGCACCACGCAGTTGCGCAAGAGGTGCTCGAAGGCGGGCGTCATGCGATCCAGAATGCCTCGGTCCATTTCAATGGAGCCGCCGGTGATTTCGAGCTTGACGGACTTGCCGGTTTCCTTGGCGGCCTGGCGCACCACGCGGTACAGGCGCTCGGAGATGCCTTCGAACTCCACCATGCGCGTGCGCAGCAGATCGCGCTGGAGTTCGCGCGACTGGCGCGCCTGCGCCACCAGATCGTCTTCGCTGGAGTCGAGCGCGCGCTGCAAGGTGCGCTGCACGGTGGCCACGTCGTTCACGGACTCGGCCATCATGCGGGTGAGTTCCTGCATGCGGGTGAAACGGTCGAACTCCAGCGGGTCGAAGTTTTGCTGGGCGTCCTTGGTGAGCGCCAGGCGCGACTGCATCTGGGTTTCGGCTTGCAGCTCCACGTCGCGCAGCTGCTGGCGCAGGCGGTCGAGGTTGCCGGTGAGGTCGCCCAGCGAGTTGCGCAACAGGCCCAGCGCCGCTTCCAGCCGCACGCGGGAGGTCATCACCTCGCCGGCCTGATTGACCAGGCGGTCCAGCAATTGCGAGCGCACGCGCACTGCCTGATTGGCCGCCGCGCGCGAAGCCGTCAGCGAAAGCGGCGCGGGCGGCGCCACCTTGCCGCTGGCGGGGCGCTGGGCCGGCACGGCTGGCTGAGCGGGCGCCTTGGCCTGCGGCGCGGGCGCTGCAGCTGCCCGCGCGGCGCTTGGGGCAGGCGCGGCTAAGGCGGGCGCTGCCGCCGGAGCCACGGACACCTGAACCGGAGGCATGGCCGCAGGCGCGGCAGCGGGCCTTGGCTGCTGGTGCGCCTGCGGCTCGTAGGCCTCGCCAGCCGCCTGCGCCTGCAAGCGGATGAAGGTGTTTTCCAGCTCGTCCAGGTATTCGAGCAGCGGCTCCACGTCCGCCTGCTTCAGGTTTTCAACGGCGCCCAGCTGCTCAATGGCCGATTCGGTGCGGTGCGCCATTTCGCCCAGCACCAGCGCGCCAGCCAGGCGGGCGCTGCCCTTGAGCGTGTGCAGGCCGCGCTGCACGCGGGCGCGCACGCTGGCATCCGTGGGGTTTTCCGTCCATTCGCGCAGGGCTTCGCCCAGGCGGGGCAGCAGCTCCTCGGCTTCTTCTTCAAAGATGGGAAAGAGGTCTTCGTCGATGGCGTCCTGCACGTCAATGCCGTCGGCCACGGGGTGCGTGGGCGCATCGGTAATCTGGACCGTGGTGCGCGAAGCGGCAGCTGCAGCCGGAACGGAAGGCTCGGCCACATAGGAAAACACGGCAGGCGCGTGCGCGTGCGAAGGCGCGGCCGGGCTGACAGCCGCAGGCGAAGCAAAAGCGGCTGGCTGGACCGGCTGGGCAACGGGCGCAGGCGCTTCTTCAACCGGAGCCGGCAGTGTGGCAGGCATTGTTTCGGGCGGCAGCGCAATGATCGTCTGGCCTTCAGGCTCCAAGCCATTGATGTCCGCCAGCAAGGCCGAGCCGGGTTCTTGCAGCGCGCCCGCAGCGAACTGGTGCAGCACACGCGAAATTTCAGCGGCGGCAGCCTGCAAAGTGCGAACCTGATGGGCCGAACCCTGCAACTGGCCATGCAGGCGCTGCATGGCGTGTTCGGCAGCACGCGCAAAGACGGAGAGGCTTTCAAACCCCACTGTGGCCGACGCGCCCGCCAAAGAGTGCGCGCAGGCAATGGCGCGCTCAGGCACCGTCTGGTTGGGATGGCTGGCCCAAGTGTCCAACTCTTCCACCAGGCTGCGTGACCACGGATCGGCCTCGCTCAAATACACGTTGTACAGCGGCCGGCTGATGCTCAGGGGGCCAATGACCACGGGCAGGTCTTCGGCGCTGGCCTCTTCTTGCGGGGCTGCCTGGCCTTCGCCTGCGGCAGCGGGCTGCCCGGCCGGGTCCTGAACCGGCTCGGCCACTTGTTCCTGCGCCGCTGCGGCGTCTGCACCGGACTCCACTGGCTGCGGCTGCTGCTCTTCTTGCGTGAAGCCGAAATCAGACCAATCCACGTCATCCGCTTCTTCAATGGCAATCAGCGTATCGGGGGCGAAGTCTTCAACGGGCGGCAGCTCCGTTTCTGGCGTTCCCGCTTCTTGCCCCTGGCCGCCCAGTTCCAGATCAGGCAGCAGGCTGTCGATTTCGATGATTTCAGGCGCGGGCGATTCTTCCGGGGGCGGCTCAAACAGCGCCAAATCATCTGCGCAAGCGCCCTCGCTGGTTTCAACCGTCTGGGCTTGCTCAGGCTCGGCTGCCGGCGGTTCTCCGGTTGCCTCCGCTTCAATGGCCGGCGGCACGGCCTCGTCATTGGCCAGCTCTGGCAGGGCAAGGTCGGGCAGGTCGAGATCCGCCAGGCCCAGAGCGGCCGCAGGCTCCGCCGTGGCTGGTTCATCTGCCGGAACGGCGTCAGCCTCCGGTTCAGGCGCAGACTCGGCCGCAGTTTCAAGCGGCGCATCCATCTGGGCAGGCAGCTCCGCTTCAGCAACGTCAATGATTTCTTCTGCGAGAGCTGCCGTTTGCGCCGCAGGTTCTTCGGCTGCCACTGGCATGGCAGGCAGCGGAACACGCTCCTGCCCGGTGCGCATGGCTTCGGCGCTGATGCGGAAAGGCCCGGCCTGCCAATGGCCAGACTGCTTGGCGGCAATGGCCTCCACCCAGTTGCCGAAAGCCAGCATGGACTCGGCAGCCAAGGCGCGCAGCTCGGCGCTGGCGGGCTTTTGCTCGGCCAGCCAGGCGTTCATGAGCTGCTCCATGGCCCAGGCCGCTTCACCAAACTCGTTCAGCCCCACCATGCGGGAGCTGCCCTTGAGCGTGTGGTAGGCGCGGCGCAGCGTGGTTTGCTGCTCCATGTCGTCAGAGCGCTGCTCCAGCGCCTGAATGGCCTGCTGGCCGTTCTGGATCACTTCACGCGCTTCTTCCAGAAAGATGTCGAGCAGGTCGTCATCCACCTGCGGCTCGGCGGCAGCTGGCGCCGCCACGGGAGCCGGTGTGGGGCTGGCCAAGGTGGTGAGCTTGTCCATTGCGCCCTTGAGGCCCTCGGCGTCGTTGGCGCGCGCGGCGCGCGCAGCCTCCTTGGCGGCATTGGCCAGCGCCGTCTTGTCATCCAGCGCCGCCGAGAGGGCAATTTGCTCCAGTTGGCCCGGCAATGTGTGCGGGGTGCTTTCGGAAGAAGCCCGCACGTCGTCGATCAGGTCGGCAATGGCGGGCTGCGCGCCATCATCGTCCGAAGCTGGCAGCGATGGCGCTTCGTCTGCGCTTTGCAGCAGGTGGGCCGGCGCAGTACGGCCCATGATAGGGCGCAGCTCGCCCGTCTCCTCGTCCAGGGTGAACAGCTTTTTCGCCAGCACGGGCTGGTAGCTGAGCATGTCGATCAGAAAACCCAGCGCCCCCAGGCTGTTGCCCAGCCGTTCGAAGTCTTGCGCGTGCGCCTGCTGGATGTCTTCGCCATCGTATTGCGTGATGTTTTCGACAACATCGCGCATGCGCGCCACGGCCTGCGCTGCCTGATCCAGCCCCAGCACCAGCAGCACGCCGCGCATTTGCACCATCTGCGTCAGCGCCGTGCTCAATGGCGCGCGGTCGGTCACGTTGCGGAAGAACTGATCGAGCTGCTGCTCGACTTCGCCCAGCGTCACGCGCAGCTCGCTGACCACGGTGCCCAGCGTCTGGCGGTCGCTGATGCGGCGGTAAAGCTCTTCCATCCAGGAGTCCAGAGGCTGCTGCACGCCGCCATGCAAGATGGCCTCAAGACGGTCAGCAAGCTGCCGCGTCCGCGCGGCGAACACCGTATCGCCAGGGCGGAAATCCACGAAGGACGCTTCCAGAAACAGCACGGCCGTGGCCGCTTCCATCGCCAGGTCGGGGGACGGAACGGCGGCGGACTTGGCCACATGACGGGCCACATGAACAAAGGCGTCTGCCAGGGGTTTGCCATGCGCGTGCAGGCGGCGCAGCGAATCGGCCACAAGGCCGAACTGGTCCACGCTGCTCTTGAGCCGCGCCAGATCGCCGCCCGCCAGGCCAGACCATGCTTCCTTGAGCGTGTCAATGCGGCGGCGCGCCTGCGCCAGCACCGAAGGGTCAAACAAGCCGAAGACGGCTGTCTGGTAATCGACAGGCTCGCTGTCCTGCAAGCCCCATGCCGCGCGGACGGCTTTCAGCACCGGGGTTTCTTCGCCCTTCGGCTGGGCTTGCGAGCAGAAAAACAGCAGGTCTTGCGCGAGCCTTTCGGAAACGGAGCGCTCGCCTCGCGCCAGCGCGGTGTACTGAACCAGAATGCGCGAGGCCGCGCGCTTGATATACACGTCCGGCTTGAGCAGGCCATGCCCCAATGCCTCGAAAAAGCCCGATGACAGCTTCCAGAAAATGCCGGGATGCAGCGCCGTTTCGCCGTCAGCCAGCCCCAGGCTGACCACGCACAGCTCCTCTGCGGCGTTGGCATCGGCCGTCTTCATGATCTTGAGCGTGCCGTGATCCACGCGCTGGCGCACCGCCGTGTCGTAATGCAGTTTTTGCAGGGCCGCCGGAGTTGCCGGATTGACCCAGCGCCAACTGACGGGCCACAAATCTGCCGGGTGAATGCGGTCAGCGCCCGCCAGCTGCTGCACTTCCTGAAACTGGGGGAACAGTCCCAGCGCCGGGCGCGGGTTTTCTCCCAGCTGCCCTTCCAGATACTCAACCAGGGCGAATCCGGCGTTTTCGACAACGGATACAGCCTTTTCCGTGCATTTTTCGGGATGCTGGACAAACTGCTGGGCAACGCCCTCCATGCCGCGCACCATGTGCGCCGCCACGTCCTGCCCCACCATTTCGAGCGCGCCAACCACTTGGTGCAGCTGCTGGCGCACCAGGCGCAGTGGGCCGCTGTCGATGGTGGACAAATCAACCCCGCGCGCGGTTTCCGCATCGCTGACGAAGCGCCTGAGCGCCTTGGTAACTGCTTCGAGCGATTTTCTGGTTTCGTCAAGAACCCATGCCAGCGGCCCAAGGTCGCCAGTATTGATGTGGGTCCCTGCGCTGGCCTCAGCCGGGTTCAGTGCCATGACGATGTGAACTCCCAAGATTGTTCTGTTTTGAGGGCCGCGCCCTTCTTATCAGGCGCGGCCCCGGCTGCCGGATCGTGTCCGCCGCAGCCGGGAAATGAATTGACGACTCCTCTGGCCCGGCGATCAGGCAATCTTGAAGCGCGCCACGGACTGGCGCAGTTCATCCGCCATGCGGGTCAAATCGCGCACCTGCGCCACTGTGGAGCGAGTGCCTTCGCCTGTTTGCTCCGTCACGGCAAAGATATGCTGGATGTTGCGCGCCACTTCATTGGCCTGCTGCGCCTCTTTGGAAGCCGAGGCGGAAATGCGCTCAATCAGCTCGGCCAGGCGGCGCGACACGCTGTCGATCTCCGACAGGGCCGTTCCGGCGTTGTCGGACAGGCGCGCGCCTTCGACCACGCCCTGCGTGGAGCGCTCCATGGCGGCCACCGCGTCCTGCGTGTCGGTCTGAATGGCTTTCACCAGCGAAGCGATCTGGCGCGTGGCATCGGCCGAGCGCTCCGCTAGTCGCTGCACTTCTTCAGCCACCACGGAAAAGCCCCGGCCTGCTTCACCAGCGGAAGCGGCCTGAATGGCGGCGTTCAGCGCCAGCACGTTGGTCTGTTCGGTAATGTCGGCGATCAGCTCGGTAATTTCGCCAATTTCCTGTGAAGACTCGCCCAGCCGCTTGATGCGCTTGGACGTTTCCTGAATCTGGTCGCGAATGGCGTTCATGCCGCCGATTGTGTTTTGCACGGCCGTCAGGCCCGATTCCGCAGCGACCAGCGACTGGCGCGCCACGGCCGCCGATTCCTGCGCCTGCGTTGAAACGTGGTTGATGCGGGCCGCCATGTCCAGCACGGACTGGCCAGTTTCACGGATTTCGTGCAGCTGCTGCGTGGAGGCGTTAAGCAGCTCGTTGGAAGTGCTTTCCACCTTGCTCGTCGTCTGCGCCACGCGCGTAGCCGTGCTTTGCACGTTGCCCACCAGCGAGCGCAGCTCTTCCACCGTGTAGTTCACCGAGTCGGCAATTGCGCCGGTGATGTCTTCCGTCACCGTGGCTTCCTGCGTCAAATCGCCCTCGGCCACCGTTTGCAGTTCGTTCATCAGCCGCAAGATGGCCGCCTGGTTGGCGTCATTGACGCGCTTGGATTCCTGCTGCTGGAGTTCGGCCAGATGACGCTGCTCTTCAGCGAGCGACTGGCGCTGGCGGCTTTCATGCAGCAGCACGTAGCCCAGCCCGGCCGCAGCCAGCAAGGCCAGCAGGCCTGGAATGATCATTCCCAGCAAGTGCTCGGGACGCAGGCCCGAGGTGGACGAAAGTTTGCCTTCCAGCGCCTGCAAGCTCTTGCGCAGGGGTTCGCTGTCAGCCACGATGCTGTTTTGCGCCTCGCGGGCGGCCACCAGGCCTTGCAAATTGCCCAGAATGCCGCTGGCATCCGCGCGGGTCTGCTCATAAACCTTCAGCAGCGATTGCAGGTTCTCGCGCACGCGGTCATCACGCGCGGGCGCCAGGCGCAGATCCGCGTTGCCGTTCAGCAAGCCCTCGGCAATTTCCTTGAAGGTATTCAAATCCTTGCCCAGCAGAAACACGGCTTCGGGGTTGATGCCGTCCAGCGTGAGCGACTCATTGGCGGATTTACTGATGCGCTGCGTCAGCATCACCAGCTGACCCGTGGCCGACATCTCTGCCGCCGGGGCATTGGCCTGCAATTTGAGAGAAGAAATATTTTCCGCAATGGACAGCAGCTCCGTGGAGTTGCTGCTCATCTTGCGCAGGGAAACGCCCACCTGCGTCAGCGTTTTTTCCTGGCCCAGCACGATCTGCGTGTTCTTGTGGGCGCGCTCCACCAGAGGCACGATCTGGTTCATGCTTTCCGCATAGCCCGCGCCAAGCCGGGGCACGGTTTCACTGCCTTTTTGCAAACCGGCAACCGAGGCATCCAGCTCGTCTGCACTTTCCTTTACTTCGGCAAACGCAGAAGCATTGCCCACGGCGGCCTGCGAAACCGACTTGGCCAGCCGCTGCGACTGCATCAGCGCATTGCCCGTGGCGGACACCTGCTTGGCCACCTTGTCCGTGCTCAAAACTGTCCAGGCCACCATGCCGGCCAACACGGCCACGCAAAGCCCCAGCAGAACGAACAGCACGCGCTGATGGCGCTCCGCCGTGCCTTGCCCAAGCACCGGCATCCGGAATGAGTCAGACAGATACAGCGCAGCGCCATCTTTTGGAGAAGAAGCGCCTGCGGCAGCGCCCTCGCCTTCCATGATGGCGGTCGTCGTCGAAAGGCCAAAGCCGCTGGGGCTTTGGGTTGAATTTCCGCCGGATGCGTCCGCGTCCGTATTTTTCTTCTTCAACAAGTCGGAAAAGGCCATGATGTTCAGCTTTCAGAAGATGTCGTGCCGATGCTCAGAAACGACGCATCAAGCGAGAGAGCCTGCAAATTGATTTCCTGCCATTGCACGCCCTGGTTGTCGGTATAGAGATGCCCGAAATACGCAGGCGCGCCGTCGGGCGCGGGCGCTGATTCGGTAAACATTTCCATCGTTCGCAGCCCGGAAAGACGATCCGCCAGCAAGGCGCAATTGGTTTCCAGCAAAGGATTGAAGGCCACCAGCCAGCACTGGGCCAGCGCCATTTCACTGCGCGGCTTGGCGGGAGCCGTACCCATGAATGCAGCCAAGTCCACCACGCCGCACAGATTGCCGCGCAGGTTGGTCACACCCATGAACCACGCGCGCACGTAAGGCACCGGCTGCATGGCCGACCACGGAAAAATCTGCCCCGCGTGATCCAGGGGAAACAGCAGCCGGGCCGTACCAGCTTCCACGGCCAGCCACGAGGCTTCTGCGCCGCTGGCCTGAGTCGCCGCCTGCAAACGCTCAGCCAGGCGCCCCTGGAAGTCGCGCAAAGCTTGTTTGTCGGACATGACCGCTTATCCCAGCGCCTTGATCTTGGCCAGCAGCTCGGCCTGATTGACCGGCTTGGTGATGTAGTCGCGCGCGCCCTGGCGCATGCCCCACACGCGGTCCGTTTCCTGGTTCTTGCTCGTGCACATGATCACGGGCACATTGGCGTACTTCGGATCGCGCGTAATGGCGCGCGTCAGCTGAAAACCATTTTGTCCGGGCATGACCACGTCCATCAGAATCAAGTCTGGAATGGCCTCGGCCAGGCGTTTATAGGTATCTTCCGCATTTTCAGCCGTTGTCACGGAAAATCCATTTTTCTTCAGCAATTCGCTGAGAAACATCAGTTCGGTCTTGGAATCATCCACGATCAGCACGTTACGGATGGCCATCATGTTCTCCTTAATTGGCTTGTCCAGTGAAATCCCGCACGGTTTGCAGCAGTTGGTCTTTTGTGAAGGGCTTTGTGAGGTACTCCTGCGACCCCACCATGCGGCCCCTCGCCTTGTCGAAAACGCCGTCCTTGGAAGACAGCATGATCACGGGCGTGGTCGAGAATTTTTCATTGCGCTTGATGATGGCGCAGGTCTGGTAACCGTCCAGCCGCGGCATCAAAATGTCGCAGAAAATCAGATCCGGATGGAAATCGCTGATTTTCGCGAGCGCGTCGAAACCATCTTCGGCCAGCATGACCTCATGGCCGCCCTGCTTGAGAAAAATCTCGGCGCTGCGGCGGATGGTGTTGCTATCGTCAATGATCAGTACTTTCATGGATGATTTTCTCGAAACTGTTTTCAAGCCGGGAAGCAAACCCGGAAAGTCTGTTTTCTCTCCTGCCTGCGGGCGCGCCGCCCACAAGCAAAGCTCTCCGCGCGGCTTGCCCGCTGCCATTCAATGCGGCAGTCAGCCACGCCGCCCTCATGAAACAAAGGGCATAGAGACGGTGCAAGCTTATGCCAATGTCGCATGGAGTGCAACGATTGTATCTATAAGTTATACGCACTCTACCTGAGCCATCTCAAAAACCAATGGCCCGGGCGGGCCGCAGCCGTCCAAGGGCGCTCTGGCAAAATTGGGAGAGAAAGTCAATGCCGCCGTGACAGACTTGCAACACACAGGCGGCCTTGTCTCAACTTTCCAGCGTGAACATTTACCCAGCCTCTCATGACAAATTCTGTAAACGATCGTAATGGTGCCCTGATGGAGCGCGCGCGCCGCGTCATTCCGGGGGGCGTCAATTCCCCGGTGCGCGCCTTCCGCGCTGTTGGCGGCACGCCACGCTTCATCCAGCGCGCGCAGGGCGCCTATCTGTGGGACGCCAATGGCCAGCGCTACATCGACTACATCGGCTCCTGGGGCCCCATGATCCTCGGCCACGGCCATCCGGCCGTGCTGGAAGCCGTGCGCCGCGCCGCGCAAGACGGCCTGTCTTTTGGCGCGCCCACCGAGCGCGAAGTGGAGCTGGCCGAAGAAGTCCTCTCGCTCATGCCCAGCATGGACATGGTGCGCCTCGTCTCCTCGGGCACTGAAGCGGGCATGAGCGCCATCCGCCTGGCGCGCGGCGCCACGGGCCGCAGCAAGATCATCAAATTTGAAGGCTGCTACCACGGCCACGCCGACGCCCTGCTGGTCAAGGCCGGTTCCGGCCTGGCCACCTTTGGCAACCCCACCAGCGCGGGCGTGCCGCCCGAAGTGGTGCAGCACACGCTGGTGCTCGAATACAACAACCTCGCCCAGCTGGAAGAAGCCTTTGCCCTGCACGGGCGCGATCTGGCCTGCCTCATCATCGAACCCATCGCGGGCAACATGAACTTCGTGCGCGCCAGCCTTGATTTCGTGCGCCGCTGCCGCGAGCTGTGCACCCAATACGGCGCGCTGCTCATCTATGACGAAGTGATGACCGGCTTTCGCACCGCGCTGGGCGGCGTGCAAAGCCTGCACGCCAAGGCCATTGCGGGTTTTGCGCCCGACATCACCGTCATGGGCAAAGTCATAGGCGGCGGCATGCCCCTGGCCGCCTTTGGCGGCAAGCGCGATGTCATGGAGCAGCTCGCCCCTCTCGGCCCCGTCTATCAGGCCGGCACGCTCTCGGGCAACCCCATCGCCACCGCCTGCGGCCTGGCCACCCTGCGCGAAATCCGCAAGCCCGGCTTTTTCGAAGCCCTCTCGGCCCGCACCCGCGCGCTGGTGGATGGCCTTCGGGCCGCCGCGCAAGAACTAGGCGTACCCTTTTGCGCCGACAGCGAAGGCGGCCTGTTCGGCTTTTTCCTGCTGCCCCGCCTGCCGCAAAACTACCGCGAAGTCATGCAAAGCGACGCCGCGCGCTTCAACCGCTTTTTCCACGGCCTGCTCTCGCGCGGCGTTTACGTGGCCCCGGCGCTGTATGAGGCCAGCTTCGTCAGCGCCGCCCACAGCGAAGACGACATTGCCGCCACCTTGCAAGCCGCCCGCGCCGCCTTCCGCGAGCTGGCTTGAGCCATGACAAGCCCCCGATGCACGCAACCCGCGCCCACCCTTTGCATGCTCCTGTATCAATAGCATGATGTCCCAGTGGAATGAGCGCGAAAGCCATTTTGCTATGGCTTGAATTTGCTCCTCTTTCTGATGCAAAAGCCCAGCCCCGCTGCAACCCGTCATCTGAACACGCTTTCCCTTCTTCCCATGAGGAACCACCGCCATGCTGCTTGAAGCCACTGACTCCCAACTGGCGCTCATCGACTATCAGCCGCGCCTGATGGCCGCGCTTTTCGAGGGTGACGCCGCCCTGACCAACGCCGTGCGCCTGGCCAAGCTCGCCCGCCTGCTGGGCGTGCCCGTCTGGGCCACCGAGCAATGCCCTGCCAAGCTTGGCGGCAGCGCCCCCGAGCTGGCTGGCCTGCTGGACCGCGCCGTACCCAAAACCGCCTTTGGCGGCGCAGCCGAACTCGCGCCCCTGCTCAACCCGCCGCGCCCGCCCCAGCCCGCCGCGCGCGGCGGCAATGCCCGCAGCCTGCCCCGCCACCTGCAAAAGCCCGCCGAGCCGCCCGCGCCGCAGCGCAGCTCCATCGTCATCGCTGGCTGCGAGGCGCACGTGTGCCTGCTGCAAACAGCCCTGGCGCTGCTGGATGAGGAATGGGACGTCTGGGTCGTGACCGACGCCTGCGCCTCGCGCACCGAGCGCAACCGCGACGCCGCCTACGACCGCCTGGCCGCCGCAGGCGCGGAACTGGCAACGACCGAAATGGTCGGCTTTGAATGGCTGCGCAGCGCCGAACACCCGCATTTCCGCGACTGGCAGGCCCTGATCAAGTAACCGCCATCTGGCCACGGACAGGCCCCGGCGGCAAGCGTGCCCACGGCGGCAAACGGGCGGGTGAATGGAAAGCAGGCACGGCCCAATGCGCCAGGCAGACAGGTGCAGCTGAAGCGCCGCGCGGCTTGGGCGCCGCTTTTCTGCGCCGCAAAGGCAGAACGAAGACGGAATGAAAGCAAAAGGCAAGACCGCCTTGTTCAGCTCCTTTTTACATAGCAATACGTCCTAGTGGAATCTGCGCAGAAGCCACTTTTCAATGCCTTGAATTCGCTCCTGTTTTTGCTGTAAAACAGAAGCCGGAGGCCGCACGCCTGAAAGGCGGCTTCTTCTTGCGGGCCGCCATTCACGCATGGGCTGATCGGGGCCGCGCCCCTGCGGACGCCTGCCTGGGGCCTGTTCACCACGCTGCCCGAGAGCAGGCTCTCACGCCTGCGCCGCGTAAAAGCGCGCCGCCTGCACGCCGCGCGGCGCCAGCGGCATGACGGCGCGGGCAATGGCGTTGATGTGATCGGGCGTGGTGCCGCAACAGCCGCCCACAATGTTCACCAGCCCTTCGGCGGCAAATTCGTGCACGAGGCGGCTGGTGACTTCCGGCGTTTCGTCAAAGCCGGTTTCGCTCATCGGGTTGGGCAGGCCCGCATTGGGGTAGCAGCTGATGAAGGTGTCGGCCGCAGCCTTGGCCAGCTCCTGGATGTAGGGGCGCATGAGCGCCGCGCCCAGCGCGCAGTTCAGGCCCACGGCCAGCGGGCGGGCGTGGCGCACGCTGTGCCAGAAAGCCGTGACGGTCTGCCCCGAGAGCACGCGGCCCGAGGCGTCGGTGACGGTGCCGCTGATGATGACGGGCAGGCGCTCGCCCGTGGCGTCAAACGCCTGCTCGATGGCAAAGAGCGCAGCCTTGGCGTTGAGCGTGTCGAAGATGGTCTCCACCAGCAGCACGTCCGCGCCGCCCTCAATCAGCGCCAGCGCCTGCTCCAGATAAGCGGCGCGCAGCTGCTCGAACGTGATGTTGCGCGCGCCCGGGTCGTTCACGTCGGGGCTGATGCTGGCGGTGCGCGGCGTGGGGCCTAGCGCCCCGGCCACGTAGCGGGGGCGTTCGGGCGTGGCGTGGCGATCGCACGCGGCGCGCGCCAGCCGGGCAGAGGCCAGGCTCATCTCGCGGGCCAGATCGGCCATGCCGTAGTCCTCCTGCGCAATGCTGGTGGCGCCGAAGGTGTTGGTTTCAATCAGATCGGCGCCGGCGGCCAGGTATTTGTCGTGAATGCCGGCAATCACATCCGGGCGGGTGAGCGAGAGCAGCTCGTTGTTGCCCTTGACATCGCGCGCGAAGTCTTTGAAGCGCTCGCCCCGGTACTGCGCCTCGTCCAGCTTGAAGCGCTGAATCATGGTGCCCATGGCCCCATCCAGAATGACCAGGCGCTTGCTCAAAGTGGCAGGCAAGTCTTGGGCGCGGGTGTAGGCGGGCAGGTTCATGGCAGGCGCAAGGGGAAAAAACCGGAAGCGGTCCGGGGAAACAGGCAAAGGGGGCGGATTCTAGGAAGCCGCCTGCGCCCGAAGCCGCGCCCATGCCTTGCCGCCGCCGAACGCTGGCGGCTGGGCCAAGCGGCATGCTCCTGCCTGCAAGCGGGCGTGAGGGCGCGCAAGAAAGCTGGCGCAGCAACGCTGCAGAGTGCTCAAGCGTCGGCCCAGCGCGGATCGGGATGGGCTGCAAGGCGCAGACGGGGCTTGCTGTTTGCCGCCCGGCGAGGATTGGCTCAAACGGACTCTGAACCGGTTCCGGAAGCGCCCCTTGCCGCAAGCCGCAGGCGCGCCTTCGCGCCGGAGCGGGCCGTCATCAGAAACCATCAGTGAAACAGCTCGGTCAAGGCCGCCCGGCCAATGCCGCGCCCGGCCTCACCCAAAGCGCTCATGCGGGCAAATGGCCTATGCGGCTTGCCTCGCGCTCATCCTGCTGGGCGCTGGCCAGCGCCCAGGCCTTGGGCGCGGCGCCCGCGTGCTGGCGGAAGGTTTTGCCGAAATGGCTGGCGCTGGCAAACCCCACGGCGCAGGCCACTTCAGCCACGGGGCGGCCCGCTGCCAGCAGGGCGCGGGCGGTTTGCATGCGCCAATGCGTCAGGCGCGCGTGCACGCTCTGGCCATACAGATGCTGAAAGCCCGCTTGCAGCCGTTTTTCATTCAGGCCCACCTCATGCGCCAGCGCGGCGGCCGTCCACGGCTGGCCGCAGTGCCGTTGCAGCAAGGCATGGGCGCGGCGCAGGCGGGGCAGATCGGCCGCGTGGACCGGCGCGTGGCAGGGCGCCTGCGCGGCAGGGCTGGGCGGCTGGCTGGCGAACACGGCCAGCGCTTCCAGCGCCTTGGCGCGCAGCCACAGCGCGCGTGCTGCGCCGTCTGGCAGCGGACAGGCCAGGATGTCGCGCGCCGCGCGCAGCAGCGCCGCCGGGGCATGCGCTGCCGCCAGGCTGGAGCCAGCGCCGCCGCCCTCGCCCTCTTGCGCAGACGGATGCCCGGGTAAATGCGCGGCCAGCGCGGGCCTGAGCGCCCGCGCCGCCTGTGGCGTCAGGCGAATCTCCACCAGCCGCAGGCGCTGCTGCGCGTGCATGCAGTGAAAGCCTGCATTGCGCGCGCCGCTGCCGTGCATGAAAACGCACATGCCGCCGCTTGCGCGCAGCATGGGGCCGCCGCGCAAGGCGGTTTCCATCCGGCCCTCCAGCAACACGCACAGGCTGGTGGCAGGCGGGCCTTCCGCCTCGCACTCCCATGGGCGGCTGGCGCGCACATCCAGGCAGGCCAGCCGCAGCCCCGTGCCTGGCGCGTGCAGCCGCATGCCGCAAGCCCACTCTTCGGGCAGGTGCAAGCCAGGCTGGCGCAGCAGCGATTCCATCCGCAAAACAGGGCGCGTCGTCGTCATGGGCAAGGCCTCGGTATTGAGAAAAGGGAGCAAATTCAACCAACAAAAAAACGGCGTTTGCGCCCGTTCCATCAGGACATCACGCGATGGATTCAGGAGCCCCATCAGCTTGCCGTCTCGCCCTGCAAAAAATTCCCGGAACCGCGTGCGGCGGCTGAAAACCGCCGGTTTTCGCAGGGGCGCTGGCCAATGATTTTGATTGACAGGAACTCTCAACAAAATTTCATTTGCCAAGGAGACTTCGGATGCGCGCACAAGCACCCTGCATCTGGCGGCGCGGCGGGGCCGCCCCTTTTCTTGTTTCAGCTTGCGCGGCGGCGTGCCTGCTGCTGGCTGGCGCGCCAGCTGGCGGCGCGGAAAGCGGCGCGTATCACCGCCCGGATCGCAGCCCGCATCACGGCGTGAATCACGGCCCGGATGGCGCTTTGGCCAGCGGCGGCCATGCCGCCAGCGAAAACGCTCTGCCGGAAGTGGTGATTACCTCGTCCAAGCGGGCGCAGCCGCTGGCGCGCTTCAATGGCGCGGCGGCGGTGGCGAACGAGCAGGCTTTGCGCGATGCGGGCGCGGGCGGCACGCTGGCGCTGGACAAGGCGCTGCCGGGGCTTTACACGGGCTACGGCGCCAATGTGATGTTTCCCATCTTCACCGTGCGGGGCATGACTTCGGCGCAAGACTTCTACAACCCCGCGCTGACGGTGTATGTGGATGGCGTGCCGCAGCTGCCCGTGATGGCGGCGCAGTCGCTGGCGGGCGCGGCGCGCGTGGAGCTGCTCAAGGGGCCGCAAGGCACGCTGTATGGCCAAAGCGCGCTGGGCGGCGTGCTGAACGTGAGCACGCGCACGCCGGACGATGCGCCCTATTTTTCGCTGCTGGCGGGCCTGTCCAGCCGTGGCGGGCATGTGGCGCAGGCCGAGGCGGCGGGGCCGCTGTCGCCGGGGCTGCTGTATGGCTCGGCCATGGTCAGCAAGCGCAGCGCGCCGGGCGATGTGAGCAGCGCCGCGCTGGCGCAAAGCCGCCTGGGCGGCGCACGAGACGGCCTGGGGCGCTTTCGCCTGCGCCTGGCCCCGCAAGGCCAGCCCTGGGAGGCCAGCGCGTGGGCCGCGCGCGAATGCACGAGCGGCCCGCAAGATGTGTATGTGCCCTTTGCCGACATCCGCCCCCGCCAGGCCTATGCCGACGCACGCGTGGCCGCGCCCTGGCGCTTTTTTCACATGCGCCGCTGCGCCAACAGCGTGGCTGCACAGGGCCAGCGCGATTGGGGCAGCCCAGGCAACGGCTGGCGGCTGACGGCCACCGCCAGCAGCCAGCGCCTGCATTTCGAGCGGGGCTTTCCCATTGGCCCCTATCACTCCAGCCAGCCGGAGCAATGGCAGCAGAACACGCAGGAAGTGCGCCTGTCCACGCTGGGCGGCGAAGCGGGCGATGGAGCGGGGCGCACGCGCCCGTGGGACGCCGTTTTCGGCCTGTTCCGCCAGCGCGCGCAGCAGCAGCGCGCCAGCCAGTTCACGATGGCCACTGTGCCCGTTTCCATGCCCGCCACGCGCTCGGGCAACGACCGCCAGTCGCTGGCCGCCTATGGCGATGTCTCATGGCGCCTCACGCCCCGGCTGGACGCAGGCGCGGGCGTGCGCCTCTCGCGCGACGAAAGCCGCACGCGCTTTGCGGGCGGCGCAGGCGCATCGGCCTTCGCGGGCGCGGCGCGGCAGGCGCAAAACACCTGGCAGGCCCGCCTGGCCGCCGGCTGGCAGTTCAGCCCGCAGTGGCGCGGCTACGTGAATGTGGCGCAGGGCTACAAACCGGCCGGCTACAACCTCGCTCCGTCCAACCCGCTGGATACGCAAGGCTTCAGGCGCGAGCGCGCCCTCAGCTACGAAGCCGGCGTGCGCCTGAACACGCCGCGCGTGCAGGCCAGCTTTGCCATCTACCGCATCCGCACGCGCGACGTGCAGCTATACACCAGCGAAATCGGCCAGCAGGTGCTGCGCAACGTAGGCCACGCCCGCTCCAGCGGCGTGGAAGCGCAGGCGCAATGGGCGCTGTCGCCGCGCTGGCAGCTGGGCGCGGGCGGCTTCGTCAATCGCGCCACCTACACCGCCTACTACGCCGCAGGCTGCACCGCTTGCGCGGGCAAGCGCGTGCCCCACACGCCCCGCGCGGGGCTGAACGCCACCCTCACGGGCCGCTTTCAGGCGGGCCGCCATGTGCTGCGCCCGCAAATTGCCGCGCGCTACGTGGGCGCGCACTGGTTTGACGACGCCAACACCCTGCGCCAGGGCGGCTACACGCTGCTGGACGCCTCCCTGGCCTGGCAGCCCGCGCCCACCGTGCAAGTGCGCGCCTGGGTCAGCAACCTCACGGGCAAAACCGTGCGCAACTACGGCTTCACCTTTGGCGGCTTGCCGCTGGCGCAACTGGCCGCCGGCCGCGCGGCGGGGGTGTCGGTGGAATTCATGTACTGAGCAGACGGCCCGCTGCCAGCCGCACGGCGAAGGCGGCGCAACTCACGCGCTCAACAGCGGGCCAACGGGTCACGGGGCGCGCCAGATTTGCTCCTTTTCCAATAGCGTGCACTCCCCGTGGAAGCTGCGGCAGACGGCTTTTTTCGCCCGCTGAATTGGCTCCTGTTTTTGATGCAGCCCAGCGCCCGGCCGGGGCGCACAAGCGGCGCTCCGAATCCTTTTTTGAAAGTGCAAGCCAAGACCATGCCCACACACATTCCATTGCATCTGCTGCTGCCTGCCATTGCGGGCATCTACATCAGCCAGACGCTGCTGACGGCCATGACCACGCAGGCGCTGCCCGCACTGCTGCGCGAAGCGGGCGCCTCCCTGCAAGCCGTGGGCCTGGCGGCGCTGTGGTGGCTGCCCTGGGGGCTGAAATTCGT
The DNA here is from genome assembly GCF_900240305.1 of Ottowia massiliensis. Taxonomy (NCBI): domain Bacteria; kingdom Pseudomonadati; phylum Pseudomonadota; class Betaproteobacteria; order Burkholderiales; family Comamonadaceae; genus Ottowia; species Ottowia massiliensis. The sequence goes on along the minus strand of NZ_LT964854.1, from coordinate 1,899,770 downwards.
CTGGGCGCCATGGGTGGAGCGCCTGCGGCTGCCGCCGGGGCGGCGCGAGCGGCGTTCCCGCCCGCTGCTGCTGGGCACGCAATGGGCGCTGGCGCTGCTTTTGCTGACGATGGGCGCAGCGGGCCTGGCCAGCGAAGGCCGCGCGCTCACGCTGGCAGGCGGCGCGTGGGCGCTGGCGCTGCTCATGCTGGCAGCGCTGGTGTCATCGGCAGGCGACGTGGCCTGTGACGGCTTTGTCATCGACCAGCTCGCCCGCCGCCAGCGCGGCTGGGGCAACGTGGCGCAAGTGGGCGGCGGCTACGTGGGCGCCATGCTGGGCGGCGGCGGCTTTCTGCTGGCGGCGCAAGCCGTGGGATGGCCGCTGGCGCTGGCGGGCGCGGCGGGCGTGATGGCGCTGCTTTCGCTGCCCCTGCTGGCCGTGCGCGAGCCGCCCAGGCCAGAGGCGGCATGCGCGGCGAATGCGGCAGATGCGGCGGCAGGCCCTTCAGCGAAAACAGACGGCGGGCCAGCCGCCCACCGGCCCGGCCTGCTGCACGCGCTGCGCAGGCCCGCCGTGCAGCAGGGCCTGTGGCGCGTGGCGCTGTGCATGGCCGGACTGCGGCTGGCCATGGGCCTGCCCGGCCCCCTGCTGCTGGATGCGGGCATGGAGCTGGAGCGGCTGGGCTGGGTGCTGGGCGCATTCAGCCTGCTGGCAGGCCTGGCGGGCGCGCTGGCGGGCGGCTGGCTCACGCGGCTGGCTCCCGGCTGGCGCGCGGCGCAGCTGGCGCTGGCGGCACTGGCCGCCGTGCTGGCGGGGCTGACCGCCATGGCCGTAGCCGCCGTGCCATCCGCCATGCCCGCTGCCGTGCCGGCTGCTTTACCCGCCAGCCTGGCCGTGACAGCGCTGACCGTCTTTACGGGGCTGCTCTTTGCCACTGCCGGGTGCCTGTGGGTGGCGCTGTATTCGGCGCTGATGGAGGCCGCTTCGCCCTTGCAGCCGGGTGTGGATTTCACCCTGTTTCAGAGCGCCGACGCACTGATTGCCGCCGCCGCCGGCCTGGCTGCCGGCTGGCTGGCCCAGCGCATGGGCTACGGCGCGTGCCTGGCCAGCGCGGCCTTGCTGTGCGCAGGCGGCGCGTGGGCGCTGGCGGGCCGCGAAAGCGGAGCCAGCCCGCCCCGCAGGCCCGAAGGCGGACGCGGCAGATGCGCATGAAACCGGCGAGCCTGTGGGGGCTGGACTGGCCCTGGAATCTCAAAAACAGGAGCAAATTGAATGGCCAGAAATGCGGCTCAGCGCCCATTCCACTAGGACGTATTGCTATTGGTTGAGGAGCAAGATGGCGCAGCCTGCTCCTTCCGTTTGCAGCGGTCTTTTGCCCGGCCTGGGGCGGTTCAGCGGCTGGCGCTCTGGCTGGCGCGCTCCGCTGCTTCGATGGTGTTGACCAGCAGCATGGCGCGCGTCATGGGGCCGACGCCGCCGGGCACGGGGGTGATCCAGCCGGCGACTTGCCGGACGCCTTCAAAGTCCACATCGCCGCAGAGCTTGCCGTTTTCGTCGCGGTTCATGCCGACGTCGATGACGACGGCGCCGGGCTTGACCATGTCGGCGGTGAGCACCTTGCGCTGGCCGGCGGCGGCCACGATCACATCGGCCTGGCGGGTGAAGGCGGCCAGGCTGGCCGTGCCGCTGTGGCAGACGGTGACGGTGGCGTTGGCGGCCAGCAGCATGAGGGCCATGGGCTTGCCGACGATGTTGCTGCGGCCGATGACGACGGCGTTTTTGCCGCGCAGGTCATTCATGCCGATGCTTTGCAGCATCTTCATGCAGCCATAAGGGGTGCAGGGGCGAAAGCCGGGCTGGCCGGTCATGAGCGCGCCGGCGCTGGCGATGTGAAAGCCGTCCACGTCTTTTTCCGGGGCAATGGCTTCGATGACGCGGCTGGCGTTCAGGTGCGCGGGCAGGGGCAGCTGCACCAGGATGCCGTGCACGCCGGCATCGGCATTGAGCGCGGCGATGCGCTCCAGCAGCGCGCTTTCGGGCAGGCTGGCCGGGTAGCGCTCGAGCGTGGCTTTCAGGCCGGTTTGCTCGCTGTCGGCCGCTTTGCTTTTCACATAGACCTGGCTGGCAGGGTTGTCGCCTACGAGGATGATGGCCAGGTGCGGCTGGATGCCGCGCGCCTTGAGGGCGGCGGTGCGGCCGGCGACTTCGGCGCGGATTTGGGCGGCAAGGGCATTGCCGTCGATGAGTTGGGCGGTCATGGGAAGGCGGATGAAGGGTTGCGAAGGAGGGTGCAGGCGGGTTCTCAGCGCTCCTGGCTGGGGGCGTCGGCGCCCAGCGCCACTTTGAGCAGGTCGGCCACGGTGTTGGCGTGCAGTTTTTCCATGATGTTGGCGCGGTGCGCTTCCACGGTTTTGATGCTGATGCCCAAATCGTCGGCTATTTGCTTATTCAGGCGGCCCGCGACGATGCGTTCGAGCACTTGCGCCTCGCGGCCCGTGAGCCGCGCCAGCATGGCTTCGCGGTTGGCGGCCTGGGCGTGCTGGGCGAAGGAGGCGCGGGCCTGCTCCAGCAGGCGTTCGACCAGGGGCAGCAGCTGCTCTTCGGAAAAGGGCTTTTGCACGAAGTCCAGCGCGCCTTTTTTCATGGCGTCCACGGCCAGGGCGATGTCGGCGTGGCCGGTGATGATGGCCACGGGCAGGGGCGAGTGGCTTTCGGCCAGTTTGTCCTGCAATTCCAGGCCGCTCATGCCGTCCATGCGCACGTCAGCCAGCAGGCAGGCTACTTCGCGGGGGTCGTAACGTTTGAGAAAGGCTTCGGCTGATTCAAAGCAGCGGGCGCGGTAGCCCTTGCCTTCCAGCAGCCATTGAACGGAGTCGCGCACGGCGTCATCGTCATCCACCACATAAACGACGCCTTTGGGGGGAATCAGGCTCATGGGATCAGGTTTCTTCAGGGTTGAGGGGTCGCGCCTGCGCTGGCGCGGCGGCCGCAGCGGCCGGTATCCAGAAGGAAAAACGGCATCCCACGGTTTGTCCGCCATTGTAGAGATTGACCGCACGCAAACGGCCCTGGTGCGCCTCGATGATGGAGCGGCACAGGTTCAGCCCGATGCCCATGCCTTCGCGCTTGGTGGAAAAGAAGGCTTCATAAAGGCGCTCTTGCACGCCCGGCGGCAGCCCGCAGCCGGTGTCTTCCACGGCAAATTGCACGGCGCTTTGGTCTTCAATCAGGATGAGGCTGGCCAGCAAGGTGATGCGCCGCTCATCGGGCGGGCGCTGCGCGGCCTCTATGGATTCGGCGGCGTTGCGGATGAGGTTCAGCAGCACCTGCCCGATGAGGATGGGGTCGGCCAGCACTTGCGGCAGATTCGGGGCCACGTTGCTGCCCAGGCGCACCTGGCGGCGGCGCGCTTCCACTTCGGCCAGCTCCAGCACCGGCTCGATGATGGCGGCCACCGTGCCCAGCTGCATCTTCGGGTCGCTGCGCTTGACGAAGTTGCGGATGTGCTGAATGACCTGCCCCGCCCGCTGCGCCTGCCGCGCCGTCTTGCGCAGCGCGCCCAGCAAGTCTTCTTGCGCCAGGCCGCCCGCTTGCACGCGGGAGATGATGCCGGTGCAGTAGTTGCTGATGGCCGTGAGCGGCTGGTTGAGTTCGTGCGCCACGCTGGAGGCCATTTCGCCCATGGTGATCAGGCGGCTGGCGTCTTCGGCCAGGCGGGCCTGCTCTTCGGCCCGGGCCTCGGCGGCGCGGCGGGCCGTCACGTCGGTGGCAATCACCATTTGCGCCAGGCGGCCATCGGCCCAGGTCAGATAGCGCGAGCGCACATCCAGCCATTTGTCCAGCGGGGGCAAATAGATTTCAGCGTTGTCGGGGCGCATTTTTTCGCCGCTTTCGCCAGGGGCCGTGCGCAGCGAGCTGGCGCTGATCACCATGCCCAGGTGGCCCTGCGTGGTGTCGCCAAACCACCGGCGGTAGCGCTTGTTGGCGAACAAAAGCTCCTTGCTGCCCAGCGGCGCCACCGAGACGGAAGCCTCCAGAGACTCCAGCACCAGCGTGAAGCGCTCGCGCGCCGCCGCCAGCTCGGCGCGCACGCGGTTGGGTTCCGAAATATCGGTCATCGACGCCACCCAGCCGCTGTGCTGCCCATGCCCGTCCATCAGCGGCGCGATGTACAGCCGCGCATCAAACAGCTCGCCGCTCTTGCGCCGCACGCGAATCTGGCGGCTCGCCGCCTGTGCGCGGCCCGCCAGCTCGTCAGCCAGCACGCGCATCAGCGTTTGATGTTCCTGCTCGGGCCAGTAGGAATAAGGCGGCATCTGGCCCACCAGCTCGGCCTCGCTCCAGCCCGTCATCCGGCAAAAGGCCGGATTCACATACGTGATGCGCCCGTGCAAATCCAGCGCGCGCATGCCGGTGCGCATGGAGTTTTCCATGGCGCGGCGAAAGCTTGTTTCCGCCGTCAGCGCCGCCTGCGCCTGCTGCCGCCAGCGCACGAAACGCCAGTTCACCACCAGCATCCACACCGTCATGGCCGACAGCGCCGCTGCCAGCCAGAACAGCGCCCGCCCCACCACGCCCTCGGGCGCACGCCACACCTGCGCTTGCAGCGTCAGCGCCCCCCCGGCCCAGGGCAGCGCCAGCGGCAGGCTCCGCGCCTGCGAGCGGCGGTCCGCCCAGGGCCAGCCTTCATCCGCCTGCGGGCGGCCGCTGGCGGATGCCAGCCCCGCCAGCACGCCGCCTGTTTCATCCAGCAGGCTGAAGGCGTATTTCTCCTGTAGCCGCTGCGGCAGGCCGTGGTGCAGGAGCTGGCTGGCGTCATACACGATCAGCAAGGCCCCTTCCAGCCGCCCTTCGTTCATCAACGGCACATAAACCCGCAGGCTGCCCGCCTCGCCAGCCCCCGCTGGCAGGGGCACGGCATACGGCGCGCCATGCATCTGGCCTGCCTGGCCCAGTTCATTGGCGTTTTCAGACTCGTCAGCGCCTTCGCTTTGCGGCCCGGCAAACCCGGCCGCGCTGCCTTCGGGCGGCAGGCGCGCCACGGTTCGCCCCTGCGCATCAAGCCAGCGCATATCGCGCATTTCCGGCCAGCGCCCGGCCAGCGCCCGCGCGCTTTGCGCGAACTGCGCCGCGCCCATGTTGCCGCCGCTTACGGCGCGCGCCAGCCGCTCCAGCTCCCCCGCCTGCTCCTGCAAGTGCAAACGCAACTGCTGCTGGCTGAACTCCAGGTCATGCCGCGCCGCCGCCAGCTCGCGCTGAGCGTCTTGCGCGCTCAGATACCAAAACGCCGCCGCAATCGTGGCCAAAAACAGCAGCACCGCCGCCAGCGGCGCAATGGCCGCCAGGCGCTCCTGCCCCAGCAAGCGCTTCCACCGGTCAGTCCAAGGCGCTTGCGGCGCCAAAAAAGGATTGCTTCGCATGGACGGGCAGTGTAGGGCGCGAGGCCCGGCAGGCGCCCTATCTGCCGCCAGGCTCAAGCCAGCGCCTTGCCTACGCGCCGGATGCGGGCAGTCCTGGGGAACGCTTCAGTCAAAGCTGGCGTGAATTCATAACCACTGAATCGCCTCTGCGCAACAGGCCCGGCCAGGCGAAAGAACTGCCTGTGAGGCCTTTTTCAGCTCCTGAAAGTAGAGCTTGATGTCCTAGTGAAACGTGCGCAAATGCCGTTTTATTGGCCTTTCAATTTGCTATTGCTTTTGATGAATAAGGCCCTGCGCAGCCAAAGAGCAGCGTGCTAGCGGAAAGAGAGGGGCTGGAAGGCGCGGGGCTGGTTTTCAGGCCTCGGGCGTCAGGGCGGCTTGCGGGCTGATGCGGGCGGGGAGCTGGCCGGGCCGCAGGCGCAGAACTTCGGCGCGCGGCGCGGGGGCGTCCAGACACCAGTCGGAGAGGACGACGCGGCTCAGCCCCGCGCCCAGCGTGTGGCTGGCCGGGCGGTGCGTGTGGCCGTGAATGAGCACGGGCGCGCGCGCGGCGGCGAGCAGGGCGCGGGCGGCGTCGGCATCGACATCGGCCCACTGATTCATTGCCTGCTGGCGGGCGCTGCTTTGGCCGCGCATGTGGCGCGCAATGGCCTGCCGCTCGGCCAGGGGGCGGGCCAGAAACTGCTGCTGCCAGGCGGGCTGGCGCACTTGCTGGCGAAACTGCTGGTAGGGCGCGTCATCCAGGCACAGGGCGTCGCCGTGCGAGAGGAGCCAGCGCTGGCCGCCAAAAATGAGCGTGACGGGGTCGGGCAAATCCTGTACGCCGCAGGCGGCCAGAAAGGCGGGGCCGACGAGAAAGTCGCGGTTGCCGCGCATGAAGTGCACGGGGCGGCGGGCGGCGGCGGCGCGCAGTGTGGCGGCGCACTGGGCTTCAAGGCCGGGCTGGCGGGCGGCGTCGTCGCCTACCCAGGCCTCAAACAGGTCGCCCAGAATGAAGACGGCGCTGGCTGCCGTGCCCAGCATGTAGCGCTGCCAGGCGGCCACGGTGGCAGGTTCAGCAGGGGTCAGGTGCAGATCGGCAATGAAGTCCACGGCCCGCCACGCGGGCGGGGCCGCGAGTTGCGCGATGGCGGCGGGCGGGGCGAAGGCGTGCGGCATGGCAGGCGGCGGGGCGGACATGAAAAGGCGGGGCGTTTGCGGGGCGTTTGCGGGGCGTTTACCAGCCAGATGGGCCGCAAGCCCCCGTGGAATCAGCGCAGGCCGCTATGGTTTTCATAGTTGCTTGACCAGCACCTGGCTTTTGCGGTCCCAGTTGTATTTGCGGATGCGCGCTTCGGGCAGCCAGTCGGGCGGCACCTGCCGGAAACCGCGCTTGATGAACCAGTGCATGGCGCGCGTGGTGAGCACGAAGATGCTGCCCAGCCCGATTTCCCTGGCCCGCTGCTCGATGCGGCGCAGCAGCTTGTCGCCGTCGCCCTGGCCCTGGCTCTGGGGCGAAACAGTGACGGCGGCCATTTCGCCCGTTTTCGCCTCGGGGTAGGGGTAGAGCGCCGCGCAGGCGAAGATCACGCCGTCGTGCTCGACGATGGAATAGTTGCCAATGTCGCGCTCGATTTCAGTGCGGCTGCGCTTGACGAGCGTGCCGTCCTGCTCGAAAGGCTCGATCAGCCGCAGGATGCCTGCCACATCGTCGGCCGTGGCCTCGCGCAGGCTTTCCAGCTTTTCATCGACCACCATCGTGCCGATGCCGTCGTGCACATAAATTTCCAGCAGCAGCGCGCCGTCCACGGCAAAGGGCAGGATGTGGCTGCGCTCGACGCCGTGCTCGCAGGCGGTGATGCAGCGGCTGAGGTAGTAGCCCGTGTCCAGCGGCGTTTCAGGCCGGGGCAGGCGCGCGACGATGCGGCGCGCTTCGGCCAGCGGAATTTCGGTATCCACCGGGTTGCCCTCGCTCACCGGCTCCTCGGGGCGTATGGCCACGCCGGGTTTTTGCGTCAGAAAAATGAGCTTGTCAGCCTGCAAACTGGTGGCCACGCGCGTGGCCACTTCTTCCATGGTCAGGTTGAACGCCTCGCCCGTGGGCGAAAAGCCAAAGGGCGAGAGCAGCACCAGCGCGCCCGCGTCCAGCGAGCGGGTGATGCCCGCCACGTCCACCTTGCGCACCAGGCCGGTGTGTCTGAAATCCACCCCGTCGATGATGCCCACGGGCCGCGCCGTGATGAAGTTGCCCGAAATCACGCGCACCGTGGCACCCGCCATGGGCGTGTTGGGCAGGCCCTGGCTGAAAGCGGCCTCGATTTCGTAGCGCAGCTGCCCCGCCGCCTCCTGCGCGCAATCGAGCGCCACCGGATCGGTCACGCGCATGCCGTGCGAAAACCGCGCCTCATGCCCCTTGGCTGCCAGCTGCTCGGTCAATTGCGGGCGAAAGCCATGCACCAGCACGATGCGCACGCCCATGCTTTGAATCAGCGCCAAATCGGTCACGATGCCGCCCAGCTTGCCCGCCGCAATGGCCTCGCCCTCCACGCCCACCACAAACGTCTTGCCCCGGTGCATGTGAATGTAGGGCGCCACGGCGCGAAACCACGGGACAAAAGCAGGATTGAATGCGGCGGAAGACATGGCAGCCAGCGTCGTGCGAGAAAAAAAGAAGGCGCAAATTATGCGGCGGCCCGCGCAGGTTTTTCCGCATGGCCGGGCACGGAAAAAAGAGATTGATTCAGCACGCGCCGCATGTTTATTGCGCGTTCATTGCATTTTCACCGGATATTCGTTCATGGTTTTGTACCAGCGCGGCGTTTCGCGATTGCAGTGGATATATTCCGGCGAATCGCATTTGGTTTTCACTTTTGGAAACCGGCTTTCGGGCTGAATCCCCGCTGAAAAACGCCGCTTCCGCCTATTTTCTGAACAGATTCTCATGGCCCATTCCCGCGCCGCAGCCATTTTCACCACCGCCTGCGCTCCCCTGATATGGGGCAGCACCTACCTTGTCACCACCGAATTTCTGCCGCCGGACCGGCCATTGACCGCAGCGCTGCTGCGCGTGCTGCCTGCGGGCCTGTTGCTGCTGATGTACGCACGCGTGCTGCCCAGGCGCAGCGAATGGGGCACGGTGATTTTGCTGGGCATTCTCAATATCGGCTTTTTCCAGGCCATGCTGTTTGTGGCCGCTTACCGGCTGCCGGGCGGTCTGGCGGCTGTGCTCAGTTCCACGCAAACCCTGATGGTTTTATTGCTGACGTGGCTGATTGGCAAAACCATGCCACCCAAAGCGGCCTGGTTATGGGCAGCGGCAGGCGTTGCGGGCATTGCGCTCATGGTGCTTTCGCCGCAGGCCCGTTATGACGCCTGGGGAATCGCTGCTGCCCTGTCGGGCGCGGCCTCCATGAGCCTGGGCGTGTATTTGTCAAAACACCGCAGAACCAGCCTGCCGGTGCTGGCATTCGCTGGCTGGCAATTGCTGGTTGGCGGCCTGTGCCTGCTGCCCGCCGCGCTTTTGGCGGAGCCGCCCCTGCCGGCATTGACGCTGGCCAACATTGGCGGCTACCTCTATCTCTGTTTGTTTGGCGCAGTGCTGGCGTGCGGACGGGCTGCCTGAAAAGGTGCAGGCTGCTTTTGCATTTCCGCTTCGCAGGGATTTCGTTTTACCGCCATTGCCGCCCGTGCGTTCGGGCTGCCTGAAACAGCAATTTCGTCAGTTGCCGCCATCCAGCCCGAAAATCCGCAGGCGCGGTTCGATGGGGGCGTATTTGCGTTCGGCGGCGGGTGCGGCAATGCCGCCGAACACCATTTGGCTGCGCAGCCGCCAGTGGCTGGGAACCTGCCACGCTCGGGCGACGGCTTCGTCAATCAGCGGGTTGTAATGCTGGATGTTCGCGCCGATTTGGGCGGCGGCGAAGGTGGTCCAAATCGCGTACTGCATCATGGCGAATTCTTTGTCGGCGGACACGGGGAAGGTGTCGGCGTAAAGCGGCATGCGCTGCTGCAAGTCTGAAACCACGTCCGTGTCCTGGTAAAACAGGATGCTGCCTGCGGCGGCGCGGAAGGCGGCAAGCTTGGGCGCGGTCTGCTTGGCGAAGGTTTCGGGCGGCACGGCGGCTTGCAGCACTTCGGCGGCAATGTCCCACAGTTTTTCATGTTCCGCGCCGAACAGGACGAGCAGGCGGACGGAGTGGGAATTGAACGGCGAGGGGCTGTATTGCAGCGCGTGGCGGACGATGGCGGCGATTTCTTCGGGCGGCAGGGGCAGGTTGCGGTTGAGCGCGTACACGGAGCGGCGCGCTTCGGCGTTCTGCATAATGGTTTGGTGGTTCATCGGGTCTCCTTGGGGGATAACGGGCTACCTGAAAAGGTGCAGGCTGCTTTTTGCGTTTCCGCTGCACCGAAATCCCGCTTACTTGGGCAACTTTGTTTTAATCCCCGTTGCCGCCTGCGTTTTAGCTTCGCAGAAACTCGGCTTCCTTCGGAAACCTCGTTTTCAGGCAGCTTAAATCTTTTTATGCGGGTGCAGGCTGCTTTAGGGTCGGCGGCAATCCGTTCGTTCTCCAAACGGGGGCAGGCTTGTCGGACTGCCTGAAAAGCAGCCTGCACCCTGTTCCTAACGTGCAGGCTGCCGCATCAGCAGCCCAAAAAACATTATGTGCTGTTTTTCAGCGGGCTTGCCCGGCTGTCGCCTGCCGTGGTGTCGTCGCTGGGGCTGCTCAGCCCGGTATGCGCGTTCGCGCTGGGCTGGCTGTTTCTGGGGCAAGGCATGGATGGCAAATCGCTGCTGGGCTTTGCGCTGGCGCTGCTTTCGATTGATGGTGTGCAGCGGGCGGCGTCAAAAAAATGAAAGGCTCCGCCCAGTCTCTTGCGGCGAATCCTGATTTTTTGCGCCGCGCAGGCCATGAGCAGGTTCAGCGGCGGCCGGGAAACATCAAAAAGAGAAGCAAATATGGAGGCCTGAAAAGGGCTTCCGCGCCCATTTCACTAGGACCTCATGCTATTGGTAAAGGAGCAAAATTCAGCCGCCCATGCTTGGCACTTTGAACCGGTTCTCAAGGCGAGAGCCGCTCGCGGATCCACTGGCCGCTTTCGAGCCGGTAGCGCAGGCGGTCGTGCAGGCGGCTTTTGCGGCCTTGCCAGAACTCCCAGCAGTCTGGCTCCAGGCGGTAGCCGCCCCAGTGCGGCGGGCGGGGCGGGTCCAGCATGAAGCGCGCGGCGTATTTGGCGGCTTCGGCCACGAGCCAGGCGCGGCCCGGGATGGGCTGGCTTTGCGGGCTGGCCCAGGCGCCGATGCGGTGGTCCAGCGGGCGGCTGGCAAAGTAGGCGTCGCTTTCGGCGTCGTCCACTTCGCGCACGCGGCCTTCGATGCGCACCACGCGCTCCAGCTCCACCCAGTGAAATTGCAGGGCCGCCCAGGGGTTGCCCGCCAGCTCGCGGCCCTTGCGGCTTTGGCGGTTGGTGTACCAGACGATGCCGCGCTCGTCGAAATCCTTGATGAGCACCACGCGCGTGCTGGGGCGCAAGTTGCTGCCCACGGTGGCCAGCGTCATGGCGTTGGCCTCGGGCACGCCGCTTTTGCGGGCTTCGTCAAACCAGCGGGCAAATTGGCGCAAGGGATCGGCTTCACTGGCCGATTCATTCAGCTCGGCGCGCTCATAGCTTTTGCGCAGGCTGGCAATATCCTGGTTCATGAATGCAAAACCTCCATCGCGGGGCAAAGAGGGCAAAGTCTACAATTTGCGCTCTTTTGGCATTCATTTGACGGAGTACCGATTTCATGAGCACACCAGACGAGCGGGAAAAACCCATTTTGCCGATACCCATACGGCCAACGCGCCAGCCTGGCTTTGCAGACAGCCGCTTCAGCGACCGGCAGGACCGTATCGTGGCCTGGATCGTCATTTTTGGCGCTCTGGCGCTGGCCGTGCTCATGACGGCCGGCGTGCTGGCCTCTCGCGCCTGGCAGCGCGGCAAGGCCGATGCAGCCGCCCTGGGGCGCCCCGTTTTGCAGGCGCGCGTGGATGGCGCGGGCGCGGCGCCCCGGCCGGTTGAACCCCAGGCCGAACCTGCGGCCGCCGTGGTGCAAGAGACGGTTGTGATCGGCGACGGCCCCGCCGTGCAGGTGCAAGAAGGCGTGGTGAAGTTTTATTTCGCCACCGGCAAGGCCGACCTGGCCGAAGGCGCGAAAGAGGCGCTGGCCGACATCGTGCGCGGCGTGGCCGCCGGCCAGACCGCCGTGGTTAGCGGCTTTCACGATGCCACGGGCAACGCCGCCTTCAATGCCGAGCTGGCCAAAAAGCGCGCCGAGGCCGTGCGCGCCGCCTTGCTGGAGCTGGGCGTGGGCGAAGACAAGGTGACGCTGCAAAAACCCGAAGCCGCCGAGGCCAATGCCAGCGGCAGCGACGCCGCCGCCCGCCGCGTGGAGGTGCGCTTGCAATAAGGCGGCTGCAATGAGGCAGCCGCCATCCAGGCGGCCATCAGCGCCTGAAAACAAAATGCCCACGGCTGGCCCGTGGGTTTTTTGTTTCTCCGCTCACATACTCCGGCCATTCAATCGAGCCTATGCGCTTTGCCGCATTTCAGGATATTTCTGTTCCTGTCCGCCCATTCATTTCGCCGCTGATTTTCATGATTTGAAATCCAACCATGCAGAAAATCGTTCTTGCTTCCGGCAATCCCGGCAAGCTTTTTGAATTGCAGGCGCTGCTGGCGCCTTTGCAAATGACGCTGCTGCCGCTTTCCGAGCTGGGCATCGGGCAGGCCCCGGAGCCGCACCGCACCTTTGTGGAAAACGCCCTGGCCAAGGCCCGCCACGCCGCCGCCGCCAGCGGCCTGCCCGCCCTGGCTGACGACGCGGGCCTGTGCGTGCACGCCTTTGGCGGCCAGCCCGGCGTGGACACCGCCTACTACGCCACCCGCTTCGGCTACGAAAAAAGCGACGCCAACAATGTGCGCGCCCTGCTGGAGCAAATGCAGGGCGTGCAAGACCGCCGCGCCGCGATGGTCAGCACCCTCGTCGCCCTGCGCTCGGCAGACGACCCGGAGCCGCTCATTGCCACGGGCCGCGTGGCGGGCGAAATCACGCGCGAGCCAGTGGGCGATGGCGGCTTTGGCTTCGACCCCGTCATGTTCCTGCCCGAATTCGGCCAAACCTTCGCCCAGCTGCCCGCCGAAGTGAAAAACGCCCACAGCCACCGGGGCCGCGCCGCGCAGGCCATGCTGGCGCTCATGCGCGAGCGCTGGCTGTGATACCCATCCGCCCCCATCAGCCCGCCAGCGAGCCGCAGGCGCGCAACCCGCTCGATCCGCTCGCGCCCGCCGACATTCGCCACTACATGCGGCCCGGCCTGCTGCAACTGGCCGCGCTGCCGCCGCTGGCGCTGTACATCCACATTCCCTGGTGCCTCAAAAAATGCCCTTATTGCGACTTCAACTCGCACGAGCACAGCCGCCAGGGCCTGCCCGAAGGCCGCTATGTGGACGCCCTGCTGGCCGATTTGCAAACCTGCCTGCCGCTGGTGTGGGGCCGGCAGGTCATCAGCGTGTTCATGGGCGGCGGCACGCCCAGCCTGTTTTCGCCCGAAGCCATTGACCGCCTGCTGGGCGGCGTGCGCGCGCTGCTGCCGCTGGCACCCGCTGCCGAAATCACGCTGGAGGCCAACCCCGGCACTTTCGAGCGCGAGCGCTTTGCCGCCTACCGCGCAGCGGGCGTCACGCGCCTTTCCGTCGGCGTGCAAAGCTTCAACGACCGCCACCTGCAAGCCATCGGCCGCGTGCATAGCAGCCAGCAGGCCTGCGCCGCGCTGGAAGAAGCCGCCCGCGTTTTCGAGACCTTCAACCTCGACCTCATGTACGCCCTGCCCGGCCAAACCCTGGACGAGCTGGAGGCCGACGTGCGCGCCGCCCTGGCCTGGGCGCCGCCGCACCTGTCCATCTACCACCTCAGCATCGAAGCGGGCACGCACTTTGCCAAGCGCCCCCCCGCGCTGCCCGACGAAGACACCGCCTGGGACATGCTCGACGCCCTCACGCGCCTCACGGCCGAAGCGGGGCTGCCGCGCTACGAAGTCTCGGCCTACGCCCGCAGCCCCGCCCACCAGTGCGTGCACAACCTCAACTACTGGCAGTTTGGCGACTACCTGGGCATCGGCGCGGGCGCGCACGCCAAGATCAGCTTCCCGCAGCGCGTGGTGCGCCAAAGCCGCCCCAAAAACCCCCAGCACTACATGGAGCGCGCCCTGGCCGGCTACGCCGTGGCCGAAGAAAACGATGTGCCCCGCGCCGACCTGCCCTTTGAATACATGCTGGGCGCCTTGCGCCTGCGCGAAGGCTTTGATCTGGCCGACTACGCCGCCCGCACCGGCCAGCCCATCAGCGCCATCGCCGCGCTTTTGGAGCAGGCCGCGCAAAAAGGCTGGATCGAGCGCCAGGGCAGCCACATCCGCCCCACCCCCAAAGGCTTTGATTTCCTGAGCGACTTGCAGCAGCTTTTTCTGCCATGAGGCGCGCGCTGCCCGCAAGCTGAAAACAAAGGCGAGGACAAAGGCATAAAGCGCATCAAAAAGAAGAGCGAATTCAAAGGATGAAAAACAGCTCCCGCGCCCTTTCCACCAGGATCTCATGCTATCAATCAGGGAGCAAAAACAGCCCTCATCACGCCAGCGGCCCGCGCACGAACAGCGTGCGCAGCGGCTCGCTGCCGCTTTGGCGGCTGCGGTGGCCGTGCAGCGTTTCGTCAAACGCGGCGCCGGGCGGCAGCGTGTCGCCGGAATAAAAGCATTCGCCTGGCCCGAAGCGCCGCCATGAGCCGTCGCGCAGACCAATCTCCATCACGCCTTGCAGCACCACCAGCCACTGCGGCTGCGTGGTGCAGTGAAAGCCGCTGGCAAAGCCCACCGGGCTTTCGCGCCACTGCACGCCGCTGGCCGCCGCCAGCGCCGAAAGCCAGACTTGCGGCGAGTCCGCCCGCAGGCTGACGGCCTGCTCTCTCCAGCGGGCGCGCCCATCCTCATCCGTGAACAGCACGGGCAGCACGATTTCCGGGGCGGTCATGTCACATCTCTCCTTGCAAAAAGGCCAAGGATGATAGAGACGGCCTCCGCCCGCCGGGCCGGGCGAGCGGATGAAGGGGCAAAGCGCCGTAGCCTTCAGTTTCGCTACTCTATCAATAGCATCATGTCCTAGTGAATTCTGATGCGGCGCGCCCGCTGCGCCCCTTCCGCCACAATGCCGCCCTTCGCTTAGCTCCGCTTGCGCCCCATTGACTGGAGAGAAGAAAAAGCCATGCCCGCCACACCGCTGAACACCCGGCTGAACATCCGCTACCCCCTCATTCAGGCCCCGCTGGCGGGCGCGCAAGGCAGCGCGCTGGCGCTGGCCGTCAGCCGCGCGGGCGGGCTGGGTTCGCTGCCGGCGGCAGCCCTGCCGCCAGCCAGGCTGCGTGAAGAAATGCAGGCCATGCGGGGCAGCGGCCTGCCGTGGAACGCCAACTTCTTCTGCCACGCCGCGCCGCAGCCTGACGCCCCAAGGCAGGCCGCCTGGCACGCGCTGCTCAAGCCGTATTTCGACGAGCTGGGGCTGGATGCGGCGCACATTCCATCCGGCCCGGGCCGCCAGCCGTTTGACGGCGAAGCCGCCGCACTGGTGGCCGAATTCAGGCCGCCGGTGGTGAGCTTTCACTTCGGGCTGCCTGCGCCGCAGGCGCTGGAGCGCATCAAGCGCGCGGGCGCTTTCGTGCTCTCCAGCGCCACCACGGTTGAAGAAGCGCTGTGGCTGCAAGCGCACGGGGCCGACGCCATCATCGCCCAGGGGCTGGAAGCGGGCGGCCACCGGGGGCACTTTCTGTCTGACGATCTGACGCGGCAGGCCGGCCTTTTCGCCCTGCTGCCGCAAGTGGTGGCCGCCGTGCGCGTGCCGGTGATTGCCGCAGGCGGCATTGCCACGGCGGCGGGCGTGCGCGCCGCCCTGGCGCTGGGCGCGGCGGGCGTGCAGGCGGGCACGGCCTACCTGTGCGCGGATGAGGCCGCCACTTCGCCCCTGTACCGCGCCGCCTTGCTGGCCGCCGCCGCCAGCGGGCAGGCGCACACCGCACTGACCACGCTGATGACGGGCCGCCCTGCGCGCGGCCTGCCCAACCGCCTGACGCGCGAGCTGGGGCCGCTGAACCCCGCCGCGCCCGCCTTTCCACTGGCCGCGCCCGCCGCCGCCTGGCTGCGCGCCGCCGCTGAAAAGCAGGGCCGCGCCGATTTCTCATTCTTCTGGTGCGGCGAAAACGCCAGCGCCTGCCGCAGCGCCCCCGCAGCGCACATCACGCAGGCGCTGGCCGAAGGCTTCGCCGCCGCGCGCTGAAAGCCGCCTGCGCCCATTCACGCCCCTTGCCGCCATGCCTGCCGCCACGTCCGCCGCCGCGCCTGCCGCCCATGCCCCGCGCCCCTGCGGCGAATTCGACCTGATCCGCCGCTACTTCCTGCCGTCTGCGCCGCCTGCACCGTCTGGCGGCGGCGTAGAGCTGGGCATTGGCGACGACGCGGCCCTGCTCGCGCCGCAGCCGGGCATGCTGCTGGCCGTCTCCAGCGACATGCTGGTGGCGGGCCGCCATTTTTTTGAAGACGCCGACCCCGCCGCGCTGGGCCACAAGGCGCTGGCCGTGAACCTGTCAGACCTGGCGGCCATGGGCGCGCAGCCGCTGGCCTTCACGCTGGCGCTGGCGCTGCCGCAGGCCGATCACGCCTGGCTGGCCGCCTTCAGCCAGGGGCTGCTGGCGCTGGCGGGCGGGCACGGCTGCCCGCTGGTGGGCGGCGACACCACGCGCGGGCCGCTCAACGTGTGCATCACCATCTTCGGGCAAACACCGCGCGGGCAGGCGCTCACGCGCGCGGGCGCAAGAGCCGGAGACGACATCTGGATCAGCGGCAGCCTGGGCGCAGCCCGCCTGGCGCTGCACGCCCTGCAAGGCCGGATCACCCTGCCGCCCGCCACGCTGGCCGCCGCGCGCCAGCGGCTGGAGCGCCCCGCGCCGCGCGTGGCGCTGGGCCTGGCGCTGCGCGGCGTGGCCCGCAGCGCCATCGACCTCAGCGACGGCCTGGCGGGCGATCTGCCCCACGTTCTGCAAGCCAGCAGCCAGGCGGCAGGCCAGCCGCTGGGCGCAGAGCTGGACGAGCAAGCGCTCATCGGCCTGACGGCGCCCTGGGCGCAAGAGGCACAGGAGGAGCAAGAAACGCAGCCCGCATGCGGCAAAAGCGCGCTGGACGCGGCGGCCCGCCTGCAAGCCGCGCTGGCGGGCGGCGATGACTACGAGCTGCTATTTACCGCCGCGCCCGGCGCCCGCCAGGCCGTGCTGGCCGCCGCCGCAGCGGCGCAAACGCCCGTGACGCGCGCAGGCCGCGTCACACGGGCCGAAGCCGCCGCGCCCGCATCCATCTTCCTGCGCGCGGCCAGCGGCGCACTGTGCCCCTTGCCCGCCGAAACGCGCGGCTTTGACCACTTCGCGGCGTGAGCTTCGCCAGCGCCTTGCAGCCAGCCCGCAGACAGACTCCCGCGCAGGCCGGAAAACATCAAAAACAGGAGCGAATTTGGGAGGCTGAAATACCGCCCTTGCGCTCGTTCCACTAGGACCTCATGCTATGGATAGAGGAGCTAAACTACAGCTTGCTCTTTTAGACTGCATTTTATTCTGCTGCTTTTTGCGCCAATCGTAAGTAATCCGTCAAATGCTTATTTTCTATATCTTCAAGCGTATGTAATTTCAAATGACGACGGCCTTTACCTTTGCCTTCCAATAAACCGTGCGGGTCTGCCATCTCGGCACCATGACCAAATTCCACAGTTATATGGTGCTTATAAACAAAAATGCCGCAAAACGGTTCGGGTGCAGCAAACAAAATACCGCCATATTTCACTTCTTCGCCTACTGTATCTACCAGTTGCCGTATTTTCGTGCGCACACTATTGGCTATTTCATACAAGGCAGGATTACTAATTTGCCAATCATCCAGCAGATTTTTTACTTTTTGGTTCATGGTCTCCTCCTAATTTGAGCTTGTAGGTTGGACATTGATGTCCGACAAAGCATTATAAACCGTTATCGTCGGGCATCAATGCCCGACCTACGCTTTTTTCAGACGGCCTTTATCTTAACTCGGCCATCATCCGCGGCGATTATGTCGCGCCGGGCAAAACACCTTGAACCGCCGCCGGGCTAAACAAACCCGTGCTAAAAGCCGCCAATGCCTGTGCGCAGGCGCGAAAGCGCGGACAGACTTTGGGGGCAGGCCCTCACACCGGCTCGCTGCGCGGCAGGCGGCTCATGAGGGCAGCCACCGCATCGGCCGGGCGCAGGCGGCCATCGAGCAGGGCCACCACGCACTCGGTGATGGGCATGGGCACGCCCAGCGACTGGGCGCGCTGCCAGACGGTGCGGGCGCTATAGACGCCTTCGGCCACGTGGCCCAGGGACTGCACGGCTTCGGACAGGGACTGGCCTGCCGCCAGCCGCAGGCCGATTTGGCGGTTGCGGCTCAAATCGCCCGTGGCGGTGAGCACCAGATCGCCCAGGCCCGACAGGCCCATGAAAGTGTCGGCGCGCGCGCCCAGCGCCAGGCCCAGGCGCGTGATTTCGGCCAGCCCGCGCGTGATGAGCGCGGCGCGCGCGTTCAGGCCCAGTTGCAGGCCGTCGGCCAGGCCGGTGGCGATGGCGAGCACGTTTTTGACCGCGCCGCCCACTTCCACGCCGGGCAAATCGTCATTGGCATACACGCGCAGGGCGGGGCCGTGAAAGGCTTGCACCAGCGCCTGCCGCACGCTGGCATGAGCGCTGGCGGCTACGAGGGCGGCAGGCAGGCCGCGCGCCACTTCTTGCGCGAAGCTGGGGCCGCTCAGGGCGCCGGCCCGCAAGGCGGGAGCGGCCTGGCGCTGCACTTCATGCGGCAGCAGGCCGCAGGCATCAGGCGCTCGCGGCGCTTCAAAGCCTTTGCAAAGCCAGGCTACGGGTGCAGGGCTGTGGCGCAAGGCGGCCAGCGTGTCGCGCAGGGCGGCGGTGGGGGTGGCGATGACCAGCAGATCAGGCGCGATTTCCGGCCCCGGCGCGGCTAGGGTGGAGCGCGCGGCGAGACAGGCCGCCAGATGTTCAGCCAGATGGACTGCATCGCCCGCGCGCACTTGCAACGTGGGCGGCAGCGCGCAGCCGGGCAGGTAGCGGGCGTTTTCGCGTGCGGCCTGCATGGCGCTCGCCTGCCCGCTGCTGCGCGCCCACAGCTGCACGGCGTGGCCGCTGCGGCTGGCGCTGATGGCCAGGGCCGTGCCCCATGCGCCTGCGCCGTAGATGACGATGTTCATGACGCGCGGCCCGGCAGGTTGTGCAGCAGGCCGCACCGGGCAAGCAGCTCAGGGCGCGGGCGGGCGATGGCCGGGGCGGGCAAACGAGGTGGCATCAGAAAAAGGGGCGGATTTGAGGGGGCGGAAACGGCGTTGGCCGCCGCTGGCGTTGGCGGCCAGGCGGTGCGGGCGGATTGTGTATTTCGAGCGCCTTGCGCCAGGGCATGAAAAAGCCGCGCGGCACGGGCAGCATGCGGCGCGGCTTTTGCCGGGGCGGCAGCCTTGATTACTGCGCGGCGGGCGCGGCGGAGGCATCGCCGCCTTCTTGCTGCTGCTGGGCCTGCTGCTGCTCGTACATGGCCTGGAAGTTGATTTCCGCCAGATGCACGGGCGGAAAGCCCGCGCGGGTGATCAGGTCAGCCAGGTTGCCGCGCAGGTAGGGATAGACGATTTGCGGGCAGGCGATGCCGAGCACAGGCCCCATCTGGTCTTCGGGCAGGTTGCGGATTTCAAAGATGGCGGCTTGGCGGCACTCGGCCAGAAACACGGTTTTGTCCTTGATCTTGGTCTGCACGGTGGCGGTGACGGCGGTTTCATAAATGCCGTCGGCCACGTTTTCGGAGCTGATTTGCAGCTGGATATCCACCGTGGGCGCTTCCTGCTCCAGCAAGATGGCAGGGGAGTTGGGCTGCTCCAGCGAGGCTTCTTTCAGATAGACGCGCTGAATCTGGAAAACGGGTTCTTGTTGCTGCTCGGCCATGGCGGTTCCTTGTGTGTTGAGCGGATGGAAAAGCGCCCGCCAAGTAAAAACACGGCGGGCGCGGGTCGGGCGAAATTATCGCAGGGCCTGCCAGAGCAGCGGACACAAGCGAAACTGAATCTCGCCCGGATTCACCCTTTGAAAGCCGAAAAATCTCGTCATCTGGAATATCAATCGACAACGGCCGCGTTAGCCTGGGTTTTGCAGACCATCCTTTTCTTTCTTGGCCATGCCTCTCAAAAGACTCTGAGCAAGTTCGGAGCCGTTTGCAGCCCAGCCGCTTTAGCTCCTGAAAAGATAGCTGCCAGCGCCCGTTTCATCAGGACTTGCGGGCGATCAGCACCTGAAATCGCGCAAGCCGCAGCGCGGTTTTTACAAAGCTTTGCGCTATAATCCGCACTCTTACAACGACCAAAAAAGGGCGGTTGCACCAACCGCCCATTTTTTTTTGCTTTTTCGTTCTCAGGCGTGACACTGCATCAGACCATTGAAGACACCGTCAGCGGCCTCGGCTATGAGCTGGTGGAGCTGGAGCGCTCCGCAGGCGGACTGCTGCGGGTGACGATCGACTTTCCCTGGGCGCCAGGGCAGCCGCCTGCGCCACCCGTGACGGTGGATGACTGCGAGCGCGTGACGCGCCAGCTGCAATTCACGCTGGAAGTGGAAGGCGTGGATTACAGGCGGCTGGAAGTGTCTTCGCCCGGCATCGACCGGCTGCTGCGCAATGCGGCGGATTTCGAGCGGTTTGAGGGCGAAATGGTGGATCTGACGCTGAAAGCGCCCATCGGCGCAGCCGCCACAGGGCAGATCAGCGCCAATCGCAAGCGCTTTCGCGGCCAGCTGCAACGCGCCGAAAGCGGCGGATGGCAAATTGCGTGGCGCGACGAACCGGCGCCCGCCAAGCCGGGCCAGCGCGTGAGCGCCAGGAAACTGGCGGCGCTGCCGTTGAACGTGATGGGTTTTGCGCTGGAGGAGCTGCGCGAGGCGCGGCTGGCTCCGGTGGTGGATTTCAAGGGCAAGCGCCCAAGGACTGGGGATGAATCATGAACCGTGAACTGTTGATGCTGGTGGAAGCCATCTCGCGCGAGAAAAACGTGGATCGCGACGTGGTGTTTGGCGCGGTGGAAGCCGCGCTGGCGCAGGCCGCCAAAAAGCTGTACGAGGGCGATGTGGACATGCGCGTGGCCATCAACCGCGAAACGGGCGACTACGAAACCTTCCGCCGCTGGCACGTGGTGCCGGATGAAGCGGGCTTGCAATTGCCTGATCAGGAAATCCTGCAATTCGAGGCGCGCGAGCAGATTCCTGACATCGAGGTTGGCGAATACATCGAGGAGCCTGTGGAGTCCGTCTCCATCGGCCGCATTGGCGCGATGGCGGCCAAGCAGGTCATCCTGCAAAAAATCCGCGACGCCGAGCGCGAGATGCTGCTCAACGACTTCATGAGCCGGGGCGAGAAGATTTTTTCCGGCACCGTCAAGCGCATGGACAAGGGCGACATCCTGGTCGAATCCGGCCGGGTGGAAGGGCGTCTTCGCCGCAGCGAGATGATTCCGAAGGAAAACCTGCGCAATGGTGACCGCGTGCGCGCCATGATCATGGAAGTGGACCTGACGCTGCGCGGCGCGCCCATTCTGCTTTCCCGCGCCGCGCCTGAATTCATGGTGGAGCTGTTCCGCCAGGAAGTGCCCGAAATCGAACAGGGGCTGCTGGAAATCAAGAGCTGCGCGCGCGACCCCGGAAGCCGCGCCAAGATTGCCGTGGTGAGCCACGACAAGCGCATTGACCCCATCGGCACCTGCGTGGGCGTGCGCGGCTCGCGCGTGACGGCCGTAACCAACGAGCTGGCCGGCGAGCGCGTGGACATCGTGCTGTGGAGCGAAGACCCGGCGCAGTTCGTCATCGGCGCACTGGCTCCGGCCAATGTTTCTTCCATCGTGGTGGACGAGGAAAAGCACGCGATGGACGTGGTGGTGGACGAGGAAAACCTGGCCATCGCCATTGGCCGGGGCGGCCAGAACGTGCGCCTGGCTTCCGAACTCACGGGCTGGAAAATCAACATCATGGACGCCGCCGAATCCGCCGAAAAGCAGGCGGCCGAAACCGGCTCCATCCGCCAGCTGTTCATGGAAAAGCTGGATGTGGACGAGGAAATCGCCGACATCCTGATCGAGGAAGGCTTCACCAACCTGGAAGAAGTGGCCTACGTGCCCTTGCAGGAAATGCTGGATATTGAAGCCTTCGATGAAGACACCGTCAATGAGCTGCGCGCCCGCGCCAAAGACGCGCTGCTGACCCTTGAAATCGCGCGCGAGGAAAAGGTGGAGGCCGTGGCCGAAGACCTGCGCGGGCTGGAAGGCATGAACGCCGAGCTGCTGGCCGCGCTGGCCGAAGCGGGCGTGCGCACGCGCGACGATCTGGCCGATCTGGCCGTAGACGAACTCACCGACATCACCGGCCAGACGGAGGACGAAGCCCGCGCCCTCATCATGAAGGCGCGTGAGCACTGGTTCAGCGATGAAGCGTAACGGGCATGGAGGCAGTCACAGAATATGTCGAACATCACAGTCGCTGAATTGGCGAATGAACTCAAACGCTCCGTGGGCAAGCTGCTGGAGCAGTTGCAGGCGGCCGGAGTCAAAAAATCCTCGGGCGGCGACGTCCTGACCGAAGCGGACAAGAAAAAGCTGCTGGACCATCTGCAAAGCAGCCACGGCACCGTCGCGCCCGCCCGCAAGAAAATCACGCTGACCAAAAAAACCACCAGCGAAATCAAGCAGGCTGACGCCACCGGCAAAGCCCGCACCATTCAGGTGGAAGTGCGCAAAAAACGCACCTTCATCAAGCGCGATGACGAGCCGGCCGCCGCGCCCCAAACACCTTCACCCTCCCCCGCTGCCGAGGCTGCAAGACCTGCTGCGGCCGCTGCTCCCGCGTCGCCAGTGATTGGCGCGGCTGAAGCTGCCCGCCGCGAGGAAGAAGCGCGCCGCCACGCCGAGCTGCTGCGCCGCCAGGAAGCCGAAGCTGCCGAAAAACGCCGTTTGCGCGAAGAGCAGGATGCGCGCCGCCAGGCTGAAGCCGCCCAGCCTGGCCCGGAAGAAGCCAAGCCGCAAGAAACGCCGGCCGCCCCGCAAACGCCTGCGCCGCAAGCGCCGGCTGCGGATTCCGTGCCGCCCTCCGCGCCCGCCGCAACCCAGACCAAGCCGCCCAAGACGGCTGAACCCGAGACCGTTTCCGAAACCGCTCCCGAAACCGTCTCCTCCGCTGCACCCGCTTCCGGGTCTGCTCTGGCCAAGGAAACCGCCGCTCCTGCGGCCCGGAAGGCTGCAACAGGCGGCGCGGCCAAGCCTGTCTCTTCATCTGCTACAGCGCCCGCCGCAGTAGCAGAACCCGCCAAGCCCAGCCCGGAAGAAGAAGCCGCCCGCCAGCGCGAGCAGGAAGAGCGCCGCCGCAAGGCCATGGCTGAAGCCGAAGCCATTCGCAGCATGATGAACAAGCCGCGCAAAGTGCTGGTGGCCAAGAAGCCCGAAAGCGCCAAGAAAGCGGCTGAAGCGTCCAAAGACGGCGGCAAGCCTGCCAAGACAGGCGGCGCCAGCTCGGCCCGCCAGGGCAGCGCGCCCGCAGGCGGCAGCAAGGAAGTCAAATCCGCCAAGCTGTCCTCCAGCTGGGCGGGCGAGCCTGGCAAGAAAAAAGGCATTCCCACGCGCGGCGATGCTTCCGGCGGCGTGGGCCGCAACAACTGGCGTAGCGGCCCAAAAAGCCGCCGCAGCGAACGCGACAGCCAGCAGGCCGCCCAAGCAGCGCCCGCAGAGCATCGCGTGCTGGAAGTGCATGTGCCGGAAACCATCTCCGTGGCCGAGCTGGCGCACAAGATGGCCGTCAAGGCATCCGAAGTCATCAAGACGCTGATGAAGATGGGCCAGATGGTCACCATCAACCAGCCGCTCGACCAGGACACGGCCATGATCGTCGTCGAAGAAATGGGCCACACCGCCGTGGTGGCCGCGCTGGACGACCCCGAGGCCTTCACCGACGAAGAAGTGCAGGCCCAGTCCGCCGAGGCCCTGCCGCGTGCGCCCGTGGTCACCGTCATGGGCCACGTGGACCACGGCAAGACCTCGCTGCTTGACTACATCCGCCGCGCCAAGGTGGCCGCCAGCGAAGCGGGCGGCATCACCCAGCACATTGGCGCCTACCACGTCAAGACGCCGCGCGGCATCGTCACTTTCCTGGACACGCCCGGCCACGAAGCCTTCACGGCCATGCGCGCACGCGGCGCGCAGGCCACCGACATCGTGATCCTGGTGGTGGCCGCCGACGACGGCGTGATGCCGCAAACGCGCGAAGCCATCAAGCACGCCAAGGCGGCGGGCGTGCCCATCGTCGTGGCGCTGACCAAGGCCGACAAGCCCGAAGCCAATGTGGAGCGCGTGACCAGCGAACTCGTGGCCGAAGAAGTCGTGCCCGAAAGCTACGGCGGTGACTCGCCCTTCATTGCCGTATCCAGCAAAACCGGCATGGGCATTGACGACCTGCTCGAAAACGTGCTGCTGCAAGCCGACGTGCTGGAACTCAAGGCCCCGGTGGACGCCGCCGCCAAGGGCCTGGTGATCGAAGCGCGGCTTGACAAAGGCCGCGGCCCCGTGGCCTCGGTCCTCGTGCAGTCCGGCACGCTGAAAGTGGGCGACGTGGTGCTGGCCGGCCAAACCTCCGGCCGCGTGCGCGCCATGCTGAATGAAGACGGCAAGCCCGTCAAAGAAGCGGGTCCCTCCATCCCAGTCGAAATCCAGGGCTTGGCCGACGTGCCGCAGGCCGGCGACGAATTCATGGTGCTGGCCGATGAGCGCCGCGCCCGTGAAATCGCCACCTACCGCGCCGGCAAGTTCCGCAACACCAAGCTTGCGCGGCAGCAGGCGGCCAAGCTGGAAAACGTGTTCGCCGACATGTCGGCTGATGAAGTCAAGCAGCTGCCCATCATCATCAAGGCCGACGTGCAAGGCTCGCAGGAAGCGCTGTCCGCCTCGCTGCTCAAGCTCAGCACGGATGAAGTCAAAGTGCAGGTGGTCTATGCCGCCGTGGGCGGCATCAGCGAAAGCGATGTGAACCTGGCCATTGCCTCCAATGCCATCGTGCTGGGCTTCAACGTCCGCGCCGAAGCGGGCGCGCGCAAGCTGGCCGAGGCCAACGACGTCGAAATCCGCTACTACAACATCATCTACGACGCGGTGGACGACCTGAAAGCCGCCATGAGCGGCATGCTCGCGCCCGAGCAGAAGGAAGAAGTCATCGGCTCTGCCGAAATCCGCACCGTGTTCGTGGCCTCCAAGATCGGCACCGTCGCCGGCTCCTACGTCACCAGCGGCGTGGTGCGGCGCGACGCCCACTTCCGCCTGCTGCGCGACCACGTGGTGATCTACACCGGCGAGCTTGAATCGCTCAAGCGCATGAAAGACGACGTGCGCGAAGTCAAGGAAGGCTTCGAGTGCGGCATCAAGCTCAAGAACTACAACGACATCCGCGAAGGCGACCAGCTCGAATTCTTTGAAATCAAGGAAATCGCGCGCACGCTGTAAGAACCTGTCCAGAATCCGCCCGTGCACCGGTTCTTGCAGCTGCCCTTGCCCTGGAAACCACCGTTTATTTCGCTACCAGTTTGATAGTGGGAAGTCCTATAAAACTGTGCGATGGAGGCATTTTCAAGGCCCTCAATTTGCTCTCAAAAACAGAGTGCTGCGCACAAGGCCGTATCCGGTTTGCGCTTTTGCGCCCACGGACAGACCCTGAAGGGATTCCAGGCCGGAATCTGTCCGCCCTGAAGCAGGCTGGAAACCGGCGCCAGCCTTTGAAAATGCACGGCGGCAGCGATCAGAGAACGTACGGCAGCCACTCTCAAATAATCAACCCGCAGCCAGGCCGCAAACAGGCTGAGGCGCTTGCCTTCTTGCCCTTTGACTTTTAACGCGCCCGCCACGCGCATCCAGCCATGCACCGGAAACACTCCACACCCAACCGCAGTTTTCGCATCGCCGACCAGATTCAGCGCGACCTGGCCGAGCTGATCGCGCGCGAAGTCAAAGACCCGCGCATTGGCATGCTCACGCTCAACGCCGTGGAAATCACGCCCGACTACGCCCACGCCAAGGTCTATTTCAGCCTGCTCACCGGCGACGCCCAGCAAACGCAAGACGCCCTCAACCACGCCGCCGGCCACCTGCGCAACCTGCTCTTCAAGCGCCTGCACATCCACACCGTGCCCACGCTGCATTTCATTTTTGACCGCACCACCGAACACGCGGCCGATCTGAACGCCCTCATCGCCAAGGCGGTGGCCTCGCGTTCCAAGGAAGACGACACGCCATGACCGCCGCCCCACGCGCACGGGTGCAGCGGCGTCCCGTGCACGGGGTGCTGCTGCTTGACAAACCGCTGGGCCTGTCCAGCAACCAGGCGCTGCAAAAAGCCAAATGGCTGCTGCGCGCCGAAAAAGCCGGCCACACCGGCACGCTGGATCCTCTGGCCAGCGGCGTGCTGCCCCTGTGCTTTGGCGCAGCCACCAAATTCAGCGCCGGGCACCTGGACGCCGACAAGTCCTACGCCGCCACGCTGCGCCTGGGCGCCACCACCACCACGGGCGACGCCGAAGGCGAAATCACCGCCCGCCGCCCCGTGCCCGCTATCACGCCAGCGCAGCTCGAAGCCGTGCGCCAGCGCTTTCTGGGCCGCATCGCCCAAGTGCCCCCCATGCACAGCGCGCTGAAAAAAGACGGCAAGCCGCTTTACGAATACGCCCGCGCGGGCGTGCAAGTGGAGCGCGCCGCGCGCGAAGTGCAAGTGCATGTCTTGAACCTGGCCCTGTCGCTGGATGAACAAGGCCGGGCCGCCATTGAAATGGAAGTGACATGCAGCAAAGGCGCCTACATCCGCACCCTGGGCGAAGACATCGGCGCCGCCCTGGGCTGCGGCGGCCACCTGACGGCCCTGCGCCGCATCGCCACCGGCCCGTTCACGCTCGCGCAGTGCATCACGCTGGAAGCGCTGCAAGCCCTGCCCGAAGACCAGCGCCTCGCTGCCCTGCTGCCCGTGCAAGCCCTGCTGCCCGGCTTTGCCGCCATCACCCTCGGCCATGACGACGCCGCCCGCTTTCTGACCGGCCTGCGCCGCCGGGGCCCCTGGCCCGACGCCGAACACATCGCCGTCTATGGCGACCGCCCCCGCGCCCTGCTCGGCACGGCGCGCGTGAAAGCAGGCGAACTGATCGCAACCCGCTTGCTCTCGCCCGTGGAAATCGGGCAAATCCTGAACCAGCCAGGCGCGCAAATGTTTGGGAGCATTTGAATGGATGCATTGAATCAATCTGCGCCGGCCGCCTATCGGAAGGCCTGTCTTGAAAATGCCTTGAATCAAAACAAAAAGGTTAATGCTCGAAAAAGCCATGAATATCTGGCGTCATGCGTGCGGCTGAAGAGCGTTCAGGGCCGAAGCCCGCGGGCCGCCTGGCCGGAGAGGGCATGCACATGCTTCAATAGCAAGAGCAAATACAAGGGCGTCAAAACGGCTTTCGCGCTCTTTCCACTAGGACCTCATGCTATTGATACAGGAGCTAAATCAGCCCTTCTTTCTGCCCAGGCACGCCCTTGCCCGCTGACCATGCCCGCGCAGACGCGGAGCAAATGTGGAAAAAGCGTTTTTCATTTTCAACGCCTGCCATGAACCCGCAAAGTGAACCCCTCATGAAAACCAGCCCGAAAATCCGCGCCCTCCAGGCCGATATCACCACGCTGGCCGTGGATGCCATTGTGAATGCCGCCAATTCGTCGCTGCTGGGCGGCGGCGGGGTGGATGGGGCCATTCACCGCGCCGCCGGGCCTGAATTGCTGCAAGAGTGCCGCCAGCTGGGCGGCTGCCCCACGGGGCAGGCCCGCATCACCGGCGCTTACGGCCTGCCGTGCCGCCACGTCATTCACACCGTGGGGCCGGTCTGGCATGGCGGCCATGCGGGCGAGGCGCAAAAACTGCGCAGCTGCTACACGCACTGCCTTGATTTGGCCGCGCAGCACGGCCTCAAAACCCTGGCTTTTCCGTGCATCAGCACCGGCGTTTATGGCTATCCGAAAGAAGCGGCCGCCGAAATCGCCCTTCAGGCCGTCCGCGCCCATCCGGCGCTGGAGCAGCTACACGAAATCATTTTCTGCTGTTTCAGCCCGGTCGATTTGGCGATTTACCAGCGGCTGATTTGATTTTTCTGAAGAGATTTTCATGCTTCGCATCATTCGCCATATCGCCTATTTTCTTCATGTGGATCGCGGCAAGCGCGGGCATGATGGATCCGTTTTTTTCATTCCGGCAGGGCGCGCCTGATTCTTGATTCATTTTTGCGTCCAATCGCCGCTTTATTTTCTTTTGATTGAGTTCTGATTCATGTCTTCCCAAATTCGCAATATCGCCATCATCGCCCACGTGGACCACGGCAAAACCACCATGGTTGATCAATTGCTGCGCCAGTCGGGCACCTTTGCCGACCACGAAAAAGTGGTGGATACCGTGATGGACAGCAACGCCATCGAGCGCGAGCGGGGCATCACCATCCTGGCCAAGAACTGCGCCGTTTCCTGGCGGGGCACGCACATCAACATCGTCGATACGCCCGGCCACGCGGACTTTGGCGGCGAGGTGGAGCGCGCCCTGAGCATGGTCGATGGCGTGCTGCTGCTCATCGACGCGCAGGAAGGCCCCATGCCGCAAACGCGTTTTGTCACCAAAAAGGCGCTGGCGCTGGGGCTGAAACCCATCGTGGTGGTCAACAAGGTGGACAAGCCCGGCGCCGATCCGGACAAGGTGATCAACGCCGCGTTTGACCTGTTCGACAAGCTGGGCGCCACGGACGAGCAGCTGGACTTTCCCGTGGTGTATGCCAGCGGCATCAATGGCTGGTCTTCGCTGGAAGAAGGCGCGCCCGGCGAGCAGTGGGGGCCAGACATGACGGCGCTGTTCGAGACCATTCTCAAGCACGTGCCCCCGCACGAGGGCGACCGCAACGCGCCGCTGCAACTGCAAATTTCGGCGCTGGACTATTCCACCTTCGTGGGCCGCATTGGCGTGGGCCGCGTGAACGCGGGCACCATCCGGGCGGGCATGGACGTGCTGGTCATGGAAGGCCCGGAAGGCAGGCAAACCAAGGGCCGCGTGAACCAGGTGCTCACCTTCGAGGGGCTGGACCGCGTGCAGGTGAAAGAGGCCTACCCGGGCGACATCGTGCTCATCAACGGCATTGAAGACATCAACATTGGCGCCACCGTCACCGACCCGGCCAGCCCGCAGCCGCTGCCCATGCTCAAGATTGACGAGCCGACGCTGACCATGAACTTTTGCGTCAACACCAGCCCGCTGGCCGGGCGCGAGGGCAAATACGTCACCAGCCGCCAAATCTGGGACCGCCTGCAAAAAGAGCTGCAAAGCAACGTGGCCCTGCGCGTGCGGGAAACGGCCGAAGACGGCGTGTTTGAAGTCTCGGGCCGGGGCGAGCTGCACCTCACCATCCTGCTGGAAAACATGCGCCGCGAAGGTTACGAGCTGGCCGTAAGCAAACCGCGCGTGGTTTTTCGCGAGATTGATGGACAGAAGTGCGAACCGATCGAATTGGTAACAGCCGACATTGAAGAAGGCCACCAAGGCGGCGTGATGCAGGCACTGGGCGAGCGCAAGGGCGAGCTGGTGAATATGGAGCCTGACGGGCGCGGCCGCGTGCGGCTGGAATACCGCATACCGGCGCGCGGCCTCATTGGCTTTTCCAACGAATTTCTCAACCTCACGCGCGGCAGCGGGCTGATTTCCAACATCTTCGACGGCTACGAACCCTTCAAGGGCGACGTGGGCGGCCGCAAAAACGGCGTGCTCATCAGCATGGACGACGGCGAAATCTTCACCTACGCCCTGGGCAAGCTCGATGACCGGGGCCGCATGTTCGTGAAAGCGGGCGACCCGGTCTATGAAGGCATGATCGTGGGCATTCACAACCGCGACAACGACATCGTCGTCAACGCCACGCGCACCAAGCAGCTCACAAACTTCCGCGTCAGCGGCAAGGAAGACGCCATCAAAGTCACGCCCCCCATCGAGCTGACGCTGGAATACGGCGTGGAATTCATCGAAGACGACGAACTCGTCGAAATCACCCCCAAAAGCATCCGCCTGCGCAAGCGCCACCTCAAAGAGCACGAACGCAAGCGCGCCAGCCGCGAAGGAGCGTGAGCGCCTGTTCAGAAAACCTCCTGCGCTCCTTGAGCTTGCGTTCCCGTTCTGTTTACACGCCTGATTCCGTTCTTTTATGCGTGATTAAAAGAGCAAAAAGACGTCTCTTTTCGACAAGTTCGGTTTGCCTTGTCTGGTGCGCGCAAGCTTGAGATGGCGGAGGGCCGAGCAGAAGGCTGCGATGGGCAAACGCAAGCGCCGCACCAGCCAGGCTGGCGGAACCCGCTGCCAGGCCCCCGCTCCAAACGCCACGCTTCACACTCGCTTTGAATGACCATGAACCTCATCCGACAAATCCTCGCCGCTCCGCGCCGCCTTTACCTGGCCATCAGCGCCACCTGCCTGGGCATGCTGGCCTTTGGCGTGCTCTACCTCCAGGGCATGGTGGGCCTGCAACCGTGCCCCATGTGCATCGTGCAGCGCGAGGCGCTGATTGCCGTGGCGGTGTTCAGCGCCCTGGCGGCGGCTTGCAAGCCGGGCGGCTGGCAGCGCGGCTTTGGCGTGCTGGCGCTGCTGTTTGCCGTGCTGGGCGCTTTCACGGGCGGACGGCAAAGCTGGCTGCAATGGAATCCGCCCGCGTTTTCCGCATGCGGGCGAGGCGACCTCTACGGCATGATCGAATCCATGCCCATTGGCCGTCTGCTGCCATCCATCTTCAAAGGCAGCGGCGACTGCGCCGCCGTGGACTGGACGCTGCTGGGCGGCAGCATCGCCAATTGGTCCTTCATGTGGTTTGCCTTCTGCACAGTGCTGCTGCTGGCGCTGGCGCTGCGCCGCAAGGCAGGCTGAAGGCGCCCCCGGCCTCATCCACGGCAAACAAAAACGGCGCGCCATCTGGCGCGCCGTTTTTCTTTCAGCGGCTGAGGCCGCTTGCGGGGCGTTCAGCTCACCCAGGCAATGACTTTGAGAGCGCCTTGCAGCAGCAGCGCATTGACGATATCCACAAAAAACGCGCCCACCATCGGCACGATCAGGAAGGCTTTGTGCGAGGGGCCGAAACGGTCGGTCAGCGCCTGCATGTTGGCCACCGCCGTGGGCGTGGCGCCCAGGCCGAAGCCGCAGTGGCCGGCAGCCAGCACGGCGGCGTCGTAGTCGCTGCCCATGGCGCGGTAGGTCACATACGTGGCGTACAGCGCCATCACCACCGTCTGCACGGCCAAAATGAACATCACCGGCACGGCCAGCCCAGCCAGCTCCCACAGCTTGAGCGAAAGCAGGGCCATCGCCAGAAACAGCGATAGCGCGATGTTGCCGAACACGTCAATGGCACGATCAAACATGTTCACGCCAAAAATCAGCACCAGGCCATTGCGCACCAGCACGCCGCCGGCCAGCGCCCACACGAATTGCGGCAACTGGAAGGACGTGCCTTGCGCCACTTTGAACATGATGTCGGAAAACGCCAGGCAGGCGGCGAACATGGCCAGCGTTTGCAGGCCCGACTCCGCCGTGATGAGGCGCTGCTGGTGCGGGCGCTCGAACACCACTTCCTGATCGCCGACGGCAGGCTTGCTGTCATCAATGCCCGCCAGGCCCGGCGTGGGCTTGCCGCGAATCAAACGCCGTGCCACAGGGCCGCCCAGCAGGCCGCCCATCACCAGGCCAAACGTGGCGCAGGCCATGCCCAGCGTGATGGCGCCTTGCACGCCAGCGGCTTCCAGGTCTTTGCCCCAGGCGCCCGCCGTGCCGTGGCCGCCCGTGAGCGTGATGGAGCCGGCCACCAGGCCGATGCGCGGATCCAGCCCCAGCATCGAAGCCATGACCGTTCCCACCACGTTCTGCACGATGATGAAAGCCGACACCACGATGATGAAAATCACCAGCGGCCTGCCGCCCTGGCGCAGCCGCGCGAAATCGGCGGACAGGCCAATGGACGAGAAAAACACCAGCATGAAGGCATCCTGCAAGGGCTTTTCAAACTGGAAATTCACGCCCTGCACGGTATGCACGCCAAACAGCACCAGCGCAGCCACCAGGCCGCCAGCCACCGGCTCCGGAATGTTGAAATCCTGCAAGAACTTGATCTTGCGCACCAGCCAGCTGCCCAGCAGCAGCACCAGCACTGCCGCAATCAGCGTGTAGTACGCGTTGAACGTCAGAGTCGTCATAGGCATTTCCCTTTCATCGGTTGCAGTGAAAAGCGGCGATTGTCACATTTGGGAGCAAAGACTTGAGAACCTGTTCACAGTTTGTCCATGGCGCGAAAGTGCGCCCCCGGCCTGCAGCCCTTCATGGCAAGGCGGCATGCGCGCGGGGCTGAACGCGCCGCGCCATTTCTGCTCCGCTATTCGTAGCAAGATGTCTTGGTGGATGCAGCGCGGAGTGGCCTTTTGACCCCTACAAATTCGCTCCTGTTTCTGATGCCGCCCGGCAGAAACTGCCTGCCGCACGGGCGGGCCTTCGGGCGGGCGGGTTCACGCGCCGGGCCGCTGCCTGGCGCACGCGCCCGTCAGTCCTCATCGCGCAGCCGCGAGAGCGCTGCGCTGGCAATTTCGCTGATGCGCTCCAGAAAATCCGTGGCCATGCCCGCTTCATAGCGGTGGCTGTCGGGCGAGGCGAGGATGAGCAAGCCAAAAGCGCCCTGGCTCGCGCCTGGCTTGCGCAACGGCAGCAGCGCCAGCGAGGCCGCTTCCTGCGGCGCGGGCAGCCACTGCACGGCATCAAAGCCGGTGTTCACGCCGCAATAAGGCGCGGCCAGCGAGGCGGCCAGGCTCTTCACGTCATCGCTGACGCCCTGCGCGAAAGGTTCGCCCGCATAGACGCTGGCCACCTCCCACGCCTTGAGGGCGACCTGGGGCACGCCGAACTGCGCCTGAAGCTCGCTGACCATGACGGCGGGCAGATCAATGGGCCGGTGCGCGAGAAACAGCTGCCGCGCCCAGCGCTGGAGCTTGTCGGCAATCAGCATGTTTTCGTTGCCGTAGCGCACCATCTCCATCAGGCGGCGCTCCAGCAGGGCGATTTTTTCGCGCAGGGCCTCGGCCTGGCGCTCTTGCAGGCTGATGGTGCGCCCGCCGTTGGGGCTGGCCAGCTGCACGCGGGTGAGCAGCTCGGCATGGCGCTCGAAAAAGCCGGGTTCGGCCAGCAGGTACTGGGCGATGGCGTTTTCGTCCACGCCGTCATGCACTTCAGGATGGGGGTTGTGGTTTTCGGTCATCTCGGGTTTTCCTTTTTTCCCGTCAGCGCGCGGGCGGCTGCGGCGCGCCGGGAAGATCGATTTCGCCGTGAAACACGGTTTGCGCCGGGCCGGTCAGGAACACGGCATCGCGCTCGCCGCCTGCCCATTCAATGGTCAGCAGGCCGCCGCGCGCGTGCACATCCACCCGCTCATCCAGCAGGCCCAGGCGGCGGCCCGCCACCACGGCGGCGCAAGCGCCGGTGCCGCAGGCCAGCGTTTCGCCAGCGCCGCGCTCCCACACGCGCAGACGGATCTGGCGGCGATCCAGCACCTGCATGAACCCTGCATTGACGCGGCGCGGAAAGGCCGGGTGCGTTTCAATCAGCGGGCCTTGCTCGGCCACGGGGGCGGTATCTGCCTGCGCCACCACCTGCACGGCGTGCGGATTGCCCATGGACAGCACGGCGACAGAAACCATGCACGCCGCGCCGCGCCCGCCCGCCTGCTTCAGCGCCAGCGGCCACACCTGCCAGCCGCCCTCGGCCAGCGGCGTCAGTCCTGCGGAATCGAAAGGCACGCGGGGCAGATCAAACACCGGCGCGCCCATGTTCACGCGCACGCGACCATCAGGCTGCTCGGCCAGTTCGATCACGCCGTTTTTCACTTTCACGCGCACAGGGTTGCGGGCCGTCAGCCCCTGCCCGCGCACGTAGCGCACAAAGCAGCGCGCGCCGTTGCCGCAGTGCTCCACCTCGCCGCCATCGGCGTTGTGGATGACGTATTCGAAATCCACGTCCGGCGCGGGCGCGGGCCGCACGCTCAGAATCTGGTCGGCCCCCACGCCAAAGTGGCGGTCGGCCAGAAAACGGTATTGATCCGCCGTCAGGTTCAGCGGCGCGGCCGTTTCGTCAAGCACCACGAAATCGTTGCCCGCCCCTTGCATTTTGGTAAAGCGCACTCGCATGGCGGCGGATTATCAGGCGCGCCCGGCCGCCGCTTTTCCCCAGGCCGCCGCGCCCCTGCGCCCGGCCCGGCAGATGCGTTTCGCTCTTGAATCAATAGCGGCCTGCGCCCATTTCACCATGGCCTGCGGGCCAGGCGCCTGTTCATGATCTGACCGTAAGGGGCGTCAGGGCGCGCGGCGCGCGGGCGGGGCGGGTTCGGGCATTTGCAGGCGCATCTGGCGGCCATCGCCCGCGTCCAGAACCGCGCTGCGGCGCAAGACGGCTTGCAGCGTCCAGCCGCCGGGCAGCTTCGCGCCCACGCGGTAGGGCTTGGGGGGCTGGCCCTGTTCGGCAATGAGCGCCGCGCCGCGTTCGCTGCCGTGAGCGACCACGCCCGCCAGCGCATAGCGGGCGTCAGGCGGCGCGGCCTGAACCGTTGGCGGGGCGTCATCTGCCGCACCCAGGCCACGGGCCACGGCCTGCGCGTCAAGCGGGGGCAGGCCGGGCGCGGCTGTGGCGGCCGCAGCGGGCGGGGCGCTGCTGGCAGCGTGCAGCGCCCAGTACAGCGCGCTGCCAGCGGCCAGCGCCCACAGCAGCAGCGCGGCCAGGGCGGGGGCGAATCGGTTCAGCGCCGGGCGTGCCATCAGGAAAAATACGGAGACCGGCGGGCGGCGCTCCTGAACAGGGGCAAAGACATGCGCCGATTATCATTGAGCGCACTCTTGATGGCGGCCCGTCCGCCGTCTGTTCGCGGCCTTCTTTTCTGATCCGTTTCCGGCTGATTCCCGGCCCGCTTTGGGTGCACTTCCGCCCTGCTCCAGGCGTGCGCTGCGGCGCTTTTTCGCTTATGAACACTGCCTTTTCCGCCCTTTCCCGCACCTGTTCCCGCGCCCATCTCAGCGCCCGTTCCCGCGCCCGCCAGCGCGGGGCTGGCTTCACCCTGATCGAGCTGATGGTGGTGCTGGTCATCATTGGCGTGCTGGGCGCGCTGATCGTGCCCAATTTGCTGGACCGCACGGACGACGCGCGCGCCACCGCCGCCCGCACGGACGTGAACAACATCGTGCAGGCGCTCAAGCTCTACAAGCTGGACAACCTGCGCTACCCCACCGCCGAGCAGGGCTTGCAGGCGCTCATCGCCCGCCCCAGCGCGCCGCCCGAGCCGCGCAACTGGCGCGTGTACCTGGAAAAGCTGCCCAATGACCCGTGGGGCAACCCGTATCAGTACCTGAACCCGGGCGTCAAGGGCGAGGTGGACGTGATGAGCTTTGGCGCCGACGGCAAAAGCGGCGGCGAGGGGCGCGACGCCGACATTGGCAGCTGGCAGTAAGAAGGCATATTTTTGCTCCTGGTTCCATAGCATGATGTCCTAGAGGAATCTGCGCGAGATGCCTTTTCAGCGGCCTGAATTCGCTCCTCTTTTTGAGGCCCAATCTTGATGCCCAACCGCATGCCCGCCGAACACGCGCACTGCCGCAGCCGGGGCTTTACCCTCATCGAGCTGGTGGTCACCGTCGCCGTGATCGCGCTGGGCGTTTCGCTGGCGGCCATTGCGCTGCGCGACAGCGCGGCTTCGGCGCTGGAGCGCGACGCAGCGCGGCTGGCGGCGCTGCTGGAATCGGCCCGCGCCCTCTCGCGCGCCACGGGGGTGGCAGTGACCTGGCGGCCCGCCGCGCAAGGCTTTGTGTTTGAAGGCGTGCCGCCCGGCGGCAGCCCCTGGCCCACGCAGTGGCTGGACGCAGCCACCGCCGCGCAGGGCAACGCGGCGCTGCTGCTGGGGCCTGACCCCATCATCGGCCCGCAGGCCGTGGCGCTGCACCGCGCGGGCAGCCCGGCCACGCTGCAAGTGGCCACCGACGGGCTGCGCCCCTTTGCCGTGAGCGCCCTGGGCGGCCCAGCCGATGCGCGCCAGCCCTGAACGAGGCCCGGCCATGCCTGCATTCGCCCTCACTCGCGGCAAAAGAGCGGTCTGCGGCGGCTTCACGCTGGTGGAGGTGATGGTGGCCCTGTCCATCACCGCCATCGCGCTGGTGGCGGGGCTGAAGGCCGCCGGCGCGCTCGCGGACAACGCGGCGCGGCAAAGTCGCGTGATGCTGGGGCAAATCTGCGCCGAAAACGCGCTGATCGAACTCAAGCTCACGCGCCAGTTTCCCGGCGCGGGCGACAGCACGCTGGCTTGCGAGCAGGCCGGGCAGGCGTTTGAAGTCACGCTGGCCGTGCGCGCCACGCCCAACCCCAACTTCCGCCGCGTCGAGGCCATCGTGCGCCAGCAGCAGCTCACGGTGGTGCAGGTTTCCACGCTCATCGGGCGTTACTGAGGCAAGCGATGGCGGCCCGCATGCAACCCTGCCGGGGGTTCACCCTGATCGAAGTGCTGGTGGCGCTGGCCATCATGGCCGTCATGGCCGTCATGAGCTGGCAGGCCATCGACGGCATGACGCGCGCGCAAGAAAGGGCGCGCGCGCATGCCGACGGCACGCTGGCGCTGCAAGCGGCCTTCGCGCAGTGGCACGCCGATCTGGACGCCATGATGGTCTGGCCCC
Organism: Ottowia massiliensis; assembly: GCF_900240305.1. NCBI lineage: Bacteria > Pseudomonadati > Pseudomonadota > Betaproteobacteria > Burkholderiales > Comamonadaceae > Ottowia > Ottowia massiliensis. The sequence continues at coordinate 1,863,458 of NZ_LT964854.1, read as the reverse complement.
AGCAACTGGCCGCCGCCGCAGCCCCGCCGGCCAGCCCGCAAACGCCCCCGGGCAACCCATCCGGCAGCCCATCCGGCAATCCTGGCCCCTATAAACAACCTACCGCGGCCGACGACCTACCCGGGTAAAGTTCGGGGGGGCCCGGCTCCCTTAACAAAAAAATACAACAAAAGACTGTACTGCACTCTCGGTTCCCCGCCACGTCCCGACGTCACCGCCCACACACGCTCCCNTGCGCGGCCTGCCAGGCGCTGGCCCATTCGTTCCAGGTGCGCACGGGGTGCGATTGCCAGCGCCACAAGCGGCCAGTGGTGGCGCTGGCAATCGCACCCCGTGCGCACCTGGAACGAATGGGCCAGCGCCTGGCAGGCCGCGCAAGGCTGGAGCCAGACGCCCGAGCGCCCCGTCAGCGCCGGGCAGGCCGTGGCCATTGCCGCGCTGCAAGACTGGCAGCTCTACTACTTTCTGGACAACGCCTGGTTCAACCCCCTGTCCAGCTCCGCCCAGGGCGAAGCGCAGCTGGCGCGCGTGCCCGAAGCCATCCGCCTGAACCTCACCCTGGCCGAAGGGCAGTCGCTGACCGGCCCCGTGATGCTGGACTGGCTTTCGCCCACTTTCACGCCCACGGCGGGCATGTGAATATTGAATCCAGCCCCTTGAAACCCCCGGAAAGAAAAATCGCAGCAAAGGCGGCAACCCGCGCGCAAAACGCCCTTTTTCAAAATGCTTTTTTCAAATCGCCCCGTTTTCCCGCCCTGCTTCCAATAGTCCAATAGCGCCCGCCTTGAAAAAATCCTGAAACCCGCCTGCCATCAACAGCAAAAAAACCCGTCCGCCCATGAAAAAACGCCCTTTCACAGCCAGCGAAGCTGCCGTCTCCCGGCCAGGCGCGGCGCAGCGCGGCGCGGCGCTGCTGGCGGCCATGCTCACCGTCGCGCTGGTGGCCACGCTGGCCGCCGCCGCCATGTGGCAGCAATGGCGCGGCGTGGAAGTGGAAGCGGCCGAGCGCGCGCGCGTGCAATCGGCCTGGCTGCTGGGCGGCGCGCTCGACTGGGGGCGGCTCATCCTGCGCGTGGACGACGACCGCCAGGCCGACCACCTGGGCGAGCCTTGGGCCGTGCCGCTGGCCGAAGCGCGCATCTCCACCTTCCTCACCGCTGGCGCCGACACCAGCGACCTGGGGCGCGACGCCTTTCTCTCCGGCGGCATAGCCGACTTGCAAGCCCGCATGAACGTGCTGCACCTGGTGCCCCAGGCTGGCGCCCCGCCGCAAGAGGCGCAGCAAAGCCGCCAGCGCTTCGAGCGCCTGTTTGCCCTGCTGGGCCTGCCCGCGCATGAGCTGGACGCCCTCGCCGAACACCTGAACAAAGCCGCCAGCGCCCTGGCCCAGCCCGCCCAGCAAGGCCAGGCCGCGCTGGCCGCGCCCATGCCCTTGCGCGCCGATCAGCTCGGCTGGCTGGGCGTGCCGCCCGCCACGCTCGCGGCGCTGCTGCCGCACATCACCCTGCTGCCGCAGCGCACGCCCGTCAATCTGAACACCGCCAGCGCCGAAGTCATCCACGCCGTCACCGGCATCGACCTGGCCAGCGCCCAGCGCATGGCCGCCGCGCGCGCCGCCAGGCCGTTCAAAAGCATTGCCGACGCCGCCCAGGCCGCCGGCGGCGCACAGCAGCCAGTGCGCGAATGCCCCGCCCAGTGGTGCGACGTGCTCTCCAGCTTCTTTGAAGTGCAGGGCCGCCTGCGGCTGGATGACGTAGCCTTGCAGGAAACCGCCGCCGTGCAGCGCGGCCAGGGCCGCCATCCGCCCGTCACCGTCCTCTGGCGCCAGCGCCAGCCGCTGACCGGGCTGAAAGAAGACTGACCAGGCAAGGCATGGCCGGAACGCTGGCCGCTACTTTCGCTCCTTCATTCATAGCATGATGTCCTGGTGGAAACTGCGGGAACCGGCATTTTTGGCCCCCTGAATCAGCTCCTCTTTTTGGTGCTTCCAGACGGGCAGCGCCTGCGATTCAGGCCCGGCTCTCATGCACCCGCCGCCCGGCCCGGCCTTGCCTGCTGCCACGTCCGCCAACCCTGGGGCTATGTTGGCAGGCGGCGGCGCTTTATGCCGTTTGGCGCATAAGGCACTAACCAAAAAATCGTTCCCTTTGGCGCGGCGCGTGCCTACAGTGCGGGGCTTGTTTTTTCGCAAAACCGCTCGCGGCCAGGCCGTGGGCGGGCTTGCTTCCCACAAAGCCCACCATGTACGTCAAAACCGAATTCGATTTGCAACTCATCCGCCAGCGGGCGGCGCAGTTTCGCGATCAGCTCTCGCGCTGGCAGCGCGGGGAGCTGTCGGAAGACCAGTTCAAGCCGCTGCGGCTGCAAAACGGCTGGTATGTGCAGCGCTACGCGCCCATGCTGCGCGTGGCGGTGCCTTATGGCGAAATCAGCAGCGCGCAGATGCGGGTGCTGGCGCGGGTGGCGCGCGAGTTCGATCAGCCGGAGCCGGGCCTGTTTGCCGAGGCGCAGGCCCAGCAAGACGCCTTGCAGGCCCGCCAGCCGGGGCTGACGCTGGATGCGCCGCCGCTGCGCTACGGCTACGGCCACTTCACCACGCGCACCAACGTGCAATACAACTGGATTCCGCTGGCCAAGAGCGCCGACGTGATGGACTTGCTGGCCACCGTGGGGCTGCACGGCATTCAGACCAGCGGCAACTGCATCCGCAATATCTGCACCGACGCGCTGGCGGGCATTGCGCCCGATGAGCTGGCCGATCCGCGCCCCTTCGCCGAAATCCTGCGGCAGTGGAGCACGCTGCATCCCGAATTCGCTTTTCTGCCGCGCAAGTTCAAGGTGAGCCTGAACGGCGCGGCCGAGGACCGCGCGGCGCTGGGCTGGTACGACGTGGGCCTGCAACTGGTGAAAGACGATGCGGGCGCGCTGGGCTTCAAGGTGCGCGCTGGCGGCGGCATGGGGCGCACGCCGGTCATCAGCGCGGTGCTGCGCGAGTTTTTGCCCTGGGATCAGATCCTGAACTATCTGGAAGCCATCATCCGCGTCTACAACCGCTATGGCCGCCGCGACAACGTGTGGAAGGCGCGCATCAAGATACTGGTCAAGGCCGAAGGGCAGAGCTTCATTGACGCGGTGGAGGCCGAATACCGCGCCATCGTCGAGCACGACGGCGCGCCGCACACCATTCCGCAAGCCGAGCTGGAGCGCGTGTCCGCGTGCTTTGCGCCGCCCGCGCTGGCGGGCGAAGACGCGCCCGCCGTGGCGCCGCAGCAGCCGGTTGATGTGAATGCCCTGCCCTACCAGCGCTGGCTGGCGCGCAATGTGCAGGCCCACCGCGACCCGCGCCTGGCCGTGGTGCATCTTTCCTTCAAGCGCCTGGGCATGGCCCCGGGCGACGCCGACGCCGCCACGATGGACGCCGTGGCCGATCTGGCCGACCGTTTTTCGGCGGGCGAAGTGCGCCTCACGCACGAGCAAAACCTGCTGCTGCCCTGGGTGCGCCGCGCCGATCTGCCCGCTCTTTACGAAGCGGCGCGCGCACTGCGGCTGGCGCAGCCCAACATCGGGCTGATTACCGACATGATTTCCTGCCCCGGCGGCGACTTCTGCGCCCTGGCCAATGCGCGCTCCATTCCCATTGCCGCCGCGCTCATGGCCCTGTATGAAGACATCGACGAGGCCGAAGACCTGGGGCCGATTGACCTGAACATGAGCGGCTGCATCAACTCCTGCGGCCACCACCACAGCGGCCACATCGGCATTCTGGGCGTGGACAAAGACGGCAAGGAGTGGTACCAGATCACCCTGGGCGGCAGCGACGGCTCGCACCTGTCGGGCCGCGAGGGGCCGGGCAAGATCATCGGCCCGGCCTTCTCCGCCGCCGAAGTGCCCGACGTGGTGCAGGCCATCCTGAACACCTACCGCGAACTGCGCGACGGCAAAGAGCACTTCATCGACACCGTGCGCCGCCTGGGCCATGACCCTTTCAAGGCCGCCGCCAACGCCGCCCGCCACGCGCGGCCCGAAGACAAGCCCGCCAAGCCTGCCGCCGCCCCCGCTGCGGCCCAGCCCGCCGCCGTGGCCTGAGCGAGCGGCCCGGCACAACAAAGAAAGCGCCGCGATGAAAGAAACCATCCGCATCGTTGCCCCCGCCGAAAGCGAAGCCCCGGCGGGCAGCGCCGCTGAAAACCCCGCAGAAAACACTGCTGAAAGCGCCTCTGAAAGCGCTGCTTCCGCCAGCGCCGCGCCCGGCGTTTTGCAAATCGCCAACGACGCCGACGTGCTCGCGCTGGCCGCCGAAGGCGCTTTGCAGGGCGTCACCTGCATCGAGCTGAACTTTCCCAAATTCACCGATGGCCGCGCCTACAGCCAGGCCGTGCTGCTGCGCCGCCGCCTGGGCTTTACCGGCGAGCTGCGCGCCACGGGCGACGTGCTCATCGACCAGCTTTTGCTCATGCAGCGCAGCGGCTTTACCAGCGCCGTGCTGGCCGCAGGCGTGAACGCCGAAGCCGCCCCGCGCCAGTTCGTGGTGTTTGACGAGTTCTACCAGGGCGACGCGCAGCAGCCCCGCCCCCACTTCGCACGGGAGGCCGAATGAACCGCGCCGCCGCAACAGCCGCCCCGGCCATGCCCGGCGCCGAAGAGCTGGCCCGCGTGAGCGATGAGCTGGGCCATGACGCCCCTGCCCTCACCGCCTGGGCGCTGGGCCTGGGCCGGCGCCTGGGGCTGCGCGCCATCGTCACCACCAACTTCCGGCCCTTCGAGGCCGTCATCCTGCACATGGCCTGCCGCGTGCAGCCCGATGTGCCCGTGGTGTGGATGGACAGCGGCTACAACACCGCCGCCACCTACCAGTTCGCCGACGCGCTCACGCGCCAGCTGGGCCTGAATTTGCACGCCTACCTGCCGCGCCGCACCCGCGCCCACCGCGAAGCGCTGGAAGGCCCCGCCCCCGCGCTGGACGACCCCCGCCACGCCGCCTTCACCGAAGAAGTGAAGCTGGAGCCTTTTGCGCGCGCGCTGCGCGAAATGGCCCCCCGCATCTGGCTCACCGCCTTGCGCGCCAGCGACAGCGACGAGCGCGCCCGCATGCAGCCCGTCAGCCTCAACCCCGACGGCCTCATCAAAGTCGCCCCCCTGCTGCACTGGAGCGCCAAAGACCTGCACGCCTACTGCCAGACCCACGGCCTGCCCAACAACTTTGACTACTTCGACCCCACCAAAGCCGAAGAGCGCCGCGAATGCGGCCTGCACCTGGCGCACTGAATCCCGCACGGAACCCCGCGCGCCAAGCGCCCGCCGCCCGGCCTTTCTCCCCAACACCGCCACTCACGCCTCCCACGCCCATGAACGCACCTGCCCACCACCTCTCGGCCGCCCATCTGGACGCGCTGGAAGAAGAAACCATCTTCATCCTGCGCGAAGCCGCCGCCGCTTTTGACCGCCCGGCGCTGCTTTTTTCCGGCGGCAAAGACTCGCTCGTCATGCTGCGCTGCGCCGAAAAAGCCTTTGGCGCGGGCCGCATCCCCTACCCGCTGCTCATGATTGACACGGGCCACAACTTCCCCGAAGTCACCGCCTTGCGCGACAAGCGCGCCGCCGAACTGGGGGCCGAACTCATCGTGCGCAGCGTGGAAGACAGCATCGCGCGCGGCACCGTGCGCCTGGCCCGCCCCGACGAAAGCCGCAACGCCCACCAGTCCGTCACCCTGCTCGAAGCCATTGAAGAATTCCGCTTCGACGCCCTCATGGGCGGCGCGCGGCGCGACGAAGAAAAAGCCCGCGCCAAAGAGCGCATCTTCAGCCACCGCGACAGCTTCGGCCAATGGCAGCCCAAAGCCCAGCGGCCCGAACTCTGGACGCTGTTCAACACCCGCCTGGCCCCCGGCGAGCACTTCCGCGTCTTTCCCATCAGCAACTGGACGGAGCTGGACGTGTGGCAATACATCGGCCGCGAAAACATCGAGCTGCCCAGCCTCTACTACGCCCACGAGCGCGACGTCATCGAACGCCGGGGCCTGCTCGTGCCCGTCACGCCCCTGACGCCGCCCAAACCGGGCGAAACCGTGCAAAAACGCAGCGTGCGCTTTCGCACCGTGGGCGACATCACCTGCACCTGCCCCGTGCCCAGTACCGCCGCCACGCCCGCCGACATCATTGTGGAAACCCTGGCCGCCAGCGTCAGCGAACGCGGCGCCACCCGCATGGACGACCAGACCAGCGACGCCAGCATGGAAAAGCGCAAGCGCGACGGCTACTTCTGAACCGCCCCCTGCCCCGCCCTTTCACCATCAAAAAAGATAGCGCACCTGGCTCCTATCGACGTATGACGCTGCCGACGAGCTTATGCCTACAAACGCACGCCGCGGGTAGTCC
>NZ_LT964854.1:1578089-1857072 GCF_900240305.1 Ottowia massiliensis | reverse complement strand
AGGTGGCAGGAGATGTGGTTTTTTTTTTCCAGCAAAAGGAGGGCATACGAGAAAGGAGTCCGCCTCGTGGGCTCGGAGATGTGTAAAAGAGCCAGCATTGAACCCGCGCCCCCCGCCCCGCCAGCAGGCAGCCCGCCGCCTCCGTTCGCTGGCCGCGTCATCAGCGAAGACAGCGGCGGCGGCCCCATCCAGCGCGACAACAGGGACCACTCCCAGCCCGACTCATTCATCCCCGAACACCTGCGCGACATTCACCGCCAGGTCGTGCGCGAGCTGATCGCCGAGCAGGCCCGCGAAGACTCCCTGCCCGACAGCGGCGACTTCATCCCCACCGGCGGCGGCGCTCCGCGCGCACCGCGCGGAATGCGCGCGGTTTCGCCCGTCGTCAATCAGGGCTGGGATGCCGCGCTGAATCTGGCAGCAGACCCGATTGGCTTTCTGGGCGAGCTTCCGGCCCTGTACAACGATTTGGCCCGGATGAGGCAAATCAACGATCGAGCCAACGCCAAGCGCCAGATTGATGACATGCGCCAGCGCATGCGCGAGGCGGGCATGACCAACGTCTCCAACGAATACCAGATGGCCTGGGTGAACGGCGGCAACCTCGTGCGCGACTATCAGGCTACCGCGCAACGCCTGCAAAGCGACTACAACGCCTTCCTGCAAGACCGGCGCTTGCGCGCAACCTGGGGCGAAAACTACCGCGATATTCGCATTGGCAATCAGAATATGACGGTGCAGGAATTTGAGAGGCATATGATCAATTTGCAGTATCAAGCGGTGAATGACGCATATCAGGAAGCTTTGGAGCTGGAAAGTCAGGGCAAATTGCGGCGCCCACATGAGATCAGTTTGAATATGGCTATTGGCAGGCACGTAGATAGATCATCTCGCCAAATCCTACGAGATGCTTTAAATAGCCTGGGCATCAATGAGAGCCAGTCATCTCAAATAGCCGCCATCAACCGGTATATCACTTCGCCTGATTCAGACCGGTATGGCATTCCTGATGCACGTTTGGGAGAAAACTTTTACCTCGACAGCACTCTGGCCTTCAAGAACCCCAATACCCGGCAAATCAGGCAATGGCATTCGATCCGCGAAGGCCATTACATGGTCATCCGCCCCGACGCGCTGGGAGGCTCGTATGCCATTCCCGGGCGATATATCAACAAGTTTCCTCTTTCTCCAAAATGACCGACACCATGAATTTGAGAGAATTACTGGATTGCTTTTTTGGCAGCCTGCTTCTCTGTGTAGCTTCTGTGAATCCGAAATCAATGCACTACGGATCCTATGAGGAACAGAAATCCAATATTCAGCGATACTGGGCCGAAATCAAATTGAAGCTCAAACGCGACACGGATCGTATCGCACCCATTGAAGCCATGCTCAGCGAGGCGTTCGCTGCTTTTGAATCTGGCAGAAGAGACAAAGGAATAAACATTACTATGTCTCTATGGGGCAGCCAGTTTGAAAAATTCCGGTAAATGCCGCCATTGCTATTTTCAAGTAGCTGGCGCATTTGGGCGGATGCCAATGGCAGTATTCCCCTGAATCCCTCTGACGTTTCTGCATTATGTCTCTCAAAGAAACCCTCGCCGATTTCTCCACTGAAGTCGCCTTTTGCGCCATGTTCGCGCATGACCGCTACCTGATGCCAATGAGCTACGAACAAAACAAGGCAAACCTGCTGCGCTACTGGTCCGAAGCCAAAGGCCAGCTCAAGCGCGATGCCGCCCTCATTCCCGCCATCGACGCCCAGATTGAGGAAATGTTCGCCGCCTTCGATTCAGGCGACCGCAAAAAAGGCGCCGATACCGCCATGGCCCTGTGGAACAGAAATATCAAGCAAATGGAATAGCCGGCCCTTGACAGCCAAATGGGCGCCCGCTTGATGGAGCAGATGAATATTTGTATGCACAGCACGCAGTCTTTGTGAATGAGAATATCCGGCAAGCTGGATAATGGCGTTCCATCCACGAAGGCCATGACATGATTATTCGCTCTGATGCGCTGAGCGGCTCGTATTCCATTCCCAGGTAGAATATCAACAAGATCCCTCCTTCCTCCCAAAGAGCTTATGCCATGACTTTGAATGAATCACTTAGCTATCTTGCCGACGCACTGGTCGGTATTACGCTAAGAAAGGATCCGCACGCCTTCCGCATGGCATATAAGTCAAGGAAGGCCCGAATATTGGAATACTGGGCTGAGGCCAAACCAAAGCTCAGGCGCGACGTGGACCACATCGCGCCTATTGATGCCCTGATGGATGAGATGTTTTGCGCCTTTGAATCCGGAAACCAAGACAAGGGCGTTCTCATTGCAATGGCCTTGTGGGGCTGCGGCCATATCAAGAAACTACGCTAGCCAGCCGCGCCCCCTCTCAAATGCCGTCTTTGGTTTGCTATATGCCAGTGGGAATAAGTCTTTCAGACCGATTCAGGACGGAATTTATTCCAAAGGCCATGCCATGACATTAAGAGAATCCCTTGACTATCTGGCTGATGAACTTGTCAGCATCACATTAGCGCCGGACCGCTGTGCATCACCACACATAACTTACGAGCCAAACAAAAAGAATATCCTGCGGCACTGGTCTGATGCCAAGGAGAAGATGAAAAGAGATTTGAATCAAATAGCCCCCATTGAAGCACTGATGGCTGAGATGTCTGCCGCCTTTGAATCAGTAAAGTGAGAAACAAGTTCCCTCTTTCTCCAAAATGACCAATACCATGAATTTGAGAGAACTGCTGGATTGTCTTTCTGGCAGCCTGCTCCTCTGCGTATCTTCAATGAATCCGAAATCAATGTGCTACGGACTCTATGAGGAAAAAAAATCCAATGTCCAGCGTTACTGGGCTGCAATCAAATTGAAGCTCAAGCGCGACACGGATCGCATCGCGCTCATTGAAGCCCTGATGGATGAGATGTTTTGCGCCTTTGGATCCGGCGACAAGGATAAAGGCGTTCTCCTCGCAATGGCTCTGTATGGCGCTCAAATCGAGAAATTGCGCTAACCGACTTGCTGCCCCGGAATGCCGCCATTGCTTCGATCCATATCAATGGCGGCATTTTTAGTTTGCCCCTCATATTTTCACCTTTTCATCATGTCCCTCAAGAAACTGCTCGCTGATTTCTCCGCCGAAGTGGCCTTGTGCGCCATGTTCGCACCAGACCGTTATCCATTTCCCGCCATCCACTATGAACAAAACCGGACCGATATGCTGCGCTACTGGTCCGAAGCCAAGGGCCAGCTCAAGCGCGATGCCGCCCTCATTCCCGCCATCGACGCCCAGATTGAAGAAATGTTCGCCGCCTTCGATTCAGGCGACCGCAAAAAAGGCGTCGATACCGCCATGGCCCTGTGGAACAGAAATATCAAGCAGATGGAATAAGCCGTTCCCTCCCAAAAAGTTCAGGGTCATGACTTTGCGGGGCATCAAGAAATAGCGTCAGGTCACCAGCCTGCTGTATTTAGAATGCCGCTTTTGATTCCGGACGGGTTGTTTCCGGAAGAATGGGCTGCGCAGAGAGCTTGCTCAAATTCGGAGAATGGGGGTGAAAAGCGTGGACTCGGGCGGCCTGCGGTTTCTTCCAGCCAGGCTCTGCGCAGGTTTCAATAGCAAATGGCGATGGTTTCATGAATTACTGGGTTCTTTCAGCAGGCGTGGTTCAGCTTGTTTTATGCGGCATTCATTTTTTCGCGGGCGGCGCGGAGTTTCGGCGGCTTCGCCCCGGCCCGGCGCGGGCGGATGCGGGCAAGGCTTTTGATTACTGGCTGACGGGGCATGGCGTTTTTCACATGGTCAGCGCCGATTTGCTGCTGGGCGCGGTTTTCTGCCTGCTGATGGGGGCGAAAATCATGGGCTTTCATTTTTGGCTGATTTTGTTCATCGCCCTGCTGCATGCGTTTTACGCGCTTTTTTGGCTGGGAACGCTTTTTTTCTCGCGCGCTGGCTGGGCGGATTATTTCCAGGCGCAGCCCCAATGGCTGGCTTTTCTGCTGGTTTGCGCCCTGCTGCTGGCAGGGGTGTGGATGAACGGATAGCGCCTATTCGCCCGCCCGCCGCGCCGCCGCGCCTTGTTTTGCCCTGGCGCAAGAAGGCCGCCGCCGCCCCCGCCAGATAATGGCGGCAGGAGAAACGGGCGATGCGATCTGAAGGAACGGGGCCGCTGGCCAAGGCGGCGGGGCTGCTGGCGGTGAGCGCGGTGGTTGCGGCGGCCTGGCTGGCGGGGCGCAGCGCGTGGGCGGCGCAGGCGGGGTTCAGCCTGCTGACGCTGGCCATCGTCATCGGCATGCTGGCGGGCAACACGGTTTATCCGCGCGTGGCGGTGCGCTGTCATGCGGGCATGCTGTTTTGCAAGGGGCCGTTGCTGCGGCTGGGGATCATGCTGTATGGCTTCCGGCTGACGCTGGGGCAGGTGCTGGATGTGGGGCTGGCCAGTTTCGCGGCGGATGCGCTGATGCTCGCTTCCACTTTTTTGCTGACTTGCTGGCTGGGCCTGCGCTGGCTGAAGATGGAGCGGCAGACGGTGCTGCTGATGGGCGCGGGCAGCAGCATTTGCGGCGCGGCGGCGGTGATTGCCACGGCGCCGGTGCTGCGCGCAGGCGCTGACCGCGTGGCGGTGGCGGTGGCGACGGTGGTGATTTACGGCACGGCGGGCATTTTTCTGTATCCGCAGATGCACGCCTGGCACTGGTGGCCGCTGTCGGACGGGCAGTTTGGCGTGTACATCGGCTCCAGCGTGCACGAGGTGGCGCAGGTGGTGGCGGCGGGCAAGGCCATCAATGCGGCGGTGGCCGATATTGCGGTGACGACCAAGATGATCCGCGTGATGATGCTGGCGCCTTTTTTGCTGCTGCTGTCGCTGTGGCTGGGGCGGCGCGGCGCGCCTGCGCCGCAAGGGCGAACGGGCCAGGGCGAAAAGGAGGGGGAAGGCCGCATCGTCATTCCCTGGTTTGCCTTCGTTTTCATTGGCGTGATGCTGTTCAATTCGCTGAACCTGCTGCCTGCCGCCTGGGTGGCGGCGCTGGTGCAGGCCGATACCTGGCTGCTGGCCATGGCGATGGCGGCGCTGGGGCTTTCCACGCATTTTTCCGCCATACGGCAAGCGGGAATCAGGCCTTTGCTGCTGGGGCTGCTGGTTTTCGCGTGGCTGGTGGGCGCGGGCGGCCTCGTGCAGGTGCTGCTGGCCGCCTGATTTTTTCCTTTTTGCAAAGGAGCTGACACATGACGCCGCAATCACTGGATGAAGACTTCGGGCGCTTTCTGGCCTTGTTTGGCTCGCCCGTGCACGCCCAGCCAATGCCGGAGGCGGCTTTTGACGCCTGCGCGGGCCTGCTGCCCCGGCAGCTTTTCACTTACTGGCGCGAGGTGGGCGTTTGCGGTTTTGGCGATGGCCTGATGTGGATGACCAATCCGCAGGAGTTCGAGTCGCTGCTGGCGCGCTGGCTGCAAGGCACGCTGCTGCGCCAGCGGCGTGATCTGGCCGTCATTGCCCGCACGGCCTTTGGCGAGCTGCTGGTGTGGGCCAGCGGCAAGGGGCAGGTGGCGCTCATCAGCCCGCTGGAGGGCATCGTCTTTCACTACGCCAGCGCCGACCGCGCCCCCGCACAGGCCCCCGGCGCGGAGGCCGATGCGCAGATGCGCCGCTTCTGGGGCGGGCTGCGCCCCGAAACCTTCGAGCAGGAAGATGACGCGCAGCGCCCCCTGTTCGCCCGTCTGACGTACCGGCTTGGCCCCTTGCAGGCGGAGGAGATGTATGGCTTCAGGCTCCACCCCAGCCTGGGCGGCTCGCGCAGCATTGCCAACATGGCCCGCGTGCCGCTGCTGGCCCAGCACGATCTGGCCCTGGAGCGCGGCGCGCCGCGCTTTGTGGCGCTGTGAAGCGGGGAAACCCGCGCGCGGCAGAGGGCAGGCCTGGATGTTGAATACCCGGTCTTATTTCGCTCCTTTATCCATAGCATGATGTCCTAGTGGACATTGCGCAGGGCGGCATTTTGGCCCTTTTTATTCGCTCCTTTTTCTGATGTTTTTGCGCAGAGGCGCTGGAGCGGCACTCATGGCTTTTGATGCTGGCGGACCGTCATGCCTGGGGAAACAGGGCGTCGAAATGCTGCGTCCGGCTGGCCAGGCGCAGCGGCTTGCCGGTGGCTGGGTGCTTCAGTTGCAGGGCGCTGGCGTGCAGCAGCAGGCGCGGAGCCAGCGCCTGCGCGGCGGGCGGGGCGTAGAGCGCGTCGCCCGCAATCGGCAGGCCGATGGCGGCCAGGTGCACGCGCAGCTGGTGGGAGCGGCCCGTGATGGGCCGCAGCGCCACGCGCGCCGTGCCGGGCAGCGGGCCGCCGCCTGCGGGGCGCCAGAGGGTGAGGCTGGGTTTGCCGTGGGCGTGATCGACCTTGCTGCGCGGGCGGCGCGGCCAGTCGGGCAGCAGGGGCAGGCCGATGGCGGCCCATCCGGGCGGGGCGGAAACGGCTAACAAAGTGGCAGACAGGGCGGCAGACAAGGCGGCGGTTTCGTCTTTTTCCGCCTCCTGCTCTTGCGGCCATTCATCCGCCCATTCGTCCGCCCATTCATCCGCCCATTCATCCGACTGCTCGTCTGCCTCAGGCTGGCTGGCGGTGGAAGCGGCGGCAAAAGCGGCAGCCACGGCGGCGGCGCTGGCGCCAACCACGGCTTCGTAGCGCTTGCGTACGCGGCGCTGCGCAAAGGCTTCGCCCAGCAGGCGCTGCACGCGCGGGCTGCGGGCCATGAGGATGAGGCCGCTGGTGGCTTCGTCTAGCCGGTGGACGATGAGCGCCTCGGGCCAGACGGCCTGCACGCGGGCGCTGAGGCAATCGGCCTTGTCCGGCCCCCGGCCCGGCACGGCCAGCAAGCCGGCGGGCTTGTCAAAGGCCAGCAGGTGTTCATCGGCGTAAACGGGCGCGGGCGGCGGCGGCAAAAGCATGTTCAGAGCCTGTTCAAAGCCGGTTCGTAGGGGCAGGCTGCGCTTCCGGTTTCACCACGGAGCAGGAGCCAATTCAGGGGCCAGAAAACGCCTTTGCGCCTTTGCGCCTTTGCCGCACGGTTTGACGGGCTTGGCCGCTATCAGGAGCGTGGCCTTGCGCTGGCCGTTCGCAGTTTTTCCGCCCGCCGCTTCAATCTGCCTCGTCGCCAAAGCTCACGCCGATTTCGCGGGCGGTGATGACCAGCGGGTGATTCAGCGGCACGCAGCGGGTGCGGTCGGCCACTTCCGACAGGGCGATGTCGCCCAGCGCGCTGCCGGGCGTGTCGCTGGCGAGCGTGACCATGCGGTTGAAGCGCCCTTGCAACACCAGGCTGGCGGCCTGGTGGCCAAATTGGGTGGCCAGGATGCGGTCATACGGCGTGGGCGGGCCGCCGCGCTGCACGTGGCCCAAAACGGTGGCGCGCACTTCGCTTTTGAGGTGCGGCTCCAGCAGGGCGCGCAGGGTGTGGGCCACGCCGCCCAGGCGCACGGGGTCGGGGCTGCCCTGGATGACGCGCTCGATGGTGAGCGCGCCGCCCGCCGGCTTGGCGCCTTCGGCGATGCAGATGACGGTGTGCGCGCGGCAGCGCTCGCGCCGCTGGCACAGGCGCACGAGGGCGGCGGGGTTGAAGTCGATTTCGGGCAGCAAGATGGCATCGGCCGCGCCGGCGATGCCCGCTTCCAGCGCAATCCAGCCTGCGTAGCGGCCCATCGTTTCCACAATCATCACGCGGCCGTGGCTCTGGCCGGTGGTTTGCACCTGCTCCAGCGCGCGGGTGGCGGTGGCCACGGCGGTGTCAAAGCCAAAGCTCCGGGCGCAGCCTTCAATGTCGTTGTCGATGGTTTTGGGCACGCCCACGAATTTCAGCCCGTGCGCAGCCAGCCCGTTGGCAATGGTCATGGTGCCGTTGCCGCCGATGGCGACGATGGCATCCAGCCCCAGCGCGCGCGCCGTGGCGCAGGCGTGCGCTGCGCTGGCGGGCGAGGCCAGCGGATCGGCCCGGTTGCTGGTGCCCAAAATGGTGCCGCCCGAAAAGAGGATGCCGCTGACGGCGGCCCAGTCCAGCGCCCGGGTGTGCCCTTCCATCAGGCCCGCAAAGCCGTCGGCGATGCCGATGACTTCGGCCCGCCCGTGGCGCAGCAGGGATTTGGCGGTGGCGCGGATGACGGCGTTCAGCCCAGGGCAGTCGCCGCCGCCAGTGAGGATGCCGACTTTCATGACTTGGCTCCAGAAACAAAAAATGCCCGCCAAAGCGGGCAGCAAGGTTGGAAAGAAATCGGGCAGGGCTGCCAGGAAGCAAAAAGAAGAGCAGATCGCAAGGAGCAAGAAAAGCTCCTTTCCGATTGTCTGGCCCGCCCTTGGCGCAAGGCAAGGCCCGTCAGAGCGTGAGGCCCTTCAGATAACGGCGAAAGCCCTCGCCCATCTTCGGGTGTTGCAGGGCCAGCTCCACGGTGGCCTGCAAAAAGCCTTCCTTGCTGCCGCAGTCGTAGCGCGCGCCTTCGTATTGGTAGGCATACACGCGCTCGCTTTGCATGAGGCGGGCAATGGCGTCGGTGAGCTGGATTTCGCCGCCCACGCCGCGCGGCTGCTTGCGGATTTCGTCAAAGATGCGCGGGGTGAGGATGTAGCGGCCCGCCACGCCCATGCGCGAGGGCGCCTCTTCGGGGCTGGGTTTTTCCACGATGCGGTCAATGGCCAGCAGACGCTCGCCCGCCGGCTGCCCGGCCACGATGCCGTAGCGGCGCACCTGCTCGGGCGGCACCTCCTGCACCGCCAGCAGGCAGCGGCCCAGCCGGGTGAAGGCTTGCGTCATTTGCGCCAGCACGGGCGCGCCGCCGGGCGGCCCCACCATCAGGTCATCGGCCAGCAGCACGGCGAAAGGATGGTTGCCCACGATGTGCGCCGCGCACAGCACGGCGTGCCCCAGGCCCAGCGAGCGCGGCTGGCGCACGTAGCTGCACAGCATGCCTTCGGGCTGCACGGCGCGCACCAGCGCCAGCAGCTCGGCCTTGCCCGCCGCTTCCAGCTCGCTTTCCAGCTCGTAGGCGGTGTCGAAGTGGTCTTCAATGGCGCGCTTGCTGCGGCCCGTGACAAACACCATGTGCCGCACGCCCGCCGCCCAGGCCTCTTCCACGGCGTACTGGATCAGGGGCTTGTCCACGATGGGCAGCATTTCCTTGGGGCTGGCCTTGGTGGCCGGCAGAAAGCGCGTGCCCAGGCCGGCAACAGGGAAAACGGCGGTTTGCACAGTAGAAAAAGGCATGAGTAAAAGCGCGTGCGTGGAAAAATCGTGAATGATAAAGTTACAGTCTTCAACACAGGGACGTAACCAGACGGAAAAAGGCAAGGAGCCAAAACATGGAGATTTTGCTGCTGGATGAATTGGCGCCCGATGCGCAGCTGTGGCTATCTGACAGGCACCAGGTCAGCTACCAGCCCATGCTCGCGCACGACCGCGCCGAGCTGCACCGGCGGCTGTACAAAACGCGCGCCCTTTTCGTCACGCCCGAAGTGCGGGTGGATAGCGCGCTGCTGGACTTCGCGCCCTGCCTGGCCGTGGTGGCCTGCCTGCACGGCGACACCGAAAACATAGACGACGAAGCCTGCCGCCGCCGCCGCGTGCGCGTGCTGCGCGCCATCAACGCCAACGTGCGCGCCAACGCCGAATTCCAGCTGGGCAACCTGATGATGATGATGCGCAATGGCGCGCCCCAGCCCGTCATGCCCCTGGACGGCGTGCCCCTGCGGGGCCGCGAAATCAATGACAGCGTCATCGGCCTGCTGGGCATGACGCCCACCGCGCACCTGCTGGCCACCTTGCTCACCGCCCTGGGCGCGCGCGTGATCGGCTTTGACCCCGCCTTGCACCGCACGGCCGATTTGTGGCAGCGCCTGGGCGTGCAGCCCGTCACATTCACCGAGCTGCTGGCCACCGCCGACGCGGTGGCCGTGCAAATGGCCTTTGCCTCGCGCCATCGCGGCATGGTCAGCGAAAGCGCCCTGGCCGTCTGCCGCACCGGCCAGTTCTGGACCAGCATCAGCGCGCCCGCCCTGTTCGATTTGCCCGCGCTGGCCCAGGCCCTGCGCAGCAACCACCTGGGCGCCTGCGTGCTGGACCTGAGCGAACCCGATCAAATCGCCGCCGATTCCCCTTTGCGCAACGTGCCGCGCCTGCGCATCACCCCCAACATGGCCTGCGCCACGCAAGAAGCCCTGCTGCGCGCCAGCTGGTACCTGGCCGACCGCACGCACGAGCTGCTGCAACTGTCAGACACCCAGCGCGTGGCGCTGGAAAGCGCGCCCATGCCGCTGTAGCGCGCGGCAGGGCTGCTCCTGGCCTGGCTGCGGTCGCGGAGACAAGGCGGATGCGCAGGCGCTTTTTTCGCTCCTTCATTCATAGCATGATGTCCTAGTGGATACTGCGCAGAAGCCGTTTTCATGCCCATGGATTTGCTCCTGTTTCTGATGCAGGCGAGGGTGGCTGGAGGGGCCAGGGGCGCAGTCAGGCCGCTGCGGGGCTGGCTTCGGCTTCCCACAGGCCGCTCATCCATGCGCCCACGCGTTCCACGCTGGCCTGGCTGCGGGGCAGCGAGGGCGAGAGGCGGCCAAGGGCAATGACGTGCAGGCGGTTGCACAGGGCAAGCAGCTCGTCCAGCTCTTCGCTGAACACGAGCACGGCGCAGCCGCTGGCGGCCAGCGTCAGCAGGGCGTCGTGAATTTGCGCGGCCGCGCCCACGTCCACGCCCCAGGTGGGCTGGGCGGCGATGAAGAGCCGGGGGCGGGCGTCCATTTCGCGGCCCATGATGAACTTTTGCAGGTTGCCGCCCGAGAGGGCGCGCGCGGGCGTGTGCGGGCTGGTGGCCTTGACGCCAAAGCGGTTCATGATGGCTTGCGCCTGCGCCGTCAGCTGGCCCATGCGCAGCCAGCCCAGCGGGCCGGCGGCTTCGCGGCGGGTGAGCAGCAGGTTGTGCGCCAGGCCCAGCTCGGGCACGGCGCCGCGCCCCAGCCGCTCTTCGGGCACGAAGTGCAGGCCCAGCGCGCGGCGCTTGCCAGGCGCCAGATGCCCGGCGGGCTGGTCCGCAATGCGGATGGCCGCCTGCGGCGCGCGCGTGTCTTCGCCGGAAAGAGCGGCCAGCAGCTCGCTTTGCCCGTTGCCGGAAATGCCGGCGATGCCGACGACTTCGCCCGCATGCACGTCCAGCGAGATGTCTTGCAGATCAACGCCAAAGGCCGCTGCGGCGGGCAGCGACAGGCCGCGCACTTGCAGCACGGGCTGGCCAATGGCGTGCGGGCGCTGCTCCAGCGCGGGCGGCTCGGCGCCAATCATCATGCGGCTCAGTGAGGCGTTGCTTTCCTGCCGGGGGTCGCACACGCCCGCCACTTTGCCGCCGCGCATGACGGTGCAGGCGCTGCACAGTGCGCGGATTTCGTGCAGCTTGTGGCTGATGTAGAGGATGCTGCACCCTTGCGCGGCCAGCTGGCGCAGCGTGGCAAAGAGCTTTTCAACGGCCTGCGGGGTGAGCACGGAAGTGGGTTCGTCCAGGATGAGCAGGCGCGGGCTGGCCAGCAGGGCGCGGATGATTTCTACGCGCTGCATTTCGCCCACGCTGAGCGAGTGCACGGGGCGGCGCGCGTCAAGCGGCAGGCCGTAGGCGGCGGCCACTTCGCCAATGCGGCGCTGCACTTGCGCCAGCGGCATGGCTTTGTCCAGCCCCAGCCACACGTTTTCGGCCACGGTGAGCGAGTCAAACAGGCTGAAGTGCTGAAACACCATGGCCACGCCCAGCTGGCGCGCCTGCTGCGGGCTGTGAATGCGCACGCGCTGGCCGTCAAAGCGCATTTCGCCCGCATCGGGCTGGACGGCGCCATAGATGATCTTCATCAGCGTGCTTTTGCCCGCGCCGTTTTCACCCAGCACGGCATGAATTTCGCCCGGCTGCACGGTGAGCGAGACGCGGTCATTGGCCAGAACGCCGGGGTATTGCTTGGTAATGCCTTGCAGCTCAAGGCGCGCAGGGGTGGTCATGAAAGCGAACGGTGGGCAGGAAAAGAGCGGAGCCAGACGGATTGAAGCGGGCGGAAGCAAAGCGGGCCGGAGCCAGAAACGAAACGCCCGCCACGCAAAGGCGGCGGGCGGCTGGGCACATCAAAAAAGGAGCGAATTCAGAAAGCTGAAAAGGGGCCTTGCGCTTATTTGGCGGGGAGGTCTTGCTATTGATTAAGGAGCGAAAAACGCCTTCTTGCCCGCCTCCCGCGCCTTGCAACCCGGCGAGGACTTGCAACGCCGCAGAGCGCTGGGGCTGCGCCCAAATCCGCGCTTTCCGCACGCACGGTCACTGAACCGGTTCTCAGGGCTTGGCCCCTGTGGGAAAGTGGTGCGGCCAAGGCGCATGAGGCGCCAGCGTGGTCTTGGGAGCCGGCCGGGCGGCTTTCTTGGCGCTGCCTGCCTTGGAGCGGGACGCAGGCTTCTTGGCTGCCGGCTTGGCGGCCGGAGCGGCGGCCTGGGCTTCAGGCGCAGGCTGGGCCGCCGCTGCGGGCTTGGCAGGAGCGGCTTTCTTTGCGGGCTTTTCCGCTTCAGCGGCCGCGCTGGCGGCGGGCTTGGCCGTTGCGGGCTTGGCCGTTGTTTTGGCAGCTGTTTTCACAGCGGGTTTTGCAGCCGTTTTCACGCCGGATTCCGCCGCCGGGGCCTTGGGCGCAGCTTCTTTCTTGGCCGCAGCGGCTTTGGCAGCGGGCTTTTCCGCCTTGGCGGCGGCGCTGGCGACACTCTTTTTTGCGACGGGAGCCTTGGGCGCTGCTACGGCTTTGGAAGCGAGCGCTGGCGCATCGGCGGCCTCGGCCTTGGCGGCCGGTTTTTTGGATGGTGTTTTGGCGGTTGCCATGATGTTCTCCTGAATCTGGCTGATCTGGCGGAAGTAGAGATGCCACGCCTGCCAAAGCAGGCGCTGCGTGTGCAGGGCGCGCAAGACGCTCTGCATGAAGCGCTGCGCCGCATCAGGCAAGGCAAGCGGGGCGTAAGGGGAAATGGGCAGCGGCGCAAAAGCCGGAAAGCTGAACTGCAAAACCGCCCTGGGCAAAGCGCCCGTCCAGGCCCCGGCAAAAGCGGAATCCATGCGCTTGCCGCGCTGCACGACGGCAGGAGGGAAATAAAGGCGCAGTGCGTGTGTCATGCGTAGCCCTTGGCAGAACTGGGCGCGCGCCGGAGAAGCGAAAGGCGGCTTGCGGCGTGGCGAAATGGAAAAAGGCCCCGATTATGTGAGCAAGCTTTTCAATTGGGAAGCGCCTGCAAGCGGACAGGGCGCGCGCAATTCACCATCGGCGCCGGCCCCGTCGATTCGGGCGGCAAGAAAAGCGGTTCAGCAGCGCGCGCCGCCCGGGCAGTGCTGAATCTCGATGGTGCTGTGCGCCACTTCTTCGTGAATGGCGATGCGCTGGCGCAAGGCGTCGGCGGTGAGAGCGCGGTCGTGCGTGACCACCGTCAGCGCGCAGGCGTAAACGTCTTTGGACACGCGCCACACGTGCAAGTCGCTCACGCGGGTGCAGCCCGCGTCGGGCGGGTTTTCAATGGCCTCGCGGATTTCGGCCACCACAGGCGCGTCCATCTCGCGGTCGAGCAGCACCTTGCCCGTTTCCACGATCAGACCCTTGGCCCACACGCCCACCAGCGCCGCGCCCACGATGCCCATCACGGGGTCCATCCAGTCCCAGCCCCAGGCCCAGCCGCAGGCCAGCGCGGCGATGGCGAGCACCGACGTGGCCGCATCGGCTATCACGTGGATGTAGGCGGCCTTCAGGTTCAGGTCTTCATGGCCGTGATCGTGCGAATGGCCGTGGCCGTGATCGTGTGAATGCCCGTGCGCGTGGCTGTGCGCATGCCCGTGTGAATGTCCGTGCGCATGCCCGTGATCGTGCGCGCCGCCCAGAATGAAGGCGCTGGCCACGTTCACCGCCAGCCCCAGCAGCGCCACGGCGATGGCCTCCGCGTAGCGGATGGGCTGCGGCGCCAGCAGCCGCTCCAGCGAGCCGGCCACCATCAGCGCTGCCACGCCCGCCAGCAAGATGGCGCTGGCAAAGCCCGCCAGCACTTCAATCTTCCAGGTGCTGAAGGCAAAGCGCGTGTCCTTGGCCAGCCGTCGCGCGGCCGCGTAGGCAAAGGCCGACAGGCCAATGGCCAGCACGTGCGAGCTCATGTGCCAGCCATCGGCCAGCAGCGCCATCGAGCCAGTCCACCAGCCCGCGCCAATTTCCAGCAGCATGGCCGCCACCGTCAGCGCCAGCACCAGGCGCGTGCCGCGCTCGGCCTTTTTCTGCTCCTGGCCGTGTGGGTTGAAGTCGTGCGAGTGCGTCCAGCGCGAGAGGTCTTCGGTGTGCATGTTGCGAAACCCTTGCAAATGAAAACCGCCGATTCTCATGGCTGCCGCCCCGGCCCGGCGGCCAAAGGCGACACGTCAGCAGGGGCATGTGCGCCGGGAACCTGTTCTATGCCGGACTCCCGCAGTCAGGCGATGGTCAGCGCCACCTCGCCCACGCCCTCGATGCCGCCGGCCAGCGCGTCGCCCGCGCGCACCGCGCCCACGCCTTCGGGCGTGCCGGTGTAGATCAGGTCGCCCGGCTGCAAGCGGTAGTACTGCGAGAGATTGGCAATCACCTCGGGCACGCTCCAGATCATGTCGGCCAGATCGCCCTGCTGGCGCAGCTGGCCGTTCACGCTCAGATGAATGCGCCCCGCTTGCGGATGGCCGATGGCGCTGGCTGGCGCCAGCGGCGAGATGACGGCGGCGTTTTCAAAGTCTTTCGCCAGGCTCCAGGGGCGGCCTTTCGCCTTGGCGGCAGCCTGCAAATCGCGCCGCGTCATGTCCAGCCCGCAGGCGTAGCCCCACACGCAGTCCAGCGCCTGTTCAGGCGCAATGCGCAAGGCGCTTCGCCCGATGGCCACGACCAGCTCCACCTCGTGGTGCAGCTCGTCCGTGCCCGGCGGGTAAGGCACGGCCGCGCCGCTGGGCGCAAGCGCAGCGGGCGATTTGCAAAAGTAAAACGGCGGCTCGCGCGCGGGGTCAGACCCCATTTCGCGCGCATGCCCCGCGTAGTTGCGCCCCACGCAGAAGATGCGCGAGACGGCGTAAAGCGACGAAGCGCCGCGCACGGCCACGGCGGGCCGCGCAGGCGGAGGAAAAACGTAGGCAGTCATGGCGAAAACACAAAAAAGCGAAGGGCGGCGGCGCGCCCTTCAAAAAACCGTCTTTCAGCCGCCAAACTCGCGCCCCAGCTCCTGCGCGCGCTGGCGCGCCGCGTGCATGGCAGCGATGAAAGCCGCATCCACGCCCGCCGCCTGCAAGGCTGAAAGGGCGGCGAAAGTGGTGCCGCCCTTGCTCGTCACGCGCTCGCGCAGCGCGGCGGGCGGCTCACCAGACTGGGCGGCCAGCGCGCTGGCGCCGCTGAACGTGGCAATGGCCAGACGCAGCGCGTCGGCGGCGGGCAGCCCCATCTGCCCGCCCGCTTGCTGCATGGCCTCCAGAAAGTAGAAAACGTAGGCGGGGCCGGAGCCTGACAGCGCCGTCACGGCGTCCAGCAGCGGCTCCTCGCTCACCCACAAATGCTCGCCCGTGGCGTCGATCACGCGGCAGGCCAGCGCGCGGTCGGCCTCGCTGGTTTCGGGCCGGGCATACAGCCCCGTCATGCCCCGCCCCGCCAGCGCGGGCGTGTTGGGCATGGCGCGAATCACGCGCGGCGTGCCCAGCCAGCGGGCCAGGCTGTCCGTGCCGATGCCCGCCGCCACTGAAAGATGCAGCGCCTGCCGCGCATGCGGAGCCACCGGCGCGGCCGCCTGCGCCAGCACCTGGGGCTTGACGGCCCAGACCACCAGCGCGGCCTGCGCCAGCGCGGCCCGCGCCGCTTCGGCGTCTGGCAGCGCAGCCACGCCCAGCCGCTCGCGCAGAGCTTGCGCCTGGGCCGCCTGCGGCTCAATCACGGTGATGTCCGCCGCAGGCGCGCCCTGGCGCAGCAGCCCGCCCGCAATGGCGCTGGCCATGTTGCCGCCGCCGACAAAAACAATGGGAGGAAGGGAAAAGCTCATGAAACGTCCTGAAATAGCGTTGCGCGGGCCAGGATTTTCAGGCTGGAGGGCTGCGCTTCGCGGCAAACCCGGGCGAGGCAACGCGCGCGGCCTGCTCCACCCGGCGGATCGCGCAAGGAAAAAGCGCCAGAAACATCAAAAACAGGAGCTGATTCAAGGTGCCAAAAACGGCCCTTACGCACATTCCACTAGGACATCATGCTACGAATAAAGGAGCGGAAAATGCCGGTCAAACACGCTCCCGCCTCCGGCCCCTGCGGGATTTCAGGCCGCTTCCTGGCGGAGCTGGTAGCCAATGACAAGCGCGCCCGCTTCAAAGCACGGCATGCCCAGCGAGATGTGGCCCCTGGCGTGCAGAACGCAGCTGCTGCGGCGCAAGGCCAGCTCGGTGTGCTGGCCGTCGTCAAAGCACACCCAGGTGCCGTAGGTGCTGGTGTCGGCCAGGGAGATATTGCCGTTGCTGTATTCCAGCCGGGCATGCTGGCGCGAGGCGCGCGGGTCGGCGATGACGAAGTGGCACTGCGGCGCGCGCCCCAGCAGAACGGGCATTTCGCCGGAGCGGAAAGTAGCCGACGCGCCTTCCCTCACAAGCGTGATGGCGTATTTGGGAAGCGGCGGCATGCCGCTTGCGCTGCCAGCGTCGATGGCGCCGGAGATGGTGAGAAAGTCGGTGCTGGCGCTGTCGTCCCACTCAATCTGGAACACCGCGCGCGGCTGCCTGAGGCCGCGTATGGCCAGGCTGCCCAGCGGGCGGCTGCGCGGCGGCCGCGCTTGCGGGCCAATGCCTTCCATGACTTCGCGCGCAGCCAGAATGCGGCCGCCGCCGGCCATTTCGCACAGGCGCGCGGCCAGGTTCAGCGCCTCGCCGTAAACGTCATCGCTCAGGCGCACCACTTCGCCAGCGGCCATGCCCACGCGCAGGCCCCTGCGCATGGGCGGCGGCCAGCGGTTCAGATGACGGGCATGCCTGCTTTGCACGGCCATGCTGGCGCGAATGGCGGCAGCCGGGCTGTCAAAGGCGGCCAGCACGCCATCGCCCAGCCGTTTGATGATTTCTCCGCCGCAGCTCTCGCACACGCGGCTGATCCAGCGGGTGAGCCTGGCCATGGCGCCGGCGACCTGCTCATTGCCCAGTGTTTCAAATGCGCTGGCGCTCCCGACCAGATCAATGAAGACGATGGTCTGGCTTCGATTCATGGCGGCAACGCGCGCCCGCCGGAGAGGCCGCAGGCGCTTTCTTTTTGGAGTTTTTGACGTGGAGTCACGTGGGGCGCGCGGACCGTCCGCGCAGAATGCGTGATTCTACGGAGCGAAGGCCTGAAACCCGCTCTCAACGCCTGTTCAGGCCCTGATCGGGATGGGCTTTTTGCGCCCACGGGCGGACGGAAGCAGCCCTGATTTCCTGCTCCTGCGCGGGCGGGCGGCAGCTCCTACAATCCCGCGCCCCATGCCCGCCGCCCTCTCCTTTCAATCCGTCAGCAAGCGTTACGCGCCCCTGCGCGGCGGCGCGCCTGCCTTTATGGCGCTGGATGAGGTGTCGTTTGACGTGGCCGAAGGCGGCATTCTGGGCCTGCTGGGGCCTAACGGTGCGGGCAAAACCACGCTCATCAGCATTCTGGCCGGGCTGGCGCGCGCCAGCAGCGGGCGGGCGCTGGTGCTGGGGGTGGACGCGCAGCGCGAGCCGCTGCGCGCGCGCCGCCTGCTGGGCGTGGTGCCGCAAGAGCTGGCAAGCGACCCCTTTTTCAGCGTGCGCGAGGCGCTGCGCCTGCAATCGGGCTATTTCGGCATCCGGCGCAATGAGGCGTGGATTGACGAGCTGCTGGCCCATCTGGGCCTGGCCGACAAGGCCGACGCCCAGCCGCGCCATCTTTCCGGCGGCATGAAGCGGCGGCTGATGGTGGCGCAGGCGCTGGTGCACCGCCCGCCCGTCATCGTGCTGGACGAGCCGACGGCGGGCGTGGATGTGGACTTGCGCCAGAGCCTGTGGCAGTTCATCGCGCGCCTGAACCGCGAGGGCCACACCATCATGCTGACCACGCACTATCTGGAAGAAGCCCAGGCGCTGGCGGGCCGCATTGCCATGCTGCGCAAGGGCCGCCTGGTGGCGCTGGACGACACCGCCGCACTGCTGGCCAGCACCCGCGCCAGCCAGCTCAGCTTCACCGTGGCGGGCGCGGCGGGTGATGCGGGGCAGGCCGGCGTTCTGGAGCGCCTGCCCGCCGCCTTGCTGCCGCAGGCGCGCGTGACAGGGCGCGTGGTGCAGCTGAACGTGCAAAGCGCCGACGACGTGGAGCAGGCGCTGGCCGCCGTGCGCCAGGCCGGCCTGCTGGCCGAAAACGTGGAAGTGCGCCACGCCGATCTGGAAGACGTGTTCCTGAACGTGATGGCCGCGCGCTGAAAAAACCAAAGGCTCCCCCTGATGACCGGCTGGCAAACCCTGTTCTACAAAGAAGTGCTGCGCTTTTGGAAAGTGGGCCTGCAAACCATTGGCGCGCCCGTTTTCTCGGCGCTGCTGTATCTGCTCATCTTCAGCCACGTGCTCGACGCGCACGTGCAGGTGTATGAAGGCGTGAGCTACACCGCCTTTCTCGCGCCGGGGCTGGTGATGATGAGCGTGCTGCAAAACGCCTTCGCCAACAGCTCCTCCAGCCTCATCCAGAGCAAGATCACGGGCAGCCTGGTCTTTGTGCAGCTTGCGCCGCTGTCGCACCGCGCCTGGTTTGCCGCTTACGTCGGCTCGTCCATCGTGCGCGCGCTGGCCGTGGGCCTGGGCGTGGGCGCGGCGGCCTGGCTGTTCGCGCGCTTTTCGCTTGCGCAGCCGCTGTGGGCGCTGGCTTTTGCGCTGTGCGGCGCGGCGCTGATGGGCGCGCTGGGGCTGATTGCCGGGCTGTGGGCCGAAAAGTTCGACCAGATGGCCGCCTTCCAGAACTTTCTCGTCATGCCGCTGACCATGCTCTCGGGCGTGTTCTATTCCGTTCACTCGCTGCCCGCTTTCTGGCAAAGCGCCAGCCGCCTGAACCCGTTTTTCTACGTGATTGACGGCTTTCGCTACGGCTTTTTCGGCATAAGCGACGTCTCGCCCTGGCTGGCCCTGGGCGTGACGGCCGCCGCCAGCGCCGCCTGCTCCCTGCTGGCGCTGGCCCTGCTCAAAAGCGGCTACAAGCTGCGCAGCTGAAGCGCCCTCTTGCACACCTCCCGCTCCCACTTTCACAAAGGAACGCCCACATGGACGCAGAAGAAATCCAAACCCTGATCGCCGCCGCTTTGCCCTGCGAGCACCTGCAAGTGCAAGGCGATGGCCGGCACTGGTTCGCCCTCATCGTCTCGCCCGCCTTTGAGGGCAAGCGCCCCATCCAGCGCCACCAGCAGGTTTACGCCGCCCTGGGCGAAAGCCTGAAAAGCGAAGCCCTGCACGCCCTTTCCATGAAAACCCTCACGCCCGCCGAATGGGCGCAGCGGCAGGCAAAGCCGCAGGCCTAAGCCCCGCTGGCAGCCCGCCGTCAAGAGCCTGTGCAGCCCCCCTTCACGCCCGCCGCAGCGCCCAGCCAGCGAAATCAGGCACGCGGAAAAACAGGCTGGGCGGCGTGAAGCCGCAGCTCTCGGCCAGCGCGGCAAACGCTTCAGGCGTGAGCGGAAAAAAGTCTTGTTGCAGGCNCCCCCTTCACGCCCGCCGCAGCGCCCAGCCAGCGAAATCAGGCACGCGGAAAAACAGGCTGGGCGGCGTGAAGCCGCAGCTCTCGGCCAGCGCGGCAAACGCTTCAGGCGTGAGCGGAAAAAAGTCTTGTTGCAGGCGGGAACGCATGACTTGCGCCTTCTCGGCGGGCAGGCCCAGGGCCGTCACGCACTCAATCAGCGCCTCGCGCTCATCAGGCTGGGCGGCAATCAAATCGCTGAGCAGCAGCGGCGCGCCGGGCTTCAGGCGCCGGGCAATGCCTTCGAGCAACTGGCGCTTGCCCTCCAGGCTTTCAATAAAGTGCATGACCAGGTGGCAGACAGCGGCGTCGTGCGGCTCTTGCGGGGCGCTGTCCAGAAAGCCGCCGTGCCAGTCGATCTGCGGCACGCCCGCCGCCAGGCACTTCTGCCGCGCCAGCGCCAGCATCTCGGGCATCGGCTCCACGGCGGTGTAGCGCCACGATTTGCCCACCTGCCGCGCCATCTGGTGCAGCGCCAGCAAGTCCGCGCCGGTGCCCGCGCCCACGGCCAGCACGCGCGCGCCATCAGGCAGCCACTGCCCCAGCAGGGCCGCGCCACCGTGGTGCAGCACGGCATAGCCAGGCACAAGAGAGGGAATGCGGCTGTCGTAATGCTGCACTTCCTGCGCAGTGAAGTGCGAGAGGCTGGAGCGCGGATCGGGCAATGGCTGTGTCATGGCAAAGGAATGGAAGGGTGTGAAAAGAAAAAAAGCTGGGAAAGCCGTCTGGCAATTCGCCCCCGGCCCCGCGAAAGCGGGCGGCCCGAAAGCGGTACAGGAGTTGTTCTGGGCGGATCTTTTTTAGCTCCTTTATCCATAGCATGAGGTCCTAGATAAATGTGCGCTGAGGCCGTTTTCATAGGGCTTTTATTCGCTCCTTTTTTTGATGCACCAGCCCTCGCGCGAGCGCATCCATCCAGCGCCCTGCCAGCGCAGCCATGCCAGCGGAAGCGACAGCCAGCGCGGCCACCAGCGCAGCGCTGCCCGCGCCGTCAAGCAGCCAGCCGGCCAGCGGCATGAGCGCCAAGCGCCCCAAAGCGAAGAAGCTGGCTTGCAGGCCGTAGTCCGCCGCCTGGCAGGCGGGGCGCGCGTTCCGTCATCAGAACCTGCTCACCGTCTGGCCGTGAGGGGCAAAAGTGCGGATCAGGATGGGCTGCAAGGCGCAGGCGGGCCTTGTGGCACGGCGAGGATTGGCAACGCCGCAGAGCGACCGAGGCCGCGCTTTTCGCACCCACGGCCAGACTCTGAACAGGTTCCCAGACTTTCACAAGCATTTCTACAAAAGCTACGTGGGCAAGCCCGTTGGCGATCTGGACAAGGAAGGCCCCGTCAATGCGCAAGAACTTGAAAGGGCGCTCCAGGTGGGCGCCCTTTTTGCCGGACATGGCATGGCAGCGAGCCTGAATGCTGTTTCTTGAGCGGCTGAAGGCCTTGCCAGCGGTGGAATTTGACCCGTCAAACCGTGTGGGCATTACTGATGCAACAGGCGTTGCAGAGGGCAGCAGTGAGTTTTTGGAACGGCGCGTCTGATTGATATTGCAAAGACTGCCATGCTCGGCTTACGATGGATTCCACTATTTAAACGCGTTACCACTTATGGAAAGGAGCGATGCAATGCAACTGGAACATTTGTCAATCGACGGGCGGCGCAAGCTGCCGTTTTGCATCTTTCATGCGCTGCTGGGGCGCTGGCTCCGGTGGACCTTGCTGGCCATGCTGGCGCTGGGCTGGCAGGCGGCGATGGCGACGCCANGTGGGCCGGCTGCTGTGGGACATAACGGATGGAAATAACGAACCCAACCAGCGTGCGCTATGCGAGCAATACTGCCAGGACGCCATCACAGTGCCTTTTGCCAGCGTTTCGGCCAGCGCCATTTACCCCGGCGGCGCGCGTGGCACGGCCCCTTTGAGCGGCATTTCAGACTTTCACAAGCATTTCTACAAAAGCTACGTGGGCAAGCCCGTTGGCGATCTGGACAAGGAAGGCCCCGTCAATGCGCAAGAACTTGAAAGGGCGCTCCAGGTGGGCGCCCTTTTTGCCGAGCATGGCATGGCGGCGAGCATCAGCAGAACCTATAGCCCGCATGCGTTCAAGGAGCTGGACAAGCCTGTAACACTGATATGGAAGCAGCTGAAAACGGGCACGATGCCGGGGCTGGACAAATTCGAGGTGCTGTTTTACGCGCAAAAGCTGGACCGGCTGCTGATGAAGCTGGACGCGGGCGTGTTAAATCCATTATCCGAGTCGCCCAATGTTTATCAATGGGAAATGCCGCAAGAAAAGGTGGCCGTGCTGCGCAGGGAGCTGGAAAAGCACGAAGGCCAAAAGGATGAATACAAAGTGGCCATTGTGGTGAAAGGCACGGCCACGGGGGCGCAGGCTGCGGCAGGCAAGGTGGAAACAGGGCCTTATTACGGCAATGCGGAAATATTCACGCTTAGCCCGGGCCTGCGCTATAGCGTGATTGCCGTGGACAGCTCTGGCAGCAATCAATGGACGGACCCGGGCAATTTGCGCATTCTGGCGGCCAATGGCATGGTGCAGGATATGGCGCAGGTCAATGAAAACGCCGCCTTGCTGGGCCTGCGGCCCCACATGGTGGCGGCGGTGGATTTTGACCGGCGAATCATGCGGCTGGCTGACTTCACGCTGGCGCAGGAGCTGGCGCCGAAGAATGTGTTCAATGCCATTGACTCCTGGGGCGGAACCAACATTGTGGGCGCCATTATTTACAGCGTGCAGATGCTCATTGAAAAACGCCCCGTGCCGCCGCAGCCGTTCAGTTATGACGAAAACACGCCGCGCATTTACTTGCTGAGCGATCTGGATGACGAGGGCGGATTCAATGGCGTGATATCGGCCATCAATCAGGCCACGGCCAGCAACATCATCATCAACCTGGGCCATTTGGTGCCGCTGAACGTGAAGGCGGCCGGCGCCGCAGCGGGCGATTTGCGCGGCGAGAGCCAGCGGCCGCAAAAGCTGGCGGAGCCGCTGGACCCGGTGATTGAGGCGCTGCTGGCTGGAGGAGGGTCTTACGCCGTGCTGGAAAACGCGCAGGCGCAGCAGGCCTGGCGGCGCCTGATGGCGCAGCTGAGCGCCACGCCGCCGTGGGCGCGCACGAGCGTCAATTTGCCGCTGGACGTGAGGCTGTATGGCTATGCCCGCGCGGGTGCGGCCGAGCCGGTTTATCTGTTCACAGCGCCTGCCAGCGGCAGAGTGCGCGTGGTGGTGGACGGCAAGGGGCATTTCGTGCCTGCGCTGACCGTTGATGGCACGGGAGCGCAGGTCAGCCTGGGGCAGGACCAATACGCGCTGGAGTTTGATGTGACGGCAGGGCAGACCTACCGCATCAACCTGAACGAGCCTGTTTCGGCGCAGGGGCTTTACAGCATTGTGCTGCGGCAAATCGTCACGCCGCCTGCACCGGCGGGCCAGGTCACGCCGGTGCCTGCCAGCCATCCGCTGGCGCTGGGCGCTCTGGGGGCACTGGTGCTGTGTGCGGCGCGCAGGCGGTTGCGCGGGCGGGCGTGTGGGCGGACGCGGTAAGTGGCGCGCGTGAATGAAACGGGGCGCAGGCCCCGTTTTTGCATGCGTAGATGGGCGGGGCGCCCGTGCGCAGTCCCGGGGCGGGCGGCTACTGGGCGCAACAAGCCGCTGCGCGCCGTGCGCCCGCCGGGATGCATAAGAAAAAGGAGCAAATCTGAAAGGGCTGAAACGGCTTTTGCGCTCATTCCACCGGGGTTTCATACTATGAATATAGGAGCAAAAATAGGCAGCCAGCTTTCAGCCTGCCGGGCACTTTCCGCGCCTGCTGCGCCCTTGCAGGCGCAGTGTGAGGCGGCCGTTGTACTGCTGGCGGCCGTCTTCGCGGCGGCCCGTGTGCAGGTTGCGAATGAAGCCGTCTTGCCGCATGAACTCGCCCGCAACGCCCAGATACGCGCGGCCCGGCTTCAGGGCGCGGCTGGCATCGGCGCGCAGCACGGCGCGCCGGCGGCTGCCGCCTTCAGCTGACAGCAGGGCATAGGGCGCATCGCCCGGCTGGCGCGTGACGACGCTGATCACCCCCGCCTGCGCGTTGCGCCCGTAAAGAGTGGACTGCGGGCCGCGCAGCACCTCCACGCTTTGCGCGCTCAGCAGGCTGTCGCCAAAACCCTGCCCGCGCAGCGTGGGCACGCCATCCACCAGCAGCGCCACGGCAGACGAAAAGCCGACGATGTTGGCCGTCATGTCGCGCATCACCGGTGGCGCTAGAGCCTGTTTACGGTCTAGTCGTGAGGTGCAAAAGTGCGGATCGGGATGGGCTGCAAGGCGCAAACCGCAGGCGGGCCTTGTGGCCCGGCGAGGATTTGCAACGCCGCAGACCGCCTGAGTCCGTGCTTTTGCGCCCACGGACAGACCGTGAACAGGCTCTGGGGCTGCTTTGCCCCACAGGCTGAAAAGTCAGACCGGGCGTCATCTGCGCCACGCCCTGCAAATCGCGCACGCCTTCGCTGGCCAGCTCCTCGCCCGCAAAAGCCGTTACGCCAGCGGCCACTGCGTCCAGAGGCTGGCTTTGCTTGTTCACCGTCACGGTCACAGCGGGCAGCGTCTTGCCAGCATCATGTGCGTCAGGTGAGCCGGGCGAACCGGATGAGTCCGGCAGCGCCTGCGCCGCCAGGCGCGCAGAAACGGCAAGGAGTGACAAGGCAAAACAGGCGAAACGCATAGAACAACCCAAGACAAGGCAATGCCCGCATTCTGGGAAATGTTCGCATTCATGAAAATATGCAAACCAGCCAGATTCACATGCAAAACCGACATGCCCCTGCCCACATGCCGCCTCACCCCAGCAGACGCACACGCCGAGCGGCGCGGCCCCTGGAGCCGCACCCGCCTGCCGCCCGCGCTGGGCGACTGCCACAGCGACAGTGTGAGCCTGGCCCCGGGCCTGACCCTGATTGCCACCCGCTACCGGCCCGAGCGCGACCTGGTGGAAGATGATGCAGCGCATTGAGCCGCAGCGCCAAGCCCTAATGCGGCAGCAATTGCAGGCACTCGCCAATATGCCCGACCTTTCCAAAGACGTGCGCGAGATTGTGGAGAAGATTTTGGGCTAGGGCGGTTTCAGGCAGCCTGCACCCGCCACCGCCCACCTAAAAGGATACTGCAATGAAAAAATCCGCATCTGCCTGCCTGCTGATGGCTTTGGCGTTTGCCGTGCAGGACGAGCTTTTTGTCCTTACGGCAGCGGCGGCGTTGTCGGGCTTGTTTGCCGCCGTTTCCCTGTCGCTGCTGCGCACCTTTTTCCGGC
Source organism: Ottowia massiliensis (assembly GCF_900240305.1). Lineage (NCBI taxonomy): Bacteria > Pseudomonadati > Pseudomonadota > Betaproteobacteria > Burkholderiales > Comamonadaceae > Ottowia > Ottowia massiliensis. The sequence continues at coordinate 1,832,026 of NZ_LT964854.1, read as the reverse complement.
ACGAATTTCGGGCACGGAAGCGGGTTGTCTGCTGCCAACTGGCAACGCTGGTTTGTATGGCGGTTTTTTTGGCGTGGTTGCCGCGCGAATATGCGGCGATAGACATTTCGGCAGCGCAAAGAATGGGGCAGCCCTGCCGCGAAAAAGGGTGTTATGAATCAGAATATTTTGAAATCAGGCATTATTTGACCAGACGATACCGGTTATCAAAAGACCACCGCTGCGTCCAAGTGATGAGCATGCACCTTTCATGGCCGAAATTCCATCGGCAGGAATGCGTACCGGAGAACGGATAAAGCCGATAGGCAAATTTATAGCGGATTAAAATAAAAATGCTACAAAGCGCGAGCCGCAGGGCATACAGACAATACGCCAACGCAGTCGCATTGCGCTTTTAATCCACTTAATAGGACAAAAGCCGCCGCTGCCTGCCGCGCCCGCTGCTGAGCCTGACCTTCGGGCTGCAAGGCCACTCGTCTTTTGAAGAGCGGCGCGGCCAGCAGCTTCGCTTTGACTGCGGCAGCGTCACCATCTCCAGCTTCATCGACGCCCAAGGCGAGCGCCGCTACAGCGGCAGCGCCGAGCAACACGTCGAGCAACTGCGCCTGCAACTGGATGAAGAGCTGCTCACCGCCTACTTGGGCGAGGCCGCTGCCCGCCAGCTTTTGCGCCATGCCAGCGGCGTGCGCCTGCTGGCCTGCCGCCCCGCCAGCGCCGCCGCCCTGGCCCATGCCCGCGCTCTGGCCTGGCAGGCCGCCCATCCGGCGCCAGACACGCCGGGCAGGCTGCTGGCCCTGCACGCTGGCGCGCTGGCCCTGTTGCACGAGCAACTGCGCCTGCTGCCCGCCAGCGGCCCCACGCCCCTGTCCGCCGCGCCCCCAGCCGAAAGCCCTCGCTTGCTGCGTCCGCAGGAGGCCGCCCGCATGGAGCAGGCCCGCCGCTGGCTGCTGGCGCACGCGCATGAAAGCGTTTCCATCCGCCGCCTGGCCGACGAGCTGCACATGAGCGAAAGCCGCCTGCGCCGCAGCTTCCGCCAAGCCTGGGGCGGCAGTCCGCAAGACTTTCACACCTGCGCGCGCATGGCGCTGGCCCTGCGCCACCTGCAAGCCGGCTGCCGCGTGACTGAAACCGCCTGGCGTGTGGGCTACGGCCAGCCCGGCAATTTCAGCCAGGCTTTCACTCGCCACTTTGGCTATCCGCCCAGCCAGGCGCGCTGCTTAAAAGATTGTGAACAGATTCTCAGGCCACGGCCCAGGCCAGCAGAATCAGCGCCACCATCAGCGTGAACAGGGCCAGCAGCGCGTTGCGCCACAGGGCGGGGGCGTGGCGCAGTTCCATGAATTCCAGAATCACCCCCAGCCCCTTGAGCCAGGCCAAGCCAAAGATGAGCCACACCACGGGCGTGTGAGCTGGCGTGTCCAGTTTGCCGCTGGCGTCCAGCCACCAGGTTGTGGCCGTGGCCGCCAGAAGCAGCAGCCACACGAGATCAATCAGGCGCAGTTTCATGGCAAGGCTCTTTCAGTGCATCACGTAAACCAGCGGAAACAGCACCAGCCACAGCAGATCGACCAAGTGCCAGAAGGCCGCCGCCGTTTCCAGCGCGTAGCCGCTGGGTGCGTTTTTCGGCTGCCGCGCCAGACCCGCCCCCACCAGCAGCAGTGCCAGCAGCCCTGCCAGCACGTGCAGCAGGTGAAAGCCGGTGAGGATGAAATAGAAGTCGAAAAACAGATTGGTGGACAGCCCGATGCCTTCGGCCGCCTTGTCAGCGTATTCATGCAGCTTGAAAACGACAAAGCCTGCGCCCAAGGCCCAGCCAGCCGCCAGCCATAGCAGCCCGGCGGTTTTGCCGCCCTCGCGCACGGTCAGCACGGCGCGCGCCACGCACCAGCTGGCCGTCAGCAGCAGCGCCGTGTTGATGGCTCCCGCGCTGACATTCAGCCGCTGTTGCGAAGCGTTGAACAGCTCCAGATGCGCCACGCGCGCGAAAGCGAAAGCGCCAAACAGCACGCAAAAGGTCAGCGCCTCCAGCAAGACGACGTACCAGACGAACTGATCGCCAGGCAAACGCCGCGCCTGCGCCGGGGCAGGGGAAAGTGCGGAAGAGATGGATTCAGTCATGGGCAGCGGCTGATGGTAGCCCGCGCGCCGCGCCGGAAGGCGCGCCCATGCCACGGTTAGGGCCATAGGCTGGCGGCGGGTTTTCTTCTGCTTGCTCCGTAATGCCCGGCTGGCAGGCGCTGGCGGGCGCAGTCATGAGCCAGCGTGCGCCCAGCGCCCCGGCATGCCAAGCCAGGCAGATGGGCTGGTCTGGCCGCGCCTGAATGTAGAGGCCGATGTCCACCGGCAGCCATTGACAGAGCGCGCCTTGCGCGCCGCCCGGTGAAAGCAGGGGAGCGGCCAGCACTTCATAGGCCACGCGGCGAACGCGGGCGCGGGCGCTGGATGGGTCTGGGAGCCCAGTGCCGCTTGGCACGCGCCAAGCGCGTTTCTGATACACGAGCGCCAGATGGCGCTGCACGGGCGAATCGTCCAGCCCCACGTTCACATCGCTGGCCATCACCGTCAGCCCCAGCGGCAGGAGCAAGGCAGCGGGCGCGATGTGACGCAAAGCCTGTCGCGGCGGAGCCAGCCAGGCCAGATACAGAAGCAGCAAAACCGAAAAGACTGCCGCTGTCGCCACGATGGGCAGGGGCAGCCCAAGTTGCAGCCGCAAAGGCGATAGCGGAAACGCCAGCTCGGGCAGCAGCGCGCAGAGCATGCCCATGCACAGCAAATCACCTGCCTGCGCGCCCTGCTGCGCCCAGAGACAGACGCTACGCCGGGCCGCTTGCCACCGGCACGCCAGCGGCCAGAAGCAGGAAGCCAGCGTCAGGCCCAGCGTGGCCCATACCCGCGCCGATGAAGGCTGAGGCCCCTGCGCCAGTTCAGCCATGCGCCAGACAGCCAGCGCCGCATGACCCGCCGCCAGCGCCGCACCGCAGGCCCACAGCGCCTTCGCGGCCAGCCGCTGGCGCTGGCGGCGGGCCGTGCGGAGGCCGGACGGACGTGAACGGAAAGCGGTCGACATGGGCAAACGGCGTGGGCAAGCGGTATGCAAGGCGGCGGCAGAAAAGAAACGCCGCAATGTTTAACTTAACGCAAACAAATATCTTTTTACATAGAATGCGAATGTTTCTTGAACATGTTTTTTTGAAAGGTGAATTTCATGTCCATTGGCATTCCGGCGCGGCTGAGCGCCATTTCCGTGGCGCTGCTGATGCTGCCCGCTGGCATGGCGCTGGCGCAGGGCGCAGCAAAAGGGGAACCCGTCAGGGTGGCGAAAGCATCCACGAAGGGTGCGCAGACGGCAGACGGCGAAGAAAGCGCCTCCGGCTACACGCTCGATACCGTGCAGGTCACGGCCAGCAGCGCCGCTGGCGGCGTCAAGGGCCGCCAGACGGTCGATAAAAACACCGTGGTGGACATGAAAGACGTGCTCTCGCAGCAGCCCGGCGTGCACGTCAGCGGCGGCAACGGCGCTTCGCAGATGTTCAGCATTCGCGGCCTGGGCGAAAACCACCTCACTTTCACCGTGGACAACGCCGGGCAAAGCTCGCAAGTCTTTCACCACCAGGGCCGCTTCATGTTCGACCCTGCGCTGCTCAAGAGCATTGAAGTGGAAAAAGGCGCGGGCGCGGCCAGCGCGGGCATCGGCGTGACAGCCGGCGCCATCCGCATGACCACCGTGGATGCGCCCGATTTGCTCGCCCCCGGCCAGAACTTCGGCGCGCGCGTGAGCGCCAGCGCGCAAAGCAACAAGGGCGCAGGCGCATCCCTGGCCGGCTATGGCCGCTTTGGCGAGCGCTTTGACGGCCTGCTCATGCTCAACGGCGTGAACCAGAAAGACTACAAAGACGGCGACGGCAAAAAGGTTGAGCACTCCGCCGTGGACCAGCGCTCGTACCTGCTCAAGCTGGGCTGGAATCTCGCGCCTGATCACCGCCTTTCCATCAGCCAGCGCCATGAAGGCCAAAGCGGCAACCGCACCTTGCGCCTGAACGTGGCCGGCCTGGCGGGCTGCCCGCTGTATGACGGCGACCTGAAATACGACACCACCAACCTCGAATACAAGGGCCGCAACCTGGGCTTTGCGCAAAAGGCCGACGCCAACATCTATCACACCAAGATGGATGACTCCAAGCGCGCGCTGGGGCCTTTGGGCGGCTGCCGCGCCACTTCGCCCTACAACCACTCCAACGTCAAGAGCACGGGCGCCAACGCGGGCTTTGTCACGGCCTGGCAAGACCACCGCATCAAATACGGCGTGAACGTGCGCCGCGAGGAAGTCAACAACCTGGTCAGCCACACTGGCGAGAAAAAAACCGACTGGGGCCTGTATGGCGAAGGCATCTGGGCCTTCGAGCCGTTCACCATCACCACCGGCCTGCGCTATGACCACTTCAGCCTGACCACGGCCCGGGGCAAGAGCGTCAGCAAAGGCCAGCTCAACCCCAGCATCAACGCCATTTGGGACATCAGCCCGCAATGGAGCCTGCATGCCGGCGTGGCGCAAGCCAGCCGCAGTCCGCGCCTGCAAGAGGCCATGCTCCTCAACCTCTCGCGCGGCGTGGCCGACGGCGTCAAGGCCGAGCGTGCCGTCAATGCCGAAATCGGCGCGCAGTGGCAAAGCGGCCCCTTCACCGCCTCGGGCGCGGTGTTCCGCCAGGTCACGCACGACTACCTGGGCAACAACGCCCGCAACGAGCAAGACAACGTGGGCAAGCTCATCAACCGGGGCTACGAGCTGGAAGCGGGCTGGCGCGACGGCCCCTGGCAGGCGCGCGCGGCCATGACGCACAGCAAGCCCCGTCTGGAAGGCAGCCTGGGCGGCATGTACTCCATGCTCAACTACACGCCCACAGGCCGCCAGTGGCATACGCAGCTGAGCTACCGCTTCGCCCAGCCGCGCCTTGAAATCGGCTGGCGCGGCCAGTTCACCGAAAGCCTCACCGTGCCCGTCGTCAACCGCGCGGGCGTGCAAACCGGCAGCCAAACGCTCAAATCAGTGGCGCTGCACAGCCTCTACGCCAACTGGCAGCCGCTGGGCCACGACCGCTTCAACGTGAACCTGAGCGTGCACAACGTGGCCAACCGCCTCTACCGCACCCAGCACAGCTCCATCCTGGAGCCGGGCCGCGACTGGCGCCTGAGCGTGAACTGGCGGTTCTAAACCTGCCCCGGCGCGCGGCCCTTCGGCCAAGCGCCGCACCTCATGCCAAGCGCAAAGCCGCCGCAGCGCGAAGCTCCGGCGGCTTTTTTCTGCACGCTTCAAGTCTGGGGCGGACCCGCAACCCAGCCCCGGAAGCCGGTTCACGGTCCGCCTGAAAGGAGGCGAAAAGACCATATCGAGGAGGGTACTCAATTTCGCTCCTGTATCAATAGCATGAGGTCCTAGTGGAAACTGCGCAGAATGTCATTTCAAGCCCCTTTAGTTCGCTCCTGTTTTTAATCCACCCCGACAGACGATCCTGCCTGGAAAGGCGCCTACCCCCCCGGTAACCACCCTAGCTAGGCAACCGTGCACCATGTCTGCCGTTTCAACTACCAATCACGAATGGGAGCAAAAACCATGCGAATCAGTCCGAGCAGTCCAAACTTTCACGCAGTCAGCGCGCGCCCGATGGACGCCGCCGCTTCATCCGCCCGCCAGGTCGATCACAGCCGTGGCTATCCCGTAGGCGACGGAACCTTTGCCAGCAGCGTCAGGGGCACGGCTCCGCAGCGCGAACGGGATTTGCAGTTGGCCATGATGTCCAACGATGCCTACAAATCCGACGCTCCAGGCGCAACAGGCACCCAGTCTGAACGCGAACTGGAGCAAGCCGGATGGCGGCGTTTGAGGCCCGAAGGCGATCACCTGGTGGATGCGCAAGGCAATCGCATCCCCATCTCTACCGCTGACCTGCATGACCCCACGACCGGATTTGACGCGGCCATTTATCAAAATGCACAAGGCCAATATGTGGTGGCCTATCGCGGCACTGACAACTGGAGTCCGGGCGCAGGCGGCGATCTCACCACCAATGCCGGGCAGGGCGCCGGCCTGAAAACCGAGCAATATCAGCAAGCGGTTGCCTTGGCCCAGAATGCCGAAAAAATATTCGGCAAAGGCAATGTGGTTTTCACGGGGCATTCGCTGGGAGGCGGCCTGGCTTCCGCCGCCATGCTGGCAACGGGCGCGCCCGGCGTTACTTTCAATGCGGCGGGTTTGAGCGACAACACCATTCGCGCCCTGCAAGGCAACCCCAATGAAGTTCGCGCGGCGATGGCAGACAACGGGCAAATTCGCCGCTATGTCGTCGATGGCGATTTGCTGACAACGGCGCAGCAAAAAAGCGAAGCTACAAAAGGCTGGCAGCAATTTGGAATTACCAGCATTCTGGGCGGCTCCTTGCCTGATGCGGTGGGGCATGAATTGCATGTGAAACCCTCCCAAACGACGGATAAATCGGGCCTTATGGGGCCAGTCAATCTGCACGGCGGCGGCCAGGACAACACGTCCTACGTGGAAGCCCTGCGTGAAAACGCTGCATATGAAAAATCAAATCCGCTGCCTGTCCTGAATGCCTTGGAAAACCTTCCCGAGGCAACAGTCAATCTCTTGGCCTCTGCGGGCAAGAATGTGTTTGACTTGGGTTCTGAAGCTATTGGTGCATTGCACGAAACGCGCGGCGAGATGTCGGCAGTTGTCAAAAACGATCTGGCGAAAGGCCAGCTGATTGAAGGCAGCGTGCGTTTGACGGGGCAGGCCGCCGATGCCGCCCTGGACATCACCGGCAGCGCAGTCAGGCAAGGAGCCGACTTTGCCGGTGATGTCGTCATGGAAGGCTCCACCCTCGTTGGCAAGTTCATACGCAATACGGGCAAGCAAGTGGGCCTGGAATCAGGCTTCAACAAAGTGGCCTCTTTTGTTGAAACGGCTGGCCAAGGCGTCAACACGCTGATGGATAAAGCGGGCGACTTGGCAGGCCGTGGGCTGGACAAGCTGGGCGACGGCATTCAATGGGCCACTGGAAAATTGGGTGATGGCATTCAATTGGCCCGCGATGCGACTCTATGGGCCGCTGGCAAAGCCGTAGATGGAGCCAAATGGGCTGCTGGGAAAGCCGTTGATGGAGCCAAATGGGCGGCCGGAAAAGCCGTGGATGGAGCGCGATGGGCTGCCGGCAAAGTGGCAGACGGCGCAAATTGGGCGGCTGGCAAAGTGGCTGAAGGCGCAAAATGGCTTGCAGACAGCAAGCTCAACCCCGCAAACTGGTGGTAAGCAATCCGTTCAAAGAGAAAAGCCGGTTTTTTGATCACCTGTGTCATCATCAACGCCCGCCGGAAACGCCGGGCGTTTTTGTCTTTATCGGAGCGTTGACTCTCCATGGCCGCTTCAATGCTGACGTGACGGGGCACCCCTATGCCGCAAACCCCTTTCATCCATTTTTCCAGGCGTTTGCCAGCATTACTGGCATTGTTTTTTTCAATCATCCTGGCGACAGCCGCCTGTGGCCAGCAAGGAACTCAAATGAACTCTGAAAATTTCGGCTCTCCCAAGGCTGCGGCTCTTTATGCGGCGGCGGCCGGTGGCGATATGGCCCGCGCGCGTGAGCTGATTGCCGGTGGCGCCGATCCCGATAGCCTCAATGCACGCGAAATGTCTTTGCTGGGCGTGGCCATGAAAGAAGGCAACCGGACGGCCTTTGACAATTTGCTGGAGCTGGGCGCTTCCCCCAGCCATCTGGGGCAGGCGCGTGATACGCCCATGCATATGGCAGCCATACTGGAAGACAGTTACTGGCTCAAAACCATGCTCAAACGCGGCGCTTCCACCGAAGGGAAAAACAAATTGGGAGAAACGCCGCTGTTTGCTGCTTTAGGCCCCAATACCGAAGCCAATGTGCGCCTTTTGCTCGATGCGGGCGCGAATATTCATGTGCGCAATAACAATGATGAAACGCTGGTGCACAAGGCCGCTTCCATCAACAGTTATGGCGATGTGCTGCGGTTTCTTGAACTGGGCGTGGATCCGCGCGCCACAGATCGCTGGGGCTACACGTTCCAGTACGCGTTTTTCAACACGCCTGAAAACCTGCTGATGGCCAGCGCCAAGGCCCAGCGCGAGAAGGTGCGGGGCTGGTTGCGCGAGCGCGGCATCGCCGTGGAAGACCATGCCTCGCGTTAGCGGGGCCGGGGAAGGCTTGTGTTTGGTAGCTGCGTGAGGGCGCTGGAAGTCGCAGGGCTGCATCCACGACGCCAGCTCATCAGTGCGACGGCCTGAAGCGCGATAGCGATACGCATAGGCCCATTGCCCGTGCAAAGCCTGAATGAACCGCCCGGCCTTGCCATGAATTTTGAGCGTATAGGGCTTGGTGCGAAAGCGCCCGATCTTCAGGCCGCAGCAACTTGGTGAAGCGCTGTCACCGGATTTCCAAAAGCCATCCGTCTCAAAAGCAGCGCTCATGACACAGGGTTTGCAAGCGTTTCATCCACTTGGGCGGCCAGTTTCGGGCGAGATGCGGGCCGGGTCATGAACCGCCGCCATGTCATCAGCTGGGCTGCGTTTGCGTGCCTGCCGCCCGTGGCTGCACAGCCTGCCGCTTCCGCCGCGCCTGATCGCCGCGACTGGCTGGAAAACTTTGGCCCCGCGCGCCAGCCGTGGATCGACAAGCTGCGCAGCCTGCGCCAAGGGCGCGCCGAGGTTTTTCGCATTGTGCAAATTGGCGATTCGCATACGGCGGGCGACTTTTTCACGGGCGGGCTGCGCGCCGCGCTGCAAGAGCGGTGGGGCAACGCGGGGGCGGGCTGGGTCTGGCCCGTTGCCGTGGCGGGGCAGCGGGCCGCCGTCATGCAATGCGCCGCCAGCGGCTGGCGCGTGCTGACGGCGCGGCAGGAAGGCAGCGGCTTTCCTCTGGGCGGCGTGCTGGCGCGCTCGGAGCCTGGCGGGGGGCGTTTGCTGCTCACGCCCGCAGCAGGCTACGCAGGGCCGCAGCGCGTGACGGCGCTGGCGCGGCCCGCGCGCGCCAGCGGCCCGCTGCGGTTTGAGGATGCGCAGGGCCTGGCGCATGCCGAAGCGCCTGAAGCGCCGCATGGCCAGGGCTGGCGCGCTATGGCCTTTCGGGCTGAGCCGCCGCTGCGCATCACGGCCCAGGCGGGCGATGTGTGGGAACTCGGCCCCATGGGTTTTGAAAACGGCGGCGCGGGCGTCACCGTCTCGGCGCTGGGTTTGAACGGCGCGCAAATCACCCACACCGAACGCTGGCGGAGCGGCTGGCCGCAAGATTTGCTGGCCATGCGGGCTGATTTGCTCATCTTCGCCTTTGGCACGAATGAGGCTTTTGATCCGCGCCCCGACCCGGCCCGCGCTGAAGCCGCCTGGGCGCGGGTGCTGGACGCCGCCCGCCGCGCCCTCCCCCGCGCGGGTCTGCTCCTGCTGGGCGCGCCTGACGCGCTGCGCCCCGGCGCGCTCCAGACAGAGGCAGAGACAGAGGGCGACTGCGGCCGCCCCCTGTGGCTGGGCCTGGCGCAGCGCATGCAGCGCCGCCAGGCGCAGGCCGCCCAGGCCGCCTGGTGGCCCTGGCAAGACGCAATGGGCGGCCCCTGCACGGCGCGCCGCTGGCAGGCCGAGGGCCTGATGGCCCCCGACGGCGTGCATTTCACCCCCGCTGGCTACGCCCGCGCCGCCCGCCAGCTGGCTGACAGCCTGGCGCGTCTGGCGGGCTGAAGCCCGTTCATGGCCTGTAGGCGTGCAACAAGGCGCGAACAACGCGGCCGCGATGAGCCGGTTGCTGGGCGCGATACGCTATTTCAGCCGCTTGTTTAGCTACTCTATTCGTAGCATGGTGTCCTAGTGGATACTGCGCTAAACGGCATTTCCTACCCCCTTGATTTCGCTTCTGTTTTTGATGATGCCGCCTGACGGAATGGGACGGCCAGGAAGCGCCAGCCCATGCGCCAGCTGCGCCAGCAGCCCGCCTGCGAGCGCGGCGAAATCGCTTGGGGCATGTACGCGCGCAGAGATGGCGCGCGGCGCGTGCCGCGCCTTCGCGCATTGCGTGACAATCCGTGCTCTTGCTGCAACGGGCTGTGACATATTTCCGCTTTGGAACCCGTTTCCGGGCAGCTTGGCCTGCCCTGTTGCGCTTTTTCACTTCAACCGGAGACTTTGTTCATGTCCTTGCATTTCCGCGCCAAATTCCATGCCGTCGCCCTGGCGCTGGGCGCTGCCTGCGCGCTGCCCGCCCATGCGCAGACGGAAATCCAGTGGTGGCATTCCATGTCAGGCGCTTTGGGCGAGTGGGTCAATGACCTGGCCAAGGAGTTCAACGAAAGCCAGCAGGAATACCGCGTGACGCCCACCTACAAAGGGCAGTACGGCGAGTCGATGACGGCCGCCATTGCCGCCTTCCGCTCGGGCAACGCGCCGCACATTCTTCAGGTGTTTGAAGTGGGCACGGCCACCATGATGGCCAGCAAGGGCGCCATCAAGCCCGTGGCCGAGGTCATGAAAGAAGCGGGCCTGGCCTTCGACCCCAAAGCCTACGTGCCCGCCGTGGCCGGCTACTACACCGCGCCCAATGGGCAGATGCTGAGCTTTCCCTTCAACAGCTCCACCACCGTTTTCTTCTACAACAAGGACGCCTTCAAGGCCGCCGGGCTGGACGCTGACAAGCCGCCCAAAACCTGGCCCGAAGTGAAGGAGGCCGCGCAAAAGCTCAAGGCCGCCGGTCACAAGTGCCCCCTGACCACCAGCTGGGTGAGCTGGACGCAGCTGGAGAGCTTTTCGGCCTGGCACAACGTGCTCTTTGCCACGGAAAACAACGGCTTTGGCGGCACGGGCGCACGCATGGCCGTGGACTCGCCGGTGCATCTGCGCCACATTGAAAACCTGGCTGACATGGCCAAGGACGGCCTGCTGATCTACAAGGGCCGGGGCAATCTGGCCGACGCCACCTTCGTCTCGGGCGAATGCGCCATGACCACCGGCTCCTCGGGCCTATACGCCAACGTCAAGCGCAACGCCAAATTCGCCAGCGGCATCAGCACCCTGCCCTACTACCCCGACGTGCAAGGCGCGCCGCAGAACACCGTGATTGGCGGCGCCAGCCTGTGGGTGATGGGCGGCAAGAAGGCTGACGAATACAAGGGCGTGGGCAAGTTCTTCGCCTTCCTCGCGCAGCCTGAAGTGGCGGCCAGGAGCCACCAGCGCACGGGCTACCTGCCCGTGACCATCGCCGCCTATGAACTGACGGAGAAATCGGGCTTTTACAAGGAAAACCCCGGCACCGATGTGGCCGTGCAGCAGATGATTCGCCAGACCACCGACAAGTCGCGCGGCATCCGCCTGGGCAACTTCGTGCAGATTCGCACCATCGTCGATGAGGAGCTGGAAGGCGTGTGGAGCGGCAAGCAAAGCCCGAAGCAGGCGCTGGACGCCGTCGTCAAGCGCGGCAACGAGCAGCTGGAGCGCTTCCAGAAAGCACACAAGTGAGGGCCTGAAGCGCCCCGCGCGCCGCCCCGGCGAGAGTGAACGCGGGGCCGCCCTGAACGCAGGGCCGCCCGTTTTTCGCGTCTCTCCAGAGCGGCCCCGCCAGGATTGCGCCGCCTGCCGCTGTGCCTTCCGGGCCTTCTTTGCGCGGGCCGCGCGGCGGCCCCGTGCCACGCATGCCCCGCATAGAATGCGCGGTTTGGGCTGGCCGCCAGCCAGTTACACAGGCAACAAAAAAAACCTGCTTCATTTACATGGAAAAGCGCGTTGTTTTCCGCTCCACCTGGCTGCCCTGGCTGCTGGTTGCGCCGCAGCTGGCCATCGTCATCATTTTCTTTTTCTGGCCCGCCGGGCAGGCGCTTTTGCAAAGCGTGCAGCAGGAAGACGCTTTCGGCGCCAGCGTCGAATTCGTGGGCCTGGAAAACTTCCGCCACCTCTGGCAAGACGCCTCGTACCTGGCCTCTTTCAAAATCACCCTGCTGTTTTCAGCGCTCGTGGCGGCGCTGGGGCTGGCGCTCTCGCTCATGCTGGCCGTGATGGCCGACCGGGTGGTCAAGGGCGCGGCCATCTACAAAACTCTGCTCATCTGGCCTTACGCGGTGGCGCCCGCCGTGGCCGGGGTTTTGTGGCTCTTCATGTTCGCGCCGTCCATCGGCATGGTCAGCTATTGGCTGCGGGCCGCCGGGCTGGACTGGAATCACCTGATGAACAGCGGCCACGCCATGGCGCTGATCGTGATGGCGGCGGTGTGGAAACAGATTTCCTACAACTTCCTGTTTTTTCTGGCCGGCCTGCAATCCATTCCCAAATCCCTGATCGAGGCGGCGGCCATTGACGGCGCGGGGCCGTGGCGGCGTTTTTGGTCGGTGCAATTTCCGCTGCTTTCGCCCACCACTTTCTTTTTGCTGGTCATGAACGTGGTTTATGCCTTTTTCGACACTTTCGGCATTGTCGATGCCGCCACGCAAGGCGGGCCGGGCCAGGACACATCCATTCTGGTTTACAAGGTTTATCACGATGGCTTCAAGGCGCTCGATCTGGGCGGATCGGCGGCGCAATCGGTGGTATTGATGATCATGGTCGTGGCGCTGACCATTTTCCAGTTCCGCTTTATCGAAAAGCGCGTGCAATATCAATAAAACGTGGTGGCCGCCCACATGAACCGTCGCCAGACACCATCAAAAGAACTGAAAAAAGAAAATGGTTGAAAACCGTCCCGCCGCCACGCTGCTGTCGCACCTTGTGCTGGTGCTGGGCGTGCTCATCATCGCCCTGCCGGTCTATATCACCTTCGTGGCCTCCACCCAGACAGCAGAGGCCATCGTGCAAAACGTGCCCATGTCGCTCGCGCCGGGCGGCAACATGCTGGAAAGCTACCGCCTGGCGCTGTTTGGCGGCGTCAGCGGCTACGGCACAAAAATCGAGCCTGTCTGGCCCATGATGTGGGTGAGCCTGGTCAGCGCGCTGGTGATTGCCATTGGCAAAATCATCATTTCGCTGCTGTCGGCCTTTGCCATCGTCTATTTCCGCTTTCCGCTGCGCGGGCTGGTTTTCTGGGCGATTTTCATCACGCTCATGCTGCCGGTGGAAGTGCGCATATTGCCCACCTACAAGGTAGTTTCCGATCTGGGCCTGCTCAACAGTTATGCGGGCCTGACGGTGCCGCTGATCGCCTCGGCCACGGCCACATTCTTGTTTCGCCAGTTTTTTCTCACGGTGCCCGACGAATTAATTGAGGCCGCCCGCATTGACGGCGCAGGCCCCATGCGTTTTTTCAAGGACATTTTGCTGCCCCTTTCAAAAACCAGCATTGCCGCGCTGTTCGTCATTCAGTTCATTTACGGCTGGAATCAATATTTGTGGCCCCTGCTGGTCACCACCAGCAGCGACATGTATCCCGTGGTGATGGGCATCAAAAGCATGATTACCGGCGGCGATGCCTATACCGAATGGAATGCCGTCATGGCCACGGCCATGCTCGCCATGCTGCCGCCCGCGCTGGTGGTCATTCTGATGCAACGCTGGTTCGTCAAGGGGCTGGTGGATTCCGAAAAATGATTTGCGCTCCCGGCGCGCGAATGAATCAGCCATTGGCCCTCAATACCCACACCTCTGCCCCGAAGCAAAACAGAAAATGGCATCCATCGAATTCAAAAACGTCATCAAGCGCTATGGCGCAGGCCCCAAGGCCAATCAGGTGATTCATGGCGTGAATGCCGATATTGCCGATGGCGAATTCATCGTCATCGTCGGCCCTTCCGGCTGCGGCAAATCCACGCTGCTGCGCATGGTGGCGGGGCTGGAAGAAATCAGCGAGGGCACGATTTCAATTGGCGGGCGCGTCGTCAATCAACTGGAGCCGGCGCAGCGGGATATTGCGATGGTTTTTCAAAATTACGCGCTGTATCCGCACATGAGCGTTTTTGAAAACATGGCTTACGGCCTGAAAATTGCCAAGGTGCCCAAAGAGGAAATTCGCGCCCGCGTGGACAAGGCCGCCGCTATTTTGGAGCTGGGGCACTTGCTGGAGCGCACGCCGCGCCAGCTCTCGGGCGGGCAGCGCCAGCGCGTGGCCATGGGCCGCGCCATCGTGCGCCAGCCCAAGGTGTTTCTGTTTGACGAGCCGCTGTCGAACCTGGATGCCAAGCTGCGCGCGCAAACGCGGCTGGAAATCGAAAAACTGCACCGCGAGCTGGGCATCACCAGCCTGTTCGTCACCCATGACCAGGTGGAAGCCATGACGCTGGCGCAACGCATGATCGTGATGAACGCGGGCCGCATGGAGCAGTTCGGCACGCCCGAAGAGGTGTATCACCATCCGGCCAGCACCTTCGTGGCCAGCTTCATCGGATCGCCGCCCATGAATCTGCTCAAGAGTGCAGAGGGCATTCCGGAGGGCCGCATTCTCGGCATCCGCCCGGAGCACCTGCGCCTGCATCCCGATGGCTGGGAAATGAGGGTGGAAACCGTGGAAATGCTGGGCGCCGAGCGCCTGATCTATGGCCATCTGGGCGGCGAGTGGACGATTCTGCGCATGAATGAAACCGACGCGCCGCCCGCCGTGGGCGACGCCATCCGCCTGGCGCCGCTGGAAGACCGGCTGCACTGGTTTGATGCAGCCACGGGCAAGCGCGTGCAGGAGTGAGGGCGCTTTGGGCGGCTCTTTGCGAGCCGCTCCAGCTTCAGGCCCGAATTGCCCGCAAGTCCCCGTGGAATCAGCGCGGGGCGCTCTCTTTTTTGAAGCGACATCCTTTTGAGTTCTTCCATGTGGCCCTACCCTTTCTGGATTGCCCATCGCGGCGCAGGCAAGCTGGCGCCGGAAAACACCCTGGCCGCCTTCCGGCTGGGCGCGGCGCACGGCTGGCGCATGGCCGAGTGCGACGTGAAGCTGTCGCAAGACGGCGTGCCTTTCCTGATGCATGACGCCACGCTGGAGCGCACGACCAGCGGCCACGGCGCGGCAGGCGAGCGGCCCTGGGGCCAGCTGGCGCAGCTTGATGCCGGCGGCTGGCACTCGCGCCAGTACGCAGGCGAGCCGCTGCCCACGCTGGAAAACGTGGCGCGCTGGTGTCTGGCCAATGGCGTTTTGCTTGATCTGGAAATCAAGCCCACGCCGGGGCAGGACGAAATCACCGGCCAGACCGTGGCCGCCCGCGCTGCCGCCCTCTGGGCTGACGCGCCCGTGCCGCCGCTGCTCACGTCTTTCAGCGTGCCGGCCTTGCAGGCAGCCCAGCGCGCCGCGCCCCGCCTGCCGCGCGGCCTGCTGCTGGACACGCTGCCGCCCGGCTGGCAGGCCACCGCGCAGGCGCTGCAATGCGTGGCGCTGGTGTGCAATCACCAGCTCTGGACGCCCGCGCTGGTGGCCGAAGCCAAGGCGCTCGGCCTGCGCTGCCTGAGCTACACCGTCAATGACGAGGCTGAGGCCCGCCGCCTCATCAGCCTGGGCACGGATGGCATCGTGAGCGATGCCGTGGACCTGTTCTGCCCGGCGCGCGGCCAGGCGCTGGCAGATGCGCAACCCGGTGCGGCGCAAGGCGGCGCCTCTTTCTGATGGCGCTCCTTGTTCGATAGCATGAGGTCCCCGTATTCATTGCGGCAAACGGCTTTTGCGGTGCCTTGAATTCGCTCTTCTTTTTGATGCTTTGCGGCGGCGTAGCCCGCATCCAGCCGCCGCCCCCGGCCAGACCGTTTTTGATGCGCTTCAAGCCGGCCCCTGGCTGCCGGGACCAGCGCCACGTGAAAAAGGCCCGATTTCTATAATCCGCAGCCTTATGGCTGTCTGGGCTTTGGGACTGAACCACCACACCGCCCCGCTGGATTTGCGCGGGCGGTTTGCTTTTGCCGTGGACCGCCTGGCGCCCACGCTGGACGCGCTGCGCCAGTTCCACGCGCGCCAGCCCGAAGCCGCCATTCTCTCCACCTGCAACCGCACCGAGGTCTATTGCGCCAGCGACGCGCCGCAAATCGACCGCACCCTCTCCTGGCTGGCCAGCGCGGGCGACGTGCCCGCCGACGCCCTGCGCCAGCACGCCTACGTGCTGCAAGACGACCAGGCCGCGCGGCACGCCTTTCGCGTAGCCAGCGGGCTGGACAGCATGGTGCTGGGCGAAGCGCAAATTCTGGGCCAGATGAAAAACGCCGTGCGCGCCGCCGACAGCGCAGGCGCGCTGGGCGTCACGCTCAACCAGCTTTTCCAGCGCAGCTTTGCCGTCGCCAAGCAAGTGCGCAGCAGCACCGAAATCGGCGCGCACAGCATCAGCATGGCCGCCGCCGCCGTGCGCCTGGCCGGGCAGCTCTTTGAAGACCTGGCGCAAATCCGCGTGCTGTTCGTGGGCGCGGGCGAAATGATCGAGCTTTGCGCCACGCACTTTGCCGCGCACAGCCCCAAAAGCCTGGCCATTGCCAACCGCACGCTGGAGCGCGGCGAAAAACTGGCCGCGCGCTTTGGCGCCGAAGGGCTGCGCCTGGCCGAGCTGCCCGAGCGCCTGCATGAATTTGACGCCGTGGTCAGCTGCACCGCCAGCCAGCTGCCCATCATTGGCCTGGGCGCCGTGGAGCGGGCGCTGAAAAAACGCCGCCACCGCCCGCTGTTCATGGTCGATCTGGCCGTGCCGCGCGACATCGAGCCGGAAGTGCGGCAGCTCGATGACGTTTACCTCTACACCGTGGACGATTTGGCCCAGGTCGTGCAAACCGCCCACGCCAGCCGCCAGGCCGCCGTGGCGCAGGCCGAGGCCATCATTGACGCGGGCGTGCGCAGCTTCGTTCACTGGCTGGACCAGCGCAGCCCAACAAGCGGCGTGGTGCCCCTCATCCAGAAAATCAACGCGCAAGCCGACGCCTGGCGCGCCGCCGAACTGGCCCGCGCCCGCAAGCGGCTAGCCAAAGGCGAAGACATAGACGCCGTGCTCGAAGCCCTCTCGCGCGGGCTGACGCAAAAAATGCTGCACGGCGCCCTGGCCGAACTGCACAGCGCCAACGGCGAGCACCGCGACCAAACCAGCCACACCCTCTCGCGCATCTTTTTGCGCTCGCGGCAAGCCTGAGCCGCCCTTCACTCCGCAACGCCCGCCTTGGGCGTTTTCTGTTTTTCAAGCCATGACCAACGAAACACCTGCCACCGGCCCAACAAGCCAGACAAGCCAAACAGCGCAGACCGGCGGCAAAACCGCCGCGCGCCGCACCCATCCGCTGCTGGCCCAGCTGGCCCAGTGGCACCCCGGACTGTTCGGCCAAACGCCCCAGCCGCTCAAGCGCGGCATCTACGACGACCTGCTGGCGCTGCACGCCGCCGAACTGAAAGCCGAAGAGCTGGGGCAGGCGCTGGCCATCCACACCCGTTCCACCCGCTACCTCAGCGCCGTGGCGCAAGGGCTGCCGCGCCGCGACCTGCAAGGCCAGGCCGTGGAAGCGCCCGCGCCCGAACACATTTACCAGGCGCTGCTGGAAGTGTTCCGCCGCCGCCAGCAGCGCAGCGCCGAAGACCTGGGCCCCAAGCTGCGCCGCCGCATCGCGCAGGCGTGGCAGGCCAGCGGCCTCACGCGCGACGACTACGCGCAAGCCATGCACAGCAAGAAAAACGAACAGGCCAACGCCATGCTGCAAGCCGCGCTGGAAGAAGCCGCCGCGCAAATGGCCAAAGACGAAGCGCTGCTGCGCGCTTTTGAAGCCAGCGCCCAAAGCGAAACAGACTTTGCGCAGATGTATGGCCTGCACCCGCGCGAAGCCGCCCGCGCCCTGGCGCGCGCCCGCCAGCAGCGCAGCAGGGTGTGACGGAGTGCCGGAGCGGGCCTCGAATTCGCTCCTTGTTCAATAGCAAAACGTCCTAGTGGAACGGGCGCAAGCGCCAGTTTCATTGCCATCAATTCGCTCATTTTTTTGATGCCAATTTACCTGCAAACGAGCGGGGCAAACCACGCTCTCCAGCCCGCCCGGAAGGAGCGCCTATGTGAATACACCGGATGACGTGGCCCGCGCGGCAATTGCCCCTTCATTTCAGTCAGGAATGAGATATACTTGAGGAAATTACTCGGGAATGAGTCACCCACGATCTCTTCCCCCGCCTCTTCAAGGAAAACACCATGCGCCTGACCACCAAAGGACGCTTTGCCGTTACCGCCATGATTGATCTGGCGTTGCGCCAGGACACCGGCCCCGTCACGCTTGCCGCCATCAGCCAGCGCCAGGGCATTTCGCTCTCTTACCTGGAGCAGCTCTTTGGCAAGCTGCGCCGCAATTACCTGGTCGAGTCCACGCGCGGCCCCGGCGGCGGCTATTCGCTGGGACGCAAGGCGGTGGACATCACGGTGGCCGACATCATCACCTCCGTGGACGAACCCATCGACGCCACCCACTGCGGCGGCAAGGCCAACTGCGGCGCCAATGGCACGCAGTGCATGACGCACGATTTGTGGACGGCGCTGAACGCCCATGTGCTTGAATTTCTGGCTTCCGTCACCTTGCAAAAGCTGGTGGAAGACCAGCATGCCAACGGCATTGCCATTGATGACCGGCAGGCCGTCAAGCGGCCCATTTCCGCCATGCCGGTTGTCAAACCCATCCGCGTGACAGCACCCAATTCCGTCTTTGCACTGGGCGGAGCGGCCGCCAAATAGAGTGCGTCAATCAGCATCATTGGCAAAAGCCAAATCCATAACGCCCACAATGTCAGGCAAACCCGCGATCATCGAGACATTGATTTCCATTCCGAACGACAAGCCAGAAACACCATGAGCAACACCCCACAGAAAAACCCCATTTACCTTGACTACGGCGCCACCACGCCTTGCGACCCGCGCGTGGTGGACGCCATGGTGCCCTGGCTCTACGAACACTTTGGCAACGCCGCCAGCCGCAGCCACGCCTGGGGCTGGGAAGCCGAGGCCGCCATTGAAAAGGCGCGCGGCCATGTGGCCGACCTCATTGGCGCCGATCCGCGCGAAATCATCTGGACTTCCGGCGCCACCGAGTCCACCAACCTCGCCCTCAAAGGCGCGGCGCACTTCTACCAGAGCAAGGGCAAGCACCTCATCACCCTGAAAACCGAGCACAAGGCCACGCTGGACACCATGCGCGAGCTGGAGCGCCAGGGCTTTGAAGTGACCTACATGGACGTCAAACCCGACGGCCTGCTCGACCTGGAAGCCTTCAAGGCCGCCATCCGGCCCGACACCATCCTGGCCAGCATCCTGTTCGTGAACAACGAAATCGGCGTGATTCAGGACATCGCCGCCATTGGCGCCATCTGCCGCGAGCACGGCGTGCTGCTGCATGTGGATGCCGCGCAGGCCACGGGCCGCGTGGAAATCGACGTGAAAAAGCTCCCCATCGACCTGATGAGCCTGACCGCGCACAAAACCTATGGCCCCAAAGGCATCGGCGCGCTCTATGTGCGCCGCAAGCCCCGCGTGCGACTGGAAGCGCAAATGCACGGCGGCGGTCATGAGCGCGGCCTGCGCTCGGGCACGCTGCCCACGCACCAGATCGTGGGCATGGGCGAGGCCTACCGCATCGCCAAGGCTGAAATGCAAAAAGACAACGAGCACGCCGCGCGCCTGCAAAAACGCCTGCTGGACGGGCTGACCAGCATCGACGAATCTTTCGTCAATGGCAGCCTGGAGCACCGCGTGCCGCAGAACCTGAACATCAGCTTCAACTACGTGGAAGGCGAGTCGCTCATGATGGGCATCAAGGGCGTGGCCGTCTCCAGCGGCTCGGCCTGCACCTCCGCCACGCTGGAGCCCAGCTACGTGCTGCGCGCTCTGGGCCGCAGTGACGAGCTGGCGCACTCTTCGCTGCGCCTGACCGTCGGACGCTTCACCACCGAGGCCGAGGTGGACTACGCCATCGAGGCCATCCGTGAAAACGTGGCCAAGCTGCGCGAGCTTTCCCCGCTGTGGGAAATGCACAAGGAAGGCATTGATCTGCAAAGCGTGCAGTGGGCCGCGCACTGAGAACCTGTCCGGGGTTCTGAAAACGCCCGCTTTTTTCATCCCACATTTTTTTCAGGAGCCACAAACATGGCATACAGCGACAAGGTCATCGACCACTACGAAAACCCCCGCAACGTTGGCAGCTTCGACAAAGGCGACGCCAGCGTGGGCACCGGCATGGTGGGCGCGCCCGCCTGCGGCGACGTGATGAAGCTGCAAATCAAGGTCAATCCCGCCACCGGCGTGATTGAAGACGCGCGCTTCAAAACCTACGGTTGCGGCTCGGCCATCGCCTCCTCCTCGCTCGTGACCGAATGGGTCAAGGGCAAAACGCTGGACGAAGCCGCCGCGCTCAAAAACAGCCAGATCGCCGAAGAGCTTGCCCTGCCGCCCGTGAAGATTCACTGCTCCATCCTGGCTGAAGACGCCATCAAGGCCGCCGTGAACGACTATCGCCAAAAACAGGCTGCGGCAGCGCAGTAAGCCGCCCGGCAGCGGTTCGTTAAGCGGTTCGTTATTGACCGGCACCAAAAGGAAACACTCATGTCCATCACCATCACCGAAGCCGCCGCGCAGCACGTGGCGCGCTACCTCGCCCGGCGCGGCAAGGGCGTGGGCGTGCGCCTGGGCGTGAAAACCACGGGCTGCTCAGGCATGGCCTACAAGCTTGAATACGTGGATGAAATCGCCCCCGGCGACACCTTGTTCGAAGCCCACGGCATCAAGCTCATGATCGATCCGAAAAGCCTGGCCTACATGGACGGCACCGAGCTGGACTACGTGCGCGAAGGGCTGAACGAAGGCTTTCGCTTCAAGAACCCCAACGAACGCGACCGCTGCGGCTGCGGCGAAAGCTTCCGGGTGTGAAGAAGGCAAGGCGCGGCCTGCGCGCCCTGTTTGCGGCTTCCGGCTCCGGGGCCGGATACAAGGCCGGATTTCAGGGGCAAATCGGCCGTTTGTCCTAGTGGAATCAGCGCGGGCAGCTATCATTTTTGAGACATCCGGGCTGTGCGGGCGCCGCGCACCTGTTCTGTCTTCTGCTTTCCCGCTCGCTTCTCACGCCTCTTTCTTCTGGCAGCGGCCCGCATCCGGGCCGTTGTCCTTTGTCAAGCCTTGTTTGTCGAGCTTTTCATGGACCTGCAATCCACCGACTTTGAACTGTTTGGCCTGCCCGCGCGCTTTGAGCAAAACGCCGCCGCGCTGGAAGATCGCTGGAAAGAGTTGCAGCGGCAAGTTCACCCCGACCGCTTTGCCGCCCAGGGCGCAGCCGCCCAGCGCGTGGCGGCGCAGTGGTCAGCCCGCGTCAATGAGGCCTACCGCCGCCTGAAAGACCCGCACCGGCGCGCCGCCTACCTGTGCGAGCTGCACGGCGCGCCCATCCGCGCCGAAGACAACACGGCCATGCCGCCCGCCTTCTTGATGCTGCAAATGGAGCTGCGCGAGCAAATCGACGATGCCGGCAGCCTGGCCAGCCTGCAAAGCGTGGAACAGCAGGCCGCGCAGATGCGCCAGGGCATCCTGGCCGATCTGGCCCGCCAGATTGACCAGCAGCAGGACTGGCCCGCCGCCGTGCAGTCCGTGCGCGCGCTCATGTTCTTTGACCGCTTCAACCTTGATTTGGCCCGCAAGCGCGAAGCCCTCTCGGCCTGAACGCCCGCCCGCTTTTGCCGGCCCGTTCCCCATTTCTTCCATCCTCCTTCTCCCACGTCCACCCCATGGCTTTGATGCAAATTTCGGAACCCGGCCAATCGCCCAACCCCCACCAGCGCCGCCTGGCCGTGGGCATTGATCTGGGCACCACCCACTCCCTCGTGGCCGCCGTGCGCCACGGCGTGCCGGAATGCCTGCCCGACGCGCAAGGCCGCGTGCTGCTGCCCTCCGTGGTGCACTACCCCGCGCAAGGCGGGCGCCGCATTGGCTGGGCCGCGCAAGAAGGCGCGGTGCTGGATGCGGCCAACACCGTGGCCTCCGCCAAGCGCCTCATGGGCCGGGGCCTGGCCGACATTGACCACCAGGACAAACTGCCCTACGCCCTTAAGCAGCAGCCCGGCATGGTGGCCGTGGCCACGGCGCAAGGCGACAAATCGCCCGTGGAAGTCAGCGCCGAAATCCTTGCCACCTTGCGCCAGCGCGCGGAAGACACGCTCGGCGGCGCGCTGGACGGCGCCGTCATCACCGTGCCCGCCTACTTTGACGACGCCCAGCGCCAGGCCACCAAAGACGCCGCCCAGCTGGCAGGCCTGCACGTGCTGCGCCTCATCAACGAACCCACGGCCGCCGCCATCGCCTACGGGCTGGACAACGCCGCCGAAGGCATCTACGCCGTCTATGACCTGGGCGGCGGCACATTCGACATCTCCATATTGCGTCTGGCGCAGGGCGTGTTTGAAGTCATCGCCACCGGCGGCGATTCGGCCCTGGGCGGCGACGACTACGACCGCGCCCTGGCCGATTGGATCCTCGCGCAAACCGGCCTGACGCTGGACGGCCCCGCCGACAAGGCGCAAGTGCTGCACGCCGCCCGCGCCGTGAAAGAAAAACTCTCTGGCGCAGACAGCGTCTCCATCAAGCTCGCCACCGCCCATGCCAAGGCAGAAGTCACCGTGCGCCGCAGCGACTTTGAAGCCGCCACCGCCGATCTCACCGCCCTCAGCCTGGCCGCCGTGCGCCGCGCGCTGGCCGACGCGCACCTGGCCCCGCAAGACGTGCAAGGCATCGTCATGGTCGGCGGCTCCACGCGCATGCCGCAAGTGCGCCAGGCCGTGGCCGCCCTGTTTGGCCGCGAGCCGCTCACCAACCTCAACCCCGACGAAGTTGTGGCCCTGGGCGCGGCCGTGCAGGCCAACCAGCTCGTGGGCAACCACAGCGCCGAAGGCGGGCAAGACTTGCTGCTGCTCGACGTCATCCCCCTCTCGCTGGGCATCGAAACGATGGGCGGGCTGGTCGAGCGCATCGTCCCGCGCAACCAGACCATTCCCACGGCCATGGCGCAAGACTTCACCACCTACAAAGACGGCCAGACAGCCCTGGCCCTGCACGTGGTGCAAGGCGAGCGCGACCTGGTGCAAGACTGCCGCAGCCTGGCCCGCTTCGAGCTGCGCGGCATACCGCCCATGAGCGCGGGCGCGGCCCGCATCCGCGTCACCTTCACCGTGGATGCCGACGGGCTGCTCACCGTCAGCGCGCGCGAGCAAACCAGCGGCGTGCAGGCGCAAATCAACGTCAAGCCCAGCTACGGCCTTTCTGACGAGCAAATTGCCCGCATGCTGCAAGACAGCTTCGCCACCGCCCAGGCCGACAAACAGGCCCGCGCCCTGGCCGAAGCCCGGCTGGAAGCCGACCGCCTCATCCTCGCCACCGAAAGCGCCCTGCAAGCCGACGGCCACCTGCTGGGGCCCCAGGAGCGCGCCGACATCGACGCCCTCATCCTCTCGCTGCGCGCCATCGCCGCCAACAGCGAAGACGCCGCCGCCATCGACGCCGCCGCCCACGCCCTCTCCCAGGGCACCGAAGCCTTTGCCGCCGCCCGCATGAACGCGGGCATCCAGAAAGCGCTGGCGGGCCAATCGCTTGACTCCATCTGACACAAACACACCAAGCCCACGATGCCCAAAATCACCGTCCTGCCCCACCCCGAACTCGCGCCCAACGGCACCGAATTTGACGCCACCCCCGGCAAATCCATCTGCGAAGAACTGCTGGACCACGGCGTGGAAATCGAACACGCCTGCGAAATGAGCGCCGCCTGCACCACCTGCCACTGCATCGTGCGCAAAGGGCTGGACAGCCTCAACGAACCCGACGACACCGAAGAAGACCTGCTCGACCGCGCCTGGGGCCTCACCCCGCAATCGCGCCTGTCATGCCAGGCCATCGTCGGGCAGGAAGACCTCACCGTCGAAATCCCGCGCTACTCCATCAACCACGCCCGCGAAAACCACTGATGGCCCGTCAAATCGTTCTGGACACTGAAACCACCGGGCTGGACGCCGCCGGCGGCGACCGCATCGTGGAAATCGGCTGCGTCGAACTCATCGACCGCAAACTCACCGGCCACAACCTGCACCTGTACATCAACCCCGAGCGCGACAGCCACCCCGACGCCGAACGCGTGCACGGCCTGAGCACCGCCTTTTTGAGCGACAAACCCAAATTTGCCGAAATCGCCCGCCAGTTCCTCGACTACGTGCAAGGCGCGGAAATCATCATCCACAACGCGCCCTTTGACGTCGGCTTTCTCAACAAGGAACTCGAACGCCTGGGCCTGCCGCCCTTGTCCGAACACACCGGCGACATCACCGACACCCTCGCTCTGGCCAAGCAGATCTACCCCGGCAAGCGCAACAGCCTCGACGCCCTGTGCGACCGCCTCGACGTGGACCGCTCCAGCCGCACCCTGCACGGCGCCCTGCTTGACGCCGAACTGCTCGCCAGCGTCTACATCAACCTCACGCGCGGCCAGGAAACCCTGCTCATGCAGGCCGACGACGCCCACGAAAGCGCCGCCGCCCAAACCCTGGAGCTGGACGGCGAAGACCTCTCCGCCATCGAACTGCCCGTCATCGCCGCCACCGAAAGCGAACGCGCCGCCCACGCCAACATGCTCGCCGGCATCGACAAAGCCAGCGGCGGCCAAACCCTCTGGCGCCAGGGCGGCTACATCGCCAGCCCCGAAGCCGCCGCCTGAACCCGGCAGGGCGCTTTCTGCCCTCTCGGCGTCTGTCCAAGGTCTCCCGGGCCTTGTTTGCCCGGCGGTCACGTGCCGTTGCCCCCAATCCGTGTGCCCGCTCGGGCGTGGGGGTGAAAGCCTGCGGAAAGCGAAATTTTCCGGAGCACCGGCGCAAGGCAGCTGGCGCTGGAGTGCGCCGCCGCCGCACCCAATCAGCGGGCCTTGCCCGTTCAAGCCGTGCACTTCGCCAGCCAGAAAGCCCTGCACGCCTGCCGGGCAGGCTGGATTGCCGTGGCGCGTTTTTTATCAAAAACAGGAGCAAATTCAGGCGGGCTTTAAACCTGCTTTGCGCACATTCCTCTAAGACCTCATGCTATGGATACAGGAGCGAATTGAGGCCGCCCAGAGGGCTATGCCCGCCACTGCTTGGCTTGCTGCTGGGCGCGCCACAGGGCGGCGTAGCGGCCGTTTTTTTGCAGCAGCTCTTCGTGCGTGCCCGCTTCCAGTGCGCGGCCCTGGTCGATCACGATGNGAGGCCGCCCAGAGGGCTATGCCCGCCACTGCTTGGCTTGCTGCTGGGCGCGCCACAGGGCGGCGTAGCGGCCGTTTTTTTGCAGCAGCTCTTCGTGCGTGCCCGCTTCCAGTGCGCGGCCCTGGTCGATCACGATGATTTGCCGTGCGCCCACGATGGTGGACAGGCGGTGCGCGATGACGATGACGGTGCGCTCCTGCACCAGGGTTTCAATGGCGCGCTGCACGGCGCATTCGCTTTCGGTGTCCAGCGCCGCCGTCGGCTCATCCAGCACGACGATGGGCGCGTTTTTGAGCAGGGCGCGTGCGATGCTGATGCGCTGGCGCTCGCCGCCCGACAAGCGCCCGCCCGCTTCGCCGATGCGCGTGTGCCAGCCTTGCGGCAGGCGTTCGATGAAGTCCAGGCACTGGGCGGCGCGGGCGGCCTGCCTGACTTCTTCGTCGGTGGCTTCGGGGCGGGCCATGCGGATGTTGGCCAGCACGGTGTCGTCAAACAGGTAAACGTCCTGAAAGACGACGGAGATCAGGCGGTTGAGCGTTTCGGGCGCAATGTGGCGCACGTCCACGCCGCCAATGCGCACGCTGCCCGCTTGCGCGTCGGCGTGGCGCATGAGCAGGCGGGTGACGGTGGTTTTGCCCCCGCCCGAGGGGCCGACGAAGGCGGTCATGCTGTGCGCGGGCAGCGTGGCGCTAAAGCCGGAAAGCACCTTGGGGCCGCCGCTGGCGTAGGCAAAGTCAATGCCTTCAAAGGCGATGTCAAAGCGCAACGGCGTTTGCCCGGGCGAAAGCTGGGGCAGCGGCGGCACGGCCAGCAGGGGTNCGGCATCTTCCACGGTGGAGAGCCGGTGCGCCACCAGCAGCACGGTTTTGCCTTTCATCAGCTCTGAGAGGGCGGCCACCAGCGCGGCTTCGTTTTCGGGGTCGGCAAAGGCCGTGGCTTCGTCCAGCACCAGGATGGGCCGGTTTTGCAAGATGGCGCGGGCAATGGTGATGCGCTGGCGCTGCCCGCCCGAGAGGAACACGCCGCGCTCGCCAGCCAGCGTGTCGTAGCCCTGGGGCAGTTCGCTGATGAATTCGTGCGCTTGTGCGGCGCGGGCGGCGTTTTCCACGTCTTGCTGCGTCGCTTCGGGGCAGCCCAGGCGGATGTTGTTGGCAATGGTGTCGGCAAAGAGGAAGGTGTCCTGAAAGACGAAGGCCACTTGCTGCATGAGGGTGTCGCTGGCGATGCGGCGCACGTCGGCCCCGCCCACGCGCACGCAGCCTTGCGATGCGTCCCAAAAGCGCGGAATGAGCCGCGCGACGGTGCTTTTGCCCGCGCCGGAGGGGCCGACCAGCGCCGTGACGCTGCCTGCCGGGGCAGTGAAGCTGACGCCTTGCAGGGCGGGGGCGGCGTCCTTGCCTTCACCGCCCGTGCTGCCCGCATCGCCCTCGCTTGCGCCGTAGCTGAAGCTGACGTTTTCAAAGGCCACGCTGGCGTCTTGCGGCTGCTCGCCAGGCGCGGGTGGCTCGGGCAGGGGCGGCTCGCTGAGCACTTGCTGGATGCGGTGGATGCTGAGCTTGGCGGCATCGATCAGGTGGTAGAGCACCATGAAGGGCATCATGGCCTCGGCCATGCCCGCGCCAATGAGCAGCGCGGCCACCCACACGCTGAAAGCCAGCTTGCCGGCCGCCAGCCACCAGCCGCCCAGCCACAGCAGCGCCGCCAGCGTGGGCAGGGCCGAGAGCACCGTCATGGAAAAGCGCGCCGAAAAGCCCAGCCGCGCGTACCACTCCTTGAGCACGGCCAGATACGCCGCCAGCGCGGCCTGGTAGCGCCCGAAGCTGGCGCTGCCGCTGTCAAACGTGCGCACCACGGGCATGGCCTGCACGAATTCAACAATGCTGGCGGCCACCTGCTCGCGCGCGGCGTTGTAGCGCTCGTTCATGTTCAGCTCGCTGCTTTTGCGCATGAGCAGGCCCATGACGGCAAAGCCCAGCGCGGGCACGGCCAGCGCGGCCAGCGCCAGCCGCCAGTCCAGCCACAGCAGCGCCGCCAGCGTGATGAGCGGCGCGGCGTAGGCGCGCGCGTACAGCGGCGTGGAATCGGCCACGAACACATGCAGCGCCTTCACGTCGTCAAACATCACCTTGGCCAGCGGCCCCGCGCCCAGCGCCTGCACGCGCCCCAGCGGCAGACGGGCCACATGCGCGGCCAGTTGCGAGCGCAGCAGCACTTCCAGCCGGAAGGCGGCGTAGTGCGACTGGTTGAACGCCGCCTGCCGCAGCACATAGGCCGCCACCGTGCTGCCCAGCAGCGCCAGCATGGGCGGCCAGGGCCACTGCCCCGGCGCGGCCAGCAGCGCATGCAGCACCTGCGCCAGCAGCGCCAGCGACAGCACCGACAGCGCCGCCGAGGCGCAAGCCAGCCCCATCGCAAAGCGGATGCGGCCGCGCACCGGATCCATGATGCGCCAGGGGTTGTCCGGCGCGGCAGGCGGGGGAGCGGATGAGGAATTGGGCGCAGCCGCCCGCGCGGCGGCGGGCGGGGCTGAAGGCGCAGATAGAGGCGCAGATGAAGGCGCAGAGGTGGGCGCGCGGTTTGGTTCCATTGCTTGCATGTCTCCTTCCAGCAGCAGGCGGCGGCCGGCCACGGGCCGATGCCGCCGCAAGAGCCAGCTCAAAGTCCGTTCCGCAGGCGCGCAAGTGCAACCTTGGGCGCTCGCGGGGCTTGCCTATCTCCGGCGAGCCACACCGCACAAAACCTGTCCGCGCCTTGCGGCCTGCCCCGGTCCGCAGCCTGTCACGGCCAGACGCTGAACCGGCTCCAAAACAGAGCCATTCTCACCCAGACCCAACGCCCGCGCGGGAAAAACCCATGCCGCAGCCGGAAATTTCCCGCCGTGGTGCATGAGCGAAGCCGCCTTGTTTTCCGCTTCCGAAAAGATAGCGCGATGTCCTGGTGCAGAAAGCGCAGAAGCCTTTTTGATGGCCCCTGAATTCGCTCCTGTTTTTGCGTGCTGATGCGCGGCTTTCGCGCTGGCCGTGAACCCCGCGCTTGCGGCCAGTTCGTGAGCCGGTGCGGCTGACGGCTGCCGCAGGGCTTGCCCGGGCTGCCGGGCTGCATCAGAAACAGGAGCGAATCCAAGGGGCTGAAATGGCGCTCTGCGCAGATTCCACTATGACATCATGCTATGAATGAAGGAGCTAAAAACCGGCTGATTCCGCTTCTGGCGCCGCCTTGCTCCCTGGGCGTTCGCGCGCGGGGCGCTTCTGAAGCGCTTGCCGGATGAACCGGACGGCCGCGCCGGGCCGGTTGCGTCAGGCGGGCGGCTGGGCGCCGCTTTTCGCGCGGCAGGCGGCGCACAGGCCCTTGACTTCCACGCTTTGCGCGGCAAAGCCGGTGTCGTGCAGGGCTTCGTCCAGCGCCTGGGCCACGCGCGGGTCGCTGCACTCGGTGGTGCCGCCGCATTGGGCGCACACCAGCATGACGATGCGCGCGTGCGGGGCGTGCGGGCCTTCGTGCTGGCACAAAACAAAAGTGCTGTTGGCGGCCACTTTGTGCGCCAGGCCCTGCTCCACCAGAAAGTCCAGCGCGCGATAGACCGTCATGGGCGCCACGCCCGGCTGGCGGGCCTGCATGTCGGTGAGCAGGTCATACGCCTTGGCGGCGCCGCCCCGGCGGATCAGCAGCGAGAGCACTTCCGTGCGCACGGGCGTGAGCTGGCTGCCTTGCGCGGCGCAGCGCGCCTGGGCGGCGGCCAGCTGGCTTTTCTGCGCGGGGTTGAGCGCGATGGCGCGGCGGCGGGCGGGGCGTGGGGCGGGGCTGCGGCTCATGTGGGAAAAGAGTGGTTTTCTGAAGGGGCGCAGGCCTGGGGGCTGCGGCTACAGGCCGCCCAGGCACACGTATTTCATTTCAAGGTATTCGTCCAGGCCGTGCGCGGAGCCTTCGCGGCCCAGGCCCGATTGCTTGACGCCGCCAAAAGGGGCCGCTTCGTTGGAGATCAGCCCCGTGTTCACGCCCACCATGCCGCATTCCAGCGCTTCGCTGACGCGGAACACGCGCGCCACGTCGCGGCTGTAGAAGTAGCTGGCCAGGCCAAATTCCGTGGCGTTGGCGGCGGCGATGGCCTCGGCCTCGGTTTCAAAGCGGAACACGGGCGCCAGCGGGCCAAAGGTTTCCTCGCGCGCGCAAAGCATGTCGGCGCGGGCGTGGGCGATGACGGTTGGCTCGAAAAACCGCCCGTGCAGCGCGTGGCCGCCTGCGGCCAGGCGGCCGCCTTTGGCCAGCGCGTCGTCCACGTGCTGCTGCACTTTTTGCAGCGCGGCTTGATTGATGAGCGGGCCGATTTCCACGCCCGGCTCAAAGCCGTTGCCCACCTTGGCCGCGCGCGCGCGCTCGGCCAGGCGGCTGACGAATTCGTCATACACACCCGCCTGCACGTAAAAGCGGTTGGCGCACACGCAGGTTTGGCCCGCGTTGCGGAACTTGCTGGCAAAAGCGCCCTGCACGGCGGCGGGCACATCGGCATCGTCAAAAACAATGAAGGGCGCGTTGCCGCCCAGCTCCAGCGCCAGCTTTTTCACCGTGGGCGCGCACTGCGCCATGAGCACGCGGCCCACTTGCGTGCTGCCGGTAAAGCTCACATGGCGCACCGCCTCGCTTTCGCACAGCGCCTGGCTGTAGGCCGCCGTTTGCGTGCCGGTGATGACGTTGAGCACGCCAGCGGGCAGGCCCGCGCGCGCGGCCAGCTCTGCGGCGGCCAGGGCCGTCAGCGGCGTGAGCTGCGCGGGCTTGATGACCACGGGGCAGCCCGCCGCCAGCGCCGGGGCCACCTTGCGCGTGATCATGGCCAGCGGAAAGTTCCAGGGCGTGATGGCCGCGCACACGCCTATGGGCTGGCGCATGACCAGCAGGCGCTGGCCGGGCGCGGGCGCGGCGGGCATTTCGCCGCTGGCGCGCCGGGCCTGCTCGGCAAACCACTGCACGAAGCTGGCGCCGTAGGCCACCTCGCCCAGCGCCTCGGCCAGCGGCTTGCCCTGCTCGGCGGTCATGATGCGGGCCAGGTCTTGCTGGTGCTGCATGAGCAGCTCAAACCAGCGCAGCAGCGCCGCGTGCCGCGCTTTGCCCGTGAGCGCGCGCCAGGCGGGCCAGGCCGCTTCGGCGGCGGCAATGGCCTCGCGCACTTGCCCGGCCGACACATCCGCCACGTCGGCCAAATGCCGCCCCGTGGCCGGGTCCGTGACCGCAAAGCGGCCCTCGCCAGAGCGCCACTGGCCGTTGATAAAAGCATCGGTTTTCAGCAGGGCCGGGTCTTGAAGCTGGGCAAGGGGCATGGCGGTTTTCGTCCAGAGAAGGCAAGGGACAGGGCAAGAGGCAGGAATGGCCCGGATTGTAGAAATCCGCTCCGCCGGGCCTGGCCCGTTTCACGCGCCGCGCCAGCCGCCCGGGCACGGCCTGAAGCCCGCCGGATTTCGCTACTTCTTCAATAGCAGCAAAGCCCGTTGAACCTTGCGAGAAAGGGCCTTTTCGGGGCCTTGAATTTGCTCCTGAAAAAGAGCAAAACAGAGAGGGATCAAGCAAGAAGCTCCATGCGCCGCGCCCGGGGCCTGAAACGTTTCCGAATGCCTGCATGGTGATGGGGCATTTCCATGCGGCATTTCCATGCGGTTTTTGCCCCGGATGAGCCGGGCCGTTTCGGCAGGTTTTCGGGGCCGCCCATCAGGCGGCGGCCAAAAAAATTCAACCCCGCCGGGGCTGGCGGGGTTGAATGGCGGCGCGCCGGGCCGCTGCGTTTCAATTGTTCAATTGAAAGGGGGAAATGAATGGAAGAAAACCCGCTTGCCCCGGCCATATGGCCGCAGTCCATACGGCATGCAGGCTCTTCAATTCCCCATCAGGCCGTTTGCGCAATATCTATTCAAGCATCAGAAGCGATGTTGAATGCCGAGACCGTAGTTGTTTTTGTTCCCCAGACGCAGGTAATCGGCGTAAACAAAAGTGCGCTTGGACAAGGCATATTTTGCCTCCACCACGCCCTCTGTGTATTTCTTGTATTTCTGGATCATATTCTGATAGTGAACTTCACTCTTGCGCTGGCGTTGCAATTCAATTGCCAGCGAAATATTATCAAATTTAACAGAGCCACCAATACTGAAACCGGCCAATTTAATATTACCCCCGCCAGGAAGTGGCGTAGCAAGCTGTGCATTACGGGTATCATAATATCCAGCCGACAGGGCAAACATACCAAAATCATATTTAGCACCCAAGGCATAATTAGCCTTGGCATCCTGAATCTTGTTGTATGCAATACCCGCCGCAAGCGGGCCATTTTCATAAGTCAAATTCAGGTCATATTTGGCCTTGTCGCCGTGATCGCCTTTAGCGATAAAAGCGACTTCGGCACTGAATCCGCCCAATACGGGTGTTTTATAGCTAAATTGACTATTAGAGCGCGCCCAACGTCCCGCAGCTCCATAACGTTGCAAAGATGGAGAATAGCTAGCATCGCCCACAATGCTCCATTTCGTTATTGCGTTATAGCTGGGTGTTTCAGAACGTCCCATCTTGAATTGCCCAAAACCGCCTTCCAACCACAAATGGGCGGCGCGGCCATAGGTTTCATTCCCCTGCCTTAAAAATCCGTTGGCGGAAGCCGTTGCGCCATTTTCCATATTGACGTATTGCTCCAGCCTGAAACCCGCTTTCAGACCGCCACCCAAATCCTCAATACCCCGGAAACCGATATAGCTAGTTGCGTTATTTACCACATCACCGCTAATCATCCCCGTTTTCTGCCCACTCATTTTCCCAATCCCCACATCCGCCACGCCATACAGCGTGACCGAAGATTGGGCGTATGCAGCGCCGCAAAGCAGCGTCAAAACGGCCAGGGCCGGCAGATTCTTTTTCATTTGGATTTCCTTTCCAATCAAGGGCAATGGTGAATAAACCCTTTGCAGGGCGCGAAAAACGGTGTGCATTAAATCACAGTCTTGTTCGAGCGCCAACAGGCCAGGCCCGTAAAAACGCGAAGCCGCGCCGCCATTTGCCCGCGCCAATCTCTTTTCCCGGGCGGCGCCGGGGCCTGCGCGGCAGGTGTTGCGCTTTTTCAACCGGGCCAGGGCCGGAAATCCGCTTGAAGCCTGTCCGCAGGCGCAGGCAGCGCCCCGGTTTCACAGCAGGAACCCGGGCCAATTCAAGGCCCGGCAATACCCCCTGCCGCACGGTTTGGCGGGCTTTGCCGCCATCGAACAAATAGCAGTATGAGCGACGGTTCTCTGGGAGCGGGCGCTGAAAGGATTCCGGGAAGCCGCTTTCCCGCGCCAGTTTTCAGTGCCGGGCAGCGGCATCCGGGCGTCCGCGCCACGCAAGCGCCCCGCATGCTGGCCGGGCCGGGCGCCGTTTGCTGATTCAGCTTCTTTATTCGTAGCAGCATGTCCCGGTGGAATAAGCGCAGACGGGCATTTCAGGCCCCGTTGATTTGCTCCTGTTTTTGCTTCGTTCTGGCAAGTGGCGCGGCGCTTGAAAGCGCTGCTTCAGTCTGCCGCCGCACCAGGCGGGCGCGGGTCTGCCGCTGCGCGCTGCGGCTATTTGCCGACGCGCATGGTTTATGTTTGTTTCAATCGTCGTCATAATCTGCGCGGCGTATCAAACCGCAACCGCCTTGGCGCGCTTGCTTTTTTCTTCAAGGAAATCACAACGTGGACATCACCCAGCTGCTGGCCTTCAGCGTCAAGAACAAGGCCTCTGACTTGCACCTGTCTGCCGGCCTGCCGCCCATGATCCGCGTCAATGGCGACGTGCGCCGCCTCAATGTGGAGCCGCTGGAGCACAAGGAGGTGTTCGCCATGCTCTACGACATCATGAACGACACCCAGCGCAAGGTGTATGAGGAAAACCTGGAGGTGGATTTTTCGTTCGAGATTGAAGGGCTGGCGCGCTTTCGCGTGAATGCCTTCAACCAGAACCGGGGCGCGGCGGGCGTGCTGCGCACCATTCCCAGCAAGATTCTGACGCTGGAGCAGCTGAACTGCCCCAGGATTTTTGGCGACCTGGCGCTCAAGCCGCGCGGGCTGGTGCTGGTGACGGGGCCAACGGGTTCGGGCAAGTCCACCACGCTGGCGGCCATGATCAACCACCTCAACGAAACCGAATACGCCCACGTGCTGACGGTGGAAGACCCGATCGAGTTCGTGCACGAATCGAAAAAGTGCCTGATCAACCAGCGTGAAGTCGGCCCCATGACGCACAGCTTCGCCAATGCCCTGCGCTCGGCGCTGCGTGAAGACCCGGACGCCATTCTCGTGGGCGAAATGCGCGATCTGGAAACCATCCGCCTGGCCATGACCGCTGCCGAAACGGGCCACCTGGTGTTCGGCACGCTGCACACTTCCAGCGCCGCCAAGACCATCGACCGCATCATTGACGTGTTTCCGGCTGAAGAAAAGGAAATGGTGCGCGCCATGCTCTCCGAGTCGCTTCAGGCCGTGATTTCGCAGACGCTGTGCAAGAACAAGGACGGCTCCGGCCGCGTGGCCGCGCATGAAATCATGATTGGCACGCCCGCCATCCGCAACCTGATCCGCGAGGCCAAGGTGGCGCAGATGTACTCGGCCATCCAGACCGGGCAGTCGCTGGGCATGCAGACGCTGGACCAGAACCTCACCGAGCTGGTGCGCCGCAACGTCATCAGCGCAGCCGAGGCGCGCTCCAAGGCCAAGATTCCTGAAAACTTCCCCGGCTGATCATCTCCGGCCGCCTTCCCGGTTCATCCACTTTCTCCCGCACGCACATGGAACGCGATCAGGCCAGCAAATTCATCAACGATTTGCTCAAACTCATGCTCACCCGCAAGGGCAGCGACTTGTTCATCACCGCCGACTTTCCGCCCGCCATCAAGGTGGACGGCAAGGTCACCAAGCTTTCGGCCCAGCCGCTCACGCCCGCGCACACGCTCACCCTCGTGCGCTCGGTCATGAGCGACAAGCAGGCCGCCGAGTTTGAAGCCACCAAGGAATGCAACTTCGCCATCTCGCCTGCGGGCATCGGGCGCTTTCGCTGCAATGCCTTCGTGCAGGCGGGCAAGGTGGGCATGGTGCTGCGGGTCATTCCGCAGGAGCTGCCCACCATCGACACGCTGGGCATGCCGCAAATCCTGAAAGACGTGGCCATGACCAAGCGCGGCCTGGCCATTCTGGTGGGCGCCACCGGCTCGGGCAAGTCCACCACGCTGGCGGCCATGGTGGACTGGCGCAACCTCAACAGCTACGGCCACATCATCACCGTGGAAGACCCGGTGGAGTTCGTGCACCCGCACAAGAACTGCATCGTCACCCAGCGTGAAGTGGGGCTGGACACCGAAGGCTGGGAAGCCGCGCTGAAAAACACCCTGCGCCAGGCGCCCGACGTCATTTTGATGGGCGAAATCCGCGACCGCGAGACGATGGAGCACGCCGTGGCCTTCGCTGAAACCGGCCACCTGTGCCTGGCCACGCTGCACGCCAACAGCTCCAACCAGGCGCTGGACCGCATCATCAACTTCTTCCCCGAAGAGCGGCGCGCCCAGCTGCTGATGGACTTGTCGCTGAACCTGCGCGCGCTCATTTCGCAGCGCCTGATTCCGCGCGAAAGCGGCAAGGGCCGCATTGCCGCCGTTGAAATCATGCTCAACACGCCGCTGATTTCCGACCTCATCTTCAAGGGCGAAGTCACTGAAATCAAGGAAATCATGAAAAAGAGCCGCGAGCTGGGCATGCAGACTTTCGACCAGTCGCTGTTCGACCTGTTTGAAGCCCACCTCATCAGCTACGAAGACGCCCTGCGCAACGCCGACTCGGCCAATGACCTGCGCCTGCAAATCAAGCTCTCCAGCCAGCGCGCCAAGACGCTTGACCTGGCCGCAGGCACCGAGCACCTCGAAATCATGTAGGCCCCAGCCCGCCTGCTGGCCGGCGCAGGCCGCCGGGCGGCATCAAAAACAGGAGCAAATTCAAGGGGCGAAAACACCGTCTCGCGCTGGCTGTACTAGGACCTCATGCTATGGATGCAGTAGCAAATGAAGCCAGTTTTCGCGCCGCCCGCATGCGATCTTTCCGTCCGCCTGCGCCTGGCGTCTTGCCGGAGAGCCTGCTTGCAATCCGGCCCTGAAAACCCGCGCCGCCAGCGCCGCAACCCCTGCTGCCGGGCAGGCCGCCAGACGGGCGCCGCGCCCTAGAATCCGCCCCATGCCCGACGACGCGCCGCAGTCTTTCAACCTCACCAACCATTTTTTGATTGCCATGCCGGGCATGGAAGACCGCTTTTTCTCGCGCAGCGTGGTCTATGTGTGCGAGCACAGCGCCAAAGGCGCGCTGGGGCTGGTGGTGAACAAGCCGGGCGATGTCACGCTTTCAGACCTGTTCGAGCAGCTGGATCTGCCCCTGCCCAGCGCCGGCATGGGCGCGCGGCAGGTTTACATGGGCGGGCCGGTGCAAACCGAGCGCGGCTTCGTGCTGCACGACCCGGTGCGCGCGGATGAACTCAAGGCCGACGAAACGGCTTATTCCTCCACGCTGATCGTGCCCGGCGGGCTGGAGATGACCGTCTCGCGCGACGTGCTGGAAGCCGTTTCCCTGGGCGGCGGCCCCCGGCGGCTGATGGTGATGCTGGGCTATTCCGCATGGGATGAGGGGCAGCTTGAATCGGAGATGGCTGACAACAGCTGGCTGACGGTGCAGGCCACGCCCGACATCATTTTTGACGCGCCTGCTGAGCAGCGCTACGAGCAGGCGCTGGGCCTGCTGGGCTTGCAGGCATGGTCAATCACGCCCGGCGCAGGCCACGCATGAGCGGCGGCGCTTCTTCCCCCGTGGCAACTTCCGCCGTGTCCTTCATGGCCTTTGATTTCGGCCTCAAGCGCACGGGCGTGGCCACGGGCAACCGCATCACCCGCAGCGCCACGCCGCAAGGCGTGATCCGCGCCGAAGGCAAGGCGCGCTGGCCGCTGGTGGCCGAGCGCATCGCCCAGTGGCAGCCCGACGCGCTGGTGGTGGGCGTGCCCTTTCACCCCGATGGCGCGCCGCATGAAAACACCGCGCGCGCGCGCCAGTTCGCGCGCCAGCTGCGCGGGCGCTTTGGCCTGCCCGTGCATGAGGTGGACGAGCGCTACAGCACCACAGAGGCGCGCGAAGAAATGCACACGATGGGCGCGAAAGACGTGGACGCGGCCAGCGCCGCCATCATCCTGGAACAGTTTTTGAGGAGCCTTCCATGACCGCAAGCCTGGCACTCGATGCCGAATCGCTTTACGCCGAGCTGCGCCGCGCCGTGCAGCCGCTCATGGGGCCGCACACGCGGCTGGCGGGCGTGATCTCCGGCGGCTGGTGGCTGGCCGAGCGCCTGCATGCCGATCTGGGCCGCGAGGGCGAACCGGGCGCGGTGTCTTCCGCCCTGCACCGCGACGATTTCGCCAGCCGGGGCCTGAGCAGCAGCGGCCAGACGCGCCTGCCCTTTGAAGTGGACGGCAGCGACATCCTTTTGCTCGATGACGTGCTGCACACGGGCCGCACCATCCGCGCCGTGTTGAACGAGCTGTTTGACTATGGCCGCCCCGCCCGCGTGCGCCTGGCCGTGCTGGTCGATCGCGCCGGCCGCGAGCTGCCCGTGGCCGCTGACGCCGCTGCGGCCCGCGTGGCCCTGCCCGCCGCGCAGTCCCTGGCGCTGGCGCGCGATGAAAACGGGCGCTTCGAGCTGAACGTGCGCCCGCGCTGAACCTGACCGGCCCCCTTCCCTTCTTCCTGCACTGCCTTGCGCCGCCATGCCAAACACACCCAACCCCCAGCTCAACAAAAACGGCGAGCTGATTCACCTGCTGTCCACCGAAGGGCTGCCGCGCGAAGTCATCACGCACATTCTCGACACGGCCTCGCAGTTCGTGAGCGTGAACGACCGCGAAGTCAAGAAAGTGCCCCTGCTGCGCGGCAAGAGCGTGTTCAACCTGTTCTTTGAAAACTCCACGCGCACGCGCACCACTTTCGACATCGCGGCCACGCGCCTGTCGGCAGACGTCTACACGCTGGACATCGCGCGCTCATCCACCGCCAAGGGTGAAAGCCTGCTGGACACCATCGCCAACCTCAGCGCAATGGCCGCCGACATCTTCGTGGTGCGCCACGGCGAAAGCGGCGCGCCCTACCTGGTGGCGCAGCACGTGGCCCCGCACGTGCACGTGGTCAATGCGGGCGACGGCCGCCACGCGCACCCCACGCAGGCGCTGCTGGACATGTACACCATCCGCCACTACAAAAAAGACTTCTCCAGCCTCACGGTGGCCATCGTGGGCGACGTGCTGCACTCGCGCGTGGCGCGCTCCGACATTCACGCGCTCAAAACCCTGGGCGCGGGCGAAGTGCGCGTGGTCGGCCCCCGCACGCTCGCGCCCGCCGATTTCGCCGCAATGGGCGCGCGCGTGTTCCATGACCTGGAAGAAGGCATCCGCGACTGCGACGTCATCATCATGCTGCGCCTGCAAAACGAGCGCATGAGCGGCGCGCTGCTGCCCAGCAGCCAGGAATATTTCCGGCGCTTTGGCCTCACGCCCGAGCGGCTGCGGCGCGCCCGGCCCGACGCCATCGTGATGCACCCCGGCCCCATCAACCGGGGCGTGGAAATCGACTCCGCCGTGGTCGATGGCGGCCAAAGCGTCATCCTGCCGCAAGTGACTTTCGGCATCGCCGTGCGCATGGCGGCGCTGAGCATCGTGGCAGGCAACGCCGCCTGAAAACCTGTTCGGAAAACAGGCTCTCCGAAGCGCCCGCAACCCCCTCTTTCTTCGCAGCACCATGAAACTCCTCATCGAACAAGGCCGTGTGATTGACCCGGCCAGCGGCCGCGACGAAGTGGCCGACATCGCCATTGCCGCAGGCCGCATCGTCGCCATCGGCAAAGCGCCCGGCAGTTTCACGCCCGACCGGCGCCTGAACGCCGCCGGCTGCATCGTTGCCCCCGGCCTGATCGACCTGTGCGCGCGCCTGGGCGAGCCGGGCAACGAACACGCCCGCATGCTGGAAAGCGAAGTGGGCGCGGCCATTGCAGGCGGCGTCACCAGCCTGGTCTGCCCGCCCGACACCGACCCCGTGCTCGACGAGCCGGGCCTGGTTGAAATGCTCAAGATGCGCGCCGAGCGCCTGCACCAGTCGCGCGTGCTGCCGCTGGGCGCGCTCACGCGCGGCCTGGCTGGCGAGCAACTCACCGAAATGGCCGAACTGACCGAAGCCGGCTGCATCGCCTTCGGCCAGGCCGACGCCCCCCTGATCAACACGCAAGTGCTGCACCGCGCCCTGCAATACGCCAGCACCTTCGGCTACGCCGTCTGGCTGCGCCCGCAAGACGCCTGGCTGGGCGCAGGCGTGGCCGCCAGCGGCGCCATCGCCAGCCGCATGGGCCTGGCCGGCATCCCCGCCGCCGCCGAAACCATCGCCCTGCAAACCCTGCTGGAGCTGCTGCGCGCCTTCGGCGCCGGCCACGCGGGCAGCCCGCGCGTACACATCTGCCGCCTCTCCAGCGCCAAAGGCGTGGCGCTGCTGCGCCAGGCCAAGGCCGAAGGGCTGAACATCACCGCCGACGTCAGCATCAACTCCCTGCACCTGAGCGACGAAGACCTGGGCTACTTCGACTCCGCCGCCCGCCTGCTGCCGCCGCTGCGCCAGCCGGCCGACCGCCAGGCGCTGTCCGACGCCCTGGCCGACGGCACGATCGACGCGCTCGTCTCCGACCACACCCCCGTCACCGCCGACGCCAAAACCCTGCCCTTTGCCCAGGCCCAGCCCGGCGCCGCCGGCCTGGAGCTGCTGCTGCCCCTGGCCCTGCGCTGGGGGCAAGCCCCAGGCGGCCCCGGCCTGCGGCGCGCGCTGCAAGCCATCACCAGCGGCCCGGCCCACGTGCTGGGCGCGGCCCTGGGTTCGCTGCAAGCCAGCCTGGGCCGCCTCACCGAAGGCGGCATGGCCGACGTGTGCGTCTTCAACCCGCAAGCGCGCTGGCCCATCGACCCCGCCCAACTGCGCAGCCAGGGCGCAGCCACGCCCTTCGCCCGGCAAGAAGCCACAGGCCAGGTGCGCTTCGCGCTGGTCGGCGGGCAAGTGGCGTTTGAAGCCTGAAAACCCGGCCGCAAGACAGCCCGCAGACGCGGCCGTGAATGCATGAAGCGAGATAAGCCGTCCGCCGCTCTGTTTTCGCTCCTTGATTCATAGCATTGGGTCCTAGTGCAGAAAGCGCAGAGAGGAATTTCAGCCCCCTCGAATTTGCTCCTTTTTTTGATGCGCGTTCAGCCAGAAAATAAATACAACTACCAGTATGTAAGCGCATACATATAGAACGACCCCTATTGCCAAACGCCTGCCGCAAAGCGCACGATGCGCGCTCCCATTCACTTTGTTCAAAGGAGCTTTCATCATGGTCACAGGCGTTCGTCCCCCATCCGCCCCTCGTCTGCCCGCCACGCAGCCACAAGACGCCCAGCCTCACGCCCCATCCGCTGCGCCCGCCCCGGCGGGGCAGTCCGCTGCGCAGCCCGGCCAGACCCTGCGCGACCTGGCCCAGAACCCCGAAGGCCAGCATCCCCTCGGCCCCGCCCACGCGGCCCCGGAACTGAGCGCCGCGCAAAAAGCCGCACAACAAACCAATGAAACCCTCAGGCAGCAGCTCGACCCAGCCGACTGGGACGCCGTGCTCTACCAGGTGGAAAAAAACTTCGGCCCCGGCTCATTTCGCAATGGCATCGTGGTGATTGACAAGGCGCATGCCAAGAAAGCAGGGCAGCGCACCCGCGCGGACTATTACGGCCCTAGGGTGAACCCCAATCTCCGCATGAGCGCCGCCGCCGCCGAAAAAATCAATGAAACGCACGGCACAAAGATTGACTTTGGAACCATTGCCAAATTTGAAGGCGGCCTGGCCCTGAACGGCTATGTTCCCTGGTGGCCCGCCGATCTGGTGGTTTCAAAGGACGGAGCCATTTCCATTGACAGGGCGACAGAGGAAATCAATGGCCGCAACATGCTCAAGGGCAAAGACAACCGCTCGGGCGTCACGATTGGCGTGGGCGTGGATCTGGGGCAGCAGGCCCCGGAAGCTTATAAAGACCGCCTGCGCAATTTCGGCATCAAGCAAGAGCTGATTGCCAAGCTGGAGCCTTACATGGGGCTGATCCGGGGCCAGGCCATAGAAAAGCTGAAGGAAAAACCGCTGAGCCTGAGCAAACAGGAAGTGGAGCAGGTTGTCGCGGAAATGAAAAATGAAATGCTCAAAGACCTGGCTAGGGAATATAAAGATCTGACAAAGGATATAAAAAAACACAGGGAATTCAAAGAACTCGCCATTGAGGAGCAAACCATTTTGTTTTCAAGAAAGTGGCAAAATGGCAATCTGCAAATTCCCGCATCCAAAGCCATTGCCAAGTCTTTCTCTCTGGGCCTGGTTCGGGACGCGCTTGACAAGCTGGTTCCTGCCAATTATCCGGGGCAGGAAAAACGAATCAACAAGGAGCATGATTATCTTGAAGCCTGGCTGTCTTGCATACATGAAGAAAGACACAAGGTAAAGCCTGAAGGACAGGAGGCAAAGTAAATGAAACGAATGCTTTGGGCCATGCTGCTTGCCCTGGCGTGCGGCAGCGCCGCCGCAAAGGGCAAGAAGGCGCATTTTTATTATCCACGCCTGGAAGGCACCTATGTCATGGTCAAAAGCATTCCCCCTCCGACAGACGATGCCGAAATATCGGACTCAACCTTCTTTGAAGGGCAGAAACTATCCTTCGTACGCCATGACGATTTTTTTGAATATTATCCGCACACCAGGGAGGAAAGAAGCAATCACGAGATGCTGTTTTATCCGCCATTTTCCGACTCGATGTGCCGCCAGACAACTTGGTATCACTGGTGCAGGGATGAACACCGGCGAATGCCGCAGAATCTCATACAGAGAAATATCGGCGTTATTATCTATGACGCTGACGATGATGACTTGGCGGCCATCAGCAAGCTATTGAAGCCCTATGGCATCACTCCGGAGCGGCAAAACTACATGGTCAGTTTTACTGGAGGTTCAGGTGGCCCAGGCTATATCTTTTATTTTGCCGGCCGTGACATACTGATTAATTCAACGTACCGCTCGCAGATGAAAGATGGGAAAGAGCATCTCACCAGCATCGTCCAGATTTTCAGAAGAACCAGCTCCACGGTCAAAACCTGGGATGGCGATTTCCGCGTTCCGGCCGCAAAAAAACCGTCTGGGCGGTGAGCTGGGGCCGTGAAAGTGCGGACCGGAGCGGGGCGCAAGGCGCAGCCGGGTCTTGCGCCCCGGCGAGGATTGGCAAACGCCGCAGGGTGCCCGGTTCTGCGTTTTTCGCGTCACGGACAGATTGCGAACAGGCTCCGGGAAGGCTCTTTGCCCTGAAGCATGCATCCAAAACAGGAGCGAATTCGAGCACGCCAAAATGCCAGTCTGCGCACGTTCCACCAGGACCCCATGCTATGAATAGAGGAGCTAAAGCTCCTGCTGCATTCCGTCCTGTTCAGAAATCCAGCGTTGCCGAAAGCCGCAGTGTGCGCGGCTCGCCCATGGCCAGGCTGGCGAAGTAGGGCTTGGTCCAGTAGGCGCGGTTGGCCGCGTTGGCCAGCGTGGCGCGCAAGGTGAACGGGCGGCCCGCCACGCGCGTGGCGTAGCGCGCGCCCAGGTCGATGACGGCGCGGCCGGGGATGGACAGCGCGTTGTCCGCGCTGAGGTATTGCCGCGATGCGGCGGCGGCATGGGCCGTGAGCGTCAGGCCCTGCGCGGCGGGCCAGGCCGTGCCCGCGTCCCATTCCACGCCCAGCTTGGCCTGCCACCTGGGCACGCCCGTGGCCTGGCGGCCTTCGTGGGCGGCCTGGGCGGCGTGAATCACCTTGGCCTGCGTCCAGGCCAGGCCGCCCATCAGGCGCAGGCCGGGCCGGGCCTGTCCGAAAAAGCCCCATTCCACGCCCCGGTTGCGCTGCATGCCGCCGAATGAGAAGAAGTTGGTGAGCAAGTCGGTGTAGCTGCCGGGCCGCCTGATTTCAAACACGCTGAAGGTGTGCGCGAATTCGCCCAGGTCGAGCTTGAGGCCCGCTTCTTTCTGCCGCGTTTTGAAGGGCGGGAAGGCCTGGCCCGCGTTGGCGGCGGTGGCGGGCGCGATGGCCCCTTGGCTCAAGCCCTCTGCGTAGTTGGCGTAGAGCGATATGCGGCTGCCGGCCTTGTAGAGGATGGCGACAGAGGGCGTGGTGGCGCTTTGGCTGTAGCGCGCGCCCAGCTGCGCGCCGCTTGCGCCGCTGAAGGTGGCGCTTTTTACCTGCTGGCGGCGCGCGCCCAGCGTGATTTGCAGGCGCTCTTGCATGAAGGAGAGCGTGTCGGCTGCGCCGATGCTGGACAGGCGCGTGTCGGTGCGGGTGATGGCCGGGGCGGGGCTGGGCAGCGCCACTTGCGGCCCCCACGCGGGGTGGTAGAGGCTGGTGGTCCAGCCGCCGGGCAGCAGGCCCATGGCGCCGTTGAGGCGGTAGTTTTCGCTGTAGTGCGTGAGCTGGAGCGCGAGCTGGTGGCCCACGGCGCCCGTGTGCAGCCGGCCTTTGAGGCCCGCTTCGGCGGAGCGCCTTCGGGCCGTGTCGGCCACGCCGCCGAAGTTCAGGCGCATGTCGCCCGCTGCGTTGATGACTTGCCCGATGCCCATGAGCGTGTCAAACGCCGTGTGGCTGGCGCCGGCGGCGGCCCAGGCCGTCAGGTTTTGGCCCCAATCGAACTCGCCGCGCAGCATGGCCCCTTTGTCCACGCTGTCGTAATAGGCCCAGGGCGGGTTCCATGACACATCGGGCCGGGGCGGCGCGGGCACGGTCAGGCCGGGCGCAAGCGTCAGCCCGCGCGTCATGCCCTTGACGCGGTCTTGCGTGCGGTACAAGTCGGCCGAGACGCGGGCGCGCCCGCCCGCGCCGCGCCAGTCCAGCCCCAGCGAGGCCAGCGTGGCTTTCTTGCGCTGCGTGTTCACGGCGGTTTCGCCGTTGCGCCAAACGCCGTTGAAGCGCACGCCGAACTGCTGCTGTTCGCCCAGGCGGCGGCCCACATCCACATGGCTGCCAAAGTGGCTGTCCGACTGGTAAATGGCCTTGACGCGCGCCAGCGGCTCGCTGCCCGCGCGCTTCGGAACCAGATTGACCGCGCCGCCCGTGGTGCCCTTGGGCGGCATGCCGTTGAGCAGGGCTGATGGCCCCTTGAGCACTTCCACGCGCTCCAGCATCTCGGGCGCGTTGCGGAAGTAGGCGGCCATGCCGGGCAGGCCGTTGAGCATCACGTCGGCCACGAGCGAAGGCAGGCCGCGAATCGTGTAGCTCTCGTTGCTCTCGCCCGGCGCGCCGCTGGCAAACACCGCCGGATCATTGCGGGCGATGACGTCGCTCACGTCGCCCGCCTGGCTGTCTTCCATGAAGCTTTCGGTGTAGGCGATGGTGGAAAACGGCGTTTCCATGAAGTCTTTGCCGCCCAGCAGGCCCAGGCGGGCGCGCGTGGCCACGTGGCCGCCCGCGTAAACGGGCGCGGCGGCGGCCTCCTGCACTTTCACCTCGGGCAGCGTGGCGGGCTGCTTCGCGTTCTCTGCTGGCGCTGTTTGTGCTGTTTGCGCCGTCTGCGCCGACGCGGCCGCCGCCGCCAGCGCCAGGGCGGACAGCAGCGCCCTTTTGCCCCGCGTCGAGTTGGAATGGAATGGCTTCATGTGATGCTCCTGCAACGTGAACGAAAGC
Source organism: Ottowia massiliensis (assembly GCF_900240305.1). NCBI lineage: Bacteria > Pseudomonadati > Pseudomonadota > Betaproteobacteria > Burkholderiales > Comamonadaceae > Ottowia > Ottowia massiliensis. The sequence goes on along the minus strand of NZ_LT964854.1, from coordinate 1,788,126 downwards.
AGCCCGTCAGGGCTGCGGACTGATTTAGTTGCATCATATTAAACTAATTCGCATGTGAAGCCTGATTTCGCTCCTTTATCCATAGCGTGATGTCCTAGTGGAATCTGCGCGAAAGCTGTTTTCCGCTGCCTGAATTCGCTCCTTTTTCCGAGGCGCCTTAAGCTGCCGTGGACAATCCGCCCCGCCATGCCGCAGCGGCATGGCCCAGCAAAGAAGGCATTCCATGAGCAACGAGCCGCCAGCCCCCGCGCGGGGCCGCCCCCGCACCCTGACCCGCGAACGCATTGCAGAAGCCGGCATGCAAATCGGCCTGCCCGCCCTTACCTTCACCGGCGTGGCCAGCGCGCTGGGCGTGAGCCACGTGGCGCTTTACAAGCACGTGCCGAATCTGGAAGAACTCAAGCGCCTGGTGGCCGCCGAAATTTTTGAGCGCTGGCAAATGCCCCCGCTGCCGCAAGAGGGCGCAGAAGGCGGCGGCGCGGAGGGCGAAAAGGGCGAAAAGGGCGAAAGCGGCAAGGGAAGCGGTGATCTGGAGGCCTACCTGCTGGCCTTCACCCATTCACTGCGTGAACTGGCCCGGGCGTATCCGGGGCTGGCGCCCTGGCTCATCCGCCGCGCCGCCGCCACGCCCGCCATGACGGCGCGCATTGACGAGCACCACGCCCAGGTGGCGCGCGCTTTCGGCATCTCCAAGGAAGACGCGCGCCAGACGCTGGCGATGGTGGCCTTTCACTGCATCGCCGTGGCCGACACCGTCTGCGCCACGCCCGAAGCGCCGCACGCCAGCGCGCAGGAAAACAGCGCGGACAGGGCCGAGATCGAAGCCGATTTCGAGCGCGGCATGCGCGCGCTCATTGCCGGCGCGCTGCTGCGGCTGGGCCGCACTGCCGCGCCGCCAGATTGAACTGGCCCGCCGCCCGCGCTACTTGCGCCCCCGCAGCACGCGCAGCAGCTCATCGAGCAGCAGGCCCGCCACGCCAGCGGTGATGGCCATGTCGGCCACGTTGAAGGCCGGAAAGTGGCCGTGGTGGAACAGGCCGTTCAGAAAACGCCAGTGAAAGTCCAGAAAGTCCACCACGTAGCCGTGGACCACGCGGTCAATCACATTGCCAATGGCCCCGCCCAGAATCATGCTGAGCGAAAAGGCAAACAGGCGCTGCCCGCCATGCCCGCGCAGCAGGGCCACGATGAACAGGGCCGCCGCCGCCCCCAGCCCGGTGAACAGCCAGCGCTGCCAGCCGCCCGCCTGCGCCAGAAAGGAAAAGGCCGCGCCCGTGTTGTGCGCGCGCACGACGTTGAAAAAGCTGGTGACGGGCGTGACATCGCCCAGCCGGTAATGGCCCACGATGAGCCATTTGGTGAACTGGTCCAGCACGATGACAAGCGCGGCCAGCAGGAGCCAGAAGGCCAGGCGAGTCGTGTCAGCCGTGGTTCCGGCGCGGGCGGCGGGAGTGTTTTTTTTGGCCATGTGAGGCAAGGACGGAAGAAGGCAGGCGCTTTGTTTGCTATTTTTTCAATAGCTGCCTGCGCAGGTTTCACTAGGACATCATGCTGATTGGGCCCCTTTTTTTCGCTCTTGTTCTTGATGCGCCGGCAAGGCGGCGCGGGGGCATGAGCGGCCTGTTCAAGTCTGTCCGTGGGGGCGAGAAGCGCGGCGTCCGCAGGATGGCCGGGACGCCGCGCCACTGGCGGGGCTGCGGAAATCAGACAAAGGCGCGCTGCTCTTGCCGTGCGCTTTCGCCGCTGATGTTGCCGGCGCAGCGCTGGCAGATGGCTTGCGTTGGGCTGACTTCAGGCTCGTAGTGCCAGCAGCGTTCGCATTTGGCGTGGGCGCTGGGGCGCACTTGCACGCCCAGGGCGCTGCCGGGCTGCAATTGCGCTTTGGAGGTGATGAAGACAAAGGGCAGCTCCGCGCCCAGGCTGGCGAGCAGGGCGTGGTCTTCGGGCGCGGCGGTGACGGCGATTTCGGCTTGCAGGGAAGCGCCGATTTGCCCGGCTTCGCGCAGGGATTCGATTTCCTTGTTGGCCACGTCGCGGATTTCGCGCAGGCGCTGCCATTTGGCCAGCAGGGCGTCGTCGCCCGCAGGCAGGTTGTGGAAGGTTTCAAAGAAGATGGATTGGCCGGTTTTGCCGATGAAGGGCCAGGCTTCTTCGGCGGTGAAGCTCAAAAAGGGCGCCATCCAGCGCAGCATGGCCTGGGTGATGTGCCATAGCGCCGTTTGCGCGCTGCGGCGGGCGTGGCCCGTGGCGGCGGTGGTGTAGAGGCGGTCTTTGAGGATGTCGAGATAAAAGCCGCCCAGGTCTTCGGAGCAAAAGAGCTGGAGCTTGGCGACGACGGGGTGGAATTCATACACGCGAAAGTGCTGGATGAATTCGGATTGCAGCGCGGCGGCGCGCGTGAGCGCCCAGCGGTCGATTTCGGTCAGCTGCTCAAACGGCACGGCGTCTTTTTCCGCGTCAAAGTCGCTGACGTTGGCCAGCAAAAAGCGCAGGGTGTTGCGGATGCGGCGGTAGCCGTCGATCACACGGGCCATGATTTTGTCGTCGCCCGCGATGTCGCCGGAGTAGTCGCTGGCGGCGACCCAGAGGCGGATGATTTCCGCGCCCCACTTTTTGAAGGCTTGCTGCAAGTCGATGCCGTTGCCCAGCGATTTGCTCATCTTGCGGCCCTGGCTGTCTACCGTGAAGCCGTGGGTGAGCAGGCCGCGATAGGGCGCGCGGCCATGAATGGCGCAGGAAAGCAGCAGCGAGGAGTGAAACCACCCCCGGTGCTGGTCGTGCCCTTCCAGGTAGAGGTCGGCTTCGGGGCCGCTGTCGTGCGCCAGCGCCTGGTGCGAGCCGCGCAGCACGTGCCAGAAGGTGGAGCCGGAGTCAAACCACACTTCCAGGATGTCGGTGCTTTTGGTGTAGTGCGGCGCATCTTGCGGGCCGAGGATGTCTTCGGCGCTGGCGCGGCTCCAGGCTTCGACGCCGCCTTTTTCAATCATGTCGGCGGCCTGGTCGATGATTTGCATGGTGCGCGGGTGCAGCTCGCCCGTTTCCTTGTGCAGGAAAAAGGGAATGGGCACGCCCCAGGCGCGCTGGCGGCTGATGACCCAGTCGGGCCGGCCCGCAATCATGTCGCGCAGACGGGCGCGCCCGTTTTCGGGGTAGAAGCTGGTGTGGTCGATGGCTTCCAGCGCAAGCTGGCGCAGGGTTTTGGGGGCCTTGTCTTTGGTGAAGACGCCTTCGCCTTCGTCCATGCGAATGAACCATTGCGCGGCGGCGCGGTAGATGACGGGCGTTTTGTGCCGCCAGCAGTGCGGGTAGCTGTGTTGCAGCGGGCTGGAGGCCAGCAGGCGGCCGGCCTGGTTCAGCGCCTCGACGATGACGGGGCAGGCTTTCCAGATATTGAGGCCGCCGAACAGGGGCAGCTCGTCCACGTAGCTGCCGTGCGGCTGCACGGGGTTGAGGATGTCGTCCGTGCGCATGCCGTGGGCCATGCAGGACTGGTAGTCGTCCACGCCGTAGGCGGGCGCAGAGTGGACGATGCCGGTGCCGTCGCTGTCGCTGACGTAGTCGGCCAGATACACGGGCGACAGGCGCCGGTAGCTGTAGGGGCCGCTGCCGGCGTCGGCCGCGTCATGCAGCGGGTGGCGGAAGGCCAGCCCGGCCAGCGCCTGGCCTTTGGCGGTGGCGATGATGTCGCCCTTCAGGCCGTAGCGCTCCAGCGCCTGCTCTACCAGCTTGCGGCCCAGCAGGAGCACGCCGCGCGGGGTGCTGACGAGCGCGTATTCCAGATCGGGGTTGGCGTTGAGCGCCTGGTTGGCGGGCAGCGTCCAGGCCGTGGTGGTCCAGATGACGGCGTAGGCGGGGCCGGGCAGGCTGTCCAGGCCAAAGGCGGCGGCCAGCGCCTGCGGGTTGTCGGCCTCAAAGGCCACATCCAGCGTGCCGCTTTGCTTGTCCTGGTATTCGATTTCAAACTCGGCCAGCGAAGACGCGCAGTCAAAGCACCAATACACGGGCTTGAGGCCGCGATAGACAAAGCCGCGCTCGATCACGCGCTTGAAGGCGCGCAGCTCGTCGGCTTCGTTGCCGAAGTTCATGGTCAGGTAGGGGTTGTCCCAGTCGCCCAGCACGCCCAGGCGCTTGAAGTCCTGCTTTTGCTGGGCGATTTGCGCCGTGGCGTAAGCGCGGCTTTGGGCCTGCATTTCGTCGCGGCCCAGCTTGCGGCCAAACTTTTTTTCCACCGCGTTTTCAATGGGCAGGCCGTGGCAGTCCCAGCCGGGCACGTATTGCGCGTCAAAGCCATCGAGCATGCGCGCCTTGTTGATCATGTCTTTCAGAATCTTGTTGACGGCATGGCCCATGTGAAGCTGGCCGTTGGCGTAGGGCGGGCCGTCGTGCAGCACGAATTTGGGGTGGCCGCAGCGCGCGGCGCGCAAGCGCTGGTACAGGCCGCCGCTTTTTTCGCTGCCTTCCCAGCTGGCAATCCAGCCCGGCTCGCGTTTGGGCAGTTCGCCCCGCATGGGAAAAGGCGTGTCGGGCAGGTTCAGGGTGTCGCGGTAGCTCTTGGCTTGGCTTGCTTGCTTGCTGTCGTTGCTCATGGTGGAGTGGATCAGGTTTTTTCCGGCCTGAAAGGGCCGCCAGCGCCCGCCGCACAAGCGCGGGCAGCGATCAAAAAATGAGTGAAAAGGGGAAACGGATGGGGGGAGAGAAGCGGGGCGGGGCCAGTGGCAGGCCGCGTCTTCAGGACGGCCCGCCGCCCCTTCAAATTCGACCCGTGGCCGGATGGGCCGCTGCCGCTGCTGCCGCTGGATGGCGCTCGAACCACGCGCGCGCCTGGGCGCCATCGCGCGCGATGCCTTCGGCCAGCGCCGCCAGGCTGTGATAGCGCTTTTCTTCGTGCAGTTTCCAGATGAGTTCCACGCAAATAATCTTACCGTAGCCCCCCTCGGGGCCGAGGCTGGCGGGCCAGTCAAAAACGTGCGCTTCCAGCAGCACGCGGCCGCCGTTGATGTCGTGCGCATCCAGCGAAGGGCGCACGCCCAGATTGGCCACGCCCGGCAGCGGCGCGCTGCCCAGCCCCGATACCCGCACGGCAAAAATGCCGCTGGCCGCCGGCTGCCAGGCGCAGGCGCGGCGTGAAAAGCGCAGGTTCAGCGTGCGAAAGCCGTCTTGCCGCCCCGGCGCGCTCTCGGCCAGCGCGCGCCCCAGCTTGCGGCCATGCACCACATGCCCGCTGATGGCGTAGGGCCGCCCCAGCAGGCTGGCGGCGGCGGCCATGTCGCCCGCCGCCAGCGCCTCGCGCACGGCAGTGGATGACACGCGCTGCCCCTGCACTTCGTAAGAGGGCATGCGCGCCACGTCAAACCCGCGCCGCGCGCCCGCCGCTTGCAGCAAGGCGAAGTCGCCTGCCCGCCTGGCGCCAAAGCGAAAGTCGTCGCCCACCAGCACATGGCGCGCGCCCAGGCCCTTGAGCAGCACGTCGTCAATGAAATCCTGCGCGGGCATCGCCGCCAGCGCCGCGTTGAATGGCAACACCACCGCCTGATCCACCCCGCAGCGCGCCAGCTCGGCCAGCTTGTCACGCAAGGCGCTGATGCGCGGCGGCGCCAGATCGGGCTGCCCCGTAGCGGCGGCAAACCAGTCGCGCGGGTGCGGCTCGAAAGTCAGCACGCAACTGGGCACGCCGCGCCGCGCCGCCTCGCTGCACAGGCGCGCCAGCATGGCCTGATGGCCCCGGTGCACGCCGTCGAAATTGCCAATGGTGAGCGCGCAGCCCGGCGCAATGCCCGGATGGCGCAGCCCGCGAAAAATCTTCATAGAAAGGACTCCATCAGCCGCGCCACGGCCTGCGGCTGGTCGTGGTGCAGCATGTGGCCCGCGCCCTGCACGGCCTCGATGCGGCAATCGGGCACGCTGCGCATGCGCTCCAGGTATTCGGCCAGCGTGTACTGGCCGCGCCAGAGCAGGCCCAGGCTGTCGCGCCCCTTTTCATCCAGCGCGTGCGCGGCCAGCACGGGCGCGGTGATGGCGCGATAGGCCGCCAGCGTCTCCTCCAGCCGGAAAAGGTAAGGGCTGATGACCTTGTGCGCCGGATCGCCCAGCACGCGCCACAGGCCCTGCCCGTCCGGCTGCGCCCAATGCCCGGCCAGCCACAGCGCCTTGTCGGCGGGCAGGCGCGGATTGTTTTGCCGCAGGCGCTCGGCCACGGCGGCGGCATTGGCATAAGGCTTCAGCCCCGCCTGGCCCTGATGCAGCCGGGCCAGCTCATCCAGCCACTGCGCCATGCGCGCGGGCGCCTGTTCAGGCGCCGCAGCGGGCAGGCCGAAGCCTTCCAGATTCACCACGCGCCGCACGCGCTGCGGCCGCGCACCCGCATACAGCATGGCAATGTGCCCGCCCAGGCTGTGGCCCGCCAGATCGACCGGCGCGCCATCCGGCGCCAGCAGCGTCAGCAGCGCGTCCAGATCGCCCAGGCAATCGGCAATCGTGTAGTGATCCACCGGGCCGCTTTGGCGCGTCAGGCCAAAGCCGCGCCAGTCGGGCGCCACCATGCGGCGCGAGCGCGCAAAACCGTCGCTGAAGGCATCGGCCACGAACTGGAACGACGCGCCCACATCCATCCACCCGTGCAGCAGCACCAGCAGCGGCGCGTCCGCATCGCCCGGCGGCGCGCCCCATTCGCTCAAGTGCATGCTGATGTGCCGCAGCGCCACGTGGCGCGAGCGCAGCGGGCGCAAAGGGGTGTAAGCGGATGCGTTCATGGGCGGCCATTTTCCGGCATGGCCTTGCCGCGCCTGGATGGACATGCAAAATGCGATCAATTCACGATTTGAAACAGGAGGCCACCATGACACACCTTGCAAGCCTTTCTCGCGCCGCCGCCCTGGCCTGCGCGGCGGCTTTTTGCGCTCCGGCGCAAGCCCAGCCGGTCTATAGCGGCTGGCTGTGCTGCACCATGCGGGTCAGCGGCGACTGGATCAGCGACATCAACTACACGGGCAACGGCACGCGGCTGATCCAGGCGGGCACGCCCGTGCAAATCACCGGGCATGGCCGCTACCGGGTGCACATCACCATCAAGGGCGAGCCTTATCGCCTGGGCAACGACTACAGCCGCGATCTGGACGATGCCCAGTTCACCGAGCGCTACATCGTCAGAACCGATCCGGCCAAGGCGCTGGCCCGCTGGCCGCAGAAAGTGCAAGAGGCCATCCGCACAGCCCGGGTGCGCGTGGGCATGACGCGCGAGCAGGTCATCATGGCGCTGGGCTACCCGGTCAGCAGCGAAAACCCTGCTTTGGACACGGACGCCTGGCGCTACTGGCTGGGCAGCTTTGAGGAATACCAGGTGCATTTCAACGCCGCTGGCAAAGTGCGCGAAGTTTCAGGCGCGCCCGGCACGCTGGCGCGCGTGCTCATGCGCTGACGCCTGAGCGCCTATTCCGAAACGCGGGGGCCGGGCGCAGCGCCTGCGCTCTTGCCAATCAGGGCCAAATCGGCCTCAAGTCCCCGTGGAATCAGCGCGGGCAGCTATCAAAAATGGAGCAAACGGGCAGCAGCCCCGTTCGCCGCGCCCAGGCCCCGCGCCTGGGCGATGACCAGCAGGCCATCGAAGATCAGGCTTTCCACCAACTCGTAGGGGCGCGCCATGCTGGGCAGCATCTTCCAGCCTGCGCCGCCCGTCATGACGCACGCGGGTTCTTCCCCGCAGCGCGCGCGCAGGTGCTGCGCCATGCGCTCGCAAGCGCCTGCGATGGCGTAGGTGCCGCCGCTGGTCAGCCCGTCGCTGGTGTTGGTAGGAAATTCGCACACTTCGCCCGTGGGCACGTGCAGGCCGGCCGTGCCCGATTCCAGCGCGCGCAGCATGATGCCGTGGCCCGGCAGGATCAGGCCGCCCAGAAAGCGGCCTTCGGCGTCAATGGCTTCCACCGTCACGGCCGTGCCCACCATCACCAGCAAAATGGGGCGCGCCCGGCCTTCCCGGGCCAGCACATGGTGGCGCGCGCCGATCATGGCCACCCAGCGGTCAGCCCCCAGCCGCGCAGGGTAGTCATAGCCATTGATCAGGCTCGCCTCGGCGCTGCTGGCCACCACCCAGTGCGGCTCCACGCTCCAGATTTCCATCTGCTCATGCACGCGGTGGCGTATGGCCTGCCCGGCCACGATGCAGCCCAGCATGGACTGCGGCTCCGGCAGGCCCGCCCAGCCGGTGTCAGCCAGGCGGTCGATCTGCTCCAGAAATTCCACGCCGCGCGCCAGCGCCTGCGCGCCCGGGGCCGGGCGCTCATACAGCGTCCACTTCAGACGCGTGTTGCCTACGTCAATGGCCAAAAAACTCATGGGCCGCGATGGTAGCGGCGCAAGGCACAATGCCCGCTTCTCTCACCCCAAGCAAAGGAGCACTGATATGGGACTGTTCAGCTTCATCAAGGACGCTGGCGAAAAACTGTTCGGCAGCAAGGAAGTCGAAGAAGCCAAGGCTGCGAACAACACGGCCACCCTGGACGATCTCAATGCCAAGGCAAGCGCCGCCATCAAAACCTACATTGAGCAGCAAAGCCTGGGCCTGACGGACCTGGCCGTCCGCTTTGACGGCGCCAGCGGCAAAGTCACCCTCACGGGCCAGGCTCCCAGCCAGGCCGCCGCAGAAAAGGCCGCCTTGGCGGCAGGCAACGTCGGCAGCGTCAGCAGCGTGGAAAACGGTTTGCAGTTCCCGCAGGAAAAGCCCTCGCAATTTCATGACGTGGTCAAGGGCGACACCCTCTCAGCCATTGCCAAGAAATACTACGGCGACGCCAGCAAATACCCGGTGATCTTCGAGGCCAACAAACCCATGCTCACCCATCCCGACAAAATCTACCCCGGCCAGAAACTGCGCATTCCGCCGCTCTAAGCGCCTGTCCTCAAAGAGAGAATTTACGGCAAACGATCGTCATGTATCCAAGTGACATGACCGACGAACAGTGAGGTGCAAAAGCGCTTTCCGGCAGGTAACGCGCAGGCAGACCCCGGGTACGCAGCGCCCGGGACATGATCAACGCCATCTTCCATGTGCAAGCCACGGGTTGCCAGTGGCACGCACTGCCCAAGGACTACCCGCCCTGCAAACAGGTCTACAACACCTTTGCCCGCTGGCGTCAGCGCGGCGTATGGGATGCGCTGCTGGCGCTGCTGCGCCAGCAAGTACGCGCCAAGCCCAGCGTGGCCATCATCGACTCCCAATCGCTCAAGACCGTCTCAAAAGAGGGCAGCACGGATATGACGCAGGCAAAAGAGTCAAAGGGCACAAGCGCCACATAGCCTCAGACACAATGGGGCTGCTGCTGGCCGTGGTGGTGCACTCGGCTGGCATTCAAGACCGGGCAGGAGCCTGGGCTTTGCTGATCAGGCTGTTCTTGTACTTTGAGAGTCTGAAGACCATCTTTGTCGATGGCAGCTACTCGGGCAGCCTGATCAATTGGGCGCTGAGCATGTTTGGCTGGAACATGCTCTAGAAGAATGAGCAAGGACTACGAGGTCAGCGTGGCTTCAGCCGAAGCATTCGTCAAGATTGCTTGCATTCGGCGCGTGGCCAGGCTTTTGGGATAGTTTTGAGAACAGTCTCTCAGGGCGAACTTGTCTGCTAGAGATCATCAGAAACAGGAGCAGATTAAAGGCATCAAAAATGCCTTTCTGCGCTGTTTTCACTAGGACATATTGCTATTTATAAAGGAGCAAATAAGCTTCTTTGTCCAGCGGTTTCAAAAAGCGGAAGCGGCCTTCGCGCAGGCGCTTTTCGGGCTTCGTCCGGGGCAGCCGGGCTGCATCCGGCTTGCCTTGCGCTGTGACCGCATCTCACAATGCGGGGCCAAACCCAAGAAAGGAAATGCCATGCCCGCTCTCCGCCTTGCTTTTTCTCAATCTGCCGCGCGCTGGCTGCTGGGCGGCCTGCTGGCGAGCCTGGCCGCAGGGGTCTGCGCCGCGCCTGCCCTATCGGCTGAACCGGCCGAATCCACCGCCATTGATGAAAGCGTGCTGGAGCAGGTCTATGCGCAGTGGAAGCGCGAGGCCGCCCAGGCCCTGCGCGAGCACGCCAAGGCGCTGGCCGCGCGCGGCGATTCGCGCAGCCTGCTCATGGCGATGTATGTGATGCGCGCCATTGGCGCTGACCCGCCGGACCAGAGCCAGTCCGCCAGCGACAGAGAAAAGCAGCGCCAGTTCTACCAGCAGGCCGTGCGCGAGGGCCAGCCAGCCGAGCCTGTAGCGCTGTGGCTGTCGCAAGGCCTGTGCGCTGGCAAAAAAGCGCCTGCTGACAAGCCGGGCGCCGTCGCGCAGCCCGGTGAATTCCGCAGCCTTCAGGCCGATTGCGACCCGCAAGCGCTGCTGGAGCGCCTGGCGCAGCAGGAACCTGACAACGCCGCGCCCTGGCTGGCGCTGGCCGCGCTGCACCCCGAAGGCAGCGCCGGGCGCGAGCAGGCTCTGCAACGCGCCGCCGAAGCCCCGAGGGCGCTCTTTTACGAACGCCGCCTGGGGCCGCTGCTGCACGAAGCGTTTCAGAACGTGGCCTGGCCCGAGCCGTCCAAACAGCTTGAACTGGCGGGCCTGAACCTGCCGGGCCTTTCGGACCTGAATGAAAAAGAGAGCATTTCAGACATCTACGCCGTGGGCTTGTGGGCCGCCGTGCCCTACAACGGCCTGACGGAGATGCGGCAAATGTGCAGTCAAACCGGCTCGGCTTGCCGCAAGCCGCCTGCCGCCGCTACCACGCCCCTGCGTCAGCAGCAGTGCCGCACCATTGCTGCCCACGTGGCTGCCGAGCCGGACAACCTCATGGTGCGCCAGATGGTGGCGCTTGCTCTGCTGGTTCAGCTCACCGAAGGCGAGCCGCAACAGGCCCGCTGGAAGGAAGAGCTGCGCCAGCGCCGCTGGCTGATGGAAGGCTGGCTGCCCAACTACACAGACAAATACGACTTGCGCGCCACGCTGCTGCGCCCTGAAGCCGAAGTCATGCGCCAGCGCCTGCGCGAAGCGGGCCAGCCCGAAACCGCGCCCGCCGGCTGGCTGCCGCTGAGCGAGCGCAAGGCGGCCAGCGGCAAGGCGGGCGGTTGAGCGGCCGCGCCTTCAAGCGCGGGCGGGGCATTGAAAAACAGCCGTGCAGCGGGCATGTAGAGGCCCTTGCCTGCACTGTCTGGCCGCAGACAGGCGTTCAAGGCCCCATACTCGGACCGTTTCAAGGAACCACGATGCGCACTCTTTATGACTCTGAATCCTTTGCCGTGCTGCACCTGCTGTCAGACGTGCCGCACGACGGCAGCCTGCCCGAGGATGCCCCCCGGCTGGCCCGCCACGGCTTCGAGATTGTGGACAAGCGCTCGGGCAAGGAGCTATATCTGGACGGGCTGTGGGCCGAGATGTTCCAGCAGCGCATTGAAGCCTGGCAGGAGAGAACGCCCACGCAGGAAGAGGTGGAAGATGCGCTGGAGGGTTACGCCGAGCTGGCGCAAAACCCGGTGATCGTGCATTGAGCCGGGCGCCCGCCCGCCACAAAAAAACGCCTCGCCGAGGCGTTTTTTTGTGGGCGCGCGGCGCTTGCGGCGGGTTGGCGAAACAGGCGCCCGGAATGAATCGCGCTGGCCGGACGGCACCAAAAACAGGAGCAGATTCAAGGCAGTCGAAATAGCGTTTCGCGCAGTTTCTACTAGGACATCATGCTATGGATAGAGGAGCGAAATAGCGCCCTGCTTTGCGTCTTGCCCCGGCTTGGCCGCGCCTGTCTGGCCACGCGCATGCCCGTTCGCTTTTTTCGCGCTGGCGGGCGGGCTGCGGGCGCGCTCTCAGCTGAACAGCCGCCGCGCCACGGGCGAGCCTGCGGGCAGCTTGTGTTTGACCAGGGCTTTGTAGAAGGTGCGCAGGCCCGCGCGGATTTCCGACATGGCCTGCTCCGAGAGCGCATGGCCTGCGGGGTCGGTGATGATGCCGTCCATGGCTTGCGCCAGCGCCGAGGCGGCTTGCAGCAGGCTGTCAAAGGCGTTTTCTTCCGGCGCGACCTGGGGCACATCCAGGCTCAGGGCGATCTGGTGCAGGGGGATGTTGTCTTTGTTGTCGGACAGGGCTATTTGCGGGTCGTAGCTCAGCTCCACCAGGTGCGGCATGCCCGCCTTGGGCGAAGGCAGCACCATGCGGCCTGCCACGGCCCCGGCCACGAAGCCCAGTTTGGCGGCCTGCTGGTTCACGAAGCCCAGGCTCCACGGCGTGGCGCGCGCGCGCAGGTCCAGCACGAGCTGCATGTCGTGTTCGGAAGCGAATTTGTCCAGTTCCTTGGCGCGGGCCACTTCTTGCAGCATGTCGGGGCTGTCGGCCGCGCCGCCGATGGCGTCGGCGAAAGCCTGCGTCTTGATGACGAATTCGGAAAATTCCACCTGCGTGAGCGCGCCAGCGCGGTTGGCCAGCTGCACGCCGGCGCGGCAGGCGTCATAAAGCCAGCCGTGCTGGGGCGGCTCCCACTTGCCGGTCATACGGTGGTGCGCTTCGATCGCAAAGGGCTTGCTGCCAATGCGGTGCGTGGCGGGCAGGCGGGCCATGAGTTCTTCGCCGCTCACGGGCGCGTCCAGCGCGATTGGAATGATGCTGTCGATGCGCTCGTCCAGCCGCCCTTGCACGGGGGGCGCGGCGGGCAGGCTGGCGGCATCCAGCGCGGGGTCGGCGGCTTCGCCGCTTTCTGGCGGCCCCTCAGGCTCCAGCCGCTCGGCCTGCCGGGGCGTATTGCGGCGCACCACCCAGGCGTTGTAGGCGATGATGCCCAGCAATATCGCGCCGCCCGCAAGGGCCAGCCCAGCTTGCAAAGAGTCCATGAGGTTTCAAATGCTTGAGGATGTTTCCGGATTCTAGGGGCGGGCCTGCCGCCGCACATTCGTCATGCAGCGCGGCAGAAGAGGCGGTTTGGCAAGACGGGATGGCAAGGCTAGAATCGCGCGTTTTCTTCTTCCCGCCCGCCCGCGCCTAGCAGGCGGGCTTTGTTCGTTTGCAGGCGGATCATTGCTCAAGCCTGCCCGTTCTCTGGAAAGCCTCACTATGAAAATCGCCCAGGAAATCCGCGCCGGCAACGTCATCATGCACGGCAAAGATCCGATGATCGTCCTCAAGACCGAATACGCCCGGGGCGGCCGTGGCGCGGCCACGGTGCGCATGAAGCTCAAGGCCCTGCTGGGCAACATGGGCGCCGAAGTCGTGTTCAAGGCTGACGACAAGATGGAGCAGGTCATTCTCGACCACAAGGAATGCACCTATTCCTACTTCGCCGATCCCATGTACGTTTTCATGGATGGCGAGTTCAACCAGTACGAAGTGGAAGCCGAAAACATGGGCGACGCGCTGAACTACCTGGAAGACGGCATGTCCTGCGAAGTGGAGTTCTACGACGGCAAGGCCATTGCCGTGGAGCTGCCCACCACCGTGGTGCGCGAAATCACCTGGACGGAGCCTGGCGTCAAGGGCGACACCTCCGGCAAGGTGCTCAAGCCCGCCAAGATTGCAACCGGTTTTGAAGTGGCCGTGCCGCTGTTCGTGAACCAGGGCGACAAGATTGAAATCGACACCCGCACGGGCGAATACCGCAAGCGCGTGTAAGCCGCCTGCGCGCTGCTTTTGCGCCGCTTGCCAAGCCCCTTGCCGCTGAAAGCAAGGGGCTTTTTTCTTGCAGGTGGCATGGCCGCTTTGCTGCCCGATCAGCGCGCAGACGCGCCCTTACCATCGCCGCCCATGCAATCCACACCAGACCTCAGAGACGCCTTGCGCCACTCAAACGCCATTGCTTCCTTGCCGGAAGACGATCTGCTCAAGGCCGAGGCCTACCGCCTGGCTTTTGACGACCCCGAATTTCTCTCGCGCCGCGAAGCGCGCGGCATCCGCTTTCAGCTTGAAATGCTCAAACCCGATTTGGGCATGCAGCAGGCGCACGTGCATCACACCATCGTCGTGTTTGGCAGTGCGCGTTTTCTGCCGCCGGACGAAGCCGCCCGCCGCCTGCAAGCCGCGCGCGAAAAGGGCGATGCCCAGGCCATCACGCTGGCCGAGCGCGCCGTGCGCACTTCGCGCTACTACGAGCAGTCGCGCGAGTTTGGCCGTCTCGTCGCGCGCTACGGCCTGACGCAGCCGCCCGGCGAGCGCTTTTACATCTGCACGGGCGGCGGCCCCGGCGTGATGGAAGCAGCCAACCGTGGCGCACACGACATGGGCGCGCCTTCGGTGGGGCTGAACATCACGCTGCCGCACGAGCAATCGACCAACCCCTATGTTTCGCCGCATCTGGCCTTCAAGTTCCACTACTTCGCCTTGCGCAAGATGCATTTCATGATGCGCGCCAAGGCGATGGTGGCCTTTCCGGGCGGCTTTGGCACGCTGGACGAGCTGTTTGAAGTGCTCACCCTCGTGCAAACGCGCAAGGCCCAGCCCGTGCCCATCATTCTGTTTGGCAGCGACTACTGGAGCCGCCTGCTGCACCTGGACGTTCTGGCCGAAGAAGGCGCCATCTCGCCCGAAGACCTGGAGCTGTTTTGCACCGTGGACGATCCCCAGGAAGCCTGGAACCAGATCAGGCGTTTCTACAACCTCTAGGCCGGTTTCAACCGGCTATTTCAGGCTATACTTTGCGGCTTGTTCGGCGTGTAGCGCAGCCTGGTAGCGCACTTGCATGGGGTGCAAGGGGTCGCGAGTTCGAATCCCGCCACGCCGACCATCCCCACACCCAAAGCCGCCAAAGCCATGCGCTTGGCGGCTTTTTTTCGCCCCTTTTGATACATTTTGCAAATGACGACACCGCTTGACATCATCGTTTTGGCTGCGGGCAAGGGCACGCGCATGAAAAGCCGCCTGCCCAAAGTGCTCCAGCGCCTGGCCGGGCGGCCCATGCTGGGGCATGTGCTGGATGCAGCCGCGCAGCTGGGCGCGCGCCGCTGCGTGGTGGTCACGGGGCATGGCGCGCAAGAAGTGCAAGCCTTTTGCGCCGAATGGCACGCGCAGGCCAGCGCGCAGGCAAACCAGCGGGCGGGCGCCATGCAGTGCCTCACCGCCTTGCAGCAGCCGCAGCTGGGCACGGGGCATGCCGCGCAGCAGGCCCTGCCCTTGCTGGATGACGGCGGCATCACCCTCATTCTCTCGGGCGATGTGCCGCTGATTCAGCCCGCCACGCTGGGCGCGCTGGCCCAGGCGTGCGGCGGCCGGCGGCTGGCGCTGCTCACCATTGACTTTGAAGACCCCACGGGCTATGGCCGCGTCATCCGCAGCGGCGAAAGCGTGCAGGCCATCGTGGAGCAAAAAGACGCCACGCCCGCCCAGCTGGCCGTGCGCGAGTGCTACAGCGGCATCATGGCCGCGCCCACGGCCCTGCTGCGCCGCCTGCTGCCGCTGCTGTCCAGCGACAACGCCCAGCAGGAGTTCTATCTGACCGACGTGGTGCGCCACGCCGTGGCGGCGGGCGAAGCCGTTACGGCCCTCAAAACGGCAGATGCCGCCCAGGTGGCGGGCGTCAACAGCCCCGCCCAGCTGGCCGCGCTGGAGCGCGAAGCCCAGCGCCGCATGGCCGATGCCCTGATGGCGCAAGGCGTGCGCCTGGCCGACCCCGCCCGCCTGGACGTGCGCGGCACGCTCGAATGCGGGCAAGACGTGGAAATCGACATCGGCTGCCTGTTTGAAGGCCATGTCAGCCTGGGCGACGGCGTGCGCATCGGCGCGCACTGCGTCATCGCCAATGCCTGCATCGAAGCGGGCGCGCGCATTCACCCCTTCACCCACATTGACGGCGGCGCGCCGCAAGGCGTGCGCGTGGGCGCTGGCGCGCTCATCGGCCCCTACGCCCGCCTGCGCCCCGGCGCGCAGCTGGGCGCTGACGTGCACATTGGCAACTTCGTCGAAGTCAAGAATTCCACCCTCGCCCCAGGCGCCAAGGCCAACCACCTGGCCTATCTGGGCGACGCCACCGTGGGCGAGCGCGTGAACTACGGCGCAGGCAGCATCACCGCCAATTACGACGGCGCCCGCAAGCACCGCACCACCATCGGGGCAGACGTGCACGTGGGCAGCAACTGCGTGCTCGTGGCCCCCGTCACCCTGGGCGCGGGCGGCACCGTGGCGGCCGGCTCGGTCATCACCCAAGACACCGCCCCCGGCGCGCTGGCCATTGCGCGCGGCCGCCAAAGCAGCCTGCCCGGCTGGCAGCGCCCCGCCAAGCCGTCCAAAGGCTGACCATGCCGCTGCCCCGCCGCCGCTGGTTGCAAGCCGCCGCGTTCGCGCTGGCCGCCGCTCCGTTGGCGCGCGCGCAAGCCCGCAGCCAGCGCAAACGCCGCAGCGCCTACCCCATCGCGCCGGGCCGGTCTTTCTGGCTGCCGGAACTCTCGCCCGCCGGCCCCGTGGTCGCCGTTGTCAATCTGTACACGCAGCATGCGCAGATTTACCGCAACGGCATCGCCATTGGCTACACCAGCGTGAGCACGGGCAAGCGCGGCTATGGCACGCCCACCGGGCGCTTTCAGGTGCTGGAAAAGCGGCGCTTTCACCGCTCCAGCACCTACGGCAACGCCCCCATGCCGTGGATGGTGCGGCTGACCTGGAGCGGCATCGCCTTTCACTCCGGCGCGCTGCCGGGCTTTCCCGCCTCGCACGGCTGCATCCGCCTGCCCGCCAGCTTCGCGCCGCAGCTTTTCGGCGCGCTCTCGCTGGGCGACACCGTGGCCGTGCTCAACCAGCCTGCCGACGCCTTCACCACCCTGGCCCCCATCGACCCGCTGGGCCGCCCCCTGCTACAGCCTGAAATGCTCGCCGCCACGGCGTGGTGGAGAGAAACCGCCGCCAGCGCGGCGCCGGTTTCCGCCAGCCTTTTAACAGGCGCGCCTGCCAGCCTGGCCGCTCCGCCCCTGGCGCTGCTCGTCAGCCTGCCCCAGCAGCGCCTGTTCGTGCTGGAGGCGGGCCAGGTGGCCGCCGCCGCGCCCCTGCCGCCCGGCGCGCGCCAGCAAGCTCTGCCGCTGGCCGCAGCGCCCTTGAGATGGCAGCCCCCAGGCCACTGGCAAGCGCCCGGCCAGAGCGGCAATGCGGCTGACGCCACCCTGTGGCAGACCGTGCTGCCGTCTGACGCCGCCTTCAGCCAGCGCCTGCGCGCGCGCATCACGCCCGGCAGCACCCTCGTTCTCAGCGACTTGCCCGCCGTGGGCGATCTGCACCTGGCCGCCTGGAAGCTTTGAATGCCTGCGCAAGGAGCGGCCGGGAATGCACGGAGAGCCGGGCGCAGCGCACCATTTCCGCTCCTTCATTCATAGCATGATGTCCTAGTGGATATTGCGCGAAGCGGCATTTTTGACGCCCTGAATTCGCTCCTGTTTTTGTTGCTTTCTGGCAGGCCCGCACGGGCTTCTGGCCTCGCCAGAAAAACGGCCTTTTTCAAGGCCCTCATGACTTTGTTGCGAGGCCGCGCCGCTTCAGATTCAAAGACTGGCAACGCGCGGCTGGCACGGGTCAGCTGCCGGACTTGAGGGCGCGGTAGCCGATGTCGCGGCGGTATTGCGCGCCGTCGAAGTGGATGGCGCGGGCCAGGTCGTAGGCGCGGGCCTGGGCTTGCTTGAGGGAGTCGGCCAGGGCGGTGGCGCAGAGCACGCGGCCGCCGGAGGTTTTGAGCTGGCCGCTCTCGTCCAGCGTGGTGCCGGCGTGGAAGACGACGGCGTCGTCCTGCGGCTTGGGCAGGCCGGTGATGAGGTCGCCCTTCTTGGGCGCAAGCGGGTAGCCGGCGGCGGCCATCACCACGCCCAGGGCCGGGCGGCGGTCCCATTCGAGCTGCACTTCGCCCAGCTTGCCGGAGGTGGCGGCCAGCAGCACTTCAAGCAGGTCGGATTTGAGGCGCAGCATGATGGGCTGGGTTTCGGGGTCGCCCATGCGGCAGTTGAATTCCAGCGTTTTGGGGCGGCCTTGCGCGTCGATCATCAGGCCGGCATACAGAAAGCCGGTGTAGGAGATGCCGTCCTTGTCCATGCCGCGCACGGTGGGCAGGATGATGTCGCGCATGGCGCGGGCGTGCACGTCGGGCGTGACGACGGGGGCGGGCGAATACGCGCCCATGCCGCCGGTGTTGGGGCCTTGGTCGCCGTCTTTCAGGCGCTTGTGGTCCTGGCTGGTGGCAAGGGGAATGACGTTTTTGCCGTCGCACAAAACGATGAAGCTGGCTTCTTCGCCTTGCAGGCATTCTTCGATGACCACGCGGGGCACGGCCTGGCCGTCAGCGCCCGCGTTGTGCGCCACGCCGAGGGTGTTGCCGCCGAGCATGTCGTCAATGGCGGCAAAGGCTTCTTCCTTGGTGGCGGCCACGACCACGCCTTTGCCCGCAGCCAGGCCGTCGGCCTTGACGACGATGGGCGCGCCCGTTTTTTCAACGTAGGCGCGGGCGGCGGCGGCATCCGTGAAAGTCTCGTAGGCGGCGGTGGGAATGCCGTGGCGCTGCATGAAGTCTTTGCTGAAAGCCTTGGAGCTTTCCAGCTGCGCGGCCGCTTTGGTGGGGCCGAAGATGCGCAGGCCGTGGGCGCGGAAGTCATCGACCACGCCGGCGGCCAGGGGCTGCTCGGGGCCAACGACCGTGAGGCCGATTTTTTCGGCCTGCGCCCATTCGCGCAGTTCGGCCAGATTGGTGATGGGCACGTTTTTCAGCTCCGGCGCGCTGGCGGTGCCGCCGTTGCCGGGGGCCACATAGACCTGTTGCACTTTGGGCGAGCGGGCCAGCCGCCAGGCCAGCGCGTGTTCGCGGCCGCCGGAGCCAATAACGAGAACTTTCATGGAGCGGATTCGGAGGTGGGTTCGGGTGTGGGAGAAAGGGGGGCGGCGGAGATGCGCAGGCCCGCCGTCAGCGCAGCCAGGCTGGCTTCTTTGACTTCTTCGCGCCTGGGCTGCGGGCAGTGGGGCGGGTCGGTGTTGTAGCCAATGGCAACGTGCCCGCCATCGCGCCCGCTGCTGCCGCACCACGATACGTCGCCGCCGCAGGCAGTCAGCAGCAGGACGGCCAGCGCCGCGAGGCTTGCGGCGCTGGCGGCGGCAGTGGCAGCGGAGCGGGCGGGAGTCATGAGGAAGCAGCCTTTCTTCGCTTGTGGGGCAGCAACTGGGCGCGCACCTGCTGGCGGATGCGCTCGTAGTTTTGCCGCATGTGGCGCGCCAGCGCCGCCACGTCGGCCTGCTGCACCTGATTGAGCATGGACTGGCAAAACGGCTGGCCCGTGACGAGCGCCAGCGGAGCGGCCTGCTTCATCTGGCTGGCGGCGCGCTGGAGCGTCTGGCGCGTTTCGTCATGCGGCGAGCGGCTCAAGGGGCGCTGGAGTTCAGGCACGTTCACAAAGGCCATGTGCGCGGCCTGCATGAGCTTTTGCCGCACGGCGGGCGCTTGCGCCTGCCAGGTGGAGGCCATGCCGGGCGCAGCCGTCTGGCAGGCGGCGGCGAGGTTGTCAAACGCCAGGTTGCCCTGGGCCAGCAGCGCATCCAGCGCCTTGCCTGCCGCGCCCGCGCCGCTGGCGGCCTGGGCGCTGCCTGCGGCCAGCCACAGCGCGGCCAGCAACGGCGCAGCCAGAGTGCGGGCGGCTTGTGTGCGGGCGCTGGCGTGAGGGGCGGGCGGGCGGTATGGCATTGAAAAAAGGAGCAAATTCAGGGGGTGTGAAAAGGCGTTGGCCGCTGGATTGGCGGGGACCTCAAGCTATTGAATCAGGAGCAAAAAAGCACCAAAGAGTGTGTTCAAAAGTCCAGCTCGGCGTTGTGAAACACGTCTTGCACGTCGTCCAGGTCTTCCAGCATGTCCAGCAGCTTTTGCATCTTGGCGGCCTCTTCGCCGCCCAGCTCGATGGTGTTTTCGGCGCGCATGGTCACTTCGGCGATTTCGGGCTTGAGACCGGCGGCTTCCAGCGCGTTTTTCACGGCTTCAAAGTCGCCGGGGGCGGTGATGACTTCAATGGCGCCGTCTTCACCGGTGATCACGTCTTCAGCGCCTGCTTCCAGCGCGGCCTCCATCACCTTTTCCTCGCTCGTGCCGGGCGCGAAGATGAGCTGGCCGCAGTGCTTGAACTGAAAGGCCACCGAACCTTCGGAACCCATGTTGCCGCCGTACTTGGAAAAGACATGGCGCACATCGGCCACGGTGCGCACGCGGTTGTCGGTCATGGCGTCCACGATGATGGCCGCGCCGCCGATGCCGTAGCCCTCGTAGCGGATTTCCTCGTAGCTCACGCCTTCCAGGTTGCCCGTGGCCTTGTCAATGTTGCGCTTGATGGTGTCGGCGGGCATGTTGGCCGCCTTGGCTTTGTCAATGGCCAGGCGCAGGCGCGGATTGGCATTCGGATCGCCCCCGCCCGTGCGCGCGGCCACCATGATTTCGCGCACCACGCGCGTCCACACGCGCTGGCGTTTTTCGTCCTGCCGCCCCTTGCGGTGCTGAATATTTGCCCATTTGCTGTGGCCAGCCATAAACCAAGTCCTTCGCAGTCAAAAGAATCCATGAAAATCCGCGCTGATTCTACGTTTCGCCCACTTTTCACGGGCCTTTTTCCCTCTTTCACCCCTCGGAAGGAACCCTTTTCATGGCCGACCCCATCCTGCTTGCCCGGCACGGCGGCGAATCGTGTTTTCTGCTGCCCGGCATGGCCAACCGCCACGGCCTGATCACCGGCGCCACCGGCACGGGCAAAACCGTCACGCTGCAAAAACTGGCCGAATCGTTCAGCCACATGGGCGTGCCCGTGTTCCTGGCCGATGTGAAGGGCGATCTCACCGGCATCAGCCAAAGCGGCCATATCGAAGGCAAGCTGGCCGCCACCCTGGAAGAGCGCGGCCTGCCCGTGCCGGAGGGGCGCGCCTGCCCCGTCACGCTCTGGGACGTGTTCGGCGCGCAAGGCCACCCCGTGCGCGCCACCATTTCAGACATGGGGCCGCTGCTGCTGGGCCGCATGCTGGGCCTGAACGACACGCAAGCGGGCGTGCTCAACATCGTCTTCAAGATTGCCGACGACAGCGGCCTGCTCCTGCTCGACGCCAAAGACCTGCGCGCCATGCTCCAGCACGTGGGCGACAACGCCAAGCAATTCACCACCGCCTACGGCAACATCAGCAGCGCCAGCATCGGCGCCATCCAGCGCGCGCTGCTCCAGATCGAAAGCCAGGGCGGCGACGGCTTCTTCGGCGAACCCATGCTCGACATCGACGACATGATGCAAACCGCAGAAGGCGGCCAGGGCGTCGTCAATATCCTCATCGCCGACAAACTCATGCAGGCCCCGCGCCTGTACGCCACCTTCTTGCTGTGGCTGCTCTCCGAGCTGTTCGAGCGCCTGCCCGAAATAGGCGACCCCGAAAAGCCGAAGATGGTCTTTTTCTTCGACGAAGCCCACCTGCTCTTTGCCGACGCGCCCAAAGCCCTGCTGGAGCGCATAGAACTCGTCGTGCGCCTGGTGCGCAGCAAAGGCGTGGGCGTGTACTTCGTCACCCAAAACCCGATGGACGTGCCCGACACCGTGCTCGCCCAGCTGGGCAACCGCGTGCAACACGCCCTGCGCGCCTTCACCCCGCGCGACCAGAAAGCCGTCAAGGCCACCGCGCAAACCATGCGCGCCAACCCCGCGCTTGACGTGGAAAGCGCCATCACCAGCCTGGCCGTAGGCGAAGCGCTCATCAGCCTGCTCGATGAAAAAGGCCGCCCCGGCATCACCCAGCGCGCCTTCGTCATCCCGCCCGCCAGCCGCATCGGCCCCGCCACCGAAGCCGAACGCCAGGCGCTGCTGCAAAACTCCCTGGTCGCCGGCCACTACGAAAAAGCCGTAGACCGCGAATCCGCCTACGAAGTGCTCAAGGCCCGCGCAGGCCAGACGGCAGCAGCGGCAGGCGGCGCAGCAGACGGCCAGGCCGGCGGCGGCCTGATGGGCATGGCGCGCGACCTGCTCTTTGGCACCACCGGCCCGCGCGGCGGCAAACACGACGGTCTGGTGCAAACCCTCATCAAATCCACCACCCGCACCGTCGGCAACAACTTGGGCCGCCAAATCCTGCGCGGCGTGCTGGGCAGCATGATGGGCCGCAAGTGAGGGGCCGGAGCCGGGCGGTATGCCTGGCAGGCACTTGCGTCTTGCTTGTATTTCGCTCCTCAAACGATAGCAATAGGTCCTAGTGGATGCTGCGCAAGAGTCGTTTCTAAGACCTTAAATTTGCTCCGCTTTTTGATGCGGAGCGGGCTTTATTCAACCAAAGGCACGCCGCCTGTCTTTCTGAGGGGCCTATATCCCCGTGTGTTGGCGGGGCATTGCAGGCAGGGTAAATTGGTTGCTACGACTGTCTACAAATATTTCTGCTCAGGGTTGATGATGAAACAAGGTGAAACTGCACATTTGCGCCAGTGCGTGCCGCAAAGCAAGCTGCGTCAAGAAGCGGGCGCCGCCCGTGGCGGGCTGGCGGCGCTGGCGCTGCTGGCGGCGGGCGTGGCGGCACAAGCGCAGACGGCGCCCGTGAGCGTGGAGCGGCTGACCCTGTTTGCCAGCCTGGGCGGCCAGCAGGCGGCACACACGGCCGAAGGCGCGGCGCAGACGGCGCTGAACCTGAACGCTCTGGGTATTGCCGCCACCTGGCAGCGCCAGAGCGCGCCGCAAGGCGGCACGGCCTGGACCTGGGAGCTGGTCAATACCAGCGGCCAGCCCATACGCGGCCTGCGCCTGACGGCGCTGGCCGATGCCGACATTGAAGCGGCACAAAACACCTTCTTCAACGAAACCGCCCGGCAGCCAACAGGCCCGGGCACGCCAGCCGGACAAATCCGCGCCGATCGCTGGGAGGCGGCCGAGCCGGGCTACCACACGGGCGATTTGCTCGCGCGCGCCGCCACGGGGCAGCTGGGCAACCAAAGCGCTTTGAGCGCCAGCGCCCCTGACGATGCCGCCTTGGCGCTATCGCTGCCTGTGCCCGAATGGCAGCCCGGCCAGCGCCTGAGCGTTACCGCCACGCTGACTCCGGCGGCTGTGGCTGATGCCAGTCTGCTGCAAACCGACGCGGCCAGCGGCCAGAGCCTGAGCTTTGACTTGCGCGCCAAGCTGCAAACAAATACGCCGACCCCGACCCCGACCCCGACCCCGACNGCGCGCATCAGCAGCCCGGGCGACTCTGCGGACATCGTGGTGGCGGACGTCACGGAGCCGGCGGCCATCCTGGGCCAGGCCACGGACAGCCACTTTGCCGAATACGAGCTGCTCATCAGCGCAGCCGGGCAAAACCAGTGGAGCCGCCTCAAGCGGGGCAATGCCCCCGTAGCCGCAGGCGGCGAGCTGGGGCGGCTCCATCCGCAAGCGCTGGCCAACGGCCTGTACGACA
Organism: Ottowia massiliensis; assembly: GCF_900240305.1. Taxonomy (NCBI): domain Bacteria; kingdom Pseudomonadati; phylum Pseudomonadota; class Betaproteobacteria; order Burkholderiales; family Comamonadaceae; genus Ottowia; species Ottowia massiliensis. The sequence continues at coordinate 1,764,801 of NZ_LT964854.1, read as the reverse complement.
TTGCCCTGATCGTGCGCGACACGGCGGGCAAAGAAGCCAGCGCCCGCATCAGCGTTGCCATCAGCGGCCAGCAAAAGGCCGCCCCCTTGCGCCTGGCCTTTGAAGACCTGAGCTTTGACATCGAAGGCCTGCCGCTGCAAGTGGTGCGCACCTACGACAGCCTCAGACGCCACGAAGCGCTGGACTTTGGCTACGGCTGGAGCGTGCAATACCAGGACGTAGCCATCCAGACCAACGGCATCGTCGGCCGCAGCTGGAGCGCCGAACAAAGCGGCGCGGGCTTTGGCCGCAAGATCTGCATCCGCCCCGCAGGCAGCCGCGTGGTGGCCGTGCGCCTGCCAGGCGGCCGGCTGGAGCAATTTGAAGCCCGTGCGGAGCCTGAATGCGTCACCCCCATCCAGTGGGCCAGCAACCCCAGCGCCCACATCACCTGGCGCCCGCGCGGCCGGGGCCACTCGGGCGCCAGCCTTGAAGCGCTGGGCAGCTGGCTGGACCTGCGCATCGTCGGCGGCCAGCTCACCGACTACGGCTCAGGAGAAACCTACAACCCCACCCAGTGGAAATACACCACGCGCGAAGGCGTGGAATTCATTCTGGACGGCAGCCGTGGCCTGGCAGGCGGCATCCAGCAAATCAAGGACCGGCAAGGCAACACCGTGCAATTTGCCGCTGACGGCATCCGCCACTCGGGCGGCTGGAGCCTGCGCTTTGAACGCGACGCGCAAAGGCGCATCACCCGCATCACAGGCCCTGGCGGCGTGCAGCGGCGCTACAGCTACGACGCGGCGGGCAACCTTGCCGCCGCCATCGAGCCAGACGGCACACAAGCGGCCTACGGCTACGAAGACGCAAGCCAGCCGCACGCGCTGACCCGCTACAGCGACCCGGCGGGCCGCCTGCAACTCAAAGCCGAATACGACAGCCAGGGGCGCGTCATCAAACAAACCGACGCCCTGGGCCAAAGCGTCAGCATCAGCCACCAAGACAGCCAGCGGCGCCAAAGCGTCAAAGACCGGCTGGGCCACACCACCGTCTACGACTACGACGAACGCGGCAACGTCACGCAAATCACCGACGCGCTAGGCGGCATCACCCGCTACCAATACGACGCCAACGACAACGAAACCGCCGTCACCGACCCGCTGGGCCGCACCACGCGGCGCGAATACGACGCCTACGGCAACGTCACCCGTGAAACCGATCCCCTGGGGCGGCAAAGCAGCACCGTCTACGACGCCAGCGGCAACGTCACCGAACAGCGCCAGCCCGGCGGCCTGAACACCCTCTACAGCTACAGCGGCGCAGGCGAGCTGGCCAGCCTCACCCAGCCTGGCGGCGGCGTCAGCCACCTGAACTACACCCCAAAAGGCAGCCTGCTCAGCCTCTCCGACCCCCTGGGGCGCGTCACCCGCTACGGCTACGCGCTGACAGGCGGCGCCCTCCAGCTTGCCAGCCAGACCGCCCCGGACGGCGCCCAAACCACCTACACGCGAGACGCGCAAGGGCGCATCAGCGCGCAAAGCACCGCCATCCGGCTGCAAGCGGGCCAAGCGGCGCAAGAAGCGCAAAGCCGCACCGCCCATGACGCGCAAGGGCGCATCACCGCCCAAACCGACCCCCTGGGCCACATCACCCGCAGCGACTACAACGCCGCAGGCGATCTCATCAAACAAACCAGCCCGCTGGGCCTGGCCACCGTCCACCGCCACGACGCGCTGGGCCGCACCGTCAGAACCGAACACCCTGACGGCCTCATCGACACCTGGGCCTGGGACAGCGAAGGCCGCCAAACCAAACACTGCGAAGCGGCCAGCGGCGCAAACAGCGGCCTATGCACGCAAACCCGCTACGACGCACTGGGCCGCGCCATCGAAACCGTGGACGCCGCAGGCGGCATCAGCCGCAACCAATACGACGCCGCAGGCCAGCTCACCGAAAGCCAGGACGCGCTGGGCCGCAAAACCCGCTACGAATACGACGCAGCGGGCCGCATCGTCAAAACCACCGACCCCCTGGGCCACAGCCAGCGCACGGCCTACAGTGAAGCGGGCCAAATCGCCAGCATCACGGCAGCCGACGGCAAACAAACCGCCTACGACTACGACAGCGCCGGCAGAAAAGTGCGCACCCGCTGGCCAGGCGGCGCCGTCAGCAGCAGCGCCTGGGACGCAGCGGGCCAAAAAACCGCCGACACCGACGAAACCGGCCACAGCCAACGCTACGCCTACGACAGCGCCGCACGCCTGATCCAAACCACACAACCCAGCGGCGCAGCCACCCGCTACGAATGGAACGAAGCCGGCCAGCTGCTGAGCCAAACCGACGCCCTGGGCAGAACCACCCAATACGGCTACGACCTGGGCGGACGCCGAACCAGCCGCCGCCTGCCAGACGGCAGCCAGGAGAAGCTGATCCATGATGCCGACGGCAACCTCACCGTCCAACAGCAATTGGATGGCACGCAAATCAGCTACAGCTACAGCCAAGGACGCGCCACAGGCCAGACACGCCCGGACGGCACACTGCAAATCGGCTACGACCCCCACGGCAGAGCAGCCAGCTGGAGCGACAGCCAGCGCGGATTAATCCAGCAAACACTGGACGCGCTGGGCCGCCAAACCAGCGAAACCGGCCCGCACGGCCAAAGCGCCGCCGCCTGGGACGCAGCCAGCCAGCGCACGCAACTCATCGCAAGCTTTGCCGGCCAAGGCGAACACACCCTCCAAACCCGCTGGGACGCAGGCGGCCGCTTGCAAAGCCTGAACAGCATCCAAAATGCCCAAGGCAGCGCCCAATTCAGCCACGACGCCGCCGGGCGCCTCATCCAAATCAAACGCGCCAACGGCGCCAGCAGCCACTACAGCTACGACGCTGCCGGGCGCCTGGCCCAAATCCGCCACCAAAAAGCCGACGGCAGCGCCCTGGCCCAATACAGCTACCAGCGCGACGCCAAAGGCCGGCTGACCCGCGCCACGGAAGAAACCGGCGGCCAAAGCACAAACAAAAGCTGGGAATACGACGCCGACGGCAAGCTCACCCGGGAAAGCATCAGCGCAGCAGGCATCACCCGCACATGCCGCTACAGCCACGACAGCACAGGCAACCGGACAGAAAAAGACTGCGACGGACAAAAGACCCGCTACGTCTACAACAGCCTGGACCAGCTCACAGAAGAACAAACGGCCACAGGCCCCAAAACCACCTACCGCTGGGACGGCCGAGGCAATCTGCTCGAAAAGAGCACCCCATCGGCCACCATCCGCTACGAATGGAGCAGCGACAACCGGCTGCTCAAAGCCAGCGACGGCAGCGCCAGCATCCGCTATGGCTACGACGCACTAGGCCGGCGCATCAGCCGCACCCAGGAAACCGGCGGTCAAAAACAGGAAACGCAATGGATCCTGGACACCGCCCGCCCCTACAGCGAAATCGTGCTGGAACGAAGCCGCCAAAACGGCGGCACATGGCAAGAAACGCGCTACACGCACACCCCCGATGGCGTAGGACAACTCATCAGCGAACAAAGACAAGGCAAAACGCTGCACGTCTACGAAGACGGCCAAGGCAGCGCGCGGCTGATCACTGACGAGAGCGGACAGATCATCGAAACGCTGGACTTTGATGCGTTTGGCAATGAAGAAGCAGGCGCTGCGAAAGAGAGCAGACACCGCTACACGGGCGAGAGCTACGACAGCGCCACGGGGCTATACCACCTCAGAGCCAGGGACTACGACCCGAAAACGGGGCGCTTCATCTCGATGGACGCACACCCGGGCAGCCAGAGCATTCCGCTCACGCTCAACAAGTATCTGTATGGCAATGCAGATCCGGTCAATCATGTGGATCCGAGCGGGAATTTCACCACTTTGGCTGATGTCAGTATTGGGATAAATTTTCAAACAAATTTGCGCGTGCAATCTGCTGGTGTATCTGTAGGGACAGCGGTCACTGTTAAAACAAAAGTTATGTTGGCCCTTGCGACATCCGTCACGGTTGCTTCTAATATGTCAGTGATATTTGCTGTTGATACAGCAGTTAAGGAAAACATTAGGCGTTGCATGGAAGACTCTAGAGTAAAAGGACGGAGTAACTGCGACCCAGTTCTTCCTATGTTGATAATTGGTAATGACAATGATCAAATACAGGATCATATTTCTGATGCGCAAGCGAATCTCTTTAAACCAAAAGTTGTTACGCGGCGGTACAAATCGCATGACAGAAGTTGGTTGAGACATCACATTGGCCCTAATAGAAGCTGTTCGGGAATGACTGGAACAGACTGTGATGAATATCCTATGGCTATTCATGTTGAAGGTGGCGAACAAAATATTCCATCTTTACGGAGTGTTTCTGCTTCACAAAATAGAGCTGTAGGTGCATTGGCAAGATGGCTGCATACAAAGTGCAAAGTATCAGTAAATGAGAAATATATAGTGGTTCCAATGTCTGGAATGCCCGCTTCTGGGTATATTTGCAAACGGTGAGACTATGATTAATATGCTGTCAGGTTATGATTCTGGACGCTCTGATTGGAAGGCGTTTCTTTCCGGTTGGGCGAATATCGCGATGAAAAAAGAAAAGGCTTCACTGCTGAGCGGATTGAGATTTGATCGTGGTATTGATGAAAAAGTCATAAACGAAAATTGCAAACGACTGGGACTGAAAAAGTTTCCTGCCTCATATGTGGATTTTCTAAAATCATCTATGCCTGATATTAAGTATGGAGATGATATCATCATAAATCGAACGGGATCATTGTTCCCGGTTGATAGAATTAACTATCTGTCCAGCATAGATTTTGAGTATTATTCCTTCCTCAAGGAAAACGGAATAAATTCTACCGATCAGGAATATTTCTCGTATGGGATGGATTTGGATAATTCTGCCTCCAAGCTGGATTTTATAGATGGATTGATTGTAATTGGAATCAATTTTCCTAATGATTATTTATATTTAAATTCTTGTGTTGAGACGATTGATGGAGAATTTGAGTGTATATTGGATTGCCCAGGATTTAATGCGAGAACCTTAAGTTTTGCTGCCATGATGCGTTATTTGTATGTGTATGAGTGTGAGGAGGTTGATGGATATCCACCATATTCGGATGACATATTGAACAAAGGACTCTCGTCTTTGATTAGGACAAACTTATAAGATAATCATCAGGCATGAGTGATTAATTTGTTTGAACGAACTGATTAATGATGTGCAGTGGCTTGCCTGTGTTTTATTGTTTATTTGCGCTATATGCGACGCAAATGATGATTTAGGCGCGTATACAGCTTGCCGCTACAGCTACGACAGCACAGGCAACCGGACAGAAAAAGACTGCGACGGCCAAAAAACCCGCTACGCCTACAACAGCCTGGACCAGCTCACAGAAGAACAAACGGCCACAGGCCCCAAAACCACCTACCGCTGGGACGGCCGAGGCAATCTGATCGAAAAGAGCACCCCTGCGCAAACCATCCGCTACGAATGGAGCAGCGACAACCGGCTGCTCAAAGCCAGCGACGGCAGCACCAGCATCCGCTACGGCTACGACGCACTAGGCCGGCGCATCAGCCGCACCCGGGAGGCAGGCGGTCAAAAACAGGAAACGCAATGGATCCTGGACACCGCCCGCCCCTACAGCGAAATCGTGCTGGAGAGAACCCGCATCAATGGCGGCCCGTGGCAAGAAACGCGCTACACGCACACCCCCGATGGCGTAGGACAACTCATCAGCGAACAAAGACAAGGCAAAACGCTGCACGTCTACGAAGACGGCCAAGGCAGCGCGCGGCTGATCACTGACGAGAGCGGCCAAATCATCGAAACGCTGGACTTTGATGCATTCGGCAACGAGCTGAACCCGGATCCAGCCAGCCCCACGCGGCACCGCTACACGGGCGAGAGCTACGACAGCGCCACGGGGCTATACCACCTCAGAGCCAGGGACTACGACCCGAAAACGGGGCGCTTCATCTCGATGGACGAGCACCCGGGCAGCCAGAGCATTCCGCTGACGCTGAACAAGTATCTGTATGGCAATGCCGATCCGGTCAATCATATTGATCCGGGCGGGGATTTCGGGCTGATTTCTGTTTCAGCTTCAGGTTTCCAAGTATCAGCCATGCGTGGTCTGTCATTTAGAGGTGGAGTTAGCATTGTAATGAAAACAATGGGAGAAATCGCCTTTGAAATGGCTACAGGTATCCCAGTTATCACCAGCCCAAAGAATCTAGCCAAATCTTTGTTGAGCGTGAATAAATATCTGAAGTCTAAATTTTGGCTACATAAATTTAAAGGAGGATCTGACTTTGAGAAAATCATGGTAGAGATGTTTGGTCTCCGCAAGAATACTCAGTGCTTTTCTGGCGGCAAGGGACTTCCCAAAATAAAAAAGGGTTGTTTCATCCCGGATGCTTACGTAAAAGGGGGCAAGTTAATCGAGATCAAAACATCTTTTAATGCCTTAAGAAAAAATCAATTCCAAGAATTCATACGAATAGCACAACAAAATCTTGGAATCAAGATGTCTGTTATTTTCTTTCACAAACCAACTCCAGATCAGATGAGGATTATGCAAAGATGGGCCATCGAAGCAAGTAATGGCAATGCGGATGATATGATGTTTAATATTATTCATATATTGGATTGACACATGGGCGCACCTAAAGAAATTCATCGATTCCTGCTAAAAGAAGGTTTTCGTCATGTTGGGAGAGGAGGATATTGGAAATTCATGAAAAATAAACCCATAGCATGGCTGGTGCGTGTTCATGATATAGAAATAAGAGATGAAAAATTCATTTATATTTTCCTGAATCTTGCTTATTCTGATGATGTGATGTTGAACGATGTTGATGCTTTTTGTGCTGATGGACTTTTAAGGCCACAGACAGGAGATGCATGTGATACCGATTTATATTGCTATCCATTTGAAAAACCGGAACTTGCTTTAAAACTTTTACAAGAGGCGATGTGGAAATGGTTTGATGTAATTTCTAATCCAGAAATAATGCTTGACTTAACCGACTTCTTTCTCGGGAAAAGATCGGCACCTCCTGAAGAATTTGACTATATTCCAGATCACTTGAAGAAAAAGAATATATCGATAGGCGAATGTGCTTCCACATTATATGATAAAGTGTGCTATTTATTGCTTGCGGGCAAATATGAAGAAGCAAAATCCATTCTTTTGGATAGTGAGATATTGAATGGAAATTTTAAAAAATGGAATCCAGACAGCTATCAGCTGGCGCTGGATAGCGCAGTGCGGAAGAGAATTATTGTCCCAGAGGACTTCATGAACTGGATTGAGAAAAAGAAGTTGGCTCTGGATCGAGAGTGGCAAGCATCCTGAGGAGTTGATAAATGAACCTGTATGTAATGTATTTTTTGGGCAATGAAAGACAGATGCGAGAATATCTGTTGCAGCGTCATCACTTAGTATTAGATAAATGCTCCGGGAAGAAAGTGAATAATGCCTTGGAAGCGGCAATTGAAGCTGATGATTCACATTTGACCGTCATGGCGTCAGATACCGCCAATTGGAATGTGATGATGGGCAATTCTGCCCAGTGTTTCGATGAACTATTAACAGACCAACTTTCTGCTGCATCTAAACATGGCGAAATACTGATGATGCTCTCCCAGGATGTGACGGGTGGACTTTGGTTTGAATACCATAAGGATGGTGATTTAAGGCGGCAATGGATCTGCATAGAGGGAGAGGTGCATGCCAATATTGGAAGACCATTAAATGACATCGATGCTGAAAATTTTACTGATTGTGTTGATATAGAAAATATGCCTTCTTTTGCAACGCTAACAAAGCTGGCCGAAACAATAACTGGCGTTTGTTTTAATGATCTTCAAACTTCTGGGGTCATCTACCAGATCGATTAATCATTGGTTTAACACGAACGAAAGAGATGATCATTATTATCGTCACGCCTATAATTTTCTTGGAGTAATAATTGAAGGTCCTTGAACGAACTCATGGAGATTATATTGCAAATGAGCCATATTATATTTTCAACTTTTGCTTGATGGCGCCAGAAAAACAATTGGATTATTTCTATGTGCGCGAATTGATTCCAGTTGAAAAAAGCGAGCATGATACTGCAGTATGCTTGGATTGCAATTACAATTACAGGATTATCAATCCTGCTTATCAGATGTTCATAAGCGGGTTTTATCCGGCTTTGAGGTTTATGCACTTCATTGAATCTATGTGTGATTTTTCATCAAAGGAGGATTTGCTAATTTATCAAGATATGGAAGAATTGGTGTCAAATTATTTTCCAGAATCATGGCAGAATGATTTTTTTGTTCATCTGGAAAATAATACATCAAGAGACGGTTTCTTATATGGAGAATATTGGATAGATTTAAGTAGAAGATGTAGAAAGTTCCTAGAGGAATCTGGTTTTATTGAGAGCAAAATTGAATTTGCTGTTCCGCTTAAGTTTTCGGGATTTTTTTATCCTGATGATTTTATGGGGTGCCAGGTGCGCAATCGGCTTTCAATTTATGGGGAGATTACTTCAGCGTCTGATTGGAATGAGCTGAGAAAGATCGTTGAAGATGATTATATTAGGTATAATAAATTGGTAAACATGAATCTATGATTGAGGTATATGTAGCATATTGAATGCGGTTTAAGATATTTCTATCGTTTAGCTTGGATTAAGAAGGCGCATGATGCGCCTGAAAAATATGAAGTTGCGCATATTGCTGGTGATTTTTTGTTTATTAGCAGGAGCTTCACTACTTCTTGCTGGCGCCAATGATTGCTTTGCTTCAGTCGAATGCCTGAACGAAACCACGCTCCCAGAGACGCAGCCAGCCAGCGCACGCAACTGAGCGCAAGCTTTGCCGACCCAGGCGAACACACCCTCCAAACCCGCTGGGATGCAGGCGGCCGCTTGCAAACCTGGTCAGCGCCCAATTCAGCCATGACGCCGCCGGGCGCCTGGCCCCAATCCGCCACCAAAAGCCGACGGCAGCGCCTTGGCCCAATACAGCTACCAGCGCGACGCCAAGGCCGGCTGACCCGGGCCACGGAAAAAATCGGCGGCCAGGGCGCGAGTTAAACCGCGAACAGAAGCTGGCGATACGACGCTGCCGCCATGGCGCCAGGCTGCGTGCAAGCGGACTGCACGGCCATGAAGGCACAAGCCAGCCGCACGCCTTGACCCGTTACGGCGATCCGGCGGGCCGCCAAGTCCCGCGCGGCGTGCTGAGCACGCATGATGGGCCGCAAGTGAGGGGCCGGGCGGCCTGCTTGGCAGGCGCTTGCGTTTTGCTTCTATTTCGCTCCTTGAACGATAGCATTAGGTCTTAGTGGATACTGCGCGAGAGCCGTTTTTAGGCTCCTGAATTTGCTCCGCTTTCTGATGTGAAACCCGGCTGTCTTTCGTGCTGGCAGCCTGTTTTCAGGTCTGTTTCCGCGTCTGTTTTGGGGCCGGTTTGCGGGCGGGTGGCGGGCTTGGATCCTGTTTGCCATCGGTCTGCGGGGGGCAAAAGGGGGATTGGGGCGGTCTGCGGCGTTGCGAGTCCTTGCCGGGTCACAAGGCCCGTCTGCGGTTGGCGCCTTGCCGTTCAGCCTGATTCCTGCGCTTTCGCTCCTCATGGCCAGGCTCTGAACAGGTTCCCGGCAAGCTGCAAGGCTTGTGTCTGCGGATGGCGCCTTGAAGCGATTCCGATCGGCTCTTTCGCCCCTCGCGGCCAGGCTCTGAACGGGCGCTTAGTCGTAGGAGATGCGGTAGATCACGTCCAGGGCGGCTTGCTCGCCGGCCTGGCCGCGCACGAGCCAGCGGCGCGAGAGTTCGTAGTAGATGAACAGGGTGCCCATGGCGCTGCCCAGGGTTTGTTCGTAGGTGGTGTAGAGCTTGTCCGAGAGGCGCTTGCCGACGGTGAGGCTGGTGCTGCCGCTGCCGGAGCCTTCGCCTAAAGAGAGTTCGTCCAGGCCCACGCGGGAGGCCATGCTTTTGCCGTCGCGCCCGCTCAAGGCGGCCAGGGCGGCTTGCTGGAGCATGGCGGCTTCTGCGCCGCCGGATGGAGCGGCGCGGCCCAGCAGCAGCCAGGCCAGCGTCTGGCTGTCGGAGAGTTCGGGCTTGGAATACAGGCGCACGCTGGGCAGCAGGGCGGTGCCGGTCACGCGCACGCCGGCTTGCTGGTCGCTTTGGTAGTTGGGGCGCAGGGCCAGGATGTCGAGCACGGGGTTGTCGGCCGCGCCGTTGAAGCGCACGACGCCTTTGCTGATTTGCAGCTGCTGGCCGTAGGCGCGGAAGGTGCCGCCTTCGGTGCGGATTTCGCCGCTGACGCGCGGCAGCGTGCCGATGGGGCCGCTGGCCGTGGCCTGAAGCTGCCCGGTCAGGCGCGTGTCGATGCCTTGTCCGCGCAGGGTGAAGGCGTTGCCCAGGTCCAGGCCGAGCCGGGCGGCGAGGGTGGTTTTGGCTTCGCGCTGGCTGGCTTGCCGCTGCTTTTTTTCGGCTTCGGCGTCTTGCGCGCTTTCGCGGCGGCCATCGGCGCGGTGGATCACCACGTCGTCGTCCAGCGTGGGGGCGCTGTCGTCGGGCAGTTCGATGTGCGCCTGATCTACGCGCAATTGGCCATCGAGCGTGGCGGCGCTGCCTTGCATGGCCGCTTGCAGCTTGCCGGACAGGGCTATCTGGCGGTCAGGCCGGATGCTGGGGCGCAGGCCGCTTAATGTGGCGTCGATGCGGGCGCTCCATTGCCCGCCCGCCCAGCCGGCCTGGCCGCTGGCGGTGACGGAGCCGCCGTCCGCCAAGGCGCTGGCGGGCTGGGCGGCCTGGGCGGTTTGGTTTTCGGCGGCTTTTTTGCCGGGGGCCTTGCCGCCGCCTTGGAGGGTGAGGCGCTCGATGACGAGCTGCTCGCCTTGCAGGCGCGCGCGCAGTTCGCCGTTTTTGAGTTCAAAGCCGTCGGCCACGGAGCGCAGGGCCAGGCCGTCTGCGCCGATCTGGCCGCTCCATTGCGGGGCGCTGCGGGTGCCGCTGATGCGCAAGTCGGCATCGAGCGCGCCGCGCAGCCGCCAGCCGGGCGGCGCCAGCAGCGACCAGGCGGCCACACGGGGCAGTTTGGCGCTCAGATGCCCTTGCAGGGGCGCATCGGCGGGCCACGGCTCGGGCGCGCTCCAGGGGGCGTCGCCTGCGGCCAGCCGGGTTTGCAGCTGGCCTTCGGCCTGGCCGATCTGGCGGGGTTGCCACAGCAGGCGGGCGGTGGCGTCCTGGCCTTGCACGTTGAGCGACACGCGGGCGGCTTGCAGGCCCGCGCTTTGGCGCTGGGGCGCGCCGGGCAGCGGCGGCAGGATGAGGTCGCCTTGCGTGCGCTCCACGGCCGCTTGCAGGCGCAAGGGCTGCCCGCGCGCCCATTCGGCGTCCCATTCGGCGGCCAGGATGGCGCTGCCAGCGATGTCGAGCACCGGCTCCAGGCTTTTTTGCAGCTCCGCGCCCGGGATGAGCGCGGCCCAGGCGAGCGGCACGTTTTGCAGCTTGCCCTTGGCGCTCCAGCGCGCATCGGCCCATTTCAGGTGATCCCACGAGAGCGTGGCGGGCTGCGCCGCGCTGGCGGGCGAGAGCGCGAGCGCGCCCGCGCTGGCGGCCACGGACAGCGGGGCGGTTTTTTCCGCCCCTGTTTTGGCGTTGGGCTGGCCGCCTGCCGGGCCGTTTTCAAGCGTGAGCGTGAAGGGCGACTTCAGCGCGGCGCGCCATGCGGCGGGGGCGTAATCGGGGTCTTGCGCCGTGATGTCAAGCTGGCTGAAGGCGGCCTGCCAGCCTGAAACAGCTTTGGAGGCAGATTGGGATGGCACGGAGCGCACGCGCGCTTGCGTTTGCAAAGTGGCACGGCGGCCCGCCTGCCGCGCCGTGCCTTTGAGAAAGACGCTGGCGTCTTGCAGGCGGCCCGTGGCGCGCGCTTCGGCCCCTTGCAGCTTGAGCGGGGCGGCGTCAGCGCTGGCGCGCCACTCCAGCTCAGGCGCGGCGAGCGTGAGTTTCACGGCCGGGTCGCGCCAGCCGCCTTGCCACTGGCCTTGCAGGCTGGCGCGGCCTGTGAGCAGCGTGTCTGCCAGCGCCTGCCGCACGCTGGCGGGCAGCGCGGGCAGGGTTTGCAGCCATTGCAGGGTTTGCGCGAGGCTGGCCGCTTGCACTTCGGCCTGGCCTTTGCCGCTGGCCGGGGCGGCGCTGCCTTGCAGCGCCAGTTTCAGGCCGGGGGCCGTGAGCGCCAGCTGGCCCTGGCCGGACTGATCGGCCAGGCGCACTTGCACGCCGCTGGCGTGCAGCTGCGCATCGGCCGCGTGCAGCGTGAGCGTGGGCAGCTCCAGCCGGCCTGCGCTGGCCTGGCCTTGCGGGCCGGCTTGCCATGTGCCCTGGGCGGTGAGCTGGCGCAGGCGCAAGCGGGCCATTTCTTGTGCGATTTCTTGCGTGATTTCCTGCGCGGGCGTGGCCAGGGCGCTGGCGGCGGGCTGGGCGGCGCTGGCGGCGTCAGCGGCGGCGGCTTGCAAATCCACATCGAAGGTGATGGGCGCGGGGGCGGCATCGGCGGCATCCGTCTGGGCCGTCTGGGCCGTCTGCGGGCCGCCTTGCGCCGGGGCGCTGGCCCGCACGTGGCCGGACAGGGGCTGCGCTGCCAGCGCCGTGTGCAGCGCGGCGGGGCGGATGCCTTCGAGCGTGGCGTTCACGCGCCAGCCGCCCGGGGGCTGCGGGCTGGCATTCGTTGCGTCATTTGCTTTGTTTTCGATAGCGGGCTGCGCTGATGCCACGGGGGTTTGCGGCGTTTGGGCCTCTGAATGGGTTTCTGAAGGCAGCCAGTGGCCGTCTGCTTGCAGCGTGCCGCCCGCCAGATCGGCGCTCAGTTGCTGAACGCGCACGCCCAGGCCTTGCGGGCCGGATGGCAGGCTCAGGCGGGCCTGAAGCTTTTGCAGCGGCAGGCGGTGCGCATCCCACGGGCCGGGGCGCGCGTTGGTGAGGCTGGCCTGCACGTTCCACTGCGGCGCGGCGGCGCTGGCTTCATTGGCGCTGGCTTCATTGGCGTTGTTGGGGGCGGCATCGGCGGGGTCGATGCGCACCTGGCCGGACAGGCGCGTTTGCGGCGCAGCGGGCCAGAAGGGGGCCAGATCCAGCCAGGCGAAGCGGGCCTGCGCCTGGGCCACGGGCTGGGCGGCCCAGGGCGTGATGCGCGCGGCCAGATCGGCGCGCGGCACTTGCGGGCTATTTTCCGCATCGCCTTGCGTATCGTTTTGTGCTTCGTTTTGCGCTTCGTTTTGCGCATCGCTGGCTGCGCCGCCTTGTGCATGCGGCGCAGGCGGGGCGTCAGGCAAGGCGTTGGCGGCTTCTTCATCGCCATGCAGCAGGCGCTCGCCCAGTGCGTCGATGTCGCGCTCTTGCGCCGTGTCCAGCGCGTTTTTGTCAGCGGGATGCTGCTCGCGCAGGCGGGCCGCAAGGCGCATGTCGCTCATGGGGCCGCTCAAGTGGGCGCGCAGCAGCAGGCGGGGCGAGGCATCGGCGGCAGGCGCGTCAGCGGGTGTTTCAGCAGGCGTTTCAGCGGGCGGCGCGCTTTGCGGCAGCGCCTGCTGCAAGGCTTGCAGGCTGAATTCGCCGCGCAGCGAAATGTTCAGGCGCGCGCTGGCGTCGTTGCGCAGGCGCGCGCTGGCGCTGTAGCGGCCGCCCATCAGGCTGGCGCTGTCCAGCCGCAGCAGGTGCATGAGCTGGTTGAAGTGGTAGCTGCCCGCAATATTGGTGATGCGCAGGCCGGGCTGGGCCAGCTCCACGGCCCCGGCGTGAAAGGCGTTCACCTCCACGCGCAGCGGCAGCTCCAGCGGCGCGGGCGGCCCGGCGGCGGGCGCTTCGTCGCTGGGCGGCCGGGCGTCGTCCACGCGGATGCGGGCCGCGCCCAGCTCGTCCAGGCGCAGCTTGCCGCGCAGCAAAGAAAGCAGATGCCAGCGCGCCTGGGCCTCGTCCGCCTCCACGGTCAGGCCGCCCTCGCTCCAGCGCACTTTCGCGGCCTGGCCGCCGTGCAGCACGGAGCCTTGCAGCCCTTCGATTTGCAGGGCGGCCGGCATGTAGGGCTGCGCCCAGGCGAGCGCCTGCTCCAGCGAGCCGGGCGAAGCCGCCCAGCGCCACAGCACGATGAGCGCCAGCAGCGCGGCCACAAGCAGCGCCAGCAGCAGCCAGGCCAGGCGGCGCGGCCAGCGGCGCCGGGGGCGCTGGGAGCGCGGGGGCGCGGCGGCAGGCGCTTCGGGCAGGGGGGTGGCGGATGAAGGAGCGGTGCTCATGGCGAAAGAGGGCGGAAAGGGTCAGCGGCGGCCGGCAAAGCCGCATCAGAAACAGGAGCAAATTCAGGGTGCTGAAAAACGCGGTTGTCGCAATATCAGCGGGGACCTCATGCTATGAAACAAGGAGCAAATAAAGGCCCTGCAAGCCGCTTCAGAACACGAAGCCCACCGACAGGTGCAGCCTGAATTTGCGCGTCTTGGCGCCGTAGGCGATGGCGGCGGTCATGGGGCCGACGGGCGTTTTCACGCGCGCGCCCGTGCCGATGCCCAGACGCGGGGTGAGCGAGCCGGGGTTTTCGGCCACGTCGCCCGCGTCGATGAAGGCGACGTATTCGATGCCGCTGGGCCGCCCTTCGCTGTTGAGGATGGGGCGCTGCCACTCCAGGCTGGCGGTCATCATGTAGTGGCCGGGGGCGGTGATGCCGCCGCGCGCAATGCCGATGTCGCGCCAGCCGTAGCCGCGCACGCTGTTGTCGCCGCCGGCGCGAAAGAGCAGGGCGCTGGGCACGCGCGCGCCGTCGGGGCTGAGCACCGCGCCCGCTTCGGCGCGCACGGCCAAGCGGCTGCTGGCGGCGCTGTGGCCCAAGGGGATGTAGCCCAGCCAGCGCGCCACGCCGCGCGTGAAGGGCTGGCGCTTGCCGTTGATGGTGATGCCGCCGCCCAGCTCAAAGCCCAGGCCCCAGCCGCCGGTGGGGTCAGACAGATGGTTGAAGCGCCGCGTGGTCCATATGAAGTTGAACGAGAGCGCGGAGCCGTCGCCCGTCATCTCGTCGGTGACGTACTGGCCGTCGGCGCCCTTGACGCGCGAGAGGTCGTATTGCACGTAGAAGTTGCGTTCGGAGCGCTCGCGGCTTTGCGAGCGGCCAAAGCGCAGCTGGCGGTTGTAGGTGGTCAGATCGTCGTCTTTGACGCGGCTGAGTTTGGCCAGCGCGCCCCAGCGCCAGCCGCTGGCGGCGGGCATGGCAAGCAGGTCGCTTTCGATGAAGGTGTTGGCCGCTTCCAGCTGCGCCTTGCTCACGGCGCGCCAGCCGAGCCAAGGCACGCGGTTGTGGCGGTGCTCCAGCGTGATGCGCGGGCCGCCGTCGGTAGTGAAGCCCAGGCCCAGCGTGGCTTTTTTCAGCGGCGCTTCGGTCACCTGCATTTGCACGGGGGCGGTGACGGCGGCGGCAGGGGCTGCGTTTTCGTCCTGGCCCTCGCTTTCGCTGCGCTCTTGCGGATCGACAGAGACGTAGGCCGCGTCGTAATAGCCGCTGCTGATCAGGCGCTGCTGCGCGTCGGCCAGGCGCGCCTGGTCATACGGCTCGCCCACGGCCAGCTGCGCCAGCCGCCCGGGCAAAAAGGCGGGGTAGCGCCGGTTGCCCGTGACTTGCACGGGGCCGAGGCGGTACAGCGGGCCGGAGTCCAGCGTCACGCCCAGCTTCACGCTGCGCGCGGCTTCATCCACATCGGCCTGGCTGCGGCCAATGCGGCCTGCCGGATAGCGTTTGGCAATGAGCTGGCGCAGCGCGCCGGATTTGGCGCTGCTCCACGCCTCTTGCGTAAAGCCCTTGCCCGCGCCCAGCGCCCAGTCTTCGCGGATGGCTTTTTGCTGCTCTGCGGCGGCCGGGTCGGCGGAGTGCGCGATGTCGCCCGCAAAGGCGATGTCCGCCGCCTCCACCATCGCCTGCTCGCCCGGCTCCACGGCAATACGCACCACGGGCGGCTGTGCGGCGGCTTGCCGCGTGAGCGTGATCTGCGGCGAGAAATAGCCCTGCGCGGCCAGCAGGCCCTTCAGCCCGCTTTCGGCCAGCGCCATCAGGCGGTCCAGCTCGGCAGCGTCCAGATCGGGCACGGACTGGTAGCGGCGCAAATCGTTATGGCGCTCCAGCAGCGTTTTCAGCTCTTCATTGGCCGTTTGCACTTCAATGGTGAAGGCGGGCTTTTCAGCGGCGTTTCCGGCGGCGTCCGGGGCGGATTCAGCGGCGGGCGCACCGGCAGCGGCCGGGGCATCATCCGCCCGCGCCGCCGCGCAGGGCATCAGGGCCGCTGACAAGCCTGTCAGCAGGGTCATTGCCGCCACGCCCAGGCGTGGCCGCTTCTTGGGGGAACAATCGGGCAGGCGCATCGGGGCGGAAGTGTAAAAGCAACCCCCCGCCCCGAAGCCCGCCGCAAATGCCAACTATTTGCCGTTCAGGGGTTTTTGCGAGTCCGGCAGCGCCCGAAAGCCCGAAAGCCCGGACATTCAACCGAACGCCCCGCCTTTTGCCACCTTTGCCCATCAAGGATGAAACCCATGAGCCGCAGCCTGCCCGGTTTTTCCGCCCCCGCCGCCTCTTTTGACCAGCCCTTTGAAATGATGGAAGCCTGTCACGACCGCGTGCAGCGCAGCCTCGATTTGCTGGAGCGCATCGTCCGCCACATCGACGAAAACGGCCACGACGCGCAGTCGCGCTCGGCCGTGCAAGACGTGCTGCGCTACTTCAACATGGCCGCCCCCCACCATCACGAAGACGAAGAGCGCCACGTCTTTCCCCTGCTCGAGCACTCACCCGACGCACGGCTGCGCCAGGCCGTGGCCACCCTGAAGGCCGATCACGTGCGCATGGCCGAACTCTGGGCCGCCCTGCGCCCGCGCCTGCAAGCCTGGCAGGCGCCCGATGCCCCCGCGCTCACCGATGAAGACCGCGCCCTGGTGCGCCGCTTCACCGGCATCTACGCCACCCACATTCCTTTGGAAGAAACCCTGGCCTACCCCGCCGCCCAGTCCCTGCTGGAGCCGCAGCCGCTGGCCGAAATGGGCGCCGAAATGGCCGCGCGGCGCAAGAGCAAGTGAAGCGGGCCGCGCCGCCTGATGGCCCCCGGAACCCGTTCAAGGTTCGCCCGTGGACATCAGAAACAGGAGCAAATATTCAGGCATTAAAAACGGCTTCCGCGCCCATTCCACTAGGACTTCACGCTACAGATAAAGGAGCGTAATCAGGCGTTCATGGGACGTTCAGGCGGGCTGGATGCGCACGCCGTCGTGGATGCGGTCGTCGGGCTGGAGGATGACGGTCTGGCCGGGGGCCGCGCCTTCGAGGATTTGCGCGGCGGCGTCCGAGCGCAGGCCGATGCGCACGGGGGTCAGGCGCGCGCGGCCGTTTTCCACGACATACAGCGCCCAGCCGCCTGTGCTGCCCGCGCCGCCTTCGGTGGCGGCGGTGCGGAAAAGGGCGCTGGCGGGCACTTGCACGGCGTTTTCTTCCTGGCGGGTGATGAATTCGGTTTCAACGCGCCAGGCGTCGCCCAGGGCCGCCCAGTCGGCGCGGGGGCTGGTGAGTTCCAGGATGACGCGGGTGCGCTGCTCTTGCACGCCCAGGGCGGAGACTTTGGTGAAGCCGCCGGGTTCCACGCGGGTCACGCGCGCTTGCAGCGCGCCTTCGCCGCCCCAGCGCAGCACGCGGGCGGCCATGCCGGGGGCCAGGCGCACGGCGTCGGTGGACAGGACTTCGGCTTCGATTTCAAGCTGGGCGGTGTCGCCCACTTCCATCAGGCTTTGGCCGGCGGCCACGGGGGTGGCGCTTTGCAGGCTGCGGCGCAGCACCACGCCGCTGACGGGCGAGAGCACGGGCTGGGGCGCGCGGGCGCCGCTTTCACCTGCCGCGCCTTCATGGGCGAGCGTGGCGCGGGCGGCGGCCACGCGGGCGATGGCGGCTTGCTCGTCGGCCTGGGCGGCGGCCAGTTCGGCGGCAGCGCGCGTGGCGGCGGCCTGGGCCTGGTCCAGCGCTTCTTGCGAGGCGGCCTGGCCGGCGGCCAGGGCGCGGGCGCGCTTGAGGCTGGCTTGCGCGAGCTGGTGGGCGGCGCGCGCGGCGGCGATGCGCTGGCTGGCGGCGGCTTGCTGGCTTTGGCCGCTTTTCACGTCGGCTTCGGCCTGGGCGCGGCTGCGGTCGTCGAGCAAGGTGCTGGCGGCGGGGGCGATGTAGGCCACGGGCTGGCCTTCCTGCACGGCGTCGCCCGGCTCCAGGGTGATGCGCTGGAGCGTGCCGGAGACGGGGGCGGCGATGGCGTAGCGCTGTTTCAGCCGCGTTTTGGCTTCTTCGGTGAAGGTTTCCTGCAGGGGGCCTTGCGTGACGGCGCCGGTGGCGGCCAGCTGGCGCGGCTCGCGCCAGGTGAGAAAGGCCAGCGCGCCGATGAAGCTGGCGGCCAGAACGAAGTAGAGGGCTTTGCGCGGAAGGGTCATGGGCGGCTCGGAGGGGGCAAAGGGGCTTTATTCGCGGGTTTTGAGCGCCTCGATCAGGTCAAGGCGGCGCACGCGCCAGTTCACGGCCAGGGCCGAGATGATGGCGCTCACGCAGGTCACAAACGAGGGAAAGGCGAAGGTGGAAGGCCGCACGATGAGGGGCACGCGAAACAGCTCCGTGCTCATGCCATGCGCCACGAAGGCCGACAGGGCGTAGCCCACGGCGGCGGCCACGGGCAGCGACAGCAGCACCAAAAGCGCCAGCTCGCCCAGCAGGATGTAGCTGACTTCGCCGCGCGTGAAGCCCAGCACGCGCAGGCTGGCCAGCTCGCGCGTGCGCTCTGACAGCGACATGCGCGCCGAGTTGTAGACCACGCCGAAATTGATGATGGCGCCCATGAGGGTGGCCATGAGGGTGAAGATGCGGGTGAAGGTGGAGATGGTGCTGCGGTAGTTGCGCAGCGAGGCGGCTTGTGATTCGGCGCTGGAGACCAGCGGGCGGCGGTCCAGCTCGCGCAGCACGCTGGTTTCCATGCCCTTGTCCACCAGCAGGAAGGCGCTGCTGGCCAGATCGTCGTCGCCCAGGGCGCGGTTGAGGGCGGGCAGGCTCATGTAGGCGTTCATGCCCAGGGATTCATCCAGCAGCTGCGTCACGGGCAGGGTCAGGCGCGGCTGGCGGCCTTCCATCACTTCCACCCACACGGTGTCGCCGGGCTGCACGCCCAGGCGGCGGGCCAGCCACGTGCCCAGCATCAGGCCCGTGGGAGGCGCTGGCTTGTGCTGCAAGCTGGCGCTGAAAGGGCGGCGCATGCGGGCGTTTTCAGGCAGGCCCTCGATGGCGGTGAGCATTTGATGGTTCAGATGCCCGATGCGCACGGGCACGGTGCGCGTGCCTTCCACGGCGCGTACGCCGGGCAGGGCGCGCAGCTCGTGCAGGGCGCGGCGCGGCGCGGCTTCGGTGAAGGAGGCGGCCACGTCGTAATGCCGCGCCAGGCCGAATTCGACGGCCAGCAGGTGGTTGATGGCGGCGATCTGGAAGTCCGACATCATGACGATGCCGCCAGCCAGCGCCAGGCCAATGACGGTCATCAGCGCCTTGAAGGGGCGGCGCTCCAGCTGCCGCAGGATCATGCGCGTGGGCTGCGAGAGCCAGCGCGTCAGCCCCAGCCGCTCGATGAGCGTGGGGCGAAAGCTTTCGGGCGCGGGCGGGCGCATGGCCTGCGCCACCGGCTCGCTGGCGGCGGCGAAAACGGCGTGGCCCGTGCCCGCCAGTGCGGCCAGCAGGCTGATGGCCGCGCCAATGGCCACCACCTGGGCATCCGTGCTGAACACCAGATAGGGAAAGCGGAAATTCTTCTGGTACTGCCCCGCCAAAAGCGTGCCCAGCCACGCGCCGGCCAGCGTGCCGATGACCGCGCCAAGCAGGCAGATGAGGGTGACGATCTGCCCGTAGTGCAGCGCCACCTGCCAGGTGCCATAGCCAAAGGCCTTGAGCGTGGCCACCTGGTCGCGCTGCATGCCGATGAGGCGCTTGAACACCACGTTGAGCAAAAACGCCGCCACGCCCAGGAAGATGGCCGGAAACAGCCACACGTTGGTGGCCAGCTGCTTGAGTTCTTCATGCAGGAAGCGAAACGACATCTGCTCCATGCGGCCCGTGGCGCCGATGCCGCCGTAGCGTTGCAGGATGCGGTCGGTGGCGCGGATGACTTGCTGCTCTTGCTGAAGGCGCGCGCTGGCCGTGCCGGCGTGCGCCAGGCGGATCACGATCTGGTTGAACGCGCCTTTCATGTCCATCGCCGCTTCCATCGCCCGGCGCGGCGCCCAGACGATGGCGTAGCGCTCGTAGTCGGGAAACATGCCGCCGTGCTTGATCTGGTACAGATGCTCGGCGGACACGGCAATGCCCGCCAGGCGGAACCACTGCGTGCGCCCGTGCACCGTCAGGCGCAGGCGGTCGCCCGGCTTGAGCCGGTGCGCCTTGGCGAAGGCGTCGCTGATCAGGATTTCGTCTTGCGCGCCCGGCGCCAGCATGCGGCCCGTGCGCAGGTGCACGCGGTTGAGGCGCGGCTGGCCGTCGTCAGGCAGCGACTGCATGAGCGCCTGCACGGGGTCGGCAAAGCCGGGCACTTCCATCTTGGCGAACGAGACGATGCGGGTTTCCGTTTCGGCCACGCCGGGCAGATCGGCAATTTGCCGCTCCACCGCGCTGGGCGCGCGCTTGAGGTGCGCCCACACGTGCGCAAAGCGCTGCTGGGCATACAGCATGTCGCGCGTGGTGCGCAGCGAGTCCAGCGTGGATTGCGACATCACCAGCATGGCAATGCCCGCCGCAATCACCAGCGCAATGGCCAGCGCCTGCCCGCGCATCAGCCACAAATCGCGCAGCGCCTTGCGGGTCAGGGCGGATACCGGCATGCTTGGCCTTTTCCTTCAGCGGCTCACCATTGCAGGCTGGCCGCCTGCTGGCGAGTGGCATTGCGCTGCTCGCGCACGATCTGGCCGTCTTGCATCCACAGCACGCGGCTGGCCATGCGGGCGATGTCGGCGTTGTGGGTGATGATGACCGTGGTGGCGCCCATTTCGGCGTTTACCTGCTCCAGCGCCTGGAGCACGCGCACGCCCGTGGCTGAGTCCAGCGCGCCCGTCGGCTCGTCGCACAGCAGCACCGCAGGCCGCTTGGCAATGGCGCGCGCAATGGCCACGCGCTGCTGCTCGCCGCCCGAAAGCTGCGCGGGAAAGTGGTCCAGCCGCGCCGTCAGCCCCACCAGCGCCAGCGCCTCTTCGGGCGCGAGCGGATGGCGGGCGATTTCCGTGACCACCGCCACGTTCTCGCGCGCCGTCAGGCTTGCAATCAGGTTGTAGAACTGGAACACGAAGCCCACGTGCTCGCGCCGAAAGCGCGTGAGCGCCGCGTCATCGGCGCGGCTCAAATCCTCGCCGCCATAAAACACCTGCCCGCTGCTGGGCACATCCAGCCCGCCCAGAATGTTCAGCAAGGTGGACTTGCCGCTGCCCGAAGGCCCCAGCACCACCACCAGCTCGCCGCGCTCCAGCGCCAGATCCACCCCGCGCAGCGCGCGCACCTGCACATCGCCCATGTGATAGGTCTTGGTCAGCCCTTGCGCCCGGAAAACGGGCGCAGCGGCTGCAACTTCAGGCATTTCAGGCGTGCGCATGCGGCAGATTATGCGAAAGGCATTCGCCGCCTCTGCGACAATCTGCACCTTTCCGGAACCCGGCGCGCGGCCAGCCAGCCCGCGCCGCCGCCGTGGAAACAGCGAAACCTGCTTTGATAACAAGAGCAGATTCAAGCCCATGAAAAGGCCCGTCCTCGCCGTATTCACGCGAGATCGCGCTATGAATGAAGGAGCGGAAAAACGCCCTTTCAGACGACTGCACGGCGGATTCCAGGAAAAAAAGCCTGAGTGGTGAAATCGGTAGACACAAGGGACTTGAAACAATTTGAGCCTCCGCGCGGAAACGCCCGGAGTGAAACCCGTCAAATTCGGCGAACGCCCCCGGCCCCGTGCCCGGCCAACGCCGAGCCAAGCCTGCCAGTGCAGGAAGGTGTAGAGAGCAGACGGCGGGCGCCTAAAGCCGCAAGGCCAGGGCGAAGGCGTGCTCCAGCCCACGAACGGCGGCTTTTCCTGCGCGAAAAGCCGCCGGCGGCGAAAGCCGAAGCGGGAAGAAAATCCCTGGCCGCAAGGCGTGCCGGTTCGATTCCGGCCTCAGGCACCACTTCAAGCCACCCCCCGGCGGGTGGCTTTTCTTTGTTCCCTTTGTTTCTCCAAGCGGTTCATCCATGCAGCCAGCCCCCTCCTACCCCTTCGCCCAGCGCCTGGGCCATGTGGAAACCTCCGCCATCCGCGAAGTGTTCAAGCTGCTGGGCCGGCCCGGCATCATCAGTTTTGCGGGCGGCTTTCCCGACAGTGCCCTGTTTGATGTGGCGCACATCGAAGAAGCCGCCCGCCAGGCGCTTGCGCAGCAGGCTGCGCAAGCGCTGCAATACGGCGCGACCGAAGGCTTCATGCCCCTGCGCGAGCAGCTGGCCGCGCTCATGCAATCGCGCGGGGCCGATGTGCAGGCCCAGCAGCTCATCGTCACCACCGGCAGCCAGCAGGCGCTGGACCTGATCGGCAAAACACTGGCCGAGCCGGGCTGCAAAGTCATCGTCGAAGGCCCCACCTTCCTGGCCGCCATCCAGTGTTTTCGCCTCTACGGCGCGCAAGTCATCAGCGCTCCGGCCGATGCCCACGGCGTGCAGCCCGATGCGCTGGAGCGGCTCATTGAAGAGCACCGCCCGCGCTTTGTCTATCTCATTCCCACTTTCGGCAACCCCGGCGGGGCCACGCTCACGCTGGAGCGCCGCCGCCGCGTGCTGGAGCTGGCGGTGCGGCATCAAACCCTGATCATCGAAGACGACCCCTACGGCCAGCTGTGGTTTGACGCGCCGCCGCCGCCCAGCCTGCTCGCTCTCACGTCCGAAGTGCCGGGCAGCCGCGACTGGCTCATTCACTGCGGCAGCCTCTCCAAAATCCTCTCGCCCGGCCTGCGGCTGGGCTGGATGACTGCGCCCACGCCGCTGCTGGCCCAGGCCGTGATGTGCAAACAGTTCAGCGACGCCAACACCAGCGCCTTCGCCCAGGCCGTGGCCGCCAATTACCTGGCCGCCGGACACCTGGGCCAGGCGCTGGAAAACGCGCGCCGCGTCTATGCCCGGCGCGCGCGCGTCATGGGCCAGGCGCTGCACGAGCAGCTGGGCCAGGCCATCGCCTTCACCCCGCCCCAGGGCGGCCTGTTCATCTGGGCGCGGCTGACGGGCGCTGGCGGCGCGCTGGCCGATGGCGCGGCGCTCGCACCCAAGGCCATTGCCCAGGGCGTGGCCTTCGTGCCCGGCGCGCCTTTTTTCGCCACCCAGCCCGACGCCGCCACGCTGCGCCTTTCTTTTGCCACGGCAGGCGAGGACGACATCCGCGAAGGCGTGGCGCGCCTGGCGCGCGCGCTGCGGGTCTGAGAGCCAGTTCCAGCGTTTCCGCGCCGCAGGCGCTGCCTGCTGGGAGGGCATCAGAAGCAGGAGCAAATTTGAAGGGGTAAGAATGACGCCTTGCGCAGATTCCACTAGGACATCATGCTATGGTTAAAGGAGCGAAATAAAGGCTGCCAGCGCCTTCCCCCTTCCCTTTTCCTGGCTTGCACTTGCGCTTGCGTGGCAGGCTGCGGGCGGAGACCGAGATTCCGTCCGTGCAAGCCCAAAAAGCACGGCCTTGCGCGCTTACGGGCCTTGCCCGTCTCCGCCGGGCCGCCGCTGGCAGGCCCGTTGGCGCCTTGCGGTTCATGCCGATCCGCCGCCTTCACGGCCAGGCCAGGCCAGGCCAAGCTTTGAACCGGTCTTGGGGCCGCCAGGCAAAAGCCCTTCGTGCCTGCTGCTTTTGCCCGCTTTCGCGTCTGGCCTGGCGCGCCTGGCCTTACAAACGGCGTTTTGCCGCCACCGGCTGCCATCAGCCGCCACAGCCATGACCGAAACCCTCCGCTCCTATCTTCTCGATCTGCAATCGCGCATCGCCGCCGCCATTGAGCAGGCGGACGGGCACGGGCGCTTTGCGCGCGAGCCTTGGCGCAAAGCGCCGGGCGAGGCGCTGCAAGGCGAGGGCGTCACGCAAATCATGGAAGGCGGCGCGGTGTTCGAGCGCGCGGGCATTGGCTTTTCGCATGTGCGCGGCCCCGGCCTGCCGCCTTCCGCCACGCAGCGCCGGCCCAAATTGGCGGGCGCGCCGTTCGAGGCGATGGGCGTGTCGCTGGTGTTCCACCCGCTCAACCCTTACGCGCCCACGGTGCACATGAATGTGCGCATGATTTCGGCAGGCCAAAGCGATGCAAAAACCTGCTGGTTTGGCGGCGGCATGGATTTGACGCCGCATTACGGCTTTGATGAAGACTGCGCCAGCTTTCACGCCGCCTGCCGCGATGCCGTGGCGCCCTTTGGCGCAGACAAATATCCGCGCTTCAAGAAGTGGTGCGATGAATATTTCCGCAACCACCATCGCGGCGAGCAGCGCGGCATTGGCGGCATTTTTTTTGACGATTACGCCGAAGGCAGCCTGGATGGCGGCTTTGCATTGATGCAGGCCGTGGGCAATGCCTTTTTGCCTGCGTATTTGCCCATCGTGCAGCGCCGCCAGGGCATGCCCTGGGGCGAGCGCGAGCGCCAGCACCAGCTCTACCGCCGGGGGCGCTACGTGGAATTCAATCTGGTGTGGGACCGGGGCACGCACTTCGGCCTGCAATCGGGCGGGCGCGCCGAGTCCATCCTGCTGTCGATGCCGCCGCTGGCGCGCTGGGCCTGGCAGCGCCAGCCCGAACCGGGCACGCCGGAAGCGAAGCTGACGGACTTCTACCTTCAGCCACGGGACTGGGTTTGAGCCAGGCGGGCCGCGTCCTGTCTTGTCACGCTATTGAAAGCAGAGCGGATTCAGCCTCATGAAAAGGCATCTTGCGCCCTGTTGGCGAAGACCCTGCGCTATCGAACAAGGAGCGAATTGAAGTGCCCGAAAACGCCTCCCGCCCCCCCGGCCCGCCGCGCATCGGCCTGTTCGGCGGCGCGTTCGATCCGCCGCACTACGCCCACATGGCCCTGGCGCGCGCCGCTGTGCGCCAGCTGGGCCTGAGCCGCCTGCACGTCACCCCCACCGGCCAGGCCTGGCACAAAAGCCGCCCGCTCACCCCCGCCGCGCAGCGGCTGGCCATGTGCCGCCTGGCTTTCGCCCATGAGCCGCGCTGCGTGGTGGACGGGCGCGAGACGCGCCGCGACGGCCCCAGCTACACCATCGACACGCTGGCCGCGCTGCAAGCCGAATACCCGGGCGCGGCGCTCTATCTGCAAATCGGCGCCGACCAGGCTGCTGCCTTTCACACCTGGAAAGACGCGGCGCGCATTCTTGAAATGGCCGCGCTTTCCATTGCCATCCGCGCGGGTCAGGACGGCCAGGGGCATGCGCCTTTCGATCCGCTTTGCCCGCTGCCGGGCCTGCCGCCCGCCTTGCAGGCGGCCGCCCGCGTCCACGTGTTGCGCCTGCCGGCCATGCCCCACAGCTCCACGCAGGCGCGCCAGCTCGCCGCCCAGGGCCTGCCCCTGCAAGGCTGCGTGCCGCCTTCAGTGGCGCGGTATATTGCCCGCCACCATCTCTACACACACCCGGCAAGCTCATGAGCGACACCACCGCCCAGAAAAAAATCCAGAAACTCCAGCGCGCCATTGTCGATGCGCTGGAAGACGTGAAGGCGCAAGACATCCGCGTTTTCAACACCGAAGCGCTCTCGCCGCTGTTCGAGCGCGTGATCATCGCCAGCGGCGCCAGCAACCGCCAGACCAAGGCGCTGGCCGCCAGCGTGCGCGACAAGGTGCGCGAAAGCGGCCTGGGCAAGCCCCTGACCGAAGGCGAAGACAACGGCGAATGGATCATCGTGGACTGCGGCCCCGCCGTCGCCCACATCATGCAGCCGGCCTTCCGCCAGTACTACAAGCTGGAAGAAATCTGGGGCGGCAAGCCCGTGCGCCTTAAGACCGGCGCCGAAAAAGCCGCCGCCGCGCGCGCCAAGGCCGCCGCCGGGCCAAGCGCCCCGCCTGAAGCGCCCGCCCGGCCCGCCGCCCGCAAAGCTGCCGCGCCGCGCAAGCCCGCCGCAAAGAAAACGGCGGCCGGATAAAGCCAGCGGCCCTTGCGGCTTCTTTCTCTTTCCTGAAGCTGCGGGCGGGCGCGGGGCCGCGAAAAGCCGTGAGGCGCGCCCGCGCAGCCCCAAAAAAGATGGCCGCGTGAGCGGCCATCGGCATCAGAAACGTGTCAGAAACGGGCGGCCGCTTGTTGCGGCGCGCTCATGGCAGGTTACGGCGCGTTCATCGGGGCGACTTGTGCGCGTCGTCCACGGCAGCGGTAAACAGCACGTCGGTCGAAGAGTTCAGCGCCGTTTCGGCTGAATCCTGAATGACGCCAATGATGAAACCCACGCCCACCACCTGCATGGCCGTGTCGTTGTCAATGGCGAACAGGCTGCACGCCATCGGAATCAGCAGCAGCGAGCCGCCAGCCACGCCCGAAGCGCCGCAAGCGCCCAGCGAGGCCACCACGCTCAGCACCAGCGCCGTCCAGAAATCAACCTGCCCGCCCAGCGTGTGCACAGCCGCCATTGACAGCACCGTGATGGTGATGGCCGCGCCGGCCATGTTGATGGTCGCGCCCAGGGGAATGGAGACGGAATACGTGTCTTCATGCAGGCCGAGCTTTTTGCACAGCGCCATGTTCACCGGAATATTGGCCGCCGAGCTGCGGGTGAAAAAAGCCGTCACGCCGCTTTCGCGCAGGCAGGTGAACACCAGCGGGAAGGGGTTGCGCCGCGTTTGCGAAAACACCAGCAGCGGATTGACCACCAGCGCCACCACGGCCATCGCCCCCAGCAGCACGGCCAGCAGGTGGATGTATTGGTAAATGCCCTTGAAACCTTCCACCACGATGGTGGTGAGCACCAGCCCGAAGATGCCCAGCGGCGCAAAGCGGATGATCCAGCGCACCACGCTGGAGACGGCCTCGGCCAGATCGGCCAGCATGGCCCGCGTGCCGTCTGCGGCATGGCGCAGCGAAATGCCCAGCAGCACGGCCCAGCCCAGAATGCCGATGTAGTTGCCCGAAGAAACCGCCTGCACCGGGTTGGCCACCAGGTTCATCAGCAGGTTGCGCAGCACCTCGGCAATGCCGCCGGGCGCCACCTTCTGGGCCGCCTCCACGCCCTTGAACGAAAGCGTGGACGGAAAGGCGAAACTGGCCGCCACGGCCACCAGCGCGGCCGCGAACGTGCCCACCAGATACAGCGCCAGAATGGGGCGGATGTTGGTCGGATTGCCCTTGCGGTGCTGCGAAACCGCCGAGAGCACCAGCACAAACACCATCACCGGCGCCGCCGCCTTGAGCGCGCCTACGAACAGCCCGCCCAGCAGCTTGCCCAGCTCGCCCACCAGGGTCACGAACTGCGGCGCAGCCACGTCCGGATCGGCCGGCAGGGCGTTGTGCGCCACAGCGCCCACCAAAACGCCCGCCGCCAGGCCGATGACGATCTGCATCACCAGCCCCAGCCGGTCCAGCCGGGCGATGAAACCTTGTTTCTCCATTGCTTGAACTCCTGAAAAAAATGGCGACACAAAACGCGCGCCGCTTGCATGTGGATTGTGACGGATTGCACACCTGCCCCCCCGGAGACCGCGCCTGCAAGCTCGCGCCCCGGCAGAGTGCGCCGCGCGGGCGCGAAACGCAGGCACGAAACGCGGGCGCGAACACGGCGGGCCGGACAGACCGGCTTATTTAGCTATCCTATTCATAGCAATACGTCCCAGTGGAACCAGCGCAAAGCGGGTTTTCGGCACCCTGAATCCGCTCCTTTTTTTATGAACCACTCTGATGCGCACCAGCAGGCTGGGGCGGCCCGCAGGCCCTGCCCCATCCGCACGGCTCCCCGGCTGGAAAGAACAGCGCGGCAGGCGCAGCCATCACTGCCGCAAGGAAGCTTTCGGCGCTCCAGGCGGCCCGCCTCAAACCAGCGCCACCAGCGCCACCAGCGCGCCCGTCAGGCTCAGGCTGTAGAGCAGCTCGTACAGACCGGCATCGCGCAGCGAAGGCGCCAGCTCGCGCCCAATGGCCAGGCGCAGCACCGGCCGGCCCGCGCGGCGCACCATCAGCCCCCACAGCGCCAGCAGCGCCGCCATGAGCAGCGCCATGCCGGGGCGCGGAAAAAAAGGCGCCACCTCCGCGCCAGCGCCCGCCAGGGCCAGCAAGCCCAGCAGACACGGGGCGATCAGCAAAATCATGAACGCCTGCCGCGCGCGCCGCTCGCCCAGGCGCACGGCCAGCGTGATCTTGCCGTGAACGGGATCGGTGTGGATATCGCGCAGGTTGTTCACCATCAGCAGCGCACAGGCAATCAGCCCCACGCCCGCGCCAGCCACCCAGCCCCACAGCGGCACGCGCCCGGCCTGCACGTACGTGGTGCCGCAAGTGGCCATCAGCCCGAAAAAAAGAAACACGAACACCTCGCCCAGCCCGCGATAGCCGTAAGGGCGCGGGCCGCCCGTGTAAAACCACGCCGCCGCAATGGCCGCCGCCCCCAGGCCCAGCATCCACCACTGCCCGCACAGCGCCAGCAGCGCCAGCCCCAGCGCCACGGCCACGGCGAAGCTGGCCAGCGCCAGCGCCATCACCGCAGCGGGCGCAACGGCGCCCGAAGCCGTCAGCCGTGGCGGGCCGCAGCGCACGTCATCCACGCCGCGCAGGCCGTCGAAATAGTCGTTGGCGATGTTGCAGCCAATTTGCAGGGCCAGCGCCACGCCCGCCGCCAGCAGCGCGCGCGCCCACGAGGCCGCGCCCAGCGCAAAGGCAATGCCCGTTCCCAGCAAAACAGGCGCAATGGATGCAGGCAGGGTTCGCAGCCGGACCACTTCAACCCACGAGACGGCGGAAGACTTCATCCGGCCAATCCTAGCGTTGCGCCACAGGATTCAAGGGCGCTGGAAACCCGAAGATGCGACCCGCTTTCAGGCAAGAGCGCAAAAAAGAGCACAAAAACGGGCCGGGCGCATGCGCGTTGGCGCAAATGGGTGAATATGCAAACAGAAAACCGCTTTCGAAATGGCGCATCACTCCGCCCGCAAAACAAATGGCAGTCTTGCGCATATTCGGCTTGAAAAAAATGAATCGCCTCGTCCTGCAAAATCCGCCGCGCCAGGCTGAAAAGCGCCAATACCCTGCATTTTTGCCAGAAGAGCAAGGCCGGATGAAATGCAGAATGTGCTTTTCATCCGCCGGTACGCAAAGCGCTTATTTCTCAGATTTCATGAAAATGGCGGCACGATGCGCCTTTCACGGCGAGGCCCTTATTGCCATTGAATTGCGGATGGCGTTTCAAATATCCGGCAGCATCCTGGAGCCATTTGGAGCGGAAAACATGAAAACCATGCGCTTGCGGTGAGCGATGAAAATGCATTGCGGGCGCGCCCCGCCCGCTATTCACGCCCGCTATTCACGCCCGCTACTCACGCCCGCTACTCACGCCCGCTACTCACGCCCGCTACTCACGCCCGCTACTCACGCCCGCCATGCAGCAGCTTTTGCAGCGGCTCCCACACGTTGTTCAGAATGGCCGGATGCGCCTCGGCCTTGGGGTGGATGCGGTCGGGCTGAAAGTGCGCCAGGGCGTCGGGCTGGTCGGCCACGCCAGCGAGCAAAAAGGGCGCGAGGGCAGCGCCTGTCTGCCGGGCGATGCGGGGGTAGATGCCGGCAAAGCGCCGGGTGTAGTCCACGCCGTAGTTGGGCGGGGCCTGCATGCCGGCAAGCAGCACGCGCGCGCCGGTTTTTTGGGCCGTCTGCGTCATGGCCAGCAGGTTGGCTTCGGTGGCATCCAGCGGCAGGCCGCGCAGGGCATCGTTGCCGCCCAGCTCGATGATGACGATGGCGGGCTGATGCTTTTTGAGCAGGCCGGGCAGGCGCGCGCGGCCGCCAGCGGTGGTGTCGCCCGAGATGCTGGCATTGAGCACACGCCAGTCTCTTTGCTGGCCCTGCTTTTCAGCGGCGAGCTTTTGCTCCAGCAGCGCCACCCAGCCCGTGCCGCGCGGCAGGCCGTATTCGGCTGAAAGCGAGTCGCCCACCACGAGGATGGCGGGCCTTTGCGCTTGTGCTTGCGCCCGCGCCCCGGCAGGCAGCGCGAGTGCGGCGGCAAGCTGGCAGATAAAGTTGCGGCGTTTGAGGCCCTGAATGGACATGAGTGGAGAACCAGTGAATGAAGCGCCGCCCCTGATCGAGGTGCAGCGCCTGTGCAAAACCGTGCGCGACGCCACGGGCGAGCTGCCCATTTTGCGTGACGTGAGCTTTGCGCTGGCGCAGCGGCAGACGGCGGCCATCGTCGGCGCTTCCGGCTCCGGCAAAAGCACGCTGCTGTCGCTGATTGCGGGGCTGGACGTGCCCAGCAGCGGCACGGTGCGCATTGCCGGGCAGGATTTGTTTGCGGTAGATGAAGACGCGCGCGCCGCCATCCGCGCCCGGCGGCTGGGCTTCGTGTTCCAGAACTTCCAGCTCGTGGGCGGCATGACGGCGCTGGAAAACGTGATGCTGCCGCTGGAGCTGGCCGGCGCGCCGCGCGCGCGCCAGCAGGCCAGCGAGATGCTGGCGCGCGTGGGCCTGGCCGCGCGCCTGGGGCATTACCCCAAGCTGCTTTCCGGCGGCGAGCAGCAGCGCGTGGCGCTGGCGCGCGCCTTCGTCATGCGCCCCGCCGCCTTGCTGGCCGATGAGCCGACGGGCAGCCTGGACTTCGCCACCGGCGAGCGCGTGATGCAGCTGATGCTGGAGATGAACCGCGAGCTGGGCACCACGCTCGTGCTCGTCACCCACGACCGCGCCCTGGCCGCGCTGTGCGAGCGGCGGCTGGTGGTGGAAGCGGGACGGGTGTCGGAGGGCGAATGAACAATGCTGGCAGGCGCTGCCTGGGCCAGCCCCATTCCACGCCAGACGCCCCGTGCGCCCCGGCTCGCAAGGCGTGCAACCAGCCTTTTTCGCTCCTTCATCAATAGCATGACGTCCTAGTGGAACCTGCGCAGAGGCTGATTTTCAACCCCTCAAATCAGCTCCTGTTTCTAAAGCACGGGCCGCTTCTTGTCTGCCGCTTCGGGCGCGCGGCGCGGCTGGCCTGCGTGGCGGCGGCGGCCTATCATCCGCCGCTTTTTTGCGCCTTTACTTTCCGCCTGCGCCGTGCGTCTGAATTCCATCAAGCTCTCGGGCTTCAAGTCGTTTGCCGAACCCACCCAGTTCATGCTGCCCGGGCAGCTGGTGGGCGTGGTGGGGCCGAACGGCTGCGGCAAGTCCAACATCATGGACGCGGTGCGCTGGGTGCTGGGCGAGTCCCGGGCCAGCGAGCTGCGCGGCGAGTCCATGCAGGACGTGATCTTCAACGGCACCACCACGCGCAAGGCGGCCAGCCGCTCCTCGGTTGAACTCACGTTTGACAACAGCGACCACCGCGCGGGCGGCCAGTGGGGCCAGTTCACCGAAATCGCCGTGCGCCGCGTGCTCACGCGCGAGGGCGCGAGCAGCTACTTCATCAACAACCAGCCCGTGCGGCGGCGCGACGTGCAAGACGTGTTCCTCGGCACGGGCCTGGGGCCGCGCGCCTACGCCATCATCGGGCAGGGCACCATCAGCCGCATCATCGAATCGCGCCCCGAAGAGCTGCGCCTGTTTCTGGAAGAAGCGGCGGGCGTGAGCAAATACAAGGAACGCCGCCGCGAAACCCAGGGCCGCCTGGAAGACACGCGCGAGAACCTCACCCGCGTGCAAGACATCCTGCGCGAGCTGAACGCCAACCTTGAAAAGCTGGAGCAGCAGGCCGAAGTCGCGCGCCAATACAACGAGCTGCAAGAGGCCGCCACCTTGCGCCAGCACCAGCAGTGGTTTCTCAAGCGCAGCGAGGCCGAGCAGGGGCAAAGCCACCTGAAGGCCGACACCGACCAGGCCCGCAACGATCTGGAATCGCGCAGCGCCGACTTGCGCCGCGTGGAGGCCGATCTGGAAGCCGTGCGCCAGGCCCACTACGAAGCGGGCAGCGAAGTCAATCAGGCCCAGGGCCTGCTGTATGAGGCCAGCGCCGAAGTGGGCAAGCTGGAAGCCGAAATCCGCTTCGTGCTGGAAAACCGCGAGCGCGCCGCCCAGCGCCTGGCGCAGCTGAAAGAGCAGGCCGCCGAATG
The DNA here is from genome assembly GCF_900240305.1 of Ottowia massiliensis. Taxonomy (NCBI): domain Bacteria; kingdom Pseudomonadati; phylum Pseudomonadota; class Betaproteobacteria; order Burkholderiales; family Comamonadaceae; genus Ottowia; species Ottowia massiliensis. The sequence goes on along the minus strand of NZ_LT964854.1, from coordinate 1,732,551 downwards.
GGCGGGCCGCCAGGCCGAGGCCCAGGCGCAAACCGAAGAGCTGGCAGAGCAAGACACGCAGGCCGAAGAACAGGCCGAATGTCTTGCCGCGCAGCTCGAAGAGCAGCAGCACGCCCTGCCCGGCCTGGAAGACGCCCATCGCGCCGCACAAGCCGCCGCCAGCCAGCAGGCCGCCGCCGTGGCGCAGGTGCAGCAGCAAATCCAGGTGCTGGCCGCCGAGCAGCGCGGCCTGGCCGAGCAAACCCGCCAGCAGCAGCAGCGCCACGAGCGCCTGCAAGCCGAGCGCCGCGCCCTGGCCGCGCCCGACGCCCAGCGCCTGGCGGCCCTGCAAGCCGAACTGGCGCAAGCCGCCGCCGCCGCCCAGGCGCTGCAAACCCGCCTGCAAGCGCTGCAAGAGCAGGCCCCCGCGCTGGAAGAAGAGCGCCGCGCGCGCCAGCAGGCCGCTGGCGCCGAAGCCGCCCGCCAAACCGAACTGGCCGCCAGCCTCAGCGCTCTGCAAGCCTTGCAGGAAAAAGTGAAAACCGGCGGCAAGCTCCAGCCTTGGCTGCAAAAACATGGCCTGCACGCCCTGCCGGGCCTGTGGAGCCGCCTGCAAGCCGAGCCGGGCTGGGAAAGCGCGCTCGAAGCCGCCCTGCGCGAGCGCCTGGGCGCGCTGGAAATCAGCCGCCTGGAGCAGGCCGCCGCCTTCGCGCCAGACGCCCCGCCCGCGCGCCTGGCCTTCTACGCGCTGCCCACGCCATCGGCGGCAGGCCCTGCCGGGCAGGCGGCGGGCCTTCAGCCCCTGGCCAGCCGCCTGCGCCTGCACGACGCCGCCTTGCACGCCCTGCTTGCCCACTGGCTGGCCGGCTGCTTTTGCGCCAGCGCCCTGCCCGAAGCCCTGGCCCTGCGTGCGCAGCTCGCGCCCGGCCAGACGGTCTATGTGCCCGGCGGCCACAGCGTCACCGCGCACGGCGTGAGCTTTTACGCGCCCGACTCGGAACAGGCCGGCCTGCTGGCCCGCGCGCAAGAAATCGAAAACCTGCAAAAGCAGCTGCGCGCCCAAACCCTCATTGCCGAAGAAACCCAGGCCGCCCTGCACAAGGCCGAAGCCGCCTGCGCCGACGCCGCCCAGCGCCTGGACGCCGCCCAGCGCGAGCGCGCCGAAGCGCAAAACCGCGCGCACGAGCTGCAAGTGCAAAACCTGCGCCTGACCCAGCTGGCCGACCAGGCGCAAGAGCGCAGCCGCCAGCTGGACGCCGACCTGGCCGAAACCCGCGCCGCGCTCGATGAGCTGCAAGAGCGCCAGGCCAGCGCCGAAGCCCGCTTTGAAGAGCTGGACATGCAGCTGGCCGACCAGCAAGAGCGCCACGCCCAGCTTGAAAGCCGCGTGATGCAAGCCGACCGCCAGCTGCAAGCCGCCCGCGAGCAGCAGCGCGGCCTGGAGCGCCAGGCGCAAGAAGCCCAGTTCGCCCGCCGCAGCCTGCAAGCGCGCCGCGCCGAACTGGCCCGCGCCATCGACACCGCCGCCGCGCAAACCGCCAGCCTGCAAGGCGAAGCGGCCCGCGCCGAAGAAGAACTGGCCCGCTTGAATGAATCCGCCGCCCAGGGCGGCCTGCAACAGGCCCTGGCGACCAAGCTCGAACGCGAGCAGGCCCTGGCCGCCCAGCGCAGCCGCTATGACGACCTCACCCAGCGCCTGCGCGCCAGCGACGAGCGCCGCATGCAGCTCGAGCGCGAGCTGGAGCCGCTGCGCCAGCGCATCACCGAGCTGCAACTCAAGGAGCAGGCCGCGCGCCTGGGCGCCGAGCAATACACCCAGCTGCTGGCCGACGCAGGCGCCGACCTGGCCGCCGTGGCCCGGTCCATCGAAGAAAGCGGCGTGCGCCTGCACGGCCTGCAAGGCGAAATCGACCGCCTGCACCGCAGCATTGCGGCGCTGGGCGCCGTCAATCTGGCCGCCCTGCAAGAGCTGGCCGCCGCCCGCGAGCGCAAGCAGTTTCTCGACGCGCAAAGCCATGACCTCACCGAGGCCATGAACACGCTGGAAGACGCCATCCGCAAGATTGACCAGGAAACGCGCGAGCTGCTGGGCCACACCTTCCACACCGTCAATGAGCACTTTGGCCGCATGTTTCCCGAACTGTTCGGCGGCGGCCAGGCGCGCCTGGTGATGACCGGCGACGAAATCCTGGACGCGGGCGTGCAAGTCATGGCCCAGCCGCCGGGCAAGAAAAACCAGACCATTCACCTGCTCTCCGGCGGCGAAAAGGCGCTGACGGCCATTGCCCTGGTCTTTGCCATCTTCCAGCTCAACCCCGCGCCCTTTTGCCTGCTCGACGAAGTGGACGCCCCGCTGGACGACGCCAACACCGAGCGCTACGCGCGCCTGGTCACGGCCATGAGCGGCCAGGGCACGCAGTTTCTTTTCATCAGCCACAACAAGATTGCGATGGAAATGGCCGAGCAGCTCATCGGCGTGACCATGCAGGAGCAAGGCGTCTCGCGCATCGTCGCCGTGGACATGGAAAGCGCCATCCGCATGGCGCAGTAGGCTGCAGCCTCAGGCAAAACGGGCGGCGGGAACAAGCTGCGGAAAGCCTGTTTTCGCTCCTTCATTCATAGCATGACGTCCTAGTGGAAAAAGCGCAGAAGCCGTTTTGAGGCCTCCTGAATCCGCTCCTGTTTTTGATGCCATCCGGCTGGCTGCCGGGCGCTCTGCCGAGAAGGCCGTGGGCAGCGCGCTCTGAACCGCTTTTCAGCCCCGGCGCACGGCGAGTTTTTCAACGAGCGACAGCGCCTGCTGGTAGGCGGGCTGGGCCATGAGGGCGGCCCAGTCTGGCGCGTCAAAAGCAGGCAGCAGCGCGCGGCGGCGGGCCTCGCTGGCGGGCCGGGGCTGCCAGTGCACGCCCCGGGCGGCTTGCAGCCCCTCCAGCGCGGCATCCAGCGCCGCGCCGCCGTCGAGACACTGGTTGCACAGCAGCGCCAGGTCGCACCCCGCGTTCAGCGCCGCGCAGGCGGCTTCGGCGTGGGTGAGCTGGCGGCCCTGCATCTGGCGCGCAGCGGCCATGCCCAAATCGTCGCTGACGATGGCGCCGTCAAAACCCAGCAGGCCGCGCAGCACGTCTTGCAGCCAGTAAGGCGAAAAACCGGCGGGGCGCTCGTCCACTTGCGGGTAGATGACGTGCGCGGGCATGACGGCGGGCAGCGCCAGGCCCAGCCAGCCGTAGGGCGCGGCATCGGCCTGAAGCAGCTCGGCCAGCGGCCGCCCGTCTTGCGGCAGGTGCGTGTGCGAATCGGCCTGCGTGTAGCCGTGGCCGGGAAAGTGCTTGCCGCAGCCCTTCATGCCCGCCAGCAGCAGGCCGTGCAGCAGGCTTTTGGCCAGCTGGGCCGCCGCTTGCGGCTGCGGGTGCAGGGCGCGGTCGCCAATCACGGCGCTGCGGCCCCAGTCCAGATCGAGCACAGGGGTGAACGAAAGATCAATGCCGCAGGCGCGCAGCTCGGCGGCGAGCACGTAGCCGCAGGCAGTGGCGGCGGCCAGCGCCTGCAGGGCGTCTTCCTCCCACAGGCGGCCCAGGGCGCGCATGGGCGGCAGCGGCGTGAAGCCCCCTTCGCGAAAGCGCTGCACGCGGCCGCCTTCGTGGTCAATGGCAATGAGCGCATCAGGCCGGATGACGCGGATGGCCGCCGTCAGCGCCGCAATCTGCTGGCGGCTTTGCCAGTTGCGCGTGAACAAAATGACGCCGCCCGTCAGCGGATGGGCGATGCGGCGGCGGTCTTCCGCCGTGAGGGCGGCGCCTGCGATGTCGATGATGAGCGGAGCGTGGGGCATGAGCCGTGCGGGTGAAAAAACGAAGCCGCGATTGAACCAAAGCCCGCGCGAAAAGTCTGCGTGAAAAGCCCGCGCCATCCGCAGCCTTGGCCCCCCGTTTCACGTCAGCCCATCAACCGCTTCCCGCAGCCGCCCACGCTTCACAAGCCATCGTTTCAAGCTCCTGCTCCGATAGCATCAAAGCACCTAAAACCGTGCGATAGGGGCGTTTTTGTAGCCTGAAATTTGCTCTCAAAAAAGGAGTGAAACGCGTGAAGGCAGGGCTGCGGGCGGGACTTGGGCCGGGCCTTGCGATGCGCCCGCACGCAGCTGCTGAACAGATTTCGGGCGGCAACAAGCCTGCCGCAAGCTGCCCATCGGCCGGTTGGGCTGCTGCCCGCGCTTTGCAAACTGCCGCTTGTTTAGCTCCTGTTTTAATAGCAGCAAAGCCCCTAAAACCGTGCAATGGGGGCGTTTTCTGGACCTTGAATTTGCTCTCTAAAAAGGAGTGAAAAAGAAGTAAGAGCGCCCACCGGGGCCGTTTCTGGCGGGCGTTTTCACCCTTCGTGGGCAGAACGCGAATGGATTTGGGGCTGCGACAAAGCTGAATGCGAATCCGCCTGCAAGCGGCTCTGCTTGTGGTTTGTTCCGCGCCTGTGCATTGCAACCCTTTGTTTTGTATTTATTTTCCTGTTCGCACGCTTGCTATTGCCCTTGCCAGTTTGGGCGCGCATGGCCCGCCGCCAGCTCCAGCGGCGGGCGGCAAAGGCGAAGTGGCGCGGTGGCGCGGGTGGCGACTCATGCGGCGTTGCTTGTCTGTCGCATGACTGAATTGGCGCAGGCGCTGCAGCTTTCATCAGCGTTGGTGTGGGCCTTACAGGGGCTGAGAACCTGTTCGCAATTTTTTAAGAAGCGCGCCTGGCTGGGCGGATAGCCGAAGTGGCGGGTGAAAGCCTGGCTGAAATTGCCGGGCTGGCCGTAGCCCACACGCCAGGCGGTTTCAGTCACGCGGCAGCCGGCTTGCAGGTGGCGCAGGGCCAGCGCCATGCGCGCGCGGGTGTGAAAGTCTTGCGGACTGCCGCCCCAAGCCTGGCGGAAGCTGCGGCGCAGGCGGCTTTCGCTCATGTGCAGCTCGTCGGCCAGGCGGCGGATGGAAACGCTTTCATGCGCGTGCGCCAGCAGCCAGCGGCGGGCCTGCTCCATGCGGGCGGCCTCCTGCGGACGCAGCAAGCGAGGGCTTTCGGCTGGGGGGGCGGCGGGCAGGGGCGTGGGGCCGCTGGCGGGCAGCAGGCGCAGTTGCTCGTGCAACAGGGCCAGCGCGCCAGCGTGCAGGGCCAGCAGCCTGCCCGGCGTGTCTNGACGCAGCAAGCGAGGGCTTTCGGCTGGGGGCGCGGCGGACAGGGGCGTGGGGCCGCTGGCGGGCAGCAGGCGCAGTTGCTCGTGCAACAGGGCCAGCGCGCCAGCGTGCAGGGCCAGCAGCCTGCCCGGCGTGTCTGGCGCCGGATGGGCGGCCTGCCAGGCCAGAGCGCGGGCATGGGCCAGGGCGGCGGCGCTGGCGGGGCGGCAGGCCAGCAGGCGCACGCCGCTGGCATGGCGCAAAAGCTGGCGGGCAGCGGCCTCGCCCAAGTAGGCGGTGAGCAGCTCTTCATCCAGTTGCAGGCGCAGTTGCTCGACGTGTTGCTCGGCGCTGCCGCTGTAGCGGCGCTCGCCTTGGGCGTCGATGAAGCTGGAGATGGTGACGCTGCCGCAGTCAAAGCGAAGCTGCTGGCCGCGCCGCTCTTCAAAAGACGAGTGGCCTTGCAGCCCGAAGGTCAGGCTCAGCAGCGGGCGCGGCAGGCAGCGGCGGCTTTTGTCCTATTAAGTGGATTAAAAGCGCAATGCGACTGCGTTGGCGTATTGTCTGTATGCCCTGCGGCTCGCGCTTTGTAGCATTTTTATTTTAATCCGCTATAAATTTGCCTATCGGCTTTATCCGTTCTCCGGTACGCATTCCTGCCGATGGAATTTCGGCCATGAAAGGTGCATGCTCATCACTTGGACGCAGCGGTGGTCTTTTGATAACCGGTATCGTCTGGTCAAATAATGCCTGATTTCAAAATATTCTGATTCATAACACCCTTTTTCGCGGCAGGGCTGCCCCATTCTTTGCGCTGCCGAAATGTCTATCGCCGCATATTCGCGCGGCAACCACGCCAAAAAAACCGCCATACAAACCAGCGTTGCCAGTTGGCAGCAGACAACCCGCTTCCGTGCCCGAAATTCGTGCCGGAAAAAGGTGCGCAGCAGCGACAGGGAAACGGCGGCAAACAAGCCCGACAACGCCGCCGCTGCCGTAAGGACAAAAAGCTCGTCCTGCACGGCAAACGCCAAAGCCATCAGCAGGCAGGCAGATGCGGATTTTTTCATTGCAGTATCCTTTTAGGTGGGCGGTGGCGGGTGCAGGCTGCCTGAAACCGCCCTAGCCCAAAATCTTCTCCACAATCTCGCGCACGTCTTTGGAAAGGTCGGGCATATTGGCGAGTGCCTGCAATTGCTGCCGCATTAGGGCTTGGCGCTGCGGCTCAATGCGCTGCATCATCTTCCACCAGGTCGCGCTCGGGCCGGTAGCGGGTGGCAATCAGGGTCAGGCCCGGGGCCAGGCTCACACTGTCGCTGTGGCAGTCGCCCAGCGCGGGCGGCAGGCGGGTGCGGCTCCAGGGGCCGCGCCGCTCGGCGTGTGCGTCTGCTGGGGTGAGGCGGCATGTGGGCAGGGGCATGTCGGTTTTGCATGTGAATCTGGCTGGTTTGCATATTTTCATGAATGCGAACATTTCCCAGAATGCGGGCATTGCCTTGTCTTGGGTTGTTCTATGCGTTTCGCCTGTTTTGCCTTGTCACTCCTTGCCGTTTCTGCGCGCCTGGCGGCGCAGGCGCTGCCGGACTCATCCGGTTCGCCCGGCTCACCTGACGCACATGATGCTGGCAAGACGCTGCCCGCTGTGACCGTGACGGTGAACAAGCAAAGCCAGCCTCTGGACGCAGTGGCCGCTGGCGTAACGGCTTTTGCGGGCGAGGAGCTGGCCAGCGAAGGCGTGCGCGATTTGCAGGGCGTGGCGCAGATGACGCCCGGTCTGACTTTTCAGCCTGTGGGGCAAAGCAGCCCCAGAGCCTGTTCACGGTCTGTCCGTGGGCGCAAAAGCACGGACTCAGGCGGTCTGCGGCGTTGCAAATCCTCGCCGGGCCACAAGGCCCGCCTGCGGTTTGCGCCTTGCAGCCCATCCCGATCCGCACTTTTGCACCTCACGACTAGACCGTAAACAGGCTCTAGCGCCACCGGTGATGCGCGACATGACGGCCAACATCGTCGGCTTTTCGTCTGCCGTGGCGCTGCTGGTGGATGGCGTGCCCACGCTGCGCGGGCAGGGTTTTGGCGACAGCCTGCTGAGCGCGCAAAGCGTGGAGGTGCTGCGCGGCCCGCAGTCCACTCTTTACGGGCGCAACGCGCAGGCGGGGGTGATCAGCGTCGTCACGCGCCAGCCGGGCGATGCGCCCTATGCCCTGCTGTCAGCTGAAGGCGGCAGCCGCCGGCGCGCCGTGCTGCGCGCCGATGCCAGCCGCGCCCTGAAGCCGGGCCGCGCGTATCTGGGCGTTGCGGGCGAGTTCATGCGGCAAGACGGCTTCATTCGCAACCTGCACACGGGCCGCCGCGAAGACGGCCGCCAGCAGTACAACGGCCGCCTCACACTGCGCCTGCAAGGGCGCAGCAGGCGCGGAAAGTGCCCGGCAGGCTGAAAGCTGGCTGCCTATTTTTGCTCCTATATTCATAGTATGAAACCCCGGTGGAATGAGCGCAAAAGCCGTTTCAGCCCTTTCAGATTTGCTCCTTTTTCTTATGCATCCCGGCGGGCGCACGGCGCGCAGCGGCTTGTTGCGCCCAGTAGCCGCCCGCCCCGGGACTGCGCACGGGCGCCCCGCCCATCTACGCATGCAAAAACGGGGCCTGCGCCCCGTTTCATTCACGCGCGCCACTTACCGCGTCCGCCCACACGCCCGCCCGCGCAACCGCCTGCGCGCCGCACACAGCACCAGTGCCCCCAGAGCGCCCAGCGCCAGCGGATGGCTGGCAGGCACCGGCGTGACCTGGCCCGCCGGTGCAGGCGGCGTGACGATTTGCCGCAGCACAATGCTGTAAAGCCCCTGCGCCGAAACAGGCTCGTTCAGGTTGATGCGGTAGGTCTGCCCTGCCGTCACATCAAACTCCAGCGCGTATTGGTCCTGCCCCAGGCTGACCTGCGCTCCCGTGCCATCAACGGTCAGCGCAGGCACGAAATGCCCCTTGCCGTCCACCACCACGCGCACTCTGCCGCTGGCAGGCGCTGTGAACAGATAAACCGGCTCGGCCGCACCCGCGCGGGCATAGCCATACAGCCTCACGTCCAGCGGCAAATTGACGCTCGTGCGCGCCCACGGCGGCGTGGCGCTCAGCTGCGCCATCAGGCGCCGCCAGGCCTGCTGCGCCTGCGCGTTTTCCAGCACGGCGTAAGACCCTCCTCCAGCCAGCAGCGCCTCAATCACCGGGTCCAGCGGCTCCGCCAGCTTTTGCGGCCGCTGGCTCTCGCCGCGCAAATCGCCCGCTGCGGCGCCGGCCGCCTTCACGTTCAGCGGCACCAAATGGCCCAGGTTGATGATGATGTTGCTGGCCGTGGCCTGATTGATGGCCGATATCACGCCATTGAATCCGCCCTCGTCATCCAGATCGCTCAGCAAGTAAATGCGCGGCGTGTTTTCGTCATAACTGAACGGCTGCGGCGGCACGGGGCGTTTTTCAATGAGCATCTGCACGCTGTAAATAATGGCGCCCACAATGTTGGTTCCGCCCCAGGAGTCAATGGCATTGAACACATTCTTCGGCGCCAGCTCCTGCGCCAGCGTGAAGTCAGCCAGCCGCATGATTCGCCGGTCAAAATCCACCGCCGCCACCATGTGGGGCCGCAGGCCCAGCAAGGCGGCGTTTTCATTGACCTGCGCCATATCCTGCACCATGCCATTGGCCGCCAGAATGCGCAAATTGCCCGGGTCCGTCCATTGATTGCTGCCAGAGCTGTCCACGGCAATCACGCTATAGCGCAGGCCCGGGCTAAGCGTGAATATTTCCGCATTGCCGTAATAAGGCCCTGTTTCCACCTTGCCTGCCGCAGCCTGCGCCCCCGTGGCCGTGCCTTTCACCACAATGGCCACTTTGTATTCATCCTTTTGGCCTTCGTGCTTTTCCAGCTCCCTGCGCAGCACGGCCACCTTTTCTTGCGGCATTTCCCATTGATAAACATTGGGCGACTCGGATAATGGATTTAACACGCCCGCGTCCAGCTTCATCAGCAGCCGGTCCAGCTTTTGCGCGTAAAACAGCACCTCGAATTTGTCCAGCCCCGGCATCGTGCCCGTTTTCAGCTGCTTCCATATCAGTGTTACAGGCTTGTCCAGCTCCTTGAACGCATGCGGGCTATAGGTTCTGCTGATGCTCGCCGCCATGCCATGCTCGGCAAAAAGGGCGCCCACCTGGAGCGCCCTTTCAAGTTCTTGCGCATTGACGGGGCCTTCCTTGTCCAGATCGCCAACGGGCTTGCCCACGTAGCTTTTGTAGAAATGCTTGTGAAAGTCTGAAATGCCGCTCAAAGGGGCCGTGCCACGCGCGCCGCCGGGGTAAATGGCGCTGGCCGAAACGCTGGCAAAAGGCACTGTGATGGCGTCCTGGCAGTATTGCTCGCATAGCGCACGCTGGTTGGGTTCGTTATTTCCATCCGTTATGTCCCACAGCAGCCGGCCNAATTGGCGTCGCCATCGCCGCCTGCCAGCCCAGCGCCAGCATGGCCAGCAAGGTCCACCGGAGCCAGCGCCCCAGCAGCGCATGAAAGATGCAAAACGGCAGCTTGCGCCGCCCGTCGATTGACAAATGTTCCAGTTGCATTGCATCGCTCCTTTCCATAAGTGGTAACGCGTTTAAATAGTGGAATCCATCGTAAGCCGAGCATGGCAGTCTTTGCAATATCAATCAGACGCGCCGTTCCAAAAACTCACTGCTGCCCTCTGCAACGCCTGTTGCATCAGTAATGCCCACACGGTTTGACGGGTCAAATTCCACCGCTGGCAAGGCCTTCAGCCGCTCAAGAAACAGCATTCAGGCTCGCTGCCATGCCATGTCCGGCAAAAAGGGCGCCCACCTGGAGCGCCCTTTCAAGTTCTTGCGCATTGACGGGGCCTTCCTTGTCCAGATCGCCAACGGGCTTGCCCACGTAGCTTTTGTAGAAATGCTTGTGAAAGTCTGGGAACCTGTTCAGAGTCTGGCCGTGGGTGCGAAAAGCGCGGCCTCGGTCGCTCTGCGGCGTTGCCAATCCTCGCCGTGCCACAAGGCCCGCCTGCGCCTTGCAGCCCATCCTGATCCGCACTTTTGCCCCTCACGGCCAGACGGTGAGCAGGTTCTGATGACGGAACGCGCGCCCCGCCTGCCAGGCGGCGGACTACGGCCTGCAAGCCAGCTTCTTCGCTTTGGGGCGCTTGGCGCTCATGCCGCTGGCCGGCTGGCTGCTTGACGGCGCGGGCAGCGCTGCGCTGGTGGCCGCGCTGGCTGTCGCTTCCGCTGGCATGGCTGCGCTGGCAGGGCGCTGGATGGATGCGCTCGCGCGAGGGCTGGTGCATCAAAAAAAGGAGCGAATAAAAGCCCTATGAAAACGGCCTCAGCGCACATTTATCTAGGACCTCATGCTATGGATAAAGGAGCTAAAAAAGATCCGCCCAGAACAACTCCTGTACCGCTTTCGGGCCGCCCGCTTTCGCGGGGCCGGGGGCGAATTGCCAGACGGCTTTCCCAGCTTTTTTTCTTTTCACACCCTTCCATTCCTTTGCCATGACACAGCCATTGCCCGATCCGCGCTCCAGCCTCTCGCACTTCACTGCGCAGGAAGTGCAGCATTACGACAGCCGCATTTACTCTCTTGTGCCTGGCTATGCCGTGCTGCACCACGGTGCCGCGGCCCTGCTGGGGCAGCGGCTGCCTGATGGCGCCCGCGTGCTGGCCCTGGGCGCGGCCACCGTCGCGCCCTTGCTGCCGCTGCACCAGTTGGCGCCGCAGGTGGGCAAATCGTGGCGCTACACCGCCGTGGAGCCGATGCCCGAGATGCTGGCGCTGGCGCGGCAGAAGTGCCTGGCGGCGGGCGTGCCGCAGATCGACTGGCACGGCGGCTTTCTGGACAGCGCCCCGCAAGAGCCGCACGACGCCGCTGTCTGCCACCTGGTCATGCACTTTATTGAAAGCCTGGAGGGCAAGCGCCAGTTGCTCGAAGGCATTGCCCGGCGCCTGAAGCCCGGCGCGCCGCTGCTGCTCAGCGATTTGATTGCCGCCCAGCCTGATGAGCGCGAGGCGCTGATTGAGTGCGTGACGGCCCTGGGCCTGCCCGCCGAGAAGGCGCAAGTCATGCGTTCCCGCCTGCAACAAGACTTTTTTCCGCTCACGCCTGAAGCGTTTGCCGCGCTGGCCGAGAGCTGCGGCTTCACGCCGCCCAGCCTGTTTTTCCGCGTGCCTGATTTCGCTGGCTGGGCGCTGCGGCGGGCATGAAAAGGGGTGCAGGCCCTTGTAGCCACATCGTGAACAAGTTCGGAAAGCTGCTTCCAATCTGATCGCAAGCGGCTTTTCAGCAGCCGCCCGCGCCCGCAGACCCACGTTTTCTTGCTTCTGCTTTGATAGCAGCTAAGCCCCTAAAACCATGAGATGGGGGCGTTTTTGGGGCCTGAAATTTGCTCCTGTTTTTGTAGTTAAACTGGGGCGTTGCCTGCGCTTGCGGCCAGGCTTTGGGCGGTTTTTCAGAAAGGCGGGCCTTGATCGCGTCCGCCCGGCTTGTTGTCGTCTGCAAGCGGTGCGCTGGCGGGCGGGGCGGATGGGGGCGCGGCGCTGCCGGGTTCGCCCATTTCGTTCATTTCGCCGCCCAGTGCCTCGATCAAATCGGGGATGAGGCGTGAGAGTTCGCCCGTGGCCAGGGCCGCGTCGGCATCAAAGCGCTCGTCGCGGTTGTCGCTTTGGCCGTCTTTGTCGAACAGGCCGTCGGCGTAGCGCAGTTTTTTCAGTTGCAGCGCTTGCGTGAGCACAAAGCTCATGCGGCCGGCCCAGCCCAGCGCCAGGCGGGTGGGCAGCTTGCCTTCCTGAATGTGCTGGCGCACTTCGGGCGTTTCCAGCGGGTGGCGGGCAAAGCGCACGACGGCCGGCTCTTCGCCGCTGCCTTTGAGTTCGCATTCGCGCTCGATGCTGAATTCGGGGTGCAGCGCAGCGCCATCTTCGCTGGCCAGCCATGCGGCCATGGCCGCCTGCGGGGCCGTGCGCGTTTGCAGCAGCGCCAGCGCCAGCGCGCCCGGGCCGCCGCCAGCTGTGCGCATGAGGCTGGTGGTGATTTCGTCGGCCCGGCCCTGGCTGCCTGCGTCAATGGCGAGCAGGCGCGCTTGCGGGTCGATCCACACCCAGCAGGCGGCGCGGCGGGCGAAGGCTTGCGGCAGCAGGGCCAGCAGGGCGTCGTCTTTCATGTCGCGCAGCTCTTTTTTGCCGGGCTTGCGGCCTTGCGCGGCTTCGATGCGGGCGGCTTCTTCTTCTACTTTGCGGCGGATGGCGTCCGAAGGCACGGATTTGGTTTCGATGGCAAAGCGCATGAGCCACTGGCCGTCCACGGTTTCCAGCAGCGCGCCGTGCGCGTGGCCGCGCGGGGGCAGCCAGCCGGCGGACTTTTGCTGGGTGGCGCTGCATTCGGCAAAAGGCTCGGCGGCCAGCGCCTGCTCCAGCCGGGCGGCATCGGGCTGCCAGCCGGGCTGGATGCGGTAGAGGATGAGGTTTTTGAACATGAAAAAGTCTGCGAAAGGCGGGGGAACGGGAAGAAAGGCGCGGCGGCTTCAGGGCGGCGCGCGGCGGGACGGGGCTGGAAATGGCGGGGTGCGGCGGCCTATTTGTCCAGCTCTTCCACGCGGCGCGGGGGCATGGTGTCCCATGCCTGGCAGCCGGGGCATTGCCAGAAGTGGGTTTTGGCGGTAAAGCCGCAGGCCGCGCAGCGGTAGCAGGCCAGCGGCCGGGCGGCGCGCTCCACGGCGCGCTGCACGGCGGCGTGCGTTTCGGGCGGGGCGATGGGCGCGCCCGCCAGCCAGCGGGCGGCGGCGTTGAGCGAGGGGGTTTGCTCCAGATGGCGCACGTAAATCTGGCGCGCCTGCTGCTGGCTGGCGTCGCCGGTATCGCTGGTGCCGCTGGCGCGGCAGGCTTGCGCCAGGGCTTCGGCCACATCCAGCGCGGGCGCTTGCGCGTAGCTTTGCTCCAGCAGGGCGCGGGTTTGCGGCAGCGCCTGGCACTGGGCGGCCAGCGCCACCATCTCGCAGGCCACCAGCGGCAGCGCTTGCGGGGCGTGCGCGGGCAGCTCGGCCAGCGCTTGCAGCGCGGCTTGCGGCTGGCCCTGGGCGGCCAGCAGGCGGGCGCGTTCCACGCGGGGGCGGGCAGCGTCGGGCGCGCGCGCTTGCGCCTGCTCCAGCAGGGCGAGTTTTTCGCCCGGCTCTTGCGCGGCGGCGGCTTGCTCGCACAGGTAGTGCGCCAGGTTGTGGGCGAGGTTGCGCGCCAGATCGTGCGTCAGCGGCATCTGGCCCTGGCCTGCCAGCAGCTTTTGCGCCAGCGCGGCGGCGCGCGGCCAGTCATGCCAGCGCTCGCAAATGACCAGTTGGCCCAGCGCGGCCTCTTGCGCGTAAGCGGTGCGCTCCAGATCGGCCCAGGCGGCTTCGGCGCGGTCATACAGGCCCGCTTTCATGAAGTCCAGCGCCAGCTCGTGGCGGGCGCGCTCGCGGTCGTCGCGGGGCAGGTCGGCACGCGAAAGAAGGTGCTCGTGCACGCGAATGGCGCGGTCAAATTCGCCCCGGCGGCGAAAGAGGCTGCCCAGCGCAAAGTGCAGATCGCTGGTTTCGGGGTCTTTCTGCACGGCTTCGATGAAGGCGTCTATGGCCTGATCCTGCTGCTCGTTGAGCAGAAAGTTCAGGCCCTTGAAATAGGCCCGGGGCGCCTGGCTGTTTTCCAGCCGCCACTGCCGCCAGTCAATGCGCGAGGCCCACCAGCCCAGCGCAAACACGAAGGGAAAGCCCAGCAGAACCCAGCTCAGATCGAATTCCATGACGCCTCTCACTCCTGGCGCGCGTTGCCGCCGCCATTGCCGCCGCCTGCCGCCTGCCGCCTGCGCCAGGCGGGCAGCATGCCCGCCACGCCCGCCGCCAGCCCCGCCGCAAAGGCCAGCAGCACGATCAGCGCCATGGGGGCCTGCCAGTACAACCCGAAGGCAAAGCGCAAAACGGCTTCATGCTGGTTGTTGAGCGCAAAGGCGAACAAAAGCAGAAACAGCGCAGCTTTCAGCAGCCATTTGAGCGGCCTCGGAACTTGGGGCATGGGCTAAAGACGGGGCGGGCGGGAAAAAGAGGCGGGATTCTAAAAAGCTGTTCAGAACCTGACCGTGGGCGCAAAAAGCGCAGACGAAAAGCGCGGGCGCATGGCCGCTGGGCCAGCTGCTGATGGCCTCCATCTGCCCGTTGTCATCGAGGGCTGGTGCACTGTTTCCAATTAAAAACAGGAGCAAATTTGAGGGGCAGCATATGCCCTTCAGCGCAATATGCACTAGGACCTCATGCTATGGATAGAAGAGCGAAATAGCGCCGGGCTGCTGCCTGCGTCAGGCTCGTTTCGATCCGCCTTTTGGCGTTCGCTGGCGGGCCGTGGGCTGGCGCCGGGGCTTTGGGGCGCCGCCTCGCCTACCGGGGCATGAGCCGGCGGCCTGTGAGGCGCTCGTGCTCGCTGATGGCGAAGCGGTCGGTCATGCCTGCGATGAAATCGGCCACGGCGCGCTCGCGTTCCGCGCGGGCGGCGAAGCTGGCGGGCATCTGCGCGGGGTCGGCGCAGTAGGCGGCAAACAGCTCCCGCACGATCTGGCGGGCGGCCTGCATGGTTGCTTCCACTTGCGGGTGGCGGTAGAGGTTGGCGAAGAGAAAGCGTTTGAGCGCGCTGGATTGCGCGCGCATGTCGCTGCCAAAGCGCACCAGCGGCGCGGGGGCGGCGCGCGCGGCGTCGGCGCTGGCTGGGGCGGCTTCGGCCAGGGCGGCGCGGGTGTGGCGGATCACGTCGTATACCTGCTCGCTGAGCATGCGGCGAATGGTTTCGTAGAGCAGGCGGCGGCCTTGCAGCCTGGGGTGTTCGGCCAGCGCCTGGGCGTGAAAGCGGGCCGCCAGCGGCTCGGCGGCCACCTGTTCCAGCGTGAGCAGGCCGGAGCGCACGCCGTCGTCCAGGTCATGCGCGTTGTAGGCGATTTCGTCGGCCAGGTTGGTCAGCTGCGCTTCCAGCGAGGGCTGCGTGCCGTCCAGAAAGCGGCGGGCCACGCCGCCCGGCTCGGCCTGTTCGATGCGGCGGGCGTTGGATGGCGAGCAGTGCTTGAGGATGCCTTCGCGGGTTTCAAAGCAGAGGTTCAGGCCGTCGTAATCGGGATAGCGCTGCTCCAGCACATCGACCACGCGCAGGCTTTGCAGGTTGTGCTCAAAGCCGCCGTGCGCGGCCATGCAGGCGTTGAGCGCGTCTTGCCCGGCGTGGCCAAAAGGGGTGTGGCCCAGATCGTGCGCGAGGGCGATGGCTTCCGCCAGGTCTTCTTCCAGATTCAGCGCGCGGGCGATGGCGCGGGCCAGCTGCGCCACTTCCAGGCTGTGCGTGAGGCGCGTGCGGAACATGTCGCCTTCGTGGTTCACGAACACCTGCGTTTTGTAAACCAGCCGCCGGAAGGCCGAGGAGTGAACGATGCGGTCGCGGTCGCGCTGGAACTCGCTGCGCGTGGGCGCGGGCGGCTGCGGGTAGCGCCTGCCGCGCGAGAGGCCGGGGCGGCTGGCCCAGGGGGCGAGAGATGAAGTCATGGCAAAGCGGAAAAAGGCCGGGGGCGGGAAGGCCGGCGGCGCGGGCATTGTGGCGCACGCCTTGGCGGACTTTGCCGTTTTCCAATCAGAAAAAGGAGCAAATATACAGGCGTAAAAATGGCTCCTGCGCTGATTTCACTAGGACATCACGCTATGGATACAGGAGCGAATTTCAGGCTTTGCTGCCAGGTCTGCATCCGCCGGACGGCCTGAAAACACCTGAATACAAATACAGCCAAACCATTGATTCCTTTGAAAGAGTTTGTAGCTCCCATCGGCGGAAAAAGGCTTTCCTTGCTACATTCCCGGCCTTGCAAAAAAGTGGGTTGAAAGGGTCAAAAAGCAGTCAGCAAGTGGTGTTCTGACTGGATTTCGGGCCTTTTGAAAGGGTGCGCGTTGTTCCAGGGGCCGTCGTCCATCGTTCTTGATGCCAAAGGGAGGCTTTCCATGCCGACCCGGCATCGTGACGCCCTGCGCGAGTGCTGCGGCAGCCAGCTCACGCTCACGCGCCACCCGGAAGGCTGCCTGCTGCTGTTTCCCCGGCCCGAGTGGGAGAAGTTCCGCGAGCGCGTGGCGGCGCTGCCCATGTCGGCGCAGTGGTGGAAGCGCATTTATCTGGGCCATGCCGTGGATGTGGAGATGGACGGCGCGGGCCGCGTGCTGATTGCGCCGGAGCTGCGCGAGGCGGCGGGCATTTCGCGCGAGGCCATCTTGCTGGGCATGCTCAGCCATCTGGAGCTGTGGGACCGGGCCACTTACCGTGCCAAAGAGGCGCAGAGCATGCAGGCGCCCATGCCCGATGCGCTGGCGGACATCTGCTTGTGAGGGCGCTGGCGTGCAGGCTTGGACACACACCACGGTTTTGCTGGCGGAGGCGGTGGACGCGCTCGTCACCCGTCCCGCAGGCTGCTATGTGGACGCCACTTTTGGCCGGGGCGGGCACAGCCGCGCCATTCTGGAGCGCCTGGGGCCTGCCGGGCGGCTGATTGCTTTTGACAAAGACCCGGAGGCGATGGACGAGGCCGCGCGCATGGGCGACGCGCGCTTTGAATGCCGCCACGCGAGCTTTACGGCGCTGGGCGCGCTGGCGCCCGCCAGCGTGGACGGGGTGCTGATGGATTTGGGCGTGAGTTCCCCGCAGATTGACAACCCGGCGCGCGGCTTTTCCTTGCGCGCCGATGGCCCGCTGGACATGCGCATGGACCCCACGCGCGGCACAAGCGCCGCCCAGTGGCTGGCCGAAGCGGCGGAAGAAGACATCGCCCGCGTGATCCGCGACTTTGGCGAGGAGCGCTTTGCCCGCGCCATTGCCCGCGCCATCGCCGCGCGCCGCCAGCAAAAGCCGCTGACGGGCACGGCGGAGCTGGCGCAGCTGGTGGCCGGCGCGGTGAAAACGCGCGAGCCGGGCCAGCACCCGGCCACGCGCACTTTTCAGGCGCTGCGTATCTTCATCAATGGCGAGCTGGACGATCTGGCCGCCGCCTTGCGGGCCAGCCTGGGCGTGCTGGCCGAAGGCGGGCGGCTGGCCGTCATCAGCTTTCACTCGCTGGAAGACCGCATCGTCAAGCAGTTCATGGCCCGCCACTCGCGTGAAGTGGTGGACCGCCGCGCGCCGTTTGCCGCGCCGCAGGCGCTGCCCTTGCGCCTGCTGGGCCGCACGCGCCCCGGCGAGCGCGAGGTGGCGGCCAATCCGCGCGCGCGCAGCGCCATCTTGCGCGTGGCCGAGCGCACGGCCGCGCCCTGGAGCGGGGAGGCGGCATGAACAAACTGGCTTTTTGCCTGCTGGTGGCCGTGGTGATGAGCGCGCTGCACATGGTGCGCGTGCAGCACGAGGCGCGCCGCCTGTTTGCCGAGCTGGATGTGGCCATGGCCGAAGAGCGCCGCCTGGATTCGGAGCGGGCGCGGCTGGAAGTGCAAAAGCGCGCGCTGGCCACTTCCCTGCGCGTGGAGGAGGTGGCCATGCAGCGGCTGGGCATGCGTCTGGCCACGCCATCCATCACGGAGCGCGTGAAGCTCAAGGCTGCGCCCGCAGCGGCGCAAAGCGGGGAGGCGCCGTGAACGACATCCGCTACGCCCAAAGCCCGCTGCTGGACATGAAAACGCCCGTGTGGCGCAGCCGCTTCATCATGGCCGGCCTGGCCCTGGTCTTTCTGGGGCTGGTCGGGCGCGCCATTCATGTGCAGGTGCTGAGCAAGGAATTTCTCCAGCAAAAAGGCGAGGTGCACTTGGTCACCACGATGAGCCTGCCCGCCACGCGCGGGCGCATTCTGGACCGCAATGGGCAAATTCTGGCCTCTTCCATCGTGACCGTGAGCGTGGCGGTGCGCCCGCGCCAGGTGCGCGAGGAAGACGGCATCAAGCGCGCGCAGCTGGCAAAAATTCTGGACGTGCCGCAGGCCGAGCTGGACCGCAAGCTCGACGACGTGAGCAAGAACTTCGTCTGGCTGAAGCGCTATCTGGACGCCTCGGTGGCCGCCGAAGTGGCCGCGCTCAAGATGAAGGGGCTGGAAGTGCAGCGCGACTTCTTCCGCAAATACCCCGAAGGCGCTGCCGCCGCCCACGTGGTGGGGTTTGCAGGAGACAGCAATGTGGGGCTGGAAGGCGCCGAGCGCCTGTATGAAAAGGAGCTGGCGGGCCGTCCCGGCTCGCGCCGCGTCATCCGTGACCAGCTGGGCCACGTGATCGAGGTGGTGGGCGAAGAAGAGCCGCCGGTGGACGGGCAGGATGTGTATCTGTCCATTGACGCGCGCATCCAGGCCTACGCCTACCGCAAGCTGCGCGATGCCGTCATGCAGCACAAGGCGCGCGCCGGCAGCGTGGTGGCGCTGGATGCGCTGACGGGCGAAATCATCGCCATGGTCAATTACCCCAGCTACGAGCCGGAAGAGTGGCCGAACCGCGAGAAGTGGAAAAAGGCCGGGCAGGAGCGCTTTCGCAACATGGCGCTGGCCGAAGCGTTCGAGCCTGGCTCCAGCATGAAGCCCGTGACGGTGGCCATGGCGCTGGACGCCGGGCAAGTGACGCCGCAGACGCTCATCAACACCGCGCCCGGCTACTACCAGCTGGACCGCTTCACCATCCGCGACGTGCACAACTACGGCACGCTCACGGTGGAAGGCGTGATCAAGAAGTCCAGCAACGTCGGCTCGCTCAAGATCTCGCAAAAGCTCCAGCCCCAGCAAATGTGGGACAGCTACACCGCGCTGGGCTTCGGCCAGCGGCCCGAAATCGGCCTCAAGGGCGCGGCGCTGGGCCGCTTGCGCCCCTGGAAGCAGTGGCGGCCCACGGAAAAGGCCACCATGTCTTACGGCTACGGCCTCTCGGCCTCCCTGGTGCAGCTGGCGCGCGCCTATTCGGCCTTTGCCGGAGACGGGCATGTCACGCGCCTGCGCCTGAACCGCGTGGACGAAAACCACCCGCTGGAGCAGGGCGCGCGGGTGTTCACCGCCAAGACGGCCGGCGCCATCCGCAAGATGCTGCAAATGGCCACCGGCCCCGGCGGCACGGGGCAGCAGGCGCAGACCGACAGCTACTCCGTGGGCGGCAAATCCGGCACGGCCCGCAAGCTGGTGGGCCGCTCTTATGGCGATGGCAAATACCGCTCGTGGTTCGTGGGCATGGCGCCCATCAGCGACCCGAAGCTGGTCATCGTCGTGATGATTGACGAGCCAAGCAGCGGCGGCTACTACGGCGGCCTGGTGGCCGCGCCCCTGTTCAGCCTGGTCACCGAGCAGGCGCTGCGCACGCTGGGCGTGCAGCCCGACCTGAAAGTCAAGCCGCAAATCGTGAGCGACGCGGCAGAGGAGTCCATGTGATGCCCCTGGCTGACGCCCCCATTGCGCACTTGCGCACGCCCGAAGAAGCCGCCCAGTGGCTGCGCCAGCGCGTGCGCGGCCAGCTGCGCACCGACAGCCGCCAGGTGCAGGCAGGAGACGGCTTCATCGCCTGGCCCGGCGCAGCGGCCGACGGGCGGCGCTTCTTGACCGCCGCGCTGGCGCAAGGCGCTGCGGCCTGCCTGATGGAGCCGCCCGCCTCGCCCGAAGAAGCGCAGGCCGCGCTGGCCGGCCTGCCCGCTGGCGCGCCCGTGGCCTGCCTGCCCGGCCTGAAAGCGCAGGCCGGCCGGGTGGCCGCCGCGTTCTACGGCCACCCTTCGCAGCGCATGCCCGTCATCGCCATCACGGGCACCAATGGCAAAACCTCCAGCGCCTGGTGGCTGGCGGCGGCGCTCTCGCATCCCGGTTTGCCATCAGATCAGGAGCTGCCCGCGCTGAATCCATGCGGCTTTGCGGGCACTTTGGGCATGGGCCTGCCGGGCCGCTTGCAGGCCACGGGCCTGACCACGCCCGACCCCGTGCAGCTGCAAGCCGGGCTGCGCCGCATGCTGGACGAAGGCGCGCGCTCGTGCGCGATGGAGGCCTCTTCCATCGGCCTGGCCGAGCGCCGCATGGCCGGGCTGGTCGTGCGCGTGGCCGTGTTCACCAATTTCACGCAAGACCATCTGGACTGGCACGGCAGCATGCAGGCTTACTGGCAGGCCAAGGCCGCGCTGTTTGCCTGGCCCGGCCTGCAAGCGGCCGTCATCAACCTGGACGACCCGCAAGGCCTCGCGCTGGCCGAAGCCACCGGCCAGCGCGGCGTGGACGTGTGGGGCTGCGCGCTGTGCCAGGGCGGCGCGGCGCCCGCCGCAGGCGCGCGCCTGTGGGCCAGCGGGCTGGAGCAGCGCCCGCAAGGGCTGGCCTTCACCGTGCATGAAGCAGGCGGCGCGGCCCACGCGCTGCAAACAGACTTGGTGGGCGCCTACAACGTCAGCAATGTGCTGGGCGTGATGGCCGCCATGCGCGCGCTGGGCGTGCCGCTGGCCGCCGCCGCGCGTGCGTGCAGCCGCCTGCCCGCCGTGCCGGGCCGCATGGAGCAGATTGCCGCGGCCGGCCAGCCGCTGGCCGTGGTGGACTACGCCCACACGCCCGACGCGCTGGAAAAAGCCCTGCAAGCCTTGCGCCCGCTGGCGGCAGCGCGCGGCGGGCGGCTCTGGGCCGTGTTCGGCTGCGGCGGCAACCGCGACAAGGGCAAGCGCCCGCTGATGGGCGCGGCCGCCGCGCGGCTGGCCGATGAAGTGCTCGTCACCAGCGACAACCCGCGCGATGAAGACCCGCAAGCCATCATGGCCGACGTGCTGCGCGGCCTGCCGCCCGGCAGCCAGCCGCGCGCCGAGCCGGACCGCGCCCGCGCCATCGCCCTGGCCTTGCAGGCGGCCCAGCCGGCGGACGTGGTGCTGATCGCTGGCAAGGGCCATGAGGACTATCAGGAAATCAAGGGCGAGCGCCGCCCCTTCTCGGATCAGGCCGAAGCCCGCCGCGCCTTGGCCCAAAACAGAGCCAAAACCGGCGCAGGTCCTTTAAATACGGGGACTTCCAGCTATCAAAGCAATAGCAAACCAGCCTCTGGCAACGACCCGGCGGCGCAAGGCATGGGCCTGACGCTGGGCGAAGTGGCGCAATGGGTGGAAGGCGCGCAGCTGGCAGGCGATGCGGCCACGCCCGTGGCCCGCGTGCACACCGACACGCGCACGCTCGCGCCGGGCGACTTGTTCGTGGCGCTGCGCGGCGAGCGATTCGACGCCGCCGACTTTCTGCCCGAAGCCGCGCGCAAAGGCGCGGCCTGCGCGCTGGTGGATGCCGCCAGCTGGCCGCAGCTGCAAGCCAGCGGTCTGCCCGGCCTGGCCGCGCCCGATGCCCGCCGCGCGCTGGGGCAAATGGCCGCTGGCTGGCGCCGCCGCTGCTTTGCCGGGCCGCTGGTGGCCGTGACGGGCAGCAACGGCAAAACCACTGTCACGCAAATGCTGGCCGCCATCTTCCGCGCCTGGCACGGCAGCGCCGCGCTGGCCACGCAAGGCAACCTGAACAACGACGTGGGCGTGCCGCTGACCCTGCTGCGCCTGCGCCCCGCACACCGCGTGGCCGTGGTGGAGCTGGGCATGAACCACCCCGGCGAAATCGCCGTGCTGGCCCGCATGGCCGCGCCTGCCGTGGCGCTGGTGAACAACGCGCAGCGCGAGCATCAGGAATTCATGCCGGGCGTGGAAGCCGTGGCGCGGGAAAACGGCAGTGTCTTTGGCTGCCTGCAAGCAGGCGGCACGGCCATTTTTCCGGCGGGCGATGCCCATGAAAAGCTGTGGACATCGCTTGCGGGGCCGCACCGCCTGCTCACATTTGGAGAGCAGGCCGCAGGCGCGGGCGTGTTCGCGCGCGAGGCGCTCTGGCAAGGCGAAAGCTGGCGCGCCAGTGCCGTCACGCCCGTGGGCGAAGTGGCTTTCAGCCTGCACGCCGCAGGCCGCCACAACCTGCTCAATGCGCTGGCCGCGCTGGCCTGCGCCGTGGCGGCGGGCGCGCCGGTTGAGGCGATGGTGGCAGGGCTGACAGCCTTTCGCCCCGTGGCGGGCCGCTCGCGCGCGGCGCTGCTGCACGTGGCAGGCCGCGCCGTCACGCTGATTGACGACACCTACAACGCCAACCCCGATTCCGTGCTGGCGCTCATTGACGTGCTGGCGGGCATGCCCGCCCCGCGCGTGCTGGCGCTGGGCGACATGGGCGAGGTGGGCCGCCAGGGCGCGGCTTTTCATGCCGAAGCGGGCGCGTATGCCCGCAGCCGGGGCGTCACGCATTTGCTGGCGCTGGGCGGGCTGACGCCGCACGCCGTGCGGGCCTTTGGCGCGGGCGGCCGTCATTTTGAAAACATGGATGCCCTGCAAGCGGCGGCGCTGGCGCTGCTGCCGCAAGCGGGCTGCATCGCCGTCAAGGGCTCGCGCTTCATGCAGATGGAGCGGCTCGTGCGGACACTGGAACGACAAGGAGCAAGCGGTGCTGCTTAATCTGGCCGCGTGGCTGCAAGGCGTGATGCCCGAGTGGGGTTTCCTGCGCATCTTTCAGTACATCACCTTCCGCGCCGTCATGGCCGCCATGACGGCGCTGCTGATCGGCATTGCCTTTGGCCCCTGGGTCATCCGCCGCCTGACGGAGCTGAAGATCGGCCAGCCCGTGCGCGCTTACGCCATGCAGACGCACCTGGCCAAAAACGGCACGCCCACGATGGGCGGCGTGCTGGTGCTGCTGGCCATTGCGGTGGCCACGCTGCTGTGGTTTGACCTCTCCAACCGCTTCGTGTGGATCGTGCTGCTGGTGACTTTTGGCTTTGGCGCCATCGGCTGGGTGGACGACTGGCGCAAGGTGGTGCGCAAAGACCCGGAGGGCATGCGCTCGCGCGAGAAATTCATGTGGCAGACGCTGGTGGGCCTGCTGGCCGTGCTGCTGCTGGCCTTCAGCCTGCTGGGCAATTCCACGCAGGAAGCCTGGGCGCTGTTCACGCAATGGGTGGCGGCGGGCCTGCCGCTGGATTTCGCGCCCGAAAACGCCGCGCGGCTGACGCTGCTGGTGCCGTTTTTCAAGGAAATCGGCTACCCGGCGGGCGTGCTGGGTTTTGTGGCGCTGAGCTTTTGCGTCATCGTCGGCTCCAGCAACGCCGTGAACTTCACCGACGGGCTGGACGGGCTGGCCATCATGCCGGTCATCATGGTCGGCTCCTCGCTGGGCATCTTCGCCTACGTGAGCGGCAGCGCGGTGTTCTCGAAATACCTGCTGTTTCCCTTTATTCCCGGCGCGGGAGAAGTGCTGGTGTTTTGCGCCGCCATGATGGGCGCGGGCCTGGCTTTTTTGTGGTTCAACGCGCCGCCGGCGCGCGTGTTCATGGGCGATGTGGGCGCGCTGGCGCTGGGCGGCGCGCTGGGCGCGGTGGCCGTGGTGGTGCGCCAGGAAATCGTGCTGGCCATCATGGGCGGCGTGTTCGTGGCCGAGGTGCTGTCGGTCGTCGCGCAAGTGGCCTATTTCAAATACACCAAACGCCGCTACGGCGAAGGCCGGCGGCTGCTGAAGATGGCGCCGCTGCACCATCACTTTGAAAAACAGGGCTGGGCCGAAACGCAAGTGGTCATCCGCTTCTGGATCATCACCATGCTGCTGTGCATGGCCGGGCTGGCAACGCTGAAGCTGAGGTAGGGCGATGGGCGCACACGTGCTGATTCTGGGTCTGGGCCTTTCGGGGCTGGCGATGGCGCGCTGGCGCTTGCGCCAGGGCGACCAGGTGACGGTGGCCGACACGCGCGAGGCCCCGCCGCAGCGCGCCAGCCTGCCTGAAGGCGTGCGCTTTGCGGGCGGCGCACTGACCGCCAGCCTGGTGGATGAAACCGTGACTTGCGTGCTGCGCAGCCCCGGCCTGGCCCCGGCCCAGTTGCAGCCCGTGCTGGACGAAGCGGCGCGGCGCGGCGTGGCCGTATCGGGCGAGCTGGACTTGTTCAGCCAGGCGCTGGCCGACCTGAAGGCGCAGCGCGGCTACGCGCCCGCCGTCATCGCCATCACGGGCACCAATGGCAAGACCACCGTGACGGCGCTCACGGGCCAGCTCGCAGAGCGCGCGGGCAAAACAGTGGCCGTGGCCGGCAACATCGGCCCCACGCTGCTGGACACGCTCACCGAAAGGCTGCAAGCCGATGCCCTGCCTGATGTCTGGGTGCTGGAGCTGTCCAGCTTTCAGCTGGACGCCGCGCATGCCTTCGAGCCGGCGGCGGCCACCGTGCTCAACGTCACGCAAGACCATCTGGACTGGCACGGCAGCATGCAGGCTTACGCGGCGGCCAAGGCGCGCGTGTTTGGCGCAGCTGGCGCGATGGTGCTCAACCGCGATGACGAATGGGTGGCCGCCATGCGCCCCGCGCCCGTGGCAGTGAAAACAGCCAAAGGATCGACCAAAGGAGCGCCCCGGCCCGCGCCGCGCACGGTCATCACTTTTGGCAGCGGCCTGCCCGCGCAGCCAGGCGATTACGGGCTGGAAACGGTTCATGGCATGACCTGGCTGGTGCGCGCGCACGATGCCGAAGGCCCAAAGGGCGCGGACGATGCGCTGCACTTGCAGCGCCTCATGCCCGCAGACGCCCTGCGCATTCAGGGCCGCCACAACGCGCTCAACGCGCTGGCGGCGCTGGCGCTGGCGCACGCGGCGGGCTGCCCGCTGGCGCCCATGCTCTACGGCCTGCGCGAATACCGGGGCGAGCCGCACCGCGTGCAATCCATAGGCCGCTTTGCCGGGGTCGAATACTTTGACGACAGCAAAGGCACGAACGTGGGCGCCACCGTGGCGGCCCTGCAAGGCCTGGGGGCCGGCCGCAAGCTGGCTGTCATTCTGGGCGGGCTGGGCAAGGGGCAGGATTTTTCGCCGCTGGCCGCGCCCGTGGCGCGCTGCGCCCGCGCGGTGGTGCTGATCGGGCGCGATGCGCCGCAAATCCGCCAGGCGCTGGCTGACACTGGCGTCAGCCTGCACGAGGCCGCCAGCATGGACGAGGCCGTGGCCCTGTGCCGCCGCGCCGCGCAGCCGGGCGACGCCGTGCTGCTCTCGCCCGCCTGCGCCAGCATGGACATGTTCCGCGACTACGCGCACCGCGCCGAAGCCTTCGCGCAAGCCGTGCAGGCGCAGGCCGCCGAAGCGGGCGCGCTGCTGGAGGCCGCGCCGTGAGGCAGTTGTTCGCATCCCTGTTTGGCGCGGGCTGGGCCGCGCGCCCGGCCCGCGCGGCGGTGGACGATTTGCCCGTGCGCATTGGCGGCGCGCAATACGTGCGCGTGGCCAGCACGCCCACGCGCGTGCCGGAGATGGATCAGGCGCTGATCTGGGTGGCCGCGTGCCTGCTCGCGCTGGGGCTGGTCATGGTGTTTTCGGCCACCATCGCGCTGCCCGACAGCCCGCGCTTTGCGCACCTGTCGCCCTACAACTTCCTGCTGGGGCAGCTCAAGTGGATGGTCATCGGCCTGATTGCCGCCGCGCTGGCCTTTCAGGTGCCCATGCTGTGGTGGGAGCGGTATTCATCCTGGATTTTCGTGGTCATGCTGGCGCTGCTGATCGCCGTGCTGCTGCCGGGCGTGGGCGTGGTCTACAACAACGCGCGGCGCTGGATCAACTTCGGCGTGTTCACTTTCCAGCCGGCGGAGCTGCTGAAAGTCGTCACGCCGCTTTACGTGGCGGGCTACATGGTGCGGCGCATTGAGAGCGGCGACGGCTTCGTGCGCACGGTGTTTCCGCTGGTGGGCATTGTGGGCCTGCTGGGCATCTTGCTGATGAAGCAGCCCGACATGGGCACTTTCATCGTGATCGCCATCATCGCGTTGGGCATTTTGTGGCTGGGCGGGGTGAACTGGCGCATCTTCCTGATCGTGCTGGCGCTCACGGCGGCGGTGATGGCGCTCATCCTGTACTTCTCGGACATGCGGCGCGCCCGCATGCTGGCCTTCATGAACCCCTGGGATCCGGAAATCGCCCGCAACAAGGGCTACCAGCTCACGCAGGCGCTCATCGCGCTGGGGCGCGGCGAGCTGTGGGGCGTGGGGCTGGGCGCGAGCGTGGAAAAGCTGCACTGGCTGCCCGAGCCGTACACCGACTTTCTGCTGGCCGTCATCGGCGAAGAGCTGGGCCTGGCGGGCGTGGTGTGCGTGACGCTGGCCTTTATGTGGCTGACGCGCCGCATCCTTCTCATCGGGCGGCAGGCCATCGCCATTGACCGCGTGTATTCGGGGCTGGTGGCGCAGGGCATCGGCCTGTGGCTGGGCTTTCAGGCATTCATTCACATCGGCGTGAATCTGGGCGCGCTGCCCACCAAGGGGCTGACGCTGCCGCTCATGAGCTACGGCGGCTCGGCGCTGGTGGTCAATCTGGTGGCGCTGGCCATCGTGCTGCGCGTGGACGCGGAAAACCGCCAGCTGATGTACGGCTATGGAGCGCGCGCATGAGCCAGGCAAACCAGACAAGCCAGAACCCGCCGCCTTGCGCCCTGATGATGGCCGGGGGCACCGGCGGCCACATCTTTCCCGGCCTGGCCGTGGCCGAAGAGCTGCGCGCGCGCGGCTGGCGCGTGCACTGGCTGGGCACGCCCGGCAGCATGGAAGAGCAGCTGGCGCCGCCGCGCGGCTTTGCCTTTGAGGCCATTGAATTTGGCGGCGTGCGCGGCAAGGGCTGGCGCGCGCTGCTGGCGCTGCCCTGGCGGCTGTGGCGCGCTTTGCGCCAGGCGCGCGCCGTGGTGCGCCGCGTGCGGCCCGACGTGCTGATTGGCATGGGCGGCTACGTGACCGTGCCGGGCGCGCTGGCAGGCGCCTTGTGCGGCAAGCCGCTGGTGCTGCACGAGCAGAACTCGGTGGCGGGCCTGTCCAACCGGCTGCTGGCGCGGCTGGCGCGGCGCGTGTTCACCGCCTTTCCGGGCACGCTGCCGCGCGGCGAATGGGTGGGCAACCCGTTGCGATCGGCCTTTTTGCAGGTGCCGCCGCCTGCCGAACGCTTTGCGGGCCGCAGCGGCCCGCTGCGCCTGCTGGTGGTAGGCGGCAGCCTGGGCGCGAAGGCGCTCAATGACATCGTGCCGCAGGCGCTGGCCCTGTTGCCTGAAGGCGAGCGCCCGCAGGTGCTGCACCAAAGCGGCGCCAAGCAGATTGATGCGCTCAAGGCCGCCTACGCCGCCGCTGGCGTGCAGGCCGAAACCGTGCCCTTCATTGACGACATGGCGCAGGCGTTTGCCGATGCCGACTGGGTGATTTGCCGCGCGGGCGCGGCCACGGTGACGGAGCTGGCCGCCGTGGGCGCGGCCGCGCTGTTCGTGCCTTTTCCCTACGCCGTGGACGACCACCAGAGCGCCAACGCGCGCTTTCTGACCGATGCCGGCGCGGGCCAGCTGATTCAGCAGGCCGATCTCACGCCGCAAAAGCTCGCGCGCCTGCTGGGCAGCGCCAGCCGCAGTGCGCTGCTCAAGCAAGCGCAGG
The DNA here is from genome assembly GCF_900240305.1 of Ottowia massiliensis. Taxonomy (NCBI): domain Bacteria; kingdom Pseudomonadati; phylum Pseudomonadota; class Betaproteobacteria; order Burkholderiales; family Comamonadaceae; genus Ottowia; species Ottowia massiliensis. The sequence continues at coordinate 1,704,999 of NZ_LT964854.1, read as the reverse complement.
CGGCCCGGGAAAAACAGAAAACCGGTGCGGCGCAGGCCGTGGCCGACGCCTGCCAGGAGCTGTGCCAGCCATGAACGCCCCAGTCTTGCCCCTTGCTGTCGGGATGAGAGCGCAAGGCCCTCGTTCCATCAGGCCGGACGGCCCGGAGCAGGCTGGAAGGCATGCCTGCGCCATTCCACCAAGTTACTCCGGAATCAGGAGCAAATCAAAGGCATCGAAAACGCCTGCTGCGCACGTTTCACTAGGACATCATGCTATGGAAAAAGAAGCGAATCATCCAGCTGTGCAGGCGCGCAAACAGAGGCCCTGGACATCTTGAAAGACCTGACACCATGAAACAAGCCATACGCCGCATTCACTTCGTCGGTATGGGCGGTGCCGGCATGAGCGGCATCGCCGAAGTGCTGCACAACCTGGGCTACGTCATCAGCGGCTCGGACCTGGCCGACAGCGCCACGCTGCGGCGCTTGCAGCAGCTGGGCATACGCGCCTTCGTGGGGCACGAGGCTGCGCACATCGAGGGCGCTGACGCCGTGGTGACTTCCACTGCCGTCAAGCCCGACAACCCGGAAGTGCTGGCCGCGCGCGAAAAGCGCATTCCCGTGGTGCCGCGCGCCGTGATGCTGGCCGAGCTGATGCGCCTGCGCAAGGGCATCGCCATTGCGGGCACGCACGGCAAAACCACCACCACCAGCCTGGTGGCCAGCGTGCTGGCCGAGGCGGGGCTGGACCCCACGTTCGTGATTGGCGGGCGGCTCAACAGCGCCGGCGTCAATGCGCGGCTGGGCGCGGGCGAATACATCGTGGCCGAGGCGGATGAATCGGACGCGTCGTTTCTCAACCTCATGCCCGTGATGGCGGCCGTCACCAACATCGACGCCGACCACATGGAAACCTACGGCCACGACTTCGCGCGGCTGAAAAAAGCCTTTGTCGACTTCCTGCACCGCATGCCCTTTTACGGCGTGGCCGTGCTGTGCGTGGAAAGCCCGGCGGTGCGCGAAATCCTGCAAGAGGTGAACTGCCCCGTGACGACCTACGGCTTTGGCCAGGATGCGCAAGTGCGCGCCGTGGACGTGCGCGCCGCTGGCGGCCAGATGCAGTTCACGGTGCAGCGCGCCAATGGCATACGCCTGCCGGACATGCCCGTCACGCTCAATCTGGCGGGCGAGCACAACGTGCTCAACGCGCTGGCCGCCATTGCCATTGCCACCGAGCTGAACCTGCCTGACGCGGCCGTGCAAAAAGCCCTGGCCGAATTCAACGGCGTGGGCCGGCGCTTCCAGCGCTACGGCGAAGTGCAGGCCGCCGGAGGCGGGCGCTTCACGCTGATAGACGACTACGGCCACCACCCCGTGGAAATGGCGGCCACGCTGGCGGCGGCGCGCGGCGCGTTTCCGGGGCGGCGGCTGGTGCTGGCCTTCCAGCCGCACCGCTACAGCCGCACGCGCGACTGCTTCGAGGATTTCGTGAAAGTCATCGGCAGTGCCGACGCTGTGCTGCTGGCCGAGGTGTATGCCGCCGGCGAAGAGCCTGTGGCCCACGCCGATGGCCGCACGCTGGCGCGCGCGCTGCGCGTGGCAGGCCAGGTGGAGCCGGTGTTCGTGGACGACATTGCCGACATGCCGCAAGCCATCCTGACCCACGCGCGCGCGGGCGACGTGGTGATGTGCATGGGCGCGGGTTCCATTGGCGGCGTGCCCGCCAAAGTGCTGGAGCAGGCCCGGCCTGCTATCAAAATTGCAGCCTGATGATTCATTGGAAGAAAACAGCATGACCGTGCAAGACAAGCCGTTTGGCAAAGTGGCCGTTCTCATGGGCGGGCGCTCGTCGGAGCGCGAAATCTCGTTGCAATCGGGACAGGGCGTTTTGCAGGCGCTACGCGCGCGCGGCGTGGACGCCCACCCTTTCGACCCCGCAGAGCGCGACCTGGGCGAGCTGCGGCGCGAAGGCTTTGCCCGCTGCTTCATCGCCCTGCATGGCCGCTACGGCGAAGACGGCACCGTGCAGGGCGCGCTGGAGCTGCTGGGCCTGCCCTACACCGGCGCGGGCGTGCAGGCTTGCAGCATTGCCATCGACAAAATCATGACCAAGCGCGTGTGGCTGGCCGAAGGGCTGCCCACGCCGCGCCACGTCTTTTTGCGCCAGGGCGGCCATGCCCCGCAGAAGTTGCAAGAGGTGGTGCAGACGCTGGGGCTGCCGCTCATCGTCAAGCCCGCGCGCGAAGGCTCTTCGCTGGGGCTGACCAAAGTCATGCAGGCCGGCGAGCTGGCCGCCGCCGTTGAAGCCGCTGCCCGCCTGGACGCCGACGTGCTGTGCGAGCAGTTCATAGACGGCGAGGAAGTGACTTGCCTGGTGCTGGGCGCGGGCGAGACGGCGCAAGCACAAGCCACCGTGCGCATTGAAGCGCCAGGCGGCAACTACGACTACGAGCACAAATACCTTAGCAACGACACGCGCTACCACGTGCCCAGCGGCCTGCCGCCGCAGGAAGAAGCCCGGCTGCATGCCCTGGCCGAGCGCGCCTATCGCGTGATCGGCTGCCGTGGCTGGGGGCGGCTGGACGTAATGATTGACCGCGCCACGCGCCAGCCCTGGCTGCTGGAGATCAACACCTCGCCCGGCATGACCAGCCACTCCCTCGCGCCCATGGCCGCCCGCGCCACGGGCCTGGACTACGAGGACTTGTGCCTGCGCCTGCTGGCCGAGGCCACGCTGGACTACGCGGAGGGCCGCGCATGAGCGGCGCGCCTGCCATGGCGTCGTGGGACGTGCGCCTGATGGACTTCGCCGCCAGATTGCTGCTGGCCGGCGTGGCGCTGGCGTGCGTGGCCGCTGCCGCATGGTGGGCGCTGCGCCAGCCCGTGTTCGCCATAGGGCGAATCACCGTGGATGGCGATGTGGAGCACAACAGCGCAAGCAGCCTGCAAGCCAACATCGTGCCGCTGCTGCAGGGCAACTTCATCACCCTGCAAATGGCGCAGGCGCAAGCGGCTTTTGAATCCGCCCCCTGGGTGCGGCGGGCCGTGGTGCGGCGGGAGTTCCCGAATCTGCTGCACGTGACCTTGCAGGAGCACGTGCCCGTGGCCTACTGGGGAGAAGAGGGCAAGCAGCTGCTCAATGCCCAAGGCGAAATCTTTGACGGGCAGGATGGAGACGACGACGGCAGCGCCGATCCTGACGGTCTGGCGCCGGAAAGCGAAACGGCCGCATCCGGATCCATGTCTTCCATGCCCCGGCTGGATGGGCCGCCGGATCAGGCGGCCGAAGTGCTGGCCATGTATCAGCGGCTGGCGCCCCTGCTCGCGCCTCTTGGCCTGCGCATGCAGGAGCTGACCTTGCTTGAGCGCGGCAACTGGCGCGCCCGCCTGAACCAGAACGCCACGCTGGAGCTGGGCGGCGGCACGGCGGACGAGCTGGTCACGCGCCTGGCGCAGTTCGCGGCCACGGCGGGCGAAGTGGCGGCGCGCCACCAGCGCCAGCCGCAAGCCATTGCCTCGGCGGACTTGCGCCACTCCGGCGGCTACGCCTTGCGGCTGCACGGCATCAGCACCACTCACGCACAGCCCTGACTTCAGGAGAAGGACGCACAAGAGAAACGTTATGGCGAAAGAACACAAGAACCTGATCACCGGCCTGGACATAGGCACCGCCAAAGTCATGGCCGTGACTTGCGAAGTGCAGCCCGACGGCCAGCTGCGCCTGGTAGGGCTGGGCACAGCGGTCAGCAAGGGCATCAAGCGCGGCGTGGTGGTGGACATTGAAGCCACGGTAGGCAGCATTGACCAGGCCATCAAGGAGGCCGAGCAGACGGCGGGCTGCAACATCAGCCGCGTTCACACGGGCCTGACAGGCAGCCATATCCGCAGCCTCAACACCAGCGGCATGGTGATGGTCAAGGGCAAGGAAGTCACCGTGCAGGACGTGGCGCGCGCGGTGGATTCGGCCAAGACCGTCAACACGGCGGCCGACCAGCGCCTGCTGCTGGTGGAACCGCAGGAATTCATCATCGACGGCAATCTGGTGCGCGAACCCGTGGGCATGAGCGGCAAACGGCTGCAAACGCGCGCGCACATCGTCACCGGCGCGCAAAGCGCGGCCGAAAACGTGCTCAAGTGCGTGCGCCGCTGCGGCCTGGAGGTGGACCAGATCATGCTCAACCCGCTGGCTTCGGGCCTAGCCGTTCTGACGGACGACGAGCGCGAGCTGGGCGCCGTCTGCGTGGACATTGGCGCGGGCACGACCGATGTGTCCATCTTCTTTGGCGGCGCCATACGCCACACGGCCGTCATTCCCATTGCGGGCGAGCTGATGACCAGCGACATCGCCATCGGCCTGCACACCACCATGGAAAACGCCGAGCACACCAAGGTGGAGCATGGCGTGGCCAAGCAGATGCTGGCGCCCCGTGAAGTGGATGTGGACGTGAGCGGCATGGGCGAGCAGGACTTGCGCCAGATCAGCAAGCAGGCGCTGGCGGGCGTGATCGAGCCGCGCGTGGTTGAAATCTTCTCCCTCGTTCAGCAAGTCATTCACGAGTCCGGCCTGGAAGAGCAGATGCAATCCGCAGGCATCGTGCTGACAGGCGGCAGCGCCTCCATGCCGGGCATGGTTGATCTGGGCGAAGACATTTTTCTCAAACCCGTGCGCGTGGCCGTGCCCAGGCGCGCGCAGGAAATGTCCGACATGCTGGCGCACCCTCGGGTGGCCACGGTCATGGGTTTGCTGGAAGAAGCGCGCCTGGCGCGCATGCGTGGCTTCAAAGCCGCAGAAGCGGGCGGCATCAAATTGATGTTCAGCCGTATCAGGGACTTTTTTATAGGGAATCTATGACATGAACACCATATTTCCTGCAAAATAATGCCTTGGTTTATTCATTCTCCGGATCATCCGGGGTTGTAGCAAAAGATTTCATTGACTTTCCCTCTGTGACAGCGCAGAAAACCAAATAAAGGACAGAAAAATGCCCATTGAAATGATCGACACCGATGCCAGCGGCTTCAATACAGGAACACGCATCAAGGTCATCGGCGTAGGCGGCGGCGGCAGCAACGCCGTAGATCACATGATTAACCGCAATGTGCAAGGCGTCGAATTCATTAGTGCCAATACGGATGCGCAGGCATTGGGCCGTACCCGCGCGGGTCAGGCCATTCAGCTGGGCACCAGCGGCTTGGGCGCTGGCAGCAAGCCTGACAAGGGCCGCGAAGCCGCTGAAGCCGCCGCCGACGAAATCCGCCAAGCCATCCGGGGCGCGCACATGCTGTTCATCACGGCAGGCATGGGCGGCGGCACGGGCACCGGCGCCGCCCCCGTGGTTGCGCGTATTGCCAAAGACATGGGCATTTTGACCGTGGGCGTGGTCACCAAGCCTTTTGAATGGGAAGGCGGACGCCGCATGGCCAATGCCGAGGCGGGCTTGCAGGAGCTGGAGGCCAACGTCGATTCGCTGGTCGTGGTGCTCAATGAAAAACTGCTTGACGTGCTGGGCGACGACATCACGCAGGAAGACGCCTTCGCTGAAGCCAACGATGTGCTGAAAAACGCCGTGGGCGGCATCGCTGAAATCATCAACGACTATGGCTTCGTAAACGTGGACTTTGAAGACGTGCGCACCGTCATGAGCGAACCCGGCAAAGCCATGATGGGAACGGCGACGGCCAGCGGCCCCGATCGCGCCCGCATTGCCGCAGAGAAAGCCGTGGCCTGCCCCTTGCTGGAAGGCATTGATCTCTCCGGCGCGCGTGGCGTTCTGGTGCTCATTACGGCGGCGCGCGGTTCACTCAAGCTGAACGAATCCAAAACGGCCATGGAGGCCATTCGCCACTATGCCTCGCCTGAAGCGCAAACCATCTATGGCGCGGCCTATGACGACGCGCTCGGCGATGAAATCCGCGTGACCGTGGTAGCCACGGGCCTGTCCAACCCCAACGCCATGCGCCAGCCCATGTCGGTGCTGCAAGGCGGCTTGCGCACGGGCACGGACAACGTGATGCTGTCCACGCCCGCCGCAGGCAATGGCTTCCAGACCTCCGACTTCGGTCACCTGGGCCTGTCTTCCTCGGCGTTTCGCGCCTCGCCTGCGCGCGCAGGCACCGCCCGCCCCGGAGCGCCCGCCGCGCGCCCGGCCGCCAGCGGCGGAGTGGATAACTACGATATTCCTGCCTTTTTGCGCAAGCAGGCAGACTGAATTTCGCGCACGTTCCAGGCGCCCTGCCCCCAAGAGGCTGGATGGCTGTGCAAAAAGCCATCCGGCCTTTTGCCGCTTGCGTCACCGGCTTTTTTGCTGACGCGCTCCGATCACCTGAAACCATGCTTGCGCAACGCACCCTCAAATCCATCGTCCACGCCGCAGGCGTTGGCCTGCACGGCGGCAAGCGCGTTGAGCTGACGCTGCGCCCTGCGCCCGTGAACACGGGCATCGTGTTCCGGCGCACCGACCTGGCCGCGCCCGTCACCATCGCCGTGCGCGCCGATTCGGTCAATGACACGCGCCTAGCCACCACCTTGACTCAGGGCGACGTGCGCGTACGCACCATCGAACACCTGATGTCGGCCTGTGCAGGCGTAGGCATCGACAACCTCTACATCGACATCACGGCGGAAGAAGTTCCCATTCTGGACGGCTCCGCCTCTGCTTTCGTCTATCTCCTCCAAAGCGCGGGCATCGAGATCCAGCCCGCGCCCAAGCGGTTCGTGCGTGTCAAACGGCCCGTGGAAGTGCGCGAAGGCGAAGGGCCTCAGCTTAAATGGGCGCGGCTGGAGCCGCTGCACGGCTTCACACTGAGCTTTGAAATCGAATTCAGCCACCCCGCCGTGGACGCGACCACGCAACGCGTGACGTTTGATCTGGGATCAGGCCGCTACAGCCGTGACATCGCGCGCGCGCGCACCTTCGCCTTCAGCCGCGATGTCGAAGCCATGCGCTCACATGGCCTGGCGCTGGGCGGCGGACTGGACAACGCCATCGTGATGGACGACGTGAAAGTGCTCAACCCCGATGGCCTGCGCTACGACGAAGAATTCGCCAAGCACAAGATTCTGGATGCCATCGGCGACCTCTATTGCATAGGCCACGCCATGCTGGCAGCCTACAGCGCTTTCCGCTCTGGCCATGCGCTGAACAACCAGCTACTGCGCGCACTGCTGGCGCAGCCCGACGCTTATGAAATCGTGAGCTTCGCAGACGAGCAGCAGGCTCCAGCAGGCTTTGGCCAGCTGGCCAAAGCTTGGTAGAAAACCGCCTGCAATCCGTGTATAGATGCCAACGGCGCCTCCGAAAGGTTCGCCATGCAGCAAGGCTTTGTCAAACAGCAAAACCAGCTTGTCATATTGCCTCAAAGAGAGGAGCGAACTTACGGGCAGAAACCGCCGTTTCGCGCACATTTCACGAGGACATTAAGCTATGAATAGACAAGCATGACAGAGGCGCATCCAGCATCTGCCACCTGTTGCCTGTGCCTTCAAGAGTGCCTTTGAATCTGCTTTTAGCCTCATCTCGAAAAAGCGGGCGGGCAATATTTCGCTACTTTATCAATAGCATGATGTCCTAGTAGGGATTGCGCAAAGCAGTGTTTCATGCCTCCCAAATTCGCTCCTGTTTCTGATGCCATTTGGTGGGTGCCATCCGCTCAGGGGCGCGCAGCGGCCAATCGCCCGCAAGCCCGCCTGAGCTTGCACTTTTCGCAATTCCGGGCAGATTGTGAACACGCTCTGAAGATTTGCGGGCGATAGGACATGTGACCAGCGCGTTTGTCCAACGTCAGAACTTCGCTTTGCCGTGAAAGGCCGCCGCAAGGCGGAAGCGAACACATCTGCGTTGAAGCGCCGCCTCCTTCCGCAACGCATTCCCAAAAACGGTGCGCGGACAAACGCGAGAAAGCCCGCAATTGCGGGCTTTTTCGTTTTACTTGAACTTGGGCAGGTTGAACTGCGGTGGCACGCCCAGGCGCGTGTTGATGATCCACTGCTGGGCGATGGTGAGGATGTTGTTGGTGATCCAGTAGAGCACCAGGCCCGCAGGGAAGAAGAAGAACATGACGCTGAACACGAGCGGCATGATCCACATCATCTTGGCCTGCATGGGATCGGGCGGCAGCGGGTTGAGCGCCGTTTGAAACAGGGTGGTGAGCGCCATGACCAGCGGCAGGATGTAGTAGGGGTCTTTCACCGACAGGTCAGTGACCCACAGAATCCAGGGCGCGCCGCGCATTTCCACGCTGGACAGCAGCACCCAGTACAGGGCAATGAACACCGGAATCTGGATCAGGATGGGCAGGCAGCCGCCCAGGGGGTTCACTTTTTCTTCGCGGTAGATGCGCATCATCTCGCGCTGCATGTCTTGCGGCTTGTCCTTGTAGCGCTCGCGCAGGGCCGTGATGCGCGGGCTGATGGCTTTCATCTTCGCCATGCTGGCGTAGGCCTTGGCGTTGAGCCAGTAGAAGGCGATTTTCAGCAGCACGACCAGGGCGACGATGGCCCAGCCCCAGTTGCCCAGCAGGCTGTGCAGCCAGTTGAGCAGGGCATACAGCGGCTTGGAGAGGATGGTGAACCAGCCATAGTCCTTGACCAGTTCCAGGCCGGGGGCCACATGCTCCAGCACGGTTTCGATTTGCGGGCCGATGAACAGGCGCGCATTGAGCGTTTCGCTTGCGCCAGGCGCTACCAGCCTGGGCTGCGTGAGCATGGTGGCTGCATACAGGTTGGGCGACACCTGGCGGGCGGAGTTTTCCAGCGCGGTTTGTTCATCGAAGGCCCAGGCGCTGGCGAAGTAGTGCTGCACCATGGCGACGTAGCCGCCGTTTGGCGATGTTTTCTGGTAGCTGGCGTCGCCTTTGGCGATGTCTTTGAATTCAACCTTCTGGTATTTCTTTTCGGGCGTGTAGAAGGCCGGGCCGGTGAAGGTGGAATAAAAGCCGGTCTCGCCCGCTTCCTTGCCGCCATCGCGCACCAGCTGAACGTAGAGCTGGGGCGAAACGGGCTGCTGGCCGCCGTTGATGATTTCGTGCGCAGTGTGGATGACGTAGGAGCCGCGCTCCAGCGTGTAGGTTTTTACAAGCCTGACGCCGCCGATTTCGGGCGATTCAAAGCGCAGGGTGAGGGTGTTTTCGCCGTCCTTGAGCGCGCGCTCGCCGCTGAACTGCATGACGGTTTCGTGCGTGGGCAAAGGCGCGCCTTGCGGGTTGGCCAGGCCGGACTGGGCCTGGTAGATGCGCTCGCGGCTGTCGTCCAGCAGCACGAAGGGTTTGCCGGGGCGGCCCGCCTCGTCATACGCCAGAAATTCGCTGTGGATGATGGAGCCGCCCCGGGTATCGAACACGAGCTTCATCACGTCGGTGGTGACTTCGATGCGCTCGCTGGCCGGTTGCAGAGCGGCTGGCGCGGCCTGGCCGGGCAAAAGCGCAGAAGCGCCGGATGCGCCCGTGGCCGCAGGCACGGCTGAAGGCGCAGCGCCCGCGCCTTGCGGCCCTTGGGCTGTGGCCGCCGGGCTGGGAAAGAACGTGGCCGGGCGGCCGTTGTGGACCTGCCATTTGTCCCACAGCAAGATGCTGGAGAGGGCAAAAACGACCCACAGGATGGTGCGGCGAATGTCGTTCATGGAGTTGGTTCGGTTGGGGAAGCGGACGCTGGCGGGCGGCGTGAAACAGCCGGCGGCGAAGTGAAAAGACGGCAGAGGCGCGGCGGCGCGTCAGGCACGGGATCATGGCCGCCTGCGCACCAGGGACCGCAGCGGCCCAGCCGCCGCAGTGTGAGGTAGCTGCCTGCCAGCGCGCCGTGGCGCTCCAGCGCTTCAATGGCGTAAAGAGAGCAAGTCGGCTCAAAGCGGCAGGCCGATCCCAGCCAGGGCGACAGCAACAGGCGGTAGCCGCGAACCAGGGCAATGAGCAGCTTGCGCATGGCGAGAAAAGAAAGGCAATCCGGGAAGCGATTGGGCGGTTAAGAAAGGCCGGGCGGCAGTGAATCCGCTGCGGGCTTTGTGTTTGCAGACGGCAAGGCGCGCGCGAAAAGCCGCTCCAGCTCACTGCGAACGGCGCGTTTGAGGGCAGTGGATGAAGCGCTGGGAAACTGGCTGCGGTCAAAGCCGGCGCGCAAACGCACCAGCCAGGCGCCAGCGGGCCAGCCGCCCGCCTTTTGCTGCCCCAACGCATAAATCTGGCGCCGGATGGCGTTGCGCGTGACGGCGCGGCGCGCCCAGCGCTTGGGCGCCATCGCGCCCAGCCACACGCCGCTGGCGGGTGTGAAGACCGGTTTTTGCCTTTCGGCAGGCGTTACGGCGGCGCTGCCGCTCCACGCCAGACGGTGCAGCGCGAAATGCGTCGTGCGGGCTGCTGGCGGATTTTTGAGCACGGCCTGATATTGGGCGCGCGTTTTCAGCCGCAGCCAAGAGCGGGACGCTGCGGCTGAAAGCGCGCGGCCCGCCGCGTCTGGTTCGCCTGCTGCCCCTGCGCTCATGTGCCTTTTGAAGCCGCCGCGACGGCTCAGACGGCCAGGCGTTTGCGGCCCTTGGCGCGGCGGGCGTTGATGACGGCGCGGCCGCCGCGCGTTTTCATGCGCACCAAAAAGCCGTGCGTGCGGGCGCGGCGGATCTTGGAGGGCTGATAAGTGCGTTTCATGGCCATGATGCTTGTCCTTTTTGCAGTACGAGAGTCGGAAAAAAAGCAGCTGCGCCGCAGCGCAGGTAAACGTCGGATTATCACAAATTCCGCCATCATCAGCGGGCACGGGCAATTGCATGCCATCAGGGGCGGGATTGTGTCAAGCCGCAGCCTGTGGATAGAATTTTTGCCCGGCTCCGTTTTCCGCGCGCTTCGACTCCTGTTTCCTTTTCGCTGTCATGGGAATGCGCAAGCGCCGCAGGCTTGGCCCGCCGCCGCGCTTTCCGCGCCCTGCGCTCAGCGCCGCCCGGGCGCCGCCCGTCGCTTTGGCCTGCTGCTTCATCTGCCGCCCTTCTGTTTTTCGTTTGCTGCTTTCCGCTCGTCTCTCCATGCCCAGCGCCGCCCGCCCGCCCTCTGCTTCTTCTCCAGTTGCTTCCTTCCCGCACGCCGCTTCGCCCTGGCCCGCTTGCGTCGAAGCCCTGTCGCAGCAAATCGACCAGAAGCTGTTTGACCTCTGGATCAAGCCGCTGACGGCGCAGATGGATGACGAAGGCGCCAGCGTCACCGTGTTCGCTCCCAACCGTTTCAAGCTGGACTTCGTGCGCGAGAAATACGCAGGCCACATCGCCGCTGCGCTGGAAGAAGTCTGTGGCGCGCCCGTGCAGGTGCGCCTGGCCGTGGCCGCCGCGCCCGCAGCCCGGCCCAAAGCGGCCGCCGCGCGCCCGGCGCCGGCACAAGCCGCCCCAACCATCCAAACCGCCCAGCAAGAGCCTCAGCAGGCTGGCGCGCCTGCGCCCGCCGAGCGTCCGCGCAGCCAGCTCAATCCGTCCCTGACTTTCGAGACGATGGTGGAAGGCACCGCCAACCGCATGGCGCACGCTGCCGCGCTGCACGTGGCCAGCGCGCCCGGCAAGCTCTACAACCCGCTGTTCATTTATGGCGGCGTGGGCCTGGGCAAAACGCACTTGATGCACGCCACGGGCAACCGTTTGCAGCAGCTCAATCCGCAAGCGCGCGTGCTCTACATCCACGCCGAGCAGTTCGTCTCGGACGTGGTGCGCGCCTCCATGAACAAGAATTTCGAGTCCATTCGCGAGAAGTACCACTCGCTTGACTTGCTGCTGATCGACGACGTGCAGTTTTTCACCGGCAACAAGGAAAAAACGCAAGAAGAGTTCTTCAACACCTTCGAGGCGCTGCTGGCCAAGAAAAGCCACGTGGTGATGACCAGCGACACCTACCCCAAGGGGCTGACCAACATTCACGAGCGCCTGGTCTCGCGCTTTGATTCGGGCCTGACGGTGGCGCTGGAGCCGCCGGAGTTCGAGATGCGCGTGGCCATCCTGATGAACAAGGCCGCCGCCGTGGACGTGGAGCTGCCCGAAGAAGTGGCCTTTTTCATCGCCAAGGGCGTGCATTCCAACGTGCGCGAGCTGGAAGGCGCGCTGCACAAGGTGCTGGCCTACTCGCGCTTCAATGGCGAAAAGCTCTCCATCCAGATGGCCAAAGAGGCGCTGCGCGATCTGCTGTCCATCAAAAACCGCCAGATCAGCGTGGAAAACATCCAGAAGGCCGTGGCCGACTTCTACAAAATCAAAGTGGCTGACATGTACAGCAAGCGCCGTCCCGCCGCCATTGCCAGGCCGCGCCAGATCGCCATGTACCTGGCCAAGGAGCTGACACAAAAAAGCCTGCCTGAAATTGGCGAGTCCTTCGGCGGGCGCGATCACACCACCGTGCTGCACGCCGTGCGCAAGATCGGCGCTGACCGCAAGCAAGACACCGAACTGAACCAGCAGCTGCATGTGCTGGAGCAAACCATCAAGGGATGAAGCGTCCAGGCTGCATTCGCTCATGAATCAATAGCTGAACCCTCGTATTCCTGTAGGACGAGAGGCGGATTCAGGCCCGTTTCATCGCGCTCTTATCAATAGCTTTTCCAAAGTCACAATACGCCGCCAGATTTCCCGGGAAAACCACATGATCGTCCTGAAAACCTCGCAAGACCAGCTCCTGTCCGCCCTGCAATCGGTGGCGGGCATCGTGGAGCGCCGCCACACGCTGCCCGTGCTGGCCAACGTGCTGCTGAAAAAGGAAGGCGGCAGCATCCAGCTCACCACCAGCGATCTGGAAATCCAGATTCGCACCCATGCCGAGCTGGGCGGCGACGAAGGCAGCTTTGCCACCACCGTGGGCGTGCGCAAGCTCATCGACATTTTGCGCACCATGCCCGCCGACCAGACCGTGAGCCTGGAGTCGCAGCAGGAAAAGCTCCTGCTCAAGGGCGGCAAAAGCCGTTTCACCCTGCAAACCCTGCCCGCCGAAGACTTCCCGCTCGTGCAGGAAGCGCCCGGCTTTGGTCCTGCCTTCAGCGTGCCGCAGAAAACGCTGAAGGATTTGCTGGGGCAGGTGTCGTTTTCCATGGCCGTGCACGACATCCGCTACTACCTCAACGGCATCTTGTTCGAGACCGACGGCAAGCGCCTGAGCCTGGTGGCCACTGACGGGCACCGCCTGGCCTTCACCAGCGCCACGCTGGATGTGGAAGTGCCCCGGCAGCAAGTCATCCTGCCGCGCAAAACCGTCATCGAGCTGGAGCGCCTGCTGTCTGACGCCGCCGCGCCCGAAGGCGAGCAAGCGCCCATGATTGAAATGCAGTTCGCCGCCAACCAGGCCAAATTCAGCTTTGGCGGCATGGAGTTCGTCACCAAGCTGGTGGAGGGCAAATTCCCTGACTACAACCGCGTCATCCCGCAAAGCCCGAAGAACAGCGTCACGCTGGGCCGCGCCGTGCTGCTGGCGTGCCTGCAACGCACCGCCATCATGACCAGCGACAAATTCAAGGGCGTGCGCCTGAACCTGGAGCCGGGCACGCTGCGCATCGCCTCCAGCAACGCCGAGCAGGAAGAGGCGGTGGATGAGCTGGACATTGACTACGGCGGCGACGCCATCGAAATCGGCTTCAACGTCACCTACCTGATGGACGTGCTCTCCACCCTCAAGCAGCAAGAGATGATCACCATCGGCCTGCAAGACGCCAACAGCTCCGCGCTCATCACCTTGCCGGGCGATGACAACTTCAAATACGTCGTCATGCCCATGCGCATCTGAGCCAGGGCGCACAAAGCGGGCGGCGGCCCTCGCGCCCGCTTCTCCCCCATGCCTCAGTCAGCCCCTGAAATAGCTCCTGATTCAATAGCAACAAGTCCTAGTGAAACGTGCGCAGAAGGCCTTTTCAGGCACCTCGAATTCGCTCTTTTTCTTGATGTAAACCGCCTCGCCCAACCCGCCCCGCACGGTGGGTTTCGGCTTTTCAAAAGCAGCCCGCGCGCGCTCTTGCGCCACGGGCCACAGCCCAGGCCCCTCTGAAAGGATCATTCCCATGACCGAAGAAAACACCCCCGCGCCCGACGCCCTGCCGCCCGCAGACGGCGGCGGCTACGGCGAAGGCGCCATCCAGATTCTTGAAGGGCTGGAAGCCGTGCGCAAACGCCCCGGCATGTACATCGGCGACACCAGCGACGGCACGGGCCTGCATCACCTCGTGTTTGAAGTGGTGGACAACTCCATCGACGAGGCGCTGGCCGGTTTTTGCGACGACATCCTCATCACCATCCACGGCGACAACTCCGTGAGCGTGGCAGACAACGGCCGGGGCATTCCCACCGGCGTGAAGATGGACGACAAGCACGAGCCGCGCCGCAGCGCCGCGCAAATCGCCCTCACCGAACTGCACGCGGGCGGCAAATTCAACCAAAACAGCTACAAAGTCTCCGGCGGCCTGCACGGCGTGGGCGTGTCCTGCGTCAATGCCCTGAGCCAGTGGCTGCGGCTGGTGGTGCGCCGCGAAGGCAAGGTGCACGAACTCCAGTTCTCGCGCGGCATCGTGCAAAACCCCCTGCTGGAAAAGGTGGACGGCGTTGAAGTCTCGCCCATGCGCATCACTGGCGACACCGATCAGCGCGGCACCGAAGTGCGCTTCCTGCCTGACACCGACATCTTCCGCGAGAACCACACCTTCCAGTACGACATCCTCGCCAAGCGCCTGCGCGAGCTGAGCTTTCTGAACAACGGCGTGCGCATCCGCCTGATCGACGAGCGCACCGGCAAAGAAGACGACTTCGCCGGCAGCGGCGGCGTCAAAGGCTTTGTCGCCTTCATCAACGGCGCGCGGCGCGTGCTGCACCCCACCACGTTTTACGCCAGCGGCAGCCGCCCCGCCGAAAGCTACGGCGGCATCGCCGGCACCGAAATCGGCGTGGAAGTCGCCATGCAGTGGAACGACGGCTACAGCGAACAAGTGCTGTGCTTTACCAACAACATCCCCCAGCGCGACGGCGGCACGCACCTCACGGGCCTGCGCGCGGCCATGACCCGCGTCATCGGCAAATACATCGCCGACAACGAACTGGCCAAGAAAGCCAAAGTGGAAGTCTCCGGCGACGACATGCGCGAGGGCCTGTGCGCCGTGCTCTCGGTGAAAGTGCCCGAACCCAAGTTCTCCAGCCAGACCAAGGACAAACTCGTCTCCAGCGAAGTGCGCGCGCCGGTGGAAGACATCGTCGCCCGCGCGCTCACCGACTTCCTCGAAGAAACCCCGGCCGACGCCAAAATCTTGTGCGGCAAGATCATCGACGCCGCCCGCGCCCGCGAAGCCGCCCGCAAGGCCCGCGAAATGACCCGCCGAAAAGGCGTGCTCGACGGCATGGGCCTGCCCGGCAAGCTCGCCGACTGCCAGGAAAAAGACCCCGCCCTGTGCGAGATCTACATCGTCGAGGGCGACTCCGCCGGCGGCAGCGCCAAGCAGGGGCGCGACCGCAAGTTCCAGGCCATCCTGCCCCTGCGCGGCAAGATTCTCAACGTCGAACGCGCCCGCTACGAAAAACTCCTGTCCAGCCAGGAAATCGTCACCCTCATCACGGCGCTGGGCACCGGCATCGGCAAAACCGACCCCGAATCGGGCAAAGGCAGCCAGGACGACTTCAACATCGACAAGCTGCGCTACCACCGCGTCATCATCATGACCGACGCCGACGTGGACGGCGCCCACATCCGCACCCTGCTGCTCACCTTCTTCTACCGGCAAATGCCCGAAATCGTCGAGCGCGGCCACATCTACATCGCCCAGCCGCCGCTCTACAAAGTCAAGGCCGGCAAAGAAGAGCTGTACCTGAAAGACGCCAACGCGCTGGAATCCTTTCTCACCCGCATCGCCCTGCGCGACGCCACCTTGCACACCGGCGGCGAACAACCGCGCGCCCTTTCCGGCGAGCCGCTGGCCGATCTGGCCCACAAATTCCAGGTCACCGAACACATCATCGAGCGCCTGAGCCACTTCATGGACGCCGACGCCCTGCGCGCCATCGCCGGCGGCGTCACGCTCGATGTAGACAACCTGAGCGCCAGCGCCGAAGCCCTGGCCCGCCGCCTGCAAGCCGACCAAATCAACGGCAACGCCGTGCGCGTCACCCACGAAACCGACCCTCGCACCGGCGCGCCCCTGCTGCGCATCAGCCGCCGCAAGCACGGCAACACCAAAAGCAGCGTCATCACGCAAGACTTCATGCGCGGCGCCGACTACGCCGCCCTGCACGACGCCGCCCTCACCTTCGGCCAGCTGCTGGGCGCCGGCGCCAAAGTCACGCGCGGCGAAGGCGAAAAAATGCGCGAGGCCGCCATCACCAGCTTTCACCAGGCCATGAACTGGCTCATCAGCGAAGCCGAACGCACCACCGCCCGCCAGCGCTACAAGGGCCTGGGCGAAATGAACCCCGAGCAACTCTGGGAAACCACCATGGACCCCGCCGTCCGCCGCCTGCTGCGCGTGCAAATTGACGACGCCATCGAAGCCGACCGCGTTTTCACCACCCTCATGGGCGACGAAGTCGAACCGCGCCGCGAATTCATCGAAACCAACGCCCTGCGCGCCATGAACATCGACGCCTGAAGACCTTGGGCCTGGCCAGCGGAGCGGAAACAGCAGACAGACGCAGACGGAAAGCGAAAGGCGTTATTCCGCTCCTCTATTCATAGCATCAGGTCCTAGTGGAAAGTGCGCAGAGCGATGTTTTTACCCCATTAAATTCGCTCTCTTTTTAGGATCTATTGGCCCCGCACTGCCTTGGCATACCCGGTGATCCTGCTGAGTGAAGAGGAGCGGAAAAGCACCCTCCTTTCCTTTACTGAAGCCGTGCCTCATGCCTGAGCGCACTGGCGGCCCTGTTCGCAGTGGACCCGCGCCAGTTTGGTGAATGGAGTGCCGTTATCTGATGGAGGGCTTCTTTTCCAGACTCAAGCAGCCCAGGCGGCGCCATCCTCTCGCTTCATGCCTGACCAACGGGATTCGGCCCGCATGGTCATGACTTCACGATTGCCAGAGCGATCTTTCGGCAGGGCCAAGGCGGTTTGTCTCCCTCACCCAGCCTGCCGGCCTGTGCAGTCCGCGCGATCCGCGAGGGACGAAAGGACGGATCGGAATGAGCGGCAAGGCGTGTCCACAGCCTTGCACTTCTTGCTTCATTCTGAAGAGCAAATCCAAGGCCAAGAAAATGCCTCTCCCGCATGGTTTAACGGGATTTGATGCTATTAAACAAGTAGCGAAATAAGCGGTTACCAGGGGACTGCAAAGACCGGTTCATGACCGGGCTTTGAACAGGTTCTGCGCGCTGCATCGGCGCTGTTGGCGCTGCCCTTTTGCCTCACGGCTTCCAGCGCCGCAGCAGCAGCGCGTTGCTCATCACGCTCACCGACGACAGCGCCATGGCCGCGCCTGCCAGCACGGGGCTGAGCAGGCCGAAGGCCGCCAGCGGGATGCCCGCCGTGTTGTAGATGAAGGCCCAGAACAGGTTCTGGCGAATCTTGGCGACCGTGCGGCGCGAGATGTCCAGCGCGGCGGGCACAAGCGCGATGTCGCCGCGCATCAGGGTGATGCCGGCGGCGTGCATGGCCACGTCGGCGCCGCTGCCCATGGCCAGCCCCACATCGGCGGCGGCCAGCGCGGGGGCGTCGTTCACGCCGTCGCCCACCATCGCCACCGCGCCGCCTGCGGTCTTGAGCCGGGCGATGGCCTCGGCCTTGCCGCCGGGCAGCACGTCGGCCAGCACTTCGCCCGCCTCGGGCTTCAGGCCCAGGCGGCGCGCCATGCCCTCGGCGGCGCTGCGGTTGTCGCCGGAAATCATCACGGCGCGTATGCCCTGCCGGTGCAGCGTTTCAATGGCCTGGCGCGCGCCGGGCTTGGCTTCGTCGCCAAAGGCCAGCAGCGCCACGGCTTGCGGCGGCGCATCGCTGCCTTCATCGCCGCCCGCATCGCCTGGCCGCACGGCCATGACGGACACCGTGGCTCCTTGCGCCTGCTGCTCTTGCAAGGCGGCGGCAAAGGGCGACAAGTCCACGTCCAGCTCCTGCATCCAGCGCAGGCTGCCGATGAGCACGGCCTGCCCCTGCACCACGCCTTGCGTGCCGCGCCCGGGCACGGCGCGCGCGTCTTGCGGCGCTTCGGTCTTGATGCCTTGCTGCTGCGCGGCGGCCAGCACGGCGCGCGCCAGCGGGTGTTCGCTGCCCGATTGCAGGCTGGCGGCTTGTTGCAGCGCGCCCGCTTCCTGCACGCCGGGCGCGGGCAGCAGGCGCAGCAGGCGCGGCTGGCCGACGGTGAGCGTGCCGGTTTTGTCGAAAGCCACTGTGCGCACTTTGTGCGCGGTCTCCAGCGCCACGGCGTCTTTCACCAAAATGCCGTGGCGCGCGGCCACGCCCGTGCCCGCCATGATGGCCGTGGGCGTGGCCAGCCCCAGCGCGCACGGGCAGGCGATGACGAGCACGGCCACGGCGCGAATCACCGCCCCTTCCACGCCCAGCCCGGCCAGCCACCAGCCCGCAAAAGTCAGCAGCGCCAGCCCCAGCACCACGGGCACGAACACGGCGGCCACCCGATCGACCAGCCGCTGCACGGGGGCCTTGACGGCTTGCGCGTCTTGCACCAGACGGATGATGTGCGCCAGCACGCTTTCGCTGCCCGCCGCCGTCACTTGCAGGCGCACGCGGCCTTCGCCGTTGATGGCGCCGCCCGTGAGCTTGTCGCCCGCCGCCTTGGGCACGGGCAGCGGCTCGCCGGTGAGCATGGATTCATCCACTTGCGTGCTGCCTTCGGCCACCACGCCATCGGCCGGAATGCGCTCGCCGGGGCGCACGGCCAGCATGTCGCCCGCGCGCAGCTCATCGACGGGAATGTCCTTTTCGCTGCCGTCCCAGTCAATCAAATGCGCCACCTCGGGCCGCAGCGCGTGCAGCGCGCGTATGGCCGATGTGGTTTGCCGCTTGGCGCGCTCTTCCAGCCACTTGCCCAGCCGCACCAGCGTCACCACCACGGCGGCGCTTTCAAAGTACAGATGCGCGGAAGCGCCAGCGTCCGCGCCGTGCGCGTGCCCGCTGCCCGGCGCTGAAAACAGCCACATCCACACCGAAAGCAGCCAGGCCGCCGTGGTGCCCACCGACACCAGCAGCTCCATGTTGCCGCTGCCGTTTTTCAGTGCGTGCCAGGCCGATTTGTAAAAACGCGCGCCCAGCACAAATTGCACCGGCGTGGCCAGCGCGAACTGCACCCACGCGGGCGGCATCCACGCCACGCCCAGCGGCATCAGCAGCATGGGCAGCACCAGCGGCGCGCACAAAAGCAGCCCCAGCCCCACGGGCGCAAAGCCCGCCCACGGGCCGCCTTCGGGCGCGGCCAGCGCGGCATCGGCGGCGCGCGGCTCGTAGCCCGCGTCGCGCACGGCGCGGCGCAGCAGCGCCGGCATGCTGGCCGCGTCTGCGCTGGCGGCATATGTCACGCGCGCGCTTTCGGTCGCCAGATTCACCGCCGCCTGCTGCACGCCTGGCACTTTTTTCAGCGCCCGCTCCACGCGCGCCACACAACTGGCGCAGGTCATGCCGCCCACGCCCAAGTCCAGACTGTGAAGGGAAGTGTTTTCGTCGTTCATGCCCGTAGTGTGCGCCTTGTCACGAGCGCGCTGCCAAACCGCCCCCATCGCCCTATCGGCTGAATGGAAAACGAGCGGCTGAACGTGCGGGCGGCTATCTCGCAAGCGCCACGCCAGCGCGAACCTGTTGATGAGTGGCCGCTGGCATCCGCAAACCGGAAACTTCTTGGCGCGTCTCGCCTGGTCTGCCCCCGCGCCCTGCTGCGAATAAAGCCGGACGAAACAGTCCGCAACAAGACTGCGGCCCGGCACTGTTAAGGTGAGCGCATTCAGCAACATTTTTCTTCTGAAAGGAGCTTGAAATGCCGTTGCACTTTCATCGCATCAACGCCGTCCGCGCGTTCATGGCCTGTCTGCTGGCGCTGACCGCCTGGCTGGCGGCCTGGCCCGTTCACGCCAGCGGCAATTCGCCACAAGCCGCTGAATCCCTGCGCCAATATCGTGAAGCCAAGGCGCGCGGCGAATACCCCGAACCCGAGCGCGTTGGCCCCAGCCGCGCCCGGCAGGCCCGCAGTCCGGCGCGCCGTGCCGCGCCCGATGCCGAAGAAGCGGAGGAAACGCAAAACCGCCCACGCCCCTTCAGCTCTGGCGCCAACCCGCACGCCAATCCAAATCTCAGCCTCAAAAGCTGCCTGGATCACGTTGGCATCAATCCCGTAGCACGCAGCCGCTGCATGCGCCAGCACTGCCAGGGCCGCTGGGGCAAGGGCCAGTGCCCGGAAGGCGGCGATCTCCTCTCGCACCAAGGCAACAGCGCCCGCACGCCCTTGGGCCAGTGTCTGCGCCAGGCTGGCAACAATCCGTTCAAGCGCAACGCCTGCGGCTGGAAGCACTGCAACAAACGCTGGGACGCAGCCGAATGCCGCCAATTCAAGGTGCGTCAGCCCGAACCGGCCAATTGAGACCGTTCGGAGCCTGTCCGTGGGTGCAAAAGCGCAGATTCGGGTCCAAATTCCCGCAGGGCTGCAAGGCCCGTCTGCGGTTGGCGGCCCATTCCGGTCCGCCCCCATCACGGCCAGGCTTTAAACGGGTTCTGGCATAAAAGCCGCTACGCCCATCGCGCAAACGGCTTGCGACTGGGTTCAAGCTTTTCCCTCATGGCTGACGGGTTTGCCCGTCAGCCATTTTTCTGGCCGCCGCTTCAGCGCCCAACTGGCGGCCGGTTTCTTGAAACAGCTCCCATGCGTGCGCACGGCGCACGAAACGCGCTGGCAGGGAATGGATGCGGAGCATGCTTCGATATAGCTCCTTTATCCATAGCAATAGGTCTTAGTGAAAAGGGCGCAAACCGGTATTTATGCCCCTCAAATTCGCTCCTGTTTTTGATGCACTCTGGCAAGCTCAGGGCAAAGGCTGATCGGGAAAGCAGGAAAACGGCTGGCCCAGGCAGGCCGCCGGGCGCGAGCGGCCTGCGGCAAAACCTCAATCTGCCTTTTTCGGCGTGATTTGCGCCACCCACTCGCGCGGCGCCAGCGGAAAGCCCAGGCGCTCACGGCTGTCGTAGTAGCTTTGGGCCACGGCGCGCGCCAGGGTGCGGATGCGGCCAATATAGGCAGCGCGCTCGGTCACGGAGATGGCCCCGCGCGCGTCCAGCAAGTTGAAGGTGTGGGCGGCCTTGAGCACTTGTTCGTAGGCGGGCAAGGCCAGTTTTTCTTCAATGAGTTCCAGCGCTTTTTTCTCGTGCGCGGCAAAGGCGGCGAACAAAAAATCGGCATCGCTGTGCTCGAAGTTGTAGGCCGATTGCTCCACTTCGTTTTGGTGATAGACGTCGCCGTAGGTCAGCCCCTCGGTCCACAGCAGCTTGTAGACGTTGTCCACGCCTTGCAGGTACATGGCCAGGCGCTCCAGCCCGTAGGTGATTTCGCCCGTGGCGGGGCGGCAGTCAATGCCGCCGACTTGCTGGAAGTAGGTGAACTGCGTGACCTCCATGCCATTGAGCCACACCTCCCAGCCCAGGCCCCAGGCGCCGAGCGTAGGGTTTTCCCAGTCGTCTTCCACAAAGCGCACGTCGTTTTTCTTCAGGTCAAAACCCAGCGCGCGCAGGCTGCCCAGGTACAAATCCAGGATGTTGTCCGGCGCGGGCTTGAGCACCACCTGGTACTGGTAGTAGTGCTGAAGGCGGTTGGGGTTATCGCCGTAGCGGCCATCTTTGGGGCGGCGGCTGGGCTGCACGTAGGCGGCTTTCCACGGCTCCGGGCCGATGGCGCGCAAAAAGGTGGCCGTGTGGCTGGTGCCCGCGCCCACTTCCATGTCATACGGCTGCAAAAGGGCGCAGCCCTGATCGGCCCAGTATTTCTGGAGGGTAAGGATGATTTGCTGGAAGCTGAGCATGGTGGCATCAGGCGCGTGCAAGCGCCATTGAACGGATGAAGCAGGCAAAGCGCAGGATTCTAGGCGGCAGGCCCGCGCGGAGCGCGTGCGGAACAAGCGCTTCACCCTGCGCCGCGCCCGCTCACGTGACAGTCCGACGCTTGCGTATTACATAGGCAACAATCGGTGTTCCCTGTATTTGATGCATCTATTTGGAACAAACATTACCAATTTCACTTGTTGGCCGTAAAAACGCGTAATTCTGTTCTTGTGTCATGCAAGCTTTGTGCGAATTCAACTTAAGGAGAAAACATGGTTCATCGTACTGTGACTGTCTTGCGCCATCTCGCTGGCGCTGTTGCCCTGGCAGCCTTGGCCAGCGCGGCCCACGGCCAGTCCGCGCTTTCACTCACCTGCCCCACGGCCGCAGCAGGCCCGGCCACGCCCCTGACGTTTGCCACAGGAGCCGGCTGGGAGCGGCAGCACAGCGGCTCATGGGGCGCTGCCACTACTACATACAAGCACAGCGCCTGGTACCCATCCGGCAGTACGCCTCCCGCAGGGACGGCGTGGCTATCGCCCGCCGACCCGGCCACCAACCCAACGTTCGACACCACCAACCCCATTCCTTTCCGCTCGCCAGGCATTCAGGTGAACAACCGCATTGACCTGAGCAGCGTCCAGACTTCCATTCAGGTATCCGTGGATAACGACCTGCTGCGAACGGGCGTGTCCAACACGGCCAATCCCGGCGGCGCTTTCGTTACCACCGCGCAGTCTGGTTTTGGCGCGCTGAGCGCCGCATTCACCCCGACGCTGGCCTGGACCCACGAGGCCAACCAACTCATTCTCGAAGTCAAGAACGCTGAAGCTACGCTGGGCGCAGGCCCAATGGGCATTTACGCCACCGTGACCATCACCGCCAATTGCAACGCCGCGCCCGCCAGCGCCGTGCAGGCCGTGCCCGCTGACGCGCCTTGGGCGCTATTGCTGGCGGGCCTTGGTGTGGCAGGCTTGGCCGCGCGGCAGCGGCAGGCGCACCGCCAAGACAAAAACGGCGCCGTCTGACCGCCAGAGCACTTTCCGAAACCATGCCGCCGCTGCTCCGCACGGCGGCATTTTTTTGCCTGCCTTCGCCAAAGCGTGCGGATGCTGATTCCACCGATGCAGCGCTCGCGCTGATGGCGGCATCGCCAAAACGAGAGTTTTTGCCGGTCTCACGGAATTCAAACACGTGGCCGTACACAGCGCGATGGCTTTCGGCAAGCGCTGGCGAAGCCTGGCCTCGGAAACCAATCCGGATGCCATCTTGAGCAGCCTATGGATTTGTTCTTTTTTAAATAGCAACATCTCTCAGTAGGAACAGCGCAGACCGGCATATCCAACCCTCTGAATCTGCTCCTCTTTTCGATGCCATTGAGCAAATGCAACAGGCTGGAGCAGCACTTCGACCATCAACCACGCCTGCCTGCGCCGCAGGCACGCCAGCTTCACCCTGGGCCAGTGAGTGCTTGCTTTCCTTTCCTGCGGCGCATTGATTTCGTTACATAGTTCATGTAACGGTTTAAGATACGCTCATATCACAAAAACTGAAAGGGGATGTGTATGCGCACGCCGTTGCCTGTTTTTCGTGCCATCCGGCTATGGACAGTGGCAGCCGCAGCAGCCGTGCTGATGCTAGGCTGCGGCGGCGGAGATGATGGCGAAGCCGCGTCTCCTTCCACGCCTTCCCCGCCGCCCGCTTCTCCTGGTGTGCCTCTGCCGGCGCCCTCGCCCACACCGCCCTTACCCACACCAACTCCCGCGCCAAGCCGCCCATCCACGCCATCGCCCACGGCCACTCCCACTTCCGCGCCTACGGTCACGCCCAGCCCAGCGCCTACGGTCACGCCCGCGCCCGAGCCAAATCGCGCGGGCCAGTTGGGCATCAGCGGCAAGGCAGTCGTCGGCCAGATGCTCACCGCCACGCTGGCGGATGAAGACGGCGTGCCTTCCGCCGTGGCCTACCAGTGGTATTCAGACGGCCAGCCCATAGACAGCGCCATTGCGGACAGCTACCGCCTGGAAGCCAGCGACACGGGCCGGGCCGTGCATGTGCAGGCCAGCTATACCGATTTGCGCGGCCACGCGGAAAATTTGCGCAGCGCGCCCACGGAAGCGGTGCTCTCCAGCAATCTGCAAGGCTCCGTGCGCATTGAAGGCTATGCCATCGTGGGCCAAACGCTGACGGCGCAGCTGTCGGACGGCAACGGTGTGCCCGCCCAGGGCGTGGCGTATCAATGGCTTGCCAGCGGCTCGCTCATTGCCGCCGCCCAGTCCGCCAGTTACACGGTGCGGCAAGACGACATCGGCAAAACACTCACGGTGCGCGCCGCCTATACCGACCAGGCAGGCTACGCCGAGCAGGTGGAAAGCGCTCCCACCTCGCAAGTGGCCGCCGCCGCGCCCCAGCCCAACCCCGGCGGCTACACGGTGCATACGCATGCGCGCTTTGGCAGGTATTTGGATGTGGCTGATTTCGGCGCTGACGCCAGCGGCCAGCGCGACAGCATTGAGGCCATCCGCAAGGCGCTGGCCGCTGCACATCAGGAAAAGGCCGCTCTGCGCCTGAGCGGCAAACTGCTCATCAGCCAGCAGATCAAGCTAGACGAAAGCAACAAGAACGTCACCGCCCTCTTTGGCGATGGCCCGGACCGAACCGAAATCCTCTTCGGCTGGCCGCAGACGGGCAAGCCGTTCGATTCCAACTTCAACGCAGACGACATCCGCGACCACGCAGGCGTGCTCATCGACGGTCTCAGCGGCAAAACCATTGCCAACCTCGCCGTCAGATACACCAACGCCAACTTCTTCTACCGCAAGGGCGACACCTACTTTGGCAAAGTGAGCGGCATTCTGGTCAGCGACGCCGACAACACCACCATCGACGCCGTTGAAGTCAGCGGCGCCAATCGCGCGGGCGTGCTCTTCACCTCGGCCAAGGCGCACAGCCGCTACCCGGGAACCAACCCCAGGGAGCGGGCGGTGGACGTCAGCTACAAAGCGCTCTACCGCATTGGCCGCATTGGCCGCAGTCAAGTGCCCGTGAGCCGCAACAACCGCCTTGTCAACAGCCATCTCCACCACAACCGCGTGGCGGGCGCGCTCGTGGCCTTCCAGGAAAACTTCACCGCCACCGGCAACCTGCTGGCGCGCAACGGCCATGAAAACGACGGCGGCACCGGCTATGGCATCGCCACCGAAGCGGGCAGCTACAACTTCGGCGTGAACTTCTCGCGCAACGTCACCGACCACAACTACCGCAAGGGGCTGGACGTGCACGACGGCAACGACATCGTCATTGAAAACAACCAGGCCAATGGCGACCGGCTCTACGGCATCTCCGTCTACAACCGCCAGTTTTCCATGACGCGCGTGCGCATTGCGAACAACACCATCGCACTTGACCCGGACTTTCGCATGCCCGCCAGCGGGGGCGACAACGCCTACTTTGGCGTGGCTGGCATCCATCTTGACGCCAACTCCGCCTTCTTTGACCTGCGCAGCGAAGGCCCCGGCGTCTATGAAATCATCAACAACAAAATCACCGGGCTGGCCGCCCACAAAGGCGAAGCCAGAACCTATGGCATCGAATGCCGCAACCACGAGCAAGCCATCGACTACACGCTCACCATCGCCAACAACGAAATCAGCGGCGAATCCGCCACCTGGCTCATCGGCATCTTCAACGACACCAGCTACCAGCCCCGCTCAGGCCGCAGAGGCCCCGGCAAAGGCTCCGGCGACATCCGCGTGCTGAACAACACCGCCATCGTGCGCAGCACCCCACTGCAAAAAGGCGTGCCCCTCGGCATCACGGAAAACGGCTCCGACGGCAACCAGCGCGGCAGCGTGACCGTGCAAGGCAACACCTTCCGCATTACCGAAAACAACCTGAGCTATACCGAAGCGGCAGACATCAGCACCAACGCCGCCCGCATCACCCTCAAGAACAACACCTTCGAGCTGCGCGGCCCGCTGGACAACCCCTATCTGCGCATTGCCAGCGCCGCCAACGCCGCTGGCAGCCTGGAGATGGAAGGCAACACCATCCTCGCTGACGCCTCCAGCCCACCCGACTACTGGCTGAGCCTGAACCGCGTCACCGCCACCATGCGAGGCAACCAGTACAACGGCCGGCCCTTGGGCGGCCCATGAGCAGCCCACGAGCGGCCGTGCAGCGCCATCAAAAAAGGAGCAAATCCAAGGCCATGAAAAGCGTTGGAGTCCTAGTGAAACCTGCGCAGCCCCCTATCAAATCAGGAGCTAAATACGCTCTTTCCAACGAAGGCTAGCCGCCCCGTCATCGCCACCATAGGCCAGCGGCGATGGATGCGAGAGGGACGGCAGCAGCCTCAGTGCGTCAAGAAAGCCGCGCAGGAAGGAAATCCACTTTTTCGCGGCGCTCCATCCGCGCTGCGGCCCGCCTGCAAAATCGCCCCTCATGACCCAACGCCTGCTCCGCACCGATGGCGAAGCCACGCGCGCCCGCATCCTGCAAGCCGCAGGCACGCTCATGGCCCAAAGCGGTTTCGCCGCCACGCCCAGCAAGGCCATTGCCGCGCTGGCCGCAGTGGATCTGGCCTCCATCAACTACCACTTTGGCGGCCGCGAGGGGCTGCTCCAGGCCACGCTGGCCGAAGCGCACCGCCACTTCATCAGTGAAGAAGAGCTGCGGGCGCTGGCTGACAGCGCGCAGCCCGCTTCCGAAAAACTGCGCGCGCTGCTGGCTTTGCTGGCCAAAAACTGCGTCAATGCCTCCAGCTGGCATGGCCGCGCGCTGGCGCGCGAGCTGGGCAACCCTTCGCCCCAGCTGCTGCAAATGCTGCAAGCCCAGGTGCCGCAGAAGGCGCGCCCGGTGCTGCGCATTCTCAGTGAGGTCTCCGGCATTCCGCCGCACGAGCCAGCCTTGCTGCGCTGCGCCGTCAGCACGGTGGCGCCGCTCATCATGCTCACTGTCAGCGCCATCGGCATTCCCGGCCCCGCGCAGGCCGTGCGCGAAATGCCGCATGAAGTCATTGCCGAGCACATGTACCGCTTTGCCCTGGCGGGCCTTCAAGCCGTGGGGCAAGCGTGGGCGCAGGCAGGCGGAAAAAAATAAGCGGGCAGGCAGATGCCGCGCGGGCCGTCAGCTGCGCCAGAACTGCGGCGTCAGCAGCACCAGCACTGACAGCAGCTCCAGCCGGCCCAGCAGCATGGCAAAGGTGCAGATGGTGATCTGAAAGTCATTGAGCACGCCGAAGTTGCCCGCCGGGCCTATCTTGCCCATGCCGGGGCCGATGTTGTTCAGGCAGGCGATGACGGCGGAAAAGGCGGTCACCACATCCAGCCCGGAAGCGAGCATGAGCAGCGTCAGCGCCGTCATGGCGCCGCCATAGATGAGCATGAAGGCCATGATGGCCCAGATGACATCAGGCGAAACCGCGCCGCCGCGCCCCAGCGTGACGTGGTGAACCACGCGCGGGTGAATGATGCGCACCAGCTCGCGCCGCGCCAGCCGCACCAGCACCAGCATGCGCACCAGCTTGATGCCCCCGCCCGTGGAGCCTGCGCACGAGACAAAGCAGCCCAGAAACAGCATCAGAACCGGCACAAAGGTGGGCCACAGCAGGTAATCGGTGGCGGCATAGCCGGTGGTGGTGGCCAGCGAGACGACTTGAAAGGCGGCTTGGCGCACGGCCTCATCGCTTTCGCTGTAGATGCCGCCATACATCAGCATGCCCGCCACGATGGCCGTGCACACCAGCAAGATTTGCACGTAGGCGCGCACTTCCACATCTTGCGCAATGGGGCGCAGCGAGCGGCGCTGCCAGGCCCTGAAATACAGCGCAAAGCTCACGCCCGAGAGCAGCATGAACAGCGTGGCCGTCCATTCCAGCGCCGGAATGTCCCAGTAGCCAAAGCTCTTGTCATGCGACGAAAAGCCGCCCAGCCCGACCGTGGTGCACATGTGCATGAAGGCATCGGCCCAGCTCATGCCGCAGGCGTGGTAGGCCCACATGCAGGCGGCTGACAGCACGAAATACACGCCCCACAGGCCCCGCGCCGTTTCGGCGATGCGCGGCGTCAGGCGCGTGTCTTTCATCGGCCCCGGCGTTTCGGCCTTGTACAGCTGCGTGCCGCCCAGCCCCAGAAACGGCAGCACGGCCACCACCAGCAGCATGATGCCCAGCCCGCCAATGAGCTGCAAAAAGCAGCGCCACACGTTCACGGGGGTGGCCAGCAGATCCAGCCCCGCCAGCGCCGTGGCGCCCGTGGCCGTCAGGCCGCTCATGGCTTCAAAGTAGGCGTCAAACCAGCTCATGCCATGCACGGTGAACATGAACGGCAGCGCCGCATAGGCGGGCAGCACCAGCCACACCAGGGTGACCAGCAAAAAACCGTCCTTGATCGTCAGTTCGCGGCGGCGGTTGCGCGTCTTGCGCCACAGCAGCGCCCCGCTGACCCAGGTAAACAGCATGCAGCCTGTCCAGACGTGGGCGAATGGCGCCGACTCGTCCATCAGCGAAAAGCCCAGCGGCACGGCAAACGTGGCGGCAAAACCCATGAGCGCCCACGACAGCACCAGAAAAGCGCTATTGAAGCGGGCGACGATGGCGTTCGGATTTTTCTTGATGAACATGGAGCGAAATGCCCGCCGGAATCCCTAGGCGGCAAGCCGCCGCAAACTGGCGCTGCGCCACAGGCGCGCAAGCGGCAGGAGCTGCCTGGAAAAAAGAATGTCCAGCCTTGGGAGCCAATCGGCCGCAAGCGCTGGCGCAGCCTGGATTTGCAGCGATGGTTTCGGGAGCGGGGAGCAACAGAAAAACGTCTCAGCGCAAGCCCAGCACGTCGAACATATCGAACAGGCCGCTGGAGCGCCCGGCCAGGAAGCGGGCGGCATGCAAGCTGCCCTGCGCATAGCCCGCCCGGCTGCTGGATTTGTGGCTGATTTCAATACGCTCGCCTTCACCCGCGAAAAGAGCGGTGTGGTCGCCCACGATATCGCCCCCGCGTATGGTGGCAAAGCCAATTTGCTGCGGCTGGCGCTCGCCAGTGTGGCCGTGGCGCTCGAATACGGCGCACTCCTGCAAATTGCGGCCCAGGGCTGCGGCAATGACTTCGCCCATTTTCAGGGCCGTGCCGCTGGGCGCGTCCACCTTGTGGCGGTGGTGCGCCTCAATGATCTCGATGTCATAGCCCGTGGAAAGCGCCTTGGCGGCCATTTCCAGAAGCTTGAAGGTCACGTTCACGCCCACGCTCATGTTGGGTGACATGACGATGGGAATGTGCCGCGCCGCCGCAGCGATATCGGCCTTTTGCGCTTCTGAAAAGCCCGTGGTGCCGATAACCAGCGCCACGCCTTGCGCGCGACAGGCGGCCAAGTGCCGCATGGTGGCTTCGGGGCGCGTGAAATCAATCAGCACCCGCGCGCCCGCCAGGCCAGCGGTCAGATCGGCGGTAATGGCCACGCCCATAGGCTGGCCTGCGCTGGCGCCTGCGTCCTGCCCCAGAGCGGGGCTGCCCGCGCGATCCAGCGCGCCGCTCAGACGGCAATCGGGCGCGGCCCTGACGGCGGCGATCAGCATTTGGCCCATGCGGCCAGTGGCGCCAGCAATGGCGATAGGCAAGGCAGTATCAGTCATGCGTGGACTCGAAATCAGACTTCAGGGAGCGGCGCTTTCCAGCGGCGGATAGCTGCTGGCGGCGGACGCTGGCGCTTCGGTTTCGGCATCAGCTGACGCGGCAGCGCCTTCGGCCGGGGCGAAGCGGGCCAGCTGCTCCTCGGACGCCTCAAGATGAGGAACCTTCAGCGTGCGCTTTGGGCTGATGCGGTTCACGAATTCGGTTTCGCTGGGCATCTCATCGCCCTCGTAGCGGTCCAGCTCATCGCCCTTGAAAAAAACGGTGAGGCGGTATTTCTGCGGCTCGACCCTCACTCGTTTCATGGTGAACACGTAATCCCAGCGGTCCGCATGAAAAATGCTGGTGGTCAGCGGCGTGCCCAGCGTGTCGCGAACCTGCACGCGCGTCATGCCGGGGCGCAATGCCTGCACCTGCTCACTGGAGATGAAGTTGCCTTGCACCACTTCAGGCTTGTACATGGTCAGCGCGCCAGCCATGCTCTGCGTGGCGCGATTGAAGCGGCTGCACCCGGCCAGCATGAAAAATGCTGGCAACGCCAGCATGACCAAAGACAAGGAAACGATACGTCTTTGCGACGGCGTGAATACAAACATGGAAAAGCTCATGCACAATGGAGGCGCGCCATTGTAGTTGCAGCATTTGGCCCCAGATTGGCTCTGTACGGCCGCTTGGCGCGATTCTTATTACACGCATTTTCCCGCCCAACACTGCATCAACGGAGCGTCATCATGGACACGATTGAGGAAATCAAAAGCACGGGTCTGAAGGCCACACAGCCGCGCATGAAAATTCTGGAAATCTTCCAGAAAAGCGGGCAGCGCCACATGGCCGCCGAAGATGTCTACCGCCACCTGCTGGCGGAAAACGCCGACATTGGCTTGGCCACGGTGTATCGCGTGCTCATGCAGTTTGAACAGGCAGGCATTCTCACGCGCAGTCATTTCGAGGCGACCAAGGCCATCTACGAGCTGCGCGGCGAGCAGCATCACGACCATTTGGTCTGCCTGGACTGCGGCCGGGTAGAGGAGTTTTTCGATCCCGAAATCGAGCGCCGCCAGAATTCAGTCGCCAAAAAGCACGGTTTCTCGCTCAGCGAGCATGCCTTGAGCCTGTACGGACGCTGCACCAAAAATGCCTGCGAGCACCGCGAGGAACGTCAGGGCGCAGGCGAAAGCAAACACTGAAAGCGCTCAGCCGCTCTCCTGGCGCCGTTTCTGCGCTTGAACCCACATTGGATGCGCCAGCTCTGCAAAGGGCTGGCGCATTTTTTGTTGAAGCTCTGGCGGCGCTCCCGTCCGCTTCCATCCGCCAGACAATATCAATCCATATCAAAAAGAGGAGCAAATTAAACGGCATGAAAATGCCGTTCTGCGCAGTTTCCACTAGGACGTATAGCTACAAATGTAATAGCTAGATTGTCCCAGCGCATTCACTGTTTACATCCCGTCCGCGCTTTTCGCGCTCATGAACAGAGACTTCGAGCAGGTTCTCAGGCCTCGCCTTGCAGCATGGCCTTGCGGTGGCGCTCCAGGAATTCCTGATAAGTGTGAATGCCGCGCAGCTGCAAGATGGTGTTGCGCACGGCGGCTTCAACCAGCACGGCAATGTTGCGGCCCGCCACCACGGGGATGATGGCTTTGCGCACGGGCACGCCCAGCACGTCTTGCGACAGGGGTTCGTGCGGCAGACGTTCGTAATCGCGCTCCAGGGTTTCACTGCGCACCAGGTGCACGATCAGGCGCAGCCGCATGCGGCGGCGCACGGCGGATTCGCCAAAGATGGCGCGAATATCCAGCAGGCCGATGCCGCGCACTTCCAGCAGGTTTTGCAGCAGCTCGGGGCAACGGCCTTCAATGGTGTTTTCATTGATGCGTGCCAAATCCACCGCATCGTCAGCCACCAGGCCGTGGCCGCGAGACACCAGCTCCAGCCCCAGCTCGCTTTTGCCTTGGCCGGATTCGCCGGTGATGAGAACGCCCAGCCCCAGGATGTCCATGAACACGCCGTGCATGGTGGTGCGGTCGGCAAAGTGCTTGGACAGGTAGGAGCGCAGCACATCCACCACGAAGCCGGCGGGCTGGTCCGTGGCAAAAAGGGGGATCTTGGCTTCCTCGCAGAGGGTGACCAGCGCGGGCGGAGCCGTTTGTCCATCGCACAGCACCAGCACGGGCGGCTGGAGCGTGACGATGCGGGCCACGCGCCGGGCGCAGTCTTCGGGCGCGCCACGGGTGAGATAGCTGATTTCACGCGCTCCGACAATTTGCACGCGATAGGGGTGGACGTAGTTGAGATGCCCCACCAGATCGGCGCCGGAGTGGGCCTCGCGCACGGCCTCTTCATCAAAGCGGCGCTCCGGCGCGTTGCGCCCGGCAATCCATTGCCAGCGCAAGATGGCGAGACGGTCTTCAAACAGCTCGTCGGCGCTGATGGCGGTAGGCTTCATGCCGCAAGCGCGCTCAGTTTTCCGGCGCTGGCGCGGCAGGCTGCCAGCGATCAATCAGGCTGTGCAGCTCGTCTGCGCTGGCGGCAGTCTTGAGTTTTTCGCGCTGCGCGCTGTCGCTGAGCAGCTCGGCGATCTCCGAGAGGATTTCAAGATGCTTTTGCGTGGCCGTTTCCGGTACCAGCAGAAAAATGAGCAGCGTGACCGGCTGGTCATCCGGCGCATCAAAGCCGATGGGGCGCGCCAGCTGCAGCACGGCTGCCATGGGCGCTTGCAAGCCTTTGATGCGTCCGTGAGGAATGGCCACGCCGTGCCCCAGGCCTGTGGAACCCAGGCGCTCGCGGGCAAAAAGGCTGTCGGTGATCAGCGCGCGCGAGAGGCCATGCAGGCTCTCGAACAGCAGGCCCGCCTCCTCAAAGGCGCGTTTTTTGCTGGTGACATCCGCGCCCACGAGCACGCGTGAGACCGGAAGGATGGCGGCAAGACGGTTCAGTGGTTGCATGAGGCGCAGGAATCTGGTTGCGGGCCGAAAAAAAACCGCCCCGGGAGTGCCCGGTGCGGCTTAAGTTTGGATGGAGCCTATAGCCTTTTGCTTTTTATTGCACTATCGGGCCGAATTTACACCAATTCCAGCCGAAATCGCGTGCAAGAGCGCGAAACAGGCGCGATTCAGTGCGCGCTGACATAATCCGGCGCTTTTGCGCGCGCAAACAAGGCAGACAAAGGCAGAGCGCGCGACACCTTCCCCGCAACACCCAGCCGGAAAGCCGCTCCATGCTCAATGTCTTCACACTTTCAAACGGGCGCCTGTTCCAGGAAGAAATCGAGTCGCTACAGGAGCTGGAGCAGTTCCGCCCCATCTGGGTTGATCTGGAAACGCCCACGCCGGAAGAAAAACGCTGGGTGCGCCAGCACTACGGCCTGTCAATTCCAGAAGACGCGATGGACGACGACATCGAGGAATCGGCCCGCTTCTACGAAGAAGACAACGGCGATTTGCACATCCGCAGCGATTTTCTGGTGGCTGATTTTGACGAGCCGCGCCAGGTGCGCGTGGCCTTCATCGTCAATCAGGCCAACGAGCAGCTGCGCAGCCACGGCGTGCTGTTTTCCATTCACGACGAAACCGTGCCCGCCTTCCGGCTGCTGCGCCTGCGCGCGCGCCGCATGCCCGGCCTGCTGACCGACGCGCGCGAAGTGTTGCTCAAGCTCTTTGACGCCGATGCCGAATACTGCGCCGACACGCTCGAAGGCATTTATGACGATCTGGAAGCGGCCAGCAAGAAGGTGCTGGACGGCAACGTGGGCGATGAGGTCGCCAGCGAAGTGCTGGCGGCCATCGCCCGGCAGGAAGACATGAACGGGCGCATTCGCCGCAACATGATGGACACGCGCCGCGCCGTCAGCTTTCTCATGCGCAGCAAGATGCTGGATGCCGAGCAGTTCGAAGAAGCGCGCCAGATCCTGCGCGATATCGACTCGCTGGATGGTCACACCACTTTCTTGTTTGACAAGATCAACTTTCTGATGGACGCCACCGTCGGCTTCATCAACATCAATCAAAACAAGATCATCAAGCTCTTTTCCGTGGCCAGCGTGGCCCTGCTGCCGCCCACGCTGGTGGCCAGCGTCTATGGCATGAACTTCCAGCACATGCCCGAGCTGGGCTGGAAATACGGCTACGCCTGGGGCATTCTTCTGATGATTGCCAGCGCGGCGCTGCCCATGCTGTATTTCAGGCGGCGCGGCTGGCTGAAGTGAGGGCGCGTCTGCGCTCCCTATTGAACCGCGCTGGCCAAGGCAGATTAGCTCCCAGAACAATAGCGCCACCTCTCGCCAAACAGGCGACAAAAGCAATTTCAGGCGGCCTGAATTTGCTTCTGATTTCATAGCTGCACGCCGGGGCGCTGTCGTGGGCCGTGACGCCAATCAGGGAAAAACGGCATTGCCAGCCTGTTTTCCGTTTCTAGAATTTTTCTTTGGCTGGCCCGTTTGCGGGTCTTTCTCACCCTTTCCTGTCAAAACACATGTCCACTTCTTCCTCGCATGCCGCCCCAAAGCCCACCAGCGCAGAAAAGCGCGAGCTGCTGCGCCAGGCCGCGCTGGAATACCACGAGAAACCCGTGCCGGGCAAGATCGCCATTGCGCCCACCAAGCAGCTGGTCAACCAGTACGAGCTGGCGCTGGCCTACAGCCCTGGCGTGGCCGCGCCCTGTGAAGAAATCAAGGCCAATCCGGCGGCGGCTTTCCGCTACACGGCGCGCGGCAATCTGGTGGGCGTGGTCACCAACGGCACGGCGGTGCTGGGGCTGGGCGACATCGGCCCGCTGGCGGGCAAACCGGTCATGGAAGGCAAGGCCGTTTTGTTCAAGAAGTTCTCGGGCATCGACGTGTTCGACATTGAAATCAACGAGAACGACCCCGACCGGCTGGTGGACATCATCGCCGCACTGGAGCCTACGTTTGGCGGCATCAACCTGGAAGACATCAAGGCGCCCGACTGCTTTCATGTGGAGCGCAAGCTGCGCGAACGCATGAAGATTCCCGTTTTTCACGACGACCAGCACGGCACCGCCATCGTAGTGGGCGCTGCCGTGATGAACGGGCTGAAAGTGGTGGGCAAGCGGCTGCAAGACGTGAAGCTGGTGGTCAGCGGCGCAGGCGCTGCGGCGCTGGCCTGCACGGGCCTGCTCGTCAAACTGGGCATCCGGCGCGAAAACGTGTGGGTGACTGACATCAAGGGCCTGGTCTATGAAGGCCGCACCGAACTGATGGATGCCGACAAAGCCGTCTATGCGCAAAAAACCAGCCTGCGCACGCTGGCTGAAGTGATTGACGGCGCAGACATCTTCCTGGGCCTGTCCGCTGGCGGCGTGCTCAAGCAAGACATGGTGCGGCGCATGGCCCCCCGCCCGCTCGTGCTGGCGCTGGCCAACCCCACGCCGGAAATCATGCCGGAAGAAATCAAGGCCGTGCGCGATGACGCGCTCATCGCCACGGGCCGCACGGACTACCCCAACCAGGTCAACAACGTGCTGTGCTTTCCCTACATCTTCCGTGGCGCGCTGGACTGCGGGGCCACCACCATCACCGACGAGATGAAACTCGCCGCCGTGCACGCCATTGCCGACCTGGCGCAGGCCGAGCAAAGCGAAGTGGTCGCACGCGCCTACGTGGGCGAAAAACTCAGCTTCGGGCCGGAATACCTGATCCCCAAGCCCTTCGATCCGCGCCTGATGATGAAAATCGCGCCCGCCGTGGCGCAAGCCGCTGCCGCCTCCGGCGTGGCCAGCCGCCCCATCGAAGACATGGCCGCCTACATCGAGCGGCTCCAGCACTTCGTCTATGCCTCGGGCACCGCCATGAAGCCCATCTTCGCTGCCGCCCGCGCAGCCGCGCCCGGGCGCAAGCGCGTGGCCTACGCCGAAGGCGAAGAAGAACGCGTGCTGCGCGCCGCCCAAATCGTGGTCGATGACGGGCTGGCCCGGCCCACGCTCATTGGCCGCCCGGCCATCATCGCCCAGCGCATCGAAAAATTCGGCCTGCGCCTGCAGCAAGGCGTGCACTACGACGTGGTGAACGTGGAGCAAGACGATCGCTACACGCACTTTTGGCAGCAGTACTACGAACTGGCCAAACGCCGTGGCGTCACCGCGCCCATGGCCCAAATCGAAATGCGCCGCCGCTTCTCGCTCATTGGCTGCATGCTGCTGCGCGCCGGCGACGTAGACGGCCTGATCTGCGGCACCTGGGGCGTGCATGCCGCGCACCTGAGATACATCGACCAGGTCATCGGCAAAAAACCCGGCGCGCGCACCTACGCCGCCATGAACGGGCTGATGCTGCCGGGCCGCCAGGTCTTCATGGTGGACACGCACATCAACTACGACCCCAGCGCGGAGCAGCTGGCCGAAATCACCATCATGGCCGCTGAAGAAATGATGCGCTTTGGCCTCAAACCCAAAGCCGCCTTGCTGTCGCACTCCAGCTTTGGCTCATCCAGCCAGCCCAGCGCCGTGAAAATGCGCCAGGCCCTGGCCCTGCTGCAAGAGCAGGCCCCCTGGCTGCAAGCCGATGGCGAAATGCACGGCGACGCCGCACTCGACAGCGCCCTGCGCAAAACCCTCATGCCCGACAGCCCCCTCACTGGAGACGCCAACTTGCTCGTGCTGCCCGGCATCGACGCCGCCAACATCGCCTACAACCTGCTCAAGGTCGCCGCCGGCGGCAACATCGCCATCGGCCCCATGCTGCTGGGCGCCGCGCGGCCCGTGCACATCCTCACGCCCAGCACCACCGTGCGCCGCATCGTGAACATGACTGCACTGGCCGTGGCCGACGCCAACGCCGCTCACGAATGAGAGAAAAGAGGCGGCTCTCAAAAACCTGCTCAAAGTCTGTCCGTGAATGCGGGAAACGCGGACTAGGGCGCTCGAGGGCATTGCAAACGCCTCGCAGGGCTACAAGGTCCGTCTGCGGGATTGCGCCTTGCAACCCATCCCAATCCGCTCTTTCGTCCCTCCGGCCAGATGCTGAGCAGGTTCCGAAAGCCGCCCCGCGCTCCAGATGGAGCGCTTGCTTTTTGATACCCCTTGCGGCACACTCGCGGGCTGTTTTTCCGTCATGAAGATGAAAGCCAGCATCATCCGCGCGCTCACCTTGGCTGCCTGCCTGCTGGCGTCGGCAAGCGCACTTCACGCTCGCGGACCTGCGCCCGAAGCTCCGGCTTCAGCGGCAGTGGCCTTGGCTGATTTGCCCGCGCAGGGCCAGCGCACCTATTGGCTCATTCTTGCTGGCGGCCCTTTCCCCTTCGAGAAAGACGGCACGGTTTTCGGCAACCGCGAGCGCCTTCTGCCTGTGCAAAGGCGTGGTTACTACCGCGAATACACCGTGCGCACACCAGGCGTGCGCCACCGTGGCGGGCGGCGCATCGTCTGCGGCGGATGGCAGCCCGTGGCGCCTGACGCCTGCTACTACAGCGCCGATCACTACAGCAGCTTCCGCCGGATTCAGCCCTGAACAACCTTCACCAAGCAACTCAAATGAATTTGCCTCCCCAAATCCAGGAATCGCCCTTCAAGCGCGTGCGACCCAACATCGTGCAATCCATCCGCGCCTTTCATGCGCATGAACTCCAGGACATCGCCGCGCAACTGGGCCAGCACTTTCTCTATGCCAACCTGGCGCACGCCCATACCAAGCAGGACGTGCTGGAATCCATTGCCGAGCAGTTCTGCTTTCCGCCCCACTTCGGCAAGAACTTTGATGCCCTGTACGACTGCATGACCGACCCGCTGCACAAAAGCGGCCCGCAGCCCGGCTTCGTGGTGCTGCTGGAGCAAATTCCCGCCACGCCCAAATTCGACAAGGACGCCCGCGAGCAACTGCTCGACACCTTCCGCGAAGCTGCCGATTACTGGGGCGACCGGCGCATCCCCTTCCGCTGCTTCTATTCTTTTCTGTAGCCCGTTCTGCGCAACCCGGCCAGGCAGAACGGGCCAATGAGGCCCATGAAGGCGAAGCTTTCGAGGAAGACACCGAAAAACTCCCCGCCGACAAACTGGTGGACATCACCGCCGAAGCGCTGCGCATGAGCAACCCTTTCAGCGCCTACTGGCAATCGGCCGCCTGAAACGCCCTTTTGGTCAGCGCGCCAGTTCCAGAACCCGCCGCAAGGCGGGTTTTTGCTGGTGCGGCCTGAATCCATTCATCACGGTATATTTGCAAGCGTTTGCATGCAAACACATACAAAGGCCCGCACATTGCGTGCCTTTTTAATTTTTCAGTAACACCCCGCCAGCGGCTGCGTCCATTTGCGCTCGCAAGGCGGCTGTCTTCTCTCACTTTTGATGGAGTCAATATCAATGTTCACCCGAAAACTGGCCCTGGCCGCTGCGGCTGGCTCGCTCATGCTGCTGACAGGCTGCGTCAGCACCGACATGAAAATGGGTTCGCAAGATGCCAAGACCGTTGCCA
Source organism: Ottowia massiliensis (assembly GCF_900240305.1). Classification (NCBI taxonomy): domain Bacteria; kingdom Pseudomonadati; phylum Pseudomonadota; class Betaproteobacteria; order Burkholderiales; family Comamonadaceae; genus Ottowia; species Ottowia massiliensis. Next base: position 1,667,041 of record NZ_LT964854.1, on the reverse strand, counting down.
CCGGCAGCGCGGCAGGCGGCGCAGCCACTGGCGAAAGCTCCGAGCTTGAAAAATGCAGCTCTCCCCTGGGCACCATCTCGCTGGTGGAAAACCAGGACGCAGGCTGGTACACCATCTTGCGCAACGAGTACAAACTGCCCCCCACTTCCAACCTGCTGCGCCTGCTGATCCAGCAATCCAACTGCTTCGTCGTGGTGGAGCGCGGCGCTGCTGGCATGCGTGCCATGAGCCGCGAGCGCGAGCTGATGCAATCGGGCGAAATGCGCCAGGGCAGCAACTTTGGCCGTGGCCAGATGGTCGCTTCCGACTACGGCCTCTCGCCTGAAATCATCTTCAGTGAAGACAACACAGGCGGTGCGCTGGCAAGCATTGGCGGCCTCTTCGGCAACGCAGGCGCCGTCGCGGGCGCCTTGGCGGCGGGCACGAAAACCCGCCAGGCGTCTACCATGCTCACCCTGGTGGACAACCGCTCCGGCGTGCAAATAGCCGCCTCCGAAGGCAGCGCTTCCAAAATGGACTTTGGCGGCTTTGGCGCGCTCTTTGGCGGCAGCGCAGGCGCGGGCCTCGGCGGCTACCAGCGCACTCCGCAAGGCAAGGTCATCACCGCTGCTTTCATGGATGCCTACAACCAAATGGTTCGCGCCCTGCGCAGCTACAAGGCCCAGTCCGTGCAAGGCCAGGGCCTGGGCGGCGGCGGCCGCCTGACGGTGGATGGCGCCGCTGCGCCCTCGCAAACCTACACCCCGCAAACCGCCCCCAAGCGCGGCAAAACCAGGCGCTCCAGGTAAACCGCAAGGCATCAAAAGCCCTGAACGGCTGCCCCGCACACCAGCGGCGGCAGCCGTTTTTGTCTGGCTTGCTGCAATCAAGTGTGTTCAAACCGCAAAAAACATAGCAGCCTGTCCAGCCTGCACCAAGACCCAAAGCCAATTGGGTATTGAAAAAACAAGCTGGCATACCCGCTTTGGCGCCTGCTCTCTCCTCCTATCATGCGGGGCCGTTTCGTTTCCTCCTCATCTTGCCGTGACCGCGCTATCCACCCCTGACGATCCCATTGCCGCCATTGCCACCGCGCCCGGGCGCGGCGCCGTGGGCATCGTGCGCGTTTCGGGGCCGCGCCTGATGCCGCTGGCGCAAGCGCTATGCGGGCGAACGCTGCAAGCGCGGCAAGCCACCTACCTGCCGTTTCTGGACGCAGACGGCAGCCCCATCGACCACGGACTGGCGCTCTTTTTCCCCGCGCCGCACTCCTACACCGGCGAAGACGTGCTGGAGCTGCAAGCCCACGGCGGCCCCGTCGTGCTGCAACTGCTGCTGGCGCGCTGCCTGCAAGCCGCCGAAAAACTGCTGCCCGGCCTGCGGCTGGCGCGGCCCGGCGAATTCACCGAACGCGCCTTTCTGAACGGCAAACTCGACCTGGCGCAAGCCGAAGCCGTGGCCGACCTGATCGACGCCAGCACCGCCGCCGCCGCCCGCAGCGCCAGCCGCTCACTGGCAGGCGCCTTCTCCGCGCGCATCCAAACGCTGCTGCAAGGGCTGATCCAGCTGCGCATGCTCACCGAAGCCACGCTGGACTTCCCCGAAGAAGAAATCGACTTTCTCACCCAGGCCGGCGCCAGCGGCCAACTCGCCGCCCTGCGCCAGCAACTTCATGATGTGCTCGCCAGCGCCCAACAAGGCGCGCTGCTGCGCGAAGGCATCAAAGTCGTCATTGCCGGACAGCCCAACGCTGGCAAAAGCTCCCTGCTCAACGCCCTGGCCGGGACGGAACTGGCCATCGTCACCGCGCAAGCCGGCACCACGCGCGACATCGTCCAGCAAACCATCCAAATCGAAGGCGTGCCCCTGCACGTGCTCGACACAGCAGGCCTGCGCGACAGCAGCGACGAAGCCGAGCGCATCGGCATCGCCCGCGCCTGGCAACACATCGGCCAAGCCGACGCCGTGCTGCTGCTGCACGACGCCACCCGCCAAGCCGACGCCGCCCACGCAGCCGAAGACGCACGCATCGCCGGGCGCATCGCCGCTGACGCGCCCGCCGCGCCCCTGATTCACATCTGGAACAAAGCCGACGCCCTGCCCCCGCAAGAAACGCCCGCCCTGCCGCCAGACGCCCTGCTGATCTCGGCCCGCACCGGCCAGGGGCTGGACGCCTTGCGCCAGCGCCTGCTGCGCACGGCCGGCTGGCAGGCCACGGCGGGCGAAAGTCTCATCATCGCCCGCGAACGCCACCTGGCCGCCCTGCGCCGCACGGAGCAGTGCCTGCAAGCCGCGCACAACTGGCTACACGCCAGCCCGCCCGCCATCGACCTGCTGGCCGAAGAACTGCGCCTGGCCCAGCAGGCGCTAGGCGAGATCACCGGCGAATTCACGCCCGACGACTTGCTGGGCGTCATCTTCTCGCGCTTTTGCATTGGCAAGTAGGGGAGAGCCTCCGGGCTGCCGATCAACCCACCTGCCGCCGAAAATGGGCCGCGAAAAGCCGTTATCGCTCTTGTCTTGCCTCAAATTCCAGTCATGCCCCAAGTGACATGACAGATGAGCTGCGACAGGTGTTGGCCGGACACATGGCCGTGATGAGCAAGAGTGGGCATTGCTGACGGCGTAGCGTCCGGCAAATGATGAAGGCCATCTTTGGCGCGCAGATCACAGGCTGTCAAGCCGCTGGCGTCAGCTCGTCATGGTGCATTCGGCTGGCATCCAGGATCAGGAAAGCCCAAACTCTGCTGATCAACCTGTTTTTCAAAACAGCCCGCCGCCTTCGCGCTGCGGCGCGGCCAGCCCCAAATGCCGCCAGGCGGCTTGCGTGGCCACGCGCCCGCGCGGAGTGCGTTGCAAATAGCCCTGCTGGATGAGATAAGGCTCAATCACATCTTCAATGGTGCCCGGCTCTTCGCCAATGGCGGCGGCCACGTTGTCCAGGCCCACGGGGCCGCCGTCAAAGCGGTGAATCACGGCTTCCAGCAGCTTGCGGTCCATCAGGTCAAAGCCTTGCGGGTCCACGTCGAGCATGGCCAGCGCCCGGCGGGCCATTTCTTGCGTGATGCGGCCCTGCCCTTTCACGTCGGCATAGTCGCGCACGCGGCGCAGCAGGCGGTTGGCAATGCGCGGCGTGCCCCGGCTGCGGCGGGCGATTTCCATGGCGCCGTCGGCGTCGGCCGGCACATTCAGCAGCGCCGCCGAGCGCGTGACGATGCGCGCCAGCTCGTCAGGCGTGTAGAACTCCAGCCGCGCCACGATGCCGAAGCGGTCGCGCAAGGGGTTGGTGAGCATGCCCGCGCGCGTGGTCGCGCCCACCAGGGTGAAGGGCTGCAAGTCGAGCTTGATGCTGCGCGCGGCCGGCCCTTCGCCAATCATGATGTCGATCTGATAGTCCTCCAGCGCGGGGTAGAGAATTTCTTCCACCACGGGGCTTAAGCGGTGGATTTCGTCGATGAAAAGCACATCGTTGCGCTCCAGGTTGGTGAGCAGCGCCGCCAGGTCTTTGGGCTTTTCCAGCACCGGCCCGCTGGTCTGGCGCAGTTGCACGCCCAGCTCGTGCGCGATGATGTGGCTGAGCGTGGTTTTGCCCAGCCCGGGCGGGCCAAAAAGCAGCACGTGATCGAGCGCTTCCTGGCGCTTGCGGGCCGCGCTGATGAAGATTTCAAGCTGCTCGCGCGCCTTGGCCTGGCCCACGTATTCGTCCAGCAGCTTCGGGCGCAAGGCGCGCTCCAGCGCTTCTTCGTTGGGCGAGGCGGGCGCGGCTGAAACCACGCGCCGCGCAGCGCCAGCGGCCGGAGCGAAATCGTCTGTATGAATGCTCATGAGGCGCGCAAGTATGCCTGCGGGGGCAGGCCTGCCGGCGCGCCGCCGCGAAAGACTGGCCGCGAGCGGAAAACCGCGTTCGCACAGCGCAAAATAAAGCGTTCCACACACTTTGAAACAGACGCCATGCTTTCCGCCTCTGCCTCGCCGCCCGCCGCCATCACGGAATACCTGCGCAGCCACATCCGCACCGTGCCCGACTGGCCCGCGCCGGGCGTGCAGTTTCGCGACATCACGCCGCTGCTGCAAAACCCGCGCGTTTTCCGCGTGCTGATTGACGCCTTCGTGCACCGCTACATGACGCCTGCCCTGCGCCCGGACGTGGTGGCGGGGCTGGACGCGCGCGGCTTCATCCTGGGCAGCGTGGTGGCCTACGAGCTGAACGTGGGCTTTGTGCCCATCCGCAAAAAAGGCAAGCTGCCCTTCACCACGGTGGAAGAAACCTACGAGCTGGAATACGGCAGCGCCACGGTGGAGCTGCACGCCGATGCCGTCAAGCCCGGCGACCGCGTGCTGCTGATTGACGACCTGATTGCCACCGGCGGCACCATGATGGCGGGCCGCCGCCTGCTGGAGCGCCTGGGCGCCGAAGTCACCGAAGGCGCGGCCATCGTCGATTTGCCGGAGCTGGGCGGCTCTGCGCGCCTGCGCGAAAGCGGCCTGCCGCTGTTCACGCTGGTGGAATTTGACGGGCGCTGAAAGGCGCCCTTCCCTGCTTTTTTTGGAGACCGCACCATGCACATCCTCGCCTTGCACGGCATCAATCTGAACATGCTCGGCCAGCGCGACCCGGCCCACTACGGCACGGCCACGCTGGCCGATATTGACGCCGCCATGCAGCGCCTGGCTGACGAGCTAGGCGTGCGGCTGGCCTGCTTTCAAACCAACCACGAAGGCCAGATGTGCGAGCGCATCCACCAGGCGCACCGCGAAGGCGTGGACGCCGTGCTCATCAACGCCGGCGCGTGGTCGCACACCAGCGTGGCCATCAGCGACGCGCTGGCCATCCTGCGCTGCCCCGTGGTGGAAGTGCACCTGTCCAACATCCACGCCCGCGAGCCGTTCCGGCACCACTCGCACATTGCCCACGTTGCGCGCGGGCAAATCTGCGGCTTTGGCGCGGATTCGTACCTGCTGGCGCTGCGCGCGGCGGCCGCCTTCGGCCCCTGTGCCCGGCATCCACGCTGACCATCCCGAAACCTGAAAGGAGACAAGCCATGGGCAAACGCCTCACCCAAATCGCCACCCGCACCGGCGACGACGGCACCACCGGCCTGGGCAACAACACCCGCGTGTCCAAAAACAGCCTGCGCCCGCACGCCATGGGCGATGTGGACGAACTCAACAGCCACATCGGCCTGCTGCTGTGCGAAGACCTGCCCGCCGACGTGCGCGAACTGCTCATCGACATCCAGCACCAGCTCTTCAACCTGGGCGGCGAAATCTCCATTCCGGGCTTTGAACTGCTCAAGGACGACGCGCTGGCGCAGCTGGACGCCGCCCTTGAGCGCTACAACGCCGCGCTGCCGCGCCTTCAGGAATTCATCCTGCCCGCCGGCACGCGCGCCGCCGCGCAATCGCACGTGTGCCGCACCGTGGCGCGCCGCGCCGAACGCGCCGTCGTGGCCGTCTGCGAAGCCGAAAACCTGCGCCCCGCCCCGCGCCAGTACCTCAACCGCCTCTCTGACCTGATGTTCGTGCTCGCCCGCGTGCTCAACCGCCACCGCCCCGACGGCAGCGCGGGCGACGACGTGTACTGGAAAAGCGAACGGCTGGAGCAAAGCGGCGCATGAACCCGCCCGCCACGCCCCACAAGCTGGCCGTCCTGATCGACGCCGACAACGCATCAGCCGCCGCCGCAGCCGGGCTGTTCGCGGAAATCGCCAAATACGGCATCGCCAGCGTCAAGCGCATTGACGGCGACTGGAGCCGGCCGCCACAAGGCTGGAGCAAAGAAATCCTGCCAAGAATCTGTTCGGAGTCTGGCCGTGAGGGGCGAAAGTGCGGATCGGGATGGGCTGCAAGGCACAAACCGCAGACGGGCCTTATGGCCCGGCGAGGATTTGCAACGCCGCAGACCGCCCGAGTCCGCACTTTTCGCATCCACGGGCGGACTTTGAACAGGTTCTCAAGGCACGCCGTCATGCCCATGCAGCAGTTCGCCTATACCAAAGGCAAGGACGCGACGGATATGAAACTGATCATCGACGCGATGGACTTGCTCTACAGCGGCGCTTTTGATGGTTTCTGCCTGGTTTCCAGCGACAGCGATTTCACGCCCCTGGCCGCCAGAATACGCGCCAATGGACTCGTCGCATATGGATTCGGCAATAAAAAAACGCCCGAAGCTTTTCGCAACGCCTGCGACCGTTTCATTTACCTTGAAAACCTTCAAAATGAAGCGGAAAACGGCATGGCAAAACCCGAATCCGGCAAAGCGGAAAAGCCTGATTCATCTCTTTCGTCATCCGCTACGGCAAATAATCCGCCGCCAGCTGCAAATATGCGAAAACCCATAGATGGCGTATTGCGCACGCTGCTTTACACGGCCATCAAACAAAATACGGATGAAGCCACAGGCTGGGCGCACGTGGGGCAAATTGGCCAATACCTGGTCCAGACTCAGCCTGATTTTGACCCCCGCAATTATGGCTACGCCAAGCTCTCGGGCATGCTGAAAGCCTTGGGCGGCCTGCAATTTCGCCATGACGGCTTATATCAGATGTATTGCCGCAAAATTCCATATGGCGAATTGATCAAGCTGCTCAACGCAGCCGCCCCGAAAATCCAGGACGCGCAAGGCTGGATGGATATGGAAGCGGCAGGCCAATTCATTGGATCGCGCTGGTCTTATCTGGATTACGGCTTCAAGGATTGGCCTGATTCGTTCAAAACCGTGCATGGTCTTGAAATTCAGGGCCAGCGCATGCGCTTGGCACAAGCCGCAGGCCGTGCCAGCGCGCCACAAGGCCAATGAGCCGCCCCATGCCGCGCCGCCCCGCCCATGCGCCCAGCCCCTGCCCGTCCGCGCCCGGAAGCATCAGAAACAGGAGCGAATTCAAGGGGGATGAAAGTGGCTTTTGCGCGCTTTTCACTAGGACATCATGCTATGGATACCATAGCGAAATAAGCCTTCCAGCCGGACCTGCCAGCAGCTGGCCGCTGGCGTCAGGCGTCTGCGCGGCATGAGCCTGCTGTCCATCGAGTTCGCGGCGTTTTTCATGCTGCTGTTTCCGGCCTACTGGGCGCTGCGCCCGTGGCCGGGGGCGCAAAACGCGCTGCTGCTGGCGGCCAGCCTGTTCATGCTGTGGCTGGCCAATCCGTATTTCGCGGCGGCGCTGCTGGTTTTTGCCACGGGCGTTTTCGGCGTGGCGTGCGGCATTGCCCAATCCCGCCATGAAAAGGCAAAAAAGCGCTGGCTGGGCGCGGGCGCGGCCCTGATTGCGGCCAATCTGGGTTTTTTCAAATATCACGATTTTTTCGCAGCCCATTTTCCCGCGCCTTTGCAAGAGCCGGTGGCGGCGCTGATTTTTCCGCTGGGGCTTTCGTGGTATTCATTTCAGGCCATTGCGTATCTGGACTGGCTGCGCCAGCGCCCGGCCAGTCTGGCGCTGAAATGGCATGAGCTGGTTTTGCACCTGGGCTTTTTCCCCACGGTGACCAGCGGCCCCATTTTCCGCGCGGGGCTGCAAAAAAGCGTGGAGGGGCTGCACGCGGGCGCGGCCATTCAGATTCAGACGCGGCGGCCGCGCCGCCTGCTGAACCCGGCGCTGGCGGTGTGCCTGATTTTGCTGGGCATTACCAAAAAATGGTTTCTGGCCGGCGCGCTGGCCGAACAATTGGTGGACCCGGTTTTTGACAATCCCATGCAGCACGCGCCGCTGACGGTATTGACGGCCATTTACGGCTATACGGCGCAGCTTTTTTTTGATTTTTCGGGTTATTCCGATTTGGTGATTGGCCTGGCCATGCTGCTGGGTTTTCATATTCCGCTCAATTTCATGCAGCCGCTGGCGGCGCACAATTTGCGCGAATTCTGGAACCGCTGGCATATCAGCCTTTCCACCTGGATACGCGATTACATCTATATCCCGCTGGGCGGCAGCCGCCACGGTTTTGCGCGCACGCAGCTGAATTTGCTGCTGGCGCTGGGGCTGTCGGGCGCGTGGCACGGGCAAGGCTGGAATTTTTTGCTCTGGGGGCTGGCGCACGGCGCGGGCCTTGTGCTGCTGAATGCGGGCGATGCGCTGGCCGGGCGGCGCAACGCGCTGGCGGGCACGGCGGCGGGGCGCTTTGCGGGGCGGCTGGCCACGGCGCATTTCGTGTGCCTGGCCTTCGTGGTGTTTCGCGTGACCGACGCGGAAAGCCTGGCCGCCGTGTGGCAGGCGCTGGCCGCGCCCGATACGCCCTGGGCCACGCTGCCGCCGCCGCGCGCGCTGGCCTGGCTGGCGCTGCTGGCCGCCGCCTGGCTGCTGTGCCGCCCGCTGGCCGCCGCCTTTGCCGCCTGCGTGGCGCTGATGCAGCGCCTGCCCGTGCTGGCGTGGGCGCTGCCCGCCAGCGCGCTCATGGGCTTGCTCATCATCGTGGCGCCTCCGGGTGTGCCGGGGTTCATTTATGCGGGGTTCTGAAGGGGTGATGAACGCGCACGCGGGCCGGCGCGTGGGCGCGGCAGGGCTGTTTGCGGCGCTGGCGTTCACTGGCGCGCTCACGCTGTGGTTCGGGCAAGACTCATTCAACGCCTGGTGGCTGCAAACCTGGCATCAGCGCAGCCCGCTGGAGCGCCTGAACGCCTGGCCGCAGTGGCGCAGCGCAGCGGCCCTGCGCGCCCGCCTGCAAGCCTGGCATGACGGCCCCGCTTCTATGGAACAAGCCGTGGCGGCGGGCCTGGCCGCTGATAGCACGGCAAATGAAGTCTCGCCCGAAGCGCCCGGCATCCCTGAATTGCCGCCCGTGCCGCCCGCGCCTGAAGCGCCCCAAACACCTGCCGCGCCGCAAGAAAACGCCGCGCCGCCCGTCATACGCCTGGCTGCGGCAGACAAAGTGCTGTTCGTGGGCGACTCCATGATGCAAAGCATCGCCCCTTTGCTCCAGCGGACGCTGCTGCGCGAAGGCGGCATCCGCTCCATCAACCTGAGCCGCCACAGCACGGGCCTGACCAACGCCGCCTACTTCAATTGGCCGCAGGCGGTGGAAGCGGCCTTGCGCCAGCACCCGGACACGCGCCTGGTCGTCGTTTTCCTGGGCGCGAACGACCCTTGGGATTTTTTTGAAAGCCGCAGCCGCAAACGCTTTGGCACGCCCGAGTGGGACGAAGCCTACGCCGCGCGCGCCTTGCGCATCACCCGCGCCGCGCGCCAGGCGGGCGCGTCCGTCATCTGGATTGGCCTGCCGCTGATGCGCGCCAATGACTACGGACAGCGCATCCGCCGCCTGAACGCCGTGCTGGCGCAAAACCTGGACGCCGCCGCGCTCTGGCTGCCCACCGAAGAGCTGCTGGGCGACGGCACGCCAAGCTACGCCGACAGCATCCGCCTGGAAGGCAAGCTCACCCGCGTGCGCCACGCCGACGGCATCCACCTGGCCCTGCCCGGCCAGAGGCGGCTGGCCAGCCACGTGCGCCAGTTCATCGAATACGCGCCCGCCGCCGCGCCCAAAGCAGACACAAAAACCAGCGCAGAGGCGGCGGCCCGCCCGCCTGCCATGCCGCCCAATCCGGCTCCAGCCCTTTGAATACGGGCGCTGGCCGCTATCAGAACAAGAGCAATGCGCAGCTCTGAACCTGTTCAAAACCTCTCACGAAAAATGAAAAGCTCATGAGATGAAAAAGCAGCCCCAAGCAACATCAGCCGGGAGAGGCTCAAGCGCATCCGTCCCCTGCTGAAGAGCGTGCAAGGCCGCGCTTTGCCGCCCCCATGGACAGATTTTGAACAGGTTCTCAGGCGGCGGCGGGCGGCAGCAGGGCGGCCACGCCGTACAGGCGGGCCAGCTCGGCCAGGCGGGCGGGCATGCCGTGGACGGCGAAGCGCTTGCCTTCCAGCAGGCAGCTGCGGCGGCATTCGAGCAGCACGGCCAGGGCTGAAGAGTCAAACTGCGTGAGGGCTGAAGCGTCGGCCACCACGGTCTGTTCGCCAGCGGTGTGGGTGGCCTGGCGCAGCATCACAAGGCAGGCGGCGGCCTGCTTGTGGGTGAGTTCGGCGGGCAGCACCAGCATGTCAGCGCTCACTTGGCGGCGTTGCTCTTGTTGCGCTCGACGAGCGAGGCGATCAGGCCGTCGATGCCGCTTTGATTGACCTGCTGCGAGAACTGGGGCCGGTAGTTGGCGATGAGCCATACGCCCATGATGTTGAGGTCGTAAATCTTCCAGCCGGAGCTGCTGCCGGGGGCCTTTTCAAGGCGGTAGTCCAGCTGCACTGGCTCGCTGCCGCCGCTGCTTTGGATCAGGGTGCGCACGGTGATTTCGTCGTCTCCCGCAGCCTTGGAGGGCATGGGGCGGATGTCGAAGGTCTGGTCCTTCACCTTCTTGAGCGCGCCCGCATAGGTGCGCACCAGCAGCATCTTGAATTCCTGCTCCAGCCGCTTGCGCTGCGCCTCGCTGGCCTGCCGCCAGCCGGGGCCGACGGCAGAAGCCGTCATGCGGCGGAAGTTGATGTTGGGCATGATTTTTTCGTCCACCAGCTGCATGAGACGGTCTATGTCGCCTGCCTGCATGGCCTTGTCGGCCTTGATGGTTTGCAGCACTTCCTGCGAGAGGCGGCCAATCCAGGCATCCGGCGTTTCGCCAGCGGCGCGGGCGGCGGGCAGGCCCAGCGCCAGCGTGGCGGCCAGGGCGGGCGCGCCCAGCAGCAGGGCGCGGCGCGGCAGGGCGGAGAGCGGGGTGTTGTTTTGCATGAGGGTTCCCTTCGTTTCATGGTGCGCCGCCAGAAGGGCGGCGGGCAGGGGGCGTATTGGAATGCAGATTGGCGGCGCGCGCTGGCGCAGCCGGTTACAAAGTGTCTGCGAAAGAAGTGGCCCGCAGCCGCCAGGAGCCGCGCGGGCGTCATGGCTTCAGTTCAGAGCAGCCATCCGGATCGCTGACGGACGCGGGCGCAACGCTTGTTTGCCGCCGGCCGCAAGGGGCGGCGAATTGAGACGAGCTGCATGGCCCAAGACCACCCGGCTCTCCGCACTTTTGCGCCCGCGAACAGGCTGCGAGCAGGTTCTCTGGCAAGGGATACGAAGGTGCGGGGGCTTATCAAAAAAGGAGCAAATTCAGGCTGGCAAAAAACAGTGGTTGCGCAAGCTCTTCTAGGACCTAATGCTACGGATTAAGGAGCAAAATTTGCCGCTTTCTGCCGTCTTTTCGCTGGCCTCTTGCAGGCGCGGACAGGGTGGTTTGGGGCGGCTCCATCCAGCAGCCGGTTTATGGCGCGCCGCCATCCGCCTGGCTGGCTGGGGCGGCATCGGGCTGGGCTGCGGGGGTAGCGTCAGGGTTGTCGTAGTCGGGGTAGCCGTCATCCTGGCCCGGTTCGGCTGGCGGGTTGCCGTCGTACACGTCGTTGCGGCGCTTTTGCAGCCAGGCGTCGCGGGTGAAGGCGTAGTCGTCAATGGATGCGCCGCTGAGCACGTCTTCCACGCCGAGCAGGCGCGAGCGCGCATCCACGAAGCTCAGCGCAGCCAGGCTGTTGCGCAAGCGGATGTTGTGGACGTGGGCGCGCGGGTTGCCGTAGTAGTCGGCGGGCATGCTGAGCGCGTCGCGCAGGGTGGAGGGGCCAAGCAGCGGCACCACGAAGTAGGGGCCGGGCGGCACGCCCCACCAGGCCAGGGTCTGTCCGAAGTCTTCGCGGTAGCGGCGGATGCGCATTTCGCTGGCGGGGTCGAGCACGCCGCCCAAGCCGATGGTGGTATTGACGATGACGCGCCAGAAGGAGTGCAGCGCCCGCTCCGGCTTGGCTTGCAGCACGTTATTGACGAAGGACCAGACGTCGGAGAGGTTGTCGAAGAAGTTGCCAACCCCGGTGCGCACGGGCTGCGGCATGGCCTTCTGGTAGGCCGTGGCCACGGGACGCATGACGGCATCGTCCACAGCGGTGTTAAAGCGCGTCATGGAGCGGTTGTAGTTTTCCCAGGGATCGTGCGGGTTGCCGCCGGGGGCGCTGGCGCAGGCCGACAAGGCCAGGGCCACGCTGGCTGCGGCCAGCTTGCACAGGGTGCGGGCGTGGGTCTTCATGGGCGTTTTACTTTTTGTCGCCGCCGTCGGCGGCGCTGTTGTAGAGGAACTGGCTGATGACGTTTTCAAGCACGACGGCGCTTTGGGTGGACTTGACCACGTCGCCCGCTGCCAGGTTTTCTTCCGAAGCGCCCGCTTCCACGCCGATGTATTGCTCGCCCAGCAGGCCGCTGGTGAGCACTTTCAGCGAGCTGTCTTTGGGAAAGTGGTAGCGCGTGTCCATCTCCAGCGTGACTTGCGCCTGAAAGCGCTGGTCGTCAAAGCGGATGTCGGCCACGCGGCCCACGAGCACGCCCGCGCTGCGCACGGCGGCCTTGGGTTTGAGGCCGCCGATGTTGTCAAACAGCGCGGTGACGCGGTAGGTGGGCTGCCAGTTCAGGCTCAGCAAATTGGCCGATTGCAGGGCCAGAAAGACGAGGGCGGCCGCGCCGATGAGCACGAACAGGCCCACCCAGACATCGTTTTTGGAGCGCTCCATGAGGCGTTTTTCCTTTTTTCTCAAAGACTGAACATGAATGCGGTGAGCACGAAGTCCAGCCCCAGCACCAGCAGCGAGGCCATGACGACGGTGCGCGTGGTGGCGCGGGCCACGCCTTCGGCCGTGGGGCGGGCGGCGTAGCCTTGCAGCAGGGCCACGAAGGTGACGGTCACGCCGAATACCACGCTTTTGACGATGCCGTTGCCCAGGTCCGCCCACACGCTCACGCCGCCTTGCATCTGGCTCCAGAACATGCCGGGGTCCACGCCAATCATGGGCACGCTCACCACCCAGCCGCCCAGAATGCCGACGGCATTGAACACGGCCGCCAGCAGCGGCATGACGATGACGCCCGCCCAAAAGCGCGGCGCGAGGATGCGGCGCACGGGGTCAATGGCCATCATCTCCATCGCCGAAAGCTGCTCGCCCGCCTTCATCAGCCCGATTTCTGCCGTGAGCGAGGTGCCCGCGCGCCCGGCAAACAGCAGCGCCGTCACCACCGGCCCCAGTTCGCGCACAAGCGACAGCGCCACCATCAGCCCCACAGCCTCTGCCGAGCCGTAGCGCTGGAGGATGTTGTAGCCCTGAAGCGCCAGCACAAAGCCCACGAACAGGCCCGAGACGGCGATGATGGCCAGCGAGTGGTTGCCCAGAAAGTGAATCTGGTCGCGCACCAGCGCGAAGCGCCGCAGCGCCGGCCCGGCCAGCGCCAGCAGCCGCCAAAACAGGCGCGCCGCACGGCCCAGATCGGCCAGCAGGCGGCGCGCGGCGTAGCCCACGCGGGCGGGATGCAGCCCCTTCATGCCAGCGCTCCGTAGTCTTGCTCGGCGCTGGGGCCGGGGTAGTGAAAATGCACAGGGCCATCAGGCTCGGCGCGGATGAACTGGCGCACCAGCGGATCGGCGCTGCCGCGCACTTCATCGGGCGTGCCTTCGGCGGCCACGCGGCCATTGGCCAGAATGAGCACGCGGTCGGCAATGCGGAAGGTTTCGTCCACATCGTGCGAGACGACGAGGCTGGTGATGCCCAGCGCGTCATTGAGCTGGCGAATCAGGCGCGCTGCCGTACCCAGCGAAATCGGGTCCAGCCCGGCAAACGGCTCGTCATACATCACCAGCTCCGGGTCCAGCGCGATGGCGCGCGCCAGCGCCACGCGCCGCGCCATGCCGCCGGAAATTTCGGCGGGCATCAAATCGCGCGCGCCGCGCAGGCCCACGGCATCCAGCTTCATCAGCACGATGTCGCGAATCAGCGCGGGCGGCAAATCGGTGTGCTCGCGCAAGGGGAAAGCCACGTTTTCAAACACCGACAAATCCGTGAACAGCGCCCCGAACTGAAACAGCATGCCCATGCGCCGCCGCGTGGCGTAAAGCCGCGCCTGGCCCATGCCGCCCACATCGCGCCCGTCAAACAGCACCTGGCCCGACTGCGCGCGCTGCTGCCCGCCAATCAGGCGCAGCACCGTCGTCTTGCCGCCGCCGGAAGCGCCCATGAGCGCCGTTACCTTGCCGCGCGGCACGGTCAGCGACATGCCGTCGAGCACCACGCGCTGGCCATAACCGAACACCACATCGCGCAGCTCCACCAGCGCGCCGCTGGCGGCCTGGGGCGTTTCAGAGGTTTCTGGCATGGGCAGGTGAAGGCGAGAGACAGGGAAAGGGCGAAAAAGGCATTCCGCGCAAGGCATGAGGAATGCCGCCTGGCAAAGAGCCAGAAAGCCTGCGGGCGAAAGCAGCGGCCAGCCGGCCCCAAAAAATCGAGGCCGGGCACGATACGAGATTTTCCCTTGGGCGCCTGCTGCGAAAAAGAGCGGCTTTTCGAGGCATTGAAGCGCTTGCGGCAGGCGTTTGCATAAATACCTTCATGCCAAATAAACCGGCCCAAACAGCCGGGCCGGATGGCATTTTTGCGTGAATATGAATGGCGCTCATATAAACGCCAGGCTGCAAATTGCCTTCTGCATAAAGCATTGAGCCGTTTACTCTTTCTCACGCCCGCGCCGCTTTTTGGGCCGATACTCGCGGGTCTGAATGGCGTGGACAAGTCCTGAGCCAGGCCCATTGCACTTTTGCTTCGCACTTTTGCTTCGCGCTTTTGCTTCGCTTTTCAAGCTGCCAGGCCCGCACGGCGTTTCCTCCGAGGGGCGCTGCAAACCCGGAGTGGCATTTCCTCCTCCCTCCTCCTTTCGCTCCGGGTCGCCTGGCAGCCTTTTCTCTTTTTTTTGCGCCGTCCCGGTCTGGGCGGTTTCCGGGGCGGTTTTTGCCCGGCCTTGTTTTCAGGGGGCGGCTCCTACAATCCGCGCCCCATGCAAAACGCCCTTTCTTCCCTCACCGCCCTTTCTCCGCTGGATGGCCGCTACGCCGCCAAACTGGCCGCGCTGCGGCCCGTGATGAGCGAATTTGGCTACATGCAGCGCCGCGTGCAAGTGGAGCTGACGTGGTTCATCGCCCTCTCGGACGCAGGCTTTGCCGAATTCGCCCCGCTGCCCGCTGACGACCGCGCCTTTTTGCTGGCGCTCGTGCGCAACTTCAGCGAAGCCGACGCGCAAGCCATCAAAGACAAGGAAAAAGAAACCAACCACGACGTCAAAGCCGTCGAATACTGGATCAAAAGCCGCTTCGCGGGCCGCCCCGCGCTGCTGGCGGCGGCCGAATTCGTTCACTTTGCCTGCACCAGCGAAGACATCAACAACACCAGCCACGCGCTGCAATTGCAGGCCGGGCGCGACATCTGGCTGCAAGGGCTGGATGCCGTGCTGGCGCGCCTGCGCGATCTGGCGCATGAGCACGCGGCGCAGCCCATGCTCAGCCGCACGCACGGGCAAACGGCCAGCCCCACCACCGTGGGCAAGGAGCTGGCGAACATCGCCGCCCGCCTGGCCGCTGCGCGCGAACGCGTGGCCGGCGTGCGGCTGCTGGCCAAGATGAACGGGGCCGTGGGCAACTACAACGCGCACCTGGCCGCCTGGCCTGATTTCGACTGGGAAGCCTTCAGCCGCCGCGTGATCGAACAGCCCGCCCCGCAAGGCCTGGGCCTGGCGTTTCAGCCCTACAGCATCCAGATCGAGCCGCACGACTACATGGCCGAGCTGTTCGACGCCGTGGCGCGCGCCAACACCATCCTGATCGACGCCTGCCGCGACATCTGGGGCTACATCAGCCTGGGCTACTTCAAGCAAAAGCTCAAGGCGGGCGAAATCGGCTCCAGCACCATGCCGCACAAAGTCAATCCCATCGACTTTGAAAACGCCGAAGGCAACCTGGGCCTGGCCAACGCGCTGCTGCGTCACCTGGCCGAAAAGCTGCCCATCAGCCGCTGGCAGCGCGATCTGACCGATTCCACCGTGCTGCGCAACATGGGCGTGGCGCTGGGCTACGCCGTGCTGGCCTGCCAGTCGCTGCTTGCGGGCCTGAACAAGCTGGAGCTGAACGCCCCCGCGCTGGAGGCCGATCTGGACGCCGCCTGGGAAGTGCTGGCCGAACCCATCCAGACCGTGATGCGCCGCTTTGGCGTGCCCGGCGCGTATGAAAAGCTCAAGGCCGCCACGCGCGGCCAGCACGTCACGCGCGAGGCGCTGCACGCGCTCATCAACGAACTGGACATTCCCGCCGCCGAAAAAGCGCGCCTGCTCGCCCTCACTCCCGCCCGCTACACCGGCAAGGCCGCCGAGCTGGCGCGGCGCGTCTGAACGCGCCGCCGCGCAGACCGCAGCCGTCATGGGCGCGCGGCTCTGGCTGACCAGAGCAGCGCCACCTGAAAAAGCGTTTATCTTGCTCCTCGATTCGTAGCATGAAGTCCCGGCGGAATGGGCGCTGGAGCCGTTTTCAGGCCATTGAATCCGCTCCTGTTTTCGAGAGCCTGTTCAAAATCTGGCCGCAAGAGCACGCCATGCGCGGCGCCAGCGCTGTTCCAAAGAAGCTGTCCCTCCCTTTTCCCGAGCTTCTCCCGCAGGGGAAAAGCGGCCAGAGAAAGCCAAAAGCGAAAGCCTGAAGCGCCCGCAAGCCAGCGCGCCCGCGCAGGCCCGGAAAAGGAAGGGTAAAAGGCTTGAATCTGCTACCGAACCAATAGCACGAGGTCCTAGTGGAATCTGCGCAAGCGCCGTTTTGAAGCCCTCTAAATTTGCTCCTTTTTCTGATGAAAACCACTCGCCCGCAGCCCCCTCGCCATCGCCATGAAAGTGAAAACCGCCCATGACCGGCGCGCCTGACGCCGCCGCGCCCGCCGCCCGCGTGACCGCCGCCATCATCGGCGCCGGCCCGGCGGGGCTGATGGCGGCGCAAGTGCTGTCGCAGGCGGGCGTGCCTGTGGACGTGTTTGACGCCATGCCCTCCGCTGGCCGCAAATTCCTGCTGGCGGGCAAAGGCGGGCTGAACCTCACGCACAGCGAGCCGCTGCCCGCCTTCATCCGCCGCTACGGCGCGCGGCAGGCCGAAGCAGCCGCCTGGCTGCAAGCCTTTGGCCCGCAGGCCGTGCGCGAGTGGGCGGCGGCGCTGGGCGTGGCCACCTTCGTGGGCACATCGGGCCGCGTTTTTCCGCAAGAAATGAAAGCCGCCCCCCTGCTGCGCGCCTGGCTGCACCGCCTGCGCCAGCCCGCCAGCGGCGGCGCGCCCGTGCGCCTGCACATGCGCCACCGCTGCGTGGGCGCGCGGCCCGCCGCGCCGGAAGGGCCTGGCCAGGCGGGCGCGGGCGTCATCTTCCGCCTGGAAACGCCTGACGGCGCGCGCTGCGTGCAAGCCAGCGCGGGCCTGCTGGCGCTGGGCGGCGCGAGCTGGCCGCGCCTGGGATCGGACGGCGCGTGGACACGCTGGCTGGCCGCGCCCGGCGTGACGGATCTCATCGCCCCCCTGCGCCCGGCCAACTGCGGATTTGACGCGGCAGGCCCCGGCGGCTCCGGCTGGTCGCCCTATTTCGCGCAGCGCTTTGCGGGCCAGCCGCTCAAATCCGTGGCCCTGCGCGTCACGGCCCCCGGCACAGGCCCGCAAGGCGCGGCGCTGTTTGAGCGCCAGGGTGAATTCGTGGTCACTGCCACCGGCGTGGAAGGCAGTCTCATCTACGCCGCCAGCGCCCTGCTGCGCGAAACCATCGCCGCCCACGGCCACGCCGTCTTCTGGCTGGATCTGCTGCCCGCCCTCAGCGCCGCCCAGGTGCAGGCCGCCCTGCTCGCGCCGCGCGGCAGCCAGAGCCTGGCCAGCCACCTGCGCAAAAAACTCCGGCTGGACGCCATCAAAACCGCCTTGCTGCACGAGCTGCTGCCCCGCGCCGCCCTGCGGACGGGCAGCGAAAGCGAAGCCGCCGGGCTGGCCGCCGCCATCAAGGCCCTGCCCGTGCGCCTGACCGCCCCCCGCCCCGTGCAGGAAGCCATCAGCACCGCTGGCGGCGTGCGGCTGGAGCACCTGACAGACGGCCTCATGCTGCGCCGCTGGCCGGGCCTTTTCTGCGCGGGCGAAATGCTGGACTGGGAAGCGCCCACCGGCGGCTACCTGCTCACCGCCTGCCTGGCCAGCGGCCACGTGGCCGGACAGGCCATGCGCCGCTGGCTGCAAGCGGAGCCGGGAGCGGATTTCACCAGCCAGGCAGCGACAAAAACAGGAGCAAATTCAGGCGGTGTTAAACCTGCCTCGCGCACATTCTTCTAGGACCTCATGCTATGGATACAGGAGCGAATATAGGCCGCCCAGAGGGCTATGCCCGCCACTGCTTGGCTTGCTGCTGGGCGCGCCACAGGGCGGCGTAGCGGCCGTTTTTTTGCAGCAGCTCTTCGTGCGTGCCCGCTTCCAGTGCGCGGCCCTGGTCGATCACGATGANAGGCCGCCCAGAGGGCTATGCCCGCCACTGCTTGGCTTGCTGCTGGGCGCGCCACAGGGCGGCGTAGCGGCCGTTTTTTTGCAGCAGCTCTTCGTGCGTGCCCGCTTCCAGTGCGCGGCCCTGGTCGATCACGATGATTTGCCGTGCGCCCACGATGGTGGACAGGCGGTGCGCGATGACGATGACGGTGCGCTCCTGCACCAGGGTTTCAATGGCGCGCTGCACGGCGCATTCGCTTTCGGTGTCCAGCGCCGCCGTCGGCTCATCCAGCACGACGATGGGCGCGTTTTTGAGCAGGGCGCGTGCGATGCTGATGCGCTGGCGCTCGCCGCCCGACAAGCGCCCGCCCGCTTCGCCGATGCGCGTGTGCCAGCCTTGCGGCAGGCGTTCGATGAAGTCCAGGCACTGGGCGGCGCGGGCGGCCTGCCTGACTTCTTCGTCGGTGGCTTCGGGGCGGGCCATGCGGATGTTGGCCAGCACGGTGTCGTCAAACAGGTAAACGTCCTGAAAGACGACGGAGATCAGGCGGTTGAGCGTTTCGGGCGCAATGTGGCGCACGTCCACGCCGCCAATGCGCACGCTGCCCGCTTGCGCGTCGGCGTGGCGCATGAGCAGGCGGGTGACGGTGGTTTTGCCCCCGCCCGAGGGGCCGACGAAGGCGGTCATGCTGTGCGCGGGCAGCGTGGCGCTAAAGCCGGAAAGCACCTTGGGGCCGCCGCTGGCGTAGGCAAAGTCAATGCCTTCAAAGGCGATGTCAAAGCGCAACGGCGTTTGCCCGGGCGAAAGCTGGGGCAGCGGCGGCACGGCCAGCAGGGNGTCGGCATCTTCCACGGTGGAGAGCCGGTGCGCCACCAGCAGCACGGTTTTGCCTTTCATCAGCTCTGAGAGGGCGGCCACCAGCGCGGCTTCGTTTTCGCCGTCGGCAAAGGCCGTGGCTTCGTCCAGCACCAGGATGGGCCGGTTTTGCAAGATGGCGCGGGCAATGGTGATGCGCTGGCGCTGCCCGCCCGAGAGGAACACGCCGCGCTCGCCAGCCAGCGTGTCGTAGCCCTGGGGCAGTTCGCTGATGAATTCGTGCGCTTGCGCGGCGCGGGCGGCGTTTTCCACGTCTTGCTGCGTCGCTTCGGGGCAGCCCAGGCGGATGTTGCCCGCAATGGTGTCGGCAAAGAGGAAGGTGTCCTGAAAGACGAAGGCCACTTGCTGCATGAGGGTGTCGCTGGCGATGCGGCGCACGTCGGCCCCGCCCACGCGCACGCAGCCTTGCGATGCGTCCCAAAAGCGCGGAATGAGCCGCGCGACGGTGCTTTTGCCCGCGCCGGAGGGGCCGACCAGCGCCGTGACGCTGCCTGCCGGGGCGGTGAAGCTGACGCCTTGCAGGGCGGGGGCGGCGTCCTTGCCTTCACCGCCCGTGTTGCCCGCATCGCCCTCGCTTGCGCCGTAGCTGAAGCTGACGTTTTCAAAGGCCACGCTGGCGTCTTGCGGCTGCTCGCCAGGCGCGGGCGGCTCGGGCAGGGGCGGCTCGCCGAGCACTTGCTGGATGCGGTGGATGCTGATGCGCGTTTTGCGGATCAGGTGATGCAGGCCCATCAGCGGCATGATGGCCTCGGCCACGCCTGCGCCAATGAGCAGCGCAGCCACCCATGCGGCGAAATCCAGCCGCTGCCGCGCCAGCAGCCACGCGCCCAGCCACAGCAGCACGGCCAGCGTGGGCAAAGAGGAAAGAATGGCTATTGAAAAGCGCGAGGTGAAGCGCACGCTGGCGTACCACTCCTTGAGCACGGTCAGGTATTTGGCCAGCGCGGCCTGGTAGCGCCCGAAGCTGGCGCTGCCGCTGTCAAACGTGCGCACCACGGGCATGGCCTGCACGAACTCGACCACGGCGGCGGCCACCTGCGCGCGTGCGGCGTCGTAGCGGTCGCCCATGCCTTTTGTGTCGCGCATGATGGCGCCCATGATGGCAAAGCCCAGCGCAGGCACGGCCAGCGCGGCCAGCGCCAGCCGCCAGTCCAGCCACAGCAGCGCTGCCAGCGCGATGAGCGGCGCGGCGTAGGCGCGGGCGTACATGGGCGTGGAATCGGCCACGAAGGCATGCAGCGCCTTCACGTCGTCAAACATCACCTTGGCCAGCGGCCCCGCGCCCAGCGCCTGCACGCGCCCCAGCGGCAGGCGGGCCACGTGTTCGGCCAGCCGCATGCGCAGCAGCGCCTCCAGCCGGAAGGCGGCGTAGTGCGAGCGCCGGAAGGCGGCCAGCCGCAGCGTGTAGGCGGCCACGGTGCAGGCCAGCAGCGCCAGCATGGGCGGCCAGGGCCACTGGCCGGGCGCGTCCAGCAGCGCCTGAATCGTGCGCGCCACCAGCGCCAGCGCCAGCACCGACAGCGCCGCCGAAGCGCAGGCCAGCCCCATCGCAAAGCGGATGCGGCCGCGCACGGGATCCATGATGCGCCAGGGGTTGTCCGGCGCGGCAGCGGTCGATGAACCGGGCGAAGGATTGGGCAAAGGATTGGACGATGCCGTGGAAACGTCTTGTGTGCTCATGCGCGCAGGCTCCCTGACGGGCGGGCCGTGGAGCCGCTTATGGCCCGAAGGCCGCCCGCCGCTATGAAACAAATAGCTGCCAGCGCCCATTTCACAGGCGTTGGCGGCGTTTTTGACCGTTTTTCCCGAGGCGTCATGAGGCTGCTCCTTCTGCCGCCTTTTCCGCCCGCGCCTGCCGTTCATTGGCGCTGCGCCACAACCAGGGCGCGGCCAGCCCCGCCAGCACGCTGGCGGCCAGCGACAGGACCAGCGCCGCGCCGTAACCGTAGGCAGCGGCCGCCTGCATGGCCAGCGCGCCCGCCACGAACAGGCCCATGCTGGTGTAGATGCCGTGCTGCATCGAGAAATCAGTGGCGGGCGTACCGGCGCTGGCGCGGCCCATCATCAGCGTGGGCATCAGCACGTCCAGCGGGGTGTAGAGCGCCATGTAGGCGGCCACGCCCGCCAGCACCCATCTGTCATCGCCCAGCGCCAACAGCAGCGCCGCCGCCAGTGCGGCCACGGCCAGCGCCTGCACGGCCATCACCCAGGGCATGGCGCGCGCCGCGCTCCAGCGCCGGATGAATGCGCCCAGAGCCAGCATGGAGGCCGATCCGATGAGCGTGCCGTACACGTTCACCACCTCGCCGATCTTGCTCATGCTCCAGCCTGCGTCCACCAGCATGGGCGTGAGCAGCATGTAGGCCATGCACACGCCGCTATTGGCCGTGGCGATCAGCGCGGCCCAGCGCCAGCCCGTGCCCGGCTGCCGCCAGAAGCGCCACAGGCGCAGCCACTGCGCGCCCAGGCTGGGCCGCGCTTCCGGCGCCGGGCGCGCATGGGGCGGCTCGCGGTACAGCAGGGCCTGCGCCAGCGTGACGGCGTTGAGCAGCGCCAGACCCAGGATGGCGCTCTGCCAGCCCCAGCGCTCGTAGGCCATCAGCACGCCGCCGCCGCCGGCGGCAAAGCCCAGCATGCCGCAGGCCATTTGCATGGCGTTGCCCAGGCCGCGCTGGGCGGGGCCGAGCAGGCGGCATGAAAGGCCGTCGGCCGCGATGTCCTGCCATGAAGTCAATATCGACACGAGCGCGCAACCTGTCAGCAAGGCGGCCAGCGGCGCCGGATCGCTCTCGCGCATGGGCAGCGCTGCCAGCCACAGCAGCGTCGCCAGCAGCAGCGCCTGCATGAGCGCCAGCCACGTGCCGTAGTGGCCACGCTCGCCAAAGCCATAGCGGTCCAGCAGCGGCGCCCACAAGAACTTCAGGCCGGGCGCCATGCCCAGCATGTAGAGCCAGCCAATCTGCTCCAGCGGCACGCCCCGGTCGCGCAGGATGGCCGTCATCGCCATGAAGAAAAAGCCAGAAGCCACGAATTGACTGAGATAGGCGCTGGCGAGCAGCGCCCATTCCTGTAGCGTGAGCGGCGGCGTGGCGGGCGCGGGGGCGGCTGCCGGCATGCGCGATTCTTTCGTGCGCTCAGAAGCGGTAGGCCAGCCCCAGCCCGAAGCTGCGGCCCCGCGCGGGCGCGCCGATCACCAGCCCATGCGTGAGGTAGTAGCCGTAGAGGTCGTACTGCTTGTTCGCCAGGTTGTCGCCCCATATGTAGAACTCGGCGTTGCCGCTGGCGATGCCCACGCGCAAGTCCACTTTGCGGTAGCTGTCCAGATCAAAGCTGTTTTGCGGGTCGTTGGCGCGCTTGCCCACGTGGCGCACCGACAGGCGCGCGTTGAGCGTGGGCGAGGCCAGGCCCCAGAAGGCGGGCAGCGCGCGCTGCCACTGCACGGCCAGCAGGGCCGACAGGCGCGGCACGTCGGGCAGGCGGTTGCCCACGTTCACGTCGCCTGCGGGCACGTTGGTGACGGCGTGGCTGCGGATGGAGCCGCTGATCCACGCCAGCCCGCCGCTGAAGGTCAGGCCCGCGCCCGCGCGCCAGTGGCCGTTCAGCTCCAGACCGTGGCTGCGGGTGTTGGCGTTGATCATCCAGCTGGCTTGGGTGCCGGGGTCAAAAGCCAGCAGATGGTCGTCTTTGACGCGGTTGGAAAACAGCGCGGCTTCCAGCCGCAGGCGGCCATCGGCGCCCTCGTGCTTGGCGCCCAGCTCCAGGCTGTCCACCTTGCCGGGGCGGTAGGGCGCGCTGTCGGCGGGTTGCGTGGCGTTTCCATTGAAGCCGCCTGCCTTGCTGCCGCGCGCCAGCGTGGCGTAGAGGCTGGTTTGCGGCGTGAGCGCCCATGACAGGCCTGCGCGGCCCGTGGTGTGGCGCTCGCGCAGGCTGCGCGCATCGGATAGAGCTGCGCCCGCCGAGTAGGCGCCCGCGTAACTCTTGCGCTCGCGCGAGTGGCGCAGGCCCGCTGTGAGCTTCAGGCCGCTTGCGCCCAGCGGCCAGGTGGCTTCGCCAAACGCGGCGTCGGCGTTGTGTGTCAGGTCATGACCGTAGCCCTGCCCCATCCGGTTCTGGACATTGCCCCATTTGGCGCGATACACGTCCAGCCCCGCCACCCAGAAGACGGCGCTGCCGGGCAGGGAAGCCAGACGCAGCTCCTGGTTCCAGTTGTGGCCATGCTCGCGCTTGGCCAGAGGGAAGGTGACGTCCATACCCATCCAGGCGCGCATGACCTCACGGCCCGTGTGGTCGTTTTCGCTGAGGCGGTGGCGCTGGCGGCTGGTGACGGAAGTCAGCCGCGCCCAGGGCAGATCGTGCTGCGCTTCCAGCGCCTGCTGCTCGATCACGAAATGGTTGCCCGCCAGCGGGTCGGCGCTGTCCAGCTCCTGCCCCGGGCGCTCGCCGTAGGGACGCAGCAGCATCACGCTCTGGTAGCGCCGCGCATCGTGCCGCCCCGCGCGCAGCAGCACGTGAGTGGCCGCCTGCGGCTGCCACAGCAGGCTGGCGCGCCAGGCTGAATCCGCCGGGCGCGAAACCGGCTTGCCCGTCAGGCGGTTGTCGTAGCCGTAGTCCTGCGCGTTATGGCGCAGCGCCAGGCGCGCGGCCAGCGTTTCTCCCATTGGAACATTCAGCGCGCCTTCGGCCAGATGCTGGTGGTCGCTGCCCGCCTCGGCGCGCGCGCTGCCCGTCCAGCGGCCCAGTTCAGGACGGTGGGTGCGGATGTTGATGGCTCCGGCCGCGCTGCTGCGGCCAAAGAGCGTGCCCTGCGGGCCTTTGAGAACCTCCACCTGCTCCACATCCAGCGTGCCCAGCCCCGCATGGCTCACGCTGGCGGCGACGCCGTCCACGTTCACTACCACCGAGCTGTCATCCATGCCCGACTGGAAAAGCGAGCCGACGCCGCGTATGCGCACATTGGCGCTTCCCGCGTCGCCCCAGGAATTGACCTCCACGCCCGGCGTGCCGCGCAGCACGTCTTCCAGGCTGCTCAGGCGCCGCTCTTCCAGCGCCGCATCGTTGATGACATTGACGGTAAAGGGCAGATCCTTGGCCTTTTCTTCCTCACGCCGCGCCTGCACCGTCACGGCGGGCAGCGTGGCCGCTTCGGCGGCGGGCGCGGTCTTGCGCCTTTCGCCAGCGGCGGCCTCGGCAGCCTGCGCCGCCACGGCTGCGCAGGCCAGGCAGGCCGCCAGCGCCAGCCGGCGTGGCGCCATCGGGTTGTCACGGCAGAAATTGAAAGCAAATGACATGGGCGGATACTCCTTTGCGCACAATGCAAGCGATTCTTGTTGAATTGCCAGGCTCCATTCAGGAATCACGGCCCCGTTCCGGAAATTCTTGCGGCGCGCCTCCTGACAAAAATCACCCGCAAACCAAAGGCTTTACAGGCAATGACAGCCAGCTCTTCAGGAAAAGAACTTTTCGACACCTTCACGCGCCACGCGGCGGCGTGGACCGGCGCAGGCCAGGCATCTGGCGCTGTTCAGATTGACAGGCAGCGCCTGCACATTGGCGCGCGCTGCGCCTCGCCCGCGATAGACAGCGGCACGGTAGCCGCCCAGAGTTTTGGCGGCGGACTGCTGGCCTGCGCGATGCAGGGGCAGCTGCGCCAGAGCATCACGCGCCACAACCGGCAAGACGAGAAATACGCCCCCTGCCTGGGCCTGAACGCGCAGCTGGCAGGCGGCTTTTCATGGGTGGACGGGTGCGGGCGGCGGCACGATAGCGGCGCACAGGGCAAGGTATGGAGCCAGAACGGCCCGATCCAGTGGCGGCAAAGCACCCTGCTGGCGGGCGCGGTCTCGCAATGCCATGTTGCGGCCAGCGCCGCCTTGCTGGAGCGCTGGCTGGCCGATGCGCCCGGCAGCATGGCGGCGCGGCGCATCGAGGGCTACCTGCTGGCCCGCCATCAGGCGGAGGGTTACCGGGCCAGCCGCCTGTCAGGCTTTGTCACGCGCGCGGCCATACGGCTTCAGGCGCTGCTGACCACGCAGCCGCCCGCGCTGGCGCAGCGCCTGCAAATCGAGGGGCTGGCGCTGGCGATACTGGGTGCGTGGCTGGACATGCCGCATGAAAGGCCGGCAGGCGGGCCGCAGGGCCGCCATCGCCGCGCGGTGCATGACGCCATCGACCTCATCCGCGCCCATCCGGCGGATGACTTTTCCATCAGCGCGCTGGCGCGGCGCGTGGGCCTGAACGAGTGCTATCTCAAAAGCGGTTTTCGCGAATGCACGGGCATGGGCATTGCCGCCTACGTGCGCCAGCAGCGCATGGAGCAGGCGCTGGCGCTGCTGGAGCAGGGCTGCCAGCCGGTGCATGAGGTAGCGCGCCACGTGGGCTACCGCAACAAAAGCCACTTCGCCCGCGCCTTCCGCCTGGCGCACGGCTGCCTGCCTTCGCAGGTGCGGCCCGGCGGCGGGGAAGACGTGCCAGAGCCGCCAGAACCCGGCGGAGCGCCCGGCTAGGCGCCCCGGCGCTTCATGGCAAGCCAGCGCAGGCTGTTGGCAGACGGGCAAGGGTATCTTGCTCCCTTGTCAATAGCATGAGGTCCTGGCAGTACGGGCGCAGAAGGCGTTTTTCTTGGCTTGAATCCGCTTCTCTTTTTGGAGCTGCTGCACCTCTTTCAGGCTCGCGCGCGCCGCGCCTGCACGGCTTCGGCCAGCACGTTGATGAGCGCCTCGGAATCGTCCCAGCCCAGGCAGGCGTCGGTGATGCTCTGGCCGTATTCGAGGGTGGCGGGGTCGTCCTGGCCGGGAGTGAATTTCTGCGCGCCGGCGCGCAGGTTGCTTTCCAGCATCACGCCGCTGATGCGGCGCGAGCCTGCGCTGATCTGGCGGGCCAGGTCGTGCGCCACATCCAGCTGCTTTTCGTACTGCTTGCTGCTGTTGGCGTGGCTGCAATCGACCATGAGCGTTTCGGGCAGGCCGGCGGCGGCCAGCTGCTGGCAGGCGGCCTGCACGCTGGCGTCGTCGTAGTTGGGCTGCTTGCCGCCGCGCAGGATGAGGTGGCAGTCGGGGTTGCCCTGGGTGTGCACGATGGCGACCTGCCCGCTCTTGCCTACGGAGAGAAAGTGGTGTCCGCGCGAGGCGGCCTGCACGGCGTCGATGGCGATTTTCACGTTGCCGTCAGTGCCGTTCTTGAAGCCGATGGGCGCTGAAAGACCGCTGGCCAGCTCGCGGTGCACCTGGCTTTCGGTGGTGCGCGCGCCAATGGCGCCCCAGCTGATGAGATCGCCAATGTATTGCGGCGAAATCACGTCCAAAAACTCGCTGGCGGCGGGCATGCCCAGGCGGTTGATGTCCAGCAGCAGCTGGCGCGCAATGCGCAGGCCCTCGTCGATGCGGCAGCTCTCGTCCAGATACGGGTCGTTGATCAGCCCTTTCCAGCCGACGGTGGTGCGCGGCTTTTCAAAGTACACGCGCATCACGATTTCCAGCGCGCCAGCGTGGCGCTCGCGCAGCGGCTGGAGGCGGCGGGCGTAGTCCAGCGCGGCGGCGGGGTCGTGAATGGAGCAGGGGCCGATGACCACGAGCAGCCGGTCATCCGCGCCCCGCATGATGCGGCTCGTGCGCTCGCGCGTGGCGGCCACCAGGGTTTCGGCGTGCGTGCCGTTGATGGGAAAAAAGCGGATCAGGTGTTCGGGCGGGGGCAGCATGGCAATGTCCTTGATGCGTTCGTCGTCAGTCGGGCCGGTTTTCTCGTAGGGCAAACGCCAGGACGGGGCATTGCGGGGCATCGTGGTTCTCCTTGCAAAACGTGAATGGATGGAATGGACATGAAAAAACCGCCGGGCTTGTGAGGCTCCGGCGGTTTCGGGTGAATGTGATCGGGAAGCTTTGCGGCGCGCTTTCAGCAACAGGCCAGCCTCTCGTCCGCCGGGGACAGAGAAAACCAGAACCAAAACCAGAAAGCGCGGCTGAAAGTCATAGGCGGCGGACTCTAGCACACCGACGGCAGCCCCCTGCCCTGCTCATGGCCAGACGCTGAACAGGGGCCGGGAGGCAAAGAGCCAAGGGCTGGCAGAAGAAAAGGACAGGGTCGAATTCGCTCTTTTATCCATAGCATCAGGTCCTAGTGGAATAAGCGCAGGCGCCTATTTTCGGGCTGCTCAATTTGCTCTCTTTTTCTGCATTGATTCGA
This sequence comes from Ottowia massiliensis, assembly GCF_900240305.1. NCBI lineage: Bacteria > Pseudomonadati > Pseudomonadota > Betaproteobacteria > Burkholderiales > Comamonadaceae > Ottowia > Ottowia massiliensis. The sequence goes on along the minus strand of NZ_LT964854.1, from coordinate 1,639,715 downwards.
AGCGCCCGAAGCAGCGCTTTTCGCGCTCACGGGCGGACTTTGAGCAAGCTCTTGCGCGCCGCAAGTCAGCGGAACAGCCCTTCCACCCTGGGATCGGTCTGCACGTCGATTTCTTCGGAGAGCATGAGGGTGTAGGACGCCTCGTCCATGAGCTTTTGCGAGGTTTTGGCGGAGCCTTCCAGGTTCACGGCCACCACCATCACGCGCGTGCCCAGGCCGTTGAGCTTGCGAATGAGCGGCACGAAGTCCGAATCGCCCGAGACGAGCACCACCACATCCAGGTTCTTGTGCGCGGCCAGGTCATAGGCTTCCAGCGCCATCCAGACGTCGATGCCTTTTTCTTCGGGCGGATCCAGCGCCTCGTTCATGGGGTGATAGTGCGCCACGATGCTGGAGTGCATCAGGATCTGGTCCTGAAAGCGGTCCACTTCCAATTGCTTGACCGGGTCTTTCATGGCCTGCACGGATTTGAGCGAAAAGCGGCCCCTGAAAAAGTGTGCTTCGGTGATTTTGCAAAGGTCGGCGTTGCCGTCCGTTTCCAGCCTGGCCACGCGCGCGCGAATGAAGTCGTGCAGCCCGTCTATCGAAAGGTAGCTGCTGCGCTCGTGGCGGTGTTTGTAATGGTTGCTGATGCGCCAGAAAAAGGTGCCGTCGTAAAAAATGCCAATACGGATCATGGAGCTTGGTTTGGTTTTCATCTCTTTTGGGGATTTGCCGGGTTTATGGTTTGGAATGAGCCAGAAAAACCAAGGCCGGGAAATTCACATTCCCGGCCTTGAATGAATATTTTCCCTGCGGATTATTCAGCGCGGTAATTCGGCGCTTCCTTGGTGATTTGCACGTCATGCACGTGCGATTCGCGAATGCCGGCGGCGGTGATTTGCACGAATTCGGCCTTTTCGCGCATTTCCTCGATGGTGGCGCAGCCGCAGTAGCCCATGCTGGCGCGCAGGCCGCCGGCCATTTGGTAAATGATGGCGACCACGCTGCCTTTGTAGGGCACGCGGCCTTCAATGCCTTCGGGCACGAGCTTGTCGGCGTTGGGGTTGCCGGTGCTGCTTTCCTGAAAGTAGCGGTCGGCGCTGCCTTGCTGCATGGCGCCAATGCTGCCCATGCCCCGGTAGCTTTTGTAGCTGCGGCCCTGAAAGAGCACGATTTCGCCGGGCGCTTCTTCGGTGCCGGCAAACACGCCGCCCATCATCACGGCATGCGCGCCGGCGGCCAGGGCCTTGGCAATGTCGCCGCTGTAGCGCACGCCGCCATCGGCGATGAGGGGCACGCCCGTGCCTTTGAGCGCCATGGCCACGCTGTCGATGGCCGTGATTTGCGGCACGCCCACGCCCGCAATCACGCGCGTGGTGCAGATGCTGCCCGGGCCGATGCCGACTTTCACGCCATCCGCGCCCGCCTCGGCCAGCGCGCGGGCAGCGGCGCCGGTGGCGATGTTGCCGCCAATCACATCGACTTGCGGCCAGTTGTTCTTGACCCAGCGCACGCGCTCGATCACGCCCTTGCTGTGGCCGTGGGCAGTATCGACCACGATGGCGTCCACGCCGGCTTTGACCAGCGCTTCCACACGCTCTTCGGTGCCTGCGCCTACGCCTACGGCGGCGCCCACGCGCAGGCGACCCGAAGCATCACGCGCGGCATTGGGGAAGGTGGTTTGCTTGGTGATGTCCTTGACGGTGATCAGGCCCTTGAGTTCAAAGGCGTCATTGACCACCAGCAGGCGCTCCAGGCGGTGCTTGTTGAGCAGCTGCTTGGCCTCTTCCAGCGTGGCACCTTCGCGCACGGTGATGAGGCGCTCGCGCGGCGTCATGATCTCGCGCACGGGCATGTCGTAGCGGGTTTCAAAGCGCAAATCGCGCCCGGTGACGATGCCCACGACCTTGCCGTGGTCCACCACCGGAAAGCCGCTCACGCCCAGCTCGTGCGACAGATCGCTGACTTGCCGCACGGTGTGCTCCGGTGTGATGACCACCGGATCGCGCAGCACGCCCGATTCATGGCGCTTGACTTTGGCCACCTGCGCGGCCTGCTCTTGCGCCGTGAGGTTTTTGTGAACGATGCCCATGCCGCCTTCTTGCGCCATGGCAATGGCCAGGCGCGCTTCCGTCACCGTATCCATCGCGGCGGACAGCAGCGGCAGATTCAGGCGGATGTTGCGGGTGAGCTGGGTGGAGAGATTGGCGTCCTTGGGCAGGACCTGGGAGAAAGCTGGCACCAACAACACATCGTCGAAGGTGAGCGCATTGCCGATCAGGCGCATGGGGTATGGCTCCGCAAAAAATGAATTCTACTTGCGGCCTCCAAGCACACGCATGCAGCACGCTCATGCCGCCAGATTCAGCCCGTTTCTGCGCATTACGGCACATTTGCCCCGCTAAACGGGCATTGGCGCGCGGCCAGGCGCGACGCACAATAAGCGCCTTCATTGACCCAGAGCCTTGCAGCCCCATGAAACTCACCGTCCGCGCCCTTGCCACCGCCTCCTTCGCTGCCCTTGCCGTGGCGGCCAGCCTTCCGGCCCATGCCCAATACCAGTGGATTGACGGCAGCGGCCGCCGCGTTTTCAGCGACCAGCCGCCGCCGCCCGGCACGCCGCAGAAAAACATACTCAAGCAGCCCGCCGCCCGCCCCGCTGCGCCCGCCCCGGCGGCGGACAAAGCCGAAAGCAGCGCCGCCGACAGCACGGCCGCCCCAGCCGCTGCGCCCCAGGCATCCACACCCCAGGCCGCTGCGCCAGCAGCGCAAGACAAGGCGCTACAGGAAAAGCTGAAAAAAGCCGAAGCCGAAGAAGCCGCCAAGAAGAAGGCGGAAGCCGACCGGCTGGCCGCCCAGAAGGCCGAAAACTGCAAGCGCGCCATCTCGGCCAAAGCCCTGCTGGATTCAGGCCAGCGCATCATGCAATCAGACGGAAAAGGCGGGCGCTCCTTCATGAGCCCCGAACAGCGCGCCGCTGAAACCAAGCGCATCGAAGAAGTCATGCGCAACGACTGCAATTGAGCGCCTGTTCAGCACCGGTTCAAAGCGCCCGCGCTTGCATGCCAACCGCCTCTCGCAGGCGGTTTGTTTTTGCCGATGACGGCTGCCTGCGCGGCAGATGCGCGGAGCAAACGAAGCAGAATTTATTTGCCTTTTTTGCTTCTTGATCAATAGCAATATCTCGGCGCAGATAAAGCGCAATCCCCATTTTTGACTGCCTGAATTTGCTTCCTGTTTAATAGCAAGCCAGCTTTGAAGAGGCCGTCCCGCCTCCCCCAGACAATCCCCCCGCATGAAAAACCCAGAACTGCTGCTGCCCGCCGGCAGCCTTGAAAAAATGCGCGCCGCCTATGACTTTGGCGCCGACGCCGTTTATGCTGGCCAGCCGCGCTACAGCTTGCGCGCGCGCAACAACGAATTCCGGCTGGAACAGCTGGCCCAGGGCATCGCCGAGGCGCACGCACGCGGCAAAAAATTCTTTGTCACCAGCAACCTTTATGCGCACAACGACAAGGTGCGCAGCTACCTGCGCGATCTGGAGCCTGTGATTGCGCTGGGGCCGGACGGACTCATCATGGCCGACCCCGGCCTGATCATGCAGGTGCGCGAAAAGTGGCCGCACGTGCCCATCCATTTGAGCGTGCAGGCCAACACCACCAACTGGGCCGCCGTGCGCTTTTGGCAAAGCGTGGGCGTGGCGCGCATCATCCTCTCGCGCGAACTCAGCCTGAAAGAAGTGGAGCAAATTCGCCAAGCCTGCCCCGACATGGAGCTGGAAGTGTTCGTGCACGGCGCGCTGTGCATGGCCTACTCGGGCCGCTGCCTGCTTTCGGGCTACTTCAACCGGCGCGACCCCAACCAGGGCACCTGCACCAACGCCTGCCGCTGGAACTACGCCACGCACGAGGCCGACGTGGACCCCAACACCGGCGAAGCCCTGGCGCAAGGCGCGCGCCTGGCGGATTTCAGCTTCGCCAGCGAGCAAGAGCGCGCCGAAAAAGCTGCGCATGAAGCCGTGCATGACGGCGCCATGCCAAGCGCCACCGGCCAGCAGCGCCATCCCAAAGCCGACAAGGTCTATCTCATCGAAGAAGAAGGCCGCCCCGGCCAGCTCATGCCCATCATGGAAGACGAGCACGGCACCTACATCATGAACAGCAAGGACTTGCGCGCGGTTGAACTGGTAGAGCGCCTGTGCCGCATTGGCGTGGACTCGCTCAAGATCGAAGGCCGCACCAAAAGCCTGTATTACGTGGCCCGCACCGCGCAGGTGTACCGCCGCGCCATCGACGACGCCGTGGCGGGCCGCCCCTTCAACCCCGCCCTCATCACCGAGCTGGAGGGCCTGGCCAACCGGGGCTACACCAGCGGCTTTCTGGAGCGCCACCCTATCCAGAGCTACCAGAACTACGAAACCGGCCACTCCACCTCCACCCGCAGCCAGTTCGTGGGCGAAGTGCGCGCCTGCGCGGACGGCTGGGCCGAAGTGGAAACCAAAAACCGCTTCGCCGTGGGCGACCTGATCGAAATCATCCACCCCGCCGGCAACCGCACCTGCCGTCTGGCGGCCATGAAAAACGCCGAAGGCCAGAGCCTGCAAGTGGCCAGCGGCAACCCCTTGCGCGTGTGGATTCCGATGGACGGCCCCGCCGATGGCGCGCTGATTGCCCGCGTATTCGAGCCGCAGGCTGCGTGAATCCGGTTGTGGCTGATGGGCGCGCGACGCCTTCAGATGCTGTCCGCCATCCGGCCGTGAGAGGCGAAAGCGCAGAAATCGGAATGGGGCAGCAAAGCGCAAACTGAAGACGGAGCTTGCAGCCCGCTGAGAATTTGCAAGGCCCACGAGCGCCCGAGTCCGCATTTTTGCGTCCCTCGGACAGAGGGCAGTCAGGTTCCAGACGGTTTCCGCCCGCCAGATCACACCAAAAAGAAGAGCAAATCTGGAGGGTGAAAAATGCCGCCTAGCGCAGTTTCCACTAGGACATCATGCTATGAATCAAGGAGCAAATAATGCAGAACGCTGCCCCCTGCGAAGCGCCCATTCCGGCCAGCTTTTTTGCGCCTTGCTGGCGGAGGTCAAACGGGGTTTCAGTCCTGCCGGGGTGAAACGCGGGCGACTTCGGGAATGCCGACCACGCCAAAAAACAGGGCGATCAGGCGGTTGAGGTTGGTGAAGGCAACTTTTTTTTCCTGTGCCTGCAGATCGGCCGCCCAGTTGAGCAGCATGCCGGCGGCAGCGAAATCCACGCGCAGCACGAAGCGGCAGTTCAACTCGACATAGCGGGCATCGCCGAGGCGCTCGCGGATGGGGGCGAGGATGGCCGTGGGATCGTCCAGGATTTCGCCGCTGAGCTGGGCGCGCAGGTGGCCTTCGACGAGCTGCACGTCTTCTTGCGGGGCGTGCGTGTCCTGCGCGGCTGCGGCAGGTTCTCCTCCGCCCAGCTCGGCCAGGATGGTTTCGCCTTCGGGCGTCATGGCCGTGTAGTGGCAGCGAGGGGCTTGCCAGGCGGGCGGGGAAACTTCGTAGGTGACGCAGTAATTAAGCGCCACAAGGTCGAATTCATCCATTTCGCCCATCAGGCGCAGCAGAGCCAGGCGCGCTGTCCACCACTGCGTGTCGGTGTTGCGGTCTTCGTTGGGGGTTTTTTCGGCCAGGATGTCCAGCAGTGTTTCCGCACCGAGGAATTTGATGCGGTCGCCGCTGTCGGCCCAGCGGTGCAGCTGCTCTGTCAGGGCTGGCAGGGCATCAGGGTTGATGCTTTTGAGCGAGCGCCAGTCGATGCGCCAAGGCGGCGTGTTGCGCTTGATGGCGCCTGCCAGCGCGGCCAAGGATTGCACGCTGAGCGTGGCGGGCGCGGCCCATTGGGCCAGCGCCGCGCGCGCGTTTTTCGGACTGGCATGGCGGGCCATTTGCGCCAGTTTTTCAGGCGTGAGCATGCCCCACTGCGGGGCCGAGCGGCCAAAGCGGCTGGCAAATTCAATGGCGGTTTCGTCGAATTTGGCTTGCTGCGCCGTGGCGCGGTAGAGGTCGAACAGGCATAGCCAAGTGTCTTCATGATCCTGACGTGGGCCGCCTTCGGCAATCAGCGCGCGCAGGCTTTCTTCGGCTCCGGCGGCGTCACCATTGGCGAAGCGGATGGCGCTTTCTTCCAGCTCCGCGTCTTGCGGCATCTCGGCGGAGACTTCCACGTTGAAGTCGCCCATGATGCCGAAGGTGTAGGCGTCGCGGTCTTCTCCTGTGGCGTGAGGAACGTGCTCGTGAGGAGCGTCAGCATGGGTGGGCGGCTCTTCCGCTTTGGTGGCGGGGGCGTCCACCAGGGTGTCGTGCTCATCTTCCATTGAAGGCGGAACCACTTCGACCACGCCTTCCGGCAAATGGGACATGGGCACGGTGGCGGCGAAAGCTGTGTTTTCGACGGCGGGCGGAGCATGGGGCGCGGGTTCGGGAGGAGGCGCCTGGGGTTCGGGCGCAGCGTCGTTGCGGGGTTTCTTGAACCAGGCCTGCGCCATCTGTTCTTCGATCTGGTCGATCTTTCTTTCCAGCGTGCGGGCGCGGTGAGGCCGGACGGCGTCAGGAGGAGCGCTGTTCAGGTAGCTGGATGGGCCTGCGTCTGAACTGGAGCTCTTGTTTTTGGCCACTTCGCCACGGCGGATTTTGCGCAGCGTTTCGAACTCGTCACGGCGCGAGGCGTCGTTGCGGCGCTTGCGCTCGATCATGTCCTTGAGCGCCTGCCGCGTGTCGGACGCATCTTGCCGGGAATCCAGCTGGTCCAGATCTGACCAGCCGGTGGCCGAGTTCTTGACGAACTTGGCCATCCGCGAGAGCAGGCCGCTGGGAGAGGTGTTCTTGCTCATGGGCGCATTATGCGAACGGGCACAGGCGGGCGGCCAGCCGGACGCTTACTCGCCAAACATTTTTTGCTTGAGTTCGCGCCGCTGCTGCGCTTCCAGTGAGAGCGTGGCCGTGGGGCGCGCCAACAGGCGGCCCACGCCGATAGGCTCGCCGGTTTCATCGCAATAACCGTATTCGCCCATGTCAATGCGGGCAATGGACTGCTCGATTTTTTTGAGCAGCTTGCGCTCGCGGTCGCGTGTGCGCAGCTCCAGGGCGTGTTCTTCCTCGATGGTGGCGCGATCGGCCGGATCGGGCACAACAATGGTGTCTTCGCGCAGGTGCTCAGTGGTTTCGTCGGCGTTTTCCAGGATGCCGTTTCTCAAGCCAACAAGCTTGTGGCGGAAAAAGGCCATCTGCGCTTCGTTCATGTACTCGTCATCGGGCATGGCAAGCACCTCGGCGTCGGTCAGCTCTTGAGCGGGCTTGTTTTTCCAGTTGTCAGCCAGGCGCGGATCTTTCTTGATCAGGGCTGCGGCGGCAGGCTTGGCAGCGGGGGGAGGCAATGTCTTTTTGTGGGCCGTGGCCGTTTTGGCCCTGGACTTGACCGTTGCCTGCGCGGGCGGCGCTTGCCGGGTGCTGGCGGCCTTTGAAGCAGTTTTTCCAGCCGTGGTTTTCATGAGGCACTTCTCCCTTGGTTGGAGCCTGGCGCAGGGGCCGGGCGAAAAAATAGGCGGGCGATTGTATAAAGCGTGTCTGGCCCTGAAGCTAGGTTCAGACCAGGCATTGCGACAGCCCTTGTTCAAAGATGTCGCGCGGCAAGTCGATGCCGATGAACACCATCTTGCTGACGCGCTTTTCGCCTTCAGCCCAGGCCGGACCCAGGTCGCTGCCCATGAGCTGGTGCACGCCCTGGAAGATGACTTTGCGCTGCACGTCCTTCATCCACAGCACGCCCTTGTAGCGCAGCATCTTGGGGCCGTAGATATTGACGATGGCGCCCAGAAAGTCTTCCAGCCGGGCCGGGTCAAAAGCGCGTTCGGTGCGGAAAACGAAGCTTTTCACGTCGTCGTCATGCGCGTGGTGGTGCGCGTGATGGTGGTGATGCCCGTGCTGGCAGTGGTCATGCGCGTGGTCGCAGCCCTCGTGGCCGTGGTCATGGTGACCGTGGTCATGGGCGTGGCCGTGGTCTTCTTCCTTGAGAAAGTCCGGGTCAATGTCCAGCCGCGCGTTCAGGTTGAAGCCGCGCAGATCCAGCACGCTTTTAAGCGGCGCCTGCCCGAAGTGCGTGACGTGCTGCCCCGCGCGCGGGTTCATGTGCGCCAGACGGTGTTGCAGCGCAGCCAGCTCGTCGCCCGACACCAGATCAGCCTTGCTGATGAAGATCTGATCGGCAAAGCCCACCTGGCGGCGCGCTTCCTGGCGCTCATCGAGCTGCTGCATGGCGTGCTTGGCATCGACCAGGGTCACGATGGCGTCCAGCAGATATTGCTCGGCCACTTCGTCGTCCATGAAAAAAGTCTGCGCCACGGGGCCAGGGTCGGCCAGGCCGGTGGTTTCGATGATCACGCGCTCGAAGTCGAGCGCGCCGCTGCGCTTTCGGGCGGCCAGATCGGCCAGGGTGGCGCGCAAGTCTTCGCGGATGGTGCAGCACACGCAGCCGTTGTTCATCTGAACGATCTGCTCTTTGTCGTCGCTCACCAGAATGTCGTTGTCGATGTTCTCCTCGCCAAACTCGTTTTCGATAACGGCAATCTTCTGCCCGTGCGCCTCGGTCAGCACGCGCCGCAGCAGCGTGGTTTTGCCGGAGCCGAGAAAGCCGGTGAGGATGGTGGCGGGGATGAGGGACATTGGATGCACAAGGGCCGGTTTGAAAGGGCGCGGAGTGTACCGCCGCATTCGTGGGCCTGCCTGGCGGTTCGGCATGCCTTGAAACCATGTTTGCAAACGGTTAATACGGCGGCAGGGTTTCTATTGTTTCGATAGCAACGAATCCAGCAACCACGGGCGCAGGCGGCGAATCGGCTTTCTGGCATTGACAAAACGCAACAAGAAGAAATCTGGTTTGCAATACCATTCACAGCTCATCTCTTATAGAGGAGTTGCAAGATGAAACCTTTTCAGACCATTGCCCAATCCATCGGCCTGGCGGCTCTGCTGGCTTTCGGCGCAGCCGCGCAAGCGGCGGATGTGGCGCTCACCCCGAATGAAATGGCGTTCAAGGACGGCCGCGCCGTGCTGGACGACAACAGCGAATTCACCACCAAAACCATCCGCGTCACCATCGAGCCGAACAAGAAGCTGGAGCCGCACGGCCCGAAAGAAGGCTATTTCTTCGTGACCGTCATCAGCGGCACGCTGGAGCTGGGCTTTGGCAAGACGTATGACGAGGCCAAGCTCAAAACCCTGCCGCCCGGCAGCATCTTCACCCACCCGGCCGGGCAGCTGCACTTCGCCAAAACGGGCAAAGACCCCGTGGTGCTGCAAATCACCGTGATCAAGCCCAAGGGCAGCGCCGACAAGAGCGAGCACTGAGCCAGCAGGCGCATTTCCCGCTGTTTCACACGCCATTCGTTTCTTCCTTTCGTTCTTCCGGCTGCCCTCCTTATCAGGACGGGCGGCCTTTTTTCCGCCCAATAGCTGTCATGAGAGCTGTCATGAAACCTTTCATCCCACACCCGCACGCCCTGGCTGCCGCCTCGGCGCTGGTCCTGGCCGCGCTGTGCACCAGCGCCGCCGCGCAAACATCCGCTTCCAGCGTGCCCAAGAAAGACAAGGCAGACCCCGCGCTGCCAGCCGTGCTCGTCACGGACAAGCAGGAGGCCATCGCCGGCCAGGTCAGCGTGGACACGCGCGCTCCCGCTGTGGCCCCGCGCATGACCGACGGCGCCTCGCTGCTCAAGGAAATTCCCAACATGGGCGTGGTGCGCAAGGGCCAGCAGGCGGGCGATCCGGTCTTTCGCGGCCTGGGCGGCTCGCGCCTGGCCATCACCGCCAATGACCAGTTCCTCTACGGCGGCTGCGGCATCCGCATGGACACGCCCACTTCCTACATCAACCCGCAGGCGTATGACGAACTCGTCGTCACCAAAGGCCCGCAAACCGTGCTCAAAGGCCCCGGCCTGGTGGCTGGCGCGGTGGAATTCGTGCGCCACCCGCGCGTGTACGACAAATTCAGCACCGAGTTCGACGGCGCCCTGTCGCTGGGCAGCTTTGGCTATGTGGACGCTTTTGGCGACTTCGCTGCAGGCAACCCCCTCGTTTCCCTGCGCGCCATCGCCACGCGGGGCAGAAGCGACGACTACAAAGACGGCGACGGCAACGAAGTGCGCTCCTGGTACACGCGCAAGAGCGGCTCGCTCAACCTGGCCGTCACGCCCACCCGCCATTTGCGCTTTGAACTCTTTGCCGACGCCAACCGCAGCAAGGCCAAATTCGCCAGCCTGCAACTGGACTCGGGCAAGACCGACCGCAACTCCTACGGCGCCAAAGCCGAAATCAGCGACATCAACCCCTTGCTGCAAAAGCTCAGCTTCGAAACCGGCTACAGCCACCAGGACATCATCATGGGCCGCCAGTTCCGGGGCCTGCTGGCGGGCGGCAATCCGGACCGCATCACCCGCAACGCCAAGGCCAGCGCCGAACTCGCCTGGGGCGCCAACCGCACCACGGCCGGCCTGGACTGGTACGCCGACGAGCACCGCGCCCGCCGCGCCTACACCAACCTGGCCCGCAGCCGCAGCGAAACCTCCAGCAACATCGGCGTCTTCCTTGAAAACCGCATGAACCTGGGCGAAGACCGCGCCTGGGTCGCCGGCCTGCGCCGCGACCGCACCCGCGCCACCACCTACCCCGGCTTCTGGTACGGGCAAAACGCCAAACAGCGCAAAAACCGCTACAACCTCACGGCCGCCTTCACCCGCTTTGAATTTGGCCCGCGCCCCTGGCATCACTACGTGGGCCTGGGCTACACCCAGCGCGCCCCCGACTTCTGGGAACGCAACCGCAACCGCGATATCAAGCCCGAAAAAAGCCTCCAGCTTGATGTGGGCACCCGCTACACCGAAGGCAACTTGCGCCTGAACGGCTCGGCTTTCATCAACCGCATCAACGACTACATCCTCATCTACAAGAACAACCCGCGCCTCAACGACCTGGCGGCCAACTCCTTTGCCCGCAACATCAGCGCCATACGCTACGGCTTTGAAGCCAGCGCCGACTACGCGCTGCCCGCCAACTTCAAAGTGGGCGGCGACCTGGCCTGGACCTGGGGCCGCAACCAGACCGACCACCGCCCCCTGGGGCAAATCCCCCCGCTGGAGCTGCGCCTGCGCGCCGGCTACGAAACCCAGCAGGCATCGCTCATCGGCGTGATGCGCGCCGCCGCGCGGCAAAACCGCGTCAGCGTGGGCGACGGCAACGTCAATGGCGTGGACATCGCTCCCACCCCCGGCTTTGCCGTCTTTGGCGTGCACGGCCACTGGCGTTTCAACCAGCACGCCCGGCTGAACTTCGGCATCGACAACATCTTTGACCGCACCTACGCTGAGCACCTCACCAAAGCCGTGCAAACGCCCGAGTTCTACAACGGCCTGGGCCTGAACCCCAACGCCGGCTCCACCACCCGCATCAACGAACCCGGCCGCTCCTTCTGGGTGCGGCTGGACATCAAGTTCTGAACCCGCAGGCGGCGAAAAGCCAAGGAGCAGAATTTGCTCCTTGGTTCATAGCAAACTTTCCCGCAGACGCTGCGACAAGGCCTGTTTGACGGGCCTTTTTTTGCTCCTCTTTTTGTGGATTCCCTGCAAATGGTGTGCAATGCTTTATGGTGCGAAACGGACAAGGCCGAACTTGGACGATGCCCTAGATTTTTGTTCACACGACAGAGAAAATACCGGAGAAGCCCATTTTTTTGATGATGAAAAGGCCATGGCAAAAAGCACCAATATTGCCTCCAATATCAACCAGAAAATAATCCGTGCAGCGGTTGAAAAATAGCCGCCAACCGTGAAGGCCAAAGCTTTGCAATCATGGACAGGGCCTGCCGGGCAAAACGTATTTCAGCAATGAAAACAGGCAGAAGACCATTGGCGGGCAATATCAACGGAGCTAATAAAACAGGACGGACAGATGACAACCAGAAGATGCATGATCATGGCTTTCTGCCTTGCGGGGCTGCATGGCTGTGACATGACGAATATGGAAACCAATCCTGGAAGCGCCGAAATGAAAGCGGCAAAAACCGGCGATGGGAAGGTTCGAAATGAGCTTGCCCCCATCGCCGCGCGTTTTCCCATGCTGAAAAACGCAAAATCCATCCAATGGACAAGCGGGGTAATGGGAGATCCGGCCATGCCGGGGCCATCCCTTTACTGGATAGATGCAGTGATCCGGCCAGACGCTGCATTGCTTGAAAAAATCAGCCAACTGGAAGGCCTTGCCCATGCACAGCCGCCGGGTGACACGCACCCGGCCATCCAGCGCCTGATCCCTGAAGGGCGCTATCAGACATCGCCGGAGCTTGACGGGCTTTTCACGCATGGAACATGGCTGTGCCATGCCTACTTCGAGCCGTCACAAAACCTTGTGCTGCTGCTTGCCAAGGGGCAATAGCAGAGCAAAAGCAGAGCCAGTGTGCAGAGCAAAAATCGAAACCATGAAACGGGCTGATTTGGGCTGATCCTCCTGAGCAAGCGCACGCGTTGGATGCCGTGCTGATTGCCGCGCCGGGTTCGGCCAAGAACAATCGCTCCGCTAACCATGCGGCGGCTGGCGAGCACAGCGGGCCGCCCCACCGCATCATCCACGCCCATGCCCACTCCACTTCCCGCCACACTGGCCCAGGCCCTGGCCCAAGCCGCCGCCAGCGGCCTGCCGCGCCTGGAAGCGCACATGCTGCTGCTGCACGCGCTGGGCCGCCCCGCGCACGAGCGCGCCTGGCTGCTGGCGCACGACAGTGACGCGCTGCCCGCAGAGCAGGCCCGCCGCTTCGCCAGCCTGTGCCGGCGCCGCGCGGCGGGCGAGCCAGTGGCCTACCTCACGGGCCGCAAAGCGTTCTACGGGCTTGAGCTGCAAGTGGACGAGCGCGTTCTCGACCCGCGTGACGACACCGAAACGCTGGTGGACTGGGCGCTTTCGCTCCTGCCAGCCCAAGCCCCTTTCCGCCCCTTGCGCGCGCTGGACCTGGGCACGGGCAGCGGCGCCATCGCCCTGGCCCTGGCCAGCCAGCGCCCGCAAGCCGACATCTGGGCCAGCGACGCCAGCGCTGACGCCCTGGCCGTGGCCGCCACCAACGCCCAGCGCCTGGCCCTGCGCCTGAACCTGCGGCAAGGCGACTGGCTGCGCGCCGTGGCCGACGCGCCCGCGTTTGACCTCATCGTCAGCAACCCCCCCTACATCGCCGAGGGCGACACCCACCTGCCCGCGCTGGCGCACGAGCCGCGCCTGGCCCTGACCAGCGGCGCGGATGGGCTGGACGCCATCCGCGCCATCATCCACGCCATCGCCCGCGCCGCGCCTGCGCGCCCCCATCTGCGCCCCGGCGGCTGGCTGCTGCTGGAGCACGGCCACAACCAGGCCCCCGCCGTGCGCGCGCTGCTGGCCGCCGCAGGCTTTGTCCGCGTGCAATCGCGCCGCGACCTGGCAGGCATCGAGCGATGCAGCGGCGGGCAATGGCCAGGCAACAAGCCGCCATGAGCGCGAAACGCAGCGGGCGGCTGATTGCCGCCAGGCACGCGGGCCGGGCGGCTCAAGCAAGTCTTTCAGCTGAGCAAAGCCTGCCCGGCCGCCTCAAAAACAGGAGCAAATTCAAGCAGTCAGAATACCTGCTCTGCGCTTATTCCACTAGGACAGTGCGCTATAAATAAAAGAGCTATAGCAACCTCTCCTGGCCGCTTATTCAATGCAGCACCTCTCACTGCCCGCTCTTTCTCTTTCCACGGCCCCAAACCGCAGGAAATGCGGCGAGGCGGCAACCCGTGTTCGCACTCTTTGCGCCAAGGCTTGGGGCGATGATGGGATATGGGACGGAATTCCAGAAACGGCAGCAACCGCAAAAACCGCGTCAGAATCCGGCTTCGGAAAGCGAGGCGCGCAGCGGTTTGCTGTTGCAGCGCCCATCCCGCAAAAGCGCAGTTTCGGGCGTTCGTGGGCGTTGCAAATTCTTGAAAGGCCCATTTCGGTTGGCGCCATGCCTGAAAACTGAAAATCCGGAATAGCCGCACCGAAAATCTGTCATTCATCCGCTGCTATTCATCCGCCGTTATTTATCCGCCGCTTTCGGGCTGCCGCTCACGCGGCCCCATCGGTTTGATGTTTATCAATCCAGCTGCGAGGCAATTCTTTACAATTGCGTCAAAAAGCTGCCAGCCGAGCGGCTATCCACGATGAAAACCGCGTCAGGCCCCTGCGTTTCATGGGGCCGTTTTTTCATTGGTGGATTTCTGATGCGTTCCCTCCATTCTCCTTTCTGGCGTTTTTCCGCCTTGGCCTGCGGCATTTTTCTTTTGTTGGGCCAGGCCGCTGCGCAGCAGGCGCAGCGGGCGCAGGAAAAAGACAAAGAAAAAGTCCCGAACCTGCCTGAAGTCACCGTCACGGGCACCAGCATGGCGACGGATTTGCAGACTTATCCCGGTTCCGTTTCCGTCGTGAAGGAGCAGCAACTGGAGGCGGCCAGCACGCCCATTGACGCGCTAAGCAGCGTGCCCGGCGTTTCAATTGGCGATGACTTCGGGCGAGGCCTGGGGCAGTCCTTCCATATTCGCGGCTTTGGCTACCAGTCGGAAAACCGCATCATCATCATGCAAGACGGCGTGCGGCGCTCGCTGAGCATGTTTTCCAACCATATTTCCTCATTCCGCTCCGACCCTGATTTGCTCAAGCGCGTGGAAGTGGTTAAGGGCGCTTCGTCCATTCAATATGGCGGCGGCGCGATTGGCGGCGTGGTGGACATGGGCATGAAAACCGCTGAAGATTTTGTGCCGGAAGGCAAGGACAGGGGTTTTGTCGCCAAGTTGCGCTACGAACACAACAATTACCGCGAAGGCTATTTGGCCGGAGCTTTCGCGCCCAAGGACCAGCCTTTTGAATTCATGGCCTATGGCAAGAAAGGCAGGCGCGGCGATCAGGAAATGTCGCGCGTCTGGGGCAATATCAACGGTCAGCCTACCCGCAAGGTGCCTACGGACGAAGACACGACGGTGGCCTATTTGCAAGGCGGCTTCAAAATCACGCCGGAGCAGAAAATTTCGCTTTCCTATTTTGATTACGGAATGGATGTGGCTACCGTCTGGCAAAATCTGTGGCACAGCAATTACAGCGAAAGAACAGGCCCTGTCATTGGAAAGCTCAAGCAGCAGGACTGGGTGGCCAAATACACATTCAAGCCCATTGCCAATCCGTGGGTTGATTTGACGGCCACAGCATTCCACTCCAAGGGCAGCTATGACCGGCATTATGAACTTCTGCCTATCCAATATGAAAATGAAGACAAGCGCTACGGATTCCGCGTCAAAAATCTCTCCCATTTCGAGACTGGGCGCATCCAGCACCGCCTGCTGCTGGGCGTGGATTATGAGAAGCGCAATGAAGATGCAATGATGCTCAATGACGGCGAGCTGAGTGATTTTGGCTCCATGCCCAATACCTATAACGACACGGGCGTTTATGGCCACATTGAGTCATCGTTTTTGAATGGCGGCGTGATTCTCCAGCTAGGCGGGCGTTATGACCGTTTCGAGCGTAAAGTAGCCAAGCATCAGTATTCGACCAAGAAATCACATTTTTCTCCGCGCGTAGGCGTTAGCGTGCGTGTGGCAGATGGCCTTTATCTGCTCGGCAACTGGGCGGAGGCTTTTCGAGCGCCCACGCCGCATGAAACGCATAGCAACGGGCCGCTGAATCCGCATTATTGGTATCTGCCAAATTACGAGCTGAAACCTGAAACCGCGCGCGAAACGGAAATCGGTTTCTCATGGACGAAAAACGGCCTGTGGGCGGCCAATGATTCGCTGGAAACCAAGCTGATGCTGTTCAGCGGCCGCATCAAGGACATGATTTCGTTGAAACGCGTGCGCCCGAATGAGACGCCGCCTGAAAGCGAGGCATATGCCACTTATTTGAATACAGGCAGCGTCAAACGCCACGGCTTTGAGTGGACGGGCACGTATCAGCACGCCTGGGGCGATGTGGGTTTTGGCTATTCGCGCGTGCGGCAAACGGATCGCGCGACGGGCCGAAACGTGCCCTATGCCTTCGCTGACAAGCTCAATCTGCACGGCCACTGGCAGGCGGCGCCGGGCCTGCTGCTGGGCCTGAATGTCAATCACTGGTTCAAGCCCAAACAGAATCCCGAAACCACCATGTCGCGAGGCCAGCGCCTGTGGTATGTGCGCAAGGCGTTCACCATCGTCGATCTGGATGCGCGCTGGCAGCCGCGCCCCTGGGCAAGCGGCCCCTTCGGGCGCGACATGGAGGTGACGTTCGGCATCAAGAACGTGTTTGACGCTTCCTACATGAACGCCTTTGTTACTGAAACATCCCAGCGCGTAGGCAAGGGCCGCAATATCTATGTGGGCTTGAGCACCCGCTTCTGACGCACAGCCCGGCTGCTTTGCAGGCCGTCCGGCGCTCCCTGTCCAGGGCTGCCGGGCGGCCTGTTTCTGCTTCTATAAAAAGAGCAACCTTTCAAGTCTCTACCAGGACATCAGCTGATTTGAGCGCCTTGAATCCGCTCCTGTTTCAGAAGCAATCTGCGCCCATTTACACGCTGGCGATATGCTGCGCGCCTTTTGCCGCCTGGCCCTTGCCCATGATGATTGCCCTGAACCAGCTGCCCCCCGGCGCGTGGCGCCACGTGCGGGGCGTGCTGACCGATATTGACGACACGCTGACGACCGATGGCGCCATCACGCCCGATGCGCTGGCTGCGCTTGAGGCGCTGCGCGCGGCGGGGCTGCCGGTCATTGCCATCACGGGCCGCCCGGCGGGCTGGAGCGAGCCGTTCGCTCGCACGTGGCCGCTGAGCGCCATCGTGGCGGAAAACGGCGCGGTGGCGCTGGCGCGGCAGGGCGGCGCACTGCGCAAGTGGTATTTCGAGCCGGATGCCGCGCGCCGCCAGGCCAATTACGCGCGCCTGCAAGCGGTGGCCGCGCGCGTGCTGCGCGAAGTGCCGCTGGCGCGGCTGGCGCAAGACAGCGCGGGGCGCGAGACGGACATTGCCATTGACCACGGCGAGTTCACGCATCTGCCGCCCGCCGCCATTGAGCAGGCCGCCGCGCTGATGCGGGCCGAGGGGCTGACGGCCACGGTCAGCAGCATTCACATCAATGGCTGGATTGGCGGGCATGACAAGCTGGCCGGGGCGCACTGGATCGTGCAGCTGCTGCTGGGCCGCCGCCTGGCAGACGAAATGGCGCACTGGGTGTACGTGGGCGATTCCACGAACGACCAGCGCATGTTCCAGCACTTTCCCAACAGCGTGGGCGTGGCCAACGTGGCGCGCTTTGCGCCGCACATGGAGCACTTGCCGCGCTACGTGGCGCAGGGCGAGCGCGGCGCGGGCTTCGCGCAGGCGGCGCAGGCAGTGCTGCAAGGGCGCGGCTGACCATGCCCCGGAGGCGGCGGGCAGGCTCCATGCGCATGCAAGATGCGCCCAGATGCACGCGCAAGAGCGGGCTGCCCGGCTCTTTTCATGTGCGCTGACACGGTTTTATGTGCAGTAAAACCATTTGTCACACAAGGTACACTTGGCCGCTTGCGACCAGGAATTGATTGCGGATTGCCATGAAGGCGGGCAATCCATTGTTGAACGTTACAGGCCATGACTCATCGCTCCACGGTTCTCATCGTCACCCCCGAGCAGACGCGCTCGGTGGAAGTCAATACGCGCCTGCTGTTGTCCATGCGTCCGCTGCTGATGGGGCTGGGCGCCGTCATCGTGGCCTTGCTGGGCGCGCTGGCCGCCATCGGCTGGGGCTACTGGGGCCAGCGGCAGGCGCAAAGCGAGCGCCATCAGCAGGCGCAGGTTGAACATCAGCAGTTGCTGGAAGAGCGCGCCCGCGAAATCGAGGCGCTGCGCCAGCAGCTGGAGCAGGCGCGGGACACCCAGTCCGCCGAAATGGCCGCCAAGGCCGCCGAGGTGGACGCCAAGCTGGCCGAGCTGAAAAAGTCCGAGCACATGCTGGCCGAACTGCGCGAATACCTGAAAGCGCGCGGCGTGAACGTCAAGCCCGTCTCCGTCGAGCCGCCCAGGGGCAAGCCCAACAAGGCGGCGGGCGGCCCCGTTTCAAGCCGCGAAGTGCGCCAGGCCCCTGGCCGCCAGGCGGCGGTGGAAGACGCGGGCGACTTGCTGCAAGTGCTGCAATCCGTGCCGCTGGGCATGCCGCACAACGGCCCCATCAGCTCTCGTTTTGGCAACCGCTCCAACCCTTTCACGGGAAAAGGCAGCGAATTCCACGGCGGGCTGGACCTGAAGGGCAGCACGGGCCAGCCCATCCGCGTCACGGCCAAAGGCAAGGTCCACTTCGCGGGCGTGCAGTCCGGCTACGGCAATGTCGTGATGGTGGACCATGCGCACGGCTACAGCACGGTTTATGCCCACCTTTCCAAAATCAGCGTGAAAGCCGGGCAGCACGTGGAAGCGGGCAGCGTCATCGGCCAGCTGGGTTCCACGGGCCGCTCCACCGGCCCGCACCTGCATTACGAGGTGCAGAGCAAGGGCCAGCGCATTGACCCGGAGCAGTTCCTCTCGCTCAACGCGCCCGTCAGAAAGCAGCTTGAAAAGCCCGCCTCCGAGGCCGTGCCCTGAAGCGGCGGCCCCGCCTTTTTCCAGCCGCTCATCCCAGTCTGTTTTTCCCGCCCTTTCCTTTTTTCTCCCAAGCAAGGCAGCAGCATCATGTTCGGTTCCGGCAAAGACAAAAACACCCCCGCGCCCTTCAGCGCCAGCAAGCAGATTGACACCGTGATTGCCGAGCAGTGCACGCTCGAAGGCGATCTCACGACGCAAAACTCCATCAAGCTCGATGGCCGCATCCACGGCACGCTGCGCTGCGAGGGCAGCGCCGTCATTGGCGAGACGGGGCTGGTCAAAGGCGATGTCTATGCCTCCGATCTGCTGGTGCTGGGCCGGCTCGAAGGCAACGTTCACGCAGGCCGCCTGCATTTGCAGTCCACCGCGCAAATTCAGGGCAACATCGAAGCCGAAACCCTGCAAGTGGATCCGGGCGCGCGCTATCAGGGCAGCGTCACCATGCGCGTTCCCAACGCCGCCTCCACGCCCCTGCTGCCTGGCAGCGAGAGCGCCACGGCCAAGGCGTGAGCGGCCGCCGCATTCTTCGCCAGCGCCCTCCGGGGCGCTTTTTCATGCCCGCTGCCTGCCAAACTGCCCGCAGGGGCCTCTCGCGCAAGACGGGCGCAAGGAATAAGAACCGGCTCGAAGCCTGCCCGTGAGTGCAAAAAGCGCAGCCCAGGCGCTTTGCCGCGTTTCAGCCCCAAAGGTTTCAGCTCCGGCTCCGGCGGCCCGCTCTGGCGTGCCCGCGCGACAGGAAGGAGCCTGCCAGGCCATATCAAAACAGGAGCAAATTCAGGCCGCCAGAAATGCCGTCTCGCGCAAATTCCACTAGGACCTCATGCTCTAAATAAAAGAGCGAAACAAGGCTGCAAGGCGCAGGCCGCCCGGAGCCGCGCTTTTTGCACTCATGGGCAGGCTTTGAGCCGGTTTTCAGGCCAGCGCCTGGCGCATGGCGGCGATGGTTTGGGCGTAGTCGCTCTGGCCGAAGATGGCGCTGCCGGCCACGAAGGTGTCGGCCCCGGCGTCGGCCACGCGGCGGATGTTGGCGGGCTTGATGCCGCCATCGACTTGCAGGCGGATGTCGCGGCCTGATTGCTCGATGCGGCGGCGCGCCTGTTCGGTTTTGCGCAGGGCGCTGTCGATGAAGCTCTGGCCGCCAAAGCCGGGATTGACGCTCATGATGAGGATGAGGTCGATGTCGTCAATCAGCCAGTCGAGCACGTCCAGCGGGGTGGCGGGGTTGAAGGCCAGGCCGGGGCGGCAGCCTGCGGCGCGGATGGCCTGCACGCTGCGGTGCGGGTGGGCGCTGGCTTCGGGGTGGAAGCTGATGGTGGCCGCGCCCGCCCGGGCAAAGGCGGCGGCCAGCGCGTCCACGGGCTGCACCATCAGGTGCACGTCGATGGGGGCGCTTTGGCCGTCTGGCAGGCGGGCGTGGGGGCGCAGGGCTTCGCAGATCATGGGGCCGAAGGTGAGGTTGGGCACGTAGTGGTTGTCCATGACGTCGAAGTGAATCCAGTCGGCGCCGGCGGCCAGCACGTTGCGCACTTCTTCGCCCAGGCGGGCGAAGTCGGCGGAGAGGATGGAAGGGGCGATGAAGTGGCGGGGCGCGGTCATGCGAAGCAGGGCGGGTTGCGGCAGCGGCGGATGAGGCTGCGGGTGAAACCGTGGCTGAAAGGGCCAGTGAAAGGGGCGCATTGTCGCGCCGCTACCATCGTTGCCCATGGCAAAAAATGAATTGGCGGGTGGATGAATGGCCCGTTCGCAGCTTGAACTGGTGCGGCATCTGGAAGCGCTGGATGCCAACGCGCCGCGCGTGGAGCGGCATTTGTGGCTGATTGGCCTGCTGGACTGGGTGCGCGGCAGCGCCGATTGGCAAAACCCCAGCGAAGACGAGGTGCAGGCCGTGCTCACGCGCCTGCGTTCGCTGCTGGACGCGGTGGCGGTGCGCCCGCACTGGCGGCAGCGCTGGCGGCGCTGGTGGGCGGTGTTCATCACCACCACGGATGAGACGCCGCTGCTGGCGGATTTGGGCTTTGCGCCGCGCGCGGCTTTCTTGAGCGAGCTGGCGCGCCGCCTGCGCAAGAAGCTGCTGCCGGTCACGCCCGATTCGACCGACCAGGCCGATCTGATTTACCTGCTGTTTCCGGGCGAGCTGGACGCGCGCTGGCTGCGCGCGCTGGACAAGGAAACGGCCCGCCGCATGGGCGAGCTGCTGTTTGACGAGGAGCCGCCTGGCCCCGGCAGCGCCGCGCAATACGACTACGCCGAGCGCGCGCTGCTGGACGCGCTCACCTACGCCGTCAGCCAGATCAGCGCCATTGGCCTGTCGCCCGGCATTCGCAGCCGCATGTCGATGGAGGCGCGCCAGGCGCGGCGCTTTCATGATTTGCCCGCGATGTTCGAGGCCCTGCGCACGGCCGTGCAGACGCAGGGGCGCTTGTCGCCCGGCGCGCAGCAGGCCATTGCAGCGTTTCGCGAGCATCTGGATGCCTGCCGCGCCAGCGCCAACACGGTGTACGCGCATTTGCAGGAGCACGGCATCTCGGTGAACATCGAGTTCCAGATTCAGCAAATGCGCCAGCGCATCTTGCGCGTCAAGGGCCTGCTGCTGTGCCTGGAAACGGCCGAGCCGGTGCTGGCGGCGGCGCAAATGCTCTCGCATCTGGTGCGCGTCAGCCGCGACACGCTCAGCGTGCGCGCGCTCATTCGCAGCAACACGCAGCTGCTGGCCGCCAAGGTGACCGAGCGCAATGCCGAAGGCGGCGAGCACTACATCACGCGCAACGGCAAGGAGTACCGCCAGATGCTGCGCGCCGCAGCGGGCGGCGGCGCGGTGATGGCGCTGGCCACCTGGGGCAAGCTGTTTCTGTACACGCTGGGGCTGTCGGCCTTCTGGGGCGGTCTGGCGGCGGGCATCAACTACTCGCTGGCTTTCGTGCTGGTGATGCTGCTGCACTGGACGATTGCCACCAAGCAGCCCGCAATGACCGCGCCGGCCCTGGCCGCCAAGCTGCGCAGCCTGAACGCGCCGGGCGCCATAGACGGCTTCGTGACCGAGGTGATGTTTTTGCTGCGCTCGCAATTCGCCGCCATCGCCGGCAATCTCGTCCTGGTGATCCCGCTGGCCTGGCTGCTGGGCCTGGCATTCGCGGCCCTGGGCGATACCCGCATGATGACGGCCGGACACGCGCGCCACGTCATCGCCGACCATCACCTGTTTGGCCCCACGCCGCTTTTTGCCGCCATCACGGGCGTGCTGCTGTTTGCCTCCAGCGTGGTGGCCGGGTGGGTGGAAAACTGGTTTGTCTTTCACAAGCTCGATTCGGCCATTGCCTACAACCCGCGCAGCACGCGCTGGCTGGGCAAAGAACGCGCGCGGCGCTGGGGCTGCTACTGGCGCGAACACATCTCCGGCTATGCCGCCAATATCTCGCTGGGGCTGATGCTGGGGCTGGCGCCGCCCGTGCTCCAGTTCTTCGGCATCCACTTTGAAGTGAGGCACGTCACCCTCGTGGCGGGCCAGATGGCTGCCGCCGCGCATCGGCTCGGCCCTGCCGTGCTGCACGAGAGCGCTTTCTGGTGGGCCGTGGCCGGAGCGCTGCTCACAGGGCTGATGAACGTGGCGTTCAGCTTTCATTTCGCCTTTCGCCTGGCGCTGACGGCGCACAACATCTCCAACGTGGAGCGGCACCGCATCTACCGCGCCGTCTGGCGGCGCATGTGGCGCCACCCTCTGGGCTTCATCCTGCCGCGCAAGTCCGACGCGCGCCTGGTAGCCGAAATGGAAACAGCCGCCGCCGCTGACGGTGAAAACGCGGCCCCGGACAACCCGGCTTCTCCCAAAGAGCCGCCAGCGCGGCAAGACTGAAAGCCGTGATTTGCGCGGCGCGCGGATTTGCGTTCAGCAGATGGGTTCCGTATCAATGGCCGGTTATCTTTTTGTATTTTCATTTGGAGTTTTGGAATGAATCCAGTCGTTTTTGCCGTGTGCCTGATGCTGGCGCTGTCGCTGGCGCGCGTGCATGTGGTTTTCAGCCTGATCATCAGCGCCTTTGCGGGCGGGCTGATGGCGGATATTCCGGCCGCCACCATTTTGGCCGCCTTGCCGCCCGATGCCGTGGCGGGCGTGACTGAACCGGGCGTGGTGCTGAAATTGAAGTATCTGGTCAAGGTTTTTGAAGAAGGCATTACGGCGGGCACCACCACGGCGCTGTCTTACGCGGTATTGGGCGCTTTTGCCGTGGCCATTTCCTATTCGGGGCTGTCGCAGGCCATGGCCAATGTCATTGTCAGGCGCGCCACGCAAGGCAGCGGCCATTATGTGAAATGGCTGCTGATTGCGGCGCTTTTGCTGATGAGCATCATGAGCCAAAACCTCATTCCCATCCACATCGCCTTCATTCCGCTGGTGGTGCCGCCGCTGCTGGTGGTGATGAACCGCCTTCAGCTGGACCGCCGCATGCTCGCCTGCGTGATCACCTTCGGGCTGGTTTGCACCTACATGTTCGTGCCTTATGGTTTTGGCGACATTTTCCTGAACAAAATCCTGCTCGGCAATATCAGCAAATTCGGCATGGATGTATCCGGCGTCAATATCTACCACGCCATGTTCATTCCCGCGCTGGGCATGCTGGCGGGGCTGGCGGCGGCCATTTTCTTCAGCTACCGCAAGCCGCGCCATTATCAGGATTTGCCGGTTGAAGGGGCGGCGGAGCAGGTGGCGGTCAAGCGGGAAAATATTATTGTCGCGGTGATTGCCGTGAGCATTGCCTTTCTGGCGCAGAAATACACCGGTTCACTGATTCTTGCGGGCCTGCTGGGTTTTGCCATTTTCATGGTTTCGCGCGTGATTCACTGGCAGCAGGCCGATACGGTTTTCAATAGCGGCATTCGCATGATGAGCATGGTCGCTTTCATCATGATTGCCGCCAATGGTTTTGCCGCCGTGATGAATGCCACGGGCGGCATCGAGCCGCTGGTGCGTGACAGCGTGGCTTTTTTCGGCAACAGCAAGTCGCTGGTTTCGCTGGCCATGCTGCTGGTGGGGCTGCTGGTGACGATGGGCATTGGCAGCTCGTTTTCCACGCTGCCGATCATTGCCGCCATTTACGTGCCGATTTGCGTGCACATGGGGTTTTCTCCGCTGGCCACGGTGGCCATCATCGGCACGGCCGGGGCGCTGGGCGATGCCGGCTCGCCTGCGTCGGACTCCACCCTCGGCCCGACAATGGGCTTCAATGCCGACGGCCAGCACAACCACGTCAAAGACAGCGTCATTCCCACCTTCATTCACTACAACATTCCGCTGCTGCTGGCGGGCTGGGTTGCGGCGCTGGTGCTGTAAGCGCCCGCCTGCGGCCAGGCGGCGCAAGGGGGTCGCGCGGGCCGCTGCCTGCCGGGGTTCTAAACTCGGGCGCGATTTTTTTTCCCGCCCTTTTCTTCTTTTCCCCCTTTTTTCTGGAAAGACCTGACACATGAAGACTTCCTGGTTCTCCCGCGCCGCCGCCGTGGCGCTGGCGGCGGCGGCCAGCCTGCTGGCCGCTTGCGGCTCCGGCTCCACCGTGCAGCAGCTCACGCCCACGCGTTTCATGGCCGTGGGCGACGGCATGATTGATCTGGGCCACGACGGCAAGCGCTACACCATCAACGACGGCTCCATGCTGTGGACGCAGCAGCTGGCCTCCCATTTCGGCCTGACCCTGGCTGACAGCTCCACGGGCGGCCTGAGCTATGCGCGCGGCAATGCCCGCATCACCGCCGCCGATCCCACGGGCGGCGGCGCGCCCAGCTTGTCCGCGCAGGTGGACGCGCTGCTGGCCAGGCTGAACAACAAGTTTGAAGACAGCGACGTGATCATCCTCTCCGGCGGCCACACCGACATCGTGACCGCCGTGAACGAAACCGGCATTTCCGCCACGACCACGGCCACGGTCAAGGCCGCCGGCACGGCGCTGGGCGATCTGGCCAAGCGCCTGTCCGAGGCGGGGGCCAAGCACGTGGTGGTTTCAGGCGTGTACAACCTGGGCCTGTCGCCCTGGGCGCGCGCGCAGGGCGAAGCCAAGGCCAACGCCATCCGCGATCTGTCCGTGGCTTTCAACGACGCCATGCTGCTGTCGCTGGCGGACACGAAATGGGGCCGCACCGTCCTGGCCATCAACCCCGGCCTGTTCTACAACCTGATTGCGAACGAAACGAAGGATCCGCTTTTCGCCAACGCGAAAGACCCCGTGTGCACCACGCCCGATGCCACCACCTGCACCAACAACACGCTGGTCAGCGGCGCCAAGGTGGAGCAGTACCTGTTTGCCGACAAGCTGTATTTCACCCCCCTGGCCAACCGCCTGTACGGCAGCAGCAGCTACGGCAACAACGCCTATTCGAGCCTGCGCGACCACTGGTGAGCGCCTGAGCGCTGGCGGGCGGCGCCCCAGGCAAAGCAGCGTTTTTCGCTATTGTATCAATAGCGTGTGCTCCTGGTGGAAACTGCGCAAAGCGCCTTTTTGATGCCCTGAATTTGCTCCTTTTAATGAAGCAATCCAGCCTTCAGGCAAGGCGCAGGGCCGCCTGACGCGAAGGGGCGACAGGCGGCCTTTTTCATTGGCCTGCCCGTCTCCGCCTTCTTGAGTTTGCCGAATCCCTGAATTCCCGAGTTCTCCCCGAAAGACCTGAAACATGCCCATCACCCCGCAAGAGGCGCTGCTGCGCGCCATTGAGCACCGCGAAATCTTTCAGGACGAAATGCTGCACCTGATGCGGCTGATCATGCGCGGCGAGATTTCGCCGCTGATGGTGGCGGCCATCACCGCCGCGCTGCGCGTGAAAAAGGAAACCGTGGGCGAAATCACCGCCGCCGCGCAAGTCATGCGCGAATTCGCCACGCCCGTGCCCATTGCCGACAAAACGCATTTGGTCGATGTGGTAGGCACCGGCGGCGACGGCGCGCGCACCTTCAACATCAGCACCTGCGCCATGTTCGTGGCCGCCGCCGCCGGCGCGCGCGTGGCCAAGCACGGCGGGCGCAGCGTCTCCAGCCAGTCGGGCAGCGCCGATGCCGTGGAGGCGCTGGGCATCCAGCTGAACCTCACGCCGCAGCAAATCGCCCAATGCGTGGCCGAAACCGGCGTGGGCTTCATGTTCGCGCCCAACCACCACCCGGCCATGAAAAACGTGGCCGCCATCCGCAAGGAAATGGGCGTGAAAACCCTGTTCAACCTGCTCGGCCCCCTGACCAACCCGGCTGACGCGCCCAACATCCTCATGGGCGTGTTCCACCCCGATCTGGTCGGCATCCAGGCGCGCGTGCTGCAAGCCCTGGGCGCGCGGCACGCCCTCGTGGTGCACGGGCTGGACGGCATGGACGAAATCAGCCTGGGCGCGCCCACCCTCGTGGCCGAGCTGCAAAACGGCCAAATCCGCGAATACGAAATCCGCCCCGAAGACTTCGGCCTCGACACCCAGCCGCCGCAAGGCATCCGCGTGGCCACGCCCGCCGAATCGGTCGCCATCGTGCGCGCCGTGCTCGCGGGCCAGCCGGGCCAGGCGCAAGACATCGTGGCCCTGAACGCGGGCGGCGCGCTCTACGCCGCCGGCGTGGCCGCCAGCCTGGCCGAAGGCGTGCAGCAGGCGCGCGCCGCCATTGCCAGCGGCGCGGCGCAAGCCAAGCTGGAGCAGGTGCAAGCCTTCAGCCGCACTGCCTGAAGCCGCACGAAACACGCAAGGCCACCCCGGCAGCCCACACGCAAGAAAAGGAGCGCGCCCCATGTTCCACCACGACATGCCCACCACGGCGGAGCTGTTCAAAATCTTCGGCACCCTCGCCATCGTCATCGTCATCGCCGCTTTGATGACCTACTTCATGCTCATCAAAACCATCCGCAACCTGCGGCGCGGCATTCATGAAGAAAGCGGCGAGACGGGCAGCAAGATAGAAAGCGCGGCAGGCGGCGCGCCCGGAAACGCGCCAAACAACGCGCCAAACAGCGCACAGAACGACACGCCCAACAGCACACCAGGCGGCGCGCCCGCCGCCGCACAAAGCGCCGCTGAAACCGCCCGCCAGCCATGAACGACATCCTGCAAAAAATCATCGCCGTCAAGCGCGAGGAAATCGCCGCCGGCCAGAAAAAAATTCCCCTGCCCGCCATGCGCGCCGACGCCGAAAGCCGCGTGCTCACGCGCGACTTCACCGCCGCCTTGCGCGCCAAAGTGGCCGCCGGGCAGGCCGCCGTCATCGCCGAAGTCAAGAAAGCCAGCCCCAGCAAGGGCGTCATCCGCGCCGACTTCGCGCCCGCCGACATCGCCCAAAGCTATGCCCAGGGCGACGGCGTCACCCGCGCCGCCTGCCTTTCCGTGCTCACCGACCGGCAGTTCTTCCAGGGCTGCCCCGACTACCTCAAGCAGGCGCGCGCCAGCTGCGGCCTGCCCGTGCTGCGCAAAGACTTCATCATCGACCCCTGGCAGGTTTACGAAGCCCGCGCAATGGGCGCCGACGCCATCTTGCTCATCGCCGCCTGCCTGCAAGACGCGCAAATGGCCGAGCTGGAAGCCCTGGCCCACAGCCTGGACATGGCCGTGCTGGCCGAAGTGCACGACGCCGCCGAGCTGGAGCGCGCGCTGCGCCTGAAAACCCCGCTCATCGGCATCAACAACCGCAACTTGCGCACCTTCGCCACCACGCTGCAAACCACGCTCGATCTGCTGCCCGCCCTGCCCGCCGGCCGCCTGCCCGTGGCCGAAAGCGGCATCGCCACCCGCGCTGACGTGCAGCGCCTGCGCCAGGCAGGCGTGCACGCCTTCCTCGTGGGCGAAACCTTCATGCGCGCCAGCGAGCCAGGCCGCGCGCTGGCCGAGCTGTTTGGCGGCTGAAGAGCAAAAAAGAGGAGCGGAATTCAGGGGCCTGGAAATGGCATCTGCGCTTATTCGTCCAGGAGGTATTGCTATGGAACAAGGAGCAAAAATGGCGCCTGCCTTCCCGCCCCGGCATGCGCCAGAGCGCCGCGCTTTTCAGCCGCCAGAAGGAGTCCATCCATGACCGATGCCGAATTCATCTACGCCCGCTGGCACGAAGCCGCCCGCAGCCGCGACGTGCCCGCGCTGCTGGCGCTCTACGCCGAAGACGCCGAGCTGGAGTCGCCCCTTGTGCCCGTCATCCTGAACCGCGCCAGCGGCGTGCTGCGCGGGCACGCGCAAATCCGTGAATTCCTCGAAGAAGGCACGCGCCGCCGCCCCAACGAACTCGTGCGCTGGCACCGCGACGGGCGTTTTCTGAGCGCAGGCGGCCTGCTCGTGTGGGAATACCCCCGCGCCACGCCGCAGGGCGAGCAAATCGACATTCTCGAATTCATGGAGCTGCAAGGCCGCCTCATCCAGCGCCACCGCATCTACTGGGGCTGGTTTGGCACGCAAACGCTCATTGCCTCGGCGCTGCGCAAGCAGGCCCAGGCTCCGTCTGAACACTGAAACCCAAGACGCGCCCGCGCCATGAATCTTCTGGCCTTTGACACCAGCACCGAAACGCTCTCCATCGCCGTGCAGCGCGGCCCGCAGGTGTTCGCGCACGAGGCGGCCGGCGGCGCGCAAGCCTCCGCCACGCTCATTGAGCAGGCGCTGGCGCTGCTGGAGCAGGCGCAGCTGGCCGTGGCCGGCCTGCACGCCATCGCCTTCGGGCGCGGCCCCGGCGCTTTCACCGGCCTGCGCACCGCCTGCGCCGTGGCCCAGGGGCTGGCCTGGGGCGCGGGCGTGCCCGTGCTGCCCATCGACACCCTGCTGGCCGTGGCCGAAAACGCCCGCCAGCGCCACGGCCTCACGCGCGCGCTCGCCTGGCTGGACGCCCGCATGGGCGAGGTTTATGCCGCCCCTTTCATCTGGCAGGCAGATGCCTGGCGCGCCCTGGACGCCGCGCGCGTGTGCGCGCCCGAGGAGCTGGCCCTGCCCGCTGGCGAGTCCGCCGCTGGCTGGGCCTTGGCGGGCAACGCCGCCAGCGCCTGCGGCAGCCGCCTGCCGCCCGCGCTGGACAGCCTGCCCCGCCTGCCTGCCCAGCCCGCTGCCACGGCCTTGCTCGCGCTGGCCGCGCCCATGCTGGCCGCCGGGCAGGGCCTGTCCGCCGAGCAGGCGCTGCCCCTGTACATCCGCGACAAAGTGGCGCAAACCACCGCCGAGCGGCTGGCCGCCCGCGCGGCGGAAGCAGCGAAGCAGAAGCGGGCGGAGCAAGGCCGGGCGGAGGGCTGCGCGTGACAGCCCCCGCGCCGCATCTGGAGGCCCTGACGGCGTCGCATCTGGACGCCGTGCTGGCCATTGAGCAAGCCGCGCAGGCCCATCCGTGGACGCGCGGGCACTTTGCCAGCGCGCTGGCCGCAGGCAACTGCCTGCTGGGCCTGATGGCCGGAGAGCGGCTGCTGGGCTACCTTGTGGCCATGCCCGGCGTGCAGGAAGCGCACTTGCTCAACCTGGCCGTGGCGCCCGAAAGCCAGGGCCAGGGCCTGGCCGGCGTGCTGCTGCGGGCGCTTGCGCTCTGGGCGCGCGGGCAGGGCGCGGCGTGCGTCTGGCTGGAAGCGCGCGCCAGCAACGAGCGCGCCTTGCGCGCATACCGCCGCTGCGGCTTCACGCAAGCGGGCCTGCGGCGCGGCTACTACCCGGGCGCCAACAATCAGCGCGAAGACGCCATCGTCATGCGCCTGGATCTCTGACCCCGCCCCAAAGCCGCCGAAATGGACACCTTGAGGGACACCCTGAGCGAGCGCCAGCGCGCCATGCTGGCCGAAATGGGCATCCGCACCCACTGGCTGCCCCGCGCCAAGGCCCGCCCCGCCAAAGAAAAAGAGCCGTGCCAGCCCGATGCGGCAGCGCCTGAAGCGCGGGCCGCCGCGCCTGTTTTGCCGCCGCCAGCTGCCGCGCGGGCAGAAGCGGCGCCTGCGGGGCCAAAGGCTCCGGCCAGAACGCCCGGAACGCCCGAAACACCCAAAGCGCCCGCCCGGCCCGAAGCGTCCGCCGCCAGCGCCCAGGCCGTCGCGGACATGGACTGGCCCGCGCTGCAAACCGCCGTCGCCCAGTGCCAGGCTTGCGGCTTGTGCGAAACCCGCCGCCAGACCGTGTTTGGCGCGGGCGCGCGCCAGGCCCGCTGGATGGTGGTTGGCGAAGCCCCCGGCGAGCAGGAAGACCGGCAGGGCCAGCCTTTCGTCGGCCCGGCGGGCAAGCTGCTCGATGCCATGCTGGCGGCCATGGGCCTGTCGCGCCACGCGGACGACGCCATCGACGCGCTGGAAAAACGCGCGGGCCAGGCGGGCCAGGAAGGCCAGGCCGGCGGCCCGCCTGCCGAGGGCGTGTACATCGCCAACGTGCTCAAGTGCCGCCCCCCCGGCAACCGCAACCCGCAGCCGGACGAAGTGGCCCGCTGCGAGCCTTACCTGCGCCGCCAGGTGGCGCTGGTGCAGCCGCAAGTCATTCTGGCGATGGGGCGCTTTGCCGTGCAGTCGCTGCTGCAAACCAGCGAGCCGATTGGCCGCCTGCGCGGGCGCGCGCACCAGTACGCGGGCGTGCCCGTCATCGTCACCTACCACCCGTCCTACCTGCTGCGCAACCCGCCCGACAAGGCCCGCGCCTGGCAGGACTTGTGCCTGGCCCTGCAAGTGATGCGGGAGCAAACGCAGCCCTGAATGCACACCAGAAAAAGGAGCAAATCCAGGGCCATCAAAAGCGGCTTCAGCGCCCGTTACACTAGGACCTCATGCTATTGATACAGGAGCGAATTGATCCTGCTTCTGACGCTTGCGGCCTGCTGGCAGGGAGCGCAAGATGCGGCATCAGGCGCTTATGCGCCTTTACTTGAAGAAGGCGTCGTAGCCCGTTTTCAGAATCAGCGCGCTGACCACCAGAATGAACGCGCCGCGCACAAAGCCCGCGCCGTGCCTGAGCGCCAGCCGCGTGCCGATCAGGCTGCCGGCCACATTGGCAGCGGCCATGACCAGGCCCGCCTGCCACCACACATGCCCCTTGGCGGCGAACAGGGCGATGGCGGCCACATTGGTGGCCACGTTCAGCAGTTTGGCGGCCGCCGAGGCGTTGAGAAAATCGTAGCCCAGCAGCCGCACGAACAGAAAGATGAAGAAGCTGCCCGTGCCGGGGCCGAAAAAGCCGTCGTACCAGCCAATGCCCAGCCCGATGAGCGAGGCGGCCAGCTGCTCGCCGCGCAGGGCGTAGCGCGGCGCGTGGATGCGGCCCAGGTCTTTGCGGGCCAGCGTGTAGGCCAGCACGGCGATCAGGATGAGGGGCAGCAGGCGGCGCAAAAAGTCTGGTTCGACTTGCGTGACCGTCCACGCGCCGCCCAGCGAACCCAGCAGCGCAGCGGCGGCGGCCGGCAGCAGCACGGGCCAGCGCATGGGCGCCTGGCGGCTGTATTGCACGGCGGCGATGAACGTGCCCCATACCGAGGCGCTTTTGTTGGTGCCCAGCAAGGTGGCCGGAGGCATGGCGGGGTAGGCGGCAAACAGCGTGGGCACCAGCACCAGGCCGCCGCCGCCGACGATGGCGTCAATCAGCCCCGCCAGCAGCGAGGCGCAAGAGACGATGAGCAGATCGAGCATGCGGCCTGTCCGTGAGTGGTGAATCGCGAGGCTTGCGCCCGGGGCGGATGAGAAGAAGAGGCCAAGAAAAACGGGCATCTTGCGATGCCCGTAAAAACCCGGCGTGCGGGTCGCTTCATGCAACTGGCGCGGCCTGTTTGTGTTTTTGTGCCTCTTGCGGAGGCTGGCCTTGGCGGTTTGTCTCCTTCGGTCCCCTCGCGGCAGCTCGCCTGGCCAGGCCCTGCGGCGCTGCGATGGAGGGAACTGTACGCGCGGAAAAGCCGCTTGCCTATTGGGATTTGCCCGATTGCGCGGCGGCCCGTATTGCTGTCACGCCCCGGGAGCCGGCAGAGCCTGCTGGCCATCTGCCTGCGGCTTCGGGCCGTCTTGCGCCTTGCAGTCCGGCCCGATCCGCCCTCCTGATCCGCCTGTTTCCCCTTCGGCCAGACGCTGGGCAGGCGCTTACTGCGGCTGGCGCGTGTGGCCAAGCTGCGGCAGCACCGAGTCTTGGCCCAGTTGCAGCAGTCCGGCGCGGGCATACACGCCGAGCTTGCCGCGCGTGTCGGTGATGTCGAGGTTGCGCATGGTCAGCTGCCCAATGCGGTCGGCGGGCGTGAAGGGGGCGTTTTCCACCTTTTCCATCGACAGGCGCTCTGGCGCGTAGGTGAGGTTGGGGCTTTCAGTGTTGAGGATGCTGTAGTCGTTGCCGCGCCGCAGCTCCAGCGTGACTTCGCCCGTGATGGCGCGCGCCACCCAGCGCTGCGACATCTCGCGCAGCATGATGGCCTGCGGGTCAAACCAGCGGCCCTGGTAGAGCAGGCGGCCCAGCTTCAGGCCGTTGATGCGGTATTGCTCGATGGTGTCTTCGTTGTGAATGCCCGTGACCAGCCGCTCGTAGGCCGCGTGCAGCAGCGCCATGCCCGGCGCTTCGTAAATGCCCCGGCTTTTGGCTTCGATGATGCGGTTTTCAATCTGGTCGCTCATGCCCAGCCCGTGGCGGCCGCCGATTTCGTTGGCGCGGAGCATGAGCGCCACGGGGTCGTCAAAGGTCTGGCCATTGAGCGCCACGGGCTGGCCTTCTTCAAAGCGCACGCGCACTTCTTCGGGCCGGATGTCCACGTCCGCGCGCCAGAAGGCCACGCCCATGATCGGCTCGACGATGCGGATGCCGCTGGAGAGTTCTTCCAGGTCTTTGGCCTCGTGCGTGGCGCCGAGCATGTTGCTGTCGGTGCTGTAGGCTTTTTCGGCGCTCATCTTGTAGTCAAAGCCTGATGCGCGCAGGAACTCGGACATTTCCTTGCGCCCGCCCAGTTCGTCGATGAAGCGCTGATCCAGCCAGGGTTTGTAGATTTGCAAGCCGGGGTTGGCCAGCAGGCCGTAGCGGTAAAAGCGCTCGATGTCGTTGCCTTTGAAGGTGGAGCCGTCGCCCCAGATGTTCACATCGTCTTCCTTCATGGCGTTCACCAGCATCGTGCCCGTGACGGCGCGACCCAGCGGCGTGGTGTTGAAGTAGGTCACGCCCGCCGTGCTGATGTGAAAGGCGCTGCATTGCAAGGCGGCGATGCCTTCGTGCGCGAGCTGGCGGCGGCAGTCAATCAGGCGCGCCAGCTTGGCGCCGTATTGCAGGGCCTTGCGCGGAATGGCCTCGTAATCCGTTTCGTCAGGCTGGCCCAGATTGGCCGTGTAGGCGCAGGGCACGGCGCCTTTCTGGCGCATCCACAGCAGGGCGGCGGAAGTGTCCAGGCCGCCGGAAAAGGCGATGCCGACTTTCTGGCCAGCGGGAAGCGATTGCAAGATGGTGGACATGTGGAAAACAGTTAGGGAGTGAAAAATGAAAAACGTATCTTAGAACCAGCCCCCAGGCCCTGTTTTCGCCAACCGGTGAATGTCAAAAAGAAGAGCGAATCAAGGGGCATCAAAATGCCGTTTCGCGCAATTTCCACTAGGACATCTAGCTATGGATAGGGGAGCGAAATCATGCCGCCCGCCTTGCCCGGGCCGCCTTCTTGCGCTCCAGGCAGGCTGCGCACGGGCTTGGCCTTCGGCGCTGGGGGCCGGCGCGGGCTGGGCGCGCGGCCATTGGGCGCGACAGTCATCAGAGCCTGCTTGCAATCTGGATGCGATGGGCAAAGGCTTGGGCATCGGGATGAACGGCCAAGCGCAAACCGCAAGCCGCTTGCGCCTGCGGATGAACCTTGAACAGCCTTTCAGGGCGTTTGCAGGCCAAGGGCGCGCCACTGCTGCGCCGCTTCGGGCGACTGCATGGCCTGCGCCAGTTGGCGGGCGGCTTCAGAAGCCTTGAGCCGCCAGGTCAGGGTGTAGGGCAGGCCCGTGTCCAGCGCGGCGGGCAGCGGGGTGATGCCCAGGGCGGTGGAGGCGGCGTCTGCGCCCGCGCCGATGCAGCCCTGCACGGCGGCATCAATGCGGCCCTGCATCAGCTCTTCGCGCAGGGGCTGGCCGCCGGAGAGCACATGAACTTTGGCGGTGAGCGTGGCATGCGCGCCGGACTGGAGCTGGTCGGCGCGGTCCACCAATTGCCAGAACGCATCGCCCAGCGGCTCGGCGCCGGGCTGATAGGCGCCCACGCGCACATCGGCGCGCAGCAGCGCGCCCAGCGCCGTGGCAGGCGCCACGGTCAGGCGCGGCGCGGTCATCAGGCACAGGCTGTCTTTGGCAATGACGGCAGGCGGCTGCCATTGCCCGCCAGATGCCAGCTGCTGCGGCTGGGTGGAGCCGGCGGCCACGAAAACGTCGGCTTCCTGTCCCTGGCTGATGCGCTGGCGCAAGGCGGCGGAAGGGCCGAAGGTGAGCGCCACGGGCTGGCCCGTGCGCGCTTCGTGGCGGCTGGCAATGGCCTGCACGGCAGGGCGCAAGGCGCTGTCGGCCCAGAGGCGGATTGCGCCAGGCGCGGGCGCGCCGCCGGAAGCGGCCTGCCCCGTGTCTTGCCCAGCTGAAGGCGCGCTCTCGCGCGTGGGCGTGCAGCCGGGCAGGCAGGCAGCCAGCGCCAGCAGGCAGGCGGATAGCCAGGCGGCTCGTGTCACTTGCATGGCCCGTGATCGCTGCGGCGTGCCTTACAGACCGGCGGCGGCGCGCAGGGCTTCGGCCTTGTCGGTCTGTTCCCAGCTGAATTCCGGCTCGTTGCGGCCAAAGTGGCCGTAGGCGGCGGTTTTGGCGTAAATGGGGCGTTGCAGCTTGAGCATTTCGATGATGCCCTTGGGGCGCAAATCGAAATGTTCGCGCACGAGCTGGGCCAGTTTTTCGTCAGGCAGCTTGCCGGTGCCTTCGGTGTAGACGGTGATGTTCATGGGCTGCGCCACGCCGATGGCGTAGGCCACCTGGATTTGGCACTGGCGCGCCAGCCCGGCGGCGACGATGTTCTTGGCCACGTAGCGGGCGGCGTAGGCGGCGCTGCGGTCCACCTTGGTGGGGTCTTTGCCGCTGAAAGCGCCGCCGCCGTGGGGGCAGGCGCCGCCGTAGGTGTCCACGATGATCTTGCGGCCCGTCAGGCCGCAGTCGCCTTGCGGGCCGCCGACGACGAAGCGCCCGGTGGGGTTGATGAGAAAGCGCGTGTCCTTGAGCCACTCGGCGGGCAGCACGGGCTTGATGATTTCCTCGATCACGGCTTCGATGAAGCTGGCCTTCATCTTCGTGGCGCTTTCGCTCTGGTCAGGGCTGTGCTGGGTGGAGAGCACCACGGTGTCGATGCTGTGGGGCTTGCCGTCCACGTAGCGCAGCGTGACCTGGCTTTTGGCGTCGGGGCGCAAAAAAGGCAGGCGGCCATCCTTGCGCAGCATGGCCTGGCGTTCGACCAGGCGGTGGGCGTAGTGGATGGGCGCGGGCATGAGGGTGGGCGTTTCGTCGCAGGCGTAGCCGAACATCAGGCCCTGATCGCCCGCGCCGGTGTTCAGGTGGTCGTCGCTGGCCTGATCCACGCCCTGGGCGATGTCGTTGCTTTGCCGGTCGTAGCAGACCATGACGGCGCAGCCTTTGTAGTCAATGCCGTAGTCGGTGTTGTCGTAGCCGATGCGCTTGATGGTGTCGCGCGCCACCTGGATGTAGTCCACGTTGGCATTGGCGCTGATTTCGCCGGCCAGCACCACCAGGCCGGTGTTGGTCAGCGTTTCGGCGGCCACGCGCGCGCGCGGGTCTTGCGCGAGGATGGCGTCCAGGATGCTGTCGGAAATCTGGTCGGCCACCTTGTCGGGGTGGCCTTCGGAAACGGATTCGGATGTGAAGAGAAAGTCGTTCGCCATGATGTGAATAAACTCCTTGGGTTGCGCGTCGCCGCCGCGTTTGCAAAACCGTTTTGCAAAGCAACCGGAAGGAGCCTGGCGAACGCTTTAGCAGTATTTTTTAATGTCGCCCTGCAAGTTGCCCGGTTAACTCGGCGACAAGTTGCGCATTCTACCTATTTGCGTTTTCATGCTTTTGCTGTATCGCCTTGTATCCGGATGGCCGTTGGGGTTGTTGCACGGCGTGGGTGCGGCGCTGGGCTGGCTGAGCTGGCTGTTTTCGCCCACTTACCGCAGGCGTTTTGCGCAAAACGCCGCGCAGGCGGGCTACGCCTTCGGGCAGGTGCGCGCCGCCGTGGCGCATGCAGGCCGCATGGCGTGCGAGACGCCGCGCCTGTGGTTCGGCCCGCCCGTGCCCGTGCAGTGGCAGGGGCGGGAAGCGGCCGATGCCGCCTACGCGGCAGGCAGGGGCATCGTGTTTCTCACGCCGCATCTGGGCTGCTTCGAGATCACCGCGCAGGGACTGGCCGCGCGCTACTCGGCGCAATACGGGCCGCTGACGGTGCTCTACCGCCCCGCGCGCCAGAAGGCGCTGGCCGAAGTGGTGCAAACCGCCCGCCGCCGTGAGGGGCTGGAAACCGCGCCCACCACGCTGGCGGGCGTGCGGCAAATGCTCAAGGCCCTGCGCGCGGGCCATGCCGTGGGCCTGCTGCCCGATCAGGTGCCGCCCGAAGGGCTGGGCGAGTGGACGCCTTTTTTCGGCAAGCCCGCCTACACCATGACGCTGGCGGCGCGCCTGGCGCTGCAAACGGGCGCCACGCCGCTGCTGGTGTGGGGCGAGCGCCTGTCCGCCGCGCGGGGCTTTTGCCTGCACGTGCAGCCGCTGTCAAGCCCGCTGCCGCAAGAGCTGTCCGCCGCCGTGGCGCACATCAACGCCGAGATGGAGCGCCTCATCCGCCAGTGCCCGCAGCAATACCTCTGGGGCTACGGGCGCTACAAGCACCCGCGCCCGCAAGGCTGAAGGCCATGGGCGAATCTCCTTGCGCCCAAGCGGCAAAAGCAGATCCGGCGCGGGGCCGCTGGACGGGCCGCCTGGTCGTGCGCCTCATGCGCCTGATCGCCCCGCTGCCGCTGCCCGTGCTGCGCGGCGCGGGCTGGCTGCTGGGCAGCCTGTGCTGGCCGCTGGCGCGCGGCCGCCGCCATGTGGCCCTGGTCAATTTGCGCCTGTGCTTTCCGCAGTGGAGCGAAAAGCGCCGCCGGCAGGTGGCGCGCCAGAGCTTCATCTGCTTTTTTCAGGCTTTTCTGGACCGTGCCTGGGTCTGGCACGGCGCGCCCCGCCTGCTGCTGGAGCGCGTGCGCATCACCGGCCAGGCCGATGAGCTGCGCCGCCCCGAAGCCGCCGTGCTTTTTGCTCCGCACTTTTACGGCATGGACGCGGGCGGCTCGGCCATCATGCAGCGGCTCATCCAGCGCGGCTGCACCATCTACACCATCCAGCGCGATGCGGCGCTGGACGCCTGGATGCGCCAAGGCCGCCAGCGCTTTGGCGACGTGCAGCCGCTCAACCGGGAAGACGGCGTCAAGCCCGTCATCAAGGCCCTGCGCGGCGGCCGCTATCTCTATTTGCTGCCTGACATGAACTTCGGCCCGCAAGAGTCCATCTTCGTGCCCTTTTACGGCGTGCCCGCCGCCACCGTGCCCTCGCTGCCGCGCTTTGCCCGGCTGGGGCGCGCGCGCGTCATCCCTGTCATCACCCGCATGACCGCCGCTGGCTACGAAGTGCAGGTGCACGCCCCCTGGCAGGGCTATCCCACGAACGACGTGCAGGCCGACACGGCCCTCATGAACGAGCGCCTGCAAGAGTGGATCAACGCCATGCCCGAGCAGTACTACTGGGTGCACAAGCGCTTCAAAACCCGGCCCGAAGGCGAGCCGCCGGTGTACTGAAAAGCCTTTGGCGCGGCTTCGCGCGCGGCGCGCCTTGCGGCAGCGCCTGCGCTGCTTGAAAACCTGCTGCTGGCGGGCATCTGTGCGGGCATGCCCAAAAAGAAAACCCCTGCTTGCACGCCTGCCCCCGTTTCTGCATCCGTTCCTGATTCCGCGCCTGATCCGGCTGCTGCCCGCGCCGCCGCGCCGCTGATTCGCCTGCGCGGCGCGCGCCAGCACAACCTGAAAAACCTGGACGTGGACATTCGCACGGGCGAGATGACGGTGGTGACGGGGCCGAGCGGCTCGGGCAAGTCCAGCCTGGTGTTTGACACGCTGTATGCCGAAGGGCAGCGGCGCTATGTGGAAACCTTCAGCGCCTACGCGCGGCAGTTTCTCGACCGCATGGACAAACCGGCGGTGGACCGCGTGGAGGGCGTGCCGCCCGCGATTGCGATTGACCAGACCAATCCGGTGCGCTCTTCGCGCTCCACCGTGGGCACGATGACGGAGCTGAACGACCACATCAAGCTGCTGTTCGCGCGCGCCGGGCAGCTTTTTGACGCGCAAACGGCGCTGCCGGTGCGCCATGACAGCGCCGAGAGCATTTACGCCGAGCTGCTGCGCCGCGCCCAAGCAGCGGGCGATCCGCGCGTGGCGCTCACGTTTGCCGTGGAGCTGCCCGCCAGCGCCAGCGCCGACGAGGTGCAGCAGTGGCTATCGGCCAGCGGCTTCACGCGGGTGCAGGCCGAGCGGCAAGAGGGCGGGCGCAAGGTGCTGGATGTGGTGGCCGACCGCTTCCGCCTGGGGCGCGCCGAGCGCGCGCGGGTGCTGGAGGCCATTGAAGTGGCGCTGCGGCGCGGCGGCGGGCAGATGGCGGCGTATGTGCTGGCGGATGAGGGCGAAAAAGAAGGCTTGAGCGGCCAAGACGGCGGCGAAAACAGCGGCGGGCCGCTGCTCTGGCGCTTTTCCACGGGGCTGCATTGCCCGGAGAGCGGGCGGCGCTATCACGAGCCGTCGCCGTCGATGTTTTCCTTCAACTCGCCAGTGGGCGCGTGCGAGGCGTGCCGGGGCTTCGGGCGGGTGATTGGCGTGGACTGGGGGCTGGTGGTGCCTGATGCGCGGCTGAGCTTGCGCGCCGGGGCCATCAAGCCGATTCAGACGCCCGCGTGGAAGGAGTGCCAGCAAGACTTGATGCGCCACGCCGCAGCGGCGGGCATTCCGCGCGACACGCCCTGGGCGCAGCTTGCGCCGCAGCAGCGGCAATGGGTGATTGAAGGCGCGCCGAATTTCCGCGAGGGCAACTGGAGCCGGCAGTGGTACGGCATGCGGCGCTTTTTCCAGTATCTGGAGAGCAAGGCCTACAAGATGCACATCCGCGTGCTGCTGTCCAAATACCGCAGCTACACCCCGTGCGAGGCGTGCGGCGGCGCGCGCCTCAAAGACGAATCGCTCCTGTGGCGCGTGGGCAGCAAGGCCGACGCCGATGCCGTGCTGGCGCCCGCGCAGCGCTTCATGCCGCACGGCGTGGCCTGGACGCGCGAGCAGCTTGAAAGCCTGCCGGGCCTGAGCCTGCATGACGTGATGCAGCTGCCCATCGAGCGCCTGCGCGTGTTCGCAGACCGGCTGGCGGGGCCTGAAATTACTACCAAAAAGATAGTTGCCAGCGCAGATTCCACTAGGACAAACGGCCGATTTGATGCCGAAACTGAAGCTGAAACCGGCGCTCGCGCTGATGCGGCGGATGCCGCCGCGCCATCGGCCGCCAGCGCCGATGCGCAGGCGCGCAAGCTCATCCTGGACGAAATCCGCGCGCGCCTGCAATACCTGACGGACGTGGGGCTGGACTACCTCACGCTGGACCGGCAAAGCCGCACCCTGAGCGGCGGCGAAGTGCAGCGCATCAACCTCACCACGGCGCTGGGCACTTCGCTGGTGAACACGCTGTTTGTGCTGGACGAACCCAGCATTGGCCTGCACCCGCGCGACATGGCGCGCATCAACCGCGCCATGCAGCGCCTCAAGCGCGCGGGCAACACGCTGGTGGTGGTGGAGCACGACCCGGCCGTGATGCTGGCCGCCGACCGCGTGCTGGACTTTGGCCCCGGCCCCGGCGCGGCAGGCGGGCGCATCGTGTTTGACGGCACGCCCGCCCAATTGCGGCAGGCCGATACGCTCACCGGCCAGTATCTGGGCGGGCGCAAGCGCATCAGCGCCGGGCAGGCGCGGCCCGTGCAGGACAGCACGCCCCGGCTCATTCTGGAAGGCGCGCGCGAGCACAACCTCAAAGGGCTGGATGTGGCCTTCCCCCTGCAACGGCTGGTGACGGTGACGGGCGTGAGCGGCTCGGGCAAATCCACGCTGATTCAAAACGTGCTGGCCCCGGCGCTGCTGCGCCACTTTGGCCAGGCCACCGAAGCGCCCGGCGCGCACGAGCGCCTGCTGGGCGCCGAACAGCTGGCGGGCGTGGTGTTCGTCGATCAATCGCCCATCGGCAAAACGGCGCGCTCCAACCCGGCCAGCTACGTGGGCGCGTGGGACGCCATCCGCAAGCTCTTTGCCGCCGCGCCGCTGGCGCGCCAGCGCGGCTACACCGCCGCCAAATTCAGCTTCAACAGCGGCGACGGCCGCTGCCCCACCTGCGGCGGCAGCGGCTTCGAGCACGTGGAAATGCAGTTTTTGAGCGACGTGTATCTGCGCTGCCCCGACTGCAACGGCCGCCGCTGGCGGCCCGAAGTGCTGGAAGTGACGATAGAGCGCCCTGCGCGCAGCCTGGCCACGGATGCCGATCTGGACGCCGCCGCCGAACGCCTGGCCGAAGTGGCCAGCGGCAGGCCCGACCCCGCCCCCGCCGCCCGCGCGCTGAACGTGGCCGACGTGCTGGAACTCACCGTGGCCGAAGCCGCGCAGCTTTTTGCGCAAGACCGCGACGTCATCCGCGCCCTGCAACCGCTGATGGATGTGGGGCTGGACTACGTGAAGCTGGGCCAGCCCGTGCCCACGCTCAGCGGCGGCGAGGCGCAGCGCCTGAAACTGGCAGGCCACCTGGCCGAAGCTGCGCAAACAGCCAGCCGGTCGCGCCAGCCCGTGGCCAAAAAAGGCACGCTGTTTCTGTTTGACGAGCCGACCAGCGGCCTGCACTTTGACGACATCGCCAAGCTCATGCGCGCGCTGCGCAAGCTGCTGCAAGCGGGGCACTCCATCATCGTCATCGAACACAACCTGGACGTGATGCGCGCCAGCGACTGGCTGATTGACCTCGGCCCCGAAGGCGGCGAGGCGGGCGGGCGCATCGTGGCGCAAGGCGCGCCCGCCGAAGTGGCGGCCTGTCCGCATTCGCACACCGGCGCGGCGCTGCGCGAATACGAGCGCGCGCTGGCGGCGGGCATGGCGCAAGCGGCTGAAGCCGCCGATCAAGCCGCCGATCAAGCGGCCACTGAAATGGCCGGAGTCGCCGAAGCGCGCGCCGCCTATGCCGCATCCACTGCACCCGCCGCACCCGCCCCGGCCGAGATTGAAATCGTCCACGCCCGCGAGCACAACCTGAAAAACCTGAGCGTTTGCATTCCGCGCGGCAAATTCAGCGTCATCACCGGCGTGAGCGGCAGCGGCAAATCCACGCTGGCCTTCGACATCCTCTTTGGCGAAGGCCAGCGCCGCTATCTGGAAAGCCTGAACGCCTACGCCCGCAGCATCGTGCAGCCCGCCGGCCGCCCGGATGTGGACGCCGTGCACGGCATACCGCCCACCGTCGCCATCGAGCAGCGCCTCTCGCGCGGCGGGCGCAAATCCACCGTGGGCACCATCACCGAGGTCTGGCACTTTCTGCGCCTGCTCTACGTGAAGCTGGGCGTGCAGCACTGCGTGCACGACGGCGCGCCCGTGCAGCCGCAAACGCCCGAACGCATCGCCGCGCAGCTGCTCACCCGCTACCGGGGCCAAACCATCTGCCTGATGGCCCCGCTGGTGGTGGGCCGCAAAGGCGTTTACACCGAACTGGCCGAATGGGCGCGCCCGCGCGGCTACGCCCACTTGCGCGTGGATGGCGAATTTCTGCCCACCAGCGCCTTCCCGCGCATCGACCGCTTCAAGGAACACACCATCGAGCTGCCCGTGCTGACCTTGCCCGTGACGCCCGGCAACGAAGCCGCCTTGCGCAGCGGCCTGGCGCGCGCGCTGGAGCACGGCAAAGGCATCGTTCACGTGCTGCACGGCGCCAGCGGCCTGCCTGCCGCGCTGCAAGCGGGCCAGCCCACGGCCGGCATGGGGCAGGTGGCCGTCTTTTCCACCCGCCGCGCCTGCCCCGTGTGCGACACCAGCTATGCCGAGCCAGACCCGCGCCTGTTTTCCTACAACAGCAAACACGGCTGGTGCCCCGAATGCGTGGGCACCGGCTTGCTGCTCACGCGCGAGCAGCGCCAGGCGCTGGATGACTCCGTACTGGCGGGCGACCCAAAAGGCCGCGAGCAAAGCTTTGCTGAAGCCGACGTAGAGGGGCTGACGGGCCAACCCTGCCCCGCCTGCTACGGCACGCGCCTGAACCCCGTGGCGCGGCACGTGCTGCTGCCAGCGGAATGGGGCGGCGCGCCTTCTGGCAAGCCCTCTGATTCAGAGCCAAATCGGCCTGAAGTCCTAGTGAAATCAGCGCGGGCAGCTATCGAAAAAGGAGCAGAAAAGAGCCTTGAAAGCCCCGGAAGCCACGGCGGCATCGCCATCACCGAACTGGCCCGCATGAGCGTCAGCCAGCTGCGCCAGTGGTTTGCCGCGCTGCGCCTACAAGGGCGCGAAGCGGAGATTGCGCGCGATTTGCTGCCCGAAATCAGCAGCCGCCTTGAATTTCTGGAGCAAGTGGGCCTGGGCTACCTCACGCTGGACCGGGGCGCGCCCACGCTCAGCGGCGGCGAAGCCCAGCGCATCCGCCTGGCCGCCCAGCTGGGCAGCAACCTGCAAGGCGTGTGCTACGTGCTCGACGAACCCACCATCGGCCTGCATGCGCGCGACAACCACATCCTGCTGGACGCGCTGCACCAGCTCTCGGCCAAAGGCAACACGCTGGTCGTGGTGGAGCACGACGAAGACACCATCCGCCGCGCCGAGCACCTGATCGACATCGGCCCCGGCGCGGGCGTGCGCGGCGGCCGCCTCATCGCCCAGGGCAGCGTGGCCGACCTGGCCGCCGCGCCCGAATCCGCCACGGGCCGCTACCTGCGCCAGGCCATGCGCCACCCCCTGCACCCGCGCCGCGAAGTGAACTGGCCCGCCAGCGTTCAAGAAGCCAGCCAGGCCGTCCGCAGCGGCGCCGGCAAAGGCCAGCCGCCTGCCGCCGCCCGCATGGCCCAGGCCCTGCAAACGCTGGGCGACTTTCCCGTCAGCAGCGAACCCGGCTGGCTCTGGCTGCAAAACGCCAGCCTGCACAACCTGCGCCACATCAACGTGGCCCTGCCCCTCAAGCGCCTGGTCGCCGTCACCGGCGTGAGCGGCAGCGGCAAATCCACCTTCGCCCGCGACGTGCTCCTGAGCAGCGTGCAGCGCCTGCTCGCCAGCAAGGCCGCCGCCGGAACAACGGCCAAAACCCGCTCCAGCGCACGCCAATCAAGCGCCAGCAGCTATCAAAACAGTGGCGCAGGCAGCGCCACGGGCTGCGCCGACCTCAAAGGCTTTGGCGGCATCGACCGCGTGCTCGAAGTCGATCAAACCCCCATCGGCAAAACCCCGCGCTCGTGCCCCGCCACCTACATCGGCTTTTGGGACAGCGTGCGCAAACTCTTTGCCGACACCCTGGAAGCGCGCGCGCGCGGCTGGGGCCCCGGGCGCTTTTCCTTCAACACCGGCGAAGGCCGCTGCCCCGCCTGCGAAGGCCAGGGCATGCGCACCATCGAAATGGCCTTCCTGCCCGACGTGAAAGTGCCCTGCGAAACCTGCCACGGCGCGCGCTTTTCGCCCGAAACCCTGGTCGTCACCTGGCGCGGCAAAAACATCGGCGAAGTGCTGCAAATGGAAGTGGACGAAGCCGTCGAATTCTTCGCCAGCATGCCCGCCATCAGCCACCCGCTGCACCTGCTGCGCGACGTGGGCCTGGGCTACCTCACCCTCGGCCAGCCCAGCCCCACCTTGAGCGGCGGCGAAGCCCAGCGCATCAAGCTCGTCACTGAACTGAGCAAAGTGCGCGACGACCTCAACCGCCGGGGCCGCAAAGCCCCGCACACCCTCTACGTGCTCGACGAACCCACCGTCGGCCTGCACATGCAAGACGTGGAAAAACTCATCCACGTCCTGCACCGCCTGGTCGACGCCGGCCACAGCGTCATCGTCATCGAACACGACCTGGACCTCATCGCCGAAGCCGACTGGATCATCGACCTAGGCCCCGAAGGCGGCGACGCCGGCGGCCAGCTGGTCGCCGCCGGCACGCCGGAAGATGTGGTGAAAGCGGGCACGCACACGGGGCGGGCGGTGGAGGGCACTATAAAATAAATAAATACTTGCCTAATTGAATCAAGGCATCAATTTGCCTTCAAGGAGAAAATCATGACATTGGTAGATTATTTTAAAAAAAAATGGGCTAAAAACAAATATTGTGCAATTTGGCTTTAACAAACAGCTAGGTCAAGGTGGGAATGGATTTGTTTACTCATTTTCATTCAAGGAAAAGAATTTTGCCATTAAATTCATAGCTCAAGCAGTAATTCAAGAAAAATTAAATAGATTCAAAGATGAGTATTTCTGCCATATCCAGATGGCAGCACATGAAAATATATCTCGAATCTATCATTATGACAATGTCTCTATTGATGAGATCAATTATTCGATTATTATAATGAAAGAGTATGAGTGCAATCTGGCATATTATAAAGACAGAACGCTACCCAAAGAAAATTTACTAGTCCAAAAGGTCCAGTTAGCCCAAAAGGTGTTCGACTCAATGCTAAATGCATTGGAACATCTGGAAGGATACAACATAATCCACAGAGATATAAAGCCAGAAAATATTTTTTATGACAAGGATAAAGATTTGTTTGTGCTAGGGGATTTTGGGATAGCTCATTTTAAAGAACAAGACTTTCCAAAGCAGGCGGAAAATACAACTCAATCAGAAAGGCTTGCAAATAGGCTGTTTTCTGCGCCAGAGCAACAGGTTGGAGACGCTACAAAGGTTAATTTCTCCGCAGACATTTACTCGCTCGCACAAGTTATATATTGGATATTCAAGGATTGTCCTCTTCAAGGATACGACATCTCTTTAATAAAAAATGATGAGAGCGAGGAGCAAATTGATTTTTTCAATAAATTTTTAGAGAGAGCTCTTCGACGAGAACCTCAAGAAAGGTTTCAATCAATAAAAGAAAT
Source organism: Ottowia massiliensis (assembly GCF_900240305.1). Classification (NCBI taxonomy): domain Bacteria; kingdom Pseudomonadati; phylum Pseudomonadota; class Betaproteobacteria; order Burkholderiales; family Comamonadaceae; genus Ottowia; species Ottowia massiliensis. Next base: position 1,595,048 of record NZ_LT964854.1, on the reverse strand, counting down.
TAGAGAATTTCGGAAACAAGTCAAATCTAAATTAGATCCACGCAAAAAAATATTCGATTTTGATGAAATTATTAGGGCCTCTTTGGCAAATCTAATCAATCCATATCCTGTTGGTCAATTAATTCATAAAGAGGATGTAAAAATTATTGATAACTTCATGAGACGATTAAGCAAAGATATACAACCCAATAAATATTGGGTGGTTTATGAGAAAGGAGGAGATCTTCCGTTGGAAGAAATTAAGACTCTTGAAGAGGAAAATGTAAGAAAACAAACAACAAAATGGATTTTGAATAATGAGGAGATTGATATATCCTCTATAATTTTTTACAGGAACAGATTAAAATTATATAAAAGTTTCGCAATTCTTTCTTTGAGGGGGTGCGATCCGTTTCCTTTGTCAAGAATAAATGGAGAAAAATATGATGGCGACTCAATATTGGAAGCTTATTTTGATAGGGAAGAAAAGAGATATATTCTACCTCAGGATATAGGGAGTGGGTATTATTATGATAAAGAGGGGAACTCTCAAAAAATAGATTCTGATAGATATGAACTTAGGAGAAGAAATTTTAAAAAAACAGCCATTCTCATAGTACTGCAGGGGCATGCCTCAAGCGGTAAGCTAGACAAAACTCCTGCCATCGATTTAATCGCATCTTCTATAGAAAATGATGAATTGACTCAAGAAGATATTGATATATTTTTGAAGGCAACAGACAATCATCACAACCCAGAATTTATGTATTTTGATTAAACAAAACAGCGGACTCAACACTGAGGCGCAACACCGCTGATGCTTGCTGCCCTACCATCGCCCCCTTTCACCAACAAAAGGAAGCAATATGGCTGATGTGACCGGGGCCTTTGAGCAGTGCATGGCGTCCAGTCCGCATGGGGGCGGCGCGCTGGATGCGCTGCAATGCGGCATCAATCTGGGCAATGATTTTTTGTGGACCTGGCTGGTTTACATGCTGCTGGGCGTGGGGATGCTGTTCACGCTGGGCACGGGGTTTGTGCAGTTGCGGCTGCTGGGGCGCAGCGTGCGCGAGATGCTGGGCAGCCGCAGCGATGGCGATGACGCGCACGGGCACGGCATCACGCCCTTTCAGGCGTTCGTGACGGGGCTGGCCAGCCGCGTGGGCACGGGCAACATCGCCGGGGTGGCCATTGCCATTTCCACGGGCGGGCCGGGCGCGGTGTTCTGGATGTGGATGACAGCGCTGCTGGGCATGAGTTCGGCGTTTGCCGAATCGTCGCTGGCGCAGCTTTTCAAGGTGCGCGACCACGGCAACCGCCAGTTTCGCGGCGGGCCGGCGTACTACATCACGCATGGCCTGCGCCAGCGCTGGCTGGGCACGGTGTTTGCGCTCAGCATGATTTTGTGTTTTGGCTTTGTGTTCAACGCCATTCAGTCCAACACGATCATCGAGGCGGTGAAATCGGCGGCGGGCTGCGCCAGCGGCAGCGGCGCTTGCGAGCAAGACTGGCAGGTGTACCGCCATGCGCTGGGCGCGGTGCTCATCATCATCACTGCGCCCATCATTTTTGGCGGCATTCGCCGCGTGTCGCGCATTTCAGAGGCGCTGGTGCCCATCATGGCGACGGCCTATTTGCTGATGGCGCTGTATGTGATTGCCATGAATCTGGACAGGGTGCCGCAGATGTTCGCCCTGATTTTTGACAACGCGTTCGACTTCCGCTCCGCCGCAGGCGGGCTGGCGGGCAGCGCGGCGGCCAAGGCCATGCAGCTGGGCATCAAGCGCGGGCTGTTTTCCAACGAGGCGGGCATGGGTTCGGCGCCCAACGCGGCAGCGGCAGCGGATGTCAAGCACCCGGTCTCGCAAGGAATGATTCAGATGCTGGGCGTGTTTGTGGACACCATCGTGGTGTGCTCATGCACGGCCTTCATCGTGCTGCTGTCTGACATGCCCGCCGATGGCACGCTCACGGGCATTCAGCTCACGCAATCGGCGCTGGAGAGCCAGGTGGGGGGCTTCGGGCAGTATTTCCTGGCGGTGGTGCTGTTCATGTTTGCGTTTTCTTCGGTGATTGGCAATTACGCCTACGCCGAGTCCAACGTGCAGTACCTGCACAGCCATCGCCTGACGCTGGCCATCTTCCGCATGGCGGTGCTGGCCTTCGTGTACTTCGGCGCGGTGGCCAAAGTGGGGCTGGTGTGGGACATGGGCGATTTGTCGATGGGCATCATGTCCTTCATCAACCTGGTGGCCATCGTGCTGCTGTGCCCGCTGGTGTTCATGCTGCTCAAAGACTATTCGGCGCAGTTGCGCGCCGGCTCGAAAGAGCCGGTTTTCCGGCTGGCGGCCCACCCGCAGCTCAAAGGCCGCGTGCCGCAGGCCGATATCTGGTAATGGCAGCCTGAGAGCCTGTGCCAAGCCACGCCCGTGGGCGCGAAAAGCGCGGCCTCGGGCGATCTTGGGCGTTGCAAACGTTTTGTCGGGCGCAAGCGGGCAGCAAGGCCCATCTGCGGATTGAAAAGTTTCCAAAAATAAAAGCAGGGGTTTGATGAAAAAACACCTGCATCCTTTTTGGTTCTGGCTGGGATTTAACAACGCCGTTTATTTCCTGATGCTATTTACATACTGCCCGGACTGAGCCGTTTTTCAAACGGCCTGACTTTGCCCGATATGCTGCCGTGCAATTAAGGCAGCGTTTATCTGCAAACCTATTTGGGTAACTTGGGTGCAGAGGGCAGGCGGTTTTATCTGTACCGCCAGATGGCCGCCGACATGGTTTATCCCGCGCTGTTCGGCTATACCTATCTTCGTCTGACCAGCCTGCTGTTGGCGGGAACGCGCCTTCGGGCATATTGAAAAAACGGCTGCTGCTGCTGCCCGTTGTTTCAGCGGTATTGGATTATCTGGAAGAGTTTTGCCTGATTGCCGTGGTTTCTGCCTGCCCCAAAGCATCGCAAATTACCGTCGCCGCTCCATTTTTACCGTTGTCAAATCTGCGGCGGGCATGCTGACGTTTGTCATGTTGGCAGTGCTGCTGTTGTGGCAATTGGCTGGCAGGATGCGGAAATCCTGACGAGGTCACCTGAAACCTAAAATAAGGAGAAACAGCATGCCACAAACCAAAATCTCCGCCGTCTTATTCCACTCTGATTCGCCGCCCTTTACGGCCAGGCTTCGAGCAAGGGTTGAAAGATTCTGAAAATCTGCGGCAGCCTGGGCGTGGGCGGCGGCTTCAGGTGCACTTGCGTTCTGCGCCGCACCTGTGTCTCTTGTTAAAAACAAGAGCAAATTTCAGGGGTAAAAAATACCGCTCTGCGCGCTTTCCACTAGGACGTCATGCTATTGATAAAGGAGCAAAATAACGCCCTTCGCTTCAGGCGGCTTTTGCCGCAGCGGGGTTGCCATTGCCGAAGCGGGCGGCGATGTAGTCTTCCACGATGCGCTGGAAGTCTTGCGCGATGTGATCGCCGCGCAGGGTCATGGCTTTTTCGCCGTCGATGAAGACAGGGGCGGCGGGCGATTCGCCGTTGCCGGGCAGGCTGATGCCGATGTCGGCGTGTTTGCTTTCGCCGGGGCCATTGACGATGCAGCCCATGACGGCGACTTTCAGGCGCTCGACGCCCGGGTACAGGTCGCGCCAGACGGGCATTTGGGCGCGCAGGTAGTCGTCAATGTCTTTGGCCAGCTCCTGGAAGGTGGTGCTGGTGGTGCGGCCGCAGCCGGGGCAGGCGCTGACGCTGGGCACGAAGGCGCGCAGGCCCATGGCTTGCAGAATTTCGCTGGCGACCAGCACTTCCTGCGTGCGCGCTTCGCCGGGCTGGGGGGTGAGGCTGACGCGGATGGTGTCGCCGATGCCTTCTTGCAGCAGGATGGACAGGGCGGCCGCCGAGGCGACGGTGCCTTTGGCGCCCATGCCCGCTTCGGTCAGGCCCAGGTGCAGGGGGTAGCGGCAGCGGCGGGCCAGTTCGCGATAGACGGCGATGAGGTCTTGCACGCCGCTGACTTTGCAGCTGAGGATGACTTGCCCGGGCGCCATGCCCAGGCGCACGGCCAGATCGGCCGATTCGATGGCGGAGGTGACGAGCGCCTCGTACATGACCTGGCGCGCTTCCCACGGCTGGGCGCGGCGGTTGTTGGCGTCCATCAGGCCGGCCAGCAGGTCTTGATCAAGGCTGCCCCAGTTCACGCCAATGCGCACGGGCTTGTCCCACTTGAGGGCGGCTTCGATCATTTGGCCGAATTGCTTGTCTTTTTTGTCGCCTTTGCCGACGTTGCCGGGGTTGATGCGGTATTTGGACAGGGCCTGGGCGCAGCCCGGAAATTCGGTGAGCAGGCGATGGCCGTTGTAGTGGAAGTCGCCAATGAGCGGCACGTCGATGCCCATGCGGTCAAGCTGTTCGCGGATGTGGGGCACTTCGGCGGCGGCCTCGGGGGTGTTGACCGTCAGGCGCACCATTTCGCTGCCGGCTTGCGCGAGTTCCTTGACCTGGATGGCGGTGCCAATGGCATCCACGGTGTCGGTGTTGGTCATGGATTGCACGCGCACGGGCGCATCGCCGCCGACAGTGACGACGCGCGCGCCCCAGCAAACGCGCGCCTGGCGCGAGCGGCGCGCGGCGGGCTGGACGATGGCAATGGGTTGGGCGGAGGCGGTTTCAGGCATCGTGGAAATCCGGCCTGGCGGCAGTGCGCTTCTGGCCGGTGAAAGCGGCAAAAGGGCCTTATTTCACTTCAAAGCGGGCCACACTGCCGCGAGCCAGGGCTTTGGCGTCAAACGGCTCGCCGCGCACGGTGACGCTGACGCCATCAACCTTGCCGATCTTCACGGCCAGCGGCAGCTCGCCTTCGGTCACGCTGGCCTGCTCGCCCGCCTTGAGGGTGCGGTCCAGCAGGTTTTTGCCTTTGGCGTCACGCACGCTCACCCAGGTGGACTGCGTGGCGGCGAAGGCGATGAATGGGGCGGCGGGCTGGGGCGCAACCGGCGCGGCTTCTGCGGCGGCGGGCGTGGCTTCTGGCGCTGCGGCAGGCGCAGAAAGAGCGGGCGTTGAAGAAGCCGGCGGCTCCGGCTGGAGAGGCGGCTGGGCCGCCAGCGGCGAGTCAGAGTGTTCGCTGACGGCTTCCACCACCATGCCGGGCGCGGGGGCGTGAGCGCCGTCTTCGCGCGCGCCGTCCTGCGTGGTTTCCGCCGGGGCGTTGAGCCGGATGGGCAGCGTGGGCAGCAAAGACAGCGCCGCCGCGCCCAGCGCCAGCAGCGCCAGGATGATCAGCACCGGGCGGCTGAACAAGTGCGACAGCAGCGATGCGGGCCGGTCGCTGGCGCGGTGAAACGGCGCATAGCCCGCATTGCTGGCGGGGCTGTACAGGCCGTGGCGCGAGGTGGGCATGCAGGCCAGCACGGCGGCGGCATCGCCCCCCAGGTGGCGGCAGATGGATGCGGCCAGGCCCCGGGCGAAGGTGATGTCAGGCAGCAGCTCCAGACGCCCGGCTTCCAGCGCCTCGATGCGGTACAGCGGCACTTTCAGGGCATTGGCGAGCAGGTCGGCGTCGATGCCAGCGGCTTCACGCACCTGGCGCAGCATCACGCCCGCGCGCACGGCGGGCGCATCGGGCGGCTCGGACTTGGCGGCCGGCGCGTCAGTCTCCAGCGGGGCGGGCGCGGTCGCCTGCTCGCGCAAAGGCAGCGGCGCCGGAGCGCTGTCGCGGCCCTGCCGTGCCAGCTCACTCATTGAAGCGTCCCCGCTCATAGGACACCAGCTGGCTTGAGCTGGGGTAGCGGCGGCGCAGCTGGTCGGCCAGTTGCAGCACGGCTTCCGTGTGGCCAAGCTGGCGCTCGATCTTGATGCCCAGCCATAGCGATTCAGCGTTGCCCAGTTCGCTGTTGTTCAGGCGGCGGATGTAAAAGCGCGCGCGCTCCAGGTCGCCGCGCAGGAACAGCAGCTGCGAGAGGTTGTAGCCGGTGATGGGGTTGCCAGGGTCCAGCTCGTAGGCTTTCAGCAGCGTGGCTTCGGCCTTGGTGCGGTCGCCCGCGCGGGCCTCGCAGATGCCCTTGGTCATCAGGGTCTTGGCGCGCTCCGGGTACAGCGGGTTGCTGACGGCGCGGTCGAACATCTGGCTGGCCTGTTCGTAATTTTTTTGCTGGCAGTACATCCAGCCCAGGTTGTGCAAGGTGTTGCTGTCGCGCGGATTGAGCGACAGGGCGCGCTGCAACTGGGCGCTGGCCATGGGCATGTCGCCCAGAGACATGTAAATGAGGCCTGAGAGGTTGTAGGCGTCCGGGAAGGTGGGGTCGATTTGCAGCACCTGCTTGAGTTCGCTCAGCGCCACGGCGGTCTGCCCGTTTTCAAAGTAGCTGGCCGCCAGCGCCAGGCGCGTGCGGGCGCGGCGCCGGGCGTCGGTTTCGTTGTCGGGCGTGATCAGGCCGGCGGAAACGGCGTCGTCCATGCCAGTTTTGCTGCCGGAAGTGGCGCAGCCGCCCAGGGCGGCGGCCAGCGCCAGCACAACGGCGGCCAGCGCCAGGCTGCGAAAAAGCGGGGAAGCGGGCATGGCATTCATGACAGAGGCTCCTTCAGATGAAATCGGCTGAGGCCGCCCGCCGGGCGGCGGCAGGCTGGGCGGCGGAGGGGGCGGCAGGCGTCAGGCGCGGCATGCGGTGCAGCACCACGGTGTGCTGGCGCGCCATGCGCTCGGCCACGCGGGTGCGGTCGCGTACGTCGCCCGCCAATTGGCCGCAGGCGGCGTCGATGTCGTCGCCGCGCGTTTTGCGCACGGTGGTGACGATGCCCGCGTCATTGAGCATCTTCGCGAACGCCTGCACGCTGGCCGCAGGCGAGCGCAGCAGGCCCGATTGCGGGAAAGGATTGAACGGAATCAGGTTGAATTTGCAGCGCAGCCCGTCGGCGGCATGGGCGCGCATCAGGGCGATCAGCGCCTTGGCATGCGAGGGCTGATCGTTCACGCCGTCCAGCATGCAGTATTCAAAAGTGATGAAGTCGCGCGGCGCATGCGCCAGGTAGCGCGTGCAGGCGGCCAGCAGCTCGGCCAGCGGGTATTTGCGGTTCAGCGGCACGAGGGCGTCGCGCAGTTCATCCGTGGGCGCGTGCAGCGAAACGGCCAGGGCCACGGGGCAGTCGGCGGCCAGCCGGTCGATCATGGGCACCACGCCAGAGGTGGAAACCGTGAGCCGGCGGCGCGAGAGGCCGTAGGCATGGTCGTCGAGCATGGTGCGCAGGGCGGGCACCAGCCGGGCGTAGTTTTGCAGCGGCTCGCCCATGCCCATCATCACCACGTTGGAAATCACGCGCTGACCGGTTGCCAGCTTGCGGCGCAGGAAATGCTCGGCAAACCACAGTTGCGCCACGATTTCGCCCGACGTGAGGTTGCGGCTGAAGCCCTGATGGCCGGTGGAGCAGAAGCGGCAGCCCACGGCGCAGCCCGCTTGCGAGGAAATGCACAGCGTGCCCCGGTCGTCTTCGGGGATGAACACGGTTTCCACCGCATTGCCGCCGCCCACGTCGAACAGCCACTTCACGGTGCCGTCGCGCGATTCGTGCTGCTTGATGGCGCGCAGCGCCGTCACGCTGGCGCGGCCCGCCAGTTTGTCGCGCAGCGATTTGGCCAAGTCGCTCATTTGCGCAAAGTCGCTGGCGCCGCGCTGGTGAATCCAGCGGAAAAGCTGGGTGGCGCGAAAGCGCTTTTCGCCCAGCGTTTCGCAAAAGGCGGCCAGCCCTTGCGCGTCAAAGTCGAGCAGATTGACGGTTGTTTCAGTCATGGGGCCAGCCGCTGCGCTTTGCCTGTTCAAGGCTTTTTTAGCGGGAGAAGATTTGCATGCCGGGGAAGAAGAAGGCCACTTCCACGGCGGCAGTTTCAGGCGCGTCGGAGCCGTGCACGGCGTTGGCGTCAATGCTGTCGGCGAAATCGGCGCGGATGGTGCCTTTTTCGGCCTTCTTGGGGTCGGTTGCGCCCATCAGCTCGCGGTTTTTGGCAATCGCGCCTTCGCCTTCGAGCACCTGAATCATCACGGGGCCGGAGACCATGAAGTCCACCAGATCCTTGAAGAAGGGGCGCTCTTTGTGCACGGCGTAGAACTGCTCGGCTTCACGGCGCGAGAGATGCGCCATGCGGGCGGCCACGACTTTCAGGCCGGCGCCTTCAAAACGGGCGTAAATCTGGCCGATGACGTTCTTGGCGACGGCATCGGGCTTGATGATGGAAAGAGTGCGTTCAATGGCCATGCTGGTTTCTCTGCAAAAAAGCGGGGCGCGGATACGCCCCATTAAAAATTGTTTATTCTAGAGGCGTGATTGTGTGAAGTCTTGCCAAGTCAAAGCGGGCCGTCGCGTGCAGACAGCCCGTTTTGCTTTGTAAACAGGAGCAAATTCAGGCCGCTTAAATAGCCTGAGGTCCTGGTAGAGACTGGAGAGCTTGCTATCGATTGAGGAGCGGGTAAAAACGGCCGCCAGCGCCGGACCTGGGCCGCCTCAAAGCAGGCTCTCAGGCGCTCACGCGCTCGATGTCCGCGCCTATGGCGCGCAGCTTTTCTTCCATCTGGTCGTAGCCCCGGTCCAGGTGGTAGATGCGGTCCACGCGCGTTTGCCCTTCGGCCACCAGGGCGGCGATGACCAGGCTGGCCGAGGCGCGCAAATCGGTGGCCATGACGGTTGCGCCCGTCAGGCTGGCCGCGCCGTCTATATCGGCCGTGCGGCCTTCCGCGTGAATGCGCGCGCCCAGGCGGGCCAGTTCGTTCACGTGCATGAAGCGGTTTTCAAAAATGGTTTCCGTCACCGCGCTGTGGCCTTGCGCCACGCAATTGAGCGCCATGAACTGTGCCTGCATGTCGGTGGGAAAGCCGGGGTATTCGCTGGTGCGGAAGTTCTGCGCCTTCAGATGCGCCGCGCCTTCGCTTTGCACGCGCAGGGCGCTGCCTTCGGGCGTGTTTTCTTCCTGCACGCGCACGCCCGCCTCGCGCAGTTTTTCCAGCACGGCGCCCAGGTGTTCGGCGCGGGCGTGGCGCAGCAGCACATCGCCGCCCGTGGCGGCCACGGCCACGGCGAAGGTGCCCGCCTCGATGCGGTCGGCCACCACGGCGTGCTCGCAGCCGTGCAGGCGCTGCACGCCCTGCACGCGGATGCGGCTGCTGCCGTGGCCTTCGATGCGCGCGCCCATGCGGATGAGCATTTCGGCCAGATCGGCCACTTCCGGCTCCTGCGCGGCGTTTTCCAGCACGGTTTCGCCTTCGGCCAGCGTGGCGGCCATGAGCAGGTTTTCGGTGCCGGTGACAGTGATCATGTCGGTGGTGATGCGCGCGCCTTGCAGGCGCTGGCGTCCGGCGGGCAGGCGGGCCTGGATGTAGCCGTGCGCCACTTCGATTTCGGCGCCCATCGCGCGCAGGCCGCTGATGTGCTGATCCACAGGCCGCTGCCCAATGGCGCAGCCGCCGGGCAGCGACACGCTGGCATGCCCCAGCCGCGCCAGAAGCGGCCCCAGCGCCAGAATGGAAGCGCGCATGGTCTTGACCAGCTCATAGGGCGCGCGCGGCTCCAGCGGGCCGGCGCAGTGAAAGCGCATGCCGCCGCGCTCGCCCACGGTTTGCACGTCCATGCCCATGCTTTGCAGCAGGCGGCGCATGGTGGCCACGTCTTGCAGGCGCGGCACGTTGGTCAGGCGCACGGGGTCTGTGGTGAGCAGCGCGGCGCACATTTCGGGCAGGGCGGCGTTTTTTGCGCCGGAGATGACGACTTCGCCTTGCAGGCGGCGGCCGCCGCGAATGAGGAGTTTGTCCATGAGGAGATTGATGCGGGGCGTGGCGCGGAAAAGATGCGGGCGGGGAGATTACTTCATCCCTGATGGGCATGCCCGCCTGGCCCGGCGACAATCCGCGCCCCATGCACGACTCCATACGCCAGCAGCTCGCACGGCGCGCCGAGCGCCTCTCCGAAATCGACTTTCTGCTCACGCGGCCCGACATCATGGCCGACATGACGCAGTTCATGCGCCTGTCGCGCGAGCACACCGAAGTGGGCGCCGTGGTCTCGCGCTGGCAGCGCTACGGCCAGCGCGAAGCCGATCTGGCCGCCGCACAGGCGCTGCTGCAAGACGCCGCGCAAGACGCGGAAATGCAGCAGATGGCGCAGGAAGAAATCTGCGCCTGCCAGAGCGAGCTGGCGCAGCTGGAGGGCGAGTTGCAGCGCCTGCTGCTGCCCAAAGACCCGGATGACGAGCGCAACGCCTTCGTGGAAATCCGCGCGGGCACGGGCGGCGACGAATCGGCGCTGTTCGCAGGCGATCTGGCCCGCATGTACACCCGCTACGCCGAAACGCAGGGCTGGCGCGTGGAAGTGGTGAGCGAATCGCCCGCCGAGCTGGGCGGCTACAAGGAAGTGGTGCTGCGCGTGGCGGGCGAAGGCGCGTATGGCCGCCTGCGCTACGAATCGGGCGGGCACCGCGTGCAGCGCGTGCCCGTGACGGAAACGCAAGGCCGCATCCACACCAGCGCCGCCACCGTGGCCGTGATGCCCGAGCCGGACGAGGCTGCCGCCGTCACGCTCAACCCGGCCGATTTGCGCATCGACACCTTCCGCGCCAGCGGCGCGGGCGGCCAGCACATCAACAAAACCGATTCCGCCGTGCGCGTGGTGCACCTGCCCACGGGCCTGGTGGCCGAATGCCAGGACAGCCGCAGCCAGCACAGCAACAAGGCGCGCGCGCTGCAAGTGCTGCAAGCGCGCCTGCAGGAAAAAGAGCGCAGCGAGCGCGCCGCCAAAGAAGCGGCCACGCGCAAGGGCCTGATTGGCAGCGGCGACCGCAGCGACCGCATCCGCACCTACAACTTTCCGCAAGGCCGCGTGAGCGACCACCGCATCAACCTCACGCTCTACAAACTGGCCGCCGTGATGGAAGGCGACCTGGACGAAGTGCTGCACGCCCTGCAAGCGGCCCGCGAGGCCGAGCAGCTGGCAGCGCTCATGCCATGAGCGGCCAGCGCATTGATTTGCTCTTTCTTTGATAGCGGGTTGCGCAGGTTCCACTAGGACCTCAAGGCTTTTAAGCCCCTTGAATTTGCTCCTGTTTCTGATTTGAAAGCGCCCGCTTGCCACGGCTTGCCGCCTGCTGCTGCGCCCAGGGTGCGGCGGCCCGCGCCCCGGATAATGGCCGGTTGCTTTTTTGCCGCCGATGACTCCGAAATCTCCTGCTTTTGCCGCCGCTGATGACGGCCTGCCGCTGGCTGCCGCCTTGCGCCAGCGGGCCATGCACGTGCGCGGCGCGCGCACGCACAACCTGAAAAACATCGATCTGGACATTCCGCGCGATCAGCTCGTGGTCATCACGGGGCTGAGCGGCTCGGGCAAGTCCAGCCTGGCCTTTGACACGCTCTACGCCGAAGGGCAGCGGCGCTATGTGGAAAGCCTTTCGGCCTACGCGCGGCAGTTCTTGCAGCGCATGGACAAGCCGGATGTGGACTTGATCGAGGGCCTGGCGCCGGCCATTGCCATCGAGCAAAAGGCCACCAGCCACAACCCGCGCTCCACCGTGGGCACGGTGACGGAAATTCACGACTACCTGCGCCTGCTCTACGCCCGCGCGGGCGTGCCGCACTGCCCGCAGCACGGCACGCCCTTGCAGGCGCAAACCGTCAGCCAGATGGTGGATGCCGTGCTGGCCCTGCCCGAAGGCACGAAGCTGATGGTGCTGGCGCCTGTGGCGCGCGGCAAAAAAGGCGAGTTCGCCGATTTGCTGGCGCAGATGCAGGCGGCGGGCTACGTGCGCTTTCGCGTGGGCGGCCAGGTGCTGGAAGCGGCGGACGTGCCCGCGCTGAAAAAGACCGAAAAGCACGACATCGACGTGGTGATCGACCGCATCAAGGTGCGCGGCGCGGGCGAAGGCGAAGCGCTGGCCCAGCAGCGCCAGCGCCTGGCCGAGAGTTTCGAGGCCGCGCTGCGCCTGGCCGGTGGCCGCGCCATTGCGCTGGAGATGGACAGCGGCCGCGAGCATCTGTTCAACACCCGCTTTGCCTGCCCGCGCTGCAACTGGGCGCTGGCGGAGCTGGAGCCGCGCCTGTTTTCCTTCAACTCGCCCACGGGCGCCTGCCCGGCGTGCGACGGGCTGGGCTGCACGGATTTTTTTGACCCGCAGCGCGTGGTGGCCTTTCCTTCGCTGAGCCTGGCCGGCGGCGCCATCAAGGGCTGGGACCGGCGCAACGCCTTTTACTTCGCCATGCTGGAGGGCCTGGCGCGGCATTACGGCTTCAGTGTGGACACGCCGTTTGAGGCGCTGCCTGCGCGCGTGCAGCAGGTGGTGCTGCACGGCTCGGGCGAAGAAGCCATCAACTTCAGCTACACCTTCGCTTCCGGAGAGCAGGCGCAGCGCACGGCGCGCAAAAAGCACCCGTTTGAAGGCGTGATTCCAAACATGGCCCGCCGCTGGCGCGAGACCGACTCCGCCGTGGTGCGCGAGGAGCTGGCCCGCTTGCGCAGCCGCCAGACGTGCCCCGAATGCGGCGGCGCGCGCCTGCGCGCCGAGGCGCGCTGCGTGACGGTGGGCGAGGGGGCGGACGCCCGCGCCATTCACGAAATCAGTCGCGCCACGCTGGCCGACGCGCAGGCGTGGTTTGCCGCGCTGCGCCTGCAAGGCGCGCGCGCGGACATTGCGGACAAGGTGGTGCGGGAAATCGGCAGCCGCCTGAAATTTCTCAACGACGTGGGCCTGGGCTATCTGAGCCTGGAGCGCAGCGCCGAAACGCTTTCTGGCGGCGAAGCGCAGCGCATTCGCCTGGCTTCGCAAATCGGCAGTGGCCTGACGGGCGTGATGTATGTGCTCGATGAGCCTTCCATCGGACTGCACCAGCGCGACAACGACCGCCTCATCGCCACGCTCCAGCACTTGCGCGATCTGGGCAACAGCGTGCTGGTGGTCGAGCACGACGAAGACATGATTCGCGCCGCCGATTGCGTGATTGACATGGGGCCGGGCGCGGGCGTGCACGGCGGCCGCGTGATGGCGCAAGGCACGGCGCAAGAAGTGGCGCGGCAGCCGCAGTCCGTGACCGGCCAGTTCTTGAGCGGCGCGCGCCGCATCGCCGTGCCCCGGCGGCGCGCCCTGCCGGCCTGCCTGCGCGAAGAAGCGGGCGGAGAGGCGGGCGAAGAAGGGGGCAAAGAGGCAGGCCAGCAGGCGGGCGGCAGAAAAGCGGGCGGCCAGGCCGCGAAAACTGCAAAAGCCGCAAAAGCCGACCGGGGCGCGCTGCGCATCGTCGGCGCGCGCGGCAACAACCTCAAAGGCGTGAACGTCAGCATTCCCATTGGGCTGCTCACTTGCGTGACCGGCGTTTCAGGCTCGGGCAAAAGCACTCTGGTCAATGAAACGCTGCTGGCCGTTGCCGCGCACCAGCTCAACCACGCGCAAACCGAAGCCGCCCCGCACGAGGCCATCGAGGGGCTGGAACACTTTGACAAAGTGATTGCCGTGGACCAAAGCCCCATTGGCCGCACCCCGCGCAGCAACCCGGCCACCTACACCGGCCTGATGACGCCCATGCGCGAGCTGATGGCCGAAACGGCCACGGCCCGCGAGCGCGGCTACGGCCCCGGGCGCTTTTCCTTCAACGTGCCGCAAGCCAGCGGCGGCGGCCGCTGCGAAGCCTGCCAGGGCGACGGCGTGGTGAAAGTGGAAATGCACTTTCTGCCCGATGTGTATGTGCCTTGCGACATCTGCCACGGCCAGCGCTACAACCGCGAAACCCTGCAAGTGCAGTGGAAGGGCCGCCACATCGCGCAGATTCTGGACATGACCGTGGAAGAGGCGCACGCCTTTTTCAAGGACCAGCCCGCCATCGCCCGCAAGCTGCAAACCCTGCTGGAAGTGGGCCTGGGCTACATCACCCTGGGCCAAAGCGCCACCACGCTATCGGGCGGCGAGGCGCAGCGCGTCAAGCTCGCGCTGGAACTCTCGCGCCGGGGCACGGGCAAAACCCTGTATGTGCTGGACGAACCCACCACCGGCCTGCACTTTGCCGATATCGAGATGCTGCTCAAAGTGCTCCAGCAGCTATGCGACGCGGGCAACACCGTCGTCGTCATCGAGCACAACCTGGATGTGATCAAAACCGCCGACTGGCTCATTGACCTCGGCCCCGAAGGCGGCGCGCTCGGCGGCAGCCTGGTCATTCAGGGCAGGCCCGAGGCCGTGGCCGCCTGCTGCGCCAGCCACACGGGCCGCTACCTGGCGCGAACGCTGGCGGCGGCTGGAGCGCCCGCCCAGGCCAAATCAAAAACAGGAGCAAATACAGAAGGCTGAAATGCCGCTTTGCGCCCGTTCCACTAGGACATCACGCTATTGATTCGGGAGCGAATATGCGGCTTTGGCGGCCTGTTCTGCTTCTGCGTTTCCGCTCCTTCGTTCCTACGCGCCTGCGGCCGGGCTTTGAGCGGCTTCATGGCGCGGCTTCGAGCGCCTTGAGGCCGGCCAGAATTTCATCGACGCCAATGACTTCGCTGAATACCTGGGGCGCACGGCCCTTGGCTTGCAGCACGTAGGTGGGCACGCCGCTGCGGCCCAGGCTTTGCAGGTGGGCGCTGATGACGGGGTCGCGCCGCGTCCAGTCGGCGCGGAAGGTGCGCACGCCGGCAGCGTCAAAGGCATCGAGCACCTGCTGGCTGGCGAGGGTGGTTTTCTTGTTGTATTGGCACGTCACGCACCAGGCGGCGGTGTAGTCGATGAAAACGGGGTGGCCTTCGCTGAGCGCGGCCTGCACGGCGGCGTCAGACCAGGGCTGCCAGCGGCTGCCCGCACTGGCCGCGTTGCCTGTTGCAGCGGCGCTTTCCTCAAGGCGGGTGACGTTGGGGCCAATGCCTGCCAGCAGGCCGATCAGGGCCGCCGCTGCAAAAGCGGCCAGGCCGATGCGGGCGCGCCCTTGCAGGCCCAGCGCCCACAGCAGCATGGCCAGCGCCACCAGAATCATCAGCAGTGCGGCTGCGCCGTTGATGCCGCTTTGCTGGCCCAGCACCCACAGCAGCCACGTGGCCGTGGCGAACATGGGAAAGGCCATGAATTTCTTGAACACCTCCATCCATGCGCCGGGGCGCGGCAGGCAGCGCGCCAGCGCGGGCAGCCAGCTGGCGGCCAGATACGGCAGCGCCATGCCCAGCCCCAGCGCGGCGAAGATGGCCAGCGCTTGCGCCGCAGGCAGGCCAATGGCCAGCCCCAGCGAGGCGCCCATGAAAGGCGCCGTGCAGGGCGAGGCCACCGCCACGGCCAGCACGCCGGAGAGAAAGCTGTCGATCACGGGGTTTTCGGCTTGCAAACTGGCCACGCGGCTGGGCAGAAACTGGCCGAACTCGAAAACGCCCGCCAGGTTCAGCCCCAGCACGGCAAACAGCGCCGCCAGCAGCGCGATGACCAGCGGCGACTGCAATTGAAAGCCCCAGCCCAGCTGCGCCCCGGCCGCGCGCAGCGCCAGCATCAGTCCGCCCAGCAGCACGAAAGAAAGCACCACGCCCGCCGTGTAGGCCAGCCCGCCGGCGCGCTGGGCGCGCAAGTTGTCGCCATGCCGGGCAAAGCCAATCACCTTGATGGCCAGCACCGGAAACACGCAGGGCATGAGATTGAGCACCATGCCCCCCAGCAGCGCGCCCAGCAGGGCAAAGAAAAACACGCGGGCCGGCACGGCGGCTGCGCCAGCAGGCGAAGAGGCGGGCGAAGAGGCGGGCGAAGAAGCGGGCGAAGAAGCAGACGCAGGAGCGGACGCGGCAGCGCCTTCTTGCAGCGCGGCAGCCATTTGCGGCGACACGCCGCCCGGCGGCTGCACGGCGGGCCACTGGCCCTGCACTTCGGCATGGGCGCGCCAGCTTTGCCCATCGGCGGCGGCCAGCAGCAGCGGCAGCGCAGCCGGGCTTTCAAGGCGGGTGTCGGCCACGGGCAGGCTGGCCGTCCAGACATCGCCCTCCCACTTTTGCGACCAGGTGGCGGGCGTCAAAGCCGCGCCCTCGCGCGCGGGTGACACGGCCGCCGTGATGATGTCGCCCGTTTCAGGAAACCACTGCAAAGGCTGGCCCTGCACGCTGGCGGGCAGGCCGCTGATGCGCATTTGCAGGCGCTGGCCGTCGCTGCTGAGCGTGGCGGTTTGCCCGCCAGACGGCAAATCAGCCGGCAGGCGGCCCAGCGCCTGCTCGAACGCCGCGCCATTGAGCGCCGATGAGCCGCGCAGCGGCAGGCGAATGGCGAAATCGCCCTCTTGCGGAATGCATTCTTGCTTGCACACCAGCCAGGAGGCATGCAGGCGCACTTCCATCGCCTCGGCGGCCGGGCCTGGCTCGAATTCAGGCGTGATGGTCAGCGGCACGGGCAGCAGCACCGTGCCCTCGTAGCCATAGTTCACCAGCGGCCCCAGCGGAAGGCGCTGCGGCAGCGGCCACTGGATTTCGCCTGCGCGCACGCCGGGCGGCAGCGTCCACTCCAGCTTGGTGGGCAGGCCCGAATCGCCCGGGTTCTTCCAGTAGGTATGCCAATGCGGCTGATGCTCCAGCCGCAAGCCCAGCCACACGGGGCGGCGGGCGGCGTTCGCTGCTTCCGCCGCCTCTGCGCCCACGGGCACGCCCTGCGGCGCGTAAGCCAGCAGCTGCGCGCGCACTTGCGGCGTGGCCACCTCATCGTCAGGCGCGCCGCTGGCCAGCACATTCAGCCCCGCCACCTGTGCGGGCGCGGCCGCCGAAAAAGCCGCCGCCAGCAGGGCGGGCAGCCAATGGCGCATGAAACGAAGGCGAGACAAAAGCGGCGCAGCAAAAGACATGGCGAAAAAAGAAACAGTCGAATACAAAAAGCGGCGTTCTGAGCGAAAACCGGCGGGCAGGTTCCATCCGCCAGGCCCATTTTGCAAGCAGCAGCCTGTGGCTTTGCTCCAGGTAAAGAACGCGGCAGGCTGGCGGCGCGGGCCGGTCTGATGCGAAACCGCCGCCTCGCCGCGCCACCAGCCTGCCGCGTTCTTTACCTG
>NZ_LT964854.1:1497687-1578078 GCF_900240305.1 Ottowia massiliensis | reverse complement strand
GCTTATCGGATTGCATGGGTATAGAATATCCAGGCATAACTTCATCACCAGCAATAGGCAAATACATGGCAAGTATTGTAGGAGATAAATACGGATTTGAAGAAAACGAAGATGTAAGCTATGACAGAAAACTAATACCAAAGATTTGTTTTTTTTTTTTCAAGCAGAAGACGGCATACGAGATAGGAGTCCGTCTCGTGGGCTCGGAGATGTGTATAAAGAGACAGCTCATGGCCCTGCACGATGCCGCGCGCCAGCACGACGCCGCCTTGCAGGCTGCCCAGGCGCAGCTGCAAGCGGCGCGCGCCCGGGCGGGGCAGGCGCGCGCGGGGCTGCTGCCGCAGGCGGGGCTGAGCGGCAACGTTACGCGCTCGCATCTAGATGTGCACCTGGGCGCCATCGACAACGCCCGCAGCCTCACCCAGCGCAGTCTCAACCTCAACGCCAGCCAGCCGCTGTACCGCCCGGCCAACCGCATTACCGCTACGCAAGGCGAGCGCCAGATGGCGCTGGCCGAAATGCAATGGCAGGCCGCCGCCCAGGAGCTGATCACGCGCCTGGCGCAGGCGTATTTCGACGTGCTGGCCGCGCACGACAGCCTGGAGCTGGCGCGCGCCTTCAAGGCCGCCGTGGGCCAGCAGCTGGAATCGGCGCGCCAGAACTTTGAAGTGGGCAACGCCACCATCACCGACAGCCGCGAGGCGCAAGCCCGGTTCGACCTGGCCCACGCGCAGGAAATCGCCGCCGAAAACGAATGGCGCGTGGCCCGCCTGGCGCTGGAGCAAGTCACCGGCCTGCCCGCGCCCGCGCCGCGCCCGCTGGCGCAACCCGTGCAGCTGCCGGAGGGCCTGCTCAAAACCCCGCTCACCGGCGCCGAAAGCCATGAAAGCGCCGACGCCTGGGCGCAACTGGCGCAAGAGCGCAGCCCCGCCATCGCCCAGGCCCGCCTGGCGCTGGAAGTGGCCGAGCTGGAAACCCGCAAAGCCAAAACCGGTCACCTGCCCACCGTGGACTTGCAAGCGGCCTACGGCTGGCAGCAATACCCCAACGGCAACCCCAGCGTCTCCACCATGCCCTACGCCCCCTACCGCCACCGCGCCGCCAGCGTGGGCGTGGCCGTGAACGTGCCCCTGTTCGCCGGCTTTGCCGTGCAAGAGCGCGTGCGCGAAACCCTTTCCCTGCAAGACAAAGCCCGCGCCGAGCTGGAAGGCGCACGCCGCAACGTCACCCAGGCCGTGCGCAGCGCCTTCTACGGCCTGCAATCGGGCCTGGCGCAAGTTGCGGCGCTGCAAGCGGCAGAAAAAAGCAGCCTCACCGCGCTGCAAGCCAGCCAGACGGGGCTGGAAGCGGGCGTTCGCATCAGCCTGGACGTGCTCAACGCCCAGACCCAGCTCTACCAAACCCGGCGCGACCTGGCCCGCGCCCGCTACGCCGTGCTCACCGGCGCCCTGCGGCTGCGGCAAGCCAGCGGCACGCTGCAAGAAGAAGACTTGCAGCCCATCAACGCCCTGCTGGAGCCGCAGCAAAAAGAAGAACCAGAAGAACCCGCCGCGCCTGGCCAGCCCTGAACCCTTTCAAAAGCGGCAGGCCCTTCAATGGCAGAACGCCGCGAAACATGGCCGGCCCCGATGCGAATCATGAAACCGCCGGCAAAGCGCCCAGCGGCCGCCTGCCCCATGCCAGCGTGGCCAGCGCCGCGAAAGCGCCATGCGGGCTTCATCGCTCCCCCGCGTCTTGCTTTCACGCTCTGCCTCCATGCCCCGCATGCAAAGCCTGGATCAGCTCCTGAATTCATAGCGTGACGTCCTAGTGGAAATTGCGCTGAAGCCTTTTTGAAGCCCATCAGATTTGCTCCTGTTTTTGGCAATTCAACGCCCTTGCCTTTAAAAGGGCGGGCGCATCTCCAACCGGCTATCAGCAGAAAAAACGAGCGCAAAAACCTCCAGAAAAAGCAGACGCGCCGCAGGCGGCCTATGCAATGATGAAAAATTAGGTAACGCCGCCCCTGCTTGCGGCCGCCGGGCTGGCGCGGCTTTGCGCCGCTGCGGCGTTTTCGCAAAACCATTGCAGCGCGCGCATGGCGAAATCTCGCCCCACAGGTTTTTTCAAGGAGAGCAGTTCATGACCGACAAAACCATTTCGCTGGACCTGTACAAGGCCAACGCCGCGCTGCAATTGCGCCTGACCCGGCTGCTGCAAGAAAGCGGCCATCACTGGCTGCAATCCATGCAGCAAACCAGCGCCGAGGGCCTGGCGGAAACATCCGCCAAGATTGAAGGGCTGTTGCAGTCAGCCAGCTGGCAGACGCTGGCCACCCTGCCTACGGAGAGCTTCTGGCGGCTGCTTCGCGCCAGCGACGCCAAAACAGCGCAGCAAATCGCCTTGCAAAACCAGGCCGCCTTCACCCAGGGAGTTCAGCAGGCGCTGCAAGCGTGGCAGGAAGAAATCACCCGCATCATGGCGGCGGCGTCTGACTCATCGCGTGCGGGCCTGCCCGAGTCATGGGCCGCCTGGCTGCCCCGCCTTGCGCCCCACGCCAAAAACGGTGATGAAAAGTAAAGCGCCAAAGGCAGCGCGGCGCGCAGCCGGGTCTTGCGGCCGGGCAAGGATTCACAAGGCCGCTCCGCCTGCTGGATTGCATCAGAAAGAGGAGCGAATTCAAAGGGCAAGAAATGCCGCTCCGCGCAGTTTCCACTAGGACATCATGCTATGGATCAAGGAGCAAATAAGCCTGCTCCCTGATCTGCCCGCGATCCGCCTTGGCCACGCCTTCCGGCCAGGCGGCGAAGAACACGCTCTCAGTGGTTCAGGATCTTGCCCAGAAACTCTTTGGTGCGCGGCTGGCGGCCTTCGGGGTTGCCGAAGAACTCGTCCTTCGAGCAGTCTTCCAGAATGCGCCCGCCCACGTCAATGAAGATGACGCGGCTGGCCACCTTGCGGGCAAAGCCCATTTCGTGGGTGACCACCATCATGGTCATGCCCTCGGCGGCCAGTTTCACCATCACGTCCAGCACTTCGCCCACCATTTCGGGGTCCAGCGCCGAGGTTGGTTCGTCAAACAGCATCACCACCGGGTCCATGCTCAGGGCGCGCGCGATGGCCACGCGCTGCTGCTGGCCGCCCGAGAGCTGGCCGGGGAACTTGTCCTTGTGCGCCATCAGGCCCACGCGGTCCAGCATCTTCAGGCCGCGCGTGCGCGCTTCGTCCTGGCTGCGGCCCAGCACTTTCACTTGCGCCAAGGTCAGGTTCTCCGTCACGTCCAGATGCGGAAACAGCTCGAAATGCTGAAACACCATGCCCACACGGCTGCGCAGCCGGGGCAGGTTGGTCATGGGGCTGGTCACTTCGGTGCCATCCACGGTGATGCGGCCTTTTTGCACCGGCTCCAGGCCATTGACGGTTTTGATCAGCGTGGACTTGCCTGATCCGGACGGCCCGCACACCACCGCCACGTCGCCTTTGTCGATATTCACCGAGCAGTCGCGCAGCACTTGCACCGGCCCATACCATTTGGAGACGTTTTCAATTTTGATCATGGGTTCGCTCATTGCATATTCCTCATCGAATGATGGTTATTTTCGCGTGCAGGCGCCTGACCAGCCATGACAGGCAAAAGCAAATCACGAAATAAACCGCCGCCGCCAGCAGGTAGGCCTCCACCGTGCGGCCATAGGTTTTGCCCGCCACATCCAGCCCCTTGAGCAGGTCATAGGCTCCGATGGCGTAAACCAGCGAAGTATCCTGAAAAAGAATAATGGTCTGCGTGAGCAGCACCGGCAGCATGTTGCGCAGGGCCTGCGGCAATATCACCAGCCGCATGTTCTGCAAATAAGTCATGCCCAGCGCTTCGGCCGCGAAAACCTGCCCGCGCGGAATGGACTGAATGCCCGCGCGCATGATTTCACTGAAATAGGCCGCCTCGAACGCCACGAAAGTCAGCGCCGCCGAATATTCCGCGCCAATCGGCCTGCCAATAATGAAGGGCGCCAGCAGGTAAAACCACAGAATCACCATCACCAGCGGAATGCTGCGCATGCCGCTGATATAGATGGCGGCGGGCCATTGCAGCCATTTCTGGCCCGAAAGGCGCATCAGCGCCAGCAGTGTGCCCAGCGCTAGGCCGCCCAGCGTAGCCACCAGCGTCAGCATCACGCTAAAGCGCAGGCCCTTCCACACGAAGCCTTGCAGCAAGGCCATGTCCACGAAGGAAAAATCCAGATTCATCATGGCTTTTTCCCTTTCAGCGGCCCGCGCCTGCGGCAATCAGCCCCGGCACGCGCGTCTTTTTCTCGATGAAAACCATGACCGCATTCACCGCCAGCGCCGAAATGACGTAAAGCGCCGTCACCGCCAGATAAACCTCCACGGGCCGGGCGGTTTCTTCGCCCGCCTGCATGGCGAACTGCGTCAGCTCCGGCACGGAAACCGCGAAAGCCACTGCCGAATTCTTGAAAATGTTCATTGATTCATTGGCCAGCGGCGGAATGATGATGCGGCCAGCCTGCGGCAGAAGAACCAGGCGGTAATACTGGGCGGTCGTCAGCCCCAGCGCCATGCCCGCCAGGCGCTGCCCGCGCGGCAGCGCCTGAAGGCCCGCCCGCACCTGCTCCGCAATGCGCGCCGAAGTAAACAGCCCCAGCGCCAATACCGCCAGCGCAAATGAAGGCGCGCCCTTGAGCGCCGGAAACAGCGCGGGAAATACGTAATACCAGATGAAAATCTGCACGAGCAGCGGAATATTGCGGAAAACCTCTACCCACGCATGCGCCAGCCGCGCCAGCCAGGGGCTGTGCGGCAGCGTGCGCGCCATGCCGACGGCTGCGCCCGCCAGCAGCGCCAGCAGCAGCGCCGTCAGCGAGATGGACACCGTCCAGCCCCAGGCGCTGAACATCCAGTCCAGATACGTGACATCGCCATTTTTGCCAAAGCAGCCCGGCACGGCCTCATTGGTGAGCGTGTCCTGGCAGAAAACCGACCATTCCATATTCATGGCCCTGATACCTTTTGTCTTGCTTTCCGGTTTCGCGCATGAAAAAGCCCGCCGCCATGGAGGGCGGCGGGCGCTCGCCAAAATGCGCGGGGGGATTATTTCTTCGCGTAATCTTCCATGGGCTTGCTATTGGGATGCGCCCAGGCTTGTTTCGTGCTTTCTGAAACAGGCATGTTCAGCGAAACATTCGTGGGCGGAATGGGCTGCATGAACCATTTGTCGTAGAGTTTTTGCAGCGAGCCGTCGTTAATTTGCCGCTTGATGGAGGCGTCGATGGCTGCGCGGAATTTGTCGTCGCCCTTGCGCAGCATGCAGGCGATGGGTTCTACCGACAGCACTTCGCCGACAATTTTGAAATCCTGCGGATTTTTGGACGTGGCGATATTCTTGGCCAGAATGGAGCCATCCATCACGAAGGCATCGGCGCGGCCTGATTCCAGCAGCAGAAAACTGTCGGCGTGGTCTTTGCCCATGATTTCCTTGAATTCAAGCTTGGAGCCGCGCTCATGGCGGCGCAAATGCTGCACGCTGGTGGTGCCCGTGGTCACGGCCACGGTCTTGCCATTGAGGTCGGCCACGCTCTGGATGCCGGAATCGGCCTTGACGGCCATGCGCACTTCTTCCACGTAGGTCGTCACGGCAAAATCCACGTCTTTTTGCCGCGCCTTGCTATTCGTGGTGGAGCCGCATTCAAAATCAATCGTGCCGTTTTGCATCAGCGGAATGCGGTTTTGCGAAGTGATGACCTGGTAATTGATTTTCAGCGGCTTGCCCACCTGTTTTGCCAGATCATCCACGATGCGTTCGGCCATTTCGGTGTGAAAGCCCACGTATTTGCCGTTGCCCAGCGTATAGCCCAGCCCGGAAGAATCGCGCACGCCCAGATTTACCGTGCCGCTGGATTTGATTTTTTCCAGCGTGTCAGCATTCTGCGCCAGGGTCGCGCCCGCCAGCATGGAAAAAGCCGCCAGGGCCAACAGTTTCTTTTTCATCATTCAATCCTTCGCTTGAAATCGGCATGAAAACACGCTGGCCAGCTGGCCGGCATGTGAAAGAGATGCTATATGAAATTGGAGCACGCTGCGACCTGGATTACCCTTGCAGCGGTTTTCCAATAATGCCGGTATTTTCCCTGAAGGGTTTTCCCTTGATTTTCCCTGGCGCGGGCCGCCTTGTCCGCGCCTGCGCCAGCGTGTTTCTGTGCATTTCTGGCAGGCCGGCGTTGAATTGCGGCGGCTTTCCCGCTCAACCCGCCCGGGCGCAGTGTTTTGCCGCAGCAAGGTATGCTGCAAGGCTTTCAACCCCAAGCCAAAGGAGGCTTTGCATGTCCAAAATCATCGTTGTCTATCACTCCGGCTATGGCCACACGCAGCGCATGGCGCAGGCCGTGGCCGATGGCGCGGGCGCCGAGCTGATCGCCATTGATGCCGAGGGCAACCTGCCCGAAGGCGCGTGGGAGCGGCTCAATGCCGCTGGCGCCATCATTTTTGGCACGCCCACCTACATGGGCGGCCCCAGCTGGCAGTTCAAGAAGTTTGCCGATGCTTCGAGCAAAGCCTGGGCCGCCCGCGCCTGGCAAGACAAGGTGTTTGGCGGCTTCACCAACAGCGCCAGCCTCAACGGCGACAAGCAGGTGACGGTGCAATACCTGCAAACGCTGGCCTCGCAGCACGGCGGCCTGTGGGTGAGCCTGGGGCTGCTGCCTTCCAACAAGAAAGACGCTTCCCGCGCCGATCTGAACGCCCTGGGCGGCTCCGTGGGCGCACTGGCCGCCACGCCGGCTGACGCCAGCGCGCAAGAGATGCTGCAAGGCGATCTGGACACCGCCCGCGCCTACGGCGAGCGCGTTGCCAAGACGCTCGCGCGCCTCAAGTAAGCGCCGTTTCCCGGAGCCAGTGCCTGCAGGGCGGGCGCTGGCTTTTCTTTTGCCTTTCGCCCCGCTTTCCTTGCCGCCCATTTCGCGCTTCTCATGCTCCAGCATCCCCAGATTGATCCCGTGGCCCTGCATCTGGGGCCGCTTTCCGTGCACTGGTACGGCCTGACTTACCTGGCCGCTTTCGCCCTTTTTTATGTGCTGGCCAGGCTGCGGCTGAAGCACCAGCCTTTCGCCAGCGTCACCCAGCCCGCGCCGTGGACGATGCGCGATGTGGAAGACCTGCTGTTTTGGGGCGTGCTGGGCGTCATCCTCGGCGGGCGGCTGGGCTACGTGCTGTTTTACAAGCCGGCCTGGTATGCCAGCCACCCGCTGGAAATCTTTGCCATCTGGCAAGGCGGCATGAGTTTTCACGGCGGCATGCTGGGCGTGATTCTTGCCATGATGCTGTGGGCCTGGAAAAAGCAGCGCCCGTGGCTGCAAGTCACTGATTTGGTGGCCCCTTGCGTGCCAACGGGCCTGGCGGCCGGGCGCATGGGCAACTTCATCAATGGCGAACTCTGGGGCCGCGTGGCCAGCCCCGATTTGCCCTGGGGCATGGTTTTTCGCGGCGCGGGCGATCTGCCCCGCCATCCTTCGCAGATTTATCAGGCGCTGCTGGAAGGCGTGCTGCTGTTCGTGCTGCTGTGGCTCTACGCCCGCCAGCCGCGCAAGACGGGGCAGGTCAGCGGCGCTTTTCTCGTGGGCTACGGCGTGATGCGCTTTGCCGTGGAGTTTTTCCGCGAGCCGGACGCCCATCTGGGCCTGCTGGGGCTGGGTCTGTCGATGGGCCAGTGGCTGTGCGTGCCCATGATCGCCATTGGCCTGGGAATGTGGGCCTGGGCCAGCCGCCGCTGAAGCCGCTATCGGAACCATAGCTGCCAATCCAGTCTGCACCAGGACTTGCGGCCGGTTTGATGCCTGAACCTGGCTTTTGAAATGCCTTCGCCTTCCTGCGCTTCGCTCATTTGCCACCCGGCCAGCCCTGTGCCGCCGAGCGTGCGCGTGGCGGCCTGCGCCTGGCGCGAAGCGGGCGGGCTGGGGCTGCGCCATGAAGTGCGCGCGCCCGCTGGCTGGCTGGACTGCCCGCCGCCTGCCCGCCATCTGGCCGCACGCGCTGATGGCCTGTGGCGGCGCACTTGTCTGGAAGCCTTCGTGGCCGCCGAACAACCGGGCAACGAGGGCGCGGATGAAGGCGAGGGCGGCGGCGAATACTGCGAGTTCAACCTCTCGCCCGATGGCCGCTGGACCGCCTACGCCTTTTGCGCCGAACGCGTGCGCCACACGGCCAGCGCCTGGCAGGCATGGGAAGCGCGCGCCCGCCCCGCGCGCTTTGCCTGCTCGCTGCAAGGCGATGCGGCCTGCCTGGCGCTGGAAGCGTTTTGGCCTGATCTGCCGCTGCCCGCCGCTGCCGTCTGGCGCGTGGGCCTGTGCGCCGTGCTGCAAGCCGCTGGCGCCCTGAGCTACTGGGCGCTGCGCCACCCCATGCCGCGCCCCGACTTTCACCACTTTGCAGGCCGCTTGCTGCGCCTGCCGCCGCCATGAAATGGTTGCCTCTTTGTGCTTTCTGCCTTGCCTTGCGCCATGAAAACCGGCCTTGAACGCTTCATTGAATCTCCCGGACTGCGCCGCCCGCTGCACGGCGCGCGCGTGGCGCTGCTGGCGCATCCGGCCTCGGTCACGCGCGGCCTGGCGCACGCGCTGGACGCGCTGGCGGCGCTGCCTGACGTGCGGCTGAGCGCCGCCTTCGGCCCGCAGCACGGCCTGCGCGGCGACAAGCAGGACAACATGGTGGAGTCGGACGATTTCACCGATCCGCGCCTGGGCATTCCCGTCTTCAGCCTCTACGGCCCGGTGCGCCGCCCCACCGACGAAATGATGCAAAGCTTTGACGTGCTGCTGGTGGATTTGCAAGACCTGGGCTGCCGCATCTACACCTTCATCACCACCTTGCGCTATGTGCTGGAAGCCGCTGCGCGCCACGGCAAGGCCGTGTGGGTGCTGGACCGGCCCAACCCCGCTGGCCGGCCCGTGGAAGGCTTGCGCCTGCGCCCGGGCTGGGAGAGCTTTGTGGGCGCGGGGCCGCTGCCCATGCGCCACGGCCTCACGCTGGGCGAGCTGGGGCGCTGGTTTGTGGACTGGCTGGGCCTGCGCGTGGACTACCGCGTGATCGAAATGCAGGGCTGGCAGCCCGAAGCGGCCCCCGGCTTTGGCTGGCCCGAAGGGCCGTGGGTCAATCCCAGCCCCAACGCCGCCAGCCTGAACATGGCGCGCGCCTACGCGGGCACCGTCATGCTCGAAGGCTGCACGCTGTCTGAAGGCCGGGGCACCACCCGCCCGCTGGAGCTGCTGGGCGCGCCTGGCCTGGGCGCCGCCCGCCTGCTGGCCGACATGCGCGAAATGGCCCCGGACTGGCTGGCCGGCTGCCTGCTGCGCCCGTGCTGGTTCGAGCCGACTTTTCACAAGCACCAGGGGCAGCTGTGCGCGGGCCTGCAAATTCACACCGAAGACCCGGCCAGCTACCGCCACGCGGCCTTTCGCCCCTGGCGGCTGGTGGCCCTGGCCCTGAAGGCCCTGCGCCGCCAGTGGCCCGATGCGCCGCTGTGGCGCGACTTCGCCTACGAATACGAGCATGGCCGCCTGGCCATCGACCTCATCAACGGCAGCAGCCTGCTGCGCGAATGGGTGGACGACGCGCAAGCGGCCTGCGCCGACCTGGACGCGCTGGCCCGCGCCGACGAAGCCGCCTGGCAGCAAGAGCGCGCGGCGTATCTGCTGTACTGAAGGCTGGCAGACGCCCCAGAAACAGGAGCAAATCTGGCGGGGTCAAAATGCCGCTTCGCGCAGATTCCACTAGGACCTCTCGCTATGAATAAAGGAGCGAAATAGCGCCCCGCAGCGAACGCCCCTCGGCGCGGCTTTCAGCGCTTTGCGCCTGCCTGGCGCAGGTTGTATTCCATGCCGCCAGCGGGGGCGGCGGGGTCGAGGATGCCCGGGGCCAGCTCCACCTGAACGGTTTGCCCGCCCACGGTCACGGGGCTGTCCGCGCCTTCCTGCGCGCGGGCCTGCCAGTATTCAACGCGCAGGCGGTCTGCGCCTTGCCAGCGGAGGTTGGCGCCCCAGGCCTGTTCGTTGCGGGTGGCGCCCATCAGGCGGGCGGCGGGCCGGCCCTGCGCGGCAGCGCCTTGAGGCAGCACGAACACTTCGTACTGAAAGGCGTCTGTCGCGCCCGTGTTGATTTCCATCAGCACGGCGTCCAGCCGCGCGCCGCCGGGGGCGGGCAGGCGCGCGACTTCATCGCGCGCGGCGGCCGCCGGTGCGGGGTTGCAGCCGCTCAGGGCCAGCCAGGCGGCGGCACAGGCGGCGCTTGCGCGGAGAACACGGCTCATGCGGCTTGCACAGGCAACGCGGCAGGCCACTCAATCGCTCCAGACGCGCCACAGGCCGGAGTTGTAGTACTCGTAGCCTTTTTTGATTTGCGCCTGGTCGGCAGGATCGTCGCCGTAGGGGCCGCCATTCAAATCCCAAGGGCCGCCCCATCCGTCCTGCGATGTGCCCGCCTTTGTCTGGGCATCGCCCGCGCCACGCAGAGCCACCTGCTCCGGGATGCCCGTAGCGGCGGCGGTCAGGCCAAAGTTGAAGTTGCCGAAGTCCTGGTACTGCGCGCCCTGCTGCTTGTAGTCCCACGGCCCCTTGTTCTGCACCTGGGATTTGAACCAGCCCGTCGTATCCAGAACGGAGTGGGCATGGGACTCCTTGATGTTCTGGTCCATTGAAACGCCGGGCGGCATGGTCTGCTTGTCCACGATGCCGGCGGCCTCGGCCTGCTCGCGCGTCAGGACTTTGCCCAGCGCCGTGCCCGTGCGCTGCGCGGCTTCGCCATTGGGGTCATTGGTCAGACCCCGCGCGGCGGATTGCTGCATGCTGGCCAGCGGCTGGGCGCCCGCCTTGAACAGGCTCGTGCGGCTGGCAAGGTCTGAAGGCGGCAAGGCGGCCGCGCCCGCGAGAATGTCCTGCAACTGCTTGTCGTCAAAGGAAATCGTCGTCGTTGCGCCGCCGGGTTGCCCCGATGTGACGGTGGTGAGCCGCTCGCCTGAAGCGGCCTTCATCACGTCATCAAGCTTGCCCGCCTGCTCCAGGCCCTGCGCGGCGCTGGCGAACTGGGCGGGCGAGTCTTTCAGGCTGCCCAGCACCTGCGCGATGGCGCGGGCATTGTCATTGCCCGCCGTGGCGGTGGAGACGCCAAAGCCCGCTTCGATTTTTGCCGCGCCGTCGGCATCGCCTTGCAGAGCCTGGATGTACTCGGCCTTGCGGTCGGCGGGCGTGTGGCTGGCGACGGAAGCGGCCACGTCCGTTGCGCCGAAAGCCTTGGACACGCGGGCAAGCTGCGAGGCATCCAGATCTTTGGCGAAAACGTTGAGCAGGTCGCGCCGGTCATCGGCGTTCAGCGGGCTGTTCAGCCCCTTGGTTTCAGCGGCCCAGTGCTTGAGTTCGTCATCAGAGAGCTTGCCAATGGCCTCGTTGCGCTCAGAAGGCGACAACTCCTTGAGCGCCTGCGTGCTGTCCTTGAGTTCGGACTGCGTAACGTCCCAGTCCAGCCAGTTTTCGTTCAGATTGTTTCTGACGCGGTTCAGTGCGGCATCCACGCTCATGTGAGATCTCCTGTCATCGGTTGAACACGCCGCGATTGGAGCGCTCTGCCGCTGGCAACACAAGCCCGGGCATTTGCCCGGGCCGCCAGCGCAAGCAGGGTTTACCCCTAGGGAGACACCCGCCCGGCGGCAAGCGTCTGCAACCGGCGCGAGATATGCCCTAACAATGACTTACAGCCTGCCTGCATCCGGTTTCAAGCACTTGGTTGCAATTAAGGCGTTCTTCTTTCAAAGCACAGGATTTCAAGCCGCCTCTGCGGGAACCCGTTCGCGGCCCGGGCACAAGCGAAGCAAGCGCCAGCTGGCGTTGGCGGCGCTGAAAGCACTGTGCCAATTTAGCTCTTTTATTCATAGCATGAGGTCTTAGTAGAGATTGCGCGAACCAGTGTTTTGCCCCCTTTGATTCGCTCCTCTTTTTAAAACTATCTGGCGGGCGGGGCCAGCCCAATGGCGGCGCTTGCCAGCGCCAGCGCAGCAGAATGCGGCGCCCGCTCAAACGGAGCCTGCCGCTTTCGCTACGTGGGCCGCCCGCAGAACTTTCTCCCCAAGCGCCATGCAAGACGATCTTTTCCCCAACGCCTCGCCTGCTTCTCCCTCCCGCCCCTGCCGCGTGCTCATGGTCTGCACGGGCAACATCTGCCGCAGCCCTACGGCGCATGGCGTGCTGCGGAAAATGGCCGATGAGGCTGGGCAGGGCGCGCGCGTTCAGGTTGATTCGGCTGGCACGCATGGCTACCACACGGGTGAGCCGCCGGATGCGCGCTCGCAACGCCATGCCCTCTGGCGCGGCTATGACCTCAGCCAGCAGCGCGCTCGCCAGCTGACGGCGCAGGATTTTGAAAACTTCGATCTCATTTTGGTGATGGATGCCGCCAATGAGCGCGCCGCCCGCGCCCTGTGCCCGCCCGCGCTGCGCCACAAGCTGCGGCGCTTGACGGACTTTTGCACGCGCCACAGATCGGCGCAGGAAGTGCCCGACCCCTACTACGGCGGCGCTGCCGGCTTTGAAAAGGTGCTTGATCTGGCCGAAGACGCCTGCGCGGGCGTGCTTCGCAGCATCTGCTCCTGACTGAATTCACGGCCCGCCCGCGCCGCCTGCCTGCGGGGCGGCTGATGGAGGCAGCCAGCCCGGCGCCCCCTCACCTGTCAGGATGCACAAAAGAGGAGCAAATTTGAGGGCAGAAAATACCGCCTTGCGCAATATCCACTAGGACATCCTGCTATGGATAAATGAGCAAATTTCCACCATGCGGCAACTGCCCCCGCCCTTGCTCATGCCGGGCGGCCCTGGCTCTCTGGCAGAAGATCCAGTCTGGCCGCCAGAGGCCGCCGCTTGCGCCTGCCGGCAGGGCGCAGCGGCGGCAGGAAGAAGCAAGTGGGCGCGGCCTGCCTTACTTGGCGTAGCTGTAAACGCCCTGCCCCGTTTTGCGGCCCAGGCGGCCAGCGGCCACGTATTCGCGCAGCAGGGGGCTGGGGCGGTATTTGCCGTCGCCAAACTGCTGATGGAGAACTTCCATGATGGCCAGACACACATCCAGCCCGATCATGTCGGCCAGAGCCAGGGGGCCAATGGGGTGGTTGCAGCCCAGCTTCATGCCCGCATCGATGTCTTCCGCCGAAGCGACGCCCTCGGAGAGGACAAAGAAGGCTTCGTTGATCATGGGCAGCAGGATGCGATTGACGACGAAGCCGGACGAGTTGCGGACGGTGATGGGTGTTTTGCCCAGCGCCGTGGCCAGCTCGGTGACGGCGGCGTGAGTGGCGTCGCTGGTTTGCAGGCCGCGAATGATTTCGACCAGCGCCATCATGGGCACCGGGTTGAAAAAGTGCATGCCGACAAAGCGGTCGGGGCGGCTGGTGGCGGCGGCCAGCTGGGTGATGGAAATGGAAGAGGTGTTGGTCGCCAGCAGGGTTTCGGGCGCGAGCAGGGCATCCAGCTGGGCCAGGATTTTGTTTTTGATTTCGTGGTTTTCCGTGGCGGCTTCGATCACGAGCTGGGCGGGTTTGAGCGCAGCGTAGTCGGTGCTGGTCTGGATGCAGGCCAGGGCGGCGTCTTTCTGGGCGGCGGTGATTTTTTCCTTGGCCAGCAGACGGTCCAGGCTTTTGCTGATGCCGGCCAGCCCTTTGTCCACGGCAGCCTGCGAGATGTCGATGAGGATGACGCGGATGCCCTTGACTGCGCATGCCTGGGCGATGCCGCTGCCCATGGTGCCTGCGCCAACGACGCCAACTGTTTGAATGCTCATTTTGATTTCTCCGTTTTTTGATGAAAAAGGAAGCAGGCCTGATGGTCTGTTTCAGGAAACCTTGTTCAGCCCCGCGCGCGAATGTTTCAAGGCGAACCTCAGACGCTGTGAATGCATGGCGCAGCCTTGCTCTTTCGCTGACGGGCAGGCGGTGAACAAAAGCTTGCAGGGCATGGTAGCGAAGGGCGGCGGCCGCCGCCTTGATCCGGTCGGCTATTTCGCCAAACTGTTCATGCGCCAGCTGGCGCGCATGTGGCTGGCCTGGTTGATCAGGCGCTCCAGATCGTCCGCCTGGCTGTTGGTGACGGCATGCTCCAGCTTGGCCAAGGCATGCTGGAAGTGGTGGAGCTGGGCGATGAGTTCTTCGCGGTTGGCGATGAGCACGTCGCGCCAGACTTGCGGATCGCTGGCGGCAATGCGGCTGAAATCACGAAAGCCCGGGCCGGCCAGCGACAGGAAGACGGCGGCCTGCTCCTGCTGGCTGGCAATGCCGTTCATCATGGCAAAGGCCAGCATGTGCGGCAGGTGGCTGACGGCGGCAAAGGCGGCATCGTGCGCTTCAGCCGACATCTGCGACACGCTGCAACCCAGCGCCTGCCACATTTCAGTGGCTTTTTCGAGCTTGGCCGTCTGCGTGCGCTCCATGGGCGTGATGATGATTTGCTTGCCCGTAAAGAGCATGGGGTCGGCGTTTTCCACGCCGGAGACTTCGCGCCCGGCAATGGGGTGGCAGGGCACGAAGGAGCCGACGTCGTGCTTGAGCACGCGGCGCACGGCATCAATCACGTCGCGCTTGGTGGACCCCATGTCCATCAGCAGCATGGACGGATTGACGAGATGGCGGATGGCCTTGAGCGTGGACTCGGTCGCCGAAACAGGCACGGCCAGCATGACCAGATCGGCGCCCGACACAGCCAGCAGGGCGGAAGGCGCTTCCACATCAATCACGCCCATTTCGCGCGCTTTTTCGGTGGTGGACGGCGATTTGCTGTAGCCCACGATGCGCTTGACCAGCCCCGCCCTTTTCATCGCCAAGGCAAAGGAGCCGCCCATCAGGCCGCAGCCGATTAATCCCAGTTGTTCAAACATCTTGCCCCAGGGGATAGGCCCCCAGCACTTTGTAAAAGGACGACAGGGCCTGAAGCTCGGCCAGCGCGGCGGCCAGGTGCGGTTGCTCAATGTGGCCCGCGATGTCGATATAAAAATAGTATTCCCACTGGCCGGATTTGGCGGGGCGGGATTCGAAGCGCGTCATGGACACGCCATGCTTTTTCAGCGGCGTGAGCAAGTCATGAACCGACCCTGGACGGTTGGGCACGCTGACGACGATGCTGGTGCAATCGCGCCCCGTAGGCCGGGGCATGCCCATGGTCTGCGGCAGGCAGATGATGGCAAAGCGTGTGCGGTTGCTGGCCTGGTCTTGCACGGCATGGGCCACGATGTGCAGGCCGAACTGCGCGGCGGCGCGCTCGCTGGCCAATGCGGCCCAGGCCGGGTTTTCCGCCGCCAGGCGCGCGCCTTCGGCATTGCTGGAGACGGCGCGGCGCTCGGCCAGCGGCAGGTGCTGCGCAAGCCAGTCCTGGCATTGCATGAGTGCCTGAGGGTGTGCCAGAACGACTTCGATGCCGTCCAAGTCGTTGCGCTGGCGCAGCAGGTTGTGGCGCACGGCCAGGCTGACTTCGCCCACCACATGCACTGGCGAGCGCAAGAACAGATCGAACGAACGGGCCACCACGCCTTCAGTGGAGTTTTCCATGCCGACCACGCCGAACTGCGCCGTGCCAGCCGCCGTGGCATGAAAAACTTCATCAAAGCTGTTGCAGTACACCAGATTGACGGCGCTGCCAAAGTATTCAATGGCCGCCTGTTCGCAAAACGTGCCCTGCGGGCCTAGCACGGCCACGCGCGGCGGCACTTCCAGCGCAAGGCAGGCGGACATGATCTCGCGCCAGATGCTGGCGACATGGTCGTTGAGCAGCGGCCCCGTGTTGCTGGCCTGGACTTTGTGAATGACTTGGGCTACCCGGTCGGGCCGGAAAAAGGGGGTGCCTTCCTGGCGCTTGAGCTCTCCCACCTGTTCGGCCACCCGCGCGCGCTGATTGAGCAGCGCAAGCAATTGGGCATCCAACTCGTCAATTTGCGCGCGCAACACCCCCAAGGCATCAGACTGAACAGGCTGCGCCAAAGAGGCGGAGTGCGCGGGTGGCGGCAAGGAAGAGCTTGCGCTCATGGCTTATTGCTTCTGTTCGACGCGCTCGACTTTGGTCTTGATGCCGCCGGATGCGCCATCAGACGCAGAGGCGGGCGCTGCTTTTGTCTCGGCCTTTGTTTCAGCCTTTGTTTCCGGCTTGGCTGCCGCAGCAGGCTTGGCGCCTGTGGCCGCTTTCACAATCTTGGCTGCGGCTTCATCAAATTTCTTGAGATGCCCTTCCACGGTGGATTCCGTGGCATTGATGATTTGCGCGGCCCAAGCGTTGGCAGCCTGACCGCCCGCCTCCTGGAATTTGGCGCTGGCGGGCGACTCCAGATAGGCGACGATGGTTTTCAGCTCGTCGGCTGACAATTTCTCCACATAGACAGGCACAAGAGCGGATTCAGCCGTTTTGGCGGCCTGCGCCTCTACGGTTTTGCCTGTGGCATCCAGCAGCTTTTTCAGTTCGACATCCAGTTTCTCGCGCACATCCTTTTGCTTGTCGGCAGGCACGTTCTGATCAATGTTCTGTGACCAGGTGGCAATGACGGGCTGCGCAACGGCATTCACCAGTTGGTTGGCAAGCTGGACGGAGTCGTTTTTTTGCTGGATTTGGGCCAGCTTCACGGCCAGGGCCTTTTTGGCGTCGTCCGCTTTCGCGTCTTGGGCATGCGCCGCGAAAGGCAGGGCGCAAACGGCCAGAGTGAGGGCGGCCAGGGTTTTGTTGAACATGGGTTTCACTGATTTACTCCGTGGTGGGGGATGGTTGAGGGGTATCGCCGCTTCCGGCGTTGTCTGCGTTGTCTGCGTTGCCGTCGGCTGGCGCGTCATTGGCATCGTTTTCCACGATGCGTTGCAGGCCGCTCAGGCGGGCGCCGTCGTCTAGCGCGATGAGGGTTACGCCTTGCGTGGCACGGCCCATCTCGCGGATTTCAGCCACGCGGGTGCGCACGAGCACGCCCTTGTCGGTGATGAGCATGATTTCGTCATCGGCATTGACCAGCGTGGCGGCAACGACCTTGCCGTTGCGCTCGCTTTGCTGGATGGCGATCATGCCTTTGGTGCCGCGCCCGTGCCGCGTGTATTCACTGATATGGGTGCGTTTACCGTAGCCGTTTTCGGTAGCTGTGAGCACGCTGTTGCGCGCGCCGGGGGCGGATTCGGCTTCGCTGGCCTCGGCTTCCGCCACGAGCATGGCAATCACGCGCTGGCCTTCTTCCAGGTTCATGCCGCGCACGCCACGGGCCTGGCGGCCCATGTGGCGCACGTCGTTTTCATCAAAGCGCACGGCCTTGCCGCCGTCAGAAAACAGCATGACGTCGTGCTTGCCGTCTGTCAGGGCCGCGCCAATGAGGTAGTCGCCCTCATCCAGCCCCACGGCGATGATGCCGGCCTTGCGCGGGTTGCTGAATTCATTCAGCGCGGTTTTCTTCACGGTGCCGCCTGCCGTGGCCATGAACACATAGCGGTCGGCAGGGAAGGCGCGCATTTCGCCCGTGAGCGGCAGCACCACCGTGATTTTTTCGCCTTCTTCCAGCGGGAACATGTTGACGATAGGCCGCCCGCGCGAACCGCGCGAGCCGGATGGCGCTTCCCATACCTTGAGCCAATAAAGCCGCCCGCGATTGGAAAAGCACAGGATGTAGTCGTGCGTGTTGGCAATGAAGATTTGGTCAATCCAGTCATCTTCCTTGGTGGTCGTGGCCTGCTTGCCCCGGCCGCCGCGCTTTTGAGCGCGGTATTCATTCAGCGGCTGGCTCTTGATGTAACCCGTGTGGCTGAGCGTGACCACCATGTCGGTGGGGGTGATGAGGTCTTCCGTGGCCAGGTCCTGCGCATTGGGTTCGATGGTGGAGCGGCGCACGCCTTCCGCCGTCTGGCCAAATTCGGCTTTCAGCGCTGCCAGCTCGTCGCCAATGATGGCCGTGACGCGCGCCGGGCGGGCCAGAATGTCCAGCAAGTCTTCAATCTGCGCCATGACCTCCTTGTATTCGGCCACGATCTTGTCTTGCTCAAGGCCCGTGAGACGTTGCAGGCGCATTTGCAGAATTTCCTGCGCTTGCGTGTCTGAAAGGCGATACAGGCCATCTTTTTGCAGGCCGAATTCGCGTGGAAGAGCTTCCGGGCGGTAGTCATCAGCGCGCACTTCTGTGCCATCCTCGCGCGTGCGGGTCAGCATTTCACGAACCAGATGACTGTCCCAAGTGCGCGCCATCAGCTCGGTCTTGGCCACAGGCGGCGTGGGCGATTCGCGGATGATGCGGATGAATTCGTCGATATTGGCCAGCGCTACGGCCAGGCCTTCCAGCACATGGCCGCGATCACGCGCCTTGCGCAAGTCAAAAATGG
The DNA here is from genome assembly GCF_900240305.1 of Ottowia massiliensis. Classification (NCBI taxonomy): domain Bacteria; kingdom Pseudomonadati; phylum Pseudomonadota; class Betaproteobacteria; order Burkholderiales; family Comamonadaceae; genus Ottowia; species Ottowia massiliensis. The sequence goes on along the minus strand of NZ_LT964854.1, from coordinate 1,559,738 downwards.
TGCGGCGCGTCACCACTTCGCGCCGGTGCTGCAAGAAGACTTCCAGCAGGTCTTTCAGGTTGCACAGGCGCGGCTGACCATCTACCAGCGCCACCATGTTGATGCCGAAAGTGTCTTGCAGCTGCGTTTGCTTGTAGAGGTTGTTGAGCACCACCTCCGGCACTTCGCCGCGCTTGAGTTCAATGACCAGACGCATGCCGGACTTGTCCGACTCGTCTTGAATGTGGCTGATGCCTTCGAGCTTCTTCTCGTGCACCAGCTCGGCCATGCGCTCCTGCAAGGTCTTTTTGTTGACCTGATAAGGCAGCTCGTCCACCACGATGGCCTGGCGCTGGCCCTTGTCAATATCCTCAAAATGACACTTGGCCCGCATGACCACGCGGCCGCGCCCCGTGCGGTAGCCTTCCCGCACGCCCTGAATGCCATAGATGATGCCCGCCGTCGGGAAATCGGGCGCGGGCACGATTTCCATTAAGTCTTCGACTGTGGATTCCGGGTTGTGCAGCAGGTGCAGGCAGGCATCCACCACTTCATTGAGGTTGTGCGGAGGAATGTTGGTGGCCATGCCCACGGCAATGCCGCCGGAGCCATTAACAAGCAGATTGGGCAGACGCGTGGGCAGCACCGTCGGCTCCATTTCCTTGCCGTCATAGTTGGGCGCCATATCGACAGTCTGCTTGTCGATTTCGCCCAGGATTTCGCCAGAAATGCGCTCCAGCCGGCATTCCGTGTACCGGTAGGCAGCTGCCGGGTCGCCATCCACCGAGCCAAAGTTGCCCTGCCCGTCAATCAGCGGATAGCGCATGGAAAAATCCTGCGCCATGCGCACCAGCGCCTCATAAGTGGCCGAGTCGCCGTGCGGGTGGAAACGTCCCAGCACATCGCCCACCACGCGCGCGCATTTCACATAAGGCCGGTTCCAGACGTTGTTGGCTTCGTGCATGGAATACAGCACACGCCGGTGCACGGGCTTGAGACCGTCGCGCGCATCCGGCAAGGCGCGGCCTACGATCACGCTCATGGCGTAATCCAGATAGCTGCGCCGCATTTCCTCTTCCAGGCTAATCGGCAGGGTTTCCTTGGCAAATTCAGTCATATATATGGAGGCAGCAACAAGCCTTCGCCGGGACGGGGAAAGGGGTCAATTTTAGAGGCACAGCCATCATGAACGCCCGTTGCCTGCAAGCAACAAATTCTGCCGTTTCAGGAACATATCAGCTTTGTTCAACGGGGGAAACGCCCATTCTTTGCAAGGCATATGGCACAATGAAAAAAGCGTTTTGGTGGTGGTCACTCGAAGCGTTTGATTCTGTCGCAGCCGTTTGCTGCGGATTTTTTCCCCAAGAGGAGAACCATGAAGAAACTGAACAAATTTGCACTTGCACTGGCTGCTTTGACCGTGGCTGGATCCGCCTTTGCCGCTGCTGGCGACATTGACAACTGGCGTAATGCCAACAATGAACTGGTCTGGAAAAACGGCACAAACGAACTGTGCTGGCGTGATGCCTACTGGACGCCTGCGACAGCCGCAGCCACCTGCGATGGCGCTCTGGCTCCCGCCGCTCCTGCAGCTGAACCGGCTTCTCCGGCTGAACCAGTTCCCACGCCTGAACCCACTCCGGCGCCTGTGGCTGTCGAGAAAATCACTTATTCCGCCGAAGCTCTGTTTGACTTTGACAAATCTGTCCTGAAACCTGAAGGCCGCCGCATTCTGGACGAGCTGGTTGAAAAGGTGCAAGGCATCAACCTTGAAGTAATGGTTGCCATCGGTCACACCGACTCCATCGGCACCGAAGCCTATAACCAACGCCTGTCTGAGCGCCGCGCCAATGCCGTGAAGGCTTATCTGGTGTCCAAGGGCATCGAGAGCGATCGCGTTGCTACTGAAGGCAAGGGTGAGTTGCAGCCTGTGGCCAGCAACAAGACCAAAGCGGGCCGTGCGCAGAACCGCCGCGTGGAAATCGAAGTGGTGGGCACCCGCAACGCTCCCCAGCAGTAATTGCCAATCGCAGCGTAAGTGACGCCAAAAGCCCCGGATTTATTCCGGGGCTTTTTTATTGCACAAGTTAAAATATTAATCGCCGTTTTGATTTATCTGCAACAGCTGCCATCAACCGTCTAAACGTTCTATACCTTCCATAGAACATAAACAATATTTACAAGACCGATCGATTCACGGCCGCATCGTTTACAATAAAGCGCCTTTATCAATATTGCCTATTCTCCTAACTTGGACGGGGCAGAAGGCGAGGTTTTCTGTCAGGCGGCAATGACCAGATAACAAGCCATTGTGTTTTGTGAAACACTGAATATTCAGATCCATTTAGACATCTGCCACGTCTCTCTGACCGGTTGGTAATTCCAGATTCGCTACAGGCATAAAAAAACCGGACAGGCATGAAAGCCTGTCCGGCACTGTGTCGCGGCCGTTTCAGCGCTGCATCTGCTGCCGCGCTTGCAAGGCGGCAATGCGCTCCTCAATAGGCGGGTGCGAAGAAAACAGCTTTCCAATCTGACCCGTGATCCCCATGGCCTGCATGTTTTCTGGCAAAGCGCCAGCGTGCATGCCGCCCAGGCGCTGCAAGGCGCGAGTCATGGATTGCGACTGGCCCATGAGTTCGGCGGAACCGGCATCGGCGCGGAATTCACGCTGCCGGGAAAACCAGGCAACAATAATGCCTGCCAGAAAGCCGAAAAGAATATCAAGCACTACTGTGCTGACGTAATAGCCAATGCCGGGAGCGCCGTTGCTGTCGTCATTGCGGCGCAGCGCGCTATCGATCAGGGTTCCGATCAGGCGGCTGAGAAACACCACAAAGGTATTCATCACGCCTTGAATCAGCGTCATGGTCACCATGTCGCCATTGGCCACGTGAGCAATTTCGTGGCCAATGACAGCCTCGATTTCTTCGCGCGTCATGCCCTGCAAAAGACCTGTGGAAACGGCCACCAGCGCACTGTTTTTGAAGGCCCCCGTGGCAAACGCGTTAGGTTCGCCTTGGTAAATGCCCACTTCTGGCATATCAATGCCTGCTTTGTCAGCAAACCGGCGCACAGTTTCCACAATCCAGGCTTCGTCTGCATTTTGCGGCTGGTTGATGATTTTCACGCCCATGCTGGTTTTTGCCACTGTCTTGCTCATCAGCAGCGAAATCGTGGCTCCAGCAAATCCCACCACCAGCGAATATCCCATCAGAGTGGCGACATCGACCCCGTTGGGGCCTATGAAACGGTTCAGGCCAAATAGGCTCGTGATCAGGCCGATTACTACCATGACTGCAATATTGGTAGCCAGAAAGAGGGCAATGCGTTTCATGAGTTCCTTTTCAAAAAATATGCGACGCCTGATGATGATGGCCAAAGAGCCGATTTCAAGCGGCGCTCACAATTCTTCATATTCCCTTTCAGAGGAGTTCTCATGGATACCCATTCCTGGCTGCGCACGCTGATTTCGCTGGACACCACCAGCCGCCTCTCCAATCTGGGGCTGATTGAAACCGTGCGCGATGCGCTACGCCGCCTCGGCATTGACCCTTGGCTCAACGCCAGCGCCACTCAGCCCAAAGCCAACCTTTTCGCCACGCTGCCCGCGCGAGATGGCAGCACCCAGGGCGGCATCATTCTGTCGGGCCATACCGACGTTGTCCCCGTTGATGGCCAGCCGTGGCGCAGCAATCCTTTCACCCTCACCGAACGCGAGGGCCGCCTGTACGGCCGGGGCAGCGCGGACATGAAAGGCTTTATCGCCGCCGTCCTCGCCTGGGCGCCCAGCTACGTGGCCAACCCGGGCTGCAAACCCGTGCATCTGGCCCTTTCATACGATGAAGAAGTGGGCTGTTTGGGCGCGCGCGCCTTGCTGCACGAAGTGGTCCAGCGCGGCATCCGGGCCGATGGCTGCATCGTGGGCGAACCCACTTCCATGCAGCCCGTCATCGCGCACAAGGGCATCAGCCTGTATCACTGCTGCGTGCATGGCCGCGCTGCCCACTCTTCGCTCACGCCACAGGGCTGCAACGCCATTGAATACGCCGCCCGTCTCATCAACCATATTCGCGATGTGGCTGATGCCTGCAAAGCCCACGGCCCGTTTGACGAGGGCTATGACGTCCCCTTTTCCACCCTCTCCACCAACCTTGCCAGCGGCGGCATGGCGCTCAACGTCATCCCCGCCGAATGCGAATTCAGCTACGAAATCCGCAACCTGCCCGGCTCGCCTGCCGCTGGCATTCAGGCCCGCGTCAGCCACTATGTGGAAAGCACGCTGCTGCCCCGCATGCGGGCCGAATGCCCTGATGCCCGCATCGATATCACGCCCGGCGTCAGCGTTCCTGCGCTGGATGGCTGCGCGCAAACAGACATTGCCAGGCTCGTGCTCTCCCTGGCCGCGCGCCAGCCGCGCAAGGTGGCCTACGTAACGGAAGCAGGGCTGTTCCAGCAAGCAGGCATCCCGGCCATCGTTTGCGGCCCCGGCAGCATCGAGCAGGCTCACAAGGCTGATGAGTACATCGCCCTTGAGCAACTAGAACAGTGCGACCGCTTTCTGCAACGCCTGGGCCTGGCTCTGTGGCAAAGGCGGCAAGGCGGCTTTGAATAGGCCTTCAAGCCGCATCAGGCCGCAGGCAGGTTCCTGTAGCCCTCCGGCAAGGCTTCAGCCCTCATCCACCACGGCGGGCACGCGCGGAGCCAGGGCGCTCATCAGCACGTAGCCCACGGTGCCAGCGGCGTGGGCCACTTCATCAATGGACAGCCCCGGCCCCCAAAGGGTGACAGGCGAGCCAAAAGCGGCCTGCGGCACGGGAGCGAGATCAACGGCCAGCATGTCCATGCTCACACGGCCCAGGGTGCGGGTGCGCACGCCGTCCACCAGCACGGGGGTGCCGGTGGGCGCTTCGCGCGGGTAGCCATCGGCGTAGCCGCAGGCCACCACGCCAACGCGCATGGGGCCTTGTGCCGTGAACAGGCCGCCGTAGCCCACGCGCTCCCCGGCCTGCACGTGAGTCACGCCGATCAGGCGCGAGGTCAGCGACATGGCGGGCTGCAGGCCCCAATCGCTGGCGCTGTGCGCAGGGTAGTCGGGCGAGCTGCCGTAAAGGGCAATGCCGGGGCGCACCCAGTCAGAAGACGCATCGCCCGCGTGGCGCAGCAAGGCGGCGCTGTTGCACAGCGTGCGCTCGCCGGGCAGGCCCTGCGTGGCTTGCGTGAAAACAGCCTGCTGCAGCGCAATGCCGCGCGCGCCATCGGCATCGGCAAAGTGGGTGGCGTGCGAAATTTCCTCCACCTGGGGCAGCGCCGCCAGCCGGGCGTAGGCGGCGCGGTAGCGGCCAGGCGCGAAGCCCAAGCGGTTCATGCCGCTGTTGAGCTTGAGAAAAACGCGATGCGGCTGGTGCGTCTTGTGCATGGCCAGCCAGTCGATCTGCTCGTCGCAGTGCACGGCGTGCCACAAATTCAGGCGCGAGCAGGTTTCCAGATCGCGCGGCTCAAACACGCCTTCCAGCAGCAAGATGGGGCCGCGCCAGCCCAAGGCGCGCAGGCGCTCGGCTTCATCCAGCTCCAGCAGCGCAAAGCCATCGGCGCCGCGCAATGCCTCGAACACGCGCTCAATGCCATGTCCGTAGGCGTTGGCCTTGACCACGGCCCACACCCGCGCCTCCGGCGCCGCCTGCCGCACGCGCGCCAGGTTGTGCCGCAGCGCGGCGTGATGAACGGTAGCCAAAAGAGGGCGGGGCATGGCGAAGCGGCAGGGGGGCGGAAAGCGAAGGCGGCGATTGTGTCACCGGGGTTCGCGGCGGCTTGGCGCGCGCCAGCCCCGCCCCGCAGCCCTGCCAAGCGCCCAGACGGCCTGAAAGCCCGTTTTTCTCATCAAAAAAAGGAGCAAATCGGCACCCATGAAAACACCCTTCTGCGCCCGTCCATGCGGACATCACGCTATTGATACAAGAGCAAATCAACGCCTGTGCGGCTGGCCGCTCCAATGCCTGCCCGCGCCCAGACAAAGACAATCACCCGCTTCTTCCATCCCCTTGCCGCCCATGCAACTGCCCCTCACGCAACTGCCCGCCCACCTGACCCAAGGGCTGCGCCCGCTGTATGTGCTGCACGGCGATGAACCGCTGCTGGCGCAGGAAGCGCAAGACGCCATCCGCGCCGCCGCACGCGCCGCCGGGCATGCCGAGCGCAGCGTGCACACCGTGATGGGCGCGCACTTCGACTGGAGCGCTCCGCTGGCCGCCGGGCAGTCGCTCAGCCTCTTTGCGCAAAAGCAGATCGTGGAAATCCGCATCCCGTCGGGCAAGCCCGGCAAGGAAGGCAGCGCGGCCTTGCAGCAACTGGCCGCGCAGATTGCCGGGCAGGCCGCACAAGCCACTCCCAACGCGCCAGGCCCGGGCGTGCTTACCCTCATCACCCTGCCCCGGCTGGACAAAGCCGCCAAAACCAGCCCGTGGTTCACGGCGCTGGAAGCGGCGGGCGTGTGCGTGCAGACCGACTCCATCGACCGCGCCCGCCTGCCCGCGTGGATAGCCGAACGCATGGCGCGCCAGAGCCAGCGCGTGCCCGCAGGCGAAGAAGGCCAGCAGGCCCTGCGCTTTTTCGCTGACCGCGTGGAAGGCAACCTGCTGGCCGCGCATCAGGAAATCAGCAAGCTCGCCCTGCTCTACCCGCCAGGCGAAGTCAGCCGCGCGCAAATTGAAGCCGCCGTGCTCAACGTGGCCCGCTACGACGTCTTCAAACTCTCCGAAGCCATGCTGGCCGGCCAGCGCGCCCGCACGCAAAAAATGCTCGACGGCCTGCGAGCCGAAGGCGAAGCCGAAGTGCTGGTGCACTACGCCATTGCCGAAGACATCCGCACCCTCAAGCGCGTGAAAGACGCCACCGCCGCTGGCCGCCCCCTGCCCCTGGCCCTGCGCGAAGCGCGCGTGTGGGGCCAGCGCGAGCGCCTCATCGAACGCGCCCTGCCCGGCCTGCCCGCCGCGCAACTGGCCAGCCTGCTGCAAGCCGCGCACTTCGTGGACGGCATCTGCAAGGGCCTGCCAGCCCCCGGCTGGCCAGCCGCCCCCTGGCCCGCGCTGCACCGCCTGGCCCAAGGCCTGACGGCCGCCTGCGCCGCCGCCTGCAGGCGCTAAAAGCCCGCGCTCCCAGCCCGCCCAGTCCTATTTGCTCCTTTATATATAGCAATATGTCCTAGTGGAATCTGCGCTGAATGGCATTTCTTGCCACTCAAATTTGCTCCTCTTATTGATTCAACCAGATGGACAAAGCTCGCTCAAAGGCGCCCGCGCTCGTCTTGGGCTTGCAGCGCGGCAGCGCACGGCGATGCTGCGCCATGACCTCAAACGCAGCGTGCAGCTGAATGCGAAGCCATATCATCCGGCAGTTTGTAACGACAGGCTTTTGGATAACTTGCCATGAATCACGGGGCGAAATGGCGCTGTGCGTTCCCTGTTCATGCCTTTCCTGATCCAATGCGCTTCTTGGCTTTTCGCGGCCTGGCCGTGAGCAGGCTCTGGCAAATGTCCATCGCGCGCCTGCCGCGTGCTGATGAGCCGGTTCGGGGGCGGGCATGACGCGGCGTTTTTCTTCCATGCGCCGCAATCTGCGCGTGGCGCTGCCGCTGCTGCGCATGATTCCGCCGCTGGCGCTGACGCCGCTGCTGGTGTTGTGGCTGGGCATAGGCAATGCCACGCAAATCAGCATCATCGTGCTGGCTTCGTTTTTTTCCGGTGTTTCTGAATGCGCTGGGCGGCTTTCGCTGCGTGACGGCGCAAGACGACGAGCTGGCGCGCAGCCTGGATTTGCCGCGCTGGGCGTATGTGGCTTGCATTGCGGCGCCGGCGGCCGTGCCTTCGCTGGTGACGGGAGTGCGCCTGGGTTTTGGCTACAGCTGGCGGGCGCTGATTGCGGCGGGCAGCGGGCTGGGTTATCTGATTCTTGATGCGCAGGAGTTGCAGCGCACGGACGTGGTGATGGCGGGCATTCTGGTCATCGGCCTGCTGGGCTGGGCGATGGATTGGGCCTTTCAGCGCGCGGCCGCCGCTTTGCTGGGGCGGCGCTTTCCGGAGGTGGCTGCGTGAGCGAAGCGCCTGTTGCCGCACTCGGGGCCGCACTTGAGGCCGTGCTTGAGGGCGTGAGCCTGCGCCTGGGCGGGCGGCCGGTGCTGCGCGATGCCTCGCTGGCGCTGGAAGCTGGCGCCATCAATTGCCTGCTGGGGGCTTCGGGCTGCGGCAAGTCCACGCTGCTGCGCGTGGCGGCCGGTCTGCTGCCGCCGGATGCAGGCCAGGTGCTGGCGCGGCCGCAGGATTGCGCGATGGTGTTTCAGGCCCCGCGCCTGTTGCGCTGGCTGACGGTGGGCGAGAACCTGGGGCTGGCGCTGGCCCATCGCAGGGGCATGAAGCGGGCACAGAAGGCGCAGCGCATCGGCCAGGCGCTGGAAGTGGTGCAGCTGGCGGGCGCGCAGGCGCTGTTTCCGCATGAGCTTTCGGGCGGCATGGCCCAGCGGGTGGGCATTGCGCGCGCCCTGCTGCGCGAGCCGCGCCTGCTGCTGATGGACGAGCCGTTTGCCGCGCTGGACGCCATCACGCGGCGCAGCTTGCAGGCGGCCCTGCGCCAGCTCATCGCCACGCGGCAAACCACCTGCCTGTTCGTCACGCATGACGTGGACGAGGCCCTTGCGCTGGGCCGCCGCCTGTTCGTGATGCAGGCCGGGCGCGTGGCGCGGCAGTGGAACGCGCCCTGGCGCACGGACGAGGCCAGAAGCCAGATCGTGCAGGCCCTGTGCGCCGCTGACGCATCTTCTGCCCTTTCCGTCTCTGCGGCCGCTCCGGTTTCTCCTGTTTCTTTCCCCTGAGCTTTCACAAAGGAGCTGTATTTCATGAAAAGACGTTTCTTTTTCACCCTGTGCCTGCTTTCGGCGCTGGCCGCCCCGGCGGCTCATGCCCGGCAGGAACCCAAGCCGCTGCGCATCAGCTACGTGCGCGCGCCCTTCAATCTGCAATTGATGGTGATGAAGGAAAAGGGCATCTTGCAAAAACGCCTGGAGCCGCTGGGCCTGCAGGCGCAGTGGCCTGAAATCACCTCCGGCGCCAAGCAAGCGCAGGCGCTGGCCAGCGGCGATCTGGACATAGGCGGCGTGATGAACACCGCCTCCGTGCTGATGGCCAATGGCGAAGGCAACCCTGTGCGCATCATCGCGGGCGTTGCGCGCCCGACGGACGTTTTCGCCATCGTGGCCGCCAAGGGTGGCCCACGCGCGGTGGCTGATCTGAAGGGCAAGACCGTCGCCGGCCCCAAGGGCACCGTGCTGCACCAGTTGCTGGCCGCCGCGCTGGCGCGCGAGGGCATGAGCGTGCAGCAAGTCAATTTCGTGCAAATGGACCTGCCGCAGGCCTTTGCCGCCGTGCAAAGCGGCAAGGCCGACGCGGCGCTGCTGGCGGCCAATTTCGTGCTCAACGCGCAAAAAGACGGCGCCCATGTGCTGGCGCGCGCCACCGGTTTGCTCACGCCCTTGCTGACCATGACCGCCAGCGAAAAATTCCTGAAAGCGCACCCCGACCGCGTACAGGCCGTGGTGGCCGCGCATGACGAAGCCTGGCAGTGGATTCAGGCGCACCGCGAAGAGGCCATTGCCTTGGGCGCGCGCTTGCAAAACGTAAGCGAGCAAGAAGCCCGCCAGCTCTACGACTGGACGCACTTCACCCAGCGCCTGAGCGAAAGCGACTTCCGCGCCCTGGAAGCCGACATGCAGTTCATGCTGGACAACGGCATGATGCGCAACCGCGTGGATGTGCGCGCCCTCGTCGCCCCCGCCGCGCTGGATGGCGCCAGCGCCCAATGAACCCGCCCGCCCCATCCCCGCCGGCTCGCACATCGTGCGGGTGGCCGATCAAGACGGCGTGATCGAAATCGGCCCTGCCGATTTCATCAAGTACGCCTCCCACGCCAACGCCATTGCCGCCGCGCTCATGGCGCGCGTGGCTGGCCTGCGCCTGCTCTCGCCCGAAGAACCCGTGCAGCGGCGCGAGCTGTACTGGCGGCTGTGCTTTCCTGGCCTCGAGCTGGTGGATTGCGTGGAAGTGGAAAGCACCTCTGCTTATACCATTCGTACTCCGCATTATTTCCACGTTTGATTAGAGGAATAAATCACAGTCAGTGATTTACGAATCATTTTCCAAGAGAATCTTCCTGTCTGTAAATCTGGCCTTTGCCGGCATTCTTTCCTCAATCCGTTGGCGATTGGTGGCCAGGGCTTGTTCAGTGGGGGTATAATCCAGCCATAATGCGGCATCGGTGCTGAGTTCTTGCGGCCAAATATATGTCACGTTGAAACCACGCGCTCTGCATTCGGCATGAAGCGCATCATAACGTTTCTTCAAGAAGGCCATTTTATTAAAGAAAAACCGCACATGGCCCTCACCCAGTTTATATTCCGTCGGTTGGCCTTTTAGGTGAAATTTCCCTTTGGCAACAGCGTTGGGAATACGGGTAAGTTCGCGGTGTTCGGCAAGCAAATGTTGATCGCACAATTCACTCGGCGGGACAAGATTAATTCGGGTCATAAATCATCACGAAATCAATAGAGAGGCGTAATACCAGAAGAAATACAGGATGCCGTCCAGCTTATTTGTGTGGCGCTAACCTTACTTACACGCCAACAAGCTCAGAGGTCGTCATTTCAGCGTTGTGCTACGGCTACATAAATTTTGTTTCTTGACCGCACTTTGAGGTCTGTTTCATCACGGTAATCGTCCATTTGGCGTCATCAATTTGTTCATAATTTGTCACTTCATAGCCTTCCTCGGCAGCCCATGCAGGGATAGCTTCTGTAGCTTGAGTACAATCAAACTCAATTTCTAAGCAATCTCCTTTATTTAGTTTTGCCATAGTTTCTTTCGCTTCAACTAAAGGAAAGGGGCAAACAAGCCCCAATGCAGGTAATTTAACGCTGCTCTCGCGCGCCGTGCGCGAAAACCGCTGCCTGTGCCAGCCCGTCACCTGCCACCCGCACGCGCCGTTTTCGCTGGGCGGGCAGTTCGTCTTTGAAATCAGCTACCGGGGCCGCGCCGTGCAAATCTGGCCCAGCCCGCAGGTGTTCGACGACGAATTCGCCAGCAAGTGCGCGCCTGGCAAGACGCGCCCGACAGCCCCGGCCGCCAGGCCTACCTGGCCTGGAAAGCCCGCAAGGTGGCGCAGATATTGGGTCTGCCTGAAGAAAAGCTGTTGCGCGCCGTGATGCTGCCCAGCCAGCAGGCATGAAAAAAAGGGAGCGTGCAAGCTCCCTTTTGCCCGGCCCCTGCCGCGCGCAGCGCCGTCAAGGCGCGTCTTCCTGCGCCTGCCAGATGTTTTTCAGCCGCGCCAGCTCGTCATCAAAGCGGGCGTTGAGCAGCCTGCGCTCCTCCTGCTCGTTGGCCATCGCGCGCTCCTGCGCCTCCAGATTCTTCTGGTTGGTTTCCGCGTTGCGCTTGATATAGGCCGGAATCTTCTGCGGGTCGGCAAAGCTGTCCAGACGCTTTTGCAGCTCGTCGCGCTCTTGCTGCAAGGCTTGCAGGCGCTTTTCTATCAGGCCCATGCGCAGCTGGGAAGGCTCAAGCGCGTCGCGCCGCGCCTTGGCGTGCGCTTCCAGATTGGGATAGCGGATGGCCAGGGCGATATCGCGCTGGCGCTGGTTTTCCTGCTCCTGAAGCCGCTGCTTGGCCTGCTCGGCCTTGGCCTTTTGCTCCTTGAGCTGGCTCACCGTCGGCTCCGGGCGCAGCACGCGGCGCGTCACGCCGCTGGAAGACAGCTGGCGCTGCTCGCGGTCCATGCACTCGGGAATGGGCCGGTCGGAAGTGATGCGGCGGCCATAGGCATCCACACAGGTATAGATGCCGCCAGCGCTCTTGCCCGGATCGGCGGCCAGCGCCGTCCCAGCCAGGCCCGTAGCCAGCCACGCGGCAGCAATCGCGCCAGCGGCGCGGCCCAGGCGGAAGATGGAAAACGCGGGTTCAGGCATCAGGCAATCGCGCAAGGCGGCAGGTTTTGGCATCGGAAAAAGGAGCAAATTCAAGGAGATGAAATTCCGTTCTGCGCACATTCCACTAGGACTTCAAGCTATGAAGACAGGAGCAAAAATACGGCTTCTCCCTTGGGGCGGCTCTCAGAACAGCGGCTCAGGCCGCGCCATAGCGTTCGCGGTAGGCCGCCACGGCCTTGAAGTATGGCAGGGACTGCGGGTCCTGCTCCAGATACTGCAAAAGCTGTGCCAGGCTGGCGATGGCGCACACCTTCAGCCCCAGTTTCTCGCGCACATATTGCACGGCGCTCCAGGGGGCGTCCTGCCCGTTTTCCGTGGCTTTTTCCTGCCGGTCCAGCGCAATGGCCACCGCATGCGGCGTGGCCCCCGCGCTGCGGATGAGGGCGATGGATTCGCGCACGGCGGTGCCGGCCGACATCACGTCATCCACGATGAGCACGCGCCCCTTGAGCGGCGCGCCCACCAGCGAGCCGCCCTCGCCGTGGTCCTTGGCCTCCTTGCGGTTGTAGGCAAAAGGCTTGTTGTGCCCGGCGGCGGCCAGCGCCACGGCCACGGCGCTGCCCAGCGGAATGCCCTTGTAGGCGGGGCCGAAAATCATGTCGAATTCAATGCCGCTGGCCAAAATGGCCCGTGCGTAAAATTGCGCCAGCCGCCCCAGGCGCGCGCCATCATCAAACAGCCCGGCATTGAAAAAATAAGGCGAAATCCGCCCGGCCTTGGTTTTGAATTCGCCAAAACGCAGCACGCCGCAATCAATGGCAAATTGCACGAATTCCTGCGCCAGCGCATTTTCTTCGCATTCAGTCTTGTTCAACAGGGCATTCATGGAGTGATTCACTTTGTTCAAACTCACCAGCCTCAATCTCAATGGCATACGCTCGGCCGCCGGCAAGGGGCTGGGCGAATGGCTGCTGGCGCAAAGGCCCGATTGTATTTGCGTGCAGGAAGTCAAGGCGCAAATGCCCGACGTGGCGGGCCGCTTTGAAACGCTGGCGGGCATGCGCGGGTATTTCCATCTGGCCAGCGTGAAAAAGGGCTATTCCGGCGTGGGCATCTATACGCGCCACGAACCCAGCGAGGTATTGGCAGGCTACGGCAGCGAGGAATTCGATGCGGAAGGCCGTTATGTGGAATTGCGGTTTGATACGCCCGCGCGCAAATTCTCCATTATCAGCAGCTATTTTCCCAGCGGCTCTTCCGGTGAAGAGCGGCAGGCGGCCAAATTCCGTTTTCTGGACGGTTTCCTGCCTTTTTTGAAGCGGCTCAAGAGCGGGCGCGAATTCATTTTGTGCGGCGATTTGAATATCGCGCACCAGGAAATCGACCTGAAAAACTGGAAAGGCAACCAGAAAAACAGCGGTTTTCTGCCCGAAGAGCGCGCCTGGATGAGCCGCGCGCTGGCCGAAGTGCCCTTGACAGACGTGTACCGCCGCCTGCACCCGCAGGCCACTGGCGAGGCCTACACCTGGTGGAGCAACCGGGGCCAGGCCTGGGCCAACAACGTGGGCTGGCGCATTGATTACCACCTGGCCACCGAGGCCACCGGCCAGCTGGCCCGCCGCAGCGCCATTTACAAGGAGCAGCGCTTTTCCGACCACGCGCCGCTGACGATTGAATATGAAATGGCGCTGTGATATTCCCATGCAGGCTTGATTTTTTGGCGTGCGATATTCTGAAACAAGGCCCATTGCCATGTCCGTTTTGCATTATCAAATCATTCCCGTAACGGCTTTTGCGCAAAACTGTTCGCTGCTGTGGTGCGATGCAACGCGCGAGGCGGCCGTGATTGACCCCGGCGGCGATTTGCCGCGCATCGAGCAGGCCGCGCAGGCGCTGGGCTTGAAGCCCGGGCAAATCTGGCTCACGCACGGCCACATCGACCACGCGGGCGGCGCGGCGGAGCTGGCCGAGCGCTGGCAAATTCCCATCATCGGCCCGCATCCGGCCGACCAGTTCTGGATCGACGCGCTGGCCGAGCAAAGCCGCCTGTTCGGCCTGCCGCCCGCGCGCGCCTTCACGCCCACGCGCTGGCTGCATGACGGCGACACCGTGCAGCTGGGCCGCTGCGAGCTGGCGGTGCGGCACTGCCCAGGGCACACGCCAGGCCACGTCATCTTTCACTCGCCCGAAGCCCGGCTGGCTTTTGTGGGCGACGTGCTGTTTGCGGGCAGCGTGGGCCGCACGGACTTTCCGCAAGGCAGCCACGCGCAGCTGATAGACAGCATCACCCGCCAGCTCTGGCCCCTGGGCGATGACACCGCCTTTGTGCCCGGCCACGGCCCCGGCAGCACTTTCGGCCATGAGCGGCGGCACAACCCCTTCGTGCGGGGCACATGAAAGGCTATGAGCAGGGCAAAGATTTCGCTCCTCGTTCAATAGCAAGATGTCCTAGTGAAAATTGCGCAAGGCGGCATTTTCACCCCCTTCAATTTGCTCCTTTTATTGATGAATTCTGCCCCAAGTCATTGCCATGAATGAACCGAAAACGCCGCTTTGGCAGCAGTTGCAGGCCACGGCCGCCGCCTTGCAGGCGGTGCGGCAGGGCCAGTCGCTGACGGCCTGGCTGGCGGCGCTGCCTGCCGCGCAGCGCCCGGGCGTGCAGGCGCTGGCTTCGCAGGCGCTGCGGCAGTGGGGGCGGGCGCAGGCGCTGCGCCAGCAGCTGGCGCGCCGCGCGCCGCCGCCGCCGCTGGATGCGCTGCTGTGCTGCGCGCTGGCGCTGGCCTGCTGCGAGCCGCCGCCGTATAGCGATTTCACGCTGGCCGATCAGGCCGTGGAAGCCGCGCGCCGCCAGCGCGGTTTGCGGGCGCAAGCCGGTTTTCTCAATGCCTGCCTGCGCCGCTTTGGCCGCGAGCGGGCGGCGCTGCTGGCCGCCGTGCAGGCTGACCCTGTGGCGCGCTGGAATCACCCGCTGTGGTGGGTGCAGCGCTTGCAGCGCGATCACCCGGCGCACTGGCAGGCGCTGCTGGAGCAGGCGCAAGAGATGCCGCCGATGGCGCTGCGCGTGAATCTGCGCCAGGGCAGCCGCGAGGCGTATTTGCAGCAACTGGCGCAGGCGCAGATGGCGGCGCGCGCGCTGGGGCCTGCGCATCCGGCGGGCATCGTGCTGGCGCGCCCCGCGCCGGTGCAGGCGCTGCCGGGCTTCGCACAGGGCCGCGTTTCCGTGCAGGACGGCGCGGCGCAGCGGGCCGCGCCGCTGTTGCTCCAGGGGCTGGCCCCCGCTGGCGGCGCGCCCGCTTTGCGCGTGCTGGACGCTTGCGCTGCGCCTGGCGGCAAGACGGCGCATTTGCTGGAGCTGCGGCCCGGCGCTGAAGTGCTGGCGCTGGATGTGGACGCCGCGCGCTGCGAGCGCATTCGCGGCAATCTGGCGCGCCTGGGTCTGGCCGCCGAGGTGCGCGCCGCCGATGCCGCCCGGCCCGCGCAGTGGTGGGACGGGCGGCCGTTTGATGCCATCTTGCTGGATGCGCCGTGCAGCGCCTCGGGCATCAGCCGCCGCCATCCGGACGCGCGCTGGCTGCGGCGCGAATCCGACCTTGCCGCGCTGGCGGCCACGCAGCGCCGGCTGCTGGCGGCGCTGTGGCCGCTGCTGCGCCCGGGCGGGCGGCTGCTGTATGCCACCTGCTCGGTGTTCCGCGCCGAGGGGCAGGAGCAGGCCGATCACTTTCGCGCCGCCCACCCTGACGCGCTGGCGCTGCCCGCGCCGGGCCACTTGCTGCCCGCGCTGGCGCCCAGCGGGAATCCGGCAGAAAAATGCGGTGAAGATACGGACGCACACGAACCTTGCACGGAAGATGGCTTTTTCTATGCCCTGTTTGAAAAAAGCGCTGCCTGAATTCACGGGCCTTGCCGCCGCGCGCCGCCGCGCCTTGCTGCGCACGGGCGCGGCCCTGGCCTGCCTGTCTGCGCTGCCCGCTTGGGCGCAGGCGGATGAAGCGCAGCCGGAAACAAGCCCGGAGATGGGCGTTGAGACGGGGGCAGGAATGGAAGCGGAGATGAGCGTGGAGACGGGGCCGGATCGCCCGCCCGCCGCGCCTGCCGCAGAAATGGCCGGGCGGGCGGAAGCTGGCGCTTCAGCCCCAGAGAGCACGGAAAACAGGCCCTCTGATCCCAGGCAATCCGAAAGCCAGGAAGCCGAAAGCGCCTTGCCCGAAAGCCCGGCGCAGCCTGCCAGCACCGCCACGCTGGCCGAGCTGCGCACCCGGCGCGAAGCCGATGGCAGCCTGCTTTTGACGGCGCGCGTGCGCTTTGCGCTGGCGCCCGCGCTGGAGCAGGCGCTGCTCAAAGGCGTGCCCCTGCACTTCATGGCCGAAGCCGTGGTGCTGCGCAGCCGCTGGTACTGGCGCGACCGCCGCCTGGCCGCGCGCCAGTGCTACTGGCGGCTGGCCTATCTGCCCCTGATGCGCCGCTGGCGCGTGCTGATCAGCAGCCAGCCGCTGGCGGGCGTGGAAGCGCCCAGATCCGAGACCACCACGGCCCGCCTGTTTGACACGCTGGATGAGGCGCTGGATGCCGTGCAGCGCGTGAGCCACTGGCGCATCATGAATGCCGCGCACTTCGAGCCGGGCCGCCGCCACACGCTGCGCTTTCACTACCTGCTGCAAGACGAGGGCCTGCCGCGCCCGCTGCAAGCGGCCGAGCGCATCGAGGTGCAGCGCGACATGGATCTGACGCCGGAGGGCGCGGCATGAACGGCAGGCCAGACGCTTCTTCGCCCGCCACGCCATTGAACACTCCCTCAGCCACGCGCTTTGCCCGGCTGTGGAACCGCGTGCAGCGCCGCGCGCTGCTGGCCGCCGCCGCCGTCATGCTGTCCGTTGGGCTGATGCTGCTGTTTCTGCTGGCGCAGGCCGCCAACAATCTGCTGCTCTATCAGAACTACTACGCGCCGCTGGTGGCCATGAATGCACTGGTAGCGCTCATGCTGGCGCTGGGCATTGGCTGGGGCGTGAGCTGGCTGTGGCGGCAGTGGCGGCGCGGGCGCTTTGGCAGCCGGCTGCTGACCAAGCTGGCGGCCATCTTCGCGCTGGTAGGCGTGCTGCCGGGGCTGCTGATTTACGTGGTGTCGTATCAGTTCGTCTCGCGCTCTATCGAATCGTGGTTTGACGTGAAGGTGGAAGGCGCGCTGGAAGCCGGGCTGAACCTGGCCCGCACCTCGCTGGACACGCAGGCGCGTGATTTTGGCAACCAGCTGCGCGCCGCCGCCACGCAACTGGCGCAAACGCCAGACGGGCTGACGGCCCTGCCGCTGGAGCGCATTCAGGAGCAGACCGGCGCGACCGACATCTCCCTGTGGGGCGGCAGCCCGCTGCGCATGGTGGGCAGCGCAGGCGGCGCGCACTTTGAAATCAACCCTGAACGCCCCGCCGCCCAGCAGCTGCGCACGGCCCGCGCGCAAGGCGTGGCCACGCAAGTGGAGGGGCTGGACGAGCCTGGCGGCAGCGCCCGCATCAAGGCGCTGGTGCTGGTGAGCGCGCCCGGCGTGAGCCTGGTGGACGAGCAGCGCTTCGTGCAGGCCGTGCAGCCGCTGCCCAGCGCGCTGGTGGCCGACGCGCTGGCCGTGCAGGAAGCCAACCGCGAATATCAGGAGCGCGCGCTCGGCCAGGGGGCGCTGCGCCGCATGTACATCGGCACGCTCACGCTCAGCCTGTTTCTGGCCGTGTTCGGCGCGGTGCTGCTGGCCGTGCTGCTGGGTAAGCAGCTGGCCACGCCGCTGCTGATGCTGGCCAAGGGCATGCGCCAGGTGGCAGCAGGCGATCTCACGCCCAAGCTGGTGCTGGCGGGCAAAGATGAACTGGTGGGCCTGACCCGCTCTTTTTCAGACATGACGCAGCAGCTGGCCGACGCCCGCCGCGCTGCCGACCAGCACCGCACGCGCCTGCAAACCATTCTGGACAACCTCACCGCCGGCGTCATCGTGCTGGACGCCGCTGGCGCCGTGCAGTCGGGCAACCCCGGCGCCGACCGCATCCTCGGCCTGCCGCTGGCCGACTACTGCCTGGGCAAGCCTCTTTCCACGCTGCCCGCGCTGCAAGAGCTGGCGCAAGGCGTGCAGGCGCAGTTCGCCGAATTCGAGGCCGCCCGCGCCGAGCACAGCAGCCTCAAGCACTGGCAGCACACCTTCGAGCTGCACGCCGCCGAAGGCGACGTGGCGGATAACGCCATCACCCTGGTGGCGCGCGGCGCGCTCCTGCCCGGCGGGCTGCGGCTGCTGGTGTTTGACGACATCTCCGAAGTCGTCTCCGCCCAGCGCGCCCGCGCCTGGGGCGAAGTGGCGCGGCGGCTGGCGCACGAAATCAAAAACCCGCTCACGCCCATTCAGCTCTCGGCCGAGCGGCTGGCGCACAAGCTGGCCGGCAAGCTGCCCGAGGCCGAAAGCCAGATGCTGGACAAAGCCGTGGCCACCATCGTCGATCAGGTGCAAGCCATGAAGCGGCTGGTCAATGAATTCCGCGACTACGCCCGCCTGCCCCGCGCCGATTTGAAGCCGCTGGATCTGAACGCGCTCATCACCGACGTGCTGGCGCTTTACGAATCCGGCGAAGGCGCGCGCAGCGTGCCCGTGCGCGCCGAGCTGGACGCGGCCAGCCCCCGCATCCTGGGCGACGCGCAGCAGCTGCGCCAGGTCATCCACAACCTGCTGCAAAACGCGCAGGACGCCACGGAAGCGGCCGGACGCAGCGCCCCCGTCATCATCCGCACCCAAACCCTGCAAGCCGAAGACGGCCTGCACCGCGTGCGCATGACCATCGCCGACAGCGGCCACGGCTTTGCCGACGCCATTCTTCAGCGCGCCTTCGAGCCTTACGTCACCACCAAGGCCAAAGGCACCGGGCTGGGGCTGGCTGTCGTCAAGAAAATCGCCGACGAACACGGCGCGCGCATCGACCTGTCCAACCGCTGCGAAAACGGCGCGGCGTGCGGCGCACTGGTGTCGTTATCATTCAAAAGCGACGTTTGATATCTGAGAAAACACGAATAACCATGGCAAATATTCTGGTGGTTGATGACGAGCTGGGCATCCGGGATCTCCTCTCCGAAATCCTCAATGACGAAGGCCACACCGTGCAGCTGGCCGAAAACGCCGCCAGCGCCCGCGCCGCCCGCCTGGAATCCCAGCCTGACCTGGTGCTGCTTGACATCTGGATGCCTGACACCGACGGCGTGACCCTGCTCAAAGAGTGGCGCGCCGCCGGCCTGCTCACCATGCCCGTCATCATGATGAGCGGCCATGCCACCCTGAACACTGCCAGCGAAGCCACTCGCATCGGCGCACAGGATTTCCTGGAAAAACCCATCACCCTGCAAAAACTGCTCAAAGCCGTGCAGCAGGCCCTACACCGTGATCCGCCCCCTGCGCCCAAGCTCGCCAGCGCCCCGCGTCCGGTCACGCCCGCGCTGACCGCCGTCACCATGCCCTTGGCAGGGCACCCGCAAGCGCCCGCTGTTCAGCCCGACCCTGCGCCCACAGGCCCTCAAAGCCGCCAGAGCTTCGATCTGGACCGCCCCCTGCGCGAGGCCCGCGATCACTTTGAAAAAACCTATTTTGAATACCATCTGGCCATGGAAAACGGCTCCATGACCCGGGTGGCCGAAAAAACCGGCCTGGAGCGCACACACCTGTACCGCAAGCTCAAGCAGCTGGGTATCGACCTTTCCCGCAACCGCAAGCACAGCCAGGCCGCCTGAAAGCCGTGTTAGAATTCGCCTTCTTTATGGCCCGGTAGCTCAGTTGGTAGAGCAGAGGACTGAAAATCCTTGTGTCGGTGGTTCGATCCCGCCCCAGGCCACCAAATGCAAACGCCCTGCCGGTTCTCCGGCGGGGCGTTTTCTTTTAAGCCTGTTCAAAATCCTGCGACACACAGAAAAGCGTTTCGAAAGCTCGCTTCCCAATCAAAAACAGGAGCACATATAGGAAACGGAAATACTGTTTCGCGCTGTCTCCACCAAGACATCATGCTATGAATACAGGAGTGAACAACCCATGCTTTCAGCCCAGCTTCATGCCGATACGCCTGCTGCACGTCAGACCGTTGACAGGCTCTTGACGTCTTAAAGCGGCGAACCAGATCCCTTTCACCCGGCTCGCCGGAGGCAGGACAATGCAGGCCCTGCGGCTGCCTGCTTGCTTCACTCCTTCTTGACATGACCTGGACTCATCCCCTGCTGGTCGGCATAGCCTGTGCCGTGCTGCTTTTCTGGGCCGTTGGCGCCTACAACCGGCTCATGCGGCTGCGCGCCAAGGTCAAAAAGCAGTTTGCCGCGTTGGATGCGTTCATGCTGCGCGAACTGGTATGGGTGCAAGGCTGCCTGCCCGATACCATGCGCGGCGGCACAATGCCTGCGCCGCTGACACTCCAAGATGAAAGCCATGCCGCCTTGGTGCGCCTGTGGGCAGCCTGCGAGCAACTGGCTGCCGCGCTGGCTGAAACCCGCCACAACCCCTATACCCCTGAGCTGATAGAAGGACTGGCCACCGCTCATGACACTTTGGGCGCTGCCTGGCAGCGGGCGCTTGAATACCTGGCAGCAGATACGCCCAGCGTTGACGCCACGCGCCTGGCCAACCGCCGCACCCACCTGCTGCACCAAAGTCTGCCCCTGCGCGAGTCTTTCAACGCCTCCGTGCTGACCTACAACCGCGCCATCGGTCAGTTTCCGGCCAGCCTGCTGGCCCGGCTATGCGGTTTCCGCCCGGCCGCCATCTTGCGTGCGCTGCCGCTGTCTTCGGCATAGGCCAACCTCTTCAAAAGGCATAGCGAGATGTCTTGATGGAAAGGGCGCGAACGCTGCTTTTCTTGGGTCTCGAAATGCGTGCGGCATCAGCTCTGGGCTTTTGTGATGCAATCCGCCGCTTCCGGCGAACAGCCTTCCTTATTTCCCCTGATGAAACACTTGGCATCCGTTTTCCGCGCCCAGCAACAGCAAAACGCCCTGCTGTGGCGCGAACTGGTGCGGCGGCCCGGCTCCGTGGGGGCCATCTGCGCCAGCTCCCGCCGACTGGCCGCCTGCATGGCTTCGCACATTGACCCGCATCCGGACGCCCCTTCCGTCGTCGTCGAGCTGGGCGGCGGCACGGGCGCCATCACCGCCGCTTTGCGCGCCAGCGGGCTGCCCGCCAGCCGCCTGGTCGTCATTGAGCATTCAGCCAGCCTGGCACAACACCTGCGCCAGCGCTTTGAAGGCGTGTGCGTCATCCACGGTGACGCCGCAGACCTGCCCCGCATGCTGCGCGGCGGCGACTGGCCCGCTGACGAAGCGGGGCGGCCCCTGCCCATCGCGCAAATCGTCTCCGGCCTGCCCCTGCTGTCCATTCCTTTGCCCGCGCGCCGCCGCATTCTTGCCGCAGGCATGCAGGCGCTGCCCGCGCAGGGGCGGCTCATCCAGTTCACCTACGCCCTGCGCGCGCCTTCGCCCTGGCAGCAGGCGGGGCTGCAATTGCTGTCAAGAGAGCGCGTTGTGTTCAATCTGCCCCCCGCCCGGGTGGATGTGCTGGCGCATCCCGTGCAAGGCTCGCGCTGGAAAGCCGCTTGAGACCCGCCCGCAAACAGGCCCCCGGGCGAGCGGCCAATGAGTGGATCAGCGCCTTCAGCATGGCCCTTCGCTGACCAGATGCCCCCAGAAACAGGAGCAAATTCAAGGGGCCTGAAATGCCTATCTGCGCTTTGTCCACTAGGACCTCATGCTATGGATAAGGGAGCTAAATATTGCCATCCATTCCTCGCGCATGCCTGACCTGCGCCCCGCCCTGCTCTTTCGCCTCACGGCCAAACTGTGAGCAGGCTTTGAGGAGCCTTGCTTTTTCCGCCTTCCGTCAGGCAAAACCGGGGGCAGGCGCATGTTCCGCTCCCAACGCAATCGGCCCTCAATCATGAACAAGGGCCGGTACAAACCGGCCCTTTCGGCATGGACGCAAACAGCTGCGTCAGGCGCCTGCGCGGCGGCGGCGCCAGCCGCCCACGCCTGCCATCAGCGCTGACAACGCCGCCAGCATGGGCCAGCCCAGCGTGGGCACGGAAACCGGAGCGCCCGGAGTTGGCGGGCCGCTTTGGGTTTCAGCAAAGTTGTTGCCGGTCGAGCCTGTGGCAGGCACCGCGAGCGTGATGGTGCTGTTGCCCGTGCCGCTGCCGCCGGTGTCAGCCGTGCCGCCCGCGCCGCGCGTGTTGTAGGCGTTGGTGTAGCCCGATGGCTGTGTTTCGGTGATGGTGCAACTCGCGCCTGTGGGCACGTTGGCGAAGCTGTAGCTGCCGTCAGCGCCTGTTGTCGTGGTGGCGCTGTGCGCCGGGCTGGTGCAGGCCAGCGCCACGGTGACGCCGCTGATGCCAGGGTCGGTGCCATTGCCGTCATCGGTGGTGTTGGCGGGCGAGCTGGCTTCGCGATAGACGCGGCCGGAGACCGTCACGCCGGAGCCGCCTCCGATCTGGGTTTCAGCAAAGTTGTTGCCGGTCGAGCCTGTGGCGGGCACCGTGAGCGTGATGGTGCTGTTGCCCGTGCCGCTGCCGCCGGTGTCAGCCGTGCCGCCCGCGCCGCGCGTGTTGTAGGCGTTGGTGTAGCCCGATGGCTGCGTTTCGGTGATGGTGCAGTTCGCACCTGCGGGCACGTTGGCGAAGCTGTAGCTGCCGTCAGCGCCTGTTGTCGTGGTGGCGCTGTGCGCCGGGCTGGTGCAGGCCAGCGCCACGGTGACGCCGCTGATGCCAGGGTCGGTGCCATTGCCGTTGTCGGTGGTGTTGGCGGGCGAGCTGGCTTCGCGATAGACGCGGCCGGAGACCGTCACGCCGGAGCCGCCTCCGATCTGGGTTTCAGCAAAGTTGTTGCCGGTCGAGCCTGTGGCAGGCAGGTTGGCGATGGTGATGGTGCTGTTGCCTGTGCCGCTGCTGCCGGTGTCGCCCGTGGCGGCCGTGCCGCGCGTGTTGTAGGCGTTGGCGTAGCCCGTGGGCTGGGTTTCCACCACGGTACATTGCGCGCCTGCGGTCAGGCCGCCAAAGCGGTAGGAGCCGTCAGCGCCCGTTGTGGTTGTGGCGGTGTGCACGGGGTTGGTGCAGGCCAGCGTCAGGGTCACGCCGCTGATGCCAGGGTCGGTGGCGTTGCCGTCATCGGTGGTATTGGCGGGCGAGCTGGCTTCGCGGTAGACGCGGCCGGCGATGAAGGTGCTCGTGTCCTTCACTTTGGTGAGCACGCGGTTAGAGCCAGGGTTGCGCGCCAGCAGGGTGGCGGAGTCGGCGCGGTAGTCGTTCACGTACTGGTTGCCGTCGCTGTTGCCGCTGGCGACGACCGGGACGATGAGTTCATACGCCGTGTTGATGGGCACGGTGCCGGTGCGGCCATAGGCCAGGGCCATGAAGGCTGTGGCCTCGCCAATGGCGGCCGGGCAGTTGGCCGAGCCGAATTGCGCCACCGTGCACCAGTTGGTGCTGCTGGCGCTGTTGCTGCCGGTGCCCTGCACGTTGTGGCTGGCGTCGTTGGGGCTGTTGCGGTTGATGTGGGCCGGGGCGTTGCTGGTGTAGAGCACCACCATCGCGGGGTCGGCTGTGAGCGCATGCCCGGCCACGGGGGCGGCAATGGGCGCTGCGAGCTTGAGCGCGCCCGCGTAGCTGCTGCTGCGGCCATCGCTGGCGTAGGGCAGCACGTCAAGAATGCGCAGCTGGTCCAGGTGGGTGCCGGTGGCGGCGTAGTACAGCGTGTAGGTGAAGCCCGTGTTGAGCGGCACTTCAGCGTGGCTCACGCTCTTTTTGAGCAGCACGGTGGTTTCGGCGCGCGTGCGCACTTTCCAGTTGCTGAAGCTGCAGCTCTGGCCGCTTTTGCAGACAAAGCCGTTGGCGCCACGGTAGATGGCCTTCAGGCGGCCATTGGCCGTGGAGTCGGCGAAGGTGGAGTTGAGCAGCTGCACGCCATTGGGCGCCGAGAGGCTGACCTGCGCCTGATAGCGCAGGGGCGGCAGATTGGCTGCCGCGCTGCCCAGCTCGGTGTGCTTGACGGGCTGGTTGGGCAGCGTCCACTTGCACGCCGTGTAGCCTGTGGGCACCGAGTTGGCGTCAAAGGGGCCGCCGGAAGGCGTTGTGCCAGCGGCGGAGCAGTCGGGATCGGCAATGGCCGTGCCGCCCAGCGTGCTGGTGCCGGGCATGTAGCTCATGTGTTGCGGCAGTACGTCCCACACGGTGACGGTGGTGGTGTGGTCAGCCGTGGAGCTGGCGGCGTTGACGGTGATCTTGTAGTCCAGCAGGCTGCCGGGGGCCACGGCGCGGCCATCCAGCAGTGAAGCGTCGTTTTCCGATTTGCTGACGGCGATGTATTCCGTTTCGCGGATGCGCATCACGTCGCTGCCCTGCCTGATGTTGCCTGGCGCTATTTGCCACATGGCCTGGTTGGGCGCGATGGCGCCCAGCGTGGAGTCGCCCTGCGCGAAGGCGCGGCCCGGCGCGTTGTCCGTGCCGGAGAAGGCATAGGTGGCATTGGCCTGCAACGGGATGTAGTAGAGGGTATTGACCGCCTTGCCGTAGGTGCTGTAGGAGCCGCGCACGCGGGTGATGTCTTTCAGGCTCTTGCCTGCGGCTTGCAGCGAGGCGATGGAGTCGTACCAAGTCACGCCGTCCGAGTCGCCGCAAGTGCTGTCGGACTGGGCTGATCCGCTCTGGGCCACGCTAGGCCACGTGTCGGGATATTCCGTGGCGGTGGTGTTGTAGCTGTTCCAGGTGCCGCTGGCGGAGATGCCGTTGCCGCCCACGCCCAGCTCCCAGGTCACAGTGGCCGAGCCTGCTTGCGGCAAGGTCAGGATGCCCGTCTTCACGTCCACCCGGGAATCGCTGGACGGCAAGGCGTTGGCAAAGCTCAGGCGCGTGTTGTCGATGCGCTCGCAGATGTAGCCGGCAGGCATGTCGTCAGTGCCGGCGTTGATGACGTGCAGCCGCGCGTCAAAGTGCTGGCCGGGGCCGGCCTGCCGCACGTAGTTATCGTCCGAAAGGGAAGGGTCTGCGATGGCGTAGGTCACGCCCGTCTTGCGCGAGCCGCCGGGGCGCAGCGAATACAGCTTGCTGAGCGAGCCGCCCGTGGTGCGGCGCACAAGCGCCTTGTCCTCGCCGCTGGAAGGCGGATTGGCCTGCCCGGTAACGGATGTGCCGCTGAGCGAGACCTTGTTGATGACTTCTTCGTAAACATTGGGCGTGAAATCAGTCACCGGAGCCCACAGCAGCACGGACTTGCTGGCCACCCACCACTGGTTGGCCGAATCCAGCAAGTTGCTCGTATTGACCACGGTGCCCGGGCCGGTGCCCTTGCGCGTGGGGTAGTGCTTAAGCGAGAAGTCCACGCCAGATACCGTCAGCGTGGCCGTCTTCGCGCCCACATTCACGCTGGTGGCCTTGCAGTCGCCGCCGTTGGCCACAGTGGTGTTGTCGGTGGAAGCCGCACCGGTGTCATTGACTTCGAAATAGGTGTTGTCAAACCCGTTGCCCAGGCGGGTCAGGGAGTAATCCCAGTTGCCGCAACCGTCGTGCTTGCCTGTGCCCATGAGCGCGCGGGCAAAGCCAGGCACGTCAATGTTCCAATCGACCAGGCGCAGGCCCGGAAACTTGGCGCCGTTGTCGAAGTTGTCTTCCAGCGTGAAATCGGGCTTGAGCGCCTCCAGTCCCCGGCGCGCGCCCTCGGCATAAATCCCGATGTTGTAGCCCATCACGTAGCCATCTTCGCCATTGGGGCCGGAGCGGGGTATGAACACGCCGCCGCCTGAAGAACGGGTTTTCTTCACCTTCCAGCGCGGCGCGGCGGAAACCGTGACCACGGGCGCGCCGTAGGTGGGCGTGCTGGGGTGCGAGGGTTCATTGAGCGTGCGGGGATTGGAGCGCGCCGGGTTGCCGTCGGACTGATACGTGACGGTGGGGGCGGCGATGGTGGCGCCGTTGGGCGCGCCGCCGCTGACGTGGTAGCTGAAAGACAGGTTGCTGCCGCTGAGCGGCTGCGGCTGGGCGCAAAAGAGCTTGAGGCCGTCGGCCGTGACGCCCGATACGCCCGCAGGCGGCGGATCGCTCACGGGCGTGGCCGAAATGTTCCGGCAGCCGTCCGCGCCGGAAGGAATGTCGGTCGCGCGGAAATACGCAATGCGCGGATTGGCCGGGCCGGTGTAGCCGGCAGGCAGCGTGGTGGCGCCCATCTCCAGCGTAACCAGGCTGTTGGCCGCTTCGGGAGCGAGCGTGTAGCTCACGCGGTACATCACCTGGTCATTGGTGCGCACGATGGCATCAGAAGGGGAGTTGTCCAGCCCCGCGCCTGCCGAGCCGTCGAACGGCAGTGAACCAGACGCGGCCATGCCCATCGCAAAGTCGCTCACGGCCGCATGGGCTGACGAAGCCATGCAAGCCACTGCCAGCACAGACAGGCCAGCAGCCAGGCGCAGCCTTGCGCAGCGCGCGGCATCCGCACATGTTTGTTTCATATCAATATTCCGCATAAAGAAAATGAAAAGAAGCGCATCCTATCGGCAGTTCACATTTGTTTCAAGCGATCTATGCCAAACGGCAATAATCGCCAAATTATTCGTGCATTGAAACAAATATCTTGTTTCAATAAATTTTTCTGCGACACATTTTGACTGGATGGATTTTTGAAATGCTCTCTTCCCTGGCCGCCATCAAAGGCATGAACGACATCCTGCCGCCCGACTCCGCCCGCTGGGAGTGGCTGGAAGAGGTGGTGCGGCGCACCATGCGGCGCTTTGCCTTTGCCAACATCCGCACGCCCATCGTGGAGCACACGGCGCTGTTTGCGCGCGGGCTGGGCGAAAACACCGATGTAGTGGAAAAGGAGATGTATTCCTTTCAGGACCGCAACGACAAATACGGCGACGCCGACCACCTCACCTTGCGTCCTGAAAACACCGCTGGCGTGGTGCGCGCCGCCATTGAGCACAACTTGCTGTATGGCGGCGGCCAGCGTCTGTATTACATGGGCCCCATGTTCCGGCGCGAGCGGCCCCAGCGCGGGCGCTACCGGCAGTTTCACCAGATTGGCGCGGAAGCACTGGGCTTTGCGGGCGCGCAGGTGGATGCCGAAATGATTTTGCTGGCCGTGGCTTTGTGGCGCGAGCTGGGCATCAACCGCTGGCGGCTGGAACTCAACAGCCTGGGCCAGCCCGAAGAGCGCCGCGAGCACCGCGCCGCCCTCATCGCCTACTTTGAAGCGCACGCCAGCGAGCTGGACGAAGACGCCCGCCGCCGCCTGCATGCCAATCCGCTGCGCATTCTGGACACCAAAAACCCCGCCATGCAGACGCTGGTAGAAGGCGCGCCACGGCTCATGGACTATCTGGGCGAGGCTTCGCTGGCTCACTTTCACGCCGTGCAGGCCATGCTGGATGCGGCCGGCGTGCCCTGGAGCGTGAACCCGCGCCTGGTGCGCGGGCTGGATTACTACAACCTCACTGTTTTTGAATTCATCACCGACAGCCTGGGCGCGCAAGGCACCATCTGCGGCGGCGGCCGCTATGACTATCTGATTGGCCAAATGGGCGGCAAGCCCGCCCCCGCCGTGGGCTGGGCCATCGGCGCGGAGCGCGTGCTGGAGCTGCTGAAAGAAGAAGGCGTGGCCGCGCCGCAAAGCGTGCCGGATGCCTACGCCATCATCCCCGACGCCGCCGCGCTGCCGCAGGCCATGCGCTGTCTGCACGCGCTGCGCGCACAAGGCGTGGCCGTGCAAATGCACGCCAGCGCCGAAGAAGCGCCGGGCAGCATGAAAAGCCAGTTCAAACGGGCCGACGCCAGCGGCGCGCGCTTTGCCCTCATCTTCGGCGCCGACGAGCTGGCCGCCGGCCAGGTCACGCTCAAAGCCCTGCGCGACGGCGCAGGCGAGCAAACGCGCCAGCCGCTGGACGGCGTGGCCGCCTGGAGCCGCGCGCTGCTGGCGTGAGCTTGGCAAGAAGAAGGCTCTATTTGCTCCTTTATTAAGAGCATGATGTCCTAGTAGAAAGTGCGCTGAAGCCGTTTTCTGCCTCTTTAATTCGCTCCTCTTTTTGAGCTGCTTCCCGCTGAGCGCGGCGGTGGCGGCTCGCCCTAGAATGCGCCGCTTCATTTGACCACCCCCCGCGCCACGCGCAAGACACCGCATCATGGCAACACAGCACTTGGACCTTGAAGAGCAGGAACAGCTCGCCCAGCTCAAACACTTCTGGAACCGCTGGGGCAACCTCATTACCTGGGCGCTCATTGCCGTGCTTGGCGCGTTCGCCGCCTGGAACGGCTGGAACTTCTGGCAGCAGCGGCAAGCCGTGCAGGCCGCCGCCCTGTATGACCAGATGGAAGCGGCCACGCAAGCCGGCGATGTGGAGCGCACCACGCGCGTGCTCGCTGACATGCAGGCCAGCTACCCCGGCGCCGAATACGCCGCGCAAGCCGCGCTGCTGGCCGCCAAAACGCTGGTGGAAAAAGAAAAAACCGCCGAAGCCAAGGCGGCGCTGGCCTGGGTGGCCGAGAAGGCGGCCGACAGCGGGCTGCAAGCCACAGCCCGTCTGCGCCTGGCCTCCCTTCTGTACGCCGACAAGGCGTATGACGAGGCGCTGCAACAGCTCTCGGCCCGCTTCGACCCCGCTTTCGCGCCGCTGGCGGCCGACCGCCGTGGCGACGTGCTGCTGGCGCAAGGCAAAAAAGACCTGGCCATTGCCGAATACGGCAAGGCCTACCAGGGCCTGACGCAAGCACGCAGCGAATATGGCCGCCTGGTGGGCGTCAAACTGACGGCGCTGGGCATCGACCCCGAAGCGGGGGCGGCAAAGTCTGGAGAAGCGAAATGAAAGCCCCGCGTTTTTCCCTCTGCGCCGCCGCGCTGGCCGCCGCGCTGCTGGCGGCGTGCTCGTCTGGCTCGCCCCGGCCTGAACCGGCCAAGCTGCAAGCCATTGATCCCGTGATTGACGTCAGCCAGGCATGGGCGGCCAAGCTCGGCAGCACGGTCAATTTCCCCTTGCAGCCGCAAGTGCTGGGCAATCGCGTGGTGCTGGCCGCCGATGACGGCACGGTGGCCGAGTTTGACGCCGCCAACGGCCAGCGCCTGTGGAGCGCGAACGCAGGCGACGCGCTCACCGCCGGCGTGGGCAGCGACGGCCACACCAGCGCCGTGGTCACCCGCAGCAACCAAGTGGTAGCGCTGGCCGAGGGCCGCGTGCTCTGGAAACACAAGCTGGGCACGCAAAGCTACACCGCGCCGCTGGTGGCGGGCGGGCGCGTGTTCGTGCTGGGCGCTGACCGCTCGCTCACGGCGCTGGATGGCCGCACGGGCGCGCGCCTGTGGCACGCCGACCGCCAGGCCGAGCCGCTGGTGCTGCGCCAGTCGGGCGTGCTGCTGGCCGTGGGCAACACGCTGGTGGCGGGCCTGTCGGGCCGCCTGGCGGGCGTGGATCCGGACACGGGCGCTTCCCGCTGGGAAGTGCCGCTGGCCGCTGCGCGCGGCGTGAACGATGTGGAAAAACTCGTCGATCTGGTCGGCCCCGTGAGCCGGCAAGGCAGCGTCATTTGCGCCCGCGCCTTTCAGGCCGCCGTGGGCTGCGTGGACGTAGCCAGCGGCAAGCTGCTGTGGAACAAGCCCGCCAAGGGCGATGCAGGCGTGCGCGGCAACGAGCAAAGCCTGTTCGGCGCGGAGTCCGACGGCCAGCTGGTGGCCTGGAAGGCCGCCACTGGCGAGCGCATCTGGAGCACCAAAGAGCTGCTCTGGCGGCGCCTGACAGCGCCGCTGGCGCTGGGCCGCTCGGTCATCGTGGGCGATGAAGAAGGCTGGCTGCACATGCTCTCGCGCGAAGACGGCAGCCCCGTCAACCGGCTGAAAACCGACGGCTCGCCCATTGCCGCCGCGCCCGTGGCGGCAGGCGGCGCGCTGGTGGCTGTCACCCGCTCCGGCGGCGTGTTCGCCTTCCGCCCCGACTGATGGACTGATTGCAGGCTGCGCGCGCGATGAAACCCGTTCTGGCCCTTGTGGGACGGCCCAATGTGGGCAAATCCACGCTGTTCAACCGCCTGACCAAAAGCCGCGACGCCATCGTGGCCGACTTTGCGGGCCTCACGCGCGACCGCCACTACGGCACGGGCCGCATGGGGCAGCGCGAATACATCGTGATCGACACCGGTGGCTTCGAGCCGGAAGCGGGCGAAGGCAGCATCTTTCGCGAAATGGCCCGCCAGACGCGGCAGGCCATTGCCGAGGCCGATGCCGTCATCTTCGTGGTGGACGCGCGCGCGGGCCTGGCCGGGCAAGACCACGACATCGCCAATGAACTGCGCCGCCTGGGCAAGCCCTGCCTGCTGGTGGCCAACAAGGCCGAAGGCATGCGCGAAGGCGCGCAGCTGGCCGAGTTCTACGAACTGGGGCTGGGCGAAGTCATCGCCGTCTCCGCCGCCCACGGGCAGGGCGTGCGCTCCATGCTCGACCGCGCGCTGGACGCGCTGGGCCTGCCCGAGCCTGATGACGAACAGCCGGCGCAAGACGATCACAGCCCCATCCGCCTGGCCGTGGCGGGCCGCCCCAACGTGGGCAAATCCACGCTCATCAACACCTGGCTGGGCGAAGAGCGCCTGGTGGCTTTTGACCTGCCCGGCACCACGCGCGACGCCATCACCGTGCCCTTCGAGCGCGGCGGCCAGATGTTCGAGCTGATCGACACGGCGGGCCTGCGCCGCAAGGGCCGCGTGTTCGAGGCCGTGGAAAAGTTCTCCGTCGTCAAAACCTTGCAGGCCATTGAATCGGCCAACGTCGTTCTTTTGCTGCTGGACGCCACGCAAGGCGTGACCGACCAGGACGCGCACATTGCCGGCTTCATCCACGAAACGGGCCGCGCCGTGGTGCTGGCCGTGAACAAATGGGACGCGGTGGACGCCTACCAGCGCCAGCTCGTGCAGCGCAGCATCGAGGCGCGGCTGGCCTTCATGAAGTTCGCCGAGCTGCATTTCATCTCTGCCCAAAAGCGCCAGGGCCTGGCCCCGCTGTGGGGCGCCATTGCCCGCGCCCGCCAGGCCGCCATGCGCAAGCTGCCCACGCCGCAGCTCACGCGCCTGCTGCATGAAGCCGTGCAGTTCCAGGCCCCCAAGCGCAGCGGCATGTACCGCCCCAAGCTGCGCTACGCGCACCAGGGCGGCATGAACCCGCCCGTCGTCGTCATTCACGGCAACTCGCTCGAAGGCGTGACCGACGCCTACAAGCGCTACCTGGAAGGACGCTTTCGCAAGGCGTTCGATCTGACAGGCACGCCGCTGCGCATCGAGCTGAAAAGCGCCCGCAACCCCTATGCGGACAAGGCGCCCTGACGCACGGCCCCTCTTGAAGCGGCGGCCCGCATCCCCAGATGCCAGCGGCTGCCGCGTTGGCGCGGGCTTCACGCGCGGAGCCAGACAGGCTCTGAAACCCCGTGCTATGGTGTAGCTTCCTTTCCACTACTTTTGAACACGGAGAATATCGTGAGCAACAAAGGACAACTCCTCCAAGACCCCTTCCTCAACACCCTGCGCCGCGAGCACGTGCCGGTGTCCATCTACCTGGTCAATGGCATCAAGCTGCAAGGGCAGATTGAGTCGTTTGACCAATACGTCGTGCTGCTGCGCAACACCGTCACGCAAATGGTTTACAAGCACGCCATTTCCACCATCGTGCCGGGCCGCGCCGTCAGCTTCTCCATGGCAGCCGAAACGCCCGCCGCCGAAGCGCCGTGAAAACCGCCCTCCCGCGCCCGGCATGACCGCCTCAAACGCTCCTGATCCAGGAGCGTTTGCCGTTTCTGGCGGCTCATTCGCCTGCCCGCTCCGCACGGCTCAGGCAAACAGGCGAAGGCGCACCTTCAATTAGCTCCTTCATTTGTAGCAAGCTTTCACGCTATACACGCGACAAGCGGCTTTTTAAGGCCCCTAAATCAGCTTCCCTTTCAGTAGCAATCCGTCTCATGACAAAGCCTGCGCACAGCGGCCCCGGACTCTTTCTTCAGATACCTTGACTTCAAACGCCTCTTCCTTCACTTCCTCCCGCGCCGCTGAAGCGCCGCCAGCCGCCGTGCTGGTAGGCGTGGACTTTGGCGAGCCTCATTTCGATGCCGGTTTGCAGGAGCTGGGCCTGCTGGCCGCCACGGCGGGCCTGAACCCCGTGGCGCGCATCACCTGCAAGCGGCGCGCGCCCGATGCCGCCTTGTTCGTGGGCAGCGGCAAGGCCGAGGAAATCCGCATGCTGGCCATTGAGCATGGCGCAAAGGAGGTGCTGTTCGATCAGGCGCTCTCGCCCGTGCAGCAGCGCAATCTGGAACAGGCCATCGGGCTGCCCGTCAATGACCGCACGCTGATCATTCTGGACATCTTCGCGCAGCGCGCCCGCAGCCACGAGGGCAAGCTGCAAGTGGAGCTGGCCCGCCTGCAATACCTGGCCACGCGCCTGGTGCGCCGCTGGAGCCACCTGGAGCGCCAGCAAGGCGGCATAGGCACGCGCGGCGGCCCCGGCGAAACGCAGATCGAGCTGGACCGCCGCATGATTGGCGAGGCCATCAAGCGCACCAAGGAGCGCCTGGCCAAAGTCAAACGCCAGCGCCAGACGCAGCGCCGCCAGCGCCAGCGGCGCGAGACGCTTTCCGTCTCGTTCGTGGGCTACACCAACGCGGGCAAGTCCACCTTGTTCAATGCGCTGACCAAGGCGCGCGCCTACGCTGCCGACCAGCTTTTCGCCACGCTGGACACCACCACGCGCCAGCTCTATCTGGCGGGCGCGGACGAAGCCAGCGGAGCAGACGGAGCCGGCACAGAAACAGGCTGGGCGGCCGGGCGCGTCGTTTCCCTGTCTGACACCGTGGGCTTCATCCGCGATTTGCCGCACGGCCTGATTGAAGCCTTCGAGGCCACTTTGCAGGAGGCGGCCGATGCCGATTTGCTGCTGCATGTGGTGGATGCTTCCAACCCCGGCCACCTCGAGCAAATGGATGAAGTGCGCCGCGTGCTGGGCGAAATTGGCGCGGCTGACGTGCCGCAGTGGCTCATCTTCAACAAGCTCGACGCGCTGCCCGAAAGCCAGCGCCCCGCACAACTGGCGGGCAGCATGGAAATGGAAGGCCGCCGCCTGCCGCGCCTGTTCGTCAGCGCCCGCAGCGGCGAGGGCCTGCCCGGGTTGCGCGCGGCTTTGTCCGAATGGGCCAGGCCGCACGGCCAGACGGCGCGGCTGCCGCAAGCCCAGCCTGCGTCTGAATCTGCATCTGAAACGCTTGGGCACAATCCGCCCCATTTCCCTTCCGCTTGCACGCCCGGCGATCCCCGGTTTTTGCCAGACGCATGACATCCAGCCTGTTTTCTTCCCTTTTGGCCCGCTTCTCGGGCCGCCTCCCGGGCCGCCGCCCCGCCGCCACGCTCAACCTGAATGACCCGCGCTGGGGCCGGGGCCATGAAGACCGCCCTGACGAGTCCAACGCCAGCCCGCCTCCCGAAGGCGCTGAAGGCGGCCAGCCGCAAGACCCCCAGCGCCCGCAGCCGCCAGAGCTGCCCCGCCCGCATTCGTCTGGCGGCGGCCAGCAGCCGCCTGATCTGGATGAGCTGTGGAACGACTTCAGCCGCAAGCTCGGCGGCCTTTTCGGCGGCGGCCCGCCGCCTGGCCGCCGTGGCCGCTCTTCGCCTTCTTCACCGGTTTCGCCCGGCAGCGCGGGCGCGGGCCTGGCCCTGCTGGCAGGCGCAGCCGCGCTCGTGTGGCTGGGCACGGGCTTTTTCATCGTGCAAGAAGGGCAAAACGCCGTCATCACCCAGTTCGGCCGATACCACTCCACCGTGATGGACGCGGGCCTGCACTGGCGGCTGCCCTGGCCCATTCAGCGGCAGGAAACCGTCAATGTCACGCAAATCCGCTCGGTCGATGTGGGCGGCGACATCATCATCCCCGCCACTGGCCTGCGCACCTCGGCCATGCTCACGTCCGACGAAAACATCGTCGAAGTCAAGTTCGCCGTGCAATACCGCTTGAGCGACGCGCGCGCCTACCTGTTTGAAAGCAAGCTCCCCGACGACGCCCTTCGCCAGGCCAGCGAAAGCGCCGTGCGCGAAGTGCTGGGCAACATGAAGATGGACGCTGCCCTGTCGGAAGAGCGCGACCAGATCGCCCCCCGCGTGCGCGAGCTGACCCAGAAAATCCTGGACCGCTACCGCATCGGCATTGAAGTCATCGCCGTGAACATGCAGCAAGGCGGCGCGCAGCCGCCCGAGCAGGTGAAAGCCGCGTTTGACGACGTGAACAAGGCCAACCAGGAACGCGAGCGCGCCAAAAACCTGGCGCAGGCCTACGCCAACGACGTGGTGCCCCGCGCCAAAGGCGCCGCCGCCCGCCTCACGCAAGAAGCCGAAGGCTACAAGGCCCGCATCACCGCCCAGGCCGAAGGCGACGCCCAGCGCTTTGCCGCCGTGCTGGCCCAGTACCAGAAAGCGCCGCAAGTCACGCGCGAGCGCATGTATCTGGACGCCATGCAGGACATCTACGCCCGCGCCCGCAAAGTGCTGGTGGACAGCCGCGCCGGCGGCAACCTGCTTTACCTGCCGCTGGACAAGCTCATGCAGCAAACCAGCGCACCCGGCGAAGCCGGCAGCGCCGCCGCAAGCCAGGCCGCAAGCTCCGCGAACGCCCAAGCCGCCCAGCCCGCGCAAGCGCCTGCCGCAGCAACCTACGCCCCCGACACCCGCGCGCGCGACAACGCCCGCAGCCGCGACTACCGCTAACCCACCGACCACCCGCCTTCCATGAACAAAACCGGATTCATCGGCGCCAGCTTCTTGCTCGCATTGGCCGCGCTGGCCTCCAGCCTGTTCGTGGTGGACCAGCGCCAGTTCGGCGTGGTCTACCAGTTCGGCCAAATCCAGCGCGTCATCAACGAACCGGGCCTGTACGGCAAGATTCCCCTCATCCAGACCGTCGCCTACATCGACAAGCGCCTGCTCACCCTCGACAGCCAGGACCTGCAACCGCTGCTCACCAAGGAAAAACAGCGCATCGTCATCGACTGGTACGCGCGCTGGCGCATCACCGACCCGCAAGCCTACGTGCGCAACTTCGGCAGCACCAGCGAAGGCGCGGGCGCGCAGCAGCTCAACCGCGTGGTGCGCAACGCCTTCCAGGAAGAAATCAACCGCCGCAACGTGCGCGAGCTGCTTTCTTCCCGGCGCGACGAAATGATGGCCGACGTCAAAAAAGAAGTGCTCGGCGCCGTGCGGGGCAGCAAGCCCTGGGGCATCGACGTCACCGACGTGCGCATCACCCGCATCGACTACGCCGAATCCATCACCAGCGACGTCTACCGCCGCATGGAAGCCGAACGCGAGCGCGTGGCCAAGGAGCTGCGCGCCACGGGCGCCGCCGAAGGCGAGCAAATTCGCGCCGAAGCCGATCGCCAGCGCGAAGTCATCCTGGCCGACGCCTACCGCGAAGCCCAGAAAATCAAGGGCGAAGGCGACAGCGCCGCCAACGCCGCCTACGCCGAGGCCTTTGGCAAAGATCCGCAATTTGCCCAGTTCTGGCGCAGCCTGGACGCCTGGCGCGCCAGCGTCGGCCAACAGGGCGACGTTCTGGTCATCGACCCTGCGGCCTCTGACTTTTTCAAGGGCATGCAGGCTGGCCCTGCCGCCAGACCTTGAAGGCCAGTCCCGGAAAGATGCTGTTGTTTTGATAGCTGCCCGCGCCCGTATTCAAAGGACTGGAGCCGTTTTTGCCCTTTTTTTGAATGGCCAGGCCGCGAACAGATTCTGAAATCCAGACAGGAGAGCACGACATGATGAAAATCCTTCTCGCCGTCGATGGCAGCCCCTACACCAAGAAAATGCTGGCCTACCTGGCCGCGCACGATGAGCTGCTGGGCAACGGCGCCCGGCATGCCTACACCGTCATCACCGTGCAGGCCACCCTGCCCCCGCGCGCCCGCGCCGCCCTGAGCAAGGAAATGGTGGACGGCTACTACGCCGAAGAGGCCGCCAAGGTGCTTGACCCCGTTGCCAAATTCATGGCCCAGCATGGCGCAACGCCCGCCACCGTGGCCGCCATTGGCAGCGCGGGCGAAGAAATCGCCAAATACGCCGAGCAGGGCCAATTCGACCTCATCGTCATGGGCGCGCGCGGCCACAGCCCTTTGAGCAAGCTCGTCATGGGTTCTGTCAGCACCAAGGTGCTGGCCAGTTGCAGCACGCCCGTGCTGCTCATTCGCTGATCATCTGCCCCGTGTGCCCCGTGGCAGCCTTTCCGCCAGTTCGCTGCAATTTCGATAGCTGTCAGCGCCCTATCCACGGGCGCTGGCGGCGTTTTTGTCTGCCCAACAGTCCTGACGCCCAAGCACTTCGGCAACGACGGCGGCTGGCCCATGCAAGCGCCACGGGCCTTGTTCAACGCGCTCTCCCATCGTGCCAGGCAGCGGACTGATTCGTGGCAGAAAAAGAGCGGCAAGGCGGCCCATAGCAAAAACATCCAGGAGGCGGCATGACGCACGAAAAACAGGCTTCGGCCCGTCAGGGCTTCTGGCGTCTATGGGGATGGCCTCTGGCGCTGGCCTTTGTCACTCTCACGGGCCTGACGGCGGCCCTGTTCAGCGAAGGCGGCTTTGGCGACTGGCTCGCCTCTGCCTGCCTGGCCGCGCCCGTGCTGGCATGCGTGTGGTTCGGCTGGCTGCGCCGCAGCAAGCGCAGACAGACAGCGGCGGAAGACGGGCCGGACCCAACGCCAGGCGCGCAGCCATAAAAAAACGCCCTTGCGGGCGTTTCGGCGCATGAGCGCGGCAAGTGGCGGAGAGAGAGGGATTCGAACCCTCGATACGGGAGAACCGTATACCGGATTTCGAGTCCGGCGCATTCGACCACTCTGCCATCTCTCCGCAAAGGGCAAGCGGCGGATTCTAGCGGACACGGCAATGGCGCCGCAGGAAGCGCCAAACCGGAACAATCGGAAGACCGCTTTTGAAACAGGAGCAAATTTGAGGAGCCAAAATCCCTTGATGTCCTAGTCGAATCTGGGAATCATGCTATTGGTAAAAGAGCAAAATGAACCCGCTCCGACTTGCTCCTAAAAGCATCAGGCCAGCTTGATTTCCACGGGGATATTGCCGCGCGTGGCATTGGAATAAGGGCAAACCTGGTGCGCGCCATCCACCAGGGTCTGCGCAGCG
The DNA here is from genome assembly GCF_900240305.1 of Ottowia massiliensis. Classification (NCBI taxonomy): domain Bacteria; kingdom Pseudomonadati; phylum Pseudomonadota; class Betaproteobacteria; order Burkholderiales; family Comamonadaceae; genus Ottowia; species Ottowia massiliensis. Next base: position 1,522,626 of record NZ_LT964854.1, on the reverse strand, counting down.
GCGCGGTCGATGCCGGGCAGGCTGACCGTCAGGCGCACGGCAATGCCAAAGCCATGAACGGTAGGGCCGAGATCGACTTCGGCATCCACCGCCAGATCGGCGGGCAGAGTGACGTTCTGCTTGCCCGCCACGACCTTGATGGCGCCAATGAAGCAGGCCGAATAGCCCGCTGCAAACATTTGCTCGGGGTTGGTTCCCGTGCCTTGTCCAGGCGAGCTGAGGGTGACTTGCAGGCGGCCATCATCGCTGCGTGCCTGGCCGTCGCGGCCGCCGGTGGTGTGCGTGCGGGCGGTGTAGAGCACTTTGTCAAGGGTAGTGGTCATGGTGTTTTCCTTTCGACAGGGGTTGAAGAAACGAGTTGCTGGCGCAGGGCGTGCAATTGCGAAGCAAGCGCCCTCGCCTCGGATGGAGCCAGGCCGGTGGCGGCCAGCATGCAGGCGGGCACGTGGGCCGCACGCTCGCGCAGCGCCCGGCCTGCGGGGGTCAAAACAATGCGCACGCGGCGCTCATCCTGCGCATCACGCTGGCGTTGCAACCAGCCTGCGGCCTGCATGCGCTTGAGCAGCGGCGTGAGGGTGCCTGAATCCAGCGCCACGCGCTCACCCAAAGCAGAGACACTGATACCGTCTTCCTCCCACAGCGCCATGAGAGTGATGTACTGCGGATACGTCAGCCCCAGCTCACCGAGCAACGGCTGGTAGCGGCGCGTGAGCGCCAGCGAGGCGGCATAAACGGCAAAACACAGCTGCTGATCCAGCAGCTGTGTTTCGTCGGAGGGGACGGAAGTCATGAGGGGGATTATTTTTGGCAATCAAATTGCTGTCAATTGAATTGCATAAAACAATGTTGTTGGCAAGGTCTATGGCCGGCCAGCGCGCCGGAACACAAAACGGAATGGCTCATCGTCCAGAACGGCTGCGGTCAAGAAGACGATCCATGCCATGCCGCGCTGCGCTTTGAACGAAGTCAATCACTGCAAGACGGCCCGTCCTATCATTTTCAGGGCTGGCGCGCTTCTTGACGTCAGAAATCTGGCAGGACAGGAATTCCCGCTTCATATGAAAAACGCCTCCCGCAGGAGGCGTTTTCAGTGAAAGGCGGAAACCTCGCCCTACTTGGTCAGGATGAGCTTTCCCTGCCGGGTGGCCTGGAGGCGGTACACCGCGCCGTTATGGATGATTTCGACCTGCTTGCGGCCCTGGAGAAGCTGCTCGCTGCGGATGGCAGCCAAGGCGGCGGCGGGCGCAGATGGCTGGGAGGCTGGCTTGCCTGCAACAGCGGCGGCGCTGGCATGAGGCGAGGACATGGCTGAAGACTCCTTGGCTGATGGGAAAGGCAGGCAGCACCCTCAGGGCTGCTTCTCTGGCTCGGTGATGAAACCTATCTTTTTCAGGCCAGCCTGCTGGGCGGCAGCCATGGCTTTCGCCACGCGTTCGTAGCGCACGTCTTTATCGCCGCGAATGTGCAAGTCAGGCTGAGGATTTCTGGCGGCTGCCTTGGCAAAGAGGCTGGAAAGCTCGCCGTCCGGCACGGGAGCGTCATCTATGAAATACGCGCCATCTGCCTGCACGGCCAGGCTGAGCGTCTGTGGTTTGGTGTCTTCCGGCTCGTTGCTGGCCTTGGGCAGCTCGATGGTGACGGAGTGCTTCATCACCGGAACGGTGATGATGAAGACGATGAGCAGCACCAGCATGACATCAATGAACGGGATCATGTTGATCTCGCCCATGACTTCATCGGTGTTGTCGCTGACTTGTCCGGCCACGGCGCTCTCCTTCAGGCTTTCTTCATGCGGATGATGTTGCCTTCGACCGAAGCGGCCGTGACCCGGGCGCCAGTGATGTAGAAGGCGTGCAGGTCATGCGCGAAGCGATGCAGGCGGCCCAGGATGGCCTTGTTTCCGCGCACCAGCACGTTGTAGCCCAGCACGGCAGGAATGGCCACGGCTAGGCCAAAGCCGGTCATGATGAGCGCCTCGCCAATGGGGCCGGCCACCTTGTCAATGCTGGCCTGACCCGCCTGGCCGATGCTCATGAGCGCGTGATAAATGCCCCAAACCGTGCCAAACAGCCCCACGAATGGCGCGGTGGAACCGACCGAGGCCAGGACGACCAGGCCCGATTGCAGGCGGGCCGTGATGTTGTCGATGCTGTGGTTGAGCGCGCTGCGTATCCAGTCATTGATGTCGAGCGAATCATGCAGCTGAGGCGTGGTGGCGCGATAGTGGGCTGCGGCTTCTCGGCCTTCTTCCGCCACAAGCTTGAACGGGTTGCCCGCGCCGCTTCCCAGGCTGCCCAGGGCGGCATCCAGGTCAGCGTTGTGCCAGAAACCAGGCACCTTCCTGGCCTGCCCTTGCACGCGCAGAATGCCCAGCCCCTTGATGATGATGACGCACCATGACAGCACGGACATGGATGCCAGAATGACGAACACGATGCGGGTGACGATGTCGCCCTGCGCCCAGAGGTGCATCAGGCCAAATTCGGAATTCATTTCTTGTTGCTCCAGATAAAACTGTTCAGATTGATCAATCGTTCAGCACCCATTTCACCGGGACGTTGAACCACATGTCTTCCGGCACGCCCAAGCGGGTGCCGGGCACGAAACGCCATTTGCGGACGGCTTCCAGGGCTGCCACATCCAGCCGCTCGAAGCCGCTGGATTTGTGAATGAGGACGTCCTTGGCGGTGCCATCGGCGCCGACCAGCACTTTGAGCATGACCGTTCCCGTTTCGCCCAACCGCTTGCTCATGGGAGGGTATTGCGGTCTCGGGTTATTCAGGTAGGAAGCCTTGCTGGAAGGCAGCGTCACATGCGGCTCTCCAGAGCCGGATGTGCCAGAGGGCGGCCCAGGCGGCCCCGGCGGCCCGGAATATGCAACGGGCGGCGCTGGCTCCGGATCGGGCTGGACGTTTTCCGCAGGCGCAGGCGGCACTGACATGGCCGTGGGCGAGGCATCCGCCACTGGCAACGGCGCAGGCACAGGCGCTGGCTTGGGCGGCGCGGGCTGTTTTTTCGGCGGTTTGGGGTTGGGCTTGGGTGGTTTCGGCGGCGGCGGCTCGGGCGGCGGGGGAGCAGGCGGCGGCGGCTTGGGCGGCGTTGGCGCGGGCGGATCCGGCAGAGAAGGCGGCACCTCCTCAATGATGGGCACCGCCGCCGTGATCAGCTCAGCGGCAATGACCGGCACCCTGGGCGGCTCCAGCGGCGGGCGCTCCCGGCCGCGCTGCACGGCCCAAAGCGCACCGCCGTGCGCCAGCACCACAATGCCAGCCACCAGCAAATCGCGGCCAAGCTCCATTGGCTGTGCGAATGGATTGGAATCACTCATAGAAAGGGAAAAGCGCAGCTACAAAAAAGAGTGCGGCTGCGCACTCTTGAACACACTTTGACGCGCCGCTCATCGCTTCAAGAACGGCAGCAGGCTAAAGCGTGGATTTTGAAACGTAAACGAGAAATTATATTGATTTCGTTCCGCCAGCAGGCGCGCCTTCTGCCCCAAAAAAACGGCTTTTCAGCGCTTGAACACCCACACCAGCGATCCCAGCACAAACGCCAGGCCGCCAGTCAGAGCGAAAAGAGTGGAAGTCATGCCGCAGGCTCCATCAGGAAGAGAAGACATTTAATGCAAATGAATTGCATTTGCGCAAGTCTAGCACGGAGCCTGCTGTTTCAATACGCGTGTATTCCGAATAGCCTCATGACAACAGACGGATCGTTCTGGCTTCTGAAAAGCGATTTGCGGCGCTGATTCCATCAAGAGACCATCTGCCTTGACGCTCAAACCAGCGCCTTGAGCAGGCACGCTTGGCGCATGCCTCTCTGTCAAAGCTGGGGCGCCCCTATCCAGCCAGAGCGGCTGACTCAAGCAGGCAAAGCGCGCTGCATGCGCCACTGGCAACCATTGGACTGCACCTGATTGGATGCCCGCGCCAGCTCCAGCAGCGCGCCGTGCAGCAAGGCCAGCATGAACAGATAGAACAGATTGCCGCTGTTATGCGAAAAAAAGACCTGTGTCAGGCCAAAGCCCATGTAAGCCATGACGAGGGCGACGCCCGCCAGCCGCAGGGTAAAGACGCGGCGGCGAGCGGCGGCAGGAGCGGCCTGCTGCCGCGCGCGGGTGGGCCAGAACACGGCCAGCGGCACGGCGTAGAAAACCAGCACGGCGAGCGCGCCCGCCAACCCCCGGCGCACGAAAGCATCCAGCACTTCATTGTGGGCATGGCTGAAGCGCAGCACCGAGGGCGGTGCCTGGCCGCGTTCGACGAGGGCCTGCTTTTCCCGTTCATAACCCGCGCGGCCCCAGCCCCACAGGGGTTTTTGCAGACCCATGCGCCAGGCCATTTGCCAGTGCGCAAAGCGATGGCCCACGGAGGTATCGGCCTGCTCGGTTTCCATGAATTGCTGCGTTTCCTGCGCAGCGGTTTCCATACGCTCCAGCAAAGGCGTTTGCAGGGTGAGCGCGAGGGCGGCCAGCCCCGCGAGCAAAGCAGCGGCGCTGGCCTTGAGCGCGCGCGCGGGCAGGTGGCGCGCCATCAGTGCGGCCAGCACGGGCAGCAGCAGCGCCAGCGCCAGCCAGCCGCCGCGCGTTTGCGACAGCAGCGAGGCCAGCAGCCCCATGAAAGCGCCGCCTGCCAGCGCGGCGCGCTGCCAGCGCGGCCACGTCTGCCAAAGCGCGGCCAGGCCCAGCAGACACAACAGGCCCAGCAGCAGGCTGAGGTCGCCATACTGGATGGCGTTGGTGTAGCCCGTGGCGCGGGGCAGGCGCTGAACAAAGGTTTGCCACAGGGCAATGCCGCCCGCGCCCCAGGCCCCGGCGGCCATGCCGCCCCACAGCGCCGCCACGCTGGGGCCGCGCCAGGCCAGCATGAACAGGCACGGCAGCGCGGCGATGTATTTGGCCGGGCGGTCCAGCGCCGCGCTGCCTTGCAGGCCGGTTTCAGCCAGAAAGTAGCAGGCCATGCCGCACATGGCCGCCGCCAGCGCCCAGGTGCTGGCCGCCACGCGGGCGCGCCGCCACTGCGGCCAGGTGAGCAAGGCCAGCAGCAGCAGCCATGCCGCGCCCCACGAATAGCCCGAAGGCAGCCACAAAGCCAGCCCCGGCACCATGAAAGCGCCCAGCCGGATGCCGGCGGGAATGCTTTTTTCCAGGGCGCGGCGCAGGGGCGGCATCAGCGGCGCACGCACTCGGTCAGGTGCGCGGCATCGTATTTGAGCGCGGCATAGCGGAAGAACGACTCCTGCGCCACGATGTAGCAAAAGAGAAAGCCTTCGCCGCCGCACAGAAAGCCGCGCCGCAGCACGTAAAGGCGCAAGAAAATGGACAAGGCCGATCCCAACCCGCGCAGCACGCCGCCCTTTTTGCCCTGGCGCGCACGCTTGGCCGCGCCTAGCATGGCGTATTGCGTGAGCTTTTCCAGACTGCCGCGCACGGTTTCGCGCGAGTGGTGCAGCAGCTTGGCCTTGAGCAGGCGGTGCGGCAGGCCGGCGCGCGTGACGGCGTGCTCATGCACCGCGCCTTCATAGCGCAGCAGCGAGGCGGTTTTGAACAGGCGCACCACGCCGCCGGTGGATTTCATCAGCGTCAGCGGCCGCCCATAGGCCACCTGCTCCCACAGCACTTCCCAAATGGCGTCGTCGCCGCTGGCGGCCACGGCCTGGATTTCAGCGCGCAGATCGGGGCCGATTTCTTCGTCGGCATCCAGAAAGAAGATGTATTCGGCCTGGCAGGCGGCAATCTGGTGGTTGCGCTGGGGGCCAAAGCCGCGCCAGTCGGGCCGGTGCACGATTTGCGCGCCCATGCGCTCGGCAATGGCGCAAGTCTGGTCGGTAGAGCCGCTGTCCACCACCACCACCTGGTCGGCAAAGGCGGCGCTGCGCAGGCAGTTTTCGATATGGCGCTCTTCATTGAGCGTGAGCACGGCAATGCACAGCGTGCCCTTGCCCAGCGGCGGCTCGCTCCAGCGCGGCGCGTCAAAGGCGGAGGCTGCGCGATCGGGAACGTGACCCGCCTGCGGAACGAAGGCCTGGTCTGGCGCCAGGTTGCGATGCAGCGTGAGGGCTTGTGGCATGTCGGATTCGTGATCGTGGTTGGAAGGCTGCGCCGGAGCAGCAAGCGACAGCAGGCCGCACTGCCAGCGCCAGTCCCAGGCGCCGCGCAGGCGGCCCCACATGCGGGCCACCAGGCCCGGCTTGGGCAGCAGCAGGCGCACTGGCAGCGAAAGGGCCGTGCCCAGCAGCAGCCGCCAGCGCAGGCGCAGAGCTTGTGCCTGCCCCATGTGGCGGCCCGAAAAAATGAGTTTCGACTGTGCGTGGTGGTAACCGCGCAGATATTCGGCCCGCCAGGGGCGCTGGCCCCGCACCGAGCCGCGCGAGCGGTGGCGCGCCCGCACCTGCGGCGCAATGATCATGGGCCGCCGGGCCTGCTTCAGGCGCAGGCACAAGTCATCGTCTTCGTAGTAGAGAAAAAAGCGCTCGTCAAACCAGCCCACGTCGGTAAAACGCTCCATGCGCCAGAGCATGGCCGCGCCGCAAACAAAGCCCACGCAGCACTCGCCCACGGCGCCCGCGCCCCTGGCAGGCCAGTCGGTCAGGGCAAAGCGGTAGTTCACCTCCGCGCCGCCGCCCGCTTCCACCAGCTGGGGGGCGACGATGGCGGCGTCCGGCCAACGGCGGGCGGCTTCCAGCAGGGCGGCAATGGCCTGCGGCTGCATGTCGCAGTCGGGATTGAGCAGCAAGGCAAAGGGCGTGGCCACCTGCGCCAGCCCCCGGTTGTTGGCCGCGCCAAAGCCCAGGTTGCGCGGCAGCGCCAGCACGCGCGCCTGCGGTAGGTGGCGGCTGACTTGCTGCGCCGAGCCGTCGTCGCTGCCGTTGTCCACCACGATGACATGCGGGCACGCACGCAGCAGCGCGCCCTGCCGCGCAAAGCAGTGCGCGCTGTTGTAGCTGACCATGACGATGGTGACTTGCGCCAGCGCGGCAGAAAGCGCGGCAGCGTCTGCGTCGGCAGGTGCGGGGGCAGGAGCCTGGCTTGCTTGCAATTGATTTCACAAAAATGCCGCCGCAGGGGCGCTGCGGCGGCGGGGTGACGGGCGGATGAGGTTGGGGCGCTTTTGAAAACGGCCCGGAAACCGGGCCGCAGAAACCGCGCCATGGCAGGGGATTTTTGCTCCTTGATTCATAGCTGGAAGTCCCCGCCAAATGTGCGCAAGAGCCGTTTTTTATAGCCTGAATTTGCTCCTATTTCTGAGGCGCGATGCCGCATGCCGGGAGCTTTCAGTGCCCGCTTTTGAAAACCTCTCCCTCCTTGAGGCGGTAGATGCGCCCGCAATAAGCGCAGTGCGCCTCGCGCTGGTGCGAGAGGTCCAGGTACACGCGCGGGTGCATGTTCCACAGCTGCATGTTGGCCTTGGGGTTGGGGCAGCAGGTGCTGCCTTCGTGGCTGAGGTCGGCAACGGACAGCTCGACGACTTCGGGCGTGGCGATCTGGCTCATGGCTTGGGCGCTCCGGCAAGGGGGTCAGACGGCGCTCAGCCAGTGGGCGTAACGGGCGTTTTTGCCGCCCACGATGTCGAAGAAGGCGCTCTGGATTTTTTCCGTCACCGGCCCGCGCTGGCCTGCGCCCAGCGTCACGCGGTCCAGCTCGCGGATGGGCGTGACTTCCGCCGCCGTGCCCGTGAAAAAGGCTTCGTCGGCGATATACACCTCATCGCGCGTGATGCGCTTTTGCACTACTTCCAGCCCCAGGTCTTTGGCGATATGGAACACCGTGTTGCGCGTGATGCCGTTGAGCGCCCCGGCGGACAAATCGGGCGTGTAAATCACGCCATCCTTGACGATGAAGACGTTCTCGCCCGAGCCTTCGCTCACGAAGCCCGCCGTGTCCAGCAGCAGCGCCTCGTCATAGCCATCGTCCGTGGCCTCCATGTTGGCGAGGATGGAATTGGTGTAGTTGCTCACCGCCTTGGCCTGCGTCATGGTGATGTTCACATGGTGGCGCGCGTAGCTGCTGGTCTTGACGCGGATGCCGCGCGCCAGGCCATCAGCGCCCAGGTAGGCGCCCCAGGGCCAGGCCGCCACCATCACATGCACCTTGTTGCCCCTGGGGCTGACGCCCAGTTTTTCGGAACCCAGCCACACCAGCGGGCGGATGTAGCCGCTTTTCAGGCCATTGGCGCGGATGACCTGCTTTTGCGCCTCATTGACTTGCTCTTCGGTGAAAGGCATTTGTATGCGCAGCACCTTGGCGCTGTTGAACAGCCGGCGGGTGTGCTCCGGCAGGCGGAAGATGGCCGTGCCGCTGGCGGTTTCATAGGCGCGCACGCCTTCAAACACGCCACAGCCATAGTGCAGGGTGTGGGTGAGCACGTGGACCTTGGCTTCACGCCAGTCCACCAGCTGGCCGTCCAGCCAGATCTTGCCGTCGTGGTCGTCCAGGGAAGGGACGGGTGTGCTCATGGGAGTGTCCTTTTTGCAGGTGTCGTAACAAAACTGCAAATTGTAGGCGCGCCCTGCGGCGGCAGGCTCCGCAAGGCAGGCAAAGGCGAGCCTCAAACCGCGCCGCAGAAAAAGCGCCATCCCGCGCGCTTTCCGGCCTTCAGGTTTTCTACGCGCTGTTTTTCGCATCTTTCCTGAACCTGCACAGAGTCTGGCCGTGAGGGACGAAAGAGCGGATCGGGGTGGACTGCAAGGCCCAAGAGCGTCCAAAGCCGCGCCTTTCGCACTCGCAGGCACCCGCAGGCAGGCTTGACACAGGCTTTCAGGCGGCATGTTTGCCAGGGCCAGCGCGGCGCGGCGGCATGCCAGCATGGCTCCGGATAATTGCCCGCCACTTTTTCTCCACGCCCTTTCTACGGCCTCTCCCGCGTTTGCGGCCTGCCCTGATGCCCGCCTTCCCGCCTTTCTTGTTCCCCCGATCATGGGCCAGCCGCCTGCGCGCCCGTTTGCGCACCATGATGCAGCCCATGAGCCTGCGCATGCTGGCGCTGGGCTTTGCGGCCGGGCTGCCGCTGCTGCTGGTGATGGGCACGCTCTCGTTCCGCCTGCGCGAGGCGGGAGTGGACCGGGCCACCATCAGCTACCTGAGCTGGGTGGGGCTGGCCTACGGCTTCAAGTGGGTGTGGGCGCCGCTGGTGGACCGCCTGCCCGTGCCGCTGCTCACGCGCCGCCTGGGGCAGCGGCGCGGCTGGCTGCTGCTGGGGCAGCTGGGCGTGATGGCGGGGCTGGCGGGCATGGCGCTGGCCCATCCGCAAAACGGCCTGCACATGGTGGCCTGGTGCGCGCTGGCGGTGGCTTTTGCTTCGGCCACGCAAGACATTGCGCTGGATGCCTGGCGCATCGAATCGGCCCCGGCGCAGCAGCAGCCGCTGCTGGCCGCCAGCTACCAGACAGGCTACCGCCTGGCCATGATCTGGGCGGGCGCCGGCGCGCTGTGGCTGGCGGGCGCGGCGCAAGACACGTCCGCGCTCGCTTCCGCCAGCGCCTCCGCCAGCGGGTATGACAACGCGGGCTGGCGCCGCGCCTATCTGGTCATGGCCGCCTCCATGCTGGTGGGCGTGGGCACGCTGCTGCTCGCGCCCGAGCCGGCGGCCACCACGCAGCGCGGCATGGCCGATCGCGCCCAGTGGCTGCGCGCCGTGCGCCGTGTGGCCGCGCGGGGCGTGCCGCTGGCGGCGCTGGCGGCGGCTTCGCTGTGGGCGCTGCTGCTGGCCAGCCTGGCGGGCGCGGCCACAGGCGCGGGCTGGGTGGCAGCCGTGCAAGGCTGGGGGCAGGCGCAGGCAGCGGCGCTGCTGCCCTTGACCGGGACGGCCTGGGCCGCCCGGGCCTCTGTCTGGCCGCAAATGGCCGTGGCGGCGCTGGCAGCGGCCCTCACCTGGGCGGGCGCGAAGGGGCGCGGCCCGCGCTGGCGGCCTGCCGCACGCAGCCGCGCGGCGCTGGCGCTGGCCTGGGGGCAGGCGAGCTTTGTGGCCCCGTTCGCCGATTTCTTTGGCCGCCACGGCCGGCAGGCGCTGCTGCTGCTGGCGCTCATCGGCACTTACCGCATCAGCGACACGGTGATGGGCATCATGGCCAATCCTTTTTACGTGGACATGGCCTACACCAAGGATGAAGTGGCCGCCGTCAGCAAGACCTGGGGGCTGGTGATGACGCTGCTGGGCGCTTTCGTGGGCGGCGGCCTGGCGCTGCGCTTTGGCGTGATGCGCATCCTCATGCTGGGGGCGCTGCTGTCGTCGCTGAGCAATCTGCTTTTCGCCTGGCTGGCAGGCTACGGCCACAGCGTGGCGGCGCTGGCGGCGGTGGTGTCGGCGGACAACCTGGCCTCGGGCCTGGCCTCGGCCGCCTTCGTGGGCTACCTGAGCAGCCTGACCAGCCTGGGCTACTCGGCCACGCAGTACGCGCTGTTTTCCTCGCTCATGCTGCTGGGGCCGAAGCTGCTGGCGGGGTTTTCGGGGCACTACGTCAATGCCTTTGGCTACGCGAACTTCTTCACCGCCACCGCCCTGCTGGGGCTGCCGGTGCTGGCGCTCGTCTGGCTGGCGCAGCGGGCGGAGAGTTCAAGGAAACAGGAGCAAATTCAGGCAGGCTGAAATGCCGTTTCGCGCAATTTCCACTAGGACCTCATGCTATGAATAGAGGAGCGAAAACATGCCGCTCTTTTCCTGCCCGCGCGCATCGCTTTCCGGCGCTCTGGCGGGCGGCTCTTGCAGCGCCGCTGCCTAGAATCCGCGCCCATGCATTTTTCTCCTGAACAAGCGCTGCGGCTGGCGCGCGAGACGCTGGACATTGAATCGGCGGCCATTCTCGGCCTCAAAAGCCGCCTGACGCCGCAAGGCTTTGCGCGCGCCGTGGAGCTGATGCTGGCCTGCCAGGGGCGCGTGGTGGTCATGGGCATGGGCAAAAGCGGGCACGTGGGGCGCAAGGTGGCCGCCACGCTCGCTTCCACCGGCACGCCCGCGCTGTTCGTGCACCCGGCCGAGGCCAGCCACGGCGATCTGGGGATGATTCAGCCGCAAGACGTGGCGCTGGCCATTTCCAACAGCGGCGAAAGCGCCGAGCTGAACGCCATCTTGCCGCTCATCAAGCGCATGGGCGCGCCGCTGGTGGCCATGACGGGCCAGCCGCATTCCACGCTGGCCGGCTGCGCCGATGTGCTGCTCGACAGCGGCGTGGCCCGGGAAGCCTGCCCGCTCAACCTGGCCCCCACCGCCAGCACCACGGCCCAGCTGGCGCTGGGCGACGCGCTGGCCGTGGCGCTGCTGGATGCGCGCGGCTTCAAGGCCGAAGACTTCGCCCGCTCGCACCCCGGCGGCGCGCTGGGCCGCAAGCTGCTCACGCGCGTGGCGGACGTGATGCGCCAGGGCAGCGAAGTGCCGTGCGTGCCGCCCGAGGCCTCTTTCAGCGAGCTGATGCGCGAAATCAGCGCCAAGGGCCTGGGCGCGGCCGCCATTGCCGACGCGCAAGGCCGCGCCATCGGCATCTTCACCGACGGCGATTTGCGCCGCCTGATCGAAACCGGGCGCGACTTGCGCCCCTTGACCGCGCGCGACGTGATGCACGCCAGCCCGCGCCACATCGCCCCCGCCGCCCTGGCCGCCGAAGCGGCCAAGCTCATGGAGCGCCACCGCATCAGCGTGCTGCTGGTGCAGGGCGGCGAAGGCCGGCTGCAAGGCGTGGTCAGCAGCCACGACCTGATGCGCGCCAAAGTCATCTGAACCCGCACTGAAAGCCCGCATGAACGCCACCGCCTTTCTGACCTGGCCTGCCGAAACCCTGCTGCCCGCGCAAGGCATGCGCGTGGCCATTTTTGACGTGGACGGCGTGCTCACCGACGGCGGCCTGTATCTGGACGCCGGCGGCGAGCCGCTCAAGCGCTTTCACTCGCTGGACGGCCACGGCATCCGCCTGCTGCAACAGGCGGGCATCGCGCCCGTGGTCATTTCAGGCCGCGACTCGCCCGCGCTGCGCGCGCGCCTAGCCAGCCTGGGCCTGACGCGCCAGCGCCTGGGCGCAGAAAACAAGCTGCCCGCCGCCCAGGCCCTGCTGAACGAAATGGGCTGCGGCTGGCGCGAAGCCGCCGTGATCGGCGACGACTGGCCCGATTTGCCCCTGCTGACGCGCGCCGCCTTCGCCTGCGCCCCGCCGGGCGCCCACCCCGAAGTGCTGGCGCGCGCGCACTACGTCACCCGCGCGGCGGGCGGCGCAGGCGCGGCCCGCGAGTTTTGCGACCTGCTGCTCACCGCCAGCGGCCACTACCGCCGCCTGCTGCAAGCCCAGCTGGATGCAGGCGGCGCGGAAAGCATCAGCGCAGCCGCAAGCGGAACCGGAACCGAAGCTGAAAGCGGCCGCCCCGCATGATCAACCGCGCCCGCCTGCTGCGCCGCAGCCGAGACCACTTCTTCGCCTGGCTGCCCGCCCTCATGATGGGCGTATTCGCCCTGGGCACCTGGTGGCTGGTGCGCAGCGCCCCGCAAATCGTGCCGCCCGCCGCGCAGCAAGCGCCCGCTGACGAGCCGGACTACTTCATGCGCGACTTCACCGTGCAAACCTTCGCGCCCGACGGGCAGCTGCGCACCCGCATCACCGGCGCGCAAGGCCGGCACTACCCCGCCACGCAAACCCTGCACGTGCGCACCCCCCGCCTGCAAGCCTGGGGAGAAGGCGGCGAACTCGCCACCGCCACCGCCGAAAGCGCCACCGCCAAAGACGACGGCAGCGAAGTCGAACTCATCGGCCACGCCCGCGTGGAACGCCAGGCCGCGCCCGCCAGCCAGGGCGCGCCCGCCGTCGTCTTTGAAGGCGAACGCCTGCTGGCCTTCATCAACGACGAGCGCGTCATCTCGCATGAGCCTGTGCAAATCACGCGCGGGCCTGACCGCTTCACGGGCGACGCTTTTGAATACGACCGCGCCAGCGGCATCGCGCAACTCAAAGGCCGCGTGCGCGGCGCCATCGCCCCGCGCCGCTGACCGGGCCTTTTCTCGCTCCTTAATCCATAGCGATAGGTCCTGGTGGATATTGCGCGGCGCGGCATCTGAACCCCTTCAGATTCGCTCCTGTTTTTGGTTTGATTCGCCCAAGCGCGCAGCCCAGCGGCTTCGCCACAAGGCTGTATCAGAGCCAGACCGCAATCTGGCCGTGGGAGGTAGAAGGCGAATTGGGATGGGCAGACTTTGAACAGGCTCTCGGCCCCGGGCGTTCAGAAACGCTGCGCCCACCACAGCCGCAGGCGCATGGTGAGCGTGGGCGTGTAGCCCATGCTGGCCGCGCGTATTTGGCCCTGCGGGTCAATGACGATGAACGCGGGCACGCCGCTGATGCCCCAGGCGCGGGCAATGGCGCCGTCTTCGTCCACGATGGTTGGCCAGCCGCCCAGGCCACGGCGCGCCAGCGTGCGGGCCACGGCCTGCCCGTCGCCGGAGCGGGTGGCCACCGTCAGCACGGGCCAGTTTTGCATCAGGCTGGATACGTGGCCCTGTTCCAGCCGGCAAATGGAGCACCACTCGGCCCAGAAGTGCACCGCCACGGCCCGCCCCGGATGGGCGGCGCGCCACTGCGCCAGCGTGAGCGCGCGCCCGTCGGGCAGCGTGCCTGCCAGCGCGGGCGCCATGCCGTCAGGCACATGCCGCGTCTGCCATGCGCCCACGGCCAGCAGCGCGGCGGCGAAGACGGCCAGCGACACCAGGCGCCGCCGCCACCCGCGTTTGATCCATTGGCAAAAACGGGCGGGCCAGCGCGGGCGGGCGGCGGCAGCTTGAGCGGAATCGGTCATCAAGGAGCAAGAAGAAAAGCCACGGCGAAAGTCATCGCGGTACGGCATGAACGAAGGGCGAAGCGCTGGCAGAAAGCAGGAGGGCGTAATTCCGCTCTTTTATCAATAGCATGAGGTCCTAGTGGAAACTGCGCGAAGAGGCATTTTTACCCCCTCAAATTCGCTCCTGTTTCTGATGCCGCCCGGCCTGTGTCTGCGGGCCATGACGGGCTTTGAACAGGCTTTCAGGCCGGCTTGTGAATGACCACGGCATCCTGGTGATGCCAGAACCACGTGGGCGCAAAGCGCAGCAGCGCCATGCCGGGCAGGCACTCGGCCACGCGGGCACGCACGAAACCTTCGCTGGTGAAGGTGGTGCCGTAGTCTTGCGCGTCAATTGCGGTGGATTCGCTGGAGGGCGCGAAGAAAAAGCCTTCGGCATCCAGCGCAACCTGCTGGCGGCGCGCCGCTTCCGCGCCGTGGGTGGTGAGGATGAGCAGGCCGCCGGGCGCGACCAGCTCGCCCAGCTTTGCTAGCCAAGGCCCCCAGCTGGCGCGCGGCAAGTGGCTGAACAGCGAGAGCGCGAACACCACTTCGTGCCGTCCGCGCCAGGCCAGCGCTTGCGACTCGCGCGTGGAGACAAAGCCTTGCACGCCCAGCACATCGCGCGCGAATTGCACGGCGTCGGGCACCACGTCGGACACGGTGACTTTGCCCGCGCCCAGCGCCTGGGCCAGATGCCGCGTGAAGCGCCCGTGGCCGCTGGCAAATTCCAGAAAGCTCGCCACGCGCAGCAGGGGCCGGTCCACGCTTTCGAGCAGCAGCATCAGCTCGGCAAGCGTGCGCCAGCCATCGGCCAGGTAGTCGCGCAGCGGGTTGATGGAGGTGGGGTGGCCGTCAAAGAAGCGGTAGATGTCGTCTTGCGGCGAAATCTCGCAGTTCACGCCCATCCATTCGGCAAACGCGCCCGGCAGGCCGTGGCGTTCGATCAGGTTGTGCGCGGCCAGCCGCGTGGCCTCATGCTTGCGCGCCTGCTCCAGCGCCTGGGCGGCGGCGGCGCGGTCGCCCGTTTGCAAGGCGGCCTGGCCCTGGGCGAGCCAGTCGGCGGGGGAAGATGAAGTCATGGCTGTGTTCCTTGCGAAAGACGCCCGAAGGCGCACAAAAGGTGCTTCAAAACCTTGTTCAGCGTCTGGTCGTGAGAGGGCGCAGATTGGGATGAACGGTAACCACCGGCGGGCCTGATGCCCCCTTGCTGCCTGGCGAGGATTGGCAACGCCGCAGACCGCCCGCGTTCGCGCTTTTCGCGCCCACGGACGGACGTTGAACAGGTTCTGAGAGGCACTTGAAAAACGCTCATTCCCAGCGGTGCGGCAGGCGAACCAGGCCGGGCATCAGCGTGGGAGTGACGAAGCGGAAATGCAAAAACTGGAACCACTGCTCGTACACCACCAGGCCGCTGGCGTCAAACAAAAAGGCGCTGACCACGTATTCGCCGCTGTGCAGGGGCAAGTCGGGGAAGGTGAGCACGCTGCGCCAGAGGCCATCGCCCAGCGGCTGCGGGGCTGCGCCTTCCTCATGCGTGGCCAGCGAAGTAATGCCCACGCCGCGCGACTGCTCGATCATGAAACCCACGTTGGGCCGCTCCTGGCCGTGGCCGCGCACGGTGATGGTGGCGACAAGATCGCGCCCTTGCAGCAGGGGTGGCTCCCCCTCGCCCAAATTGGCAATGTCCACCGAGATGATGCGCGCCGATGCGTCTGGCTGCGGCGGCGGGTAGGGCGACGCGGGCGGCGCGCTGCCAGCGGCGGGGGCATCAGCCGCGTTGCCTTCAACCGCCTTTGCGGGCGCTTCTGCTGCCTCTGCTTCTTCAGGCGGGGCATTGCGCAGGCGCGTGTGCATCTCGTAAGCGCCCAGCACTGGCTCGGTCGGGCCGAATTCCTTCACCTGCCCGCCATCCAGCCACAAGGCCACGTCGCACAGCGTGCGGATGTGGTAGGGGCTGTGCGAGCAAAACAAAATGGTGCAGCCGTTTTTCTTGAAGGCCGTGATGCGCTCCACGCATTTCTTCTGGAAATGCTGGTCGCCCACGGCCAGCGCTTCGTCGATGATGAGCACATCCGGCTGCACCGCCGTGACCAGCGCGAAAGCCAGCCGCACCGCCATGCCGGAGGAATAAGTCTTGACGGGGCGCGACATGGCTTCGCCCAGGCCTGCAAAAGCAACGATTTCAGGCTCCAGCCGCGCCATTTCCTCGTGGCTGATGCCAATCATGCTGCCGCCGAAATACAGGTTGTCGCGCCCGCTGAAATCAGGGTGAAAACCCGCGCCCAGTTCCAGAATGGCCGTGATGCGCCCCTGACGCTCAATCCGGCCCCGTGTGGGCTGCAAAGTGCCCGCTAGCAGCTTGAGCAGCGAACTTTTGCCCGCGCCGTTGTCGCCGATCACGCCTATGCATTGACCGCGCCGCAGCTCGAATGACACATCGCGCAAGGCCCAGTGGCTCCTGTGCTGCGCCCGCCCGGTCAGCAGCGCCTTCAGGCGCTGGCGCGGCGAATCGTACAAACGGTATTCCTTGCCAAGGCCGCAGGCGCGCAGCACCACGGCATCTGCCGCGCCAGCTCCGCCGTTCATTCTTGAGCCACTCACAGCCAATCCACCAGTTGATCGCGCACGCGGCGCAAGGCCGCATTCAGCAGCCAGGCCAGCACAGCCAGCCAGGCCAGCACAGCCAGCCAGGCCTGAGCAGGCGGCCATTGCCCCTGCAAAAGCACGGCCTGATAGGACAGCACCCAGGCCGTCATGGGATTGAGCCACAGCAGCGCGCGCCAGCGCTCAGGAAACATGCTCATGGGAAACAGCACAGGCGCAGCGAACACGCCAATGGAAAATAGAAAACCCGCCACCTGCGCCACATCGCGCAACGCTGCCGTGAGCACAGCCAGCAAATAGCCCAGCAGCCAGGCCAGCGCCGCCTGCGCCAGCACCAGCGGCAGCAGCGCCGCCACGGCCCACGCGCCGTGATGCATGGGCCAGTAGGCCAGCGCCAGCGCCAGCTGCAAAGGCGCGAAAACCAGAGCGCTGGCCAGTACGGCGCGGGCCGGAAACAGCGCGGGCGGCAAGGGGTTTTTCTGCAGCAGCCCGCCCGCTTCAACCAGACTGTTCATGGCGCGTTGCGTGGCGTCGCTGAACGCCATCCAGGCCAGCATGCCCACGATGAGAAAAGAACCCAGCCTCGGCGCCGCCGCGCCGCCTTCGGCCTGCCCGGCGCGCAAGGCAAACACCACGTCAAACACCAGGTAATAAGCCGCAATGCCCAGCGCGGGCTGCGCCCAGGCCCACAGCAGCCCGCCCGCCGAACCGGCAAAGCGCGCCTTCAGCTCGCGCAGCGTCAGCTGCCCCAGCAGGCGGCGCAAGCGCAGCAGGGCGCGGGCATCAGATAGCAGGGCGGCAAGCACGGCAGGGCAGAAGCTGCAGGGAAACAGGCGGGTGCAGAAAAAACAAGAAAAAGAAAGGAGAAAGGATGAAAGGAGAGAGCCGGGCGCGGCCTCGCGTCAAGGAGTTCCTGCGCCTCCTCGCCTTTCCTTGCTTTCCTCCTTCCTTTCCTTTATTTGGCGGCAGGAGCAGGGGCAGCAGGTGGCGCGCTCTTGAGCGGAACGGCGGGCTGCCCTCCCACTGCAGCATCAATGGCAGCCTGCTCGTATTGCACGTCTTTCTGCGCTTCGCGCCACAGCTCCTCGCGAATTTGCTGCTGACGCCGGATCCGCAGGCCCTCAATCAGCCTGTCGCGGTAATCCTCGAATACAGGCTCGGCAGCGGGCAGGCGCTCAATCAACTCAATCAGGTGGTAGCCGAAATCGGTTTTGATGGGGCCTGCCAGCTCACCCGGCTTTTGCAGCAAAAAGGCGGCCTGCTCGAATTCAGGCGCCATGCGGCCCCGGCCAAAAGGCGGCAGCTCGCCGCCGCGCGCGGCGCTGCCCTTGTCGGCAGATTCCTCGCGGGCCAGCTTTTCCATGGATTCGCCCGCTTTCAGGCGCGCCAACAGGGCCTCGGCGTGAGCCTGGGCCTGTTCTTCCGTGCGGCCCTCGCCGGGGCGCACCAGCAAGTGGCGCACATGCACGCGCGGGCCTTCGGCGAAGCTGGCCTTGTCGTTGGCAAACATGCTGCGGGCCAGCTTTTCCAGCTGCGCGTCGGCAGGCTTTTGCAGCTCGGACTGGTGGGCCATCCAGCTGTCGCTGAGGGCGCGCGTGGCGGCCAGGCGTTCCGCATACTGCGCCTGCTCGTTCTTGTCGTAACCTGCGGCGCGCGCCTGGGCGGCCAGCGCCTTTTGGGTGTAGGCGGCCAGCGCCAGCTGCTCCAGGCTGTTGCGGCTGCCCAGCACGGCGGCGCGCTGCTCGGGCGGCACGGAAATGGCGGCCAGCGCCTGCACCTCAGCCAGCGTAATCTGCCCTGCCGGGCCGCGCAGCAGCACGGTCTCCAACGCGAGGGGTTTGTGGGAGACGGCAGGGGCTGGAGACGCAGCCAGCGCATGGCCCTGCCACAGCAGCGCTGCCAGAGCCGCCGCCCAGGCGGCATTTTTCAAACCGCCCACTGCACTCTGTCTTATGTATTTTTGCTTGTCTGTCATGCGAAACACCTTCTGAAAATGGCAAACCACACAAAAGAAAAAGGCGGAATTCTCCGCCTTTTTCTTTTGTGTGCGGCGCTTGCGTAAGCGCCGCAACTGCACTTGTGCCGGAAAGAGAGCCAAAGGCGGCTCGCCTCAGGCCTCTTTCCTGCCCGCCTTATCAACGGGCGTAGCGGTGCTCAATGGCGTCGCCAAAGTTGCCGTTGGTCGCGCCATTGGAGAAGGACGTAGCTGCGTAACCGATGACAGGCAGGCCCCTCGCAGGTTTCGTAACTGCTGTTCCGCCAGTCGTAGTGGACGTTGCGGGCGTCAGCTCCAGCGTGGCCCAGCCAGCCTGAACGGTGGAAGCGCCGCCAGAACCCACACGCACGGCAACCGGCTGGTTCGCCAGAACGGCATGCAGCACCCTGGAGGTGTCGCTGTTAAAGCTCAGCGTAGCCGTTTCGCCGCAGAAGAAAGTGGCGCCAACCACCGGAGCCGGAGAGAACTGGCCCACTGCGGAGAAGGAAGCTTCTTCACGGTTGCTGCCCTTGATGGCAGACTTCGTGCACAGGAAGTCGCCCGTGGACACGCCGCCAATGCTGCGCGTACCCAGCGTCATGTTGCCAGTGATCGCGTTGGTTGTACCAGTCACCGTGCCGAAGAAGTAGTTCACGCCATAACCAGCAGCAGGCTGCGCGTTCACCGGAATGTTGCGCTCGCCGGAGCCGTCCTGGCTGTAAGCCATAGCCACTTGGTAGCGGCGGGTGGGCTGCGAGAACACCCAGTCGGTGCGGAACGGCACCGTGGCGCTCTCAGGCGTTGCCACAAATTCGTTCATCACCTTCGTAGCCGACAGCGCCAAGCTCAGGTCATAGGCGCGCTTCTTGGGCGAGAAAGCTGTGCCATCCACGTCAGCCAGCGTGTAGGGAGTGGACAGGTCAGGCAAATCCAGCCACAGAGCGGGGATCAGCGCTGTTCCGACGGCGTTGCCATTGACGACAGCTGCACCCCTGTACGTTTGGCTGGCGCCCCATAGAGCGTCTGCATTCAGCAAGGGATCGGCGCTTTCAACCACGCCTGCCGGAGCTTCAGATTGCGGAGAGAAGATCAAACGCGCGGCGTTACCGGCCCCCGATGTGCCTTTAACCGCTGCCGACGCGTAGTGACCACCGCCATAGGAAGTGATGTTTTCGTTGTTGAAGACGGCCCAGTTGCCAAACAGGCCGCCCGTCGGAGGCAGAATGCCGTAATTTGCGGGGTTGGCCAGCGCATCGGAGGATACCAGCCAGGACGCAACGTCTGCATTGCAAGGCGCCACGTTGTTGACGTGCTTGATGTTGCTGTAAACCGTGCTCTTGGTGCTAGGCACAGCATCGGCTGCACCAGCGCCGCTAGCGCGCCCCTTCCACGGCGAAATGTCGGCCATGTTCAGGAACTCGATGTAGCCTTCGCGGGTGTGCAACGCCCTGGCTGCCTCGCTCAGCTTCTGGTCAAGGCGATAGGTGCGGAAGTCCACGCCATCTTCGCCAATCTGGCTGGGCAGCACGCAAGAGCTGTCAGGAGTGGTGATGCGGGCGTTGCCAGTCAGGGAAGGCTGAATGGAGGCCGTCCACACGTCGCCAGGAGAGAGCAGAACGGTAAAGTCCAGCACGTCGTCAGAGTTGGCTGCGCCACGGAAGCGCACCTTCACGGCCTTGCCCATTTCTGCATCGGTGTTCACCAAGCTGATCAGCGTGGTGTTGCCGTTTACGGTGCTGTAGTAAGGGGTGAACAGAACGTGGCCGATGCCGCCTGCCTGGACGAGGCCCATTTCCCCGGCCTTGTCAGTAGTGCGGGCAGCAAAAGTCGCTTGGTCTTCAAAAGCGACCACTGCCTGCGCAGCGGACATACCCAACAAAGCAGCGACGCCGACTGCCATTACGCTTTTCTTCATCATAGCTATGACTCCAATAAAAGAGAAAAGAAACGCAAACATTCAGGACAAGGCATTGCGCACAAAGCCTGAACGTGCAAGCAGAATGCTAGCACAAGCGTGCATGCGGCAACAAACCTTGCGAATCTTCTTTGCAGTTTGCGTGTAGCGTTTCATCAACTTTGCAACACTGCGGGCCGCCGCCTTCCTTGACGCCTGTTTTGGCGCCTGTCCAGGGTTGGCCACAAGGCGCGATGGTCTGCAAGGCGCCAGCCGCAAACCGCCCGGGCCTGCGTGTTGGCTGCGCCTGCGGCCGGGCTCTGAGCCGCCGCCTCTTAAAGACTTTGGTAAAGCCACCACTGGCCGTCTTCGCGCACCCAGCGTTCATCCATGTAAGTGGTGACTTCTGAGATGCGGGTGGCAAACAGGGGCACGCGCACCTGGGTGGTGATGCGCATTTTTACGGTGCAGGCCTCAGGCTCGCAGCTGACTTCGTGAACGATGGCGTTGGTCCAGGCACCGGCGCTGCCAAAGCGCCTGCGGTACTGCTCCTGGGGCACTACGTCGCGATAGGCCGGGGTGAGGTAGGCGTAGGCGCCTGCGAAGTCTTGCTTGATCAAGTGCTGCCAGCGCGCTTCGGCGCGCTCGGCCACGATTTGCTCCGGGGTTTTGGCGCTGTTGCTGGCGCAGGCGGCCAGCGCAAGGGCAGCGGCCAGAGCGGCTGCGCGGGTGGCGAGGGAAAAAGACATGGCGGTTTTCTCCAGAATATTGAAAAGGGAAACAGATGAGGCCCAGGGATTCATGGGCGCGCAAACAGGCGGCAGCAGGCTTGTTTCAAGGCTGCGCATGGCCTGCGAACAGGGCGGCGCGCTGGTTGGTGCGCGCAACGCACAGGGCGCTTATGGTATGGCGGCTCTGGCATGCGCGCCGCAAGCAGCAGGGAAACGGCTGAAAACCGGCCGGGAGACGGCAGCAGAAGGCGCGGGGCAGGATGGCAGGGCGCGACGCAGGCAGCCATGACCACTCAAACGGCCGCCTCGCCTGGGTTCGCTGATGGCTTTGCCTGCATGATGGTTGGCTTGGTTTTGATGTTTGGCTGCCTGACGGGGCTGTTTGCGCGCTGCCCGCTCATGGGCGCACAGGCGCGGTTTGGGCTGCCTGCCCCAGGCTGAAAGCAGGGGGGATTGAAGGCGATGAGGAGCAAGCGCAGACTTTATTTAGCTTCTTTATTCGTAGCAAGATGTCCGGTGGATATTGCGCAAAACGTCGTTTTCACCCCTTTGAATTTGCTCCTGTTTCTGATGTAGCCTGATGAGCAGGCAGGGCCGATGGCTTGCGCGCTCTTCAGCCGCGCCGGGCTTTTGCCCATGAGCAGGCTTTGAACGGGTTTCCAGGATGCAGGGGCAGATCGCGCGCTTGCGTTTTTTTCGCCCGGCGGCTCTTGCGGAGATGGCCGCTTTGCGCCGGGCATGCCTTTGCTGCCTTGCCGCCTTCAGTCAGCGGCTGGCGCGCCGCCTGCCAGGGGCTGGCTCAGCGAGAGGCCTTTCATGCGGTCGCGCAGTTCGCGGCTGACGGCGCGGGCGTCTTCGTCGGAGCGCAGCACGCGGGGGGTGATGATGACGAGCAGCTCGGTGCGCACGTCTTCCCGGGACTGGCTGCCGAACAGGCCGCCCAGCAGCGGGATGGATGACAGCACGGGCAGACCAGCGGAACCTTGGGTGTGCTTGCTTTTGATCAGGCCGCCGAGCACGATGGTTTCGCCCGAGCGCACGGCGACCTTGGAGCCAATCTGGCGCTGAAGGAAGCTGCGCTGACCGGTAATTTCGTCTTTCTCGCCCACGTCGGTGACGGTCTGGTCGATTTCGAGCGTGACCAAGTCGCCTGCATTGACGGACGGGGTGACGTTGAGCATGACGCCCGTGTCTTTGTACTGGATGTTGTTGGTGGTGGCGATGGTGCCGCTGCTGCTGATGGTGGTGCCGGTGTTGATGGGCTGCTGGTCGCCTACGGAGATGGCGGCGGTGTGGTTGTCAAGCACCATGAGAGAGGGGCTGGAGATGACCTTCAGGAGCGATTTGGAAGCCAGAGTGTTGAGCACGGCGGTGAGGTTGCCGATGGAGCTGGTGAGCGTGTAGCTGAAGCCCTGGGCTGCGTTGGTGATCGTGCCGCCACGGCTTGCGCCTGCGATGGTGGTTGTTGAGTTGCTGCGGTTGTTGTTGAGCACGCCCAGGCCGGTGCGGCCCGTGCCGAAGTCGCCACTGTTCTTGAAGGCCCATTGCAGGCCGTATTGCAGGCCGTCGCGCAGGGTGACTTCGATGATGCTGGCTTCGATGAGAACTTGCGCACGCTGAATGTCCAGCCGCTTGAGAGTAGTTTCAATGCGCGTGAATTCAGCGGGCGGCGCGTAGATGAGCAAAGTGTTGTTGATGCGGTCGGCCATGACACGCACGTCTGGCCCCAGATTGACAGTAACGCTGGCGGCACCCTGGTCGCCGCCGCCTTGCTGGCCGCTCATGCGGTTGCTGCCGAAGGCGCTTCCTGCGGCGCCGGAGGCGTTGCGAAGCGTGCTGGCTGAATTGCCGAAGGCATTGCCGCTGAAAGCATTGCCGCCCAAGGAGCTGCCAGACGCGCCGCCGCCCAGCGAGCCGCCCACGGCGCTGCCGCCTGACGCGTTGCCGAACGTGTTGCCGAATGCGCCGCCGAATGTGCTGCGGGCGCTGCTGCCGGAGACGCTGCCCAGGCCGGGGGCCACGCCGGTGGCGCCCGTGGCGCCTTGCACGGTGGCGGCGCTGCCGCCGTAGATGCCGTTGAGCAGTTCGGCCAGGTGGTCAGCGGAGCCGTTTCTGACCTTGTAGACGAAGAGTTGCGGTTCGGCGCTGCCCGCGTTGGGGCGGTCGAACTTGCTGATCCAGTGCTGGACTTCGTCCAGGTACGCGGCGCGGGGGGTGATGACAAGCACGGCGTTGATGCTTTCCAGCGGCAGGATGCGCAACGCGCCAAAGAGCGGGTTGCTTTCGCCCAGGGCGCTGGCTCCGGCCCCGGCTGCGGCTGGCGCGGCGGCTTTTCCGGCGGCTGGCGCGGCGGCAGGCAGGGCTGCGCCAGCGCTGGCCGCGCCTGTCGCGCCGGAGAGCACGGCCAAGGCGTTTTGCACCTCCGCAGGCGAGGTGTATTGCAGGGGGAAGACGCCTACTGACATGCCGCGCAGCAGGTTCACGTCAAAGGTTTTAACGACATCCATCCAGCCTTCCGCTTCGGTGCGGGTGCCGCGCATGATGATGATGTTGCGCAGCGTGTCCACCCGCACGATGGCTTCGGGCGGCACCATGGCGCGCAGGATGTTGGCCATTTCGCCCGCGCCCAAGTATTGCAGCGGGATGATGATGGCGCCGTAGCCGGGAGGCATGGGGCCGTCGTCGGCAATGCGGGGAGCGGCCACGATGTCTTTCAGGGCGGCAGGCGCGCCCACGTGGTAGGTGCCGCTGGAGTCGCGCGCCATGACGATGCCGTTGAGCTGCAAGGCGCTTTCGAGCAGGTTCATGGCCCTGTCGGCGCTGACTTCGCCGCGCGTGACGAGGGTGACGCGGCCATTGAGCGGGGGGTGAATGACGTAATCCACCTTGAGCAGGTCGCGCAGCATGACGTGCACGACTTCGCCCACGGGCGCATCTTCAAACTTGAAGGCGCTCACAGGGCCGGAAACGCGGGCGGCGTGCTTCGGCGGACGGACGACTTCGTCGGTGCCGCGCATGATGACGGGCTTGCGCTCCTCGCTGGCTTCATCGCTGGAGGCGGCCTGCGCGGCGGGCGCGCTGGCGGGCTTGGGCGCGGCGGCGGCTTGCTCTTCCACGGTTTCCAGGGCGGCAGGAGCCTGCGGCGCGATGGGCGCATGGTTGTTGCAGCCTGCGGCAAGCAGCCCCAGGGCGATCAGGGAAAGAGCGGTGCGGGGCGTGAGGTGATGCGGCATAGGAAACACGGTTCGTGGCGCGGATTGAAATCGCGGTCGCAACTCAAAACTGCGGTCTAAAAGAAGAAGGCGGCGGCATGCCCTGGGCCGGACGGCCCTGCGGCGGGCGGGCGGGCATGCCAGCGGGCAGAGGCGGCGCGTCAGCGGCTCCGGCGGGCGAAGCTGGCGCAGTGTGAACGTATGGAAGTTCAATCACATGGCGCTCGCCGCCTTTGCTGAAAGTGATGCTGCGGCCTTTGACTGCCGCCAGCTCCCATTCGCCGATGCGGTCGCCCACGCGCAGGGCGCGGGGCTGCTCCTCCACCTCGGCCATCACGGTGGTAAGCGCCGGGCTGGTGACGATGCCGTAAAAGCGCACCTTGTCCAGCGCCACGGCGGGCTTGGCCTGGCTTGGCGCGGCGGCCACGGGCGGCGGGCGGCGGCTGCTGTGAAAGGGGGGACGCTCCAGCAGCACGGCAGGCGCGGCGCGGGCAGGCGCCTCCAGCGGCGGCGCGGCGGCCAGCAGGCCGTCGAACTGCGGGGGCTGCGCCGGGGGCGGCTGCCAGGCGCGCGCGCCAGCGCCCAGCCCTGTCTCTTGTACTCATCCGACGCCGCCGACCGCCTTTGGCGGCGCGTGCAGGTGCTGTCTCCCTCGCTCCGACAAATCTACACTGACTTCAACAATGGTAGACTGTAAGTACCAAACATCTACCAGACTCCGACACGACACAAAA